>NZ_CP029425.2:4964576-6172768 GCF_002278135.3 Bradyrhizobium ottawaense | reverse complement strand
GCAGGGCAGAGCGAGGCGAAAGCGCCGACGGCAGCGTCGCCGACCTCGGCCGTCCCGGTCACGCCGAAGGACGCCGCGCCGCCGCCGTCGGTGACCATCATCGGCGCGAGCGAGGCCCATGGCGTGCTCGGCCGCGACGTGCGTAGCGCCGCGGATGAGGACATGGGTCGCATCGTCGACGTCATCGTCGACCGCGGCGGCCATGTCCGCGCCGCGGCCATCGATTTCGGCGGATTTCTCGGGGTCGGCAGCCGCAAGATCGTGGTGGATTGGAACGCATTGCGCTTCGGCAAGATTGCCAACAAGAAGGACAGCATCACGCTGGAACTGACCAAGGCGCAGGTCGCGGCCGCGCCGGAATACAAGGAAGACACGCCGATCGTCGTGCTCGGCGCGTCCGGCAGCCTTCAACCGCTGCAAGCGATCCAGTGAGGTGCCGGGAGGGCTGACCGCCTGTGCTGTTGTCGAGGAAGCCGAACCATGCGGATCGTGACGGCCGCGCCGAGCAGGACAACGTCACCGCGCCATCGGCCGCGGGCATTCCTGCGCCGTCGCGCCAGAGCCTGCGTGGCCTCGACTGGTTCATCTTCTTCCTCGCCGACGTGCAGACCGGATTCGGTCCCTTCGTCGCAGTCTATCTGACGACCCAGAAATGGACCGAGGTCGAGATCGGCCTCGTGCTGTCGATCGGCGGTATCGTCGCGTTGATCGGGCAGATGCCGGGCGGGGCGATCATCGATGCCGCCAAATCGGAGCGACTGGTCGCCGCCCTTGCGATCGCCACCATCGGCGCTTGCGCGCTGGCCTATGCCGCGATGCCGATCTTTCCGGTGGTGGTGGCCGCGGCCACCCTGCATGCGGCGGCGAGCTGCGTGCTGGGGCCGGCGATTGCGGCGATCAGCCTTGGCCTCGTCGGCCCGCTCGCGATCGGCGAGCGGCTCGGCCGCAACGCGCGCTTTGCCTCGCTCGGCAACGGCGTAGCGGCGGCGGTGATGGGCACCGCGGGCTATCTGCTGTCGAGCCGCTCGGTCTTCCTGGTCACATTCCTACTCGCGATTCCGACCCTGATCGCCCTCTCGCGCATCCGCGAGCACGAGGTCGACATTGCGCGCTGCCACGGCGAGATGCCGCGCGAAGCGGCGGACCGTGGCGACACCAATATCTGGCACCTGATCCGGCAGCGGCCGCTCATCGTCTTCGCCCTCAGCGTGCTGTTGTTGCAGCTGGCGAATGCCGCGATGATGCCGCTGATGGCGAGCGCTGTGACGGCGCGGTCCGCCCAATGGGCGACGGTGCTCGTCGCCTTTTGCATCGTCGTTCCGCAAGCGATCGTGGCGCTGCTGTCGCCGACGGTCGGGCGCAAGGCGCAAGCGTGGGGCCGGCGGCCGTTGCTCCTGATCGGATTCGGCGCGCTGACGATTCGCGGCCTGCTGTTTGCGACCGTGCGTGATCCGTATCTGCTGGTCGCAGTGCAGGTGTTCGACGGCCTCACTGCGGCGGTGTTCGCGGTGATGATTCCGCTGATCGTGGCCGATGTCGCCTTCGGCAGCGGCCATTTCAACCTGGCGCAGGGCATCGTCGGCACTGCGATCGGCATCGGCGCGTCCTTAAGCACTGCGCTCGGAGGCTATGTCAGCGACAAGTTCGGCAATGCGACCGCCTTCATCGGGCTGTCCGGCGTTGCCGCGACCGGGCTCTTGCTGATTCTGTTCGTGATGCCGGAGACGCGGCGCACGGCATGATTCGAGGCCCAAAGAAAATGGCCGGCCGAAACGCGTTCGGCCGGCCAAGTGGGTAGGGAGGAGGAAGATCAGGCGTCGAGATGTTGCAGGCGCTGGCGGTTGCGCAGCACGATCTGGCGGGCGCCGGAGAAGCCCAGAATCCCCTGGGCGTGAAGCAGCGACAGCGCGCGCGACACGGTTTCGAGGGTGAGGCCGAGATAGTCGCCGATGTCGCGGCGGCACATCGGCAGCGCCATCATGCCGGCAACGGCGAGGCGGCGGTCCATTTCGAGCAGGAAGGTCGCAACGCGCTCCATCGCGGTCTTGCGGCCCAGCAGCAGCATGTGATCCTCGGCATGGCGCAGCTCCGAGGCGGTCATGGCCCAGAGCTTGCGGGCGACCTGGACGTCGGTGCCGGCGGCCTTCTCGAGGCTGGCGCGCTTCACGAGGCGCACGGTGGTGTCGATGATGGCTTCGGCAGCAAGGCGGTGAGCCGGACCGGATTCGAGGCCGAACACGTCGCCGGGAAGATGGAAGGCGCCGATCTGGCGGCGGCCGTCGGACAGGAGCTTGTAGCTGCTCACTGCGCCGGACACGACCTGGTAGACATATTCGGCCGGCTCGTCCTCGCCATAGATCTCCTCGTCCTTGCGGTAGGAGAACTCGGTGGCGACGAGGCCGACATGGCCGGTGATGGCGCCGAACTGGTCGGTAACGGGATGGCCTGGGGCGATCTTGCCAACAATCTGGGTGTTGATCGCCTGGGTGTTGAGGGTCTGGGTGAGCATCTGCGCCATCTCCGTTGTGATGACGCTTTGGTACGCGGTATCGGGGGCTTCGAAAATTTCGAGCGATATCTTAAGGGGGTCTACCTACGTAGAATCCCGTAGGTCACGCGCGGGGGCGGTCCTGAATGGCCCGGCGGATGCGCTTGATCAGGTTTTCGTCGAGAAGCGGCTTCAAAACCACGTCTTTGACGCCCGCCGCGGCCGCCCGGGTCGAGATGTTCTCGTCCGGATAGCCGGTGATCAGGATCACGGGGGCGCCGCGGTCGGCCTCGCGCAGGCGGCCCGCCAACTCGATGCCGTTGATGTCGGGCATCTTGTAGTCGATCACGTAGCAGTCCGCCCCGCGCGCGCCGCCGGCGTTGAGCAGCGCGGTGCCGCTCCTGAAGGTCCGCACGGCAAAGCCGTCGGTTTCCAGCAGGAACCGCAGAGAGCCCAGGACGGCGGCATCATCATCGACCACGTAGACGGTGGGGAGCGCTGAGGACGACGGCCGCTCATGATGTGAACCGACCTCGATCATGCTGCTTGGCTAGCACGGCGCCGGGAAGGGGCCTTGACTTGCCTCAATCCCGTTTGCCCCTATCCGACTTGCCTCAATCGTTGAGCATGCCGGCGCGCATTGCGAGGCGGACCAGCTCCGACAGGCTGTTGGCCTGCATCTTGGTCATGACGTTGGCGCGGTAGACCTCGATGGTGCGCGGGCTGATGTCGTATTCGCGGGCGATCAGCTTGTTGGACAGGCCCGCGATCAGCCCCTCCATGACTTGGCGCTCCCGGGGACTCAAGGAGGCGACGCGGGCGGCGATGTCCTGCGTGACGGCCTCGCTCCTGGCGGCGGGCTCGGCCTGGCGGATCGCCGATTCGATCATCGTGGTGAGGCGGTCGTCCTCGAACGGCTTTTCCAGGAAGTCGACCGCCCCCAGCTTCATCGCCTCGACTGCGAGCGGCACGTCGCCATGACCGGTCATGATCAGGATCGGAAACGGGCTTTGCTGCGCCTTCATCCGCTTGAGCAGCTCGATCCCGTCGAGTCCCGGCATGCGCACGTCGGAGACGACGCAGCCGAAGGCGAGGCCGGGCAGGGCGTCGATGAAGCTCTGCGCACTGTCGAACAGCGTGACGCCGAAGCCGGCGGAATCCAGCAGGAAGTTCAGCGAATCCCGCATCGCCGCATCGTCGTCGATGACGTAGACATGTCCCTTGGTCGTCATGAATCGGTTCTCGTCAGTCAGTTCTCGGCGGTCGCCGGCAAGGTGAAGCGGAATGTCGCGCCGCCCGATGCATTGCTCTCGGCCCACATGCGGCCGCCGTGAGCCTCGATGATCGAGCGGCTGATGGACAGTCCCACGCCCATGCCGGTTTCCTTGGTGGTGAAGAAGGTTTGAAACAGGTTTGGAATGACGTCGCCCTGGAAGCCGGAGCCGGTGTCGGAGACCTCCACCTCGATCATGTCGTCGGCGACGCGGGTGTTGGCGACGACGAGCTCGCGGCGCGGCGACTGCGCCATCGCCTCCAGCGCGTTGCGGAACAGATTGACCAGCACCTGCTGGATCTGCACCCGGTCGGCGAGGACGAGATCGGCGTCGGGATCGAGGCTGAAGCGGAGCTGTACGTTCTGCTCGCGCGCGCCGGCAAGCCCGAGCGCGCCGGCCTCCTCGATCAGCTTGGACAGGCTCTCGACCCGCTTCTCCGACTCGCCGCGCGAGACGAAGTCGCGCAGGCGCCGGATGATCTGGCCGGCGCGCAAGGCCTGCTCCGCCGCGCGATCCAGCGCGCTTTCGATCTTCGGCGTGTTCGCGTCGGTGCTGCCGGCGAGCAGCCGCCGCGATCCCTTCATGTAGTTGCTGATCGCGGCCAGTGGCTGATTGAGCTCGTGGGCGAGCGCGGAGGCCATTTCGCCCATCGCAGTCAGTCGCGAGACGTGGACGAGCTCGGATTGCAATTCCTGGAGCCGGGCCTGGGTCTGCTGGTGCTCGGTGAGGTCGCGGACGAATCCGGTGAAATAGGGCTCGCCGGCGGATTCCATCTCTCCGATCGACAGGTGCATCGGAAATGTCGTGCCGTCGCGGCGCTTGCCGGTCACGATGCGGCCGATGCCGATGATGTGCGGATCGTTCGTGGAGCGGTAGCGGGCGATGTAGCCGTCGTGGCGGGTGCGATCAGGCTCCGGCATCAGAATGCTGACGTTCTGACCGATCGCCTCGTGCTCGGACCAGCCGAACAGGCGCTCCGCAGCCGTGCTGAACAGCTGCATGATGCCGTGGCCGTCGATGACGATCATGGCGTCGGGAATAGTATGAAGAATCGAGCGGAGGTGGGTCTCGCGCGTGCGCAGCGCCTCCTCCACCTGCTTTTCCTCGTCGATGTCGAGAAAGATGCCGCTGAGATGACGCGCCGTGCCGGCTTCGTCCCGAATGAGTCCGGCTCGGGCGCGAATCCATTGCCCGTTGCCTGAGGGGTGCGCGACCTTGAAAGACACGTCAAAGCTGCCGCCACGCTCGGAAACGCGCTTGATTGCGCTCTCGACCCGCTCCCTATCGGTCGGTTGAAGCCGCGACAGGAAGAGATCGTAGCTCGCCGGCTGACCCGGTTCGGCGCCGAGCAGAGCCCTGGCGGTATCGGACCAGTCCAATTCCCGTGTCGCGAGGTCGAGGTCCCAGGTGCCGACGCCGAACCCCTCGATCCGAACGCGAAATCGTTCGCCCCGACCGTCGTCCTGCGAGTGCGTTACGCGGGTCGGCGACAAATGATGCTCCTCATCCTGATGCGGCGGCTCCGGACGCGGTTACCGCTCCCCTAATGTCGCCTAAGGCCGGGCCGGAGGCAAGTTCTGTCGGTTTGCCGATTGACGGCAAGTCGAGCGCCGGCGCCCTCCTTGATCTATCTCATCCCGATGTGCGGAGGCAGGCGTAAATTTCACCAAAGTCTTTGCACTGGAGAATTCCGATGACATACGCGACGGTGATGGTCAGCCTGGCGCTCGACCAGTCCAACGAAGCGCGTCTTCAGGTCGCGGGCGAGCTCGCCGAACGATTCGAGGCTGATATCGTCGGGGTCGCCGCGGCCCAGTTCGCGCCGCCGCTCTATTTCACCGACGGCGCCGAGGCGCAAGCGCTGATCGACGAGGGCGAAGCTTCGGTCAAGCGGCGGCTGGCTGGCCTCGAGGCGCAGTTCCGCGCCGCCACCAGGAATCGCGGCGGATATGCGGAGTGGCGCAGCGCCATGGACTTTCCGGCGCGATTCGTCCTGGCGCAGGCGCGCTGCGCCGACATCGTGGTCAGCGGCGGGCAGAGCCCGGCCTTCTCCGATGCGTTCGCGCTCGCGAGCCCCAAGGACCTGGTGATGCAGGCCGGCCGTCCGCTTCTCGTCGTCCCCGATCGGGTCAATTGGCTCGATCTGCGGAATGTGCTGGTGGCGTGGAAGGACACGCCGGAGGCCCGGCGGGCCGTGTCCGACGCGCTGCCGATGCTGCGCAAGGCGAGGGACGTCACCATCACCACAATTCCGGAGCGCGACGACGACCGTTCGGTCGTGATGGCCGGCGTCACCGACGTTGCGGCCTGGCTCGCCCGCCACGGCGTCACCGCGACCGCGCGCATCTACGAAGGCGCCCGGAACGAAACCGCCGCCGCGCAATTGGAGAAAGTCGCCGGCGACGTCGATGCCGGCCTGATCGTTGCGGGCGCCTATGGTCATTCGAGATTTCGTGAACTGATCCTGGGAGGCGTCACCCAATATCTGGTCACGCAGACCGCCCGCAGCGTGCTGCTGTCGCACTGACGGCCGGCCAGAATCGAATCGAGGAGGACGCGCCGTGTACAGATTTCTTGAACAAACCGTCGACGGCTACATGACGCGCAACGTCAAGGCGGTGCAGCGCGACCGTGACCTGCTCGAGCTCAGCGAGATGTTCGAGACCGATGATTTCAACTCCTATCCGGTCGAGGACGACGGGCAGGTGGTCGGCATCGTCACCAAATTCGACATCCTGAAGTGCTTCGCCTTCACGCCGAGCCAGATGCTGCCCCGCTATCACGACCTGATGAGCCGCAAGATCGGCGACGTCATGACGCCCGAGTTCATCTATGTCAGCCCCGACACGCGGCTGACGCGCGTGCTCCAGATCATGGTGGAGCACCGCATCAGGAGCATCATCGTGCTCGACGGTGCGCAGAAGCTGGTCGGAATCATCGCCCGCGAGGATGTCATCGCGGCGCTGAAGGCGACCGCGCGCGACTGACGGACTATCCCTGATCGATTTCATTGTCGCCTCCGTGATTATACGGAGGCTATTCCCGTTTGCGCGTCACGCCGGGTGCTCGCGGGTCGAGATTTCAAGGGGAACCAAAAGGATCATCGCCGGCTACGTAGAACTTAAATGCCTGTCTTGATTTCAATCAATTCCGAGTGAGGGTGAATGTGGTTTCTGGCGCTGTGTTCTTTCAGAGAGAATCCGCATGAGCCAGCCCTCCATTTCCAAATCCATGTCCATCGGTGAAAGCGGCCTGGCTGTCGTGTTCGCAGTCACCGCCTTCCTCTGCGTGATCGCCTCGGCCAAGGCGCTGGATGCGCCGTTCGCCTTCCATGCCGCGCTCAGTGCGGCAGCGAGCCTTGCCGCAGTGTTCGTCATCGTCAATCGCTACCTCGACCGGCCGGCTACGCTGCCGCCGGCGGAGATCAACGGCCGCCCCAACTACAACATGGGGCCGATCAAGTTCACCGCCTTCATGGCGATGTTCTGGGGCATCGCGGGCTTCCTCGTCGGCCTCATCATCGCCTCTCAGCTGGCCTGGCCCGCGCTGAATTTCGATCTGCCCTGGACCAGCTTCGGCCGGCTGCGGCCGCTGCACACCTCCGCCGTGATCTTCGCCTTCGGCGGCAATGTGCTGATCGGCACATCGTTCTACGTGGTGCAGAAGTCCTGCCGCGCGCGCCTCGCCGGCGACCTCGCGCCCTGGTTCGTCGTGGTGGGCTACAATTTCTTCATTCTCGTCGCCGGCACCGGCTATCTGCTCGGCGTCACCCAGTCGAAGGAATATGCCGAGCCGGAATGGTATGCCGATTTGTGGCTGACGATCGTCTGGGTGACCTATCTGCTCGTCTTCCTCGGCACGGTCATCAAGCGCAAGGAACCGCACATCTTCGTCGCGAACTGGTTCTATCTCGCCTTCATCGTGACGATCGCGGTGCTGCATCTCGGCAACAACCCGGCGCTTCCCGTCTCGGTGTTCGGCTCGAAGTCCTACGTCGCCTGGGGCGGCATCCAGGACGCCATGTTCCAGTGGTGGTACGGCCACAACGCGGTCGGCTTCTTCCTGACCGCCGGCTTCCTCGCCATCATGTACTACTTCATCCCGAAACGCGCCGAACGGCCGATCTATTCCTACCGGCTGTCGATCATCCACTTCTGGGCACTGATCTTCCTCTACATCTGGGCAGGTCCCCACCATCTGCACTACACGGCGCTGCCCGACTGGACGCAGACGCTCGGCATGACCTTCTCGATCATGCTGTGGATGCCCTCCTGGGGTGGCATGATCAACGGTCTGATGACGCTGTCGGGTGCCTGGGACAAGCTGCGCACCGATCCCGTGCTGCGCATGCTCGTCGTCTCCGTCGCCTTCTACGGCATGTCGACCTTCGAAGGTCCGATGATGTCGATCAAGGTGGTCAACTCGCTCAGCCACTACACCGACTGGACCATCGGCCACGTGCACTCCGGCGCGCTCGGCTGGGTCGGCTTCGTGTCCTTCGGCGCGCTCTACTGCCTGGTGCCGTGGGCCTGGAATCGCAAGGGGCTCTACAGCCTGAAGCTCGTCAACTGGCACTTCTGGGTCGCGACCCTCGGTATCGTCCTCTACATCTCGGCGATGTGGGTGTCCGGCATCCTCCAGGGTCTGATGTGGCGCGCCTACACTTCGCTCGGCTTCCTCGAATATTCCTTCATCGAGACGGTCGAGGCGATGCATCCCTTCTACATCATCCGCGCCGCCGGCGGCGGGCTGTTCCTGATCGGCTCGTTGATCATGGCCTATAACCTCTGGATGACCGTTCGCGTCGGCGAGGCGGAAGTCCAGATGCCCGTCGCTCTTCAGCCGGCGGAATGAGGAGCTCCACCATGTCGTTCTGGACACGCCACCAAATCTTCGAAAAGAACTCGATCATCCTGATCGTCGGCATCCTGCTGGTGATCGCGATCGGCGGTCTCGTCGAGATCACCCCGCTGTTCTACCTCAAGAGCACGATCGAGAAGGTCGACGGGGTCAGGCCCTACACGCCGCTGGAGCTGGCGGGCCGCAACGTCTACGTTCGCGAGGGCTGCTATCTCTGTCACTCGCAGATGGTCCGCCCGCTGCGCGACGAGGTCGAGCGCTACGGCCACTTCTCGCTCGCCGCCGAGAGCATGTACGACCATCCGTTCCAGTGGGGCTCGAAGCGCACCGGTCCAGACCTTGCCCGAGTTGGCGCAAAGTATTCCGACGACTGGCACGTCACCCATCTGACCAACCCGCGCGCGATCGTGCCGCAGTCGGTGATGCCGGGCTATCCGTTCCTCAGCCAGACCGAGGTCGACCCGGACACGATCGCCGACCACATGCGCACGCTGAAGGCCGTCGGCACGCCGTACACGGACGACCAGATCGCCAACGCGGGCGCCGACATGAAGGCCCAGGCCGACCCGGACAATTCCGGCGGCGACGCCTTCAACAAGCGCTACGCCAAAGCCGTCGTGCGCAATTTCGACGGCAAGGCCGGCACGCCGACCGAGATGGACGCGCTGGTTGCGTACCTGCAGATGCTCGGCACGCTGGTCGACTTCAAGATCTACAACGAGAAAGCCAATCTTCGCTGAGAAGGCATGAACGATGAAAGCTATCCTGTCAGTCCATAATCTAGCGTCCGAGCTCGTGACGACGATCTGGACCCCGGTGTTCGTCGCGATCTTTCTCGCGATCATCGCCTACGCATTTTGGCCCCGTAACAAGGCTGTCTTCGACGAAGCAGCGCACCTGCCGTTGCGGGAGGAGTGAGAGACCATGACCGATCATCATAGCGACATCGATTCCGTCTCCGGCAAGTCCACGACCGGACACGAGTGGGACGGTATCAAGGAGCTCAACACACCGCTGCCGCGCTGGTGGGTGATCTCGTTCTACCTCACCATCATCTGGTCGATCGGCTACTGGATCGTCTATCCGGCCTGGCCGCTGATCCAAAGCAATACTACGGGCATGTTCGGCTACTCCTCGCGCGCCGACGTCGCGGTCGAGCTCGCCAACCTCGAGAAGATCCGCGGTGACAAGATGGCGGCGCTGGGCGCAGCCTCGCTCGCCGACATCGAGAAGGATCCGGCCTTGCTGGCGCTCGCCCGCGCCAAGGGCAAGACCGTGTTCGGCGACAATTGCGCGCCCTGCCACGGCTCCGGCGCCGCCGGCGCCAAGGGCTATCCGAACCTGAACGACGACGACTGGCTGTGGGGCGGCACGCTCGACCAGATCATGCAGACCATCCAGTTCGGCGCGCGCTCCGGTCATGCCAAGACCCATGAGGGCCAGATGCTCGCCTTCGGCAAGGACGGTGTGCTGAAGTCCGACGAGATCGTCACGGTCGCCAACTACGTGCGGTCGCTGGCGGGCCTTTCGACCCGTAACGGCTTCGATGCCGCCAAGGGCGAGAAGATCTTTGCGGAGAATTGCGTCGCCTGCCACGGCGACGGCGGCAAGGGCAACCAGGAGATGGGGGCCCCGAACCTGACCGACAAGATCTGGCTCTACGGCTCCGACGAGGCGGCCCTGATCGAGACCATCAGCCAGGGCCGTGCCGGCGTCATGCCGGCCTGGGAAGGGCGGCTCGATCCCGCCACCATCAAGGCAATGGCGGTCTACGTTCATTCGCTGGGCGGTGGAAAATAGCAGATCTCGCTGCAGACGGGGGTGAACAAAAGTGCCCCCGTTTGAGCTGGATCAACTGACGCGGCGGTGTCGGGTCTAGGTTCAATCGCACCTTTTCGAGAAGCTCCAGGCGATGAACAAGACCGTGAACCCCAAAGACCTCACATTGGATGATGACAACGGGCCGCTCTACGCAGCCCACAAGAAGGTCTATCCCCAGAGCGTCTCCGGCACGTTCCGCCGGATCAAATGGAGCCTGATGGCGATCTGCCTCGGCGTCTATTATTTCCTGCCGTTCGTGCGCTGGAACCGCGGCCTCGGCGCCCCCAGCCAGGCGGTGCTGATCGATCTTCCCAACAGCCGCTTCTACTTCTTCTTCATCGAGCTGTGGCCGCAGGAGGTCTACTACTTCACCGGCCTGTTGATCGTGGCCGCGGTGGCGCTATTCCTGATGAACTCGGTCGGCGGCCGCATCTGGTGCGGCTATCTCTGTCCGCAGACGGTGTGGACCGACCTGTTCTATGCCGTCGAGCGTCTGATCGAAGGTGACCGGCGCGAGCGGATGAAGAAGGACAAATCGTCCGACCCGCTGAAGCTCGAGCGGATCTCCGAGATCGTGCTCAAGCATTCGATCTGGCTCATGATCGCCTGGTGGACCGGTGGCGCCTGGGTGCTCTACTTCAACGACGCACCGACCCTGGTGAAGGAGCTCGTCACCTTCCAGGGGCCGATGATCGCCTATATCTGGATCGGCATTCTCACGGCCTCGACCTATCTGCTCGCCGGCTACATGCGCGAGCAGGTCTGCACCTATATGTGCCCGTGGCCGCGCATCCAGGCCGCGCTCACCGACGAATGGGCGCTGAACGTCACCTACCGCTACGACCGCGGCGAGAAGCGCACCTCCGTCAAGAAGGCCGCCGAGCTGCGCGCGCTCGGCGAGCAGGTTGGCGATTGCGTCGATTGCTACCAGTGCGTCGCGGTTTGCCGGACCGGAATCGACATTCGCAACGGACCGCAGATGGAATGCATCCAGTGCGGCCTTTGCATCGACGCCTGCGACAACGTGATGACGAAGATCGGCCGGCCGAAGCGCTTGATCGGCTACGACAACGACATCAACATCCATCGACGCCAGGAGGGCAAGGCGCCGATCTACCGGATCGTCCGGGCACGCACCATCGTCTACAGCGCGATCATCGCGGCGATCGGCGGCTTCATGGTCTATACGCTCGCGACCCGCAGCCTGCTCGACGTCAACGTGCTGCATGACCGCAATCCGGTCGCGGTCAAGCTCAGCGACGGCTCGATCCGCAACGCCTATACGGTGCGGCTGCTGAACAAGAGCGGCTACGACCGCGCCATCGCCATCGACGTGGAGGGGCCAGCCAATCCCACGATGCACGTCGTCGGCGTCGATTCGGTGACGCCGGATCGGCCGATCATCGTGATCCCGCGCGACTCCACCAGCGAGCTGCGGTTGCTCGTCACCGCGCCGGCCGAAAACAATCCGGAGAAGTCGATTCCGGTCCGCTTCCACGTCATGGATATCGGACTGGGTGTCGCCGCGAGCGCCACCGACAATTTCGTCGCGCCGTAAATCCAGGAGACCGTCATGTCATCCAAGCCGCTGACCGGAACCAAGGTCTTCCTGATGCTGGTCGCCTTCTTCGGCCTCGTGATCGGCGTCAACGTCACGATGATGAAGCTGGCGATCGCGACGCTGCCCGGCACCGAGGTCGACAGCCCCTATGCCGCGGGCCTGACCTACGACCGCGAGATTTCGGCGGCGCAGGACCAGGCCGCGCGCAAATGGAAGGTCAACGCCCATATCGAACGCCGCAACGACGGCGGCGCGGTGGTTCAGGTCGAGGCGCGCGATGCCGGCGGCCAGCCGATCGCCGGACTGAAATTCGGCGGCCGGCTGGAGCGGCCGACTGACAAGCGCGCCGATCTCGCCGTCGAGCTCACCGAAGCCGGCATCGGCCTCTATCGCGGCGATGCCGCGTCCGTCGCGCCGGGCCAGTGGGACCTGGTGATCGAGGGCGAGGCGCGGGGAACGCGCGTGTTCCTGTCGCGCAACCGCGTGATCCTGAACTGAAGGACTTCGACATGCACGTCACGCGGGATTTCTCGCACTACGTCCGGACCGCGGGCGAGGGCGTCCAGCATATCGATCTCGCGGTCGAAGGCGTTCACTGCGCCGGCTGCATGGCCAAGATCGAACGCGGCCTGTCCGCCATCCCCGACGTCACGCTGGCGCGCGTCAACCTCACCGATCGCCGCGTCGCGCTGGAATGGAAGGCGGGTACGCTCGACCCCGGCCGTTTCATCGATCGCCTCGAGGAGCTCGGCTACAAGGCCTATCCGTTCGAGACCGAGAGCGCGGAGGTGGCGGAGGTCGCCGAATCGCGCTTCCTGCTGCGCTGCCTCGGTGTCGCGGCGTTCGCCACGATGAACGTGATGATGCTGTCGATCCCGGTGTGGTCGGGCAACGTCTCGGACATGCTGCCCGAGCAGCGCGACTTCTTCCACTGGCTGTCGGCGCTGATCGCATTGCCGGCGGCGGCTTATGCCGGCCAGCCGTTCTTCCGCTCGGCCTGGCGTGCGCTGTCGGCGAAGACGACCAACATGGACGTGCCGATCTCGATCGGCGTGATCCTGGCGCTCGGCATGTCCGTGGTCGAGACCTTCCACCACGCCGAACACGCCTATTTCGACGCAGCGATCATGCTGTTGACCTTCCTGCTCGTCGGCCGCTTCCTCGACCAGAACATGCGGCGGCGCACCCGCGCAGTCGCCGGCAATCTCGCCGCGCTGAAGGCGGAGACGGCGGCCAAGTTCATCGGTCCCGACGAGATATCGCAGGTGCCGGTGGCCGCGATTAATCCCGGCGACATCGTGCTGCTCCGGCCCGGCGAGCGTTGCGCGGTCGATGGCACCGTGATCGAGGGCCGTTCCGAGATCGACCAGAGCCTGATCACCGGCGAGACGCTCTACGTCACGGCCGAGCAGGGCACGCCGGTCTATGCGGGCTCCATGAACATCTCCGGCACGCTGCGGGTGCGGGTTTCAGCCGCGTCCGAGGCGACGCTGCTCGCCGAGATCACGCGGCTGCTCGACAACGCGCTCCAGGCGCGCTCGCGCTATATGCGCCTCGCCGACCGCGCCTCGCGGCTGTATGCGCCGGTGGTGCATGCGACCGCGTTCATCACCATCCTCGGTTGGGTCATTGCCGGCGCGTCCTGGCATGATGCGATCGTGACGGGCGTCGCCGTGCTGATCATCACCTGTCCCTGCGCGCTGGGGCTTGCCATTCCGACCGTGCAGACCATCGCCTCCGGCGCAATGTTCAAGTCCGGCGTGCTGCTGAATTCCGGCGACGCGATCGAGCGGCTGGCCGAAGCCGACCATGTCATCTTCGACAAGACGGGCACGCTGACGCTGCCCGATCTCGAAGTGATGAATGCCGCCAACATCCCCGCCGACATCTTCGAGCTCGCCGGCCGGCTCGCGCTGTCGAGCCATCATCCGGTGGCCGCCGCCGTGGCGCAGGCCGCCGCCGCCAAATCGCCTGTTGTCGGTGCGGTCGAAGAGGCCGGGCAGGGCGTCCGTGCGACCGTGGACGGCGTCGAGCTTCGCCTTGGCCGACCCTCCTTCTGCGGCGCGGAGGCGCTGGTTGGCAGCACCGTCGTCGATCCCGAAGCCTCCATCGTCGCGTTCAGCAAGGGCAGCGAGAGGTTCGTGCTCTCGGTCCGCCAGGGCCTGCGTCCGGACGCGCAAGCTGTGATCGCGGCGCTGAAGGCGCGCAATATCGGCATCGAGATTCTCTCCGGCGACCGCGAGCCGGCGGTGAAGGCCGCGGCTCACGCGCTCGAAATCCCCGAATGGCGCGCCGGCGTCACGCCGGCCGACAAGATCGCACGGATCGAGGAATTGAAGCAGCGCGGCGCCAAGGTGCTGATGGTGGGCGACGGCATGAACGACGCGCCTTCGCTCGCGGCAGCCCATGTCTCGATGTCGCCGATCTCGGCCGCGCATCTGAGCCAGGCCACCGCCGATCTCGTCTTCCTCGGCCGGCCGCTGGCTCCGGTGGTTGCGGCCATCGACGCCTCGCGCAAGGCGCTGCATTTGATGCGGCAAAACCTCTGGCTTGCGATCGGCTACAATGTGCTCGCGGTGCCGGTTGCGATCAGTGGCGTCGTGACGCCCCTGATCGCGGCTGCGGCCATGAGCGGATCCTCGATCCTGGTCATGCTGAATTCGCTGCGGGCGCGCAGCACCTCGCGGGAGATCGTGTAATGGAGATTCTGGTCATTTTGGTCCCGCTGGCGTTGATGCTCGGCGGCGCCGGTCTCGTCGCCTTTCTCTGGTCGCTCCGGAGCGGCCAGTACGACGATCTCGATGGTGCCGCCTGGCGCGCCATCGCCGATGACGAGCCGCCGCAGGAAGCCCCAGTCAAGCGCTAGCGCTTCAAGTTCAGCGCGAGCAGGCCAGCGGCCGCAAGGGCTATGCCCACGCCCGTCACGCAAGCGTGCCAGCCGAAGGCATCGAACAGTCGGCCGAGAACGGCTGTGCCGACGAGCCCTCCACAGAAATAGCACGCAAGATAGGTGCCGCTGGCGACCCCACGGTTCTCGGTCGCCGTCTTCCCGACGAAGCCGGTGGCCGCCGCCTGTGCAAAGAAGGTTCCGACCGCAACGAGCACCATTCCGGTGAGCACTTCAGGCAGCCGCGCAGTCAGCATCAGCGGCAGGCCGATGCCGGCAACGGCGAGCGAGCCCCAGATCGTCGGGCGTGCTCCGATGCGTGAGGCAACCCGTCCCGCCAGCAAGGTCGTGACGACCGAGGGCAGGAACACCAGATAGACAAGGCCAAGATCCATCATGCCGAGCGACAGCGGCGGTCGGACCAGAACGAAATTGACGAAGGTGAAGGTACCGATGAAGGCGAACAGGATGCAGAAGCCGATGCCGTAGGCCGCGCGCAATCGCGGATTGCGCCAATGCGCGATGGTGGCTTTGAGCGGCGAAGCAGTCGGCATCATCGCATGCATCGGCTGCAGGCGTCGAATCGTGAAGTAGACCAGCACCGCGCCGGCCAGATTGAGAGCTGCGAACAGATAGAAGTTCCAGGCAAGGCCCAGGCCGTCTGCAACGGCGGCCGAGATCACCCGGCCGACGAGATTGCTCGCGACATTGCCGGTGATGTAGGCGGCAAAGGCGCCGCCGGCGTCCATCGCGCTGCATTGCTCGCCGAGATAGGCGAGGGTGAGCGCGAAGGCGGAGGCCATGCACAGGCCCTGTGCGACGCGCAGGACGGTGAACACGGCGAGATTTGGCGCGATCGCCAGCAGGCTGGTCGGGAGTGCGAGCAGCATCAAGCTGAGCAGGATGCCGGTCCGGCGGTCGATATGCGGGCTGAGAAAGCCAACCACGAGGCTGGCTGTGGCCATGCCGAACGTGCTGGCGTTGACGGCAAAGCCCATCGCTGCGGGCGTGACGCCGTAATGGCGGGTCAGCGAGGGCAGGATCGCCTGCGTTGCGAAGAGATCGACAACGGTCAGGAACGCGGTGAGGCCGATCACGAGCGAGCGTAGCGCCAGACCCGGCGAGTGCGCCTCCATCGTCATCGCGGCCGGTTGATCGGTGCGGAAAGATCGGTCATGGCGTGATTGTCCTGTGAGGATTTGGCGCCCGGCATGGGGATCGCGGGCGCCTCATCCATAACGGTGCGCTGGGGCTGGAATGCGCTCGTTACATGTGGCGATCGTTGGGATCCTTGCGGATGTCGCCGACATAGAGAATGACGGTCTCCTTGCCGAGGTTCTTCCACCAATGCGAGGTGCCGTACACCTCCGGGCGGATGTCGCCGGCCCTGTGCACGATCGGGTCGACACAGTTGGAGGCGTATTCGACGATTTCGCCCTGCTGCACGAAGATCAACGCGGGGCGGTCGTCATGGCTGTGCCAGGGCACGATGCCGCCGGGCTCGATCGTGAGCTTGCGGAAGCGCAGCTCGCGCCCCTCGAGATGTGCCGGCTGCTTGCCGAGGTCTATCGCCCCAAGGGTGACGTCGGTAACGCCGACGGGTTTGTAGTCGACCATCTGCTGGGCGTTCGGTTTGATCTTGCCGGCCGGACATTCGCCGGCGATGACCGGCTGCGCCGAGAGCGTGAGCGCGCCGGCAATGGCAAGGCCTGGCCAGATCGGACGCGACAGGGCGTGGCTCCTAGACATGGAAGGGTCTCCTGCGTTGGCCGCGACCCCGCTGGTCGGCGGCTATGACGGGAGCTTCATCGAGATCGCGTCGATCCTGAAATGCCGGCTTGCTCTCGATGCGATAGCGCGGTGCTATGTTGATGCGCGGCGGCTATCGATCCGATTGGGCAACGGCATTTCCGCTTCCGGCGTATCCGGCGTCCGATGGCACGGCGCCCGATTGGCGGGCGTTCACGTCAATTCGGAGGAGCACTCATGCCGAAATTGTCCAAGACCCTGATTACCACCGCCGCGTTTGCGGTCATCGCCACCTCGGCCTTCTCGGAGGCCGCCTGGGACTTCAAGGCCGGCATGGCCTATGTCTATGGCGGCCCCGGCAAGATGTCGGCGATGGCCATGGGTCCGGCCGAGAAGAACCACGAGGCGATGATGAAGAACGCCAAGAAGGTGCCCGACAACACCGTCTTCTTCATGCGCAACGGATCGCTGTACTCCGCCTCGGGACGGCTCGATCCGACCGGCAATTTCTACGTGAACTGAGCCGGCCTGGCATCGCGGCCGCCCCTTGCGGGCGGCCGAACCGGGAAACTAATATTCGCTGAAGGGAATGCCGGAGCAGAAGATGACATCTCTCTCGCCAGCCGATGCCGAACAGCTCAGGCTTGCTTTCCAGCGCTGCCGCGACATGGACGGCACGCTGAACGAACAGCTCCGCGCCTATGCCGATGCCAGCCGTGCGGTCTTTCCGGCCTATGGCGAGGCCGTTGATCGCCTGGTGGCGAGATTGGGCGGGAACGGCGGTGGCGAGACCGCGCCTCACCCGGGCGATGCGATGCCGGCGTTCATGCTGCCGGACGAGGCCGGGCGTCTCGTCACGCTGCCTTCGCTGCTGCAGCGCGGCCCGCTCGCCGTGATGTTCTTCCGCGGCCATTGGTGTCCCTATTGCCGGCTCAATGTCCGTGCCGTGGTCCAGGCGTTCGATCGCATCGAGGCCATGGGTGCGCAGATTGTTGCGGTCGTGCCGGAGACGCTGGAATTTACCCGCCAGCTCAAGGCTGAATCCGGCGCGCCGTTTCCGGTCCTGACCGATCTCGACAACGGCTATGCGCTGTCGCTCAATCTCGCGATCTGGCTCGGTGCCGAGATCCAGCGCCTGTTGTCCTATCAGGACATGGCGAAATTCCACGGCAATGATGGCTGGATGCTGCCGATCCCGGCCGTGTTCGTGGTCGGCCGCGACGGCATCGTGAAGGCCCGCTTCGTCGATCCCGATTTCCGCAAACGCATGGAGATCGACGATCTGCTCGCCGCGCTGGAGAGCGCGGGCAGGGAGAACTAAGTTCTCCCCTTATCGAAGACCGTTCTCGCTACCCCGCGATCTCGCGCCAGTCGGCGCCGCGCAGCATGCGCATCACGGCGCTGGCGACCGCCGTGCGCTGCCGGCCGGCCACGCCGTAAAGGCTGACGGTGCGGCGGGCGTCCAGGCCGGCGACGGCGGCACGCGTCAGTGTCTGCGGCAGGGGCGAGGTGTGCGGCATCATGGCGACGCCGATGTCGGCCTCGACCAGCTCGATCAGGTCGCGCTCGCTCGAAATCTCGTGGCCATGCTCGATGCCGTGCTCGCGCAGGCTCGCGGAGATGCGGCGCGAATGCTCGCAGAACGTCCGGCTCAACAGTTGCTCCGAGCGCAGATCGTCCAGTTCGATGCTGCTGCGGCCGGCCAGCCGATGTCCGTCGCCAAAGACGAGCTCGAAGCTCTCGGTGAACAGCGGCCAGGCGTCGAGCCGTTCCCAGGCCTCATCGATCTCGGCGGCGATGCCGAGCTCGGCTTCACCTTTCTTCAAGAACTCGCCGACCTCGCGGCTCGTCCCGCGCAGGAAGCGGAATTCGAGCTGGTTGAATTGCCGCCTGATCTCGTTGAGATGCGGAATGAGCAGCGCTAGGTCGATCGAATGCGTCAAGGCAACGCGCAACGCGCCGACCTCTCCGCTTTTGAACGAGGAGGCGAGCGAGCGCGCGCCGGCGGCAGCGTCAAAACACTGCTTCAGGAGCGGATGCATGCGCTGGCCGAGCTCGGTCAATTGCGCCGCCGGCCGCTCGCGGCGGAACAGGTCGCCGCCAAGCTCGGCCTCGAGTTGCTTGATCGCGCGTGTCAGCGAGGGCTGTGTAACGTTGCACTCCTCGGCCGCGCGCGTGAAATTGAGCAGCTGCGCCACCGCGAGGAAATAGCGGACCTGGTGCATTTCCATGGATCGGCTCCCAGCGAAATCGACCTCAAATCTAGCCGATCGGAACCAGAAATGACATCCCACGCGCGATAGCACGGACGTATGGACTTGGAAGCCAACTGGCATTTCAAAAGATCCCGCCATCTCTTAAAATGATCGCGGGTAACAATGCCGCCGCGTGCGACGAAAATTCGGCCGGTGCAGGCTCACCAGGAGCGAACCATGAACGGCATGAAGGGCAAAGGTGCGGATATCCCGGGTCAGGTCGTGCTGGTGCTTCAGGGCGGCGGTGCGCTTGGCTCCTATCAGGCGGGTGTCTACCAGGCGCTGCACGAGGCCGGCATCGAGCCGGACTGGGTCATCGGCACCTCGATCGGCGCCATCAATGCGAGCCTGATTGCCGGCAACGTGCCGGAGCAACGGCTTGCGCGCCTGAAGGAATTCTGGAAGCGGATGGAGCAGGCCCCGGTCTGGACCCTGGGCGGCGCCTTTCCCGACTTCAACGAGAGGCTCGCTTATTGGTCGACGGTCACCGGCGGCATTCGCGGCTTCTTCCGGCCCAATCCACTGGCGCATGCGGGCGATTCCTATCCGCTCGGTGCCGACAACGCGGGCTATTATTCGACCGCGCCGCTGGAGAAGACGCTGAGCGAGCTCGTCGATTTCGATCTCGCCAATCGCTGCGCGCCGCGCCTGACGGTCGGTGCGGCTCATGTCGGCACCAGTGAAATGCGCTATTTCGACAGCCGCGACAGTGAACTGACGGTGAAGCACATAATGGCGTCGGGCGCGCTGCCGCCGGCTTTCCCGGCGGTGCGCATCGACGGCGAGCTCTATTGGGACGGCGGCATCCTGTCGAACACGCCGACGGAAGCGGTGTTCGACGACAATCCGCGCAGGGATTCGCTGATCTTCTCCGTGCATTTGTGGAATCCCGTCGGACCCGAGCCGAACACGATCGCGGAGGTGCTGAACCGGCACAAGGACGTGCAATATTCCAGCCGCATTTCGAGCCAGATTGCGCGCCAGCAGCAGGCCCATCGCCTGCGCCATGTCATCAACCAGCTCGCGGCACGGCTTCCGGAGAGCGAGCGCAGCGATCCCGCGGTGAGAGAGTTGACGAGCTATGGCTGTCCGACCCGCATGCATGTGGTACGGCTGCTGGCGCCGCAGCTTGAGCGCGAGACCCATACCAAGGATATCGACTTCAGTCCGTCGGGGATCACACGGCGTTGGCACGCTGGTTACGCTCACACGCGATCGGTCCTGGCACGCAAGCCCTGGATCGGCGAATTCGATCCGCTCGCCGGGGTGGTGCTGCACGAGCATATGGAGGAGATGCCGATTGCGGCGGAGTGAGGGCTTTACGCGTGATTGTCTTGCGCAGTGGCGATTTCCCGAGGGCTAGGTCTGGGCTATTGTTGCCCCGTGTTCGTCGCGAGGCTTGCAATTGGTCGCTGAGAAAGATCTGGAGGCAACGCTCGATCTGGTCCGCGCCAACGCGGCGGGGCCGGTAGCGGGCGTGTTCGGTCCTGATACGCTGACCTGGCGGATCGACCGGGAGGCGGTCATCTTTCTCGGTGCCGGCCGCGCGTTGTTGCTGCAACTGGCGCATCCCTGGGTCGCCGCCGCCATCGCCGAGCATTCGAAAACCCTGGCCGATCCGATTGGCCGCTTCCATCGCACCTTCGACATCGTCTTTGCCATGGTGTTCGGCTCGCTCGACCGTGCCTTGCTGTCCTCCCGGCAGCTGCACCGACGACACAGCATGATCGTCGGAGAGATGCCGGAGACGGTCGGTCCCTTTGCGGCAGGCTCGCGCTACTGCGCCAACGATATCCCCTCGCTGCGTTGGGTCCATGCGACGCTGGTCGAGACGGCGCTGATGGCGCACGAGCTGGTTCTGCCGCCATTCTCCGTGGAGGAGCGCGAGCGCTACTGGAGCGAGAGTCGGACGTTCGGTGCATTGTTCGGATTGACGGCGGATGATCTGCCCGCGGACTGGTCGGGCTTTACGTCCTACACCGCGGCGATGGTGCAGACGGACACGCTGACCGTGAGCCCGGCGGCGCGCGAGATCGCGGCGCAGATTTTTAGCGGCGCGCGTCCGTGGTTGCGGCCGCCACGATGGTATCGCTCGCTCACGGCGAGCCTGCTGCCGGAACGATTGCGCGCCGGCTTCGGGTTCGAGCTCGGCGAGCGGGAGCTCAGATCGGCCGACAACGCGCTGCGATGGATCCGGCGCATCTATCCGACATTGCCGGATCGGCTGCGCTATGTCGGGCCCTACCAGGAAGCGCAGGCGCGGCTGCGGGGCGAGCCGCAGCCCGACTGGATGACGCGCTGCCTCAACAGGGCGTGGATCGGGCGGCCGCAGATGGATGTGCGCGGAAAGGGGTAAAGGCCCGATCTCTCGGATTGCTTCGCTGCGCTCGCAACGGCGGAGAACAGAGATACGCCTCTGTCTCACACCGAAGCCAGCTTCCGGTACAGCGCGCTGTAACTTCCCGCCGAGATGCTCCAGGAGAACGATCGCCCCATGGCGCTGCGGCGCATGGTGTCGAGCTGGTCCTGCGCCATGAAGGCCGAGAACGCGCGGCGGACGCCGCCAAGGAAGGACTCGCGCGAGGGCCTCGAGAACAGGAAGCCGGTCTCGCCGTCGGTGATGGTTTCGGCAAGGCCGCCGGTCTGGTGACCGATTGGCAGCGAGCCGAAGCGCTGGGCGTACATCTGGCTGAGCCCGCACGGCTCGAAGCGCGACGGCATCAGGGTGAAATCGCTGCCGGCAAAGATGCGGCGGGCCTGGGCATCGTTGAAGCCGATCACAACTCCGATCGCGTCGGGGCGGCGGCGATGCGCGTCGATCAAGGCCTGCTCCAGCGCCGGCTCGCCGGAGCCGGTGACCACGATCTGTCCGCCGGCATCGACGATCTCGTCGGCCGCCGACAGCACGAGATCGATGCCCTTCTGGTGCACGAGACGCGCGACGATGCCGAACATCGGGCCGCGCGAGACCGCTAAGCCAAACTGCTTGCGGACGTAGTCCGCATTGGCCCTCTTGCCGACCCAGTCGCCGGCGCCGAACTGCTGGGCGAGCTGGGCGCAGGAGCGCGGGTCCCAGCTCTCGTCGATGCCGTTGAGGATGCCGGTGAGCTCGGACGCGTCCGAGCGCAGGCGGAGCAGGCCCTCCAGGCCGCAGCCGAATTCGGCGGTGGTGATCTCGCGCGCATAGGTGCCGCTGACGGTGGTGAGGTGCGAGGCGTAGACGAGGCCCGCCTTGAGGAAGGACAGCTGGTCGTAGAACTCGACACCGTCGATGTGGAAAGAGCTCTCCGGTGCGCCGATCCGCCGCAGCGAGTCCTTCGGGAAGAGGCCCTGATAGGCAAGATTGTGAATGGTCAGGATCGACGGCAGCTTGGAGCCGCGCCAGGCGAGATAGGCCGGCACGAGCGAGGCCTGCCAGTCATTGGCATGGATCAGGTCAGCTGCCCAATTCTTGTCCAGCTTGCCCATGGCCAGCTCAGTGGCGGCAGAGGCAAAGCGCGCGAAGCGGATGTCATTGTCGGGCCAGTCGCGCCCGGACTCGTCGCCATAGGGGTTACCGGGCCGGTCGTAAAGTTGCGAGCACAACAGCACGTAGACCGGCAGGCCGTCCTTGGTCGCTGCCCGTCCGAGCGAGCAGGCCGGCATCTCTGCGAAGGCCGGGCTGCGCCCAACGATCTGAATATGGGTGAGTTGCTCGATGATGTCGCGATAGCCGGGCAGCATGATCCGGATATCGGCAAAGGAGCGAAGGGCGCGGGGCAGCGCAGCGGACACGGCTCCAAGGCCGCCGACGCGGACGAAGTCGTCCAACTCCGTGGTGACGAACAAGACCCTCAAGAACAGCTGCCCTCTGTCGATCCCGTTCGCTACTATGCAAGAACGGGTCCAGTTGTCCGGGAATTCTTAAAGCCCACCCACGCGGCGTGTCGGTTCGGTAAACACTTTCCTACTCGGCCGCCGCCCTCTAGGGTCGCCGCATCAACAACAGAGAACTTCGAGAGTTCCTAAGACCCAAGGACGTGAGCAGGCATGCAGCTAGCAGATAAGCATGAGGGGACGACGACAAAAACCTTCGCCGGGCTGAGGGTCCTGGATTTTTCCACCACCATCGCCGGTCCTCACTGCGCGCGGATGCTTGCCGACATGGGCGCTGAGGTCATCAAGATCGAGACCGACGGCGGGGAGACCATGCGGACCCGGCCGCCGCTGCGCAAGGGGTGCAGCACCGCGTTCGGCCAGCTCAATGTCGGCAAGAAGAGCGTCGTGCTCGACCTCAAGTCCGAGGACGGCAAGGAGGCGGTGCGCCGGCTGGCCGCGACATCAGACATCCTGGTCGAGAACTTTCGCCCCGGCGTGATGCATCGGCTGCGGCTCGACTACGACAGGCTGCGCACCGTCAACCCGAAGCTGATCTATTGCTCGATCTCGGGCCACGGCCAGACCGGCCCCTCGGCCGAGCTGCCGGCCTATGCGCCGGTGATCCATGCCGCCTCCGGCTATGATATGGCGCATCTGGCCTACCAGCCCGGCCGCAATCGCCCTGATTATTGCGGCATCTATCACGCCGACGTGGTCACCGGCACCTACGGCTTCGGCGCGATCGCGTCCGCACTCTATCAGCGGACCGTGACCGGCCTTGGCCAGCACATCGACGTGTCGATGCTGGAATCGATGCTGTCACTGACGCTGACCGAATTGCAGAGCGCACAATTCGCCGTGAAGCCACCGCCGCGCCCGATGTTCGGCCCGACCGAGACGGCAAGCGGCTATGTCATGATCACGGTCGCCAGCGAGAAGACGTTCCAGGGATTGATGGGCGTGATCGGTCACCCCGAATGGATCTCCGATCCGCGCTTTGCGACCTATGCCGCGCGCCGCGAGAATTGGGCCGAGGTGATGGACGGCGTCGAGGCCTGGTCGCGGCAGCTCACGACCGATGCGTGTCTCGCAGCGCTCGGGGCTGCCGGCGTGCCGGCTTCGGCCTATCGCACCGTGTCCGAGGCGCTGGCCGATCCGCAGCTTGCGCACCGGCAGGCGCTCTCCGAGGTGCGGGACGAGGGCGGCTCCTTTCAGGTGCTCAACCTGCCATTCCGGATGTCGGGTGCCGATACCACGCCGGCCAAGACGATGGCCGTGCTCGGCGAGCATACGGATGCCCTGCGCGAAGAGATCAGCCTCGCCGATGATGCATCAATTCCGACAGGCAAAACTGCCGCGACAGGCTGAGCACCATTACGCCGCACGTGCGGCGTGTGATCTGTCGCGCGTTCCTCTTGCCGTGGCGAGCTTTTGTCGCCAATCTCGTCCCCAGTCATTCAACGATCCGAAACATCGGACGAGGGATCCCGGGAGGAACCATGACGAACATTGCTGCCGCGGCGCGCAAGCACGCGCCGATTTTCCTTGTTGCGGCATTTGCCCTCCTTCCGCTGGCCGGGCCGGTGCAAGCGCAGAAGCCGGGCGGCAGCATCACCGTCGGCCAGGAGCTGGAGATCGCGGGCTTCGATCCGCTCAAGGTCGGCGTCTACGACACCTCGACCTTCACCGCGGCCGCGGCGATCTTCGATACGCTGACCACGCTCGACGACAAGGGCGAAGCCGCGCCAAAGCTCGCGATGTCATGGACCCATTCCGACGATTACAAGAGCTGGACCTTCAGGCTCCGCGAGGGTGTGAAATTCCACGACGGCACGCCGTT
This sequence comes from Bradyrhizobium ottawaense, assembly GCF_002278135.3. Lineage (NCBI taxonomy): Bacteria > Pseudomonadati > Pseudomonadota > Alphaproteobacteria > Hyphomicrobiales > Nitrobacteraceae > Bradyrhizobium > Bradyrhizobium ottawaense. The sequence goes on along the minus strand of NZ_CP029425.2, from coordinate 6,148,175 downwards.
CAATGCGCAGGCCTTCAAGGAGAATTTTGACCGGCAGAAGGACCCGGCCAACAAATGCCGCTGCGCCTTCTACATCACCAACGTCAAGGAAGTGCTGGCGCCGGACGAAACCACCGTTGTCTTCAATCTGACCGATCCCTCGGTGAACTGGCCGGCGGTGATCACCATCCAGAGCTCCAACAACGTCATTCAGTCGCCGACCGCCTGGAAGACGAAGGGTGACGACTACAATCGCAATCCCGTCGGCACTGGTCCCTACATCCTGAAATCATGGACCGCAGGCGACCGGATGGTGCTGGAGAAAAACCCCAACTACTGGGACAAGGGCCGTCCCTATCTCGACCGCATCATCTTAAAGCCGCTGCCCGATGCGCAGTCGCGCTTCGCCTCGCTGCAATCGGGCGAGGCCGACATCATCTGGGACGACGAGAACGACGCCGACAACATCATGAAGGCGCAGAAGGACTCCAAGCTCACGGTGCACACCTACAAGGGCTCGGGCGCGCAGGTCTACGCCTTCAACACCAAGGTCGCGCCGTTCGACGATGTCCGCGTGCGTCAGGCGCTGGTGATGGCGCTCGACCGCCCGAAAATGTCGCAGGCGATCAGCAACGGCCTGAGCCGGCCCGCGACCAATCCCTATGGCGATGGCTCCTGGGTCAAATGCAAGGATGACGGCGCGCTGCCGTTCGATGTCGAGAAGGCCAAGGCGCTGATCAAGGATTACGGCAAGCCGGTCGAGTTCAAGATGCTGGTGACCGCAACCCCGCGCGGCCGCATGATCGGCCAGGTGCTTCAGCAATTCTGGAAGCGCGCCGGCGCCAACATGGAGATCGAGCAGGTCGATCAGGCGACCATTCCGTCACGCGCCTTCACCCGCCAGTTCCAGATGACGCCGTGGCGCATCGTCGATCTCGCCGATCCCGACCCGCAGATGTACGCGAATTTCCGCAGCGGCAGCCCGCTGGCATTGGCCGGATACTCAAACCCGGAGCTCGACAAGCTGCTGGACCACGCGCGCGTCACCGCCGACCTTGGGCAACGCACCGAGGATTACTGCGCCATCGGCCGCCTGATCAACAAGGAGGCAATCTGGTTCTGGACCTTCCAGAACACTTATTACGCGCTGTCGAGCGCCAAGCTGAAAGGCTTCCCCAAGATCTACAACGGCGTGATCGACGTATCGAGGACCTGGCTGGAATGATGGCGCGATGCTGAACTTCGTCGTTCGGCGGCTGCTTGGCATGCTGCCGGTGTTGCTCGCCGTGTCGCTGTTGACCTTCCTGATCGCCTCGCTGCTGCCGGGCGATCTCGCTCTCGTCATCCTCGGCGATCAGGCAACGCCGGAGACTGTCGCGGCGCTGCGCCGTGACATGGGGCTCGATCAGCCGCTGTGGTGGCGTTACCTGAGCTGGCTCGGTCACGTCCTGCAGGGCGATCTCGGCCGCTCGTTCCGCACCGGGCAGACGGTGTTGCAGGCGGTCGCCGAGCGCATTCCGGTCTCGCTCCAACTGATGCTGATGGCCGAGTTCATCGGACTGTTGATCGGCGTCCCGGTTGCGATCGCCTGTGCCGCGCGTGCCGGCGGCGCGTTCGACCGTTTCATGACCGGCAGCGCGTTCGCGATGCTGTCGATGCCGTCGTTCCTGGTGGCGATCCTGCTGATCTATCTGTTCGCGGTCGAGCTGCACTGGCTGCCGGCGACGGGCTATGTGCCGTTCACCGAGGCGCCGCTGGCGAATTTACGCTTCTTCGTGCTGCCGGCACTGACGCTGGCGCTGGCGGAATGGCCGGGAATCATGCGGGTGCTGCGCTCCGACATGATCGCGACCTTGCAGGAGGATTATATCGCGCTCGCCAAGGCCAAGGGTCTCAAGCCCGCGCGTATCCTGTTCGTGCATGCGCTCAAGCCCTCGTCGCTGACGCTGGTGACGGTCACAGGCATCAATATCGGCCGCCTGCTCGGCGGCACCCTGATCGTGGAATCGATCTTTGCGCTGCCCGGCATCGGCCGGCTGCTGGTCGGGGCGATCTACACCCGCGACCTCGTCATCCTCCAGGGCGTCGTGCTGCTGGTTGCCTGCGGCTTCGTCATCGTGAATTTCATCGTCGACATGCTCTACGCCGTGCTCGACCCCAGGATCCGCCATGGCCACGCTTGAGCTCTCGATGCAGGACGAGGCGGCGCCCGTGCCGGTCGGCCGCAAGCGCAGGCTCGGCCTGCTGTTCTGGATCGCGAGCGCCTGGCTCGCGATCATCCTTGCGCTCGCGATCCTTGCGCCGGTGCTGCCGCTGCAGAACCCCGTAGACATGGACATGCTGGAGCGCCGCGCGGCGTTCTCCACCGAGCACTGGCTCGGCACCGACGGGCTCGGCCGCGACGAGCTCGCCCGCCTGATTTTTGGCGCGCGCGTGTCGTTGACCGTCGGGCTGATCGCGCCGATGATCGGCCTTACGCTCGGCGGCGCGCTCGGCCTGCTCGCCGGTTATTTCCGCGGCCGGTTCGAGACGCTGGTGGTCGGCAGCATGGACGTGCTGCTCGCCTTTCCGCCGCTGATCTTCGCGCTCGCGGTGACGGCTTATCTCGGTCAGTCCGTCCCCAACCTCACCCTGATCCTCGGCGTGCTCGGCATTCCCGCCTTCATGCGTGTGGCGCGGGCCGCGACGCTGACGCTGGCGCGGCGGGAATTCGTGATCGCGGCCGAGGCGTTAGGTGCCAGCCATGCGCGCATCCTGCTGCGCGAGCTATTGCCGAACGTGATCCTGCCGCTGCTGGCCTTCTTCCTGCTCGGCGTTGCCGTCACCATCGTGGTCGAGGGGGCGCTGTCCTTCCTCGGTCTCGGCGTGCCGCCGCCGATGGCGAGCTGGGGCAGCATGATCGGCGAAGGGCGCGACAGCCTCGACGTCGCGCCGCGGCTGGCGTTCCTGCCGGCGACCGGATTGTTCCTCACCGTGCTGGCCTTCAATCTGGTCGGCGATACCTTGCGGGCGCTGACCGACCCGCGTCAGGGGGCGCTGTGAGCGCTCCGCTCTTGATCATCGAGGACGTTGCAGTCGAGCTACCGACGCCGCGCGGTAATCTGCGCGCCGTGGATCATGTCGACCTGTCGCTGGAGGCGGGCTGCACGCTCGGCATCGTCGGCGAGTCCGGCTGCGGCAAGACCATGCTCTCGCGCGCGGTGCTTCAGCTGCTACCGAAAAAGGCAAAGCTCACGGGCCGCGTGATGTTCGACGGCCAGGATCTGGTGCGGCTCGATGCGGAACCCTTGCGTCGCTTGCGCGGGCGCGATCTCGCAGTCGTGTTTCAGGACCCAATGACCTCGCTAAACCCGGTGCTGACCATCGGCACGCAGCTGATGGAGACGATCCAGGAGCATCTCGAGCTCGATGCCCCCGCAGCACGGAAGCGCAGCATCGAGCTGCTGGCGGCTGTCGGAATCCCGGCGCCTGAGCAGCGGCTCGCGCAATATCCGCATCAATGTTCCGGCGGCATGCGCCAGCGCATCGCGATTGCGATCGCGTTGTCCTGCGAACCGAAGCTGCTGATCGCGGACGAGCCGACCACCGCGCTCGACGTCACCATCCAGGCACAGATCCTCGATCTGCTCGCGCGCGAGCAGCGCCGCCGCCACATGGCGATGATCATCATCACCCACGATCTCGGCGTGGTCGCGGGCCGTGCCGACGAGGTCGCCGTGATGTATGCGGGCAGGGTGGTGGAGCGCGCCCCGACCCAGGCGCTGTTCAAGCGCATGCACATGCCCTACACCGAAGCGTTGCTGGCGGCGATCCCGAAGCTGGAGACCGCGCCCCATACCCCGCTGCCCGCGATCTCCGGCCGTCCGCCCGATCCGACACGACCGCTAAAGGGCTGCTCCTTCGCGCCTCGCTGCCGCTATGCCGCTAGCCGTTGTCATGAGGCCAAGCCCGACCTGAAGAGCGCCGAGATGCCCGATCATCTCTATGCCTGCTTCCACCCGATCCAGATGGCGGAGGGAGTTGGCGCATGATGCAGCTTGCCGCGCGCGCTGAGCCGCTGCTGAACGTCGACAATCTCGTCGTCGAATATGGTCTCGGCAACAAGACGGTGCATGCGGTGTCCGGTGTCAGCCTTGCGGTCGCGCGCGGCGAGACGTTGGGGCTGGTCGGAGAATCCGGCTGCGGCAAGTCGACGCTGGGGCGCGCGGTGCTGCAATTGCGACGTGCCAAATCCGGCCGGGTGTTGTTCGACGGCGAAGATCTCACCGCGATGGAGGGCGAGGCGTTGCGCAAGATGCGCCGCCGCGTGCAGTTGATCTTCCAGGATCCGATCGCCTCGCTCAATCCGCGCCGTCGCATCGGCGACATCGTGGCCGAGCCGCTCATCATTGCCGGCGTCAAGGATGCCGCCGAGCGCAAGCGCAGGGTTCACGAGGTGCTCAGCGCGGTCGGGCTCGATCCTGATCTCGTCGCGGGCCGCCTGCCGCATGAATTCTCCGGCGGGCAGTGCCAGCGCATCTGTATCGCGCGGTCGCTCGTCCTCAATCCGGAATTCATCGTCTGCGACGAGCCGGTCTCGGCGCTGGACGTCTCGATCCGCGCACAGATCCTCAATTTGCTGGAGGAGATGAAAGCACGCTTCGGCCTGACGCTGTTGTTCATCGCGCATGATCTCGCAGTGGTCAAAGCGGTCAGCGACCGCGTCGCGGTGATGTATCTCGGTCGGCTCTGCGAGGTCGGTCCGTCGGAGCAATTGTTCGCAAATCCAGCGCATCCCTACACCGGGCTCTTGTTGCAGGCGATCCCGGTGCCCGATCCGGATGTGCGTCCCGCCGAGAGTGTGGCGGCGGGTGAGCCACCATCGCCGATTGCGCCGCCGTCCGGCTGCCGCTTCCGCACCCGCTGCCCACGCGCCGATAAGCGATGCAGCGCGGAGATACCGGAGTTGCGCGAAATCGGGCCTCGCCAGTTCGCAGCTTGCCATCATCCGCTGACCTGAACTAAGACCGGTTTGTCTCGCCTCGCCGGCCATGGCATGGTGGCGCGACAACGAGAAGCATGCCGGGAGAACGCCGATGAAGAGTTTCAAGGTCGCCGATTTCAAGGCGCCGCTGCAGGAGTTCGACGAGGCGACGCCGCAGCCTTCGGGCACGCAGGTGCTGATCAAGGTGAAGGCCGCCGGCGTCTGCCACAGCGACCTCCACATCTGGGAGGGCGGCTACGATCTCGGCCATGGCCGCAAGCCGCTCTCGCTGAAGGACCGCGGCATCAATCTGCCGCTGACCATGGGTCACGAGACGGTCGGCGAAATCCTGGCCTTCGGCCCCGACGTGAAACCGACCGACCAGGGCGACCTCAAGCTCGGCGATGTCGGGCTGGTCTATCCCTGGATTGGCTGCGGCAAGTGCGCGACGTGCCTCGCCGGTGACGAGAACATGTGCCTGACGCCGCACTCGCTCGGCGTCTATTGCGACGGCGGCTATTCCGATCACATGCTGGTGCCGCATCCGCGCTATCTGCTCAATCTCAGGGGACTCGATCCCGCAACGACCGCGCCCTATGCCTGCTCGGGCGTCACCACCTACAGCGCGCTGAAAAAGGTTGAGCAGCATTTCGACACGCCGATCGTGATGTTCGGCGCCGGCGGGCTCGGCCTGATGGCGCTGTCGCTCTTGAAAGCCATGGGCGGCACGGGCGCGATCATGGTCGATATCGATGCCAGGAAGCGCGAGGCGGCGGAGAAGGCCGGCGCGCTCGCCACCGTCGACCCGAAGGCGCCGGATGCGCTGGAGCAACTCGCCAAGAAGGCGGGCGGGCCGATCCGTGCCGTGATCGACCTCGTCGGGAATGCCGCGACGACGCAGCTTGGATTCGACTGCCTGACCAAGGGCGGCAAACTCGTGATCGTCGGCCTGTTCGGCGGCGGCGCAACCTGGGCGCTGCCGCTGATTCCGATCAAGGCGGTGACGATCCAGGGCAGCTACGTCGGAAACCTGCGCGAGACGCGGGAATTGCTCGACCTCGTCCGCACCAAGAAGGTGCCGCCGATCCCGGTGACCACGGCGCCGCTCGCCAAGGCCAACGATGCGCTGGTGCAATTGCAGCAGGGCGCGGTGGTCGGGCGCACGGTGCTGACGCCGTAGCGAACACTCTCTCCTCCGTCATTGCGAGCGCAGCGGAGCAATCCGGAAATCCCTCCGCGGACACAGTCTGGATTGCTTCGTCGCAAGAGTTCCTCGCAATGACGACTTGGCTAGCTCCTTTCCTTGAGGCCTTAAATGTCCGCAAAAAACGCCTTCCACATTGCCGTGCTCGCCGGTGACGGCATCGGTCCCGAAGTCATGGCGCCGGCCGTCGAGGTGCTGCGCAAGATCGAGCAGAAATCGGATTTGCGCTTCCGTTTCACTGAAGCACCCGCCGGCGCCAACAATTATCTTGCCACCGGCAAGTCGATGCCTGACTCGACCATCAAGCTGTGCGAGGAGGCGGACGCAATCCTGCTCGGCGCCTGCGGCCTGCCGTCGGTGCGCTACCCCGACAATACCGAGATCGCGCCGCAGATCGAGCTGCGTTTCATCTTCGATCTCTATGCCGGCGTGCGACCGGCGCGCCTTATTCCGGGCGTGCCGAGCCCGATCGTCGGCGCTGATGCGCGCGGCATCGATCTCGTCGTGATCCGGGAATCGACCGAAGGCCTGTTCGCCTCGATGGGCAAGGGCGTCGTCACCCATGAGGACGCGCGCGAGACCATGGTGATCACACGCAGGACATCCGAGCGCCTGTTCGATTTCTCGTTTCGCCTCGCCGAGCGGCGCAAGGCGCGCGGCAAGCCCGGCGCGCTTGCCTGCGTCGACAAGGCGAACGTGTTCAAGGCGTTCGCGTTCTTTCGCGGCATTTTCGACGAGATCGCCAAGAAGCATCCCGACGTGAAGACCGATCGGCTCTATGTCGATGCCTGCTCGGCCATGCTGGTGAAGCGTCCCTGGGATTTCGACGTGATGGTGATGGAGAACATGTTCGGCGACATCGTCTCCGACATCACTGCGAGCCTGATCGGCGGCCTCGGAATGGCGCCGTCGGCGGACATCGGCGACCAATATGCCGTGTTCCAGCCTTGCCACGGCACCGCGCCCGACATCATGGGGCAGGGCAAGGCCAATCCCACTGGCATGATCCTGTCGGCGGCGATGATGCTGGACTGGCTCGCCGACAAGCACGGCGTCGAGAGCGCGGCGGAGGCCGGCGAGACGATCGAGCGTGCGGTGGATCAGGTCTATGCCGGCGGCATCAAGCCGATGGAATTCGGCGGCAGCAACGGGACTGCCGACATCACCAAAGCGGTGCTGGCGGCGCTCTGAGAAGCAGCCGAGCCGCGGCGCCGGTTCATCTCAAAAGAAAAGGGGCCTCGCGGCCCCTTTGTCGTTCACCAGCGGCGCCAATGGTGGTGGCGATGGCCCCAGCCCCACGGGCGCGGGCCGTAGAAGCGTCGCGGGCCGCCGTAATAGCCGTAGGCGCCGTAATAGTTCGGACGCCAGAAGCAGCGGCCCCAGGGGTTGCACACCCAGCGCACCTGATCCACGTCAGCGGCCGGACCGCTTGCAATCTTGTCCGCCTGCGGGATGCCATTCGGCATGGCTGCGAGCGCCTCGCCCGAGGCGAGCGCTACACCGCCGATGGCAGCCAGAGCAAGAACAGCAGATTTCAGTGTCATCGCGATCTCCCTCGTTGTGGCGGGAGAACTTTCGTCAGATCAACTAGTTGCTACCGCGCGGAGCTGCACGAGGAATTTAATCTTCCTGAACGTCGGTTCAGCTTCAACGCCCCTGGAACTGTGGCTTGCGCTTTTCCATGAAGGCTTGCCGGCCCTCGCGAAAGTCTGCGCTGTCCATACAGGCATTGCCGATCGCCTTGATCGCATCCATGTCGCGTTGACTCTCATCCTTCAGCACCTGCGCGATGGTGATCTTGGCGGCCTTGATCGCGAGCGGGGCGTTCTGCGAGATCGTCTCGGCAATCGTCATGGTCTCGCCCCAGAGCTCGTCGACCGGGAACACGCGCTCGATAAGGCCAATGCGCAGCGCTTCGGCGGAATCGATGCGCATGCCCGTGTACATCAGAAGCCGCGCCCAGGACGGGCCGACCAGCGAAACCAGGTGCCGCAGGCCGTCAAAGCCATAGGCGATGCCGAGCTTGGCCGCGGGAATGCCGAACTGGCTGTCGTGCGCGGCGATGCGGATATCGGCGAGCATCGCGACCTGCATGCCGCCGCCGAGGCAAAAGCCGTCGATGCAGGCAATCGTCGGCTTGGGATAGTCTGCGAGCAGTGCGCGCTGGGCGGCGCTGCGCCTGGCATATTCCTCGGACGCTGCCGCGTTGTGGCGGGTCTTCTCGAATTGGCTGATGTCGGCGCCGGAGACGAAGGCCTTACCGCCGGCTCCGCGCAGGACCACGACGCGCACCGTCTCGTCGTCGCGCAGGCTCGTCAAGGCCTCGCCAAATCCCTCCCACATCTCCAGCGACATCGCGTTGCGCTTGTCGGGATTGTTGAAGGTGATCACGCCGACGCCGTCGGTGGTGTGCTGGAGAATCTTGCCGTCCGCGTAGGGTGTACCGGTCGTGCTGAATATGTCGGACATCGCTTGCTCGCTCGTCATGTGCGAGGGGCAATGTGCTGCGCTGGCGCTTCCGGGGTCAACCGCGGCAGGGTGGGCGAGTCTGCATCCGCCTGTTCCGGGATTGCATGGCGCGTCGTCCCGAGTGTCGCGCGCGCAAAGAAAAGGGGCGGTCGTGCCGCCCCGCAAAGGCCGCGCGCAAGCGCGCGAGCCGGAATATGATCGTTCAATCCGGCCGCGTCCCCGCGACGCGGCGGATTGAAGATCGGCCGCAAAGGCCAGACCGTCGACCGGTCTCAGCTCTCGTTCGCCGCGATCGATTCCATCAGCGAGACCAACTGACGCTGCACGGTCTGGTCCTTGATCTTGCTGTAGGCGCGCAGCAGGCGGAGGCTGAAGGCCGAATCGAGGAACAGCAGGCTCTCGACTTCGCGCGCCTTGTTGTCACCGTCGTAGAAGAAGGTCACGGGCACGTCGAGGGCGGAAGCGATCTGCTGCAGACGAGCCGCGCCGACGCGATTGACGCCCTTCTCGTATTTCTGGACCTGCTGGAAGCTGACGCCAAGCTTCTCGCCGAGCTCGGCCTGCGAGATCTTCATCTCGACGCGCCGCAGACGAATCCGCTTGCCAAGCTCGATGTCCGGCTTGCCAGCACTGCGCTGCTTCATTCTTTTCGCCGCTGCTTTCATCTTCGTTTTCACCTTTGTTCTTCGGTTGAAAATCCCCCGAAGAGCTGGGTCAGGGGTTCGCCCATATACGAGTCCTTGAATTCATGCGGATGCACGAACTCTTCCTTAAACCACGGGAAGCGAGCCGGACTGAAAGCTTCGATCAGCCAATCAATCATGTGCCGCACGCGCGGAATTCGGCCGCTACCGGGATGGTAGGACAACCAGATATCCAGCGGTCGGTTCAACTCGACCTCCAGTGGAATCAACCTCCCGCCAAGCGCAATGGCGTAGCTCGGGAAGACGCCGATGCCGGCGCCATTCGCGACCGCCCAGTAGTTGGCGCTTGAGACGTTGGTCTTCATGACCAGAAGGTCACGTTCCGATACGCCCGGGAAGAAGCTCTCGAAGGATTCCTTGGCGGCAAGCTGGTCGGCGAATTGCAGCACCAGGCGATGCTTGATCAATTCCGCCGCCGAGCGCGGCGCGCCATGCTTCTCGATGTATTTCTCGGAGGCCCAGAACATCAGATGCATGCGACCGAGCCGCACCAGCTTGATGTCGAGCGCCGAGGGACGCGACAGATGGATGGCGACGTCGGCTTCGTGGCGCGAGACGTCGGCCGAGCGCATCGCGCAATGCAGGTCGACCAGGATCTTCGGATAGGCCTGCTGGAATTCAACCAGGCGCGGGGCGAGCCAGAACGTGCCGAGCCCCTCAGTAACGGCGACTCGCACCTCGCCGGACAGGGCGTTGGCCATCGAATCGCTGGCGCGCAGTACGTCGAAGGTGGCGGCCTCCATGCGCTCGACGGCGGAGACCACCAGCGCGCCCTCATCGGTGAGATGGGTGCCATGGACGTCGCGGGTGAAGAGTGTGGTGCCGGTCTGGCGTTCGAAATCGTCGATTCGCCGGCGCACGGCGTTGATCGACAGCGACAGGCGCTCGGCCGCCGATCGGAAACTCCCGCATCGGACGACTTCAAGGAATATGCGGGCGGCATCCCAATCAGAGAGGCCGCTGAGATTTGTCTTTGGGCGTTCCGCCAGAGGAACGCCCCTTTCCGCCAAGGAGTGCATACAAGTCCCTTCGGTTAGCTAAACTGGCAGAATCTGGCGCAAACCACAACCACTGCGGGTTGGGGGATGATGAGTTTTGAACGTCATCCTTACTACCTCGTGGGTGGTATCTGAATGCTGCCAAGGGTTGGGAATCGGGCAGGCCATTGCCCGGATGAGGGGTGTGGCGTGAGTGCCGTTGCGAGCCGTGAAATGGCTGCGGGATTGCAGGCGCTGTCGGCAATGAGTGTGCTTGCGCGAAAGCCGGCGCCATCTCTCTCAATGGATCAATCACAGGGCGCGGGGCGTTTGCTCTCGGACCGTTTCGACCATGGCCAACGGAGCAGCGCGGCGATGTTAGCCGGAACCGCAGTTCCGCGGCAGAAACCCACTGAAATCAGGTTCAGAGGCGCTGTGGCCTCGTGCTATCCTCCGTATTCCATGGGGGCCGAAGGGGTCGTCACCAACACGTCTCGCAGGCCGAATTAACGGAAAGAACGCCGGTGTCGCATTCAGACGAACAGTTGCAGTCGGTGCTGGAAACGCTCGAGGGGTGCCGCAGGGTTCTCAACGCGTGCGACAGCCGTGAGTCGGCCGAGCTGCTGTCCATTGTCATCCTCGACGTCAGGATGAAACTCAAAGGAATTGACAGTGCCGATCTCAAGGCACTGTGCGACGAAATGCTGCGGAGCGCTGCGAGCGAGCCGCCGTCCCCTTCCAAGCAGACGCAGGACCAGCCCCGGCGTCCGCTGCTCCGCGTGGTGAAGTAGCCGCGCCGCCGAATCTCGCTTTTTGGCGAGGTTTGTGCGCGTCCCGATGCCGCACCTGTGATCGCAGGCGGCATCGGGAGGAGCCCTGGTTTGATGCGCCTCTGTTGCGCATTCTCCGGCATCGGTTACACCAGAGCCGGTTCGGCTCCGGGCCGCGCGCATTCCCGGCGCGCCGCACCGGGGCCTGAGATGGCTCAGACGGCATCATGCAAAATGTTTCGATCCCGGCGGCGCTGATTGCAGGCCTCGTCAGCTTCCTTTCGCCTTGCGTCCTGCCCCTGGTCCCGCCCTATCTGATCTATCTTACGGGCGCCACGATCGAGCATGTCGAGAGCGACGAGCCGGGCTCGGCCTCCAAGCGCGCGATCATGATGTCGGCGCTCCTGTTCGTGCTCGGCTTCTCCACGGTGTTCGTCGCGCTCGGCGCCAGCGCCTCGCTGGTCGGTGGGCTGATCCGCGCCTGGTCGGCGGAGTTGTCGATCCTCGCCGGCATCGTCATCATCATCATGGGCCTGCACTTTCTCGGATTGACGCGCATCGGCCTGTTGATGCGCGAGGGACGGCTGCCGATCCCCAAACCGGTCGGCCTCTGGGGCGCCTACATCATGGGGCTCGCCTTCGCCTTCGGCTGGACGCCCTGTATCGGCCCGATCCTCGCCGCGATCCTTTCGATCGCGGCCGCTGAGGCTACGGTGACGAAGGGCGCGGGGCTGCTCGCGGTCTATTCGGCCGGTCTCGGCATTCCCTTCCTGATCGCCGCGCTGATGATCGAGCAGTTCTCGGCACTGTTCGCGCGGATGAAGGGACATCTCGTCAATGTCGAGCGCGCCATGGGCGTCCTGATGGTGATCACCGGCATCGGCTTTCTCACCGGCGCGGTCTCGAATGTGAGCATCTGGCTGCTGGAGACGTTCCCGGCGCTGCAGACCATCGGGTAGGGCTTGATCCGGAAAATGCCGGCGCGCTGATCGCGCCGGCGTCCCCGTGTGCAGTTGCTCAGGGTTTGAACACGTAGCCCGGCGAGATCGCCGCCGTCTCCGGGATCGGCGGCAGGTCGGTGAACAGTTCGGGACGATCCTTCATGACCTTGAGAATGTGCTTCGGCTCGATATGCGCATTGACGTCAAAGGTCGATTTGAGGATGCCGAGGCGGGAGAGCCGATCCTCGGCGCTCCACAGCGCACGGTAATTGTTCGCCGACAGCCGACGGTCCGCCTGCTGGATGTTAAACTGCATCGCAGCCTCGGCGACGTCCTGCTTGAGGCCGGGAATCCAGCGTGTGGCGACTTGCGCCGCCTGCTTCGGATTCTTGCGCATCCATTGATCGGCCTCGGAGACGGCAGCGAGGAATTTCTCGATGGTCTCGCCGTTGGCCTGCACCCAGGGACGAAGCGCGACGTTGAAGCCGATATAGGAAATCACGTCGCCGCCTCTGATGATCTCGACCGCGCCGGGCACATCCTTGCCTGCAACGATCGGCCAGGGATCCCAGCCCGAGAACGCGTCGATACCCTTGGCGAGCAGGGCGACGGTCATGTCCGGCGGCGGCGTGTTGACCAGCGTCACGTCATCGGGCTTCAGCCCGGCCTTCTCCAGCGTCGCCAGGATGTAGAGATGATTGATCGTGCCGAAGGAGGCCGCGATCTTCTTGCCCTTGAGCGTCGACAGGTCACCCTTGACGATGCCTGAACCTTCACGCGCGATGATCGCCATGGTGGCATCGGAGCCGGCCTTGGTGGCGTTGCCGCTGTAATTGCCGAGTGCGACAAGATCCATGCCGCGCAGCACGGCGCCGATCATGGGCACGCCGACCTGCACGATCTCGCTCTCGCCGGCTTGCAGTGCGTTCAGCGCGTCGACGCCGGTCGCGTAGGGGCGTGCGATCGTGACATCGAGCCCGTACTTCTCGAAGAAGCCGCGCTCGAGTGCGATCGGCAGGCCGATCTGGTCGATGCCGGTGACCATGCCGGCCTTCAGTTTCGTCGGGGTCTGGGCGCTCGCCGGCACCATGCCGGCCAAGAGCGCGATTCCGAGCAGCAAGAGTCGTTTCATATTCTCAGCCTCCCTCTTTTATCGGCCCCACCGCCGTCACCCAATAGGGGCGGGCGACGGCGTTGAGGTCCGTTCGTTTGACGCCGCGTAGCTCGATCGAATGCTCATCCGTTCCCGAGACGCGTCCATATTGCTGGAATGCGAGCACGTGGAAGCGCTCCGGCGTGAACGGCAGCTCGATCTGCACGTTCACTTTTTCCGATGTGCCCGTGAGCTCCGGCGAGATCTTTCCCGGCGCGGCAACCGTCAACCAGAGTTGAAACAGCGCCCATGCGGCAATGGCGCCGAGCACGATGCGGCCCTTGGGCGAGCGCAGGACGTCGGAGGCGATGCTCATGCCGCGCGCACCATCTGGAGCACCCGCGCCGAGAGCTGCTTGAAGTGGTCGTCCTTGACGAGGTCGTCCCAGACGCGAGGCCGCGGCAGGTCCACCGCGATCTCGTCGAGCACGCGTCCCTTCGACAGCACGACCACGCGGTTGGCGAGAAACACCGCTTCGGGCACGTCATGGGTGATGAAGATCACCGTCGGCTTGCGCTCCTGCCAGATCCGGGTCAGCTCCTCCTGGAGCGTCATGCGCGTCTGCGCGTCGACGCTGGCGAACGGCTCGTCCATCAGCAGGACGTCGGGATTGTTGGCGAGTGCGCGCACCACGCCGACGCGCTGCTGCATGCCGCCGGAGAGCTCGTTTGGATAGCGGTGCGCCGCGTGCGACAGCCCCGCGAGCGCGAGATATTCGCGCGCGATGCGGTCGCGCTCGGCCTTCGGCACGCCGCGCATCTTCGGGCCGAAGCCGACATTGTCGAGCACCGTCTTCCAGGGAAACAGCGCGAACGATTGGAACACGACGCCACGCTCGGGGCCGGGCCCGTGCACCGGCTTTCCGTCGAGCAGGATGTCCCCCTTCGAATAGGGGATGAAGCCGGCGATCATGTTGAGGATTGTCGTCTTGCCGCAGCCGGACGGGCCGACCACGGAGATGAACTCGCCGGGCTCGACGTCCAGCGAGACGTCGTGAACGGCGGTGACATGCGCGCCTGCGTAAGGATCGAAATAGGTCTTGCCGAGATTGCGCAGCGAAAGCGTCTTCATGATGTCACCAATCCCCAACGCTGGCCGGTCACGCGCTCGAGCGGCGCGAGGACCCAGGCGTCCACGATGTACCAGAGCAATCCGAGAATGATCATGCCGAGCAGAATCTCCACGGTAGAGCCGGCGCGGCGGGCATCGAACATCATGAAGCCGATGCCCGATGTGCCGACGATCATCTCGACCGCGATCAGCGCGCGCCAGCCATAACCGAGGCCGTTGCGCAGGCCCGTGATGATGTTGGGCAGCGCTCCCGGCAGCGTCACCTCCCAGAGCACCCGCGCGCGCGAGGCACCGAGGCTGAGGGCGGCGCGCGCGAGGTCGCGCGGCACGGATTCAACCCCGAGCACGGTGTTGAGCACGACCGGGAACAGCACGGTGTAGACGATGACGAAAGTCATCGTCGTCAGTCCGAAGCCGAACCAGATCAAGAGGATCGGCAGCCAGGCAATGTCGCCGATGGCCTGGAAGAACAGCAGCACCGGCCAGCAGATCCGGTGTGCCCAGCGGCTCGTGCCGATCAGGATGCCCAAGGGAATGCCGAGCGCCATGCCGACGGCGGCGCCGGTTGCGAGCCGGATCAGGCTGTCCTGAAGATAGTCGGGCAGGATCCCCTTGTAGGTGAGCGTGAAGAACGCGCGCAGCACATCGGCGGGGCCGGGGAAGAACGCTCGCGGAAACACCCCGGCCTCGCTGACGGCGGTCCACAGCGCGAGCACCGGGATGAAGGGAATGATGGCCGCGATCCCCGGCCAGCGCCGGGTCAGGCGGGTATAGCCGCCCCAGATTTGCAGCAGCAGGTTCATGCGCGCCTCACCAAGCCCCAGCGTTCGATGGTCGCGCGTTCCAGCGGGACCAGCAGCAGACGGTCGATCAATAGCCAGAGCACGCCGATCACGATCATGCCGAACACGATCACTTCGGTGCGGTAGAAATCGCGTGCGACGAACAGCATGTAGCCGAGCCCGACATTGGTCGCGATCATCTCGGCGGCGATCAGCCCGCGCCAGGCAAAGCCCAGGCCGGTGCGAATGCCAGTGACGATGTTGGGCAGCGCGCCCGGCAGCAATACTTCGGTCAGCAGCGCCCAGCGGCCGGCGCCGAGCGAGGCGGCAGCATTGCGCAGCGTGTGCGGAATGGTCCTGACGCCGAGCAGGGTGTTGTAGGCGACGACGAAGAACACGGCGTTGAAGATCACGAAGACGATCGCGCCGAAGCCGTAGCCGAACCATAAAGTCGCGATCGGGATCCAGGCGATGCCGGCGAGCACCGAGAAGAAGCGGAACAGCGGCGTGAGAAAGGCCGCCACCGTCGGGCTCACGCCCATGGCGATACCGAGCGGCACGGCGGTGGCGATGCCGATCAGCGTGCCGAGGCCGACGCGCAAAAGGCTGGCGCCGACATGGGCGAACAGCGTGCCGTCGCGGATCGACTCCATG
Organism: Bradyrhizobium ottawaense; assembly: GCF_002278135.3. NCBI lineage: Bacteria > Pseudomonadati > Pseudomonadota > Alphaproteobacteria > Hyphomicrobiales > Nitrobacteraceae > Bradyrhizobium > Bradyrhizobium ottawaense. The sequence goes on along the minus strand of NZ_CP029425.2, from coordinate 6,132,508 downwards.
GCGGCCGCGCCGACCGCACCGACCGATGGAAACACGCGCGGATTGACGTTGAACAGCGGGACGACGATCGCCCAGATCGCCACCAGCGCAAGCAGCGGCGCGACGAACATCGCAGCGCCCGCCAGCGAATTGACGCTGCGGATCAATCGCGACGATCGACCTTTCAGACTGCCCGTCACCTGCATTTGACCTCCCTGACGCTCAGCTATGCCTGTGCCGGCATTTCACGCTGATCATTCCTGACATCGTCACCGTGTCTCGCGCGATCGCGGCCGCCCGTCGGTTGCCACGACCGCGATCCCGGGCGGAGCGTGGATGTGGGGCGAGCCCTTCCTGTCACGGTCCACGACGTTTCCTCCTGCTCTTGACGCTCGACGTCCTGGCCGCGCGCACGGCTGACCCGTTGCGAGTTGCCGCGGCGATGACCGTCTTCCGGTTCGAGAGCTTCAATCGGGTATAGCCGAGCAGGCGTTCCATCGCGGCGCGCGCCTTCTCGGGGTTGGCGCTCTCGATAGCCCGCGCTGCCCCCACGTGGTTCGGCAAATTATCCTTGAACCAGCCCCCGGGGCTTCCGACGGCGACGGTGAAGACGGTGCTCAGGATGGTGTCGATCGCGCTGCGAAAGCCCTGCAACACCGGGTTATGGGTCGCATCCAGGATGGCAAGATGAAAGGCCTTGTCGGCTGCGAGGGCGCTGGCCTGGTCCTTTGCGGTCTGCATCGCGGCCAAGGCCGTATCGATCCGCCAGCGATCGTTCCTCGTCGCGCGTTCGGCCGCAAGCGCTGCGGCTGCAGGCTCGATGATCGAGCGCACCTCCTGGATTGCCAGCAGGAGGTCGCGATCCGGTTCGTCCTGGCCGACGAGCCAGCTCAGCACGTCGCGATCGAGCAGGCTCCATTCGTGGCGCGGCAGCACTTGCGTGCCGTGTCGCGGTCGCACGCTGACGAGGCCCTTCGCGGCGAGCGTCTTGATCGCCTCGCGCACCACGCCGCGCCCGACGCCGAAACGGGCTTCGAGTTCCGGCTCCGGCGGCAGGGTCGTGCCGACGGGGATGAGATCCTGGGCGATCTCGCGGCCGAGCGTCGTCAGCACGGCGCGGATGCGGCCGGGCTTGATCGGTTTGTCGGCTGGGCTCGGCCGCGCTCTTGCCACCGGTTTGTTTCTCCCCGCCGGCCTGTCGCGGCCGGTTCATTTGTATTGGCCGCCCGCCGGCAGCTTCACAATCATCCGATGTTTAACATCGGATGATTGCGTGGGGCGAGCGCAATTGTCGCAGGAAGGCTGTATTGCGCTGCGATATGGCGCCAGGCCTGGAGCGGCTACCGCGCCTCGTCCAGCGTACAGACCACCGTGCAGACCACGCCGCGCGGCAGGAAGTCGACGGTGGCCTCGCCGCCGAGCTGGTCGCGTGCGCTGCGCTCGATCAGGCGCGAGCCGAAGCCGCGCTGTACCGGCGCGGTCACCGGCGGTCCGCCGATCTCGGTCCAGATCAGGCGCAGCCGCGATTTCGGAGCATCGGCGATGATCTCCCAGTCCAGCGTCACCCGGCCGGTCTCGTTGGACAGCGCGCCATATTTCGCGGCGTTGGTGGCGATCTCGTGCACGATCATCGACAGCACCACGGCGAGCCGCGGCGACAGCGGCACCGCGGGTCCGGCCATGCGGATGCGGTCAGGACTGTTCATCAGGAACGGCTGAAGCGCACGGGCGATCACCTCCCGCAGCTCGGAGCCCGCCCATTTCTCCTGGCTCAGCAGATTATGCGCTTCGGCCAGTGCGCCGAGCCGTCCCTCGAATTTCGTCCGCTCGTCCCGGCTGGCGCTGCGGAAGGTCTGCACCGCGATCGCCTGCATCAAGGCCAGCGTGTTCTTGACGCGATGGTTGAGCTCGTCGATCAGGAGATTGTGCAGCATCTCGCCGCGCGCGATCGTGGTTGCCATCCTGACCGCGAAGGTCAGGCCGGTCAGCAGCAGGATGCCGCCGATCAGGCTGGTGATCGCGATGTTGCGCCAGAGCGGCGCGATCAGGGAGCTTTCGTCGACGCCGGCGGCGATCGTCCAGCCCGTCAGCCGCGATCGTGTGTAGGCCGCGGCCAGAGCGATGCCGTCGAGCGACACCGTCGGGAGCGATGCCTCGCTGCGGCGGAACATCTCGGCATAGAGCGAGGGCGAGGCGCGTTTGCCGAAGGTCTCGCTGGGGTTCGGCGCGCGTGCAAACACGATGCCCTTGGTGTCGAGCAGAGTCACCGTCCAGAGCCGGTCGGGCCGCTGCTTCTCCACCAGTTCCTGAAAGATGCTGATCGGTGGGCTGAAGCAGAGGTCGTAGATCACCTCGCCGTCGCGGAACACCGGAACCTCGACGGTGAGCACCTGCCGCCCGTTGATCGCGCCGGTGAACAGGTCGGAATATTGCGGCGACCTGGTCGCAAAGACCTTTTCGATGATCTCGAGATGGCCGCGTGGCGGCAGGCTTGCGGTGTCTTCCGTTGCGGAGGAAAACAGCAGCCGGCCCTTGCGATCGGAGATCAGCACCAGCCCGCCCTTGCCATATTGGTCGAGGAAGCCGAGCGCGATGCGGCGGAAGTTCTGGAAGTCGTCGTTACGAAGCGAATTCGTCAGTGCAAGCACTTGCAAGCCGCCGGTCATCCGCTGCACCTCGGAGTCGAGCACGAGGCGCATGCTGCGCACGTTCTCCAGCACTCGGCGGGTCGCGTCGCTTCGATCCTGCTTGTAATTGTAGAACACAATGCCAACCGCAAAGACGATCAGCGGCAACATCGTTCCCGTCACCAGAAGAGCGAGCCGGACCGGCAGGGTGAGCTTTGACAAACGCGGGCGTCCCGGTTCCGGCGCAGCGGCGCCGGATTATGATTTTGGGCAGACCATACGTGCGAGACTTGCGTGGCGCCATGTTTTTCGCAGATGGCGAGCGGTTCGGAAACGAGATGTTGCAGCGCAGTCCGGGATGTCCGCGCCTGCAGCGTTGATGCTAACTGCATTGTCCCTGCCCGCGTTCGCAGCCGACGAGTTCTACGTCGTGCAGGACGTCAAGACGAAGAAGTGCACCGTCGTCGACAAGAAGCCGACGGACATGACGATGACCGTCGTCAGCCCGTCGGGTACGATCTACAAACCGCGGACCGAAGCTGAAAGCGGCATGAAGACCGTGAAGGTCTGCACGTCTAACTGAGGAGCAAACTGAGGAGGATGACAAATGCCGGTAATGATCTTGTGGGCCGTGCCGGCCGTGCTGGTGATCGGCGGCGGCATCTATCTGATCGGGCATATGCACTAGGCCAGCAGTAACGGGCGAGCGGGTCCGTGCGTGCAGCGCACAGGTCCGCTCGTGGTCCGCCTCCTACGAGAGTGCGACTGCGCCCATACGGACTGGCCGCGCCGGCAGGAGCGCGAGTTGCAGTGCAGCAGGTGTGCCGGGCGTAACCCTGCGACGAAGAGTACCTCCAGCGCACGCGAAATGACTTCCGTCCGGCCGACGTTTTTCATACGCTTCCATTTCGCAAGCCGCATACCGGCTGCGCTCACGGCCCGGCTACAGGGCCGGAGCATCAAAGGGAGGGGAGACGATGAAGCGAAGGTCATTTCTCGCTGGTATCGGTGCGACCACTGCGGCGGCCACGATTGGGATGCCGTCGATCCTCAGGGCGCAAGCGCCGATCTCGCTGAACGGCGCGGTCCAGTTCAACGACGACCACGCCTTCAACCGGGCACTGCTCCGGTTCGAGGAGCTGGTGAAGAAGTACTACGGCAAGCCCGTCAACTTCACCCTGCACAGGAACTCCTCGCTCGGCCTCGAGAAGCAGTATTTCGAGTACATGTCGCAGGGCAAGGCGGTCGATTACGGCATCGTCTCGCCGGCTCACATGTCGACCTTCGCCAAGGCTGCCCCCTTCATCGACGCGCCCTTCGTGTTCAAGGGCATCGAGCACATGAACAAGGTCGTCGAAGCCAATATCCTGGCGCCGATCGCCGACGAGGTCGCGGCGAAGGCCGAGGTCGTCCTGATCGGCTATTCCGGCGGCGGCATCCGCAACATCTTCGCCAACAAGCCACTCAAGAATCTCGCCGATCTCAAGGGACTCAAGGTTCGCGTGCAGGGCGCGCCGATCTGGTCGAAGACCTTTGCGGCGGTCGGCATGAGCCCGACGGTGATCGCCTATAATGAGATCTACAACGCGATCCAGAACGGTGTGATATCGGCCGGCGAAAACGAGGCGGCCGGCGTCGAGGCGATGAAGTTCTACGAAGTCGCTCCGCATCTCAACCTGACCCAGCACGCCGTGTCGATCCGGCCGATCTGCTTCTCGGTGAAGACGCTGAAGACCCTGCCGAAGGAGCTGCAGGACGCGATCATGAAGGCCGGCAAGGAGGCCGGCGACTACGGCCGTCAGCTCGAGTCGAGCGAAGAGGTCGTCAAGCTCGACACGCTCGAGAAGGCCGGCAAGCTCAAGCGCGTTCCCTTCGAGGAGCGGGACGCCATGAAGAAGCTTGCCGACCCCGTGATGGCCACCTACGCCAAGGAAATCGGTGCGGAGGGCATTTTCGAGAAGATCAACGTCGTCTGAGGTCTTTGCGTCCGCCGACAGCACGTCCGGGCAAGCCCCGCTTCTTGCCCGGAGCTGGCGGATGAGCTGCTGCACGGAGCCCCAATGTCTGAAATGCCCGTCCCGTCCACACCGTCGCTGTGGCGCCGCGTATCGGCGGCCTATGCGAAGCTGCTGGAATTCCTGCTGGCCACCTGCGTCGGCGTCCTGGTTGTTCCGGTCACGCTGCAAATCATCTCACGCTACACGCCCTTCATTCCGTCCTACATCTGGACGGAGGAGATGGCGCGCTTCCTGTTCGTCTGGACGATCATGATCGGCGCCATGGTCGGCGTGCGCGAAGCGCAGCATTTCGAGGTCGATGTGTGGCCTGACCTGTCGCGGCGGTCGGAGGCCGCGGTGCGAATCCTCGCGCGGCTCGGCATACTGGCGCTGGCGCTGGTGTTCGTATCGGCCGGCCTCGAGTTCACCCGCTTTGCCTGGAACAGGACTTCAGAGCTGGCCGATCTGCCGCTTTGGCTGATTCACGTCGCCTGGCCTGTGACCGGCGTGACGTGGATCGTCTTTGCGGGTGAACAGATCATCGATGAAATGCGAATTCTGGTTGGGGCAGGGCGATGAGCGGCAATGTACTCTCCGCCGGACAGGCCGCGATGGTGCTGTTCGGGGTTTTCATCGGCCTGCTCATCGTGCGCGTGCCGGTCGCCTTCGCGCTCGGCCTTGCCTGCGTGCCGATTCTGCTGATCGAGCCTCATCTCTCGATGATGATGCTCGCGCAGGAAACCTTCAACGCCTACAATTCATTCATCCTGCTCGCGGTGCCGTTCTTCCTGCTGACGGCCAACCTGATGAGCATCGGCGGCATCACCGATCGCCTGGTGGCGCTGTCGCGCTCGATGGTCGGGCACTGGCCCGGATCGCTGGCGCAGATCAATGTCGTGCTGTCGGTATTCTTTGCCGGCATCTCGGGCTCCTCCACCGCTGATGCAGCGAGCCAGTCAAAGATATTCATCGATGCACAGACCAAGGAGGGCTACGATCTCTCGTTCTCGATTGCAATAACTGCGGTGTCGGCGGTCCTGGCGGTCATCATCCCGCCGTCGATCCTCATGATCGTGTGGGGCGGGCTGATCTCGACCTCGATTGCGGCGATGTATCTGGCCGGCATCGTGCCGGGTTTGCTGATCGCGGGCGCGCAGATGGCGACGGTGCACGTCTATGCAGTGCGCCGCGGCTACCCGACCTATCCGAAGGCAAGCTGGGTCGAGATGCGATGCGCCATCTGGAAGTCAATTCCGGCGCTGATGACGCCCTTCATCATCGTTGGGGGCATTCTGCTCGGCTGGTTCACCGCAACCGAGTCCGCCTGCGTCGCGGTGCTATATTCCGTCGCGCTGTCGGCGTTCTTCTATCGAGAGACAGGCATACGGGAATTGTACAAGGCCCTGCTCGACACCGGGCGCCTTGCCGGCGTGGCTCTGTTCTGCGTCGGCACCGCAAGTGCGTTCGGCTGGCTGCTCGCCTACTACAAGATCCCTCAGGAGCTGCTGGCCAACGTCTCGACATGGGGCATGGGCACTGTCTCAGCCGGCTTCTTCATCGCCTTCTGCTTTCTGGTGTTGGGCTGCTTCCTCGACGCCATCCCGGCGATAGTCATCGTCGGCACCGTGCTGGAACCACTGGCCAGGTCCGTCGATCTCCATCCGGTCCAGTTCGCGATCATTTCCATCGTGTCGCTGGCGTTCGGACTGGTGACGCCGCCCTACGGCCTGTGTCTGATGATCGCCTGTTCGATCGCCGGCGTGCGGCTGCGCTATGCTCTGAAGGACACGGTGATCATGCTGATCCCGATGCTGCTCGTGCTCGCGGCCGTCATCGTCTGGCCAAGCGTGTCGCTGTTCCTGCCGCGCCTGATCGTGCCGGAGATGCTCAAATGAGCGTCTGATGGCGCGATCCCGCGGCGGTGGGCTGCGGGATCGGCTGGATTGGTTACAGATTGCTCTCGGTGATCGCGGCGTAGACCATGCTGCGCAGCTCGCGCCGGATCGGGTAGGCGCTCGACGGCAGCACCTGCGTCATGAAGATCGCGATCAGCTCTTCGGCCGGATCGATCCAGAACGAGGTCGTGGCCGCGCCGCCCCAATTGTATTCGCCGGGGCTGCCGGCGATCAGCGTCTCTGCGGGGCGCATGGTCACCGCGAAGCCGAGACCGAAGCCGATGCCGGTATAGGCGGCCTCGGAGAACAGCGAGCGCGACACTTCGGGCAGGGCGCGGCCGCCCGGAATGTGGTTGCTGGTCATCAGGGCCAGCGTTTTCGGTCCGATCAGCCTGATACCGCCGAGCTCGCCGCCGTTGAGCAGTGCGCGGCAGAAGGTGAGATAGTCTGCGACCGTCGAGCAGAGGCCGCCGCCGCCGGAGATGAAGGAGGGCGGGGTGAGGAACGAGCTCGTTGTCGGATCGTCCTGAAGTGTCAGGCCTTCGCGGCGCTGGCCGGCATGGAAGGTCATGCCGCCACCGGGATCTGCGGAATAGCAGGCCGCGAACCGATGCGCCTTGGAGGCCGGCACGTGGAAGTCGGTGTCGGTCATGCCGAGCGGGTCGAGGATGCGTTGCTTCAGGAATTGCTCGAAGGGGATTCCCGAGATCTTGCCGACGAGATAGCCGAGCACGTCGGTTGCGACCGAGTAGTTCCAGGCCTCGCCCGGCGAGAATTCCAGCGGGATCTTGGCCAGAGCCTCGATCATGGTCTGGAGCGTGCCCGACTTCTCGACCTCGCCGATCTTTTCGGTGCGGTAGGCGGCATCGACATTGGAGCGTTGCTGGAAGCCGTAGGTGAGGCCGGACGTGTGGCGCAGGAGGTCGACGATCAGCATCGGCCGGGACGGCGGCCGGGTCAGAAAGGCCGGCGAGTTGCCGGCGATGAACACGCCGAGATCCTTCCATTCCGGAATGTACTTGGCGACGGGCTCGTCGATCGCGACCAGGCCTTCCTCGACCAGCATCATGAAGGCGACGCTGGTGAGCGGCTTGGTCATGGAATAGATGCGGTAGATGGTGTCGTCCTTGACCGACAGCTTGCGCTCGACGTCGGCAAAGCCTTGAACCGAGCTGTGCGCGACCTTGCCGCGGCGGTAGACGAGAAGATGCGTGCCGGGGAAGCGGCCGGCATCGATGTACCGTTTCCTCAGATGCGCATCGATGCGGTCGAGCGCGGCCTTGGACATGCCGACGGATTCGGGCGAGGCGGGGGTGGGAGCGAGCATCAGTTCCTCCGGGCAGTTTTGTCGGTCCGTTGATAGCCAAATGACGGCCCCATTCCAAGCCGCTCGCGCTTAACGCGAGCGGGCCGACTGGTGTAGGCTGGCCCCTGGAACGCCTCCAAGCCCCCCGGGGCCAATGAGAAAACGCAGGGCAAACTATCATGACCCAGTTCAACGAGACTGATCTCACCCAGGCCGTCGTGAAAAGCTTCGACAGCACGCCCAATCCGCGCGCCAAATTCCTGCTCCAGGAACTGGTGAAGTCGCTGCACGATTACGTGAGCAAGACGGGTCTCACCTTCGAGGAATGGGACTACGCCATCGATTTCCTGACCCGCACCGGTCAGAAATGCACCGACACCCGCCAGGAGTTCATCCTGCTGTCCGACGTGCTCGGTGTCTCCATGCTGGTCGACGCGGTCAACCATCGCGACCGCGACGGCGCCACCCAGACCACCGTGCTCGGCCCGTTCTATGTCGGCGAGCACAAGGTGACCGCGCATGGCACCGACATCTCGCCGAACAATCAAACCGGCGAGCGGATGTTCGTGCAGAGCCGCGTCACCGACCTCCAGGGCAAGCCGCTGGCCAATGTCCCCGTCGACGTCTGGCATGCCGATGATGACGGCTTCTACGATTCCCAGAAGCCGAACTATGACGAGGTCGGCGCTTCGGCGCGGGCGCGCTTCATCACCGATAACGACGGCCGCTTCTTCTTCCGTACCATTTTGCCATGCAGCTATCCGATCCCGACCGACGGCCCGGTCGGCGAGATGATCGTGCAGACCAAGCGTCATCCGATGCGCCCGGCGCATGTGCACTTCCTGGTCAACGCGAGGGGATACGAGCCCCTGATCACGCACGTCTTCATGGACGGCGACAAATATCTGGATTCCGACGTGGTGTTCGGGGTCAAGGATGATCTCGTCGCCAAGGTCGAGCCGCGCAACGATCCCGCGATGCCGGACGGCTCCAAGGCGAACGGTCAGTGGCATCTGATGACCTACGAATTCCACCTCAAGCCCGGCGGCGGCATGGCGCCGACGCCGCTCGGGGTGAAGGCTGTGGAGCGGGCCTGATGGCCCGCCGGAATGCCGGGGCAGTGCGGACGCGTACGAGTTGGGCCATCCACGCAAGTCGTCAACCTACCAGCGATTAAACCTACACTTGGTCGACTGATCCCGATTCACCAACCCAAGTCTACCTAGGTATGGTCACTTCATACCTGCGCGCGATGGCGCCGACCAAGTGCTTGGTGTTACCGATGCATCCAGAGTGGAAAGCAACGGAACCGGCCCTGTGAGCCGGCAGTTGCGGGACAAGGCCGGCGGCGTAGCGCCCGCCGGCCCTTCTCCCGAACTAGCGGGCGCTTTGCCGCTCAATTGATGCTTATTGCCATGGTTGGTGCAGAGAGTACGCCATGAGAAACATCGCCGATCTCTTGATGCGGTTCTGGCAGGGCCCGCGTCCAATACTCAGATTGCGGCTATGGCTGAAAGCCAAGATCGATCCAGCATGGCTGATTTTGTCAGGATCCTGCAGGCCTACGATCAAGCCCCGTAGGGCCGACTGCGTCAGTCCGTGATACGGATGTCAGAGCAAGTCAAGACGCCGCCTCACCGCTAGACGGGCCCGTCAGCAACGGGCATCTTGAAGTCTCCGAATTCGGCCGGTGCGCGCACAATGCGTTGCGATCACCGGTCAGGGTTTGGGACCCATTCCTCCGCGGTTGCGTCCCAATGATGGGTGTCGTCGAAGTGCTTCCAGAGTGGCCGCCTCGACTTACTTTCACCGGTCTGTCGGTTTGCATTCGGTGCGCGGAGTTGGACGACGAGCGCCCCAGCCTTCATCACCCATTCGCGAGCGTTATATCGGGAGTTCCATCTGATTGCCGCGAGCATTGGATGCCTCCTTCAAAGTAAGAAGCCTTCGCCACTTTAGCCCGAGCCAAGACCCCAAGGATGTAAACCACTTCACAGTTGGTCAACATCTTCGGCATGGGTCACGTTGCCGCGCGATCAAAAGGCACGCGGCGAAACGCAGCATTGTGCTTGCGCGCGAAGGCGCGTCCTTTTGAGAAAGTGTAGTCTATCGCTGATGGGCGGCGCTCGATAGAGGCCAGCGCATGCTTGAGCTTTGGAACAGCTGGTACGACACCTTTGCCTCGGTGGAGGCGCTTGCCACGGTCATCATCATTGTCCTAGTGGCTGCAGGCGCTATTACGCTGGCAGATAGTCGGCGCCGATGAACGCGTCCGACAAAAGATTGATCCAGGGGAGACCTCGATAGAATTTCCGCATTACCGCCAGAAGCTGACGCTTCGGCCCTAGCGCGCGTGCAGCAGCGCCAGCAGCACGACGACGGCGCAGGCGAGTGCCGCGGAGGTCAGCTTCCAGAACATCAGCGGGCTGCGCTCCAATAGCGGCGTGATCCGCGTGTCCAGATAGGCTGGATTGGGCGTGCGAAGCTCGAAGACGAATTCGGACAGGTCCTCGTGCCGCTTGTAGGGATCGGGATGCAGCGCGCGGCGGAGCGCGCCGTCGATCCAGGCCGGCACATTGCGGTCGTCGTCTGCGGAGCGATATTTGAGCCTCCGCACGTCCGCCTTGCGCCGGATCCTGGCAATCTGGGCGCCGTAGGGAAGCTTTCCGGTCAGCATCTGGTAGCAGATCACCGCAAGCGAAAACATGTCGGAGCGCGGTGAGCCGCCTTGCCCGAGAAAATACTCCGGCGCCGTATACTGGACCGTGCCCAGGATTTCGTCGGCCTCGTCCCGTGGCGCAGCCTCCGCGACGCCCGCAACCCTGACCGATCCGAAGTCGATGATCTTCGCGGTGCCGGTCTTGTCGATCAGGATATTTTCGGGCCTGAGATCCTGATGCAGCATCTCCATGCGGTGGAAGGCGCGCAGGCCCGCGGCGATCTGCTCAATGATGCCACGCACGGTTTCGAGATCGGGGCGCGGATTGTCGGTCATCCACTGCTTCAGGGTCTGCCCCTCGACGAATTCGGTCGCGACATAGAGATAATTGCGGCGCCGCGACTGCGACAGCGGCTTCAGCACGTGAGGGCTGTCGATCCGGCGCGCGATCCACTCCTCCATCAGGAAGCGCTTGAGATAGGCGGCGTTGTCGCGCAAATCGACCGACGGCAGCTTGAGCGCGACCGGCTCCTCGGTCTCGGCATCGACGGCGAGATAGATGTGGCTGCGGCTGCTGCCGTGGATCTCGCGGACGATGCGGTAGCCGTCGAACATCGCGCGCGGCTCAGGCAGCGGAGGCAGCGGCAATTGTGACGTCTGATTGAAGATGCCGGCCGGCTCGCGCTGCGGCACCGCGTCGATGCGGATAATCTGGACGGTGATGTTGTCGTCGCTGCCGCGCCGGTAGGCTTCCTCGACGATCGCCCTCGCCGCACCGTCGAGCTCGCCTGCGTGCTCGTTCAGCGCGCTCGTGATGAAGCGCGCGTCGACGAATTCGTAAGCGCCGTCGGTCGCCAGCAGGAACGTGTCGCCGGCCTCGACCTCGAACGCCAGGTAGTCGATCTCGAGCTGCGGATTGATGCCGAGCGCGCGGCCGAGATAGGTCTGCTCCGATGACACGATGATGCGGTGATCGTCGGTCAGCTGCTCGAGCGCCTTGCCGGCGACGCGGTAGATGCGGCAGTCGCCGACATGGAAGATGCGCGCGGTGGTCGCCTTGATGACCATGGCGCTGAGGGTGCAGACATAGCCCTTGTCGCGGTCATAGGCATATTGGCTCTTGCGCGTCTGCGCATGCAGCCAGGAATTGGTGGCGTCCAGCACGCGGCGGGCGGAGGTCTTCACCGTCCAGGATTCCGACGTGCAGTAATAGTCCATCAGGAAGCTCTTGACCGCCGACTCGCTGGCGATCTGGCTCACGCTGCTAGAGGAGATGCCGTCGGCGAGGACCGCCGAGATGCCCTTCAGGCCGAGCAGCGGCTCCTCTGGAATGAGGACGCCGTGAAAGTCCTGGTTGACGGGCTTGCGGCCCTTGTCGGAGTGCTGGCCGACCGAAATCAGGAGTCCGCGGGTCATCGTCATCACCAGGAGAGGGGAGCCTCACCCTGCTCGGGCGAGGCTCCCCTGTCGAGACGTATTCGATCAGGCGGCGACGCGGGGCTTTGCAGCCTTGTCGACCTGGCGCTTCGGCAGGGTCATGACGTGCGTGGCGTAGAGGGTCATGCCGGTGAAGGCGAGGCCGCCGACGAGGTTGCCGAGCACGGTCGGGATCTCGTTCCAGATCAGATAGTCGAGGATCGAGAACTTCGCGCCGAGCAGCAGGCCGGACGGGAACAGGAACATGTTCACGACGGAATGCTCGAACACCATGTAGAAGAACACCAGGATCGGCATCCACATCGCGATGACCTTGCCGGGGACCGAGGTCGAGATCATGGCGCCGACGACGCCGGTCGAGACCATCCAGTTGCAGAGCATGCCGCGCAGGAACAGCGTCGCCATGCCGGCCGCACCGTGCGCGGCGTAGCCGAGCGTCCGGCTTTCGCCGATGATTCCGATGGCGGTCCCGACCTTGTCCGGCGGCTGCGTGAAGCCGAAGGTGGTGACGAAGGCCATCATGAAGGCGACCGTGAACGCGCCGGCGAAATTACCGATGAACACGAGGCCCCAGTTGCGCAGCACGCCGCCGATCGTGACGCCAGGACGCTTGTCGATCAGGGCAAGCGGCGAGAGCACGAACACGCCGGTCAGGAGGTCGAAGCCGAGGAGGTACAGCATGACGAAGCCGACCGGAAACAAGAGCGCGCCGACCAGCGGCTGACCCGTGTTGACGTTGATCGTGACGGCGAACCATGCGGCGAGCGTGAGGATGGCGCCGGCCATGTAGGCGCGGATGATGGTATCCCGGGTGGACATGAAGATCTTGGACTCGCCCGCATCCACCATCTTGGTGACGAATTCCGAAGGCGCGAGATACGACATCAATGGTTCCTTTTGCTTCGTAAGAGAGGTCGACGCGCACCTGGCGAGAGCGCGGCTGAACATCTTTGGCCGTGCGGGCTGGCTTGCCGCGCACGAGCGGTATGGAGAGTTGGAAGCCGTGAGAATCGCGTCACGAGGACTGAGCCGGTGAGGGCCGCGAAGCAGTGAGCTTCCGGGATGCAGCCGCCAGAGGCTGCAACAATGCGGCGAGCCGCAGTCTTCGTTGACGGCCCAGGAGAAGCAAGTCGCGTGCCGTTCGGGCCAACGAGAAAGATCAAGCAATCTCAATACGATGTGTTGCTGCTTGGTTGGCTGCCGACGTGCCCCGAGCCTTTTGCCTGGGCTGCTGCACAAGTTTTGTGCGACGCACAAGGATTGAGCAGGCCGCAAATTTCGCGTGCGGAGCGGGGGGTGCGGCAGTCTGGCGCGGTCACCGTAACCCCTTCATTGTCCGCCATTTTTGGCGATGAAGGGCTTGGCATGAAGCTTGAATAGTTCCGTGCCGACGCCATTGAAGCCGTCCCGCGAGACTTCTCATCCGACTTGCCGACGCCACCAGACGGGGGTCTCCCCCGTCGTGCGTTCGCATGCGCCAAAGACGGCGCCGCCGGACGGACGGGCTGCTCGTGTGCACTGACGCCATCAATTCTGCAACGACGCAAAGGACGACATATGACCAAGCGCACCCGCAGGCCCTCGGACAATGGGCTCAGCCGCCGCCAATTGTTGAAGGCCGCAGGCTCTACCGCCGCACTTCTCGCCGCCGCCAAACTGAATTTTCCCGCCGGCGCCTTCGCGCAGGACGCTGGCCCCGAGGTCAAGGGCGCCAAGCTCGGCTTCATCGCGCTCTCCGATGCCGGCCCGCTCTTCGTCGCCAAGGACAAGGGTCTGTTCGCCAAATACGGCATGCCCGACGTCGACGTGCAGAAGCAGGCCTCTTGGGGCACCACGCGCGACAATCTCGTGCTCGGCTCCGAGGGCAACGGCATCGACGGCGCGCATATCCTCACCCCGATGCCGTATCTGATCTCGGCCGGTAAGGTGACGCAGAACAACCAGCCGACGCCGATGTACATCCTGGCCCGGCTCAATCTCGATGCGCAGTGCATCTCGGTCGCCAAGGAATATGCCGACCTCAAGGTCGGCGTCGATGCCTCGCTGCTGAAGGCGGCATTCGAGAAGAAGAAGGCCGAGGGCAAGTCGGCCAAGGTCGCGATGACCTTTCCCGGCGGCACGCATGACCTCTGGGTTCGCTACTGGCTCGCCGCCGGCGGCATCGATCCGGACAAGGATGTCGAGACCATCACCGTGCCGCCTCCGCAGATGGTGGCCAACATGAAGGTCGGCACCATGGATGCGTTCTGTGTCGGTGAGCCCTGGCCCGGGCAGCTGGTGCACCAGGGCATCGGCTATACCGCCGTCAACACCGGCGAGATCTGGAGCAAGCATCCCGAAAAGTCACTCGGCATGCGCGCGGCCTGGGTCGACAAGAACCCGAAGGCTGCGAAAGCGATCCTGATGGCGGTGATGGAAGCCCAGCAATGGGCCGACAAGATGGAGAACAAGGAGGAGCTCGCCACCATCATGGCCAAGCGCCAGTGGATCAACTGCCCGGTCGAGGACATCGCCGATCGCGCCAAGGGCAAGTTCGATTACGGCCTTTCCGGCAAGGTGGTCGAGAACTCGCCGCACATCATGAAGTACTGGCGCGACCATGCCTCCTATCCATTCCAGAGCCACGACCTCTGGTTCATGACGGAGGACATTCGCTGGGGCAAATACGAGGCCGGCTTCGACAGCAAGGCGCTCATCGCCAAGGTCAACCGCGAGGACATGTGGAAGGATGCGGCCAAGACACTCGGCGTCGCGAGCTCCGACATCCCGACATCCACCTCGCGCGGCAAGGAGACCTTCTTCGACGGCAAGGTGTTCGATCCCGAAAATCCGGCAGCCTATCTGAAGTCGCTCGCGATCAAGCGCGTCGAAGTCTGATGGAGCCAGCGGCCGCCCATGGGCGGCCGCATCGTCCTTTGCAGCCGGAGAGATATTGCGATGAATATGCCTGCCACGAAGATTGAGGTCGAGACCGCGTCGCCTGCGGCCGTTGCCGCACCGGTCGTCGCGCTGACACCGAAGCGCCCGCCGCGCGCTGAAGCCTATGCGCGGATGGCGCGAGAAACTGCCGTGCGCGTGATCCCGCCGCTGGTCGTGATCGCGCTTTTGACGCTGGTGTGGGAGCTGGTCTGCCGTCGCGCCGGCTCGGCGCTGCCGCCGCCGTCACGTGTGTTCAAGGACACGAAGGAGCTGATCCTCGATCCGTTCTTCGACCATGGCGGCATCGACAAGGGCCTGTTCTGGCATCTCTCCGCCAGTCTCCAGCGCGTCGCCTTCGGCTATTCGCTCTCGGCGATCGCCGGCATCGCGCTCGGCGTGCTGGTGGGGCAGTCGGTCTGGGCGATGCGCGGGCTCGATCCGCTGTTCCAGGTGCTCCGCACCATTCCGCCGCTGGCCTGGCTCCCGCTGTCGCTCGCGGCCTTCCGCGACGGCCAGCCTTCGGCGATCTTCGTCATATTCATCACCTCGATCTGGCCGATCATCATCAATACCGCGGTCGGCATCCGCAACATCCCGCAAGATTATCGCAACGTCGCCGCGGTGGTGCAGCTCAACCCGCTCGAGTTCTTCGCCAAGATCATGATCCCGGCGGCGGCGCCTTACATCTTCACGGGCCTGCGCATCGGCATCGGGCTGTCCTGGCTCGCCATCATCGCCGCGGAAATGCTGATCGGCGGCGTCGGCATTGGCTTCTTCATCTGGGACGCATGGAACTCCTCGCATATCAGCGAGATCATCCTGGCGCTGTTCTATGTCGGCATCGTCGGCTTCGTGCTGGACCGCCTGATCGCGGGTCTCGGCAAGTTCGTCACCCGCGGCACCGCGCTGAACTGAGAGGAGAGGGCACATGACCGCTTATCTGAAGCTCGACCACATCGACAAGGTCTTTACCCGCGGTGCCGCCACCACGGAGGTGCTGAAGGAGATCAATCTCACGATCGAGAAGGGTCAATACGTCTCGATCATCGGCCATTCCGGCTGCGGTAAGTCGACCCTGCTCAACATCATCGCGGGGCTGACCAACGCCACCACCGGCGGGGTGCTGCTGGAAAACCGCGAGGTCAACTCGCCGGGGCCGGACCGCGCCGTGGTGTTCCAGAACCACAGCCTGTTGCCGTGGCTGACCGTCTACGAGAACGTCAGGCTCGGCGTCGACAAGGTCTTTGCCAGGACCAAGTCCCGCGCCGAGCGCGACGCCTGGGTCATGCACAATCTCAATCTCGTGCAGATGGCCCATGCCAAGGACAAGCGTCCTTCCGAAATCTCCGGCGGCATGAAACAGCGCGTCGGCATTGCGCGGGCGCTGGCGATGGAGCCGAAGGTGCTGCTGCTGGATGAGCCGTTCGGCGCGCTCGACGCGCTGACCCGCGCTCACTTGCAGGACTCGGTGATGGCGCTGCATCAGAAGCTCGGCAACACCATTTTAATGATCACTCACGACGTCGACGAGGCCGTGCTGCTGTCCGACCGCATCGTGATGATGACCAATGGGCCGAGCGCGCGGATCGGCGAGGTGCTGGAGGTGCCGCTGGTGCGCCCGCGCAAGCGGCTCGAGCTGGCCACCAACACCACCTATCTGAAGTGCCGCCAGCGCGTGCTCGAATTCCTCTACGAGCGTCATCGCTTCGTCGAGGCCGCGTAACGAAGAGTTAACGCAAGCGGATGCCTGCGCACAAATAATCGACATCTAGCTCAATCCTTGTGCGTCGCACAAGGATTGAGCGAATCGCAAATTTAGCGTGCGGAAAAGCCCTGCCAGAATTTCTGGCAATGCGAATAACGTCCTGAAATCACTGTATTTCCAGTGTGCGCGCAACTGGCACGGAAATTGAAATGTCTTTGCGCGACGCCAACGACGACGTCCCTCAACATCATCAATCAGCATCGTGAACTCGCCACCGGGGTGAAGCCTCGGAGCGCGCCTCCATGTGAGGCGGAGCCTGCAACGACGCAGCGGTGAGCCTGGAAGGGATACTCAATGACGAAGAATCCTACTTGGATTTCAGACTGGCGCCCCGAAGATGAGGCGTTCTGGAATGCGACCGGCAAGACGATCGCGCGACGCAACCTGATCTGGTCGATCGTGGCCGAGCATATCGGCTTCTCGGTCTGGCTGATCTGGAGCATCGTCACTACCAAGCTGCCGCAGGCAGGCTTTCACTACACCACCGACCAGCTGTTTCAGCTCATCGCTGTGCCGGGGCTCATCGGCGCCCTGATACGCTTTCCCTATACGTTCGCGGTCACGACGTTCGGCGGCCGCAACTGGACCATCTTCAGCGCGGCGATCCTGTTCATCCCGACCTTGTCGCTTGCCTATTTCGTGAGCCAGCCTGATACGCCGTTCTGGCTGATGCTGTTGATCGCCTCGACCGCAGGTCTCGGCGGCGGCAATTTCGCCTCCAGCATGACCAACATCTCCTTCTTCTTCCCTGACCGGATGAAGGGCTGGGCGCTCGGCTTGAATGCAGCCGGCGGCAATATCGGCGTCTCCAGCGTGCAGCTGCTGACCCCGATCCTGATGACGCTCGCCGTCTTCAACCTGTTCCAGGCAACCCCCGTCGACGGCATCTTCCTGCAGAATGCTGGCCTGATGTGGGTGCTGCCGATCGCGATCGCGGTGTTCGGTGCCGTGTTCTTCATGAACAATCTGACTACGGCGAAGTCGTCGGTGAAGAACCAGCTTGCGATCGTCAAGCGCAAGCACACCTGGATCATGGCGTATCTCTACATCGGTACGTTCGGCTCCTTCATCGGCTATTCGGCTGCGTTTCCGCTGCTGATCAAGACCCAGTTCCCGCAAATCACGATTGCGATCGCGTTCCTGGGGCCGTTGGTCGGCTCGCTGTCGCGTCCGCTCGGCGGCTGGCTCGCCGACAAGATCGGTGGCTCCATCATCACCTTCTGGAACTTCATCGTGATGGCAGGCGCAACGGTCGGCGTGCTCTACTTCGTCGGGCAAAAGGATTTCATCGGCTTCCTGTCGATGTTCCTGTTCCTGTTCGTGACGACGGGCATCGGCAACGGGTCGACCTATCGCATGATCCCCTCGATCTTCCGCGAAGAGAACCTGTTTAGGGTGCGCGGCAAGGGCGAGGCAGCGCGCGCGCTCGCGCTGAAGACGGCGAGCATCGAGAGCGGTGCAGCGGTGGGCTTCATCGGCGCGATCGGTGCCGTCGGCGGCTACCTGATCCCGACCGGTTTCGGCAAGTCGATCGCCCTGACCGGCGGCCCGCAGCTCGCGCTCGCGATCTATCTCGCCTTCTACGCCAGCTGCCTCGGCTTGACCTGGTGGTTCTACCTGCGTCGCGGCCCGCAGGGTGAGGGCGCCTCAAGCCTCGCCGAGGCGCGGGTCTGACACTTGGCACGAATGTCGCTTCTCCCCGTACGCGGGGAGAAGACTCTCTGATGACGTTTGACCCATGAACCTTGTTCGCAACGAAGCGCACCAAGGCAAACCGAAACAGACAGGAGAACCACATGACGCCCGAACAGATCACTCTCATCCAGCAGAGCTTCGCCAAGGTCGCGCCAATTTCGGAAGCTGCCTCCGTGTTGTTCTACGACCGCCTGTTCGAGGTGGCGCCGTCCGTGCGCGCGATGTTCCCTGAGGATATGACCGAGCAGCGCAAGAAGCTGATGGGGATGCTCGCCGCCGTCGTCAGCGGCCTGTCGAACCTGGAGACGATTCTTCCCGCGGCCTCCGCGCTCGCCAAGCGTCACGTCGCTTACGGCGCCACGGCCGAGCACTATCCCGTGGTCGGTGCGACCTTGCTGTGGACCCTGGAGAAGGGCCTTGGCGAGGCCTGGACGCCCGAATTGGCAAAGGCCTGGACCGACGCCTACGGCGTTCTGTCCGGCTTCATGATGTCCGAGGCCTATGGCGCGCAAGCGCAGGCCGCTGAATAGGAGATGCCTCGTGAGTGAACCGCTGGTCATCGTCGGTAACGGTATGGCGGCCGCGCGTCTGGTCGATGAGCTCGCCAAGACCTCGCTCGGCCGCTACGCGGTCGCGGTGATCGGCGAAGAGCCGCGGCTCGCTTACAATCGCGTGCTGCTCTCCTCCGTGCTGGCCGGCGAGACCGGCTCGCACGAGATCGAGCTGCGGCCGGCCGATTGGTGGCGCCATCGTGGCGTCACGGTCCGCTATGGCTATCGCGTCACCGAGATCGACACCGGCCGCCGCGAGCTCAAGATCGAGGGCGAGGAGAGCATGGAGTATTCCAAGCTCGTGCTGGCCACCGGATCGACGCCGCTGCGGCTCAATTTGCCGGGCGCCGATCTCGCCGGTGTGCACACTTTTCGCGATACGCGCGACGTCGACCTTTTGCTGACGCTGGCCGCTGCGAAGAAGCGTGTCGTCGTGGTTGGCGGTGGTCTGCTCGGACTTGAGGCAGCCTACGGCCTTGCCAAGGCCGGCGCGCCGGTAACGCTGCTGCATCTGATGGACCGGCTGATGGAGCGTCAGCTCGATGGGCCGGCCGCCGACCTGCTCAAGATGCTGGTCGAGCGCAAGGGCATCCGCATCCTGCTCAATGCCTCGACCGCCCGCATCCATGGCGATGGTCATGTCGAGGCCGTCGAGCTTGCCGATGGCAGCCGCATCGAGGCCGACGCGGTGATCTTCGCCGCCGGCATCAAGCCGAACGTGGCGCTTGCCAAAGACGCCGGCATCGCGGTCAACCGCGGCATCGTCGTCAACGATTTGATGCAGACGGCATCGCCCGACATCTTCGCGCTCGGCGAATGCGCCGAGCATCGCGGCACCTGCTATGGCCTGGTCGAGCCCGCCTATGAGCAGGCGAGGGTGCTGGCACGGCATCTGGCCGGCCGGCCCGCCGCCTACCAGGGCAGCGTGGTCTCGACCAATTTGAAGGTCTCCGGCGTCAGCGTGTTCTCCGCCGGCGATTTCATGGGCGGGGAGGGCAGCGAGAGCCTGGTGCTGACCGACCGCAGGCGCGGCACCTACAAGAAGCTCGTGATCGCCGACGGCCGGCTCACCGGCGCGGTGCTGATCGGCGATACCGTCGATGCGCTCTGGTATCTCGAGCTGATCCGCAATCGCGACAAGGTGGCGGCGATCCGGACCGACATGATGTTTGGTCGCGCGCTCGCGCGTTCTTCCAAGGCGGCTTGATAGAGCCGGCGTGACAGGGCAGCTTGATATGACGGCGATCGATCCCACGCTTCGTGCCACCAAGACGACCTGTCCCTATTGCGGCGTCGGCTGCGGCGTGCTGGCGACGCCGGACGGCATGGGCGGGGCGGCGATCGCTGGCGATCCTGACCATCCCGCCAATTTCGGCCGGCTGTGCTCGAAAGGCTCAGCGCTCGGCGAGACCGTTGGCCTCGAAAGCCGTCTGCTCTATCCGATGATCCGCTGCAAGGGCGTGCTCGAGCGCGTCGCCTGGAGCGATGCGCTCGATCATGTCGCCCATCGCATGCAGCACATCGTGGCGCGAGATGGCGCCGATGCGGTCGCGTTCTATCTCTCCGGCCAGCTCCTCACCGAGGATTATTACGTCGCCAACAAGCTGATGAAGGGCTTTGTCGGCACGGCGAATGTCGATACCAACTCGCGGCTCTGCATGTCGTCCTCGGTCGCCGGCCATCGCCGCGCCTTTGGCGCCGACACAGTCCCCGGCTGCTATGAGGATCTCGATCAGGCCGATCTGCTGGTCTTCGTCGGCTCGAACGCGGCCTGGTGCCATCCGGTGCTGTTCCAGCGCATGCTGAAGAACCGTGGGGAGCGTGGCGCGCGCATGATCGTGATCGATCCGCGCCGCACCGACACTGCGAGCGATGTCGATCTGTTCCTCGGCCTCAAGCCCGGCACCGATACCGCGCTGTTCTCCGGCCTGTTCGTCCATCTCGCCGACAATGGTGCGCTGGACCAGGACTACATCGCGCAGAACACGAGCGGTTTCGACGATGCCTTGGCGCGTGCGCGCAGCATCGCCGGCAGCGTCACTGCGACGGCGCTCGCGACGGGCCTCTCGGAGCAGGATGTCGCCACCTTCTTCAAGATGTTCCGCGACACGGACCGCGTCGTCACGCTGTATTCGCAGGGCGTCAACCAGTCGGCACAGGGCACCGACAAGGTCAACGCGATCCTGAACTGCCACCTCGCGACGGGACGCATCGGCAAGCCCGGCGCCTCGCCGTTCTCGCTCACCGGCCAGCCCAACGCGATGGGCGGCCGCGAGGTCGGCGGTCTCGCCAATATGCTTGCCGCGCATATGGGCTTCACGCCGCCCGACATCGATCGTGTCAGGCGGTTCTGGAAGGCACCGCGCATCGCCACCCATGAGGGGCTGAAGGCGGTGCAGCTGTTCGAGGCCATCCATCGCGGCGAGGTCAAGGCGCTCTGGGTGATGGGCACCAATCCCGCGGTGTCGCTGCCCGATGCGGACTTCGTGCGCGAGGCGTTGAAGAAGCTCGAGCTGTTCGTGGTGTCCGAGAACGTGCTCTCCAACGACACGGTCGATGCCGGTCCGCATGTGCTGCTGCCGGCGCTCGCCTGGGGCGAGAAGTCGGGCACCGTGACCAATTCCGAGCGCCGCATCTCGCGCCAGCGCTCGTTCCTGCCGGCGCCGGGCGAGGCGCGCCCCGATTGGTGGATCCTCAGCGAGACCGCCAAGCGCCTCGGCTTCGGCGACAGCTTCAACTACAAATCCGCCGCCGAGATCTTCCGAGAGCACGCCGCGCTCTCGGCGTTCGAGAACGAGGGCAGCCGCGATTTCGATATCGGCGCGCTGACCTCGCTGTCCGACGACGCCTTCGATGCCTTGAAGCCGGTGCAGTGGCCGGTGCGCGAAGGCGAGGCGTCGAGCGAGCGTTTCTTTGCGAAGGGCGGCTTCTTCACCAATGACGGCAAGGGCCGGTTCATTGCGCCGGAGGTGCCGTCGCTGCGCGGCGAGACCGGTGCCTCGCGCCCCCTCAGGCTCAACACCGGACGCATCCGCGACCAATGGCACACCATGACGCGCACGGGGCTCAGCCAGCGCCTGGGCGCGCATCTGCCGGAGCCCTTCGTCGAGATCCATCCTGATGATGCCGGCAAATACGGCATCGTTCACGACGGCTTTGCCCGCGTGACCACCGACTACGGTCAGTGCATCCTGAAGGTCGTCGTCAGTGACGGCACTCAGCGTGGCACATTGTTCGCGCCGATCC
Organism: Bradyrhizobium ottawaense; assembly: GCF_002278135.3. NCBI lineage: Bacteria > Pseudomonadati > Pseudomonadota > Alphaproteobacteria > Hyphomicrobiales > Nitrobacteraceae > Bradyrhizobium > Bradyrhizobium ottawaense. The sequence continues at coordinate 6,110,432 of NZ_CP029425.2, read as the reverse complement.
ATTGGAGCGCAATGAATGCCTCGCATGGCCGCGTCGGAGCGCTGGTGCAGTCCTTCACCGATCCGTTCTCGGGGCAGCCGGAATCCAAGGCGACGCCGGCCGCGATCGCGCCTTATGAATTCGTCTTCCGCGGCTTTGCGCTGTCGCGGAAGCAGCTCGATCTGCCGCCGAACCTGTTGTGGACCCGCGTCACGGTCACCGGCGGCTTCGGCTATCTCTTCGCCGACAACGCCGACCTTTCGCGCTGGCCGGCCTGGCTCGAGAGCGTCGCCGGCGAGGACGTCGCCGACTATCGCGACTTCGGCGGCGGGGTCTATCGTGCGGCGTCGTTCGCGGGCGATCGCATCGAGACCTGCCTGTTCGTCGGCCCCGCGCATGATGCGGGCGACTGGGAGGTGGTGAAGAGCCTGTTCGTGGCCGACCTCGTCACCGACGATCAGCGCCGCATGCTGTTGTCAGGCAAGTCCGGCGAAGGCGCCGCCTCGACCGGGCCGGTCGTCTGCGCCTGCTTCGGCGTCGGCCGCGGCACCATCTGCGAGACCATCGCGGCCGGCGCGCGCTCGGCTGCCGAGATCGGCGCCAAGCTCAAGGCCGGCACCAATTGCGGCTCCTGCATTCCGGAACTGAAGCGCCTGATCGCAGCGACGGACACGGCGCCGGTGAAGCAGGCGAAGGTCGCGGGCGCGGTGGGGTAGGCCTCGTGCCTCGGACGCAGCGCAGCGCGTAGCGGTGCGCTGCAGAGCCGAGGCCCATCTAGAAGCGAGTGTTTGGCCTTTCTGGGTCCCGGCTCTGCGCAGCAGCGTTTCACGCTGCAGCGCGTCCGGGACGCGAGGGTGGCGTGGACGCAGCCATTCCCCCGGCCCAATCGACGCGCCCTCGATTGTGCCCTATGGTGCCGCGGCTTCCCCCTCAACACGCCCAAAAACAACAATGATGTACCTGGAAACGCCGCCGCGCCTGATCGAGACGAGGCTTTTCTCCGCGATGCCCGAAAAGTTCCGCCGCAAGGGCGTGCGGACCGATTGGGCTGACGCCAACCGGCCGAATGTGCCGACCGACAGCTTCATCGAAGGACCGTCTTTCGACAGCGACGGCAATCTCTACATCGTCGACATTCCCTTCGGCCGCATCTTTCGCATCGCGCCTGATGGCGAATGGTCGCTCGTGATCGAATATGAGGGTTGGCCGAACGGACTGAAGATCGCATCTGATGGGCGCATCCTGGTGGCCGACTACAGGCACGGCATCATGGAGCTCGACCCCAACGCCGGTCGCATCAAGCCCGTCCTGACCGCGCGCAATTCAGAATCTTTCCGCGGTTGCAACGACCTGCATCTTGCTTCCAACGGCGACATCTATTTCACCGATCAGGGCCAGACCGGCCTGCACGACCCCAGCGGTCGCGTGTATCGTCTCGCATCGAACGGCCGGCTCGATTGCCTGATCGACACCGGCATCAGCCCGAATGGCCTGGTGCTCGATCTCACCGAAACCGTACTGTTCGTCGCGATGACGCGCGACAACGCGGTGTGGCGGTTGCCGTTCATGAAGGACGGCAGTGTGTCCAAGGTTGGCCGCTTCTGCTCGCTGTTCGGCACCAGCGGTCCCGATGGCTTGACCATGGACGCCAGGGGTCGCCTGTTCGTCGGCCATGCTTCGCTCGGCCACGTCTTCGTGTTCGCGCCGAACGGCGAATTGCTTGCGCGGATCAAGTCGTGCGAGGGGCCGAATTGCACCAATGTGGCGATCGGTGGCGAAAGCGGGAATCGGCTCTATATCACGGAGTCGTCGACTGGCAGCGTGCTGGTTGCGGATATCGGCGGACTGTGAGCTCTAACATGAACACAAAATTCTTCGGCAAAGCCGGCGCCAAAGTCTCCGTCATCGGGCAGGGCACCTGGTATCTCGACCATGGCGACCGCAAGCGCGCGATTGCGGCGCTTCAGCGCGGGCTCGATCTCGGCATGACCCACATCGACACCGCCGAGATGTATGGCGATGCCGAGCTCGTCATTGCCGATGCGATCACGGGCCGCCGTGATGAAGTGTTCCTCGTCTCCAAGGTGTTGCCGAGCAACGCGTCGCGCCGCGGCACCATCACCGCCTGCGAGCGTTCGCTGAAGCGGCTCAAGACCGATCATCTCGATTGCTATCTCCTGCACTGGCGCGGTTCCTATCCGCTCGAAGACACCGTCGCCGCGTTCGAGGAGCTGGTGAAATCAGGCAAGATCAAATCCTGGGGCGTGTCCAATTTCGATGCCGATGATCTCGACGAAATTCTCGACGTCGCGGGCGAAGGTCGTATCGCCTGCAATCAGGTGCTCTATCATCTGAAGGAACGCGCGATCGAGCATGCGGTGATCCCGTGGTGCGAGCAGCATGGCGTCGCCGTCGTCGCCTACTCGCCGTTCGGTCACGACGATTTTCCGGATGCGCGCAGCAAGGGCGGTGCCGTGCTGGAGCGCATCGCAGAGGCGCGTCGCGTGACGCCGCGTCAGGTCGCGCTCAGCTTCCTCACCCGTGCGACTACGGTGTTCGCGATTCCGAAGGCCTCGTCCCCCGAACATGCCGGCGAGAATGCGGCGGCCGGTGATCTCGCGCTAACGAAAGACGAGATTACGGCGCTCGATGCGGCGTTTCCGCGCGGGCCGAAGCCGCGCAGCCTGCCCATGCTGTAATGCACAAACGCCCATTATTAACGGAGCATTGACGCGCGCGGCGGCCTGCGCATATCGGCATCCTGTTTTCGGAAGTTGTGAACGCGGCGCATTTGTCGTTTTTTACCACCGTTCTCGATCGCATTTTCCCGGGTTCCAGCCGTGACACCGCCGCCCGCCGCAGCCGCAAGGCTCGACAGTATCCCCATGCCCGTGCCGGAGAAGAAGCAGACGGCTCGCCGCGCGCCCGCGCGTGTCGACCATCCCTTCAAGGGCATTGCGCTGGTGCTGCTGTCGACGATCTTCCTCGGCTGCTCCGACGTCACCGCGAAATATCTGTCGACCAGCCTGCCGTCGATCGAGATCACCTGGATCCGCTTCGTCACGTTCGCGCTGATGTTCACGCCGGTGATGCTGCCGGGCTCTCCGCTCCATGCGATGCGCACCGAGCGGCTCGGCCTGCAACTGATGCGCGGTGCCGCGCTGCTCGGCTCCTCGCTGTTCTTCATCACCGGCCTGCGCTTCCTTCCCATCGCGGAAGCCTCCGCGACGGGCTTCGTCTCGCCGCTGTTCGTCACTGCGCTCTCGATCGTCTTCCTCAGCGAGACGGTGGGCATGCGACGCTGGATCGCGACCGCGATCGGCCTGACGGGCGTGCTGATCATCCTGCGGCCGGGCTCGAGCGCGTTTCACGCCGCCGCGTTCTTCCCGATCGTCTCTGCGTTCTGCTGGGCCGCCGCGCTGATCCTGACGCGGATGATGAGCGGGCGTGAAGCCGTGCTCACCACGATGGCGTATTCTGCGCTCACGGGCGTTGCGATCCTTTCCGTGATGGTGCCGTTCGTCTGGGTCACGCCGAGCTGGACCGCGATCGGGCTCGGCATCGTGATCGGCGTCGCCTCCACCGTCGGCCAGTGGATCATCGTGCTGGCCTATCGCTATGGCGATGCCTCGGTGCTGGCGCCGTTCTCCTACACCCAGTTGCTGTGGGTCAGCATTCTCGGCTTCTTCATCTTCGGCGAGGTCCCCGATCTCTGGACGGTCGTCGGCGCGGCCTTCATCGTCGCCAGCGGCCTCTACATCGCTCATCGCGAGCGTATCCGCCGCGCCCAGTTGCTGGTGCTGGAAGAGCGTTCCCCGAACCCCTGACGCAAGTTCGCGCGCCCTGTTACGTGCTATCAACGGCTCCAACAATGCGGGAGGAGCCGGATGCGCGCTGCGATTTTCAGGAACGGCGAGATTGTCGTCGACAGGATGGCCGATCCGAAGCCGGGCCCCGGCCAGGTGCTGGTCAAGACGCTCGCCTGCGGCATCTGCGGCTCCGATCTGCATGCGCGCCAGCATGCGCCGCGGATGGTGGAGATGGCCAGGAAGACCGGTCGCACGCCGATGGATCTGTCGCGTGACGTCGTGTTCGGTCACGAATTCTGCTGCGAGATCGTCGATTACGGCCCCGGCACGGAACGCAAGTTCAAACCGGGGACACATGTCTGCTCGCTGCCTGCGCTGGTGACGCCGGAAGGCATCAAGGGGATCGGCTATTCCAACGACCTCGTCGGCGGCTATGCGGAGCAGATGGTCTTGAGCGAGCCGCTCCTGCTCGAGGTGCCCAACGGTCTTGCGCCGGAGCATGCGGCCTTGACCGAGCCGCTCGCAGTCGGCGTTCACGCCGTGGCGAAAGCCAACATCCGGGGCGGCGAGGTGCCGCTCGTCATCGGTTGCGGCCCTGTCGGGCTCGCGGTGATCGCGGCGCTGAAGATCAAGGGGCTGCACCCCATCGTCGCCGCCGACTATTCGCCGGCGCGCCGCGCGCTAGCGGCAAAGCTCGGCGCCGATATCGTCGTCGATCCCAGGGTGTCGCAGCCCTATGCGACCTGGGCCGAGCACGCGCAGATGTCGGATGCCGAGAAGGCGGCGCGGCCGCCGTTCCAGCTCATGCTGCCGGCGCTGAAGCCTGCGATCATCTTCGAATGCGTCGGCGTGCCCGGGCTGCTGCAGCAGGTGTTCGAAGGCGCGCCGCGCGATGCTCGGATCGTGGTGGTCGGCGTCTGCATGGAGACCGACAAGAGCGAACCCATGCTCGGCATCATGAAGGAGCTCAACGTCCAATACGTGCTCGGTTATACGCCGGACGAATTCGCAGGCTCGCTGCGGCTGATCGCGGAAGGGCAGGTGGATGCGGCGGCGATGGTCACGGCCGAGGTCGGCATCGACGGCGTCGCCAAGGCCTTCGCCGATCTCGCCAATCCTGAAGCCCACACCAAGATCATCGTGCAGCCGTGGCGATGACGGTACTGCGTAGGGTGGGCAAAGACGCAGAGCGCCGTGCCCACCATGCATCCGCGTTCCTGGTGAGATTGGTGGGCACGCTTCCGCCGTCGCTCTTCGAGCTATGGCGGACAAGCCGCTTTGCTCAACCCACGAAACCTTTCTCAATATTTTGCCGGCACGTACATCTCCGGCGGGACCGGCCCGCGGTGGTAATCTGGGTTCCGCACGCGCGCCGGCAGCACCACCGGGACCCGCGCGACCTCCTGGTATGGCATCTGGCTCAGCAGATGCGCGATGCAGTTCAGCCGCGCGCGCTTCTTGTCGACGGCATCGACGATCCACCACGGTGAATCCGGAAGGTGCGTATGCTCCAGCATGGTCTCCTTGGCCTTGGTGTAGAGCTCCCAGCGGCTGCGGGCCTCGACGTCCATCGGGCTCAGCTTCCACTGCTTCAAGGGGTCCTTGATGCGCATGGTGAAGCGGAACTGCTGCTCGTCGTCGGTGATCGAGAACCAGTATTTGACCAAAATGATGCCGGAGCGGATCAGCATCCGCTCGAACTCCGGCACCGTCTGGAAGAACTCCTGGTATTGCTCGTCGGTGCAAAAGCCCATCACGCGCTCGACGCCGGCGCGGTTGTACCAGCTGCGATCGAACAGCACGATCTCGCCGCCGGCCGGCAGATGGGACACGTAGCGCTGAAAATACCATTGCGTGCGCTCGCGCTCGCTCGGTGCTGGCAGCGCGGCGACGCGGCAGATGCGCGGATTGAGGCGCTGGGTGATGCGCTTGATCACGCCGCCCTTGCCGGCGGAGTCGCGGCCCTCGAACAGCACCACGACCTTCTTCTTCTCGCTCTGGACCCAGTCCTGGAGCTTGACCAGTTCGCCCTGGAGCCGCAGCAACTCCCGGAAATAGAGCTTGCGGTCGACCGCCGGGCCCAGCGTATCGGTCTCCTCCAGGAGCTCGTCGAGACGCGCATCGTCGAGCTCCATCTCCAGCTCTTCGTCGAGATCGTCGGTCATTTCCCGAATAATGCGCTCGCGTTTGGCCATTTCAGGGGTGCGGTCGGATGCGGTCATGGGTCCTTCTCTCGGCTCGGGTGCCAGTCGCCGAGGACCATCGGTGGCGTCTATTGCACCCATGTGACAGCCGCCGCTATCACACCGGCAGAGCGATCGAATACTTCACCTGGCTCAGCGCAAAGCTCGACTCGATCGAGGCGATGCCGTCGAGCCGGGTCAGCTTGGTTTTGAGGAAGGTCTCGTAGGAGGCGAGGTCGGCCGCCACCACGCGCAGGAGATAGTCGCGGTTGCCGGTCATCAGATAGCATTCCAGCACCTCGTCCCATTTCGAGATCGCGCGGGCAAAGCGGTTGAGATCCTCCTCCTTCTGCCGCGCCAGCTTGATCGAGATGAAGACGCTGACATGCAGGCCGAGCGCCTTCTGGTCCACGGTCGCAACGTAGCGGCTGATGACGCCGCGCTCCTCCAGCAGCTTGACCCGGCGATGGCAGGGCGAGACCGAGAGGCCGACCTTGTCGGCGAGTTCCTGCATGGTCAGCCGGCTGTCGGCCTGAAGCAATGCGAGGATCTTTCGGTCGATGGCGTCTAGCTCTGGCATTGGGATAAAACCTGCATATTTTGGGTAGTTATTAGTATGATATCCCAATATGATCAGGTATTGCGCGAAAAATTGAGAAGTTTGGCGCCCCTCGCAGGCGTATCATCGCCCCACCTGTTTTCCGGGAGCCTTTGCCATGCCCGTCGATACCGCCCGCCTCGACACCTTGACCGCGCTTAGCCGCAAGGCGCTGTGGCTGTCGTCCTGGACCATCCACCACGCCAACCACATCCGCCCCAACGCCGACGGGTTGAAGGTCGGGGGACATCAGGCCTCGTCCGCCTCGCTCGCGACCATCATGTCGGCGCTGTATTTCCACGTGCTGCGTCCCGAGGACCGCGTCGCGGTGAAGCCGCATGCGAGCCCGGTGTTCCACGCCATCCAGTATTTGTTCGGCCGGCAGAGCCGCGAGAAGCTGGAGAACTTTCGCGGCTTCAAGGGCGCGCAGTCCTATCCCTCGCGCACCAAGGACGTCGACGACGTCGATTTCTCCACCGGCTCGGTCGGCCTCGGCGTCGCGCAGACGCTGTTCGCCTCGCTGGTGCAGGATTACGTCAAGGCGCATCGCTGGATGAAGGATCGCCGCGAAGGGCGGATGATTGCGCTGGTCGGCGACGCCGAGATGGACGAGGGCAACATCTGGGAGGCGCTCGCCGAGGGTTGGAAGCACGGCCTGCGCAACACCTGGTGGGTGGTCGACTACAACAGGCAGTCGCTCGATGCCGTCGTGCGCGAAGGGCTCTGGGAAAAGTTCGAGACCATGTTCCGCAATTTCGGCTGGGACGTCGTCATCGTGAAATACGGCCGCCTGATGCGCGAGGCCTTCGCCGAGCCCGGCGGCGAGGCGCTTAAAGCTTGGATCGACAATTGCCCGAATGCGCTTTACGCCGCGCTCTGCTTCCAGGGCGGCGCCGCGTTCCGAAAACATCTGCACGACGAGATCGGCGACCAGGGGCCGATTACGAAACTGATCGACAGCCGCAGTGACGAGGAATTGCTGGCGCTGATGTCCAATCTCGGCGGCCACGACATGGCGAGCATGCTCGATGCGTTCGAATCCATTGATCACGATCGCCCGGTCTGCTTCATCGCCTACACCATTAAGGGCGTCGGCCTGCCGTTCCAGGGCCACAAGGATAATCACGCCGGCCTGATGACGGTCGCGCAGATGGAAAAATATCGCGACAGCCAGAACATCCGGCCCGGGCATGAATGGGAGAAGTATGAAGGCCTCGCGCAATCCGCCGCCGAGCTCGACGCGTTCCTCGCGCGCGTGCCGTTCAACCAGGACGGCCGCCGGCTAACCGCGCCCGTCGTCGAGGTGCCCCAGCAGCTCGCGTTCAAGCCGTCGCCGCAGATGTCGACCCAGCAGGGCTTTGGTCTCGTGCTGAATGAGATCGCCCGCGGCGACAGCGAACTGGCCAATCGCATCGTCACGACCTCGCCCGACGTCACGGTCTCGACCAATCTCGGTCCCTGGGTGAACCGGCGCGGCTTGTTCGCGCGCGCCGAGAAGGCGGACTTATTCCGCAGCGAGAAAATTCCCTCCACCTTCAACTGGGACTTTTCGCCCAAGGGCCAGCATCTCGAGCTTGGGATCGCCGAGATGAACCTGTTCATCATGCTCTCGGCGCTCGGGCTGTCGCACCAGATCAACGGCGAGCGGCTGCTGCCGGTCGGCACGCTCTACGATCCCTTCATCGAGCGCGGGCTCGATGCGCTCAACTACGCCTGCTACCAGGACGCGCGCTTCATGGTGGCGGCGACGCCGTCAGGCATCACGCTCGCGCCCGAGGGCGGCGCGCACCAGTCGATCGCAACGCCCCTGATCGGCATGGCGCAGGACGGGCTCGCCTCGTTCGAGCCGGCTTTTGTCGACGAGCTCGCCGTGATCATGGCTTTCGGTTTTGAACACATGCAGCGCGATCCGGGCGAGGGCGGCTCGGTGTATTTGCGCCTCTCGACGCGCAGCATCGAGCAGGTGCAGCGGATCATGACGCCGGAGCTTGCGCAGGGCATCACCGACGGCGCCTATTGGCTGCGTAAGCCTGGCCCCAATGCCGAAGTCGTGATCGCCTATACCGGCGCGGTGGCGCCGGAAGCGATCGAGGCGACGGGCTTCGTCGGCGAGAGCCGGCGCGACATCGGCCTGCTCGCGATCACCTCGGCGGACCGCCTCCATGCGGGCTGGACCGCCGCACGGAAATTGCGGCGCGACCGCCGCGGCGTGCAGCATCTCAGCCACATCGAAAAACTGCTGGCGCCGCTGCCGCGCGACTGCGGCATCGTGACCGTGATCGACGGCCATCCGTCAGCGCTCGGCTGGCTCGGCAGCGTCCGCGGCCACCGCGTCGAGGCGCTCGGCGTCGAGCAGTTCGGCCAGACCGGCACGATCGCGGACCTGTATCGGCACTACGGCATCGACGCGAACGCCATCATCGATGCGGCCGAAAGCCTCACCACCGGCGCGCCGGTGCTGCATCGGAAGATGGCGGTGTAATTGAAAAAACTCGGTTGTCATTCCGGGGCGCGCGAAGCGCGAGCCCGGAATCCATAACCACCATCGGGAGTATGGATTCCGGCCCCGCGCCAAGAGGGCGCGTCCCGGAATGACGACCGGACAGAGCCTTGCCTCGCCCCGTCTCTCCGCCCATATTCCGCGCGTCCGCCGCAACGCTGGCCCCGCATATGGCGGGTTCAATTGCCGGCGCTTTCGTGCAAGGATGCCTGCCGAAACGCCCCCACCATGCCCCCAAGAAGAGGTTAACGATGGTCAATCGCATGCAATTCTACATCGACGGCGCCTGGGTCGATCCCGCCGTCAAGAAGTCCACCGCCGTGGTCAACCCCGCGACGGAAGAGGCGATGTACGAGGTTGCGCTGGGCTCCAAGGCCGACGTGGACAAGGCGGTTGCCGCCGCCAAGCGCGCCTTCGCAACCTTCTCCCAGACCAGCCGTGAAGAGCGTGTCGCGCTGCTCACCAAGGTCATCGAGGTCTACAAGGGCCGCCTCAAGGAGATCGGCGCCGCCGTGTCCGACGAGATGGGCGCGCCGCTGCCAATGGCCGAGAAGCTCCAGGCCGGCGCCGGCCTCGGCCATCTCATGACCACGCTCGACGTGCTCAAGAACTACCATTTCGAGGAGCCGGTCGGCACCGCCATGGTGCTGCGCGAGCCGATCGGCGTGGTCGGCATGATCACGCCCTGGAACTGGCCGCTCAACCAGATCGCCTGCAAGGTCGCGCCCGCGCTCGCCGCCGGCTGCACCATGATCCTGAAGCCGTCGGAGTTCACCCCGACCTCGGCGCTGATCTTCGCGGAGATCCTCCATGAAGCCGGCGTGCCCAAGGGCGTGTTCAACCTCGTCAACGGCCTCGGCCCCGAGGTCGGCGCCGCCATGAGCGAGCACCCCGACATCGACATGATCTCCTTCACCGGCTCGACCCGTGCCGGCATCGACGTGGCCAAGCGCGCCGCGCCGACGGTGAAGCGCGTCAGCCAGGAGCTCGGCGGCAAGTCGCCGAACGTCATCCTCGAAGGCGCCGACCTCACGAAGGCGGTGACCGGCGGCGTGATGCACATGTTCAACAACTCCGGCCAGTCCTGCAACGCACCCTCGCGCATGATCGTGCCGCTGTCCAAGATGAAGGACGTCGCCGCGATCGCGAAGGCCGTCGCCGACAAGACCAAGGCCGGTGATCCCCGCGCCGAAGGCACCACCATCGGCCCGGTCGTCAACCGCGGCCAGTGGGACAAGATCCAGGGCCTGATCAAGAAGGGCATCGACGAGGGCGCAACGCTCGTCGCCGGCGGCCCGGGCCTTCCCGAAGGCGTCAACAAGGGCTTCTATGTCCGCCCGACCATCTTCGCCGACGTCACCCCCGACATGACGATCGCCCGCGAAGAAATCTTCGGACCGGTGCTGACCATCATCGGCGCCAAGGACGAAGCCGAAGCCGTGCACATCGCCAACGACACGCCCTATGGCCTCGCCGGTTACGTCACGGGTGCCTCGGTCGAAGACGCCAAGCGCGTCGGCCGCCAGATCCGCGCCGGCAACGTCAACCTCCAGGGCGTGCCCAATGACCGCACCGCGCCGTTCGGCGGCTACAAGCAGTCGGGCAACGGCCGCGAGTGGGGCAAGTATGGCCTCGAGGACTTCCTCGAAGTGAAGGCCGTCGCCGGCTTCAACGCGGCGTAAGTTTTTAGTGGTTGAACGAATGACGCCGGAGCGGGCAACCGCTCCGGCGTTTTTGCTTTGGGCGGCGTGTCGCGACAAGGCGAGGTGCCGTAGGGTGGGCAAAGGAGCGAAGCGACGTGCCCACCATCACGCCACAAGCGAGCAGTGGTGGGCACGCTTCGCTTTGCCCACCCTACGAGTGCGGCGCTAGCCGCCGAGCGCACCCTGCGTGTTCACATACAACGCGTAGATCGACTGGCTCGCCGCCATGAACAGGCGGTTGCGCTTGACGCCGCCGAAGCAGAGATTGGCGCAGCGCTCGGGCAGCGCGATGCGGCCGATCATCACGCCGTCGGGCGCGAACACCACGACGCCGTCGAGTTCGGGATCGCCCATGCCCCAGCCACACCAGAGATTGCCGTCGATGTCGCAGCGCATGCCGTCCGGCGTGCCGGGACCTGCGTCGATGTGGACGCGCTTGTTGGAAATCTTGGTGCCGTCGGGCGAAACGTCATAGGCGAGGATCTTGCGGTTCGGCACGCCGCGGGATTCCACGACGTACAATATCCTCTCGTCCGGCGAGAAGCACAGCCCGTTCGGCCCGAGCACGCCCTCTGCGACGATGGTCGCCTTGCCCGTCGCGGGATCGAGCCGGTAGACGTTCGGGTCGATCTCGGGCTCGGCCTTGTAGCCCTCGTAATTGCCGAGCAGGCCGAAGGTCGGATCGGTGAACCAGATCGATCCGTCCGATCTAACAATGACATCGTTTGGCGAGTTCAACCGCTTGCCGTTGAATTGATCCATCAGCACGGTGATGCTGCCGTCGTATTCAGTGCGCACCACGCGCCGCCCGCCATGCTCGCAGGTGACGAGCCGGCCCTGGCGGTCGCGCGTATTGCCGTTGGCGAAATTGGAGGGCTTGCGGAACACGGAGACCGCGCCGGTCTCTTCCTCCCATTTGATGATGCGCTGGTTTGGGATGTCGCTGCAGAGCAGATAACGCCCGTCGCCGAACCACACCGGTCCCTCGGCCCAGCGCAGGCCGGTCGCCAGCCGTTCCACCGCCGACAGTTTCAACCAGTATTTTTCGAAGCGGGGATCGAGCGCCATGATCGCGGGGTCGGGGTAATAGGTTGCCGGCCGCCAGCCTGGCCGTTCCTGGGTGTGGGACGATGCCTCATTCATGTCGGTTCTCACGTTTCGTTCCCTCTGGACAATCCTGCTATCATTAGGGACACGTGACGGCAAATCGGTCACCAACGGTGAGGGAAGACATGCCGCGTATTTTGATGACGGGAGCTTCGGGCGGAATCGGCACGAGCCTGCGAAAACTGCTGCCGCCGATCTATTCGGATCTCCTGCTGTCCGACATCAAGCCGCCCGCCGATCTCGGCGCGAACGAGAAGTTCAAGGCAGCGGACCTCGCCGATCTCGAGCAGTGCGAGGCGATATGCGAGGGCGTCGACGGCATCATCCATTTCGGCGGCTATTCGGTCGAAGGCACCTGGGACCAGATCCTCCAGGCCAACATCATCGGCGGCTACAATCTGTTCGAGGCCGCGTACCGCAAGGGCGTCAAGCGCGTGGTGTTCGCCTCGTCGAACCACGCCGTCGGCTTCTATCCGCGACACCACAGGATCGGCGCCGACGTGACCCCGCGCCCCGACGGGCGCTACGGCGTCAGCAAGGTGTTCGGCGAAGCCGTCGGCGCGCTCTACGCCGACAAGCACGGGCTGAAGGTGACGTGCCTGCGCATCGGCAATTTCGGCGACATGCCGCTCGACCAGCGCCGGCTCGCCATCTGGCTCAAGCCCGATGACCTCGTGCAGCTCTGCCGCATCGGGCTCGAGCATCCCGACATCCATTTCGAGGTGTTCTACGGCGCCTCCCTCAACGAGCGCGCCTGGTGGGACAACCACCGCGCCTATGAACTCGGCTATCGCCCCACCGGCCGCGCCGAAGATTTCCGCGAGCACGCGATGGCCGAGCAGGCCAAGCTGAAGCCGGATCCGGTCGGGGATTATTTCCAGGGCGGCACGTTCTGCAGCATGGAGTTCGATGCGGACCCGAGCCGGATCATCGACTGGAAGAAGCGCTAGGGAGCGCGCTCGACATGGCCAGAGCGGCCGAGCTCTGCTTGGCCGCTCAAACCGTAGCTTCGCGCCGGATCAGAACAGGCCCGGGAGCAGCATCGCTACCTTCTCCCTGTAGTGTCGGTACTGATCTCCGAAAAGAGTGATCAGGTCGCGCTCCTCCAACCAGATGCCGACGAAGATGTAGGCCGTCGTCACCATCGCGAACAGCATGTGCCCGAGCGTCATGGTAGGCGTCGACCAGAACGCGATAATGAAGCCGAGATAGATAGGATGCCGGATCAGGCGGTAGAGGCCCGGCGTCCTGAACTTCATCGGCTCGGCGAGCCGCCCCGCAAAGTGGCTGACGACTTGCGTAAGTCCGAACAATTCGAAATGGCTGATCAGAAACGTGCTGTACAGCACGATGAGCCAGCCGGCGAAGCTGCCGGCGACAGCGGCGTAGGCTGCCACCGGCGTCTCAATCTCCCAAACCACGGCGGTGATGGGACGCCATTGCCAGAACAGCAGGATCAGGCTCAGGCTTGCCAGCAGCACATAGGTGCTGCGCTCGAGCGCGGGTGAGGCGAAGGCGGCGAACAGCTTCTTGAAGCCCTGGCGAGCCATGCCGCTGTGCTGGACGGCAAACAGGGACATCAGCGCGAGATCAATCAAGAGGGCCTGTGCGGTCGAACCAGCCACGCCGCTGTCGATCGTCTTGGGCACGATGAACCGCGAAATGAAGCCGACGGCGTAGAGAAAGGTCCCGAAGAAGATGAGATAGGCAAGGAGGCCATAGCCGAGCACGAAGCTTCGTGCCAAGAGCGAGCTTGCCGTCTGTGTAGGTCCGTTTTGCATGGTGATGGACATGATAGAGTTTCCAGTTCAGTGGTGAGAGCTTGAACGGCTGTTTCAGCGGGCGTGTCACCGCCGCCTTCGTCAGGTTGCAAAGGCTGTCGGAACCGTCGCGGCCTTGCATTTGCCGGGGCTTTTCTGGACCATTGCGCCGCCGCTCACGCCCTCGGTGCGATGGTCGCCGAACGTCGTCGCAGCCGAAGCCAGAACAAGCGACATCAGGACGGCCCCGATCGTCCCGATCGCCAGCGCGGCGGTTCTGGATTTGAAATTTCCGAGTTTGAAATTCTTGAAATAGGAGGTCTTGGCTTCGGAAGCGTCGGATTGGAAGAAAGAATTCATGACTATCTCCTCGAATTGAAGCTGTTGCTGGAAATGCAAATCCTCTGATCGTGAAGCGTGTCTCGAACCGTGCCATCACCGCTGGCCGTGGTGCCGCCGCAACCTTTCGCGAACTGCATTGCGGCCTTCTCGCGGTTCGCCAGCATGCTGGCGACAGACTGATTGATGAGCCGGCGAAGCCGCAACAGGATGCCGGCGAGATACCGCTGCGAGGGGCTCAGTGCGGGCGGCGCCTGAGACTGAACGGACATTTTCTTATCCTTTCGTGGAATCACGAGTCGATGACGGCGCCCGCGCTGATTTGCTATTCGGCGGCGGCCGTCTGCGGTGTGGGATCGCCGCGGACGACCACTGTCGTGGCAACCTTGTAGAACTCCTCGCCCGGCATGCCGACGCGCCGTGCATGCTCGCGGATCGACTCCCCATCGCGCGCTTCATAGATGCAGAAGGTGCCGATGCGGCCGTCGGCCTCATGGACCACATAGCTGCGGATCCAACGGACGCGGTGGGACATCTGCTCGTTGCCGATCCGAGCGGACCTCGCGCCGGCGGCTTCCAGTTCGCTCAAATTTGCCCAGGCGCTCGGGCGGCGGATGACATAGAGTTCCATCAGACATCTCCTCGGGGTTTTTGCCTGCGGGGCGGAAGCGACCCAGGCCGTGAGGAGCTATAGAGGCGACCGGTGCTGACCGTCCTTACCGCGGGCTGATCATTGCCTGATCCTTGTCTGAACCTTTTCCGCATCGCCTGGACTTAACGATATGACCCTCAGGTTTGGACCCTTCGAGCTCGATGAAGAGGGCCGTGCGCTCATCCACGCGCAGCGGGAAGTCGCGTTGCAGCCGCGTGTGTTCGATCTGCTGGTCTACCTGACGCGCAACCGGGATCGGGTCGTCACCAAGGAAGAGCTGCTCGATACCCTCTGGCCTGATGTAACCGTCACCGACAATTCGTTGCAGCGGGCGGTGAGCATGCTGCGTGGCGTGCTGCGCAAGGGTGGCATGGATAGTGCCATCCGGAACATGCCGGGCAGGGGATATCGTTTCTGCATCGACGGCGTATCCGAGATGCAGGTCGCCGCTTCCGAGACGACGGACGAGCAGGCCCCGGACGTGCGGGCGCAAGCGCAACGCGCCGCTGCCGTGCAAGCCTGGGACGAAGCCGCAGCGTTGTTCGAGGCAGCCGATACCGTCGAACCGCTTGATGGCGCCGACTTGCACCAATGGGCGCTGGCCTTGCAATGCGCCGGCAAGGCCGATGCGGCCCTGCCTCTTTTGGCTCGTGCAGTTGCCGCCCATACCAGGGCCGGCAACGTCCCGCTGGCCGTCGTCGACGCCGTCACGCTCTCCGGCTTGCACTTCGAGCGCGGCCAGGCGGCGATTGCCAAGGGCTGGCTGGCACGGGCGGAAGATTGGGCCTCCGAAGTCGAGGATCCCGCCACGACTGCGCTCATTCTCTGGATGAAGTCGAAGGTCGCCGCGTTCGAGGGCGAGCCTGAACAGGCGCTTTCACTTGCTGATGTCGCGTACAGCACGGTCCGGCACAAGAACGCTATTGGCATCGAGGCGCTGAGTCTTGCTTATCGCGGGTTCTACCGGCTGTGTCTTGGCGATACACGTGCTGGATTAGCGGATCAGGACCTCGCCGCTGCGATGGCGCTCTCCAGTGGCGATATCGATCCAATCGTCGGAGGCATCCTCTACTGCAACATCCTGTGGGCGGCGCGGATGTTCGGAGATTGGGCGAGGGCCGACCAGTGGACGCTGGGCTATCAGAAATATTGCACCGAGAGCGGGATGGAATTGTCCGGCTCCTGCCAGCTTCATCGGTCAGAAGTTCTCGGTGTCAGGGGCTCGCTCGGCGAAGCTTTGCTCCGAATTCAGGACTCGTTGGCACGGCTCACCGGTGATGCGCCTTGGGCGATCGGCGACGCCAATCGCGTGCTTGGCGACGTTTACGCAGCGATCGGCAATGAAGACGACGCGCTCGAGGCCTATGAAAAGGCTTACGCGCTCGGCTGGTGCCCGGAACCCGGTCGCGCCATGCTGTTGCTGGAACGCGGTGAAGCGGAGGCGGCTTACGCCAGCCTCGAGCGCAGTCTGATCGGAAAGTCCTGGTGGACCCTGCAGCGGCGTGGGATCCTGTTCGCACATCTTGCACTCGCGGCCGCGCACACGGGCCGTCGTGAGCAGGCGCTTGAACTGATCGAGGAGCTCTCCGGAAGTCCGGACCGGTGGCCGATGCCGTCGATCCGGGCATTGACGAACGAAGCGCAGTCGGTCCTCGCGCATGCGCGCGACGACTATGAGGCAGCACTGCGACATCTGCATCTGGGCCGGCAATTGTGGTCGAGCATCGACGGGCGAGTGCAGGCCGTCAGGTTGAGGCTGCGGATCGCGAAGCTGCAATTGGCGCATGATGACGTTCGAGGCGCCTCGGCGGAAATTCATGCGGCGCGGCTCGTGGCCGGCGAACTAGGCTCTCGGAAGTTCGAGGCTGAGTGTGCGGCTTTGCGACGCGAGGCCGATATGCGTGCGACGGGACGCGCTGCCTAGCGACCGTCCGCGATGCGTCCCTGCCTTGTCAAGCGGCACGTGGTTTTTCGTTCGGGTCAGCCGGCGCCGCCGCTTTGTTCTGGTGTCCCGCCCCTTGATGTGGATCAATGGTACTCCAGCCTTTCGGCTTTCGATCTGTGCGATCGGAATTCAGCAACGATTGCGTTGATGACGCCGCAGAGGCGGCAGCGAAAGCCACGGCAATGAAAATCAAATTGTCAGTCGCGATATTCGCGATGATGGTTTCCAGACCGACGCTAGCCGCCCCCCTCACCGAGGCCGAGGCGGCATTCCTCGACCAGCTTGTCACGGCATCGGTGGTGCTCGAACAGCGATGCGACGGTTACGAGGTCGATGGCAGCGGCAGCGTTCAGCTCGGCGCCCGGCTGCTCGGCAGTCCCGACGTCGCGATGGCCATGATCGACGCCTATGCCGCGGCCATCAGGGCCCGCGACGGCGAGAGCTACGATCCCGGCAAATTCCGCCCTGAAGTGTCCGACGCGGCGAGCAAGACCTTCAGGCGCATCCGCACGGACTTGATCAGAAACCCGAAAAGGGCCTGCGCCGATTATGGCGAGGCGAGCGTGGATCGTGGGCTGTTGAGGCGGTACTGAACGGATATTCAGCGTCGTTCCAACGGCAGCTCGATCGGTCTACGCGCTAGCCCCTCCAATCCTCGCCAGGTAATCACTCTTGCTGAACTGCATGTGATCGACACACAACTGCGACAGCGCCCAGCTGTCGCGTCCCCTGAGTAGCTCGATCATCATCTCATGTTGCCGCCGCGATTGCGCGAGCCCCTCGCGGTCGGCGAGGTTCTTGGCGCGCATCGGCAGGGTCAGGTTCATGTAGTCCTGGAGCGAGCGGACCAGATAGGGATTGCCGCAGGCCGAGAACAGCGCGAGGTGGAAGGCGTCATTGGCCTCGTGGATGCCGCGCAGATCCTGCGCATCGGCTTTCGCGCAATATTGTCGTTGCAGCGCGGAGAGCTCGTCGATCAGCACTCGCGGCGCGGGCAGCGGGATCATCAACGCGGCCTGCCGCGTCAGCATCTCCCGGACCTCGTAGATCTGCCGGACTTCCTCGGCCGAGTAGAACCGGACGGTGGCGCCGACGTTCTTCTCCCGGCGGACGATGCCGCGCCGCTCCGCATCCACCAAGGCCTGCCGCACGAAGTGGCGGGAGGTGCCGTAGCGCGACATCAGTGCGTCTTCAGTCAGGCGCGCGCCCGGCGGCAGGCGACCGAAGATGATGTCCTCCTCCAGCCGCGCGACGACGTCGTCCGGATCGTCGCGCCGGACCGGCGTGCTGTCTGCAGTGCGAATGTCGGACATGCCTTCGGCCTCCCGGCGTCTGGCCGGCTCGCCCTGTGGAGCAGGCAAGGGACAGATTGTCAATAATTTCTGCCGAAGAGGGCGCTTATTGGCGGAAAATGCGACAATATGGGCCAAGCTTATTGACAATCCACGTTCAGGCTGTACCACAATGGCAACTTGAGGAGTGGCATGATGATGAGTGGGTTGCGCAAGGGTCTGACGAGCTATGGCGATGCCGGCTTCTCGCTGTTCCTGCGCAAGGCGTTCATCAAGGCCATGGGCTATTCCGACGACGCGCTGGAGCGTCCGATCGTCGGCATCACCAATACCTATAGCGACTACAATCCCTGTCACGGCAACGTTCCGCAGATCATCGAAGCCGCCAAGCGCGGCGTGATGCTGTCGGGCGCGATGCCGTTCGTGTTTCCGACCATCTCGATCGCCGAGAGCTTTGCGCATCCGACCTCGATGTATCTACGCAACCTGATGGCGATGGACACCGAGGAGATGATCCGGGCCCAGCCGATGGATTCGGTGATCGTGATCGGCGGCTGCGACAAGACGCTTCCGGCGCAGGTGATGGCCGCGATCAGCGCCGACCTGCCGACCGTGGTCATTCCGGTCGGGCCGATGGTGGTCGGCCATCACAAGGGCGAGGTGCTGGGCGCCTGCACCGATTGCCGCCGTCTCTGGGGCAAGTATCGCGCCGGCGAAATCGACGATGTCGAAATCGAAGCAGTGAACGGCCGCCTCGCGCCGTCGGTCGGCACCTGCATGGTGATGGGCACGGCCTCGACCATGGCCTGCATGATCGAAGCCATGGGCCTGTCGCTGCCGATGAGCGCGACGATCCCGGCGCCGCATGCCGAACGTTTCCGACTTGCGGAAGCGAGCGGCAAGGTTGCCGCCGAAATGGCCAAGACCAAGGGGCCGAAGCCGAGCGAGCTTCTGACACCCGCGTCTTTCAAGAACGCGCAGGTCGTGCTCCAGGCGATTGGCGGCTCCACCAACGGCCTGATCCATCTGACCGCGATGGCGCATCGCTCGCCGCATCGGCTCGATCTCGGAGTGTTCGACCAGATCGGCCGGGAGGTGCCGGTGCTGGTCGACCTCAAGCCGTCGGGCGAGCACTATATGGAGCATTTCCATCACGCCGGCGGCGTGCCGAAGCTGCTGGCGCAACTCGGCGACCTCGTCGATCTCGATGCCAAGACGATCTCGGGCCAAACGCTGCGCGACGTCGTCGCCAATGCGGAGGACGTGCCGGGCCAGGATGCGATCCGTCCGCGCGACAATCCGATCAAGACGGAAGGTGGCCTCGCCGTCCTGCACGGTAATCTCGCGCCGCGCGGCGCGGTGATCAAGCAATCGGCCGCGAGTCCCAAGCTGTTGAAGCACACCGGCCGCGCCGTCGTGTTCGAATCCGTCGAGGACATGACCTTGCGGGTCGACGATCCCAATCTCGACGTGACCGCTGACGACGTGCTGGTGCTGCGCAATGCCGGCCCGAAGGGCGCGCCGGGCATGCCGGAGGCGGGCTACCTGCCGATCCCGAAGAAGTTGGCGCGCGGCGGCACCAAGGACATGGTGCGCATTTCGGATGCGCGCATGAGCGGTACCGCGTTCGGCACCATCGTTCTGCACATCACCCCGGAATCCGCAGTCGGCGGGCCGCTGGCGCTGGTGAAGAACGGCGACATGATCAGCCTGGATGTGGCCAAGCGCAGCATCGAGCTGCTGGTCGATGCGGCCGAGCTGGAGCGCCGGCGCGCTGCATTGAAGCCGGCGGCTGCGCCCGATGAAGCGCGGCGCGGCTATGCCTGGCTGTTCAACGAGACCATCATGCAGGCCGACGAGGGCTGCGACTTCGATTTCATGCAGAGGACTGGGAAGACCGAGACAAGCTGACCGAACGACGAACGCTCAGACCGCACAAGCGGCGGGCATAACACAGGGGGAAACGATGATTGCACGATCCATGCCAGGATTCTTACATGGGTTGGCGGCTGCGGCCGCCGTGCTGTTCGTGACCGGGGCGGGGGCGCAGGAGGCGAAGCACTATCGCTTCGCCTACGACCAGCCGCGCAACACCGGCTATTCCATCGCGGGCGACATCTTTGCCGAAAAGCTCAAGGAGTTGAGCAAAGGCACCATGATCATCGACCAGTATCCGGGCGCGCAGCTCGGGCAGGAGCCGCAAGTGCTCCAGCTCGTGAAAGCCGGAGATGTCGAATTCTCCATCATCTCCTCCGCGAACACCGCGACGATCTCGCCGCAAGCCGGTGTGATGTCGCTGCACTATCTGTTCCGCGACGAGAACCACGTGGTCAAGGGCCTCGCGGATCCCCGCGTGTTCGAAGCGCTCAAGGCCATGATCGACGAGACCACCCAGGGCCTGCATGTGATCGCGACCGGCTCGCAGGGCGTGCGCCACATGTACGCGAAGCGGGAGATCCGCAATGTGGCTGATATCAAGGGCGCAAAGGTCCGCGTGCAGGCGACGGCGACCGAGGACACCATGTTCCCGGCCTACGGTGCCCAGACCGTGCACATGCCGTTCGGCAGCGTCTACACGAGCCTGCAGACCGGCGTCGTCGACGTCGCCGAGAACAGCATCAACGTCTACCTCGTCAACAAGCATTACGAGGTCGCGCCGGTCCTCAACATCACCGAGCACGAGGCCAACAACGCGCTGGTGTTCATCTCCGACAAGCTCTGGCAGAGCCTCTCGGCCGAGCAAAAGGGCTGGGTGCAGACCGCGGCCAACGAGATCAGCACCAAAGAGCCGGCGAAGGCGTTCGAGCTGGAGCGCACCGCGGCCGAAAAGCTGAAGAAGATGGGCGTGAAGATCGTCGACAACGTCGACAAGAAGAGCTTCACGGCGGTCGCCGATCCCTATCTCGACAAGCTCGCCAAGGAGCTTGGCCCGCACGCCGAGAAGGTCAAGGACTTGATCCGGTCGATTAACTAGGGCGCTTGCGGCCATCCTTCGAGACGCCCGCCTTGCGGCGGGCCCTCAGGATGAGGTCTCGTTTCGCGGCGAGATTTTAAGACCCTCATGGTGAGGAGCCCGTGAAGCGGGCGCCTCGAACCATGCAGGCCGAGCGTGATCGGCAGCTTCGCAGCTGTCACATCCGATAGCTTTGGGACGGGGGACTAATGGCCATCGCCGACAAACTGCTTGTGCATCGCCAACGCCACCTGAAATGGCGCGGGCTCGACTGGCTCGAGCTCGCGCTGATGATCCTCTGCGGCGTGCTCTGCTTTGGCTTCTCGCTGTCGGTCACCGCCGACATCGTCACCCGGACCATCGGTCATCCCTGGCTGTGGCTCCAGGAGGTGACCTCGACGCTGTTCATCTACGCGATCTTTGTCGGCACGGCGGCTGCGACCCGGCGCAACGACCACCTCTATCTCACCGCGATTTCCGAGGCGATGCACGGAACGTCGCGCATGATCGTCGAAGTCATCATCCGCATCGTCGTGCTCGGGGTTGCGTTCTGCCTGATCTGGTACGGCTATCAGAATTATCTGCGCGGCTTCGGCAGCTTTCGGTTGCCGTCCGGCACCCCGATCGCCTCGCTCTACGCGATCATTCCGCTCTCGGGCGTGCTGATCGGCCTGTTCACCATCGAGCAGCTGGTCAACGGCCTGCGCAACGGCTTTGATCATCCCGAGCCGCCCGAGGAAGATGGAACGCCCATCGTCACCGACGCGCAGGTGAGGGCGCAGCTATGAGCGCACCTGTTGTCCTGGCGTTGATGACGGTCTGCTTCCTGTCGTTCGGCTATCTCGGCGTGCCGGTGCCGTTCTCGCTGATGGCCGGCGTCTTCATCGGCGCGATCCTGTCCGACGTCTCGCTCGCCGCCATCATCCAGAAGATCTTTGACGGCGTCGATTCCGAGGCGCTGCTGGCGATCCCGTTCTTCCTGCTGGTCGGCGAGCTCATGAGTTCGGCGA
Organism: Bradyrhizobium ottawaense; assembly: GCF_002278135.3. Classification (NCBI taxonomy): domain Bacteria; kingdom Pseudomonadati; phylum Pseudomonadota; class Alphaproteobacteria; order Hyphomicrobiales; family Nitrobacteraceae; genus Bradyrhizobium; species Bradyrhizobium ottawaense. The sequence continues at coordinate 6,088,602 of NZ_CP029425.2, read as the reverse complement.
ATGTGGTGGTGCGAATAGCCAATCTCTCGGTATCGCTGGTCGGTCACATCAGGGGCGGGCTGTCGCAGGTCGTGGTCGTCTTCAGCATGTTCTTCTCGGAAATGTCGGGCTCGACCACCGCCGACGTCGCCGTGATGAGCCGGGCGCTGGGCGGCCCGATGAAGCGCGAAGGCTATGATCCGGCCTTCATCGCCGCCATCATCGCCTCGGCCTCCACAATCGCCGCGCTGGTGCCGCCGAGCATTACCGCCGTCGTCTATGGCGCGGTCGGCAACGTCTCGATCGCCGGCCTGTTCATGGCGGGCGTGGTGCCCGGCCTGATGATCGGCTTCGGTCTGATGCTTTATTGCTACTTCTTCGGCCCCTCCGGCCTGCGCAAGCCGCGCGCGCCGCTGCGGCAGGTGGTGTTCGCGGCCGGCGATGCGGCCTTGCCGCTGATGATCCCGGTGATCCTGCTCGGTGGCATCCTGACCGGCTGGTTCACGCCGACCGAAGCCGGCGTGGTCGCCGTGGTCTGGATCGTCCTGGTCGTGATCCCCGCGCTCAATCGCGGGCACATCAAGAGTATCCCTTACGATTTCTGCATTGCCGGACTAATCTTCTCGCTGCCGCTGGTCACCATCGGCGCAGCCAATGCCTTCGGCTGGATGCTCGCTTATCTGCGGGGTGCGAGCTACATCGCCGAAATCATCACCTCGATGGCAGGTAACGATCCGCATCTGATCATGCTGCTGATGGTGCTGCTTTTCACCATCGTCGGCGACTTCATCGAACCGGTGCCGACCATCATCATCTTCATGCCGCTGGTCAACACACTGACGGAGGCCGGTGACATCAATAGCGTCCATTTGGGCGTGGTGCTGATCGCCACGCTCGCCTTCGGCCTGATCACGCCGCCTTACGGGCTGGTGCTGCTGATGGCGTCGAAATTCGTCGGCATAAGTTTCGCGAAAGCGCTACGCGCTGCGTTGCCGATCTATCTGGTGTTCCTGGGGACGATCGCATTCGCGATCTACTTCCCGAGCGTGGTGCTGTGGCTGCCGCAGAAAGTGCTGCCGGAATCGGTCGGCTGCTTCAAGTCGCCGGCGGGGACGGGCTATATCTGTCCAAAGTAACGACTTGCTCGACCCGCCAATGCGCGCCGTCGCAGACGTAGCGAAACGGCGTGCCGTGGCTGTTCTTGAAGTAGCTGCCGGACAGCGCGTTGGCCATTCCCTGCATCACCGCGTCATGGCAGACGAACAGGAGATCGTCGCCGGGATGACGGTCGAGCCACGCGGCGACGCAAGCCAGCGACCGTTCCGTCATGGCGTCCCAGCTCTCGCCGTCGGCCGGCAGGATCGAGACGAGGCCCGTCGCCGACGTGACGCCGTGCTTAATCATGAGGTCGCGGACAGGCAGGCCTTCAAAGCTTCCGAAGTCGAACTCGATGATGCCGTCGTCGATCGCCAGCGGCACCGCGATCGCGGCCGCGATGATCTCGGCCGTTCGTGCTGCGCGGGCCAAGGGACTTGCAACGATTCGGCTGATGCCGGCGCCGCGCAGCATGTCCACGGCCTCGTGCGCCTGCCGGAGGCCGTCCTCATTCAGCGGATTGTCGGTCCGCCCCTGGAATCGTCCCTCGCGATTCCAGTCGGTCGCGCCGTGACGAAGGCCGTAGAACTTACGCGCTGGTGTCGTCACTTTGACTTGCTCGTGAATTTCTTCACGGCGCTGCGAAATTCCTCCGTGTTCATCGCCATGATGATCTTGTGTTCCTCGGCATCGAGCTGCTGCTTCACCGGCGTGGTGTTGGCCTGATAGACCAGCGATTTGGTGCCGGCGATTGCAGCCGGCGGGTTCTGCGCCAGACGCTCGGCGAGTTTTCGCGTGGCCGCCTTCAGTTCGGCCGCCGGGACCATCTTGGCGACGAGGCCCCATTCATAGGCCTGCTGCGCGGTAAAGTTGTCCTCGGACAGGAAGATCTGCAGCGCCCGGCGGGAGCCGACCGTGCCGACGATGCCGACCGTCGAACCGCCGTCCGGCGACACTCCGATCTTGGCATAGGCGGGTGTGAACTTGGCGTCATCAGCGGCGATGCAGAGATCGGTGACAAGGGCGAGGCCCATGCCGGCGCCGGCCGCCGAGCCGTGCACGCTGGATAACGAAATTTTCGGCATGCGCCTGACGATCTCGATGAAGGCGTGATAGTGCTTCAAGAGCTCGCCGACCACGGGCGTCACCGTGCCCGCTTCGGCGGCGGCACCAATCGTCTGCAGATCGCCGCCGGCCGAGAAGGCACGGCCTTCGCCTTCGAGCACGACGACCCTGATGTCGTCAGCGGCTTCGATATAGGCCGCGAGCTGCTCGAGCTTCTGCGCGATGGCGAGATTGATGGAGTTGAACGCGGCGGGACGGTTGAGCGTGATGGTCGCGATCGGGCCGTCGATCCGCAGCAGGGCGGGATCATCGGGCAGGGAGATGGGAGCTGGCATCTGGAATATCCCCGGCATGAGGTGGCTCGTGCGACTAAATCGCAGAAGCGGAGGAGTGACAATCCCCGACCGCCGCCCTTGCGCGGGGCGAAACGATAGGCTCAAATGGGGCCGCCTTCGCCAAGGGACGGACACGAGCGCCGGCTCCTCGTAAGGCCAGCAACCAAAATCAGCGAGAGAGGAGACGACATGGGTCACGCTCGTGTCTTCCGGAAATGGGCTGTCCAATGAGCGACGGTCCGGTGATCATCGTCGGTGCCGGCCATGGCGGCTATCAGGTCGCGGCATCGCTGCGCCAGGCGGGCTTTTCGCAGCGCATTTGCCTGATCAATGACGAGGCGCATCTGCCCTATCAGCGGCCGCCCTTGTCCAAGGCCTATATCAAGGGCTCGGCCGGGCCGGAGAGCCTGATGTTCCGGCCGGAGAAATTTTATCAGGACCAGAAGATCGAGCTGATCGCGGGCCGCGCAGTGTCGATCGATCGCGCCGGCCACAAGGTGCTGCTCGCCTCGGGCGAGACGCTGGCCTACGCTCACCTCGTGCTGGCCACCGGCGCACGCAACCGGCTGCTCGACCTGCCCAACGCCAATCTGCCCGACGTGAAATATTTGCGCATCCTCGACGAGAGCGATGCGCTGCGTGCGATCATGCCCTCGAAGACACGGGTCGTGGTGATCGGCGCCGGTTTCATTGGTCTCGAATTCGCGGCCACCGCCCGGATCAAGGGCCTCGAGGTCGACGTGCTCGAGCTTGCCCCGCGCGTGATGGCGCGTGCGGTGACGGCGGAGGTGTCGGAGTATTTTCAGGAACGCCATCGCGAGGCCGGTATCCGCGTCCATCTCGGCGTGCAGGCGACCTCGATCGAGGCAGAAGGCGGCAAGGTCACAGGGGTCTCCCTGAGCGACGGACGGCATCTGCCCGCCGATCTCGTCGTGGTCGGCGTCGGCGTGCTGCCGAACATCGAGCTTGCGGCTGAGGCCGGGCTGCCGGTCGCCGCCGGCATCATCGTCGACGAATATCTGTCGACGGCTGACCCTGACATCTCCGCGATCGGCGATTGCGCGCTGTTCGCAAGCCCCCGCTTCGGCGGATCGCTGCGGCTGGAATCGGTGCAGAACGCCACCGACCACGCCCGCTGCCTCGCCGCGCGGCTGACCGGCGACAAGAAGCCGTACGACAGCCATCCCTGGTTCTGGAGCGACCAGGGCGACGACAAGCTCCAGATCTCAGGCCTCACCACCGGCTACGACCGCGTCGTGCTGCGTGGCAGCGCCGCGAACAGGGCGTTCTCCGCGTTCTGCTACAAGGGTGAGACGCTGCTCGGCATCGAATCGATCAACCGCGCCGGTGACCACATGTTCGGCCGGCGGTTGCAGGGCATGAATCGCTCGATCACGCCGGCGCAGGCTGCGGACGAAAGCTTTGACCTGAAGAGCGCGCTGGCTTAGGGCGCCGACAACACAGCAGCAACTTCCCTGGCCGTCGGCATCGACGGCCCCGCGCCCATGCGCTGCACGCTGATCGAGGCGGCGGCGTTGGCGAAGGCGAGGGCGGCACGCAAGGGCACACCGTCAGCCAGTTGCGCGGCGAGCGCGCCGACAAAACAATCGCCGGCCCCGGTGGTATCGACCGCCTTCACGGCACGCCCGGGCACGGCGGCCTCTTCGCGCCCCGCAAGCGCAAGCACGCCGCGTCTGCCGAGCGTGACGCAGATGCTCTGGTCCGCGCGCGCCTGAAGTTTTCGCGCGACATCGAAGATCTTCGCGGCCCCGTCGCCGTCGGACAATTCCTCACCGGCGAGGAAGCCGAGCTCGGTCTCGTTCAGCACGAGGATGTCGACCAGCGCGAGCAGCTCACCGGACATCTTTTGCGCCGGCGCCGGGTTGAGCACGGTCACGACGCCGGCCTCGCGTGCGCGCCGGAAAAACGCGGCGATCGTCGGCAGCGGGATCTCGAACTGGCTGACCGCGACATCACCCTTCGTCAGCGGCACGTCCGCCACATCATCCGCGCCGACCTTCGCATTGCTGCCGGGAATGACGACGATGGTGTTATCTGAGGCCGCGACGGTGATGATCGCAGTGCCGGTGTGGGTGTCGGCGTCGCGCACCGAGCCGAGATCGATGCCTTGCGCGCCGAGGAACGTCTTTAGCTCAGCGCCAAAGGAATCCTTCCCCAGCCGCCCTATCAGCGTGGTCCGCGCGCCAAGCCGTGACGCCGCCACCGCCTGGTTCGCACCCTTGCCGCCTGGAAAATACAGTACCTCGCGGCCGGCGACGGTCTCGCCGACGCGCGGGTGGCGATCGGCGGTCGCCACCACATCCATGTTGATGCTGCCGGCGACGAAAACGCGCCCCATCTGGATCTAAACCCTGACCTCGAACTCGTGCCGAACCTTGGCGATATCGACGAGCGTCGGCAAGCCGGCCTCGTTGCCGAGGCGCTGGATCTTGAAGGTCGAGGCGGCTCGGGCAAAATCAAAGTGCTCGCGCCAGCTTTTGCCGGGATGAGCGAGGTAGGAATAGACATAGGCGCCGTGGAAAACGTCGCCGGCGCCGTTGGTGTCGATCACGCGCTCGCGCGGGATCGGCATCGCCGGCATGATCTCGACCGCACCTGTCTCGTTGTACCAGAGCAGGCCCTTCTCGCCCATGGTGATGCCGCCGATCTTGCAGCCGCGGCTCTTGAGATAGTCGAGCATCTTCTCCGGCGTCAGGTCCATCTGCTCGCACAGGCGCTCGGCGACGATGGCAACGTCGATATATTCCAGCAGCTCATGCGTGTTGGTGCGCAGGCCGCCGCCGTCGAGCGAGGTCAGGATGCCGGCCTCGCGGCAGACCTTGGCGTAGTGGATCGCGGCATCCGGCTGATGACCATCCACGTGCAGCGCGCGGCAGCCGCCGAGATTGAGCATCGGAAAGGGATGGATGTGCTCGTCGTCGCGGCAGCGGACGATGGCGCGCTTGCCGTCCTTGGGCATGATGAAGGAGAGCGAGGACTGGTTCACCTTCCGCCCGTGCAGCGAGATCGCGTATTTCGCGCACATGTCCTGGAACATGCGCCCCAGCCAGTCATTGGCCGCGGTAGCGATCAGGTCAGGCACGATGCCGAGCTTGGCGCAGCAGAACGCCGCCGTCACCGCGTTGCCGCCGAAGGAGACCGCGTAGTCCGAGGCCACGTGCTTCTCGTCCCCGGTCGGCATATGGTCGGTGATGAAGACGACGTCGATATAGGTCTGTCCGATGAAGAGAGCCTGCATTGCTTGTCCGTCATGCGCTTTGTGGTCCAGGCCGGCGCGCTTACTGTAGCACCGGTTCCGCTCAGGGATCGCTGAAATTATTCGCAAATCTGCCGCCCCAAGCGCTTGAGGTCAGCATGAGGCCGGAATACGACCATCACCGGGCAATGCCAAGCCCGGACAAACGCCGTGTTTCGGCGCATTGGTTCCAGGTCAATAAAAGGGTCGATCAAAAGGGGGACATATGATCACCGGCCTCGATCACGTCGTCGCTCTGGTCAGGGATATCGGTGCAGCCAAGGCGGCCTACCAGACGCTGCTCGCCCGCGCGCCGGCCTGGCAGAACTCCGGCGAGGGCGCCGACCGCGTGTTGTTCACCCTCGAGAACATGACGATCGAATTGATGGCGCCGAGCGGTTTCAGCGTGACGGCCGATCGCATGCGCGCGCTGCTCGACGACCAGGAGGGCGTGCTCGCCAGCCTGTGCTTTCGTGTCGCAGACATGAGCAGGATGCAGCGGCGGCTGCAGCGGGTGGCCTTGAGCCCGGATCCGGTTGCCGAGGTCGAAAGCAGCGATGACGAGTCGGGCGCCGTCCTGCACTGGAAGCGCACGCGCGCCGCCACGGAACTCACGCGCGGCGTGCGCATGTTCTTCCTCGAACTGGCCGACGAGCGTCCGCTCTCCCCCGCGACCGACATCGCGCCGATCGACGCACTCGACCACGTCGTGGTCACCACCGAGGATTCCGAACGCGCTGCCGCGCTCTATGGCGCACGGCTCGGGCTCGATTTGGCGCTCGACCGTTCGCACCAGGATTGGGGCCAGCTGATGTTCTTCCGCTGCGGCGATCTGATCGTCGAGGTGGTCCGACGGCCGGTCGCCGGCGGCGACCTTGCGCATGACCGGCTCTGGGGCCTGAGCTGGCGGGTCGCCGACATCGACGCCACGCGCGCCCGCCTGATCGCCGCCGGCCTCGACGTCACCGAGGTCCGCAACGGCCGCAAGCCCGGCACGCGAATCATGACGGTGCGCAACGGCACCTGCGGCATTCAGACGGTCCTGCTGGAGCGCTCGCCGAAGCCGGTGGAGTGAAAGCGCCGCTTTCTCCGTTCGAAGACTCCCGTAGGGTGGGCAAAGCGAAGCGTGCCCACGTCTTTGCCCAATTGATGCGAAGACGTGGGCACGGCGCAAGAGCGCCTTTGCCCACCCTACGAAACCGGCTTGCTTGGCTTTCACTGTCGCGAAACTATGCGGCGGGCTGCCCGCGTGTTACACGCGTACCGACAGCACCCAGCGAGCACCCGGTTTGGCGAAGGCAAAGCGAACTCTGAAATGGCAGCGCGATCCCGAGGGGATGCGGCTGCGCATTCTCGAAGCCGCCAAGCAGGAGTTTTCCGCTCATGGGCTCGCCGGCGCGCGCGTTGACCGCATTGCGGCCAAGGCCGGCGCCAACAAGCGCATGCTCTACTACCACGTCGGCAACAAGGACGAGCTTTACCTCGCGGTGCTCGAAGGCGCCTATGACAAGATCCGCAGCGAGGAGCGCGGGCTCGATCTCGAGCACCTCGAGCCGCCCGAGGCGATCCGGCGCCTGATCGAGTTCACCTGGAATTACTTCCTGCGCAATCCCGAATTCCTGTCGCTGCTTCAGACCGAGAACCTCGCGCGCGCAAAGCACCTGAAGCGCTCGACCAAGGTCAAGTCGATGCACTCGCCCTTCGTCGAGATGATCCGCACCGTGGTCCGGCGCGGCGTCGACAGCGGCGATTTCCAAGTCGCAGTCGATCCGGTGCAGCTCTACATCTCGATCGCAGGGCTCTGCTTCTTCTATCTCTCGAACTCGGCGACCCTCAGCGTGATCTTCGGCCGCGACCTCCTGGACAAAAAGGCCAAGGACGAGCGGCTGGCGCACATGGTCGGCCTGGTGCTGGCCGCGCTGACCGGGCAGTCGGTCGCGCTGTTCGAGATCGCGAAGGCGCCGAAGTCGCGCGCCACGGTGGCGCAAACGGTTTAGGGCGGTCTGGTCCCGCGCATTGGTGGACGGATCGTCCGTCGTTTTCTCAATCTCCGCCGTTATTGCCCGCTTTCACTGATATGACGTCGAGAGTGGAGCGGTCTCGTGCCCCGGACGCAGCGCAGCGCGTCTTCGCGGTGCGCTGCAGAGCCGGGGCCCATGGATCGACGGGACGCGTGGCTCCTGGGTCCCGGCTCTGCGCAGCAACGCAAGAGCGCTGCAGCGCGTCCGGGACATGGAGGCGACCGTTCCATTTCCAAAGCACCTGGGAACCGCCGCCGCAAAACGTCACAGTAAATCCTCTGGACAGTATTTATCCAACGGGTTAATTTCTCTCCACAACGAAGAAGACTGCCGGGAGTGAAAATTGGCCGAGCCGAAGCCGCAAAATGCGATCTCCAAGGTGCTGAATGCGGCCTGGGTTCGGCCGTTCTTGTTCCTCGTCTTCATCGTCGTGGCCTGGGATCTGGCCATCCGGCTGTTCCGAATCCCTGCCTACCAGATCCCGTCGCCTCTCGACGTCGTCGCGGTGCTGCGTACCGACTGGCCGGAATTGCTGCGCCAGTCCTGGCCGACAACCTATGCGACGGTCTGCGGTTTCGCGCTGTCCGCTCTGTTCGGCATTCCCGTCGCGATGCTGATTGCGGGTTCGAAGACGGTGGAGAGCTACATCTATCCGCTGCTGGTGTTCTCGCAATCCGTGCCCAAGATCGCGATCGCGCCGCTGTTCGTGGTCTGGTTCGGCTTCGGCATCATTCCAAAGGTCATCTCGGCGTTCCTGCTCGGCTTCTTCCCGGTGGTGGTCTCGGCGGTGCAGGGCTTCAAATCGGTCGATCCTGACATGGTCGATCTCGCCCGCGCCATGCAGGGCAGCCGCTTCCAGGTGTTTTGTGCGGTGAATCTGCCGCACGCGCTGCCGGCGATCTTCTCGGGTCTCAAAGTGTCGGTGACGCTCGCGGTGGTCGGCGCCGTCGTCGGCGAGTTCGTTGGGTCCAATTCCGGCATCGGCTACGTGATGCAACGCTCGATCGGCACGTTCGACCTGCCGACGATGTTCGCGGCCCTGGTGATCCTCGCGCTGCTCGGCGTGATCCTGTTCTGGATCGTCGACCGGATCGAGAAGCTGGTCATTCCCTGGCATGTCAGCCAGCGCGAGGACGTGATTTTCGCCTCTTAACTAAAGCACAACGGCCACCAACGGCCGAAACAACAACGGCAAGGGAGAGTGACGATGAAGCGGTTGATTGGGGCTGCATCAGTGGCGCTGATGGTTTTTGCGGCCGTGCCGGCGCAGGCGGCCGACAAGGTCGTGCTGATGTTGAACTGGTACGTCTACGGCGAGCACGCGCCGTTCTATTACGGCAAGGCCAAGGGCATCTACGCAGCCGAAGGCATCGAGCTCGAAATCCAGGAAGGCCGGGGCTCGGCTGCGACCACACAGGCCGTCGCCGCCAAGACCGCCGATTTCGGCTATGTCGACGTTCCCACCATGATGCGCGCCGCCATCAAGGGCGCGCCTGTCGTTGCAACCGGGGTGCTGCTGCAGACCTCACCGATGTCCGCCATGGGTTTTGCTGACAAGAACATCAAAAAGCCCGAAGACATCAAGGGCAAGACGGTGGCGATCACGCCCGCCGATTCCATGACCCAGATCTGGCCGCTGTTCCTGAAGAAGACAGGCCTGAAGGAGAGCGACTTCCAGACCGTCGCAGGCGACGGCCAGACCAAGCTCAACGCGGTCATCAACGGCCAGGCTGATCTGCTGCTCGGCTATGTCATGGACCAATCGATGAAGATCAAGGACGCCACCGGCAAGGACGTCTACCCGATCAAGTTCGCCGACTACGGGATCAACATGGTCTCCTCGGGCATCATTGCCAATGCCGACTATGTGAAAGCCAATGCCGATCTGGTCCGCCGCTTCATGTCGGCGACGACCAAGGCGGTCGAAGCCGCCGAGAAGGAGCCGAAGGCCGCCGCACAGTCGATCCTCGATGCCAACCCCAAGGGCGGCAAGATCGACACGCTGACGCAGGGCTTTGAGCTGACGATTCCGCTGTACCGGACCGCGGAGACCAAGAGCAAGCGGCCGTTCCAGGTCACCGACCAGAACATGACGGACTCAGTCAATCTGATGGTCGAATATGGCGGCCTCGATGCCAAGGCCAAGGACAACCCGAAGGCCTTCTACACCAACGACTATCTGCCGAAGAGCGGCTCGTGAGCGATCAATATTCGCCCTCGTCCCTGCGAACGCAGGGACCCATTACCACCGGCCTCGATTGTTACGAAAGGTCTCACTCCGCGTGCCCGGACGCGCCGGCACGGCGTATGGGTCCCTGCGTTCGCAGGGACGACGGGGGGAGAGCGCTGCGATGAACCCTGCGACCAAACCAATCGACGTCCAGCCGGCCGCGCATCTGAGACTGGTGAACGACCGGGCCGGTGATGCCTCGGGCATCAAGCTCTCCGGCGTGTCCAAAACCTACCGGACGCGCGACGGCGATGTGCCGTCGCTGCGTCCGCTCGACTTCCACATCAATGACGGCGAGTTCTTCGTCGTGGTCGGGCCATCCGGCTGCGGCAAGTCCACGCTGCTCAAGCTGATCTCGGGCTTGCTGCCGCCGACCGCGGGCGAGATCCTGGTCGAGGGCGAGAAGGTGACGACGCCGCACGGCAATGTCGGCATCGTCTTCCAGAACGCGTTGCTGCTGCCCTGGCGCAACATCCTGTCCAACGTCATGCTGCCGATCGACATGAAGCGGCTGCCGCGGGACGAATATCTTGCCCGTGCCAAGGCGCTGTTGAAGCTCGTCGGGCTCGAAGGCTTCGAGAAGAAGCTGCCCTGGCAGCTTTCCGGCGGCATGCAGCAACGTGCCTCGATCTGCCGCGCGCTGGTGCACGACCCCAAGATCATGCTGATGGACGAGCCGTTCGGCGCGCTGGACGCGCTGACGCGCGAGCGCATGAATGTCGAGTTGATGCGGATTCAGCGCGAAACCAGGAAGACGGTGCTGCTGATCACGCATTCGATTCCGGAAGCCGTGTTCCTCGCCGACCGCGTCCTCGTCATGACCGAGCGTCCCGGCGCGGTCGCTGCGATCTACGACGTGCCGCTGCCGCGCCCGCGCTCGCTCGACGTGATGGCCGATCCGGTGTTTACCGAACTCGTGCAGCGCATCCGCAAGCATTTCTTCTCGCAAGGGGCATTGGACTAGAGACGATGGGAGAAGCTCTACTTCCCAGAGCGTCATGGCCGGGCTTGTCCGGGCCATCCGCGTCCTGCCCCGCGCGACGAGGAACGTGGATGCCCGGGACAAGCCTGGGCATGACGACCTTTCCAGGACCATCCCCGTGCGCCTGAAGCTGCGAGACATCGCCTTCTTCGAACGTCCCGTGCAGTTCGCGCGGCCGTTCCGCTTCGGCGCGATCACGATCAACGCGACGCCGCAGCTGTTCGTGCGCGCCGAGATCGAGGTCGAGGGCAGGGGCGTCGCGGTCGGCGCCAGCGCCGAGCTGCTGGTGCCAAAATGGTTCGACAAGCGGCCGGAATTGTCGCCGGCGCAGACGGTCGATGGCCTGCGCCGCTCGCTGGAGATTGCGCGCGGGCTCTATTTGGCACGGACCGGATTCTTGACGGCGTTCGATCTGCATGCCTCGTGCATCGGTGCGCAGGTCGCGACGTGTGCGAAAAAGAACATTCCGCCGCTCGCCGCGGCTTACGGTCCGGCGGAGATCGACAAGGCGATCCTCGATGCGTTGCTGCGCGCCGCCGAAACCAGCTTCTTCGATGGAATGGCCGGCAACATCGCCGGCATCGATGCGCGACTCTCACCTGACCTCGTGGGATTGGACATCACCACCTTTCTCTCCGGCCGGGTACCGCTGGAGCGTGTTGCCATCAGGCATACCGTAGGCCTTGATGATGCCGTCGAAGGCGAGCGCGGCGTCGCCGATGCCCGCGAGAACTCCGGTGCACGATACTTCAAGCTGAAGCTGTCGGGCGATCCCGCAGCCGACGCGGCGCGGCTCTCCCGCATCGGCAAGGAGCTCGCTACGCTGGGACACGACTACAAGGTGACGCTCGACGCCAACGAGCAATATGCCGACCTCGCTGCGTTGCAGGCGCTGATGGACCGGCTCGATCACGACGCAGCGCTACGCCCGATCGCCACGCGCTTGCTCTATGTCGAGCAGCCGATGCCGCGCGACATCACGAGGCAAACGCCGCTTGGCGCATTGGCCGCGCACGGTTTCATCATCGACGAGGCCGACGATTCCTACGATGCCTTCCCGGCAGCGCGGGCGCTCGGCTATTGCGGCATTTCCTCGAAATCCTGCAAGGGGCTCTACAAGTCCATCATCAACGCGACGCGCGCCGCGAAATGGAGCGCGAACGGCGAGAGGTTCTTCGTCACCGGCGAGGACCTCACCTGCCAAGCCGGCCTCGCCGTGCAGCAGGACCTCGCGCTCGGCGCCTTCCTCGGTGTCACCCACGCCGAACGCAACGGCCATCACTATGTCGACGGCTTTGGCGACACGCCTCTCGCTGAAGCGCAGGCGTTCGCCGCCGCGGATCCCGATCTCTACGCCGATACCGGGCAGGGCATCCGGCTCTCCATTCACGACGGCGATCTCCTGACGGGATCGCTTCATGCAACGGGCTTTGCGACGTCGGTCCATCCGGACTGGTCGGCGCTTCTCCCGCTCGAACAGCCAAGATCACTTCAGGAGCATTTGACATGACCACCCAACGCCTCGGCCTCATCATGAACGGCGTCACCGGCCGCATGGGGCTCAACCAGCATCTGATCCGCTCGATCGTCGCGATCCGCGAGCAGGGCGGTGTACGGCTGAAGAACGGCGACCGCGTGATGCCCGATCCGATCCTGGTCGGCCGCAGCGCCGAGAAGGTCGAGGCGCTTGCCAAGCGCTACAACATTACACGTTGGACCACCGACCTCGATGCGGCGCTCGCCGACAAGAACGACACCATGTTCTTCGACGCCGCGACCACGCAGGCGCGCCCGGGCCTGTTGACCCAGGCGATCAATGCCGGCAAGCACGTCTATTGCGAGAAGCCGATCGCGACGAACTTCGAGGAGGCGCTCGAAGTCGTCAAGCTCGCCAATGCCAAGGGTGTCAAGCACGGCACGGTGCAGGACAAGCTGTTCCTGCCAGGCCTGAAGAAGATCGCCTTTTTGCGCGATTCCGGTTTCTTCGGCCGCATCCTCTCGGTGCGCGGCGAGTTCGGCTATTGGGTGTTCGAAGGTGGTTGGCAGGAAGCGCAGCGGCCGTCCTGGAACTATCGCGACGAAGACGGCGGCGGTATCATTCTGGACATGGTCTGCCACTGGCGCTACGTGCTCGACAACCTCTTCGGCAATGTCCAGAGCGTGGTCTGCATCGGTAACACCGACATCCCCGAGCGTTTCGACGAGCAGGGCAAGAAGTACCAGGCGACCGCGGATGATTCCGCTTACGCGACCTTCCAGCTCGAAGGCGGTGTCATCGCCCACATCAACATGTCCTGGGTGACGCGCGTCTATCGCGACGACCTCGTCACCTTCCAGGTCGACGGCACGCATGGCTCGGCGGTCGCCGGGCTCAGCGACTGCATGATCCAGGCGCGGCAGGCTACCCCGAGGCCGGTCTGGAATCCCGACGAGAAGCGGCTGCACGATTTCTACGGCGACTGGCAGAAGCTGCCTGACAACGTCAGCTACGACAACGGCTTCAAGGAGCAGTGGGAGATGTTCATCCGCCACGTCTACGAGGACGCGCCCTACAAGTTCACGCTGCTCGAAGGTGTCAAGGGCGTGCAGCTTGCCGAATGCGCGCTCAAGAGCTGGAAGGAACGGCGTTGGATCGACGTCGCGCCGATCAAGGCGTGAGATCGAATAGATAGAGTCCCGATGTCTGCCAAGCCGTCGTTGCGAGCGGAGCGAGGCAATCCAGAGTCTTTCCGCAGAGGAGCCTGGATTGCTTCGTTGCTCCGCTCCTCGCAATGACGGGGAGAGGTCCGAAATCATGAACAAGCCCGTCCAACCCATGTCATCATTGTCGCTGAAATTGCCGAAGGCCGATCGCTCGATCGAGACCTACCGGCTCGCGGCCTCGCGCACGTTCCCCGCAAAGCTCGAAGGCCCCTTGAACCGCATCGCCTTCTCGGCCGTGCACACGGTCGTCGATCCCTTCGCGGACAACGATCCCTGGCTGTCGGCTGCCGTCGACTGGGACAGGACCATCGCCTTCCGCGAGCACGTCTGGGACCTCGGTCTTGGCGTTGCCGAAGCCATGGACACCGCTCAGCGCGGCATGGGGCTGGACTGGCCGACCTCGCTGGAGCTGATCACGCGCTCGGTCGCCGCCGCCAAGCGCCGCAACGCGCTGGTGTTCTCCGGCGCGGGCACGGACCATCTCGCGGTCGAGGATGCCAGTAGCCTCGACGACGTGATCCGCGCTTACGAGGAACAGATCTCGGCGGTGGAGAAGGTCGGTGGCCGCATCATCCTGATGGCATCGCGCGCGCTGGCGAAACTCGGCCGCAACGCCGATGACTACGCCAAGGTCTATAATCGCGTGCTGTCGGGGGTAGCGCAGCCCGTGATCATCCACTGGCTCGGCGACATGTTCGATCCGGCGCTGACGGGTTATTGGGGCACCGGGGATCTCGACAAGGCGATGGACACTGCGGTCGCCATCATCAACGGCAACGCCGCCAAGGTCGACGGCGTAAAAGTGTCGCTGCTCGACAAGCAGCGCGAGATCGACATGCGCCGGCGCCTCGACAAGCGCATCAAGATGTACACCGGCGACGACTTCAATTATGCGGAGCTGATCGCCGGCGACGAGCAGGGTTTTTCGCACGCGCTGCTTGGTATTTTTGACGCCATTGCGCCGGCGGCATCCTACGCACTGTCGCGACTGGCGGCTGGCGACGAGGCCGGCTTCCATGACGTGCTGGGGCCGACAGTGCCGCTGTCGCGTCACATCTTCAAGGCGCCGACGCGGTTCTACAAGACCGGCGTGGTATTCATGGCGTATCTCAATGGCCACCAGGACCATTTCACCATGGTCGGGGGACAGGAGAGTACGCGCTCCACGTTGCATCTGGCCGAGCTGTTCCGTCTGGCCGACAAGGCCGGCCTGCTCGCCAACCCTGAACTCGCGACGCAGCGGATGAAGACCGTGCTCGCCACCCACGGTATCGAATCCTGATGCGCGATTTTTCGTCCGACCATCGCTGGCTGTCGCTGAACACGGCGACCGTCCGCAAGCAGGGTGACCTGGTCGAGATCATCAACGCCTGTGCAAAGCAAGGCATCCGCGCGATCGATCCCTGGCGCGACCAGGTCGCATCCGTCGGTCTCGAACGCGCCGCGCGCGCGGTGCGCGATGCCGGCCTCGAGCTCTCAGGCTATTGCCGCGGCGGCATGTTCACCTCGGACGCATCGCGCAGAGGCGAGGTGCGCGACGACAACAGGCGCTGCGTCGATGAAGCCAAGGCGCTGGGCGCGCCCTGCATCGTCCTCGTCGTCGGTGGCCTGCCGCAATATTCCAGGCCGGGCAGCGAGGTGTCGAAGGACATCGCGGCGGCGCGCGGGCAGGTCGAGGAAGCTCTCGCCGATATGCTCGACTATGCCAGGCAGGCAAACCTGCCGCTGGCGATCGAGCCCTTGCATCCGGCTTACGCGGCCGACCGCGCCTGCGTTAACACCACGAAGCAGGCGCTCGATATCTGCGACCGGCTCGATCCCGCTCGCAGCGGCATGCTCGGCGTCGCGCTCGACGTCTATCACATCTGGTGGGACCCGGAGCTGATGAGCCAGATCGCGCGCGCCGGCAAGGATCGCCTGCTCGCGTTCCATGTCTGCGACTGGCTGGTGCCGACAAAGGACATCCTCAACGACCGCGGCATGATGGGCGACGGCGTCATCGACATCAAATCAGTGCGTGCGGCGGTCGAAGCGGAGGGCTTTGCTGGCTATTCCGAGATCGAGATCTTCTCCAACGCCTGGTGGAGCAAGCCAATGGGCGAGGTGCTGCAGACCTGCATCGCGCGTCATAAGACGGTGGTGTAGAGTTACCACGAGTGCGGCCCATACGGGCTTGCGAGCTGTTGCAGCGCGTTGAAGCGGGCCTTCTGCTCGCTGTCGGCGTCGCATAGAACTCGTCCAGCGCAAGTTCGCCCCGCTGGCGAAGCAGCGAACTGGTCGGAGTACCACCAAAGATGTGGTGGACTACCATCAGCTTTCAGGCAGAATGTCATCATGCCGATGCCGCAGCCTCGCCACAGTCTGTGCCAGATCGGATGCGGTAATCAGTGGCATCAACGATCAGCAGGGACGGCGGATGTACCCATGCCTGTTGATCTTGAATGGCCCCGACGTGCAACCGTCGGGGCCATTGCCGTGATCGGCATGACATAGCTGGCGAGCTTTGCCGAAGGCACCGGCATGCTTTATTGCGGCGAAAGACCGCCAAGGACAATCTGCAATTCATTCAATGCGCGGGGCCAAACTGGTTTGCGATCGAATTTGCCGAGCGCTGAAAAGTCGGACGATTGCGCTATCATTGATTCACCGTCAAACACGGGACTATCACCCGTCAATTCGATCTGCGAAGCTGTAACAACACAAATGCGCTTGCAAACAAGCAAGCGTGAAGGAGGGTCCGCAGTGGATAAGGTGCAGCGTTTGCGTGCGATGAGCTCACTGTGCCGCCAACAGGCCGCGTACAACAGCATGAACAAATGGAAGCTGCTCGCAGAAGCGGAATACTGGGATCATCTGGCTAATCTCGAGTTGTCTTCTCACTTCCAGCAATGCAACGCGATCCCAAGCGCGAACTAGGCTGGGCGGAAGACGATTTCCTCGTGAGGTCGGAAACGAGGCTGTCGCTTGCGTTACGGGCCGCTGCACCCTCACAGAGAGTGCGCGGTAGGGACATGCATGGTCTCGTCGAGCTTTGAAGCAGGACGATTACGTCACCCCGCTTCGTTCGACCGCGGCGCAAATTGCAACGAGAAAACGCGATGCCGTCCTCACGGCCCCGCGACCTGTTGCAGCGTGTTGAAGCGCGCCTTCTGCTCGCTGCTCAGCGTGGCATAGAACTCGTCCAGCGCAGGCTCTACCAGCTTGGCGGCCGTCAGCATCGCCTCGAGCCGGTGCTGCATCGCCTCCAGCCGTCCGACCGGCGTCAGCGGCACATCGTTCGGGCAAGCCGCTTGCAGGCCTTCAACGCCTTTGGCTGTCGCTTCACTGAGGCGGTCGAGCGCCTCCTTCTGCTTGCCGGCTGGGTGGAGCACAGCCTCGATCCTTTGGATCGGCAGCTGGGTCAGGCCGGATTTCGGATCGCCGCAGCCCTCGACGTTGGCTTGCTGCTGCGGCGGGTGTTCGCCGATATTCGGACCGAGCGCATTGAAGCTGGCCTGCTGCTCGTCACTGAGCGAGTTGTAAAAATTCTCCAGTGCCGGTCGCACGATCTTGACGGCTTCCAGCGTCGCGCTGATGCGGTTCATCATCGCGCGCAAGCGACCAGGGGGAGTCAATGCATAAGTCTCCGCGCAGGAGTCCTTGAACACGCCGGCAGCGTTGGCCGCCGCGGTTTTCAATTCGTCGAGCAGTGCGCGTTGCTCCGGCGCCGGCCGCACCGCTTTCGCGATATCGGCAAGCGGCCAGGCGGTGACGCCCTTGTCCGGTGTACCGCACAATTGCTGTAGCGTTTGCGGGCTCACGCTCGCGCGCGGACGGGCGCGGCTGCCGCCACCGGCTTGCGGATAGTCATACGGGTTGGTGCTGGCATAGGCGGAATAGGGGCCGTCACCACCCCAGAACACGGTGTCGACGAAGTCGTCATAGGCGTACGCCCAATAACCGGGCTCGTAGCCATAGGACCAGAACGTGTAGTTGAAAATGTCGGAGTAAGCGTAAGGCCAGAACACGGGCCCAAGCCACGCCACGAACACCGCGGGATGGCGGTGTCGCCAGGCCTGCCGGGGAGCCCAGCCGCTCTGGCGGGTGGTGAGCGCTGCCTGCGCTTGCGCAGGGGCCTGCTCGCGGAAGCGCTCGGCAAATCGCCCGCGCTCGGCCGCCTGCACGGCGGCGGCAGTGGCGGCTCGCCCAACTGTGGTGGACTCGGGGCCCAGCCGCTGCAGGCGCGCCTGATCGCGCTGCTGCATGCCCTGTTCGCGCTGGAGCAGGCGGTTCTGCGTCTGCAGCGTCCGCTCCTGTGCACGTTGCGCCCGCACGCCTTCCGGCTTCTGCGACTGCAATTGCTGCACGCGCTGTTGCATCCGATCGATGCGGCTCTGCCGTTCCGAGCTCTGACGTGTGAGCGTCTCGCGCTGCCGCTGCTGCACGATTTGCTGTCGCTGCTGGATCTGCTGCTGATGTTGCTGCGCGCGCTGCTCCATCCGCTCCTGTCGCGGCGGCCGCGCGCTCACAGCCGATGGCGCGCTTGGGCGCGAGGGGGCGGCGATATGCGGCGTCGGCCGCGAGGCCATGGCCGGACGTTGTGGTGCTGCCGGCGCCCGGTGGAATTCAGGTCGCGGCGCCGCCACGTGCGGGGCTGCTCGCGGCGGTGGTGCTGCAAAACGGGGGCCCGGACGCGGCGGCGGTGCGGCGATGTGGGGCGCCGGGTGCGGCGCCATGGCCGGTCGCTGCGGCATGGCCGGTGGATGGAATGCCGGGGCGGCGGGACGTGCCATGGCTGGCGGCGCCGCCGGACGTGCCATGGCTGGTGGTGCTGCTGGCCGTGCAGGCGCTGCGGCTGGACCGGCAGGTCCGCCCCTTCCATGTCCCTGGCCGGGTCCTTGGGCGAACGCGCCGACGCTCGTCGCCAGCACAGAGACACCAACTAAAGCAGCCGTAAGGCAAGCGCCATGCGGAAGCATGATTGTCGCTCCCAGCTCGTAATCGCCCACGACGTTCAACGCGCAGCTGGCGGAATCGTTCGTTGCTGGCCGCGGCCGGCATTGCGATCTTCCGACGCAGGCCGCTCAGGAGAAATCCTGCGTCAGGGTGGTGGCGAGCCGCTCCAGCGCCCAGTCGACCTGGTCGCTTGTGATCACCAGCGGCGGAGCGATGCGGATCGTTTGCTCGTGGGTATCCTTGGCGAGGATGCCCATGCCCTGAAGCGCCTCGCAGTAGCGGCGGGCGCGGCCGGCCTCGGGATGCAGTTCGACCGCCAGCATCAAGCCGCGTCCGCGCACCTCGCGGATCGTGTTGGCACGAATGTCTTTCAAACCTTCCAGAAAGCGCGCGCCCTGCCTGGCCGCGTTCTCGATCATGCCTTCCTCGGTCAGCACGCGCAGCGCCGCGCGCGCCACCGCGCAAGCAAGCGGATTGCCGCCGAACGTCGAACCGTGCTGGCCGGGCCTCAATGTCCCGAGCACGTCGTTGTTCGAGAGCACGGCCGACACCGGATAGAAGCCGCCGGACAAGGCCTTGCCTAGCAGCGTCACGTCCGCCTCGATTCCCTCGTGCTGTTCGGCGAGGAGCTTGCCGGTGCGGCCGAGCCCGGTCTGGATCTCATCGAGCACCAGCATCACGTTGTTGGTGGTGCAGAGCTCCCGCACCTCACTGAAATAGCCGGCCGGAGGAAGGATGACACCGGCTTCGCCCTGGATCGGCTCGACCAGAAAGGCGACCGTGTTTGGGGTGATTGCCTCCGCCAGTGCCGCGGCGTCGCCGAACGGGATGATCTTGAAGCCCGGCGCGAACGGCCCGAAATGTGCGCGCGTGTCGGGGTCGGTTGAAAAGCCGACGATGCCCAGCGTGCGTCCGTGGAAATTATTGGCGCAGACGATGATCTCGGCGTGGCCGTCCGGCACGCCCTTCACCTCATAGCCCCATTTGCGCACCGACTTGATCGCGCTTTCGACCGCCTCGGCGCCGCTGTTCATCGGCAGCACCTTGTGGGAGCCGGTGAGCGCCGCGATCTCTTCGTAGAAGGGGGCGAGCTGGTCGTTGTGGAAGGCCCGCGAGGTCAGCGTCAGCCTGTGCGCCTGTTCCACCATCGCCGCCAGGATCTTGGGGTGGCAGTGGCCCTGGCTGACCGCCGAATAGGCCGAGAGGCAATCGAGATAGCGGTTGCCTTCGGTATCCCAGACCCAGACACCTTCGCCGCGCGACAGGACGACCCCGATCGGCTCGTAATTGTGGGCCCCAAAGCGTGCTTCCGTTGCGACGAAATCAATGACCGACGCGCTCATCTGTCGTCACTCCATTGCTGCGCGGGGCGGTGCCAACCGACTGCACCGCCGGCCTCAGCTTGATCTGGGTATCAACTTGCCGCCTTGGAAGTCTTCATCCCCTCCGGTGGCGAAGCCCGATCTGATTTGCCAAAAGTATCAGAGGGTTCTCTACTGTGCATGGGGTTGTTTTCGCAGTTTTTGGTGTCGAGTCCTCAGCGAAGCGCACACGGCACGCTCAAAAAGCCTCGAAACCGCACCCGTCCGCCCCGCACCGGCTGGCCGCTCACGGCGTAGTCCGGGAAGCGCGCCAGGAAGCGCGAGATCGCAATCGCGCCTTCGAGCCGCGCCAGCGCCATGCCGGCGCATTGATGCGCGCCGGTGGCGAAGGCGAGATGCCGGTTCGGGGTGCGCGCGATGTCGAAGCTTTCAGGGTCCGGAAACTGCGCAGGATCGCGGTTGGCCGCCCCGATGCACAGCGTCACCGACGTGCCGGCATCGAGCGTGACGCCGCCGAGCTCGACCTTTTCCGTGGTCATGCGGTTGCCGAGCTGGTTGGAGCTCTCGTAGCGCAGCATCTCTTCGACGGCGGTCTTGATCATGTCGGGACTGCCGATCAGCCGCCGCTTCTGGTCGCGATTGCGGTCCAGCGCCACGAGGCCGTTGCCGATCAGATTGGTGGTGGTCTCGTGGCCGGCATTGAGCAGGAAGATGCAATTGTGCAGCAGCTCCTTCTCGGTCAGCCGCTCGCCATTCTCCTCACCCTGGATCAGGCGCGTCAGAACATCGCGCTCGGGATTGCCCGGCTTGTCGCGCCGGCGTGCCACCAGCGTCTGAAGATAGCTGAGAAAATCCGTCACCGCCTTGTTGCCGCGGGCGGCGACCTCGGGCGACACCACAGGTTCGAGCGCACCAAGGATCGCCAGCGACCAGTCGCGCAGCGGCCCGCGTTCCTCATGAGGCACGTCGAGCAGATTGCCGATCACCTCGATCGGGATGGACGCCGCGAAATCCTCGATCAGCTCGCAAGCCCCTTTGGCCGCGACGGCGTCGAGCAAGCCGTCCACCAGCTTGATGATGTCAGACTCCATGCCGGCGATCGCGCGCGGCGACAGCGCGCCCATGATCAGGCGACGTACGCGGGTATGCGCCGGGGGATCGTTGAAGACGAGGCTGGTGGTGTGATGCTCGTAGAGCGGGGTGTCGCCGTATTTCGGCGCGAACTCGCGCTTCTTGTCCGAGCTGAACGACTTGGTGTTCTTGTAGGTGGTGACGAGATCGTCATAACGGGTCAGGAACACGGTGCCGTTCGGCAGGCGCTTGACCGGCTCGTTCTCCCGCAGTGCACGATAGGTCGGGTAGGGGTCGTCGTAAAATTCCGGCGTCAGCTTCTCGAGGTCGAAGCTTGCCGCCAGCGCCTTCGCATCTGCGTTCATCCCGTTATACTCGCCGGTTAAAGCCGTTATGCCGTTTTTGTTGTTCTGGTCGGCGCATGCATGCGTCTACAGTCTTCCCACCTTGCTAGCCGACCGGACAGGAAAATGCACGCACGCGCTGACGCTGCCGACACGGCGCCGAATTGGCCCGACGATATTTTCGCGACCTTGCAACGCTTCGATATCAGGCAGGTGCCTTACGTGCCGGATGCCGGCCATTCGAGGCTGATCCAGCGCGTGCTGGCATCATCCACCATGCGCGGCATTCCGCTCACGACGGAGGAGGAGGGCGTGGCGCTTCTCGCCGGCGCCTGGGCCGGCGGACAGCGCGGCGTCTTGCTGATGCAGTCGAGCGGCGTCGGCAATTGCATCAACATGCTGTCGCTGATCCCGATCCTGCGCTTCCCCTTCCTCACGCTGGTGACCATGCGCGGCGAGTGGGGCGAGTTCAATCCGTGGCAGGTGCCGATGGGATCGACCACGCAGGGCGTGTTCGAACTGTCGGGTGTCCAGGTGCTGCGGGCCTCGAACGCAGCCGAGGTGCCGGCCGTGCTCGAAGCCGCTGCGTCGCAAGCCTACAACGCGCTCACGCCTACCGCCGTCCTTCTGTCGCAGCGCCTGATCGGCGCCAAGGTTTTCACCAAATGAGCAAGGACAATCTCCTCGACCGTCGGCAGGTGGTGTCCACGTTGCTCGCGAACCGCAAGGACGTCGTCGCGATCGGCGGCCTCGGGGCCTCGACCAACGACATGTGCGCGGCCGGCGACCACGCCCGCAATTTCTACCTTTGGGGCGGCATGGGCGGCGCCGCGATGATCGGGCTGGGGCTCGCCCTGGCGCAGCCAAAACTGCCGGTATTGGTCATCACCGGCGACGGCGAGATGCTGATGGGCATGGGCAGCCTGGCCACCATCGGGCTGCAAAAGCCGTCGAACCTGTCGATCGCAGTTCTCGACAACGAGGCCTATGGCGAAACGGGCGGCCAGACCAGCCACACCTCCGCTGCCGCCGACCTCGTCGGCGTCGCCAGGGCCTGCGGCATCGGGGATAGTCGGGCGGTCACGACCATGGCCGAGGTCGAGGCCTTTGCCAAAGCCGTTCACGACGTCTCTGCCGGGCCTCGCTTTGCCAATATGAAGATCGACAGCGCCAGCCTGGAGCGGATATTGCCAAGCCGGGATGGGACTTACATCCTCAACCGGATCCGCGGCGACCTCGGCTTCCAGCCAATCTAGGGCGGGCCTGCCCATTCCCACCGGCGCCCAGGTCCTGCACGGAAACCGTGCAGGCGGGGGCAATTTCCACTGAATTAACGACGCACTCAGGTTGCGATGCAACATAGTGCTTGACTTTTGCGTGGGTGAGTGCTTACTCACTAGCATGAGCTCATTGCGTATGACGAGCGACCTGAGGCGTCAATTGATCCTCGGAGCCGCGAAACGCTGCTTTGCCCGACATGGCTATACCGGCACCACGACCAAGAGCGTGGCGGCCGCCGCTGCCATTTCCGAGGCGTTGCTGTTCAAGCATTTCCCGTCCAAGGCGGCCCTCTACGCCGAAATCCTCAGCGACGAATGCGAGGCGGACCCGGCGCTCACCGAGCTTCTCGAGCGGGAGCCTTCGACCGCCACGCTGGTCGAGGTGATCCGCGGCATGGTCGAGCATTTCCTGCACATCGCTGATGGTCCCGATCAGGAAGAGGCCCAGCGCCTGCGGCTGATGGCCACCAGCCACTTGGATGATGGCGAATTCGCCCGTTTGCTGTATGCCAAGATCGAGACGCTGATCGGGGCGATCTTCGTCTCCTCGCTCGAACGTGCCGTTGCCGCCGGGGACGCGCGGCTATGCAGCGGCGATCCGCTCAATCTGTTCTGGTTTGCGCATCACTCGGTGATGACTGCGGCGCTGACCAGGCTGCCCGCCACGCCTTGCCTCGCTTACGGCAAGGCTGAAGACCTCGAGCGGCAGCTGTGTGAGTTTCTCCTGAGGGGTATCGGACTTAACGACGCCGCAATTGCTTCGCATCTGGGCCACAATCAGGCCGCGGATGCCGGTAAGGCGGCGATTGCAGAGAGTGCATGACATGAACATCGTAACCGAACACAAGATTTCGGGCGAACCGATCGACAACAAGGCTCCCAAGCGTCCGGTCCGGCCGGTGCTCTGGTTCATCATCGTCGGCACGCTCCTGGCGGTGCTGGTCGGCGGCCTCGTCTGGTTCAACTATTTCCGCGGCCAGATGATCAAGCAGTTCTTCGCCAACAACAAGCCGCCGCCGACCGCTGTCAGCGCGGCAGAGGCCAAGTCCGAGGTGGTGCCGAACTTGCTCACCGCGGTCGGCGGCCTCGTCGCCGTGCACCAGGTCGACGTCAGTGCCGACGTCAACGGCCGCGTCACCGAGATCAAGTTCGCGCCGGGCACGCGCGTCGAAGCCGGCACGCCGCTGGTCCAGCTGTTCGACGCGCCGGAGCAGGGCGACCTTGCCAATTACAAGGCCCAGGCGACCGTCGCGCAGCTGTCGCTTGATCGTGCCAAGCAGCTGGCCGCGCGCCAGTTCGGTCCGCAGGCGACCGTCGATACCGCGCAGGCCGCCTACGACCAGGCGCAGGCCGGCATCGCCAAGACCGAGGCGCTGATCTCGCAGAAGCTGGTGCGCGCACCGTTCTCCGGTGATCTCGGCGTCCGCAAGGTCGAGGTCGGTCAGTATCTGACGGCGGGTACGGCGATCGTGTCGTTGACCGATCTGTCGGAGCTGTGGGCCAACTTCACCGTGACGGAAAAGGATTCCGGCAGCCTCAAGGTCGGCCAGACTGTCAAGTTGAAGGTCGATGCCTATCCGGGCCGCATCTTCGAAGGCAAGATCACCACGATCGAACCGCAAATCTCGACCGACACCCGCAATATCCGCGTGCAGGCGACGATCGCCAATCCGGAGAAGATCCTGAAGCCCGGCATGTTCGTGACCACCACGGTGGTGCTGCCGGACAAGCCGGCCGTGATCACCGTTCCGGAGACGGCGGTCGACTACACGCTGTACGGCGACTCGGTGTTCGTGATCACCGAGAAGAAGGAAGCCGACGGCAAGACCAGCCTGTCCGCGGTGCGCACCTTCGTGCAGACCGGCAACCGGGTCGAAGGTCGCGTCGAAATCATCAAGGGCGTGAAGGCGGGCGACAAGGTCGTCGCCGTCGGCCAGCTCAAGCTGCAATCGGGCGCGGCGGTGTCGATTTCGACCGACCCGGCTCCGCAGATCCCGGCGCAGCCGCCGCGCTACTGACCCTCTGCATTCAAGTGATCCGGCTCGGCCGGATCACTTTCCTTGAGATACAGAAATCGAGATCGCCGCGATGCGCTTCACCGACATTTTCATCAAGCGACCGGTCCTGTCGGTCGTCGTCAGCCTGCTGATCCTGCTGATCGGCCTGCGCGCGGCGATGGTGCTGCCGATCCGGCAATATCCCAAGCTTTCGAACACGGTCATCAACATCACGACCGTCTATCCCGGCGCGTCCGCGGACCTGATCCAGGGCTTCATCACGACGCCGATCGAGCAGGCCGTCGCCTCGGCTGAAGGCGTCGACTACATGACCTCGTCCTCGGTGCTCGGTACCTCGACGATCCAGGTGTACATCAAGCTGAATTTCGATCCGAACCAGGCGCTCACCGAGGTGCTGGCCAAGACGAATTCGGTCAAATATCTGATCCCGAAGGAATCCAACGACCCGATCGTGACCAAGACCACGGGCCAGACCACGGCCGTGATGTATCTCGGCTTTTCGTCCGAAGAGCTGTCGGGCTCGGCGATCTCGGATTATCTGACGCGCGTGGTGCAGCCGGTGTTGTCGACGGTCGACGGCGTCGCCTCGGCCGACATTCTCGGCGGCCAGACCTTTGCAATGCGGCTGTGGCTCGATCCCTTGAAGATGGCGGGCCGCAACGTGTCGCCGGCCGACGTCGCCGCGGCGATCCAGGCCAACAACTTCCAGTCCGCGGCGGGGCAGACCAAGGGCTATCTGATCGTTTCCAACATTTCCACGAACACAAGCCTCACTGACGTCAACCAGTTCCGGAAGATGATCGTCAAGGCCAAGGACGGCGGCTTCGTCCGGATGGAGGACATCGCCACGGTCGAGCTGGCCGCGCAGAGCACGGATGCGAGCGTCGCCTTCAACGGCGAGCATGCGATCTTCATCGGCGTGAACGCGACGCCGCAAGGCAACCCGCTGACTCTGGTCAAGGGCGTGCGCGCGCTGTTCCCGGAGCTCGAGCGCAATCTGCCGCCGTCGATGAAGATGAAGGTTGCCTACGATTCGACCAAGTTCATCCAGTCCTCGATCGACGAGGTCGAGAAGACGCTGGGCGAAGCCGTGATCATCGTGATCGTGGTCATCTTCCTGTTCCTGGCCTCGCTCCGCTCGGTCATCATTCCGGTTGTCACGATTCCGCTGTCGATGATCGGCGTCTGCACCCTGATGCTGGCGCTAGGCTTCAGCTTCAACCTGCTGACGCTGCTGGCGATGGTGCTGGCGATCGGCCTCGTGGTCGACGACGCCATCGTCGTGGTAGAGAACATCCATCGCCATCTGGAGGAGGGCAAGACGCCGGTCCAGGCGTCGCTGGAAGGGGCGCGTGAAATCGTCGGCCCGATCATCTCGATGACCATCACGCTCGCCGCGGTGTACGCGCCGATCGGCTTCCTTGGCGGCCTCACCGGTTCGCTGTTCCGCGAGTTCGCTTTCACGCTTGCGGGATCAGTGATCGTGTCGGGCGTGATCGCGCTGACGCTGTCGCCGATGATGTGCTCGGTGCTGCTCAAGAACACCGAAGAAGGCCGCTTCGCCAAGCTCGTCAACAAGGTGTTCGGCGCGCTGACGCGATGGTACGGCCGCAGGCTCGACCGTTCGCTGGATTACAAGGCGATTACCGGCCTGTTCGCGATCACGATCCTCGGGCTCGTCGGCTTCCTCTATATGCACACCTCGAAAGAGCTGGCGCCTGAAGAAGACCAGGGCATCGTGTTCGCGGTGACCAAGGCGCCGAAATACGCCAATATCGATTATGTCGATTTCTATGGCGAGAAGCTCGACAAGGAATTCGAGAAATTCCCCGAGACCGATCTGCGCTTCGTGCTGAACGGCATCAACGGTCCGCAGGGCGGCATCGCCGGCATGCTGCTCAAGCCCTGGGACGAGCGCAAACGTTCGGCGATCCAGCTGAAGCCGCTGGTGCAGGCCGAACTCTCCAAGATCGAGGGCGTGCAGGCGTTCGCGTTCAACCTGCCGCCGCTGCCGGGCGGACCGGGCGGTCTGCCGGTGCAGATGGTGATCAATTCCACCGCGGGTTTCCAGACGGTCTTCGAGCAGATGGAGAAGCTGAAGGACTCTGCGCGCAAGAGCGGCATGTTCATCGTCTCCGACAGCGATCTCGCCTACAACCAGCCGAACGTGGAGGTCACGATCGACCGTACCAAGGCGCAGGATCTCGGCGTCAACATGCAGAACCTCGGCAGCACGCTGGCCGTGCTGCTGGGCGGCAACTACATCAACCGCTTCAATCTCGAGGGCCGTTCCTATCAGGTGATCCCGCAGGTGCCGCGCAGCAGCCGGCTGTCGCCGGAATCGCTCGGTGGCTATTACGTGACGACCAACACGGGCCAGCAGCTGCCACTGTCGACCGTGGTCTCAGTCAAGACCAAGACCGCCCCGAATTCGCTGACCCACTACAACCAGCTCAATTCGGCGACGTTCTCGGCCGTGCCGATGCCCGGCGTGACCGTCGGTGCGGCGGTCGACTTCCTCGAAAGCGAGGCCAAGAAGCTGCCGCAAGGCTTCAGCCACGACTATCTCGCGGACTCCCGGCAGTACGTGCAGGAAGGCAATCAGCTCGCGATCACCTTCGGCTTCGCGCTGATCATCATCTTCCTGGTGCTGGCTGCGCAGTTCGAGAGCTTGCGTGACCCGTTGGTGATCATGATCTCGGTGCCGATGGCGATCGTCGGTGCGCTGATCCCGCTGTTCTTCGGCGTGGCGACCATGAACATCTATACCCAGGTCGGTCTGCTCACCCTGGTCGGCCTGATCACCAAGCACGGCATCCTGATGGTGGAGTTCGCCAACGAGCTCCAGGTCAACGAGCGGCTCGACCGCCGCTCTGCCATCGAAATGTCAGCCCGCATCCGCCTGCGGCCGATCCTGATGACGACGGCCGCGATGGTGACCGGCCTGATCCCGCTCCTGACCGCAACCGGCGCGGGGGCGGCCAGCCGCTTCTCGATCGGCCTGGTCGTCGTCGCCGGCATGTCGATCGGCACGCTGTTCACGCTGTTCGTGCTGCCCGCGGTCTACGTGGTGCTGGCGACCGACCATCGCGCGGCGGCCGATTCCGAGCGGAACAAGCAGGTCAACGAGCTCGACCTCGGCTCCAAGGCCCTGCGGCCGACCTGAAGCCGCTGGCTCGCAAGCGATCCAGAGGGCGGCAGCGGCGGGTCCGCTGCCGCCCTTTTTCGTTGCGCCCGGGCGCCGGTTTCGATGGGCGAGGGCCTTATCCCGCGCTTGCGAAAGACAAGGTCCCGTCTTCTTGCTAGGTTTCGGGTGATGAGCCTTTCCCTCCATCCCGACACCCCGCAAGCCAGGACGCTGCCGAGCGTGGCCTCGGATGGCGTCGCTGCCGGCGGGGGAACGGGACGAGGGATCAGGACCCGGCTGTTCACCAAATATGTCGCGCTGTTCGTGGCTGTCGTCGCCATCGCGCTGCTGGCCAACGGTCTGTTCGAGGTCTTCTTCTATTATCGCGAGCACAAGGCTTCGCTGATCCGGGTCCAGCATGAGCAGGCCGAGGCGGCCGCGGCCAAGATCGGCCAGTTCGTCAAGGAGATCGAGAGCCAGCTCGGCTGGACCACGCAACTGCCCTGGTCGGCGGGCTCGATCGAGCAGCGCCGGTTCGACGCGCTGCGGCTGTTGCGCCAGGTGCCCGGGATTACCGAGCTTGCCCAGGTGGACTCGACCGGCAAGGAACGGTTGCGTGTCTCGCGGCTGGCGATGGACGCGATCGAGAGCGGGATCGACCTATCCAACGATCCGAAGTTCACCGAGGCGGTCGCGCACAAGGTCTATTACGGCCCGGTCTATTTCCGCCGGGAGTCCGAGCCCTACATGACGCTGGCCCTGGCCGGCGCGCGCAGGGATGCCGGTGTCAGCATTGCCGAGGTCAATCTCAAGCTGATCTGGGACGTGGTCTCGCAGATCAAGGTCGGCCAGCACGGGCACGCCTATGTCGTCGGTCCGGAAGGGCGCCTGATCGCGCATCCCGATATCAGTCTCGTGCTGCGCAACACCGACATGTCCGGCCTCGCGCAGGTGCGCGCCGCCCAGGCTGCCGGCGGCACCATGCCGAACGCGCTCGAGGAAGCGCGCAACATCCAGGGACAGAAGGTCTTGACCGCATCGGCGCCGATCGAGCCGTTGCACTGGACCATGTTCGTCGAGCTGCCGGTCGAAGAGGCCTATGCATCGCTCTACGCCTCGCTGCAGCGGCTTGCGATCGTGCTGCTCGCGGCGTCGATCTTCGCGGTGCTTGCGGGGATATTTTTGGCGCGCCGCATGGTCGGGCCGATCCAGGCGCTGCGCAGCGGCGCGGAAAGGATCGGCGGTGGCGACTTCTCCCAGCGCATCTCGATCCGGACGGGCGACGAGCTCGAAGGGCTCGCCGACCAGTTCAACGACATGGGCGCGCGCTTGCAGGAATCCTATGCCGATCTCGAAAACAAGGTCGAACGGCGAACAGCGGAATTGAGCGACTCTCTCCAGCAGCAGACGGCGACCGCCGACGTGCTGAAGGTCATCAGCCGCTCGGCGTTCGATCTGCAAACCGTGCTGAATACGCTCGTCGGATCGGCCGCCCGCTTGTGTAACGCCGACGAGGGAACGATCTTTCGACCGCGCGATGGCGCTTTCTATTTGGCGGCAAGCTGCGGCCTCGATGCGGAGCAGGAAAGCAAGCTTCGGACCTTTGCTTCTTTACCAGAACGGGGAAGTGTGGTCGGGCGTACGCTGCTCGAAGCCAAGACGGTTCACGTCCCCGATGTGCAGGCCGATCCGGACTATGCACCCTCATCCGCGCGAAGGCGGTCCAATGTGCGTACGATGCTCGGTGTCCCCCTGCTTCGAGAAGGATCGCCAATCGGCGTGTTCGTCTTGACGCGACATATGGTGCGTCCCTTCAGCGAGAAGCAAATCGAACTCGCCACGACCTTTGCAGACCAAGCCCTTATCGCGATCGAAAATGTTCGATTGTTCGAGGAGGTTCAGGAACGCACGACAGAGTTGTCGCGATCCCTCGACGATCTGCGCGCCGCCCAGGATCGCCTGATCCAGACCGAGAAGCTTGCCTCGCTCGGTCAGCTCACCGCCGGCATCGCCCACGAGATCAAGAATCCGCTCAACTTCGTCAACAATTTCTCCGCGGTCTCCACCGAGCTGATCGACGAGCTCAAGGAGGCCCTGCAATCGGCTGCGCTCGACGGCAAGACCAGGGAGGAGGTCGACGAGCTGACTGGCATGCTCAGGAGCAATCTCGAGAAGGTGGTGCAGCACGGCAAGCGTGCCGATTCCATCGTCAGGAACATGCTGCTGCATTCGCGCGAAGGTTCCGGCGAGCATCGAGCCGTCGACATCAATGCGGTCGTGGAGGAGAGCCTCAATCTCGCCTATCACGGCGCGCGGGCCGAACGTCCCTCCTTCAACGTTACGCTTCAGCGCACGTTCGATCCCGCTGCCGGTATGGTCGAGATCTATCCGCAGGAGATCACGCGCGTCTTCCTCAACCTGATCTCGAACGGCTTCTATGCCACGGCCAAACGCAAGGAGAGCGCGGGTGAGGCCTTCGAGCCGACCTTGAGCGCGGCAACCAAGGACCTCGGCGACAGGGTCGAGATCCGGATCCGTGACAATGGCACCGGAATTCCGCCCGAGGTGAAGGAGAAGATGTTCAACCCCTTCTTCACCACCAAGCCGGTCGGCGAGGGCACCGGGCTCGGCCTGTCCATGAGCCACGATATCGTCGTGAAGCAGCACGGCGGCACCATCGACGTGAACACCATGCAAGGTGTATTCACCGAGTTCATCATCACCCTGCCGCGTACGATGGCGGCGGAGGGCACTTCCGGAGGCAAGTCGTGAACGTTTACATCCTGGTCGTCGATGACGAGCCCGACGTCGAGGCGCTATTCCGGCAGCAATTCCGGCGCGAGCTGCGCGCCGGCCGCTTCCAGATGGAGTTCGCCTCCTCCGCGCCCGATGCGCTCAAGCGGGCCGCCGAGGTTCGCGATCCCTCGCTGATCCTGATCCTGTCCGACATCAACATGCCCGGCATGAGCGGGCTCGACATGCTGCCGAAGGTGCGTGCCGCGCATCCGGACGTTCCCGTCATCATGATCACGGCCTATGGCGACGCCGAGACGCGGCGAAAGGCGATCGAGCGCGGCGCCGTCGGGCTCCTCACCAAGCCGATCGACTTTGCCTTGCTGCGGCAGGAGATCGACACGAGGCTCGAGCAAGCCGCATGAGCGCGACCATCCTCTTCGTCGACGACGAGCCGGATCTCGAGGCGCTGGTCCTGCAAAAATTTCGCAGGCAGATCCGCGACGGACAGGTCGCCATCATATTCGCTCGCGACGGTCTCGAGGCGCTGGCCTCGCTCGAGCAGAATCCGCAGGTCGACATGGTGGTCTCCGATATCAACATGCCCAGGATGGACGGGCTATCGCTGCTCGCGAAACTCCAGGAGGCCGAGGACAAGAAATCGACCATCATCGTCTCGGCCTATGGCGACATGAGCAATATCCGCACCGCCATGAACCGCGGCGCGTTCGACTTCCTGACCAAGCCGATCGACTTCGCCGATCTGGAGGCCACGATCGAGAAGACCATCCGCCATATCGAGATGCTGCGCGAGGTGCGGCGGCGCCAGATGGAAGCCGAGCGCGCCCACGCCGCGCTGTCGCGCCATTTCTCGCCCGAGCTCGCCAAGCGTCTGGCCGCCAGCGGCGACGGAGAGGGGATCGAAGTTCAGTGGCGCGATGTCGCCACCATCTTCACCGATATTACCGGCTTCACCTCGTTGGTCGAGAGCGCGCCGCCCGAGACGTTGGGCAAGCTGCTCAACGAGTATGTCGGCGGCATGACCGAAATCGTCTTCGTCCATGAGGGCACGGTCGCAAAGATCATCGGCGATGCGATCCAGGTGCTCTTCAATGCGCCCGGCGATCAGCCGGATTATGCCACGCGTGCGGTCGCCTGCGCCCATGAGCTCGACGCCTGGGCGCAGGACTTTCGCGCGCGCCAGAGCGCCATGGGTGTGTCCTTCGGTGCCACCCGCATCGGCATTCACGCCGGTCCAGCGCTGGTCGGCAATTTCGGCGGCAATCGCTTCTTCGACTACACCGCCTATGGGGACTCCATCAACATTGCGGCGCGGCTGGAGGCCGCCAACAAGCATCTGGGCACCCGCATTTGCGTCAGCGCCAGCGTCGCCGAGGCGGCCGAGAATTTTCAAGGCCGCCCCGTGGGGGAGCTGATGCTGCGCGGACGCAGCGAGCCGTTGCGCGCCTTCGAGCCGCTGCCACCGGGCAAGTTCGAAGCGCCGGAAACGGCACTGTATTCGGAGGCTTTCGCCAAGATGGAGGCCGGCGATGCCGCGGCCATGCCGGCCTTTGCCGCGCTGGTCGGCATGCACGCCGACGATTCCCTGGCCGGCTTTCACCTGAAGCGCCTGCTCAACGGCGCCAAGGGCATTCGCATGCAACTGGAATAGGGGTTCGACATGATGCGTGACTTCTCTGCCGGCAATTATCGTTTCATTCCGTCCGTGTTCCAGTATTCGGCGGGCGCCGCCGCGGATGACGGCTACGAAATCGAACGCGTCCGCTTCGACCGTGTGGTCCCGCTCGCGGAAGGGTTTGCGCTGGCGGCGAAATTCATCCAGGAGGCCGGGCGGCCGTTGACGGCATTCTGTGCCTGCGAGCTGCGTTCACCGGCAGCCTTCAGCGAAGAGGGCTTTCGCGCGTTCAACCTGCACTATGTGAAGACGCTGTCCGAATGGGGCATCTTCGACGGCACCACCAATCCGGTGGCGCGCAGCAATGTCTGTCCCGAGATCGATCCGCCGTCCGAGCCGTCGTTCTATGCGTTCTCGTTTACGCGTCCGACCCGCTCGAAAGCGCCGTCCTTCGTGATATCAGGCGGCGCCGAGGCACGTGAGGGCAGCGGCACCTATGTCGAGCGCACCGTGCGCTATCGCGACCTCAGCCCTGAGGGGCTGCGGGAGAAGGTGCGCTTCACCACGACGTCGCAGATGGAAAGCCGGATGGCGGCTTTCGGCTTCGGCTGGAACGACACCACTGCGGTGCAGGCCTATTCCGTGCACGATTTCCACCATACGCTCGTCGACGAACTGGTCCGCCGCGGCGCGTTGCGCTCCGGCCTGACCTGGCATTTCGCCCGCCCGCCGGTGGTCGATCTCGAATACGAGATGGATTGCCGCCGCGTGATGCGGGAAGCGGTGATCTAGCGCTGCCGCGGGTCGAGCGCGTCGCGCAGGCCGTCGCCGAGCAGGTTCAGCGACAGCACCACGAGGAAGATCGCAAGCCCCGGCCAGATCGCCATCCACGGTGCCTGGGTCAGGAAGCGCTGCGCGGCGTTGAGCATGCTGCCCCAGGACGGCGCCGGCGGCTGCTGGCCGAGGCCGAGGAACGACAGCGCGGCTTCGGCGATGATGGCGGCGGCAATCGACAGTGTCGCCTGCACCAGCAGCGCGGGCAGGATGTTCGGCAGGATATGCGAGAGCGCGATCCGCCACGGCGGGTTGCCGAGCGCGCGCGCGGCCTCGACATAGTCCTCGGCCTTGACGACGAGCACCTGGCCGCGGGTCAGGCGGGTGAAGATCGGTGTTGCGGAGATGCCGATCGCAATCATGGCATTGCCGAGGCTCGGCCCGAGGAACGCCGCCAGCGCGATCGCCAGGATCAGGAACGGGCAGGCCAGCATCGCATCCGTGATCCGGCTGATCAGCGCATCGACGAAGCCACCGCGATAGCCAGCGACGAGACCGAGCGGCACGCCGATGCCGAGCGCGATCGCCACCGAGATGAGGCCCGCGAGCAGCGAGGCGCGCGCGCCGTAGACGATCCGGCTGAAGATGTCGCGGCCGAGCTCATCGGTGCCGAACCAGTGCGCCGAGGTGGGCGGCTTGCGCACCAGGCTCCAGCTCGTCGCGATGGGATCATAGGGCACGATCAGTGGGGCCAGCATGGCGAGCACGATGAACATCGTGAGCACGACGAGCCCGAATATCGCCGTCTTGCGCTTGAACAGCCGCCGGCGCGCGCGGCGGGCCGGGCTATCCAGCTCGTCGGCTTGCGTGAGAGGGCCGGGCAGCGCGGCGTCGGTCATGCTCTAGCCCCGCAGCCGCGGATTGACGAGGATATAGGCGATGTCGGCAACGAGATTCAGCGTGATGTAGATCGTGGCCGTCACCAGCACGACGCCTTGCACGACGGCGTAGTCGCGGTTGAAGACGGCGTCCACGATCAGCTTGCCGAAGCCGGGGATGGAGAAGATCTGCTCGGTCAGGACTGCGCCGGACAACAGCGTCCCGAGCTCGAGCGCGCCGAGCGTGATGACGGGCGTCAGCGCGTTGCGCATGGCGTGCTTCAGGATCACCGAGCGCTCCAGGAGTCCCTTGGCCCGGGCGGTGCGGACGTAGTCGCTTTCCAGCACCTGCAGCATGGCGCTGCGGGTATGCCGCATCAGGACCGCGGCAATGGCATTGCCGAGCACGAAAGCCGGCATGATGGTGGCCGCCAGGCTCGCGCGCCAGTTCTCGGTGAGCGGCACGTAGCCGGACGCCGGCAGCCAGCCGAGCTCGATCGAGAACAGGAAAATCAGCATGATCCCGAGCCAGAAGTTCGGCGTCGAGATGCCCCACAGCGCAAACAGGTTCGCGCCGTAGTCCCAGGCCGAGCCCTTCTTCACGGCCGCGACGATGCCGGCGGGGATGCCGATCAGGAACGCGATCACGATCGCCATGCCGCCGAGCTGCAACGTCACCGGCAGCTTCTGCGCGATCAGCTCGCGCACCGGCATCTTGTTGCGCAGCGACTCGCCGAAATCGCCCGAGAGCACGCCCTTGATCCAGTAGGCGTACTGCACCGGGACCGGCTGATCGAGCCGGTACTGATGACGGATCTGCTCGATCACGGCGGGATCGCGCTCTTCGCCCGCCATCACCAGCGCGGGATCGCCCGGCAGCAATTGCTGCAGCGAGAAGATCAGCACCGAGACGAAGAACAGCGTCGGCACGATCTGCGCAAGGCGGCGGGCGAGGAAGTTCAGCATTCTCGCGGCGTCACTTCAGCTTGAGTCCGATGACACGCACGAGGCCGTCGGGCATCTGCTTGTAGCCTTCGAGCTTGGTCGTGTGCGCGATGATGATGCGGCGGTGGTAGAGGTACAGCAGCGGCTCTTCGTCCTGGACCAGCTTGGCCAGGGCCTCATAGCTGGCCTTGCGCTTGGCGGGATCGGTGACCGATCTCGCGTCTTCCAGTGCCTTGTCGGCCTGCGGGTTGTTCCACGCGCCGTAATTCTGCGGCGCGCCGCTGTGCAGGAACACGAAGCTGTTGCCGTCGGGATCGACGCGCCCGCTCCAGGCGAGCATATAGGCCTGGTAGTCGCCGGCCTCGGCCTGCTTCAGCCCGGTCGCGAATTCGGTGAGGCGGATCTTCATGTCGAACCCAGCCTCGGCCGCCATCGACTGGATCACCTGCGCCGGCGTCTCGGTCTCCGCGCCCTTGGGCACCAGGAAATCGACGCTGACCGGCGGTGTCGCGCCGGCTTCCTTCAGCAGCGCCTTGGCCTTCTCGACATTGCGGGGACGGACCGGAAGGGATTTCTGATAGTAGGGATGATCAGGGTTGACCCATTGATTGCCGACCTGAAACTCGCCGTTGAATACGACCTGGTTGATGGCGTCGCGGTCGATCGCAAGGTCGAGCGCCTGCCGCACCTTTGCGGATTGGCTGAGCGGCCCCTTGGCCTTGTCCTTGCCGATGTTGAGCGTGATGCCCTGATAGCCGAGCTCGATGGCGGTCGCGACTTTCAGCCGTGAATCCGCGCGGACTTCCTTCAGGTCGGTGGCAAGCACGCGCTCGATCAAATCGAGGCCGCCGGATTTCAAGTTCGCAAGCCGCACCGTGGCATCGACGATCGGCTGGAACACGATCTTGTCGATGAAGACGTTGTCCTTGTTCCAATAGTCCGCGAACTTTTCGAACACGATGCGGTCCTGCTGCACGCGCTCGACGAATTTATACGGGCCGGCGCAGACCGGGCGCAGGCCGAATTTGTCGCCGGCCTCTTTCGCCGCCTTAGGCGACACCATCATCCCGGCGCGGTCGGTGAGCTGAGCGAGCAGCGGCGAGAACGGTGACTTCAGCACCAGCTTGACCGTGAGGGGATCGACGACTTCGATGTGATCGACCGAGGCGAGCTCGGGTTTGCGGAAGGATCCGGGGAACGTCAGATGCCGTTCCAGCGAGAACTTGGCGGCTTCCGCGTCGAACGGTTCGCCGTCGTGGAATTTCACGCCGGGCCGCAGCTTGATGACCAGCGCCTTGCCGTCGTCGGCGGTTTCGCTCGACAGCGCGAGCTGCGGCACGATGTTGAGCTTCTCGTCGATGTCGAACAGCTTGTCGCAGAAGGCGGAGAACACGATGCGGCCGACATAGGTGCGCGCCATCGTGGGATCGAGGATGTCAGGGTCCTCGGCGAGGCCGATGCGCAGCGTGGTCTGGGCCTGCGCGGCTCCAAGCGACAGCAGGACGGCGGCGGCCGTTGCGGCCAGGCGAAACATCTTCATCGGACAGTCCCCATTGCTTCGGCTATGTCGTTGTGGGCGCGGTGCCTTGTATACCAACCCCGGCGGTGGCAGCGCCTTCCGTCTTTTGGCTGAAGGCGGCGACCAATTTTGCAAGCGCCGGCGAAAACCCGCCGGCTGCCGGCAATATGGCGTCGGCAGACGGCAGTTCCGCCGTGCGGTGGCAGGCGGCGGCGTGGCCCGTGCCGTCAGCTAGAAGTGCCGGCGCCTCGTTGCGGCAGAGCTCGATCACGAACGGGCAGCGGGTGTGGAAGCGGCAGCCAGAAGGCGGGTTGAGCGCGCTCGGGATCTCGCCCTCGAGCAGGACGGTCGCGCGCTTCACCTTCGGCTGCGGCAGCGGGATCGCGGACAACAGCGCCCGGCTATAGGGGTGGCGCGGCGAGGCGAACAGCGCGTCCGCCTCCGCCGTCTCGACGATCTGGCCGAGATTCATCACCGCGACGTGGTCGGCGATGTGCTTGACCACGGCGAGGTCGTGCGAGACGAAAATATAGGCGAGGCCGAGCCGGTCCTGGAGCTCGCGCAGCAGATTGAGGATCTGCGAGCGGATCGAGACGTCCAGCGCCGAGACCGGCTCGTCGCAGATGATCAGCTTCGGCTCGACCGCGAGCGCGCGAGCAATGGCGATGCGCTGGCGCTGGCCGCCGGAGAATTCGTGCGGATAGCGCCGCGCCAGCCTCGGCTCCAGCCCGACCAGCCGCAGCAACTCCGCGACGCGCGCGCGCCGCTGCACAGGCGGCACGAGATCGTGCAATGCCAGCGGTTCGGTCAGGATCTGGCCGACCGTCATGCGCGGATTGAGCGAGGCATAGGGGTCCTGAAAGATGATCTGGGCCTCGCGGCGGAAGGCGCGGAGCGTATTGGGATCGAGCGAGAGAAGATCGCGGCCGTCGAACCGGATCGTGCCCGCATCCGGCTCGATCAGCCGCAGCACCAGGCGGCTGACGGTGGATTTGCCGCAACCGGATTCGCCGACCAGGGCCAGCGTCTTGCCGGCCTCGAGCGAGAAGGAGACGCCATCAACGGCTTTGACATGCGCCAGCGCCCGGCCGAACAGCGAGCGTTCGGCGACGAAATGCTTGACCAGGCCTGTAACCTCGAGCAGAGCGGTCATCGTTCGTGATCCCGACGAAACTCAGTCTCGTGTCCCGGGCGCGGCGCAACGCGAAGTGTTGCGACGCTGAACCGGGAGCCAGTCTGCCGCCACATGGGCCCCGGTTCAGCAGCGCACCACCGCGCTGCGCTTGTGCTGCGCTGCCCCCGGGGAACGGGAAGAGAGAACGTGGCCATCACGACACCAGGCGTTCGAGCGGCGCGCGGATGCAGCGCGAGAGGTGGCCGGGGCTGACTTCGATCAGTGGTGGCGGCGCCGTGGTGCAGGCGTCCAGCACGAACGGGCAGCGCGCGGCGAAGCGGCAGCCTGCCGGCGGCTGCGCCATGTTCGGCACCATACCCTCGATCGTGGCAAGCTGTTCGGCCCGATGGTCGAGTCGCGGGATCGAGCCGAGCAGGCCGACGGTGTAGGGGTGCTGCGGCGCCGAGAACAATTCGTCCACCGGCGCGCGCTCGACGATCTCGCCGGCATACATCACCGCGACCTCGTCGCAGACCTCGGCGACCACGCCGAGATCGTGCGTGATCAGGATGATCGCGGCGCCGCTTGCCGCTTTCAACTCCCGCATCAGCTCCAGGATTTGCGCCTGCAAGGTGACATCGAGCGCAGTGGTCGGCTCATCGGCGATCAGCAGGCGCGGGTCGCAGGCCAGCGCCATCGCGATCATCACGCGCTGGCGCATGCCGCCGGAGAGCTTGTGCGGATATTCGTCGACGCGCCGCTCGGGCGAGGGGATGTGGACCCGGCGCAGCAGCTCGATCGCCCGCTCGCGCGCGCTTTTCCGCGAGCCGCCGCGGTGGCGCAAAATGGTCTCGATGATCTGGTCGCCGATGGTGAAGCTCGGATTGAGCGAGGTCATCGGTTCCTGGAAGATCATCGCGAGCCGGTTGCCGCGCAGATTGCGCAGGGTCTGGTCCGGCGTCTTCAGGAGGTCGAGGCCGTCGAAGCGGATCGCGCCCGATATCTCCGCGCTTTGTTTCGGCAGCAGGCCCATGATCGCCAGCGAGGTCACGCTCTTGCCGCAGCCGGATTCGCCGACGAGGCCGAGGGTCGCGCCGTTGGCGACACTGAGGTCGACACTGTCGACCGCGTGGGTGATGCGGCCGTCGTCGCCGTGGAAGCGGATGCGGAGGTCCCTGATCTCGATGAGAGGGCTCGCGCTCATGATTGCCTTGCACGCGCTGCTTGGATGCTGGCGTCGATGACGCCGCGGTCGGTATTGCCGGCCGGGTTCCGTCGCGTCGGCATGGAATCGCGAAAATGCACCCAGAGCTCGTGGCTGACGTGTTCGAGTCGCTCGAGTTCGCCGAGCGGATCGGGATGGTCGTCGGCGCGAATGTCCAGCGCCGGCCATTCCTCCTCGCCGTGAATCAACAGCGCGGCAGACTGCTTGCCGCGCTTGTCGCCGCCGGCGGCTTCCCCGGCGCGCATC
The DNA here is from genome assembly GCF_002278135.3 of Bradyrhizobium ottawaense. Lineage (NCBI taxonomy): Bacteria > Pseudomonadati > Pseudomonadota > Alphaproteobacteria > Hyphomicrobiales > Nitrobacteraceae > Bradyrhizobium > Bradyrhizobium ottawaense. The sequence goes on along the minus strand of NZ_CP029425.2, from coordinate 6,049,769 downwards.
GCGGCGAGCAGGCGGCGCGGGAAGGGCAGGCTGTCGTTGGCGATATAGGTCTTTGCGGTCTCGTCGAGCACGTCGGCGCCGGCCAGCATGTTGCCGGCGATGGAAAAGCCGCTGCCTGCGATGTGCCCGCACCAGTCGACGCAGTCGCGCCCGGTATGTGCGGCGATCTCGCCGCTCGCATCCATGATGTGGATCTGACGGCTCTCGCGGCCATCGTCGGTCGCGAGTAGCGCGGCCAGCACGTCGCGCGCATTGAGGCCTTCCCGCAACAGCTTGACGCCGTCGATGCCGTAATAGGGATTGACGAAGGCCTGCGTCGCGATGGCGCCGACGCCGGCGGCAATATACGGCACGCGTGCGCCGACGGCGAAAAAACGTGTCGCAACAGCGATGCCGAACTGGCCGGTGAAAGGGTCTCGCGCGATGATCGACCAGGTCATGTGCTGCCTTCAGCGTCCCGCGGCGTAACCTTGCATGCCGCGCGGATTGGCGGCGGCGCGCCGGCGCCGACCCACGCGCGAGGCTGCGGTGAGCCGGCCTTCGGACCAGTCGGGACCGACTTCCACGATATGCCCGCGCTCACGAAGGTTCTCGATCGTCGCCTTGGGTACGCGATTTTCCACCACGAGCACGCCGGGGCGCGCGGTACGCGGCCAGAACGAGATCGGGAAATGCTCGGAATGCCAGGCCGGCGCGTCGATCGCTTCCTGGAGATTGAGATTGCAATGGACGTGGCGTAGGAAGAATTGGGTGATCCACTGGTCCTGCTGGTCGCCGCCGGGCGAACCCCAGGCGAGGTAAGGCTCGCCGTCGCGCAGCGCCATGGTCGGCGACAGCGTTGTGCGCGGCCGCTTGCCCGGTGCGAGCGAACCGGGTTGGTTCTCCTCCAAATCGAACATCTGGGCGCGGCTGCCGAGACAGAAGCCGAGCTCGGGAATGATGGGCGAGGATTGCAGCCAGCCGCCCGACGGCGTCGAAGACACCATGTTGCCAGCTTTGTCGATGATGTCGAAATGCACGGTGTCGCCGCGCACCTCGCCGAAGCGCCCCACGGTTGGTTCACCGGCGCCTAGCGCGCCAACGGCCTCGCGCTGGCCTTCAGCGCGGCGCAGCTTGACGACGCCGCCAAAGCCCTCGATCGCGCCGGGCCGGAGATCGAGCGAGGCCTTCTCGGTAATTAGCTTACGACGTTCGTCGTTATAGGCGTCCGATAGCAGCGTCGTAATCGGGATCTCGCTGAACTTGGGATCGCCGTAGAATTTCTCGCGGTCGGCAAAGGCGAGTTTTGCGCATTCGATCTGGAGATGGATGAACTCAGGCCCGGTCGGGTCGAGCCCGTCGAGGGCAAAGCCCTTCAGCAGTGCGAGCTGTTGCAGCGTCACCGGACCCTGGCTCCAGACGCCGGCCTTGCAGACGGTGTAGCGGCCATAGTCGTAGGTGAGCGGCGCCTCGACCGTCGGCTGCCAGCGCGCCATGTCGTCGGCGGAAAGCACGCCGCGATGCGGCGAGCCGCTGACGTCCATCACCTCCTGGGTGCGGCAGAATTTGTCGATGGCTTCCGCGACGAAGCCTTGCGACCAGGCTTTGCGCGCGCGCTCGATCTCGGCGTCGCGGCCACCGCCGCCGCTCTCGGCTTCGCTGAGAATCCGTGCGTAGGTCGCGGCCAGCGTCTCGTTGGTAAATAGTGTGCCGGGCTTCGGCACCTCGCCGTTGGGGAGATAGACCGCGGCGGAGGTCGGCCAGTGCTTGCGGAATAATTGCTCGACGGTCTGGATCGTGGCGCAGGCGCGCTCGACCAGCGGATAGCCGTCGCGGGCATAGGCGATCGCGGGTTCCAGCACGTCGCGCACGCGCATCGTGCCGTAATCGCGCAGCAACATCATCCAGGATTCGAAGGTGCCGGCGACGCAGGCCGCGAGCAGGCCGGTGCCGGGCACCATGTCGAGGCCTTCGCTCTTGTAATGCGCGATGGTGGCGCGTGCCGGTGCCGGGCCCTGGCCGCAGATCACCTCGGTGCGGCCGCGCTTCACGTCGTGGACGATGATGGGGACATCGCCGCCGGGGCCGTTCAGATGCGGCTCGACCACCTGGAGCGTGAAGGCGGTAGCGACGCCGGCGTCGAAGGCGTTGCCGCCCTTTTCCAGGATGGCCATGCCGACGGCGGTCGCGATCCAGTGCGTAGTGGCGACGACCCCGAACGTGCCTTCGATCTCGGGGCGGGTCGTGAACGGATCGGGATTGACGATGCTGGCCATGGATTACCTCATTTGCGGCGCGCGCAATTGATCACAGGCGATGTCGCGCCGCCAATGCGCTGCCGGCATGGCACGCGCGCGTCACGCCGGGACCGGCGCGGTGTTGACGGCGTGGCAGGCGACGCCGTCGATCAGTTCCGGCGTTTCCTTGCGGCAGAGATCGAACGCCAGCGGGCAGCGCGGATTGAAGGCGCAGCCGGGCGGCGGATTGATCGGGTTCGGGATCTCGCCCTTCACCGGAATGCGCTGGCGGCCGCTCATGGCAAGATCAGGCACGGCGCCCAGCAGCATCTTGGTGTAGGGCATGCGGGGACGTGCGAACAACTCCTTGCCTTCAGCGATCTCGACGATGCGGCCGAGATACATCACGCCGACGCGGCTCGCCATGTGGCGGACCACGGCGAGGTTGTGGCTGATGAACATGTAGGTCAGGCCGAACTTGTCCTGGAGGTCGCGCATCAGGTTCAGGATCTGCGCCTGCACCGAGACGTCGAGCGCCGAAGTCGGCTCGTCGCAGACGATGAACTCGGCGTCCGATGCGAGCGCCCGGGCGATCGCGATGCGCTGGCGCTGGCCGCCGGAGAACTCGTGCGGAAACTTCAGCCGGTCGTCGGGATGCAGGCCGACCAGGCTGAGCAGCTCGCCGACGCGGGCCTGGATGTCGCGCTCGCCCTGGATCAGGTCGAAGGCGCGGATCGGCTCGGAGATGATGGCATCGACGCGAAAGCGCGGGTTCAGGCTCGCATAGGGGTCCTGGAAGATCATCTGGATGCGGCGGCGCAGCTTCCTGCGCGCCGGCGCCTGCCGCGGATCCGTCATCGAGACGCCGTCGATCAAGACATCGCCGGAGCTCGGCGGCAGCAGTCCCACGACCATCCGCGCCACCGTGGTCTTGCCCGAGCCGGACTCGCCGACCAGCGCAAACGTCTCGCCCTTCCTGATGTCGAAGGTGACGTGATCGACCGCCTTGAGATATTCGAGATGCCCGCCTTCGAGCATGCGGTTGAGCCAGGGTTTCGAGACGTCGAACACCCGGCGCAGATTTGTGGCCTGGACGAAGGAAGCGCTCATGCCGCGCTCTCCGCCGGCACGCTGTCATAGAGATGGCAGGCGACCGATTGCGCACCGCGCGGCAGCGGCTCCGGTCGATCAACACGACAGCGGTCGAACGCGAAGGCGCAGCGCGGGTTGAACGAGCAGCCGCGCGGGATCGCCGACAGCCGCGGCATCGAGCCGGGAATCTGCATGAGACGCTTGTCGTCGCCGGCCAGCGTCGGGATCGCGCCCATCAAGCCCTTGGCATAGGGATGCAGCGGGTTTCTGACGACATCCTGCACCGGACCGATCTCGGCGACACGGCCGGCATACATCACGGCGACCCGGTCGGAGGTCTCCGCGATCACGCCCATGTCGTGCGTCACCAGCATCACGGCGGTGCCGTGGTCGCGTCCGAGCCGCTTGATCAGCGAGATGATCTGCGCCTGCACGGAGACGTCGAGCGCGGTGGTCGGCTCGTCCGCGATGATCAGCTCGGGCTCGGCGCAGATCGCCAGCGCAATCACGACGCGCTGGCGCATGCCGCCGGAGAATTCGTGCGGGTAGCCGTCGATGCGCTTTTCCGGCGCGGGAATGCCGACCTCGGCAAGCAGGTCGATGGCGCGGCGGCGGGCGGCCGTCTCGGACAGGTTCAGGTGGGTTCGGATCGTCTCGATGATCTGGTCACCGACCCGGTAGAGTGGATTGAGCGAGGTGAGGGGGTCCTGGAAGATCATGCCGATCCGTTTGCCACGGATGCGGCGCATCTCCTCCGGCGGCAAATTGTCGATGCGCAGGCCGGCCAGGCGAACCTCGCCGCCCGCGATCCGGCCGGGCGGGTCGATCAGGCCGATCACGGCGAGGCCGGTCACGGATTTTCCGGCGCCGGATTCGCCGACCACGCCCAGCACCTCGCCCTTGGCGATGTCGAAGGAGACGCCGTCGATGGCGCGCAGCGTGCCGCGGCGGGAGGCGAACTCCACCTGAAGGTTGCGAACGGAGAGGATGGGCTCGGTCATGGGTGAGGCGCTCTTATCGAAGTTTTGCTCATCGGAGCTTCGGGTTGAGCGCGTCGCGCAGCCAGTCGCCGAGCAGGTTGATCGACAGGATCAAGCCGGCCAGCGCGAGGCCGGGGAAAGCGACAATCCACCATTCGCCCGCGAACAGATAATTGTTGCCGATGCGGATCAGCGTGCCGAGCGAGGGCATGGTGTCGGGCAGGCCGACGCCGAGGAAGGACAGCGTTGCCTCGGTGATGATGGCCAGTGCGAGGTTGATGGTGGCGATGACCAGGATCGGGCCCATCGTGTTCGGCAGCACGTGCCGCAGCATGATCTTTGGCGCGGGCAGGCCGATCAGCTGCGCGGCGGCCACGTAGTCCTTGTTCTTCTCGACCATCACGGAGCCGCGCACCGTCCTTGCATACCCGACCCAGAAACTGAGGCCGATCGAGATCACCAGCACCACCAGCATGCTGGTGGCATCCAGACGGTTGCCGAGGATCGATTTCGCAATGCCATTGACCAGCAGCGCGATCAGAATGGCGGGAAAGGTCAGTTGCACGTCGGCGATCCGCATGATCACGCCATCGACCGCGCCGCCGAAATAGCCGGCGATCAGGCCGAGCGCGATACCGAGCGCGCCGGCGAAGATCACGCCGGCCACGCCGACGGCGAGCGAGATGCGCATCCCGTAGAGGATGGCGGAGAACACGTCGCGGCCCTGCTCGTCGGTGCCGAGCAGGAACGGGCTTTGGCCGTCGGCGGTCCAGAGCGGCGAGATGCGCGAGTTCATCAACTGGAGCTGCGCCGGATCGAACGGGTTCTGCACCGCGAGCGCCGATGCAAAGATCGCGAGCAGGAAGAGCAGCACGGTAATGGCCGCCGCCACCATGGTCAGCTTGGAGCGGCGGAACGAGTAGAAGATGTCGCTGTCGAGGGCGCGGCTGAGCCAGCTGCGACCGGCATGCGCGGGCGGCGCGCTCTGCTTATCGGAATTGGAGGCGACGGCGTCGGACATGCAGGGGCCTTATGTAGCGCGGCCGACGGTCGCGCGCAGGCGCGGATCGACTACGGTGTAGAGAATGTCGACCACCAGGTTGATGGTGACGAAGATCAGGGAGACCATCAGCAGATAGGCCGCCATGATCGGGATATCGACGTTTTGCACGGCCTGCACGAACAGCAGTCCCATGCCCGGCCATTGGAACACGGTTTCGGTGATGATCGAAAATGCAATAACCGAGCCAAACTGAAGGCCGGCCACGGTGATGACGGGAATGAGCGTGTTCTTCAGCGCGTGGCCGAAATGAATGGCGCGGGTGGTCAGCCCGCGGGCGCGGGCGAAACGAATATAGTCGGTTCGCAGCACTTCCAGCATCTCCGCGCGCACCAGCCGCATGATCAGGGTCATCTGGAACAGGCCGAGCGTGATCGAGGGCATGATCAATGCCTTCAATCCCGACAGCGTGAGCAGACCCGTGCTCCACCAGCCGAGCTTGACCACCTCGCCGCGGCCGAACGAGGGCAACCAGCCCAATGTCACCGCGAACAGATAGATCAGGAGAATGCCGATCAGGAAAGTCGGCAATGAGATGCCGATCAGCGAAACCGCCTGGAATAATTTGGCCAGCACGGTGTCGCGCCTCAGCGCCGAATAGACGCCCATCAGAATGCCGAACACCATTGCAAACACGGTGGCGCAGATCGCAAGTTCCAGCGTGGCCGGCATGCGTTCCATCAGCAGGGTCGAGACCGGCTGGCGGAACTGGTAGGAGACGCCGAACTTGAATTGCGCGGCGTCGGCGAAATAACGCACGAACTGCACCGGCACGGGATCGTCGAGGCCGAGCGACTTGCGCACGGCTTCGCGTTCGGCCGCCGATGTGTCGATCGAGACGATCTGATTGACGGGGTCGCCGGCGAAACGGAACATCGAGAAGGCGATGATGCCGACGGCGAACATGACGCCGATGGCCTGAACGGCGCGGCGAAGAGTGAAAGCGAGCATGCCTTCCACTATCCTTGGGTGTGCGTGCGGTCGACGTCTTTGTCAGCCGGAAAAGGAAAGGTCCCGGATGCCTGACGCCGCCGGGACCTCGTGTTCAACTGGTGCTATTCCTTCTTGGTCGCCCAATGGAACATGACCAGATTGTCGGCGCGCTGCGGCAGGTTGACCTTCTTCGACACGCCCCAGGCCAGCGCCTGCTGGTGCAGCGGGATGTAGGACCAGTCCTTGTTGCCGATTTCGTAGGCCTGCTTGATCAGCTGGTTGCGCTTGGCAGTATCGGTTTCGACCAGCACCTTGTCGGTGATGGCGTCGAACTCCTTGTTGCAGTAGCCGCCGAGATTGGCCTCGCCGCGTGAGGATTTCGCGTCGTCGCGGCAGCCCATGATGTCATAGAGCACGTTGTGGGAGTCCATCGTGCTCGGCGTCCAGCCCAGGAGGTAGAACGAGGTCTGGTAGCCGCCCTGCTTCAACACCTTGGCGAAGTACTGCGCTTTCGGCTGCGCCAGCAGGTTGATCTTGACGCCGATGCGGGCAAGCATGCCGACGACGGCCTGGCAGATCGCGGCGTCGTTGACGTAACGGTCGTTCGGACAATCCATCGTGACCTCGAAGCCATCGGGATAGCCGGCTTCGGTCAGGAGGTTCTTGGCTCCATCGGGGTCGAATTTCGGCCGCGTGAACTCCTTGGACAGCACGAACAACTCCGGAGCGATCATCAGCGCCGATGGTGTCGACAGCTCGCGCATCACGCGCTTCTTGATCAGCTCGATGTCGATCGCCTTGTAGAAGGCTTCGCGGACGCGGACGTCCTTGAACGGGTTCTTGCCCTTGATGTTGGAGTAGAGCAGCTCATCGCGCATCTGATCGAAGCCGATGAAGATGGTGCGCAGCTCCGGCCCTTTCAGCACCTGGGCGTTGGGGCTGGAATCGACGCGGGAGATGTCCTGGATCGGCACCGGCTCGATGACGTCGACTTCGCCCGAGAGCAGCGCAGCGACGCGGGTTGCGTCTGAAGCGATCGGGGTGAAGACGATCTCCTTCAGGTTACCCTCGACCTTGCCCCAGTAGTTGGGGTTGGCCTTGAAAACCGTCTTCACGCCGGGCTGATGGCTTTCGATGGTGAACGGACCGGTGCCGTTCTCGTGGAGCGAGGCGTAGCTCGGCGTGGTCGCCGCCACCGGCGTCGGATCGACGACGTTGTTCTCCTCGGCCCATTTCTTGTCCATGATGTACCAGACATCCCACGAGTTATGCAGGATGGGATTGGGCGATGGCAAGACGAAGTCGACGGTGTAGTCGTCGACCTTGACGACCTTGACGTCGGGCGCAAGGCGGGTCTGCATATTGGACCCCTTCTTGCGGACGCGATCGGCGGAGAACACGACGTCGTCGGCGGTGAAGGGATCGCCGTTATGGAATTTCACGCCCTTGCGCAAATGGAAGCGCCAGCGGGTCGGCTCCGGAGTTTCCCAGCTTTCCGCCAGCGCCGGAATGATCTTGAGGTCCTTGTCGCGCGCGGTGAGGCCTTGATAGACGTGACCGAGATGGGCGTGGGTGGTGCTTTCGTTCAGCGTATAGGGATCAAGGGATTTCAGGTCACCCTGGTTGGCATAACGCAGCGTCTGGCTCGACGCCGGCGCGACCGTCAACGCAAGCGTACCGGCGAGCGTCGCCGCAAACAGACTTCGACCGACTGACATTCTTGACCCTCTCCACTCTGCCGTGCCGATGATTTTTGATTGTTCGGCAGGGCTGATTGATCCATGTTGCCCAGAGTTCTCGACCGGTGCAAGCGCCATTCCAGCAAGGAACGCGCCAAGTTGCACCGCTGTGCAGCAATGCTGACCGTGCCGCCTGGCATGGGGGACCGCGTCTTTCGACTTTGGTTGACTATATCGGCCGATTGCGGGACGCGGCATGTCGCGCCTGCATCAGGCCGCTTGCGTCGCACCACAACTCGCGGCGATACTGCCGGCAGGCCGCTCGAATCTCATCCGGAGGGGACATGAAAGTTAATATCGAAATCGACTGCACCCCCTCGAGGCCCGCCAGTTCTTCGGTTTGCCTGACGTGGGACCGATGCAGACGGCGGTGATGGACAAGCTGCAGCAGCAGGTGCTCAGCAACATCGAGAAGGTCTCGCCGGAATCGCTGATCCAGAGCTGGTTCACCTTCGATCCCAAGATCGCGGAGCGGTTTCAGGACATGTTCGTCACGATGGCGGGCCTCGGCGGCACGCGCAGCAGCGACAAGAAGAAATAATGCCGTCCGGGCCAGACGGGCGGCAGGCCCCGGGCGGGCTTCGTCCGCCGGGCCTCGCCCTGCTGCTTGCAGAAGCGCGCGGCCTGTTCGAGTTCAATGCAAGCCTGTTGCTGTCGCCGATCCTGATGCGAGCGCCGAGGGGCGATGGCCATCCGGTGCTGGCGCTGCCGGGCTTTCTCGCCAGCGACCTCTCGATGGCCCCGATGCGGCGCTATCTCAGCGAGCTCGGCTATGAGGCACAGGCTTGGCGGATGGGCCGTAATCTCGGCGGCCTCGGGCGGATTCGGGAGTCGCTGCGCGCCCGTCTTGCCGAAATCCATGCTGCGAGCGGACGCAAGGTCAGCCTAGTCGGATGGAGCCTCGGCGGCGTCTATGCCCGCGATCTCGCGCTCCAGGCGCCCGACATGGTTCGCTATGTCATCACGCTCGGCAGCCCGTTTGCCAATGACGTGCGGGCGACCAACGCGACGCGGCTCTACGAAGCGCTGTCCGGCGAACGGGTCGAGGATCTTGCTGAGGCGCGCGAGGCGATCGCCGGCGATCTGCCGGTGCCGGCGACGTCGATCTATTCGCGGGCCGACGGCGTCGTGAACTGGCGGACCTGCCTGCTCCGTCCCTCCGACCGTGCCGAGAACATCGAAGTGCTCCTGGCGAGCCATATCGGGCTCGGGGTGAACCCCGCGGCGCTATGGGCCGTGGCGGACCGGCTGGCGCAACCGGAAGGGGAATTCTCGCCATTTGACCGGGCCGGGCCGTTTGCCATTGCATATGCCCCGCCGGAACAGGCAATATCGGCCTGACGAGAAGCGCCAGAAGGCGCCCGTCAAAATTGTTGCGGGAGGGAATTATGGCTGACGGTAAGAAGCTGTCGTCGCTGGACGCGTCGTTTCTCTATCTGGAAACGCCGGAGATGCCGATGCATGTCGGGAGCATGGCGATCTTTCGCCTGCCCGACGATTACAAGGGCGACTTCTTCGAAGACTTCAAGGCGATGATCGTCTCGCGCCTGCATATCGTGCCGATCCTGAAGGCGCGGCTGGAGAAGGCGCCGCTCGACATCGATCATCCCTCCTGGGTCGAGGACGATCAGTTCGACATCGACCGTCACATCTTCCGTGCCAGCCTGCCGCAGCCGCGCGACCGTGCCACGCTGGAGCGCATCGTCGGCTGGATGCACGCCAAGCTGTTGAACCGCGCCCGCCCGCTCTGGGAGTTCTACGTGTTCGAGGGCATGAAGGACAACGAGGTCGGGCTCTATTCCAAGATGCACCATGCCGCCATCGACGGCGGTGCCGGTGCGGCGCTGACCAACATGATCTACGACATCTCGCCGATCCCGCGGAAGGTCGATCCGCCGGCGGCTGGCAGCAAGCCCGGACAGGAGCCGCGCGACATCGCGGCGAACCTGCTGGATTCCTACCAGCAGCTTTTCAACCAGCCGCTCGACGCCGGCAAGGCCGCCCAGAACCTGCAATTGCCGCGCACCGGCAAGAGCGACATCGGCTCGATCCTGTTCGACAACGCGATGTACCAGATCGAGAGCGCGGTGCGCTTCGCGGGCAATATCCCGACCATGGTCAAGAGCGTCTCCGATGTGCTCGGCAAGGTCGCCGATCCCAAATCGCGCGAGAGCCTTGCCAGCATGGTGTCGCCGCCGACCATGCTGAACAAGACCATCTCGTCGGAGCGAAGCTTCGCCGGTGTGTCGATCCCGCTGTCTCGCGCGAAGGCGCTGGCCAAGCAGGCCGGCGGCAAGCTAAACGACGTCGTGCTGGCGCTCGCCTCCGGCGTGGTCCGGCGTTACCTGAAGGAGTACAGCACGCTGCCGGCGAAATCGCTGACCGCGGCGGTACCGATCTCGCTGCGCGAGGAGGGCAACACCGAGGCCAACAACCAGGTGTTCGGCATGATCTGCGCGATCGCGACCAACATCGACGATCCCAAGGCGCGGCTCGAAGCCATCATCGCGCAATCGACCAAGTCCAAGGAGATGTCGCACCCCTTGCGCGCGCTGATGCCCCAGGTCTCCAACATCTCGATGCTGGGCGCGCCGATCATGGTGCAGATCCTGGCGTTGCTCTACAGCCGCTCGAACCTGTCGGACGTGCTGCCGCCAGCCGCCAACATCACCGTGTCCAACGTGCCGGGGCCGCGGCAGACGCTTTACGCTGCCGGGGCGGAGCTATTGCACATCTTCCCGGTGTCGATCTCGACGCACGGGCAGGCGCTCAACATTACCGTGCAGAGCTATCGCGACCAGCTCGATTTCGGCTTCATCGTCGGCGCCAACATCATTCCACATGTGCAGGTGATGTGCGACATGCTGCCGGAGGAGTTCGCCGCGCTGGAGGCGGCCTACGCGCCGCCGGCGACCGACATCAAGGGCGCTGCGGAATAGGAATGGTTCGATGATTGAAATGCCACAGCTCAAGTTCGTGCACACGAACGGAATCCGCATGGGATATTACGAGGCGGGCCCGATCACGGACACGCCGCCGATCGTGCTGTGCCATGGCTGGCCCGAGCTGGCCTTCTCCTGGCGCCACCAGATCAAAGCGCTGAGCGAGGCCGGCATCCGCGTGATCGCGCCCGACCAACGCGGCTATGGCGCGACCGACCGGCCCGAGGCGGTCGAGGATTACGACATCGAGCACCTGACCGGTGATCTCGTCGGGCTGCTCGACCATTTGCAGATCGACAAGGCGGTCTTCGTCGGTCACGACTGGGGCGGCTTCATCGTCTGGCAGATGCCGTTGCGGCACATCGACCGGGTGGCGGGCGTGGTCGGCATCAACACGCCGCATACCAACCGTGCCTGGGCCGATCCGATCGAGCTCCTACGCGCCCGCTTCGGCGACAAGATGTACATCGTGCAGTTCCAGGACCCGGCGCGTGAGCCCGACAGGATTTTCGGAAGTCGCGTCGAACAGACTTTTGACGCGTTCATGCGCAAGCCGGCGCCGCGCCCGGCCGACGCGCCGGCAGAGGAGGTGGTTGCCGGCGTCGGCGCTTCTCCGCGGGTCAATCTGGCGTTTCCGCAGATGATCGCCAGCTATGACGCAAAGCATGATCCGCGTACGCCGATCCTGTCGCCGGAAGAGAAGAAGGTGTTCGTCGACAATTTCACCAGAACCGGCTTTACCGGAGGCATCAACTGGTACCGCAACATGTCGCGCAACTGGACGCGCGCCGAAGGGCTCGATCATACGGTGCGGGTGCCGTCGTTGATGATCATGGCCGAGAACGACGCGGTGTTGCCGCCGTCTTCCGCCGATGGCATGGACAAGCTGATCCCCGATCTCGAAAAATATCTGGTCCGCGACAGTGGCCATTGGACGCAGCAGGAGAAGCCGGAGGAGGTCAGCGCCAAGCTGATCGAATGGCGTAGAAGGCGGTTTGGGTGACGACGCAGTCGTCATCCTGGGGCGATGCGTAGCGTCGAACCCGGGATCTCGAGATTCCGGGTCTGGTCCTTCGGACCATCCCGGAATGACGCAAGGCAGGGGAAACGCACGTCAATGTCATCCAAGAACCGTCTGGACCCGATCCCGCATCCGCCGACCAAGCCGGTGGTCGGCAACATGCTTTCGCTGGACTCGGCCGCCCCCGTGCAGCATTTGACGCGGCTCGCCAAGGAGCTCGGTCCGATCTTTTGGCTCGACATGATGGGCTCGCCGATCGTGGTCGTCTCGGGCCACGATCTCGTCGATGAACTGTCTGATGAGAAGCGCTTCGACAAGACCGTGCGCGGTGCGCTGCGGCGCGTACGCGCGGTTGGCGGCGACGGGCTGTTCACGGCGGACACCAAAGAGCCGAATTGGAGCAAGGCGCACAACATCCTGCTCCAGCCGTTCGGCAACCGGGCCATGCAGTCCTACCATCCGAGCATGGTCGATATCGCCGAGCAGCTCGTCCAGAAATGGGAGCGGCTGAACGCCGACGACGAGATCGACGTCGTCCACGACATGACGGCGCTGACGCTGGATACGATCGGCCTGTGCGGTTTCGAGTATCGCTTCAATTCGTTCTACCGGCGCGACTACCATCCCTTCGTCGAGTCGCTGGTGCGCTCGCTCGAAACCATCATGATGACACGCGGCCTGCCGTTCGAGCAGATCTGGATGCAGAAGCGGCGCAAGACGCTCGCCGAAGACGTCGCCTTCATGAACAAGATGGTCGACGAGATCATTGCCGAGCGCCGCAAGAGCGCGGAGGGGATCGACGACAAGAAGGACATGCTCGCCGCGATGATGACCGGCGTCGATCGTTCGACCGGCGAGCAGCTCGACGACGTCAACATCCGCTACCAGATCAACACGTTCCTGATCGCCGGCCACGAGACCACCAGCGGCCTGTTGTCCTACACGCTCTATGCGCTGCTCAAGCATCCGGACATCCTCAAGAAGGCCTATGACGAGGTCGACCGCGTCTTCGGCCCCGACGTCAACGCGAAGCCGACCTACCAGCAGGTGACGCAGCTCACCTACATCACGCAGATCCTGAAAGAGGCGCTGCGGCTGTGGCCGCCGGCGCCGGCCTATGGCATCTCGCCGCTCAAGGACGAGACGCTCGGCGGCGGCAAGTACAAGCTTCGCAAGGGCACCTTCACCACCATTCTGGTAACCGCGCTGCATCGCGATCCCAGCGTCTGGGGACCGAATCCGGATGCGTTCGATCCCGATAATTTCAGCCGCGAGGCGGAAGCCAAGCGGCCGGTCAATGCCTGGAAGCCGTTCGGCAACGGCCAGCGCGCCTGCATTGGCCGCGGCTTTGCCATGCACGAGGCCGCGCTCGCGCTCGGCATGATCCTGCAGCGCTTCAAGCTGATCGACCACCAGCGCTACCAGATGCATCTGAAGGAAACCCTGACGATGAAGCCGGAAGGCTTCAAGATCAAGGTGCGCCCGCGCGTCGATCGCGAGCGTGGCGCCTATGGCGGGCCAGTCGCGGCCGCTACTTCGGCGCCGAAGGCGCCGCGCCAGCCGACCGCCCGGCCCGGCCACAACACGCCGATGCTGGTGCTTTACGGCTCCAATCTCGGCACCGCCGAGGAGCTGGCGACGCGCATGGCTGATCTCGCCGAGATCAATGGCTTTGCCGTGCATCTCGGCCCGCTCGACGATTACGTCGGCAAGCTGCCGCAGGAGGGCGGCGTTCTGATCATCTGCGCCTCCTATAACGGCGCGCCGCCTGATAACGCGACGCAGTTCGTCAAATGGCTCGGCGGCGACCTGCCGAAGGATGCCTTTGCCGGCGTGCGCTACGCCGTGTTCGGCTGCGGCAACAGCGACTGGGCCGCGACCTATCAATCGGTGCCGCGTCTGATCGACGAGCAATTGTCGGCGCATGGCGCGCGCGCGGTCTATCCGCGCGGCGAGGGCGATGCGCGCAGCGATCTCGACGGCCAGTTCCAGAAATGGTTTCCGGCGGCGGCACAGGTCGCGACCAAGGAATTCGGCATCGACTGGAACTTCACCCGCACCGCCGAGGACGATCCGCTCTATGCGATCGAGCCGGTGGCGGTGAGCGCCGTCAACACCATCGTGGCCCAGGGCGGCGCGGTGGCGATGAAAGTGCTGGTCAATGACGAGCTTCAGAACAAGGGCGGGTCCAAGCCCTCCGAGCGTTCGACGCGCCACATCGAGGTGCAACTGCCGTCCAACGCCAGCTACCGCGTCGGCGATCATTTGAGTGTCGTGCCACGCAACGATCCCACGCTAGTGGATTCGGTCGCGCGCCGCTTCGGCTTCCTGCCCGCCGATCAGATCAGGCTGCAGGTCGCCGAGGGCCGCCGCGCGCAATTGCCGGTGGGGGATGCCGTGTCCGTCGGCCGCCTGCTCAGCGAGTTCGTCGAGCTGCAGCAGGTGGCGACGCGCAAGCAGATCCAGATCATGGCCGAGCACACCCGCTGTCCGGTCACCAAGCCGAAGCTGCTGGCTTTCGTCGGCGAGGAAGCTGAGCCGCTCGAGCGTTACCGGGGCGAGATCCTGGCCAGGCGCAAATCGGTGTTCGATCTTCTGCTCGAATATCCGGCCTGCGAGTTGCCGTTCCATGTCTATCTCGAAATGCTCTCGTTGCTGGCGCCGCGCTATTACTCAATCTCGTCCTCGCCGTCGGTCGACCCGGCGCGCTGCAGTGTCACGGTCGGCGTGGTCGAAGGGCCGGCCGCCTCCGGCCGCGGCACCTACAAGGGCATCTGTTCGAACTATCTCGCCAACCGTCGCGCGGGCGATGCGATCTACGCCACCGTACGCGAGACCAAGGCCGGCTTCCGGCTTCCCGACGATCCCTTGGTGCCTATCATCATGATCGGCCCCGGCACGGGCCTTGCGCCGTTCCGCGGCTTCCTTCAGGAACGGGCCGCACGCAAGGCGAAGGGCGCCAGCCTCGGACCCGCGATGCTGTTTTTCGGCTGCCGCCATCCCGACCAGGATTTTCTCTACGCGGACGAGCTGAAGGCGTTGGCGGCGAGCGGCATCACGGAACTCTTCACTGCGTTCTCGCGCGCGGACGAACCGAAGACCTATGTGCAGCACCTGCTCGCCGCGCAGAAGGACAAGGTCTGGCCGCTGATCGAGCAGGGCGCGATCGTCTATGTCTGCGGCGACGGCGGCAAGATGGAGCCGGACGTGAAAGCGGCACTGGTCGCGATCCACCGCGAGAAGAGCGGCAGCGACGCCGCCGTCAGTGCGCGCTGGATCGAGGAGATGGGGACGAAGAACCGCTATGTGCTGGACGTCTGGGCGGGAGGGTAGGCAGAGATCGTAGGGTGGATTAGCCCGCGGCTGCGCGCAGCGCAGTCCGCCGGCGTAATCCACCGCTTCTGATCCCGTGGAAAGTAAAGAGGTGGGTTACGCCTTCGGCTAACCCACCCTGCGAATCCCGATCATGCTAAACGTCCCTCATGATTCCCTGGGAAAAAATCGACACCGCCAAAATCCCCGGCTCCGACGAAGAGCTTCGCCTGATGCGGCGAGGTAAGGAGTTCTCCATCAAGCTCGGCACCAACGAGCTGATGAACAACCGCCTGTCGGGTTCGGAAGCCGCGCTCGCAACGCTCGCGGCGAAGCAGATCGAGACGGTCGCCAAGCCCGTTGTCCTGATCGGCGGATTGGGCATGGGCTTTACGCTGCGTGCGGCGTTGGCGGTGCTTGGCGCCAAGGCGAAGATCGTGGTCTCCGAGCTGGTGCCGGCGGTCGTCGTCTGGGCGCGGGGCCCGATGGCGGAAGTGTTCGGCGAGAGCCTCGATGATGCCCGGGTGAGCATCCGGGAAACCGATGTCGGCGAAATCATCCGGGCGCAGCGGTCGGCTTTCGACGCCATTCTCCTCGACGTCGACAACGGGCCGGAGGGACTGACCCGCAAGGGCAATGATGCGCTCTATAGTTCGAGCGGGCTGAAGGCGGCGAAGACGGCGCTGCGGCCGGGCGGCATGCTCGCGGTCTGGTCGTCGGGACCCAACCCGGCCTTCACCAAGCGACTTCGCAGCGCCGGTTTCGACGTCAACGAGGTCAATGTCCGCGCGACCGGCAGGGGCGGCGGTGCGCGCCATGTGATCTGGATGGCGAAGAACTGTTAAGCTGCCTGCGCCGCCGCGCCATGCGCGTACTTGTCGATGGCGCCGATGATCTCAGGCCAGAACCGCATCGGCAGTGCATGGCCCATACCGTCGATCATCAACAATCTTGCGTTCGGGATTGACGCCGCCGTGTCCTTGCCGCCCTCAGGCCGCACCAAGGGATCGACGGTACCGTGGATCACGAGCGTCGGCGTCTGCACGGCATGCAGCCGCTCCTTGCGGCTGCCGGACGCGAGCACCGCGCGGAGCTGGCGGCCGACGCCGGCCGGATTGAGCCCGCGCGCGAACACGCGCTCGGCGCGTTCCGGGTCGAGCGCTTCCTCCTCCGGAAAATGCCCGGCGCGCAACACCTTCCAGGTCTGGCCGTAGCGGACGATGAACTCCTCCTTGCTGCGCGGCGGCGGCGCCATCAGCATTGCGGCCGCCTCGCGCGTCGGCGGCGGCACGCGCGGACTGCCCGTCGTCGACATGATCGAGGTCAGCGAGCGCACGCGCTGCGGGAACGACAGCGTGACCTCCTGCGCGATCATGCCGCCCATGGAGGCACCGACAAGATGCGCCGATTTGATGCCGAGCGCATCCATCAGCCCGATCGTATCCTTGGCCATGTCGATCAGCCTGTAGGTTGCCGCGACGGGAATCCTGAAGAATCGCAGCTTAAGCAGCTCGAGCGGGGTCAACCGCTTGCCGCCCGTCAGATGGCTCGACTTGCCGATGTCGCGATTGTCGAAGCGGATCACGCGGAAGCCGCGTGCGGCAAGCTGCTCGCAGAACGCATCGTCCCAGTGGATCATCTGGGCGCCTAATCCCATGATCAGCAGCAGCGGCTCGGCATTGTCGTTGCCAAAAATCTCGTAGCAGATCTCGATGCCATTGGCGCGGACTGTCTGGGGCGGCTGATGGGCGTTCACGGGCGCGTTCCCTCAAGCGTTTGACTGATGCTGTATCGCACGGTTTCCCGTTGCAATGAAAGCCGCGCGCGGCACCGAGCCGCTGCTTGCCGGTTGACCGGCACGGCGCAACGGTGTGGTATGGCGAAAAAGAAGAGCATCGAAGCTCTCGACATCTGGAGGACACCGATGACCGACAAGACCAGTGACCCGGTCGCCATGTGGCAAAAGATGGTTGGTGAGATGGAGAAGGGGTTCAACTCCTTCGCCAACCAGGCCATGTCGTCGCCCGAGTTTTCGCAGGCGATGAACCGTGCGGGGGGAGTTGCTGCAGGTGCTCAGAAGCAGCTCGGCGAACTCATGGAGAAGTACTTGGTCTCCATGAACCTGCCGAGTCGGGAGCAGGTCACAGGCCTTGCCGAAAGGCTGCAAGCTATCGAAGTCCAGATCGGTGAGATCAAGTCGCTGCTGAACCAGATGGCTGCAAGTGCCGGCGTGTCTCAGGGGGGCGATTCCGCATTGCGGCCGCCGCGCACCAAGCGCCCGCCGTCTGAGGGCGGAGAGCAGGCATGAATGCAGCTCCCGGACTTGATTTCGCTTCTATCCCGGAACGCATCCAGAGCGAGGTGCAGCGCGCCATCCAGCGCAGCATCAAGGGCGTCGAATATTTCTCGACCTCGGGTCCATCACTTGGATCGACGCCCAAGGACGTGCTGCATTCGCGCGGCACCATGAATCTCTATCATTATCGCCCCATGTCGGACGAGATCTACCGCGTGCCGGTGCTGATCGTGATGGCCACCACCAACCGCGGCTACATCCTCGACCTCGTCCCCGGCCAGAGTTTTATCGAATTCCTGCTCAAGCGCGGTTACGACGTCTATATGCTCGACTGGAGCGCGCCGCGGCCGGAGGAGAAGAGTCTGCGGATGGAGGACTATGTCCTCGACTTCATTCCGGACTGTGTTCGCCGGGTGCAAGCTGATTCCGGCGAGCAGGACGTCTCCGTGATCGGCTATTGCTTCGGCGGCGTGCTGTCGCTGCTCTACGGCGCGATCCACAAGGATGGGCCGATGAAGAATTTGATCTGCTTCACCACGCCGATCGACTTCCGCGAGATGAAGCTGTTCTCGAATTTCTCCGACCGTCGCTATTTCGACGTCGACCGCCTCGTCGACAGCGTCGGCAACGTGCCGCCGGAGATGATCCTGTCCTCGTTCGAGATGCTGCGTCCGGCCTCGCGCACGGTGAGCCAGATCCAGCTCTGGGAAAACATCTGGAACGACGAGTTCGTCAAGTCCTACCGCATGTTCGACCGTTGGGCGACCGACACCCTGCCGCTGGCGGGCGAGTATTTCCGCGCCATCACCAAAGACCTGATGTGGGACAACAAGCTGTTCAACGACACCATGTCGGTCGGCGGCCGGCCTGCGAAGCTCGACAACATCAAGGTGCCGATTCTGCATGCGGTCGCCGAGCATGATCACATCGTGCCGTATGACGCCGCCAAGCACCTGATCGCGAAGATCGGATCTGCGGACAAGGAAGAGGTGATGCTGAAGGGCGGTCACGTCTCGCTCGTCGCGGGAGCCAACGCCGTGAAGCGGCTATGGCCGAAACTGGATTCCTGGCTAGGGAAGAGATCGACATGAGCGAGCAGCGTTCGTATCCGCGTCACGTCAAGACCGACGCCGGCGATATCGAGATTCGCTTGATGTCGCCTGCGGATGAAGCCGCGGTGCTCGCCTTCGGCAAGGGCCTGCCGACCCACGATTTGTTGTTTTTGCCGCGCAATATCAGCGAGCCGAAGGTGCTGTCGGCCTGGGTCAAGGAGATCGAGCGTGGCGCGATTACGAGCCTGCTTGCGGTCAGGGACGGCAAGGTCGTCGGCTGCGGCACGCTGGTGCGCGATCCGCACTCCTGGTCGCCCCATGTCGGCGAGATTCGCATGGTCGTCTCGCTCGATGTGCGCGGGAAGGGGGTAGGGCGGGCGCTGTCGCAGGAGACCTTCGCGCTCGCGCTCGGCGCGGGCCTGGAAAAACTCTCGGTTCAGATGACGGTCGACCAGCAGGCCGCGATCGCCGTGTTCGAGAGCCTCGGTTTCAAGGCCGAAGCGTTGCTGCGAGATCACGTCCGGGACGTCGACGGCAAGACCCACGACATCGTCGTGCTCGGCCATAACATCGCGCAGGTCCAGGCCCAGATGGAGGCCTACGGGCTCCCAGGCGCCGTCCAGCACTAGGACCGCCGTCTCCAGCACTGGGGAGATGGTCCGACCGCTCTCCGGGAACCTGCTTGGCCAGGGAGGCATCATATGCCTCCTGTTAAGGCTGTTCACAGTTTCGTGATATCGCAGTGCAATAATAATATTGCATCGCACAATTAACTATGCCATATAAGCCGTGCCCCGGGCCATCGAGGACGGGGTGAGCCCATAGCTCAACCAATGAGGATGGAGAGAACCCCATGACCACTGAAACCAACACCGCTTTCGAGGGCTTCAAGGACGCTTTCAAGAACATCCAGAACCTGGAAGTTCCCGAGGCCGCCCGCGAGTTCGTCAAGAAGACCGCCAACACCGCCAAGGACCGTGCTGCAGAGGTGTTCGCTGGCTCCGAGCGCGTGACCGCCGCCGTCGAGAACGCGGTGACCGAGTCCGTCACCGAGGCCGGCAAGATCAGCCGCAATATCCAGCAGGCGATCTATGACGACGCCCAGGCGTTCTTCGCCAGCATCGACAAGCTTGCTTCCGCCAAGTCGGTCAGCGAAGCCGTCGAGATCCAGTCGAGCCTGCTCCGCGCCCGCGGCGAAGTGTTCGTCTCGCGCGCCAAGGCGACCGCCGACTATTTCGGCCAGCTCGCCGCCAACGGTGCGAAGTCCGCTCAGGACAATTTTGCCAAGGTCTACAACAAGACCGCCTGATCCGGCGCCCTGAGTCAAAACTCAATTTGAGGCCCGCTTCGGCGGGCCTTTGTTTTTGCCTCTTGCGTTCCCCGGACGCAGTGCAGCCGCCCCTGGCGATGCGAAGCATCGACCAGGGGTGTGGTGCACTGCTGATCCGGGGGCCATCCTGCATCGGATGCTTGCTGGGTCCCGGCTCTGCGGCGCATCGCTCTGCGCTGCACCGCGTCCGGGACACGCGGAGATCGACACGCTAAGTATCTACAATGACCCCACCCGCCGCCTTCTCCTTCGATACTCCCGGCGATGCCGAACGCGCGGCCGAGCTGCGCCGCGTGAAAGCGCTGGCGACGCTGGTGCTGGCTTCGACGCTTGCCCTGTTCGTCGTCGCGAAGTTGCTGCTGAACGCGCATCCCGTGTTCGGCTTCATCGCCGCCTTCGCGGAAGCCGCGACCATCGGCGGCCTCGCCGACTGGTATGCCGTGGTCGCGCTGTTCAAGCGGCCGCTCGGCCTGCCGATCCCGCATACCGCGATCATCCAGAGCAACCAGGCCAGGATCGCCGACAAGCTCGGCGAATTCATCCAGGTGCATTTCCTCGAGGCGGGACCGGTCGAGGCCAAGCTGAAGGAGATCGATTTCGGCTCCTTCGTCGCCGACTGGCTGCGCGACCGCAAGCGCAGCGACGATCTCGCGCGCTTCGCGCTCCGCCTGTTGCCGGAGGCCGTCTCGGCGACGGAGAGCTCGGGTCTGATGACCTTCATCATCCGCCGCATGTCATCGCAGCTCCAGGCGATCGACCTTGCGCCACTCGCCGCCGGCACGCTGCGCGGTTTCGTGGCGGAGGGGCGCCATCAGATCCTGTTCGACGATCTCCTGCGCGTGATGCACGAGACGCTGAACCAGAAAGAGACGATGGGGATGATCCGCGAGAAGGTGCGCGCGGAATTGCCGACCCTGCTGCGGCTCTACCGAGCCGACAAGTTTCTGGTGAACAAGATCGTGGCGTCCGCGACCGCCTTCTTCAACGAGGTGCGCAGCGATCCCAAGCATCCCTTCCGCGGCGAGTTCGACCGCATGGTGCTGAGCTTCGTCGACCGGCTCGGCACTGACCAGGCCTATATCGACCGCATCGCCGGCTTGAAGCGCGACCTCCTCGCGCGGCCCGAGCTTGCCGATCTCGCACGCACCGTCTGGGCCAACACACGCTCCTTCATCGAACGCAGCGCGAGCGGCGAGACGCAGGTGCTACAGCATCATCTCGCCGGCATGTTCGTTTCCGCCGGCGATGCGCTCGCCGGCGATGCCGAGCTGCGCGACGAGATCAACAAGGGGCTGGTGACGGTGCTGCGCAGCTTCGTCGCCGACCAGAAGAGTGGCGTCTCCATCTTCATCTCCGACCAGGTCAAGGCATGGGATATGGCGCAGTTGATTTCGCTGATCGAAATCAACATCGGGCGCGACCTGCAATACATCCGTTTCAACGGTTCGCTGATCGGTGGGCTCGCCGGGCTCGCGCTCTACTCCGTAGAATTCCTGCTCCGATTGCTGTGACTTTTGCGCCACGGACGTTAGCATTAACGCGCGGGCCTATTGTCGCCCCGCGACTCTCCCGCTTGAATGTCGGAACCGGCCGCCTAGCTGATTCATGCTGCGCTGCGGAACGATCAAGAAGCCGGCGTATTGGAATTCATGCCCATTTGCCGGTATCGCGCCCGGCGCCTTCTCAGGGGAAACATTGATGACCGCTACTGCCCAGACGCTGCGTCCGCCGTCGAGAACTCTGATGTTTATGGAAGGGCGCGCGATCCACGAGTTCGGCGCATTCCTCGGCGCGCTGCCGCTGCTGAGCCTTGCGCCGCGCGGTGATGGGCACCCGGTGCTGGTGCTGCCGGGCCTCGTGGCCTCCGATGCATCCACGCGTGCGTTGCGCACGTTTCTGACCAGTAAGGGATATGCGGTGAGCGGCTGGCGCCAGGGCCGCAACTATGGCCTTCGCGAGGGCGTGCAGCATGCCATGGTCGATCTGGTCGAGGAGCTCAGCGACACCCATGGCCGCAAGATCAGCCTGGTCGGTTGGAGCCTTGGCGGCCTCTATGCGCGCCAGCTCGCCAAGATGATGCCCGAGCGCGTGCGGCAGGTGATCACGCTTGGTAGCCCCTTCGCCGGCGATCCCCGTTCAACCAATGCCTGGCGCGTCTATGAATGGGCGAGCGGTCGGAAGTCGGACGAGGTCGATCCGCGGTTCGGCGGCGATCTGGCGGCACCACCGCCGGTGCCGACCACCGCCATCTTCAGCCGCACTGACGGCGTCTGCGCCTGGCAGGGCTGCATGGAGAAATCGGGCGGGCAGACCGAGAGCATCGAGATCGAGAGCAGCCATTGCGGCATGGGCCATCACCCGGCCGCGGTCTATGCCGTGGCCGACCGGCTCGCGCAAAAGGAAGGCCAGTGGCGGCCATTCGACCGCAGCGGCTGGCGCAGCTTGGCCTATCCCGATCCGCATCGGTGATCATCGCCTCTTTCCGCGTGCGGCAGGGCAATCGGATTTGAACGTTGAGCAGAGATCGTCATGCCCGGGCTTGTCCCGGGCATCCACGTCTTTGTGCTGCGTGAAAGGCTCGTGGATGGCCGGGACTGGCCCGGCCATGACGCTGTGAGTACGCCGCGAGTCCGACTCCCTCCGTCCCCGCGGAACCTCCCCCTCATCCCGACCTTCTCAGCGCGAGCGAAGCTCGTCGCGGCCACGCAAGCGGGGAGGAGAAGAGAAGCCGTCGCACCCGTCCATTGTCGCGCCCGCATCAAACGCGCTATGCCTCGCGCATGGCGCATCCGCTCTCCCGCATCATCGACCAGCTCAAGCGTGAACCGTCGCGCACCGGCTCCATCGTCATCACCGTGTTCGGCGATGCCATCGTGCCCCGCGGCGGTTCGGTGTGGCTCGGCACGCTGCTCGAATTCTTCGACGGTCTCGACATCGACAGCGGCGTGGTGCGCACCACGATGTCGCGGCTTGCGGCCGATGGCTGGCTCACGCGGGAAAAGGTCGGCCGCAACAGCTTCTATCGGCTTGCCGAGAAGGGCCGCCAGACCTTCGAGGCCGCGACACGCCACATCTACGATCCGCCGCCATCCGACTGGACCGGACGCTTCGAGCTGCTCCTGATCGGCAATGGCGGAGATCGCGACGTCTCGCGCGAAGCGCTCCGTAACGCCGGCTTCGGCAGTCCGCTGCCGGGGGTTTGGGTCGCGCCGTCGGGCCTGCCGGTGCCGGATGAAGCCGGGGGCGCGATCCGTCTCGAAGTCTCGGCTGAGGATGACAGCGGGCGTCGCCTGCTCAGTGCGAGTTGGCCGCTGGACCGCACCGCGGATGCCTATCTGAAATTCATGAAGACGTTCGAGCCGCTGCGCGCCGCGATCGGCCGCGGCACCGATTTGTCCGAGGCCGACGCGTTTACCGCGCGCATCCTCCTGATCCACTACTATCGCCGCGTCGTGCTGCGCGATCCGCTATTGCCCGAAATCCTGCTGCCGACGAACTGGCCGGGCAGGGCGGCACGGAACCTGTGCGGCGAAATCTATCGCGCGCTGCTTGCCTCCTCCGAACAATGGCTTGATGGACATGGAACCAACGAGAAAGGGCCATTGCCGCCGGCGCGGAAGCTTCTGGAAAGGAGGTTCGAGGCCTGAGTTTTATGTTACAGAAATATCTTGCATGACGTAACTTTTGTTATATATTGCCTCCCAATAAATCGGGAGGATGCGCATGTATACCCAGGCGCTGAATACGGCCGAGACCGACGACCGCGGTCTTGAGGACGCAGCCAAGGCTGCGCAGTTCCAGGCCCGCGTCGATGCCGAGGAGCGCATCGAGCCGAACGACTGGATGCCGGCGGCCTATCGCAAGACGCTCACACGCCAGATTTCCCAGCACGCCCATTCCGAAATCGTCGGCATGCTGCCTGAGGGCAGCTGGATCACCCGTGCGCCGACCCTGCGCCGCAAGGCCGCGCTGCTCGCCAAGGTGCAGGACGAGTGCGGCCACGGGCTCTATCTCTATGCTGCGGCCGAGACGCTCGGCTCATCGCGCGAGGAGCTGGTCGATGCCATGCTCGCGGGCAAAGCCAAGTACTCCTCGATCTTCAACTATCCGACGCTGACCTGGGCTGATATCGGCACCATCGGCTGGCTGGTCGACGGCGCCGCGATCATGAACCAGATCCCGCTGTGCCGCTGCTCCTACGGCCCCTATGCGCGCGCGATGATCCGGGTCTGCAAGGAGGAGTCGTTCCATCAGCGCCAGGGCTACGAGATCATGCTGACGCTGTGCCGCGGCTCGGACGAGCAGAAGGCGATGGCGCAGGATGCGCTGAACCGCTGGTGGTGGCCGGTGCTGATGATGTTCGGCCCGCCAGATAGCACGAGCCAGCATAGCGACACCTCGACCAAGTGGAAGATCAAGCGTTTCTCCAACGACGAGCTGCGCCAGAAGTTCGTCGATGCCACGGTGCCGCAGGCGCAATATCTCGGCCTCACCATCCCCGATCCCGGCATGATTCAGGATGCCGACGGGCACTGGCGTTACAGCGAGATCGACTGGACCGAGTTCAAGCAGGTGCTCGCCGGCAACGGCCCCTGCAATCGCGACCGCATGGCCGCGCGCCGCAAGGCGCATGCGGAGGGGGCCTGGGTACGCGAAGCCGCCGCCGCCTACGCCGCCAAGCGCACGCATCGCCAGACCGCACAAGCCGCGGAATAGGGAGATCAACATGGCCACTCCGAACACGCCGCTGTGGGAAGTCTTCATTCGTAGCCGCAATGGGCTCGCGCACAAGCATGTGGGATCGCTGCATGCGAGCGATGCCACCATGGCGCTGCAAGCCGCCCGCGACATCTACACCCGCCGCGGCGAGGGCCTGTCGATCTGGGTCGTGCCGTCGACCGCGATCACTGCGAGCGATCCCGCCGAGAAGGCCATGATGTTCGAACCGGCGGAATCGAAGATCTACCGGCATCCGACGTTCTACGAGGTGCCGGAAGAAGTGGGACATATGTGATGCCGGTCGCCAACATCGATGTCTCCGAAACGCCGCTGGTGCTCTACGCGCTGCGCCGCGCCGACGATGCGCTGATCCTCGGCCACAGGCTGTCGGAATGGTGCGGGCATGCGCCGATGCTGGAAGAGGATATGGCGCTCTCCAACATCGCGCTCGACCTGATCGGTCAGGCGCGCGAACTCTACACCTACGCTGCCAAGGCCGAGGGCAGGGATAACGACGAGGACAAGCTCGCTTATCTGCGCGACGTCAGGCAGTACCGCAATCTGCTGCTGGTGGAGCAGCCCAACGGCGATTTTTCCCAGACTTTGGTGCGGCAGTTCTTCTATTCCGCGTTCGCCGACCTCTACTGGCGCGCGATGATGAATTCGCGCGACACGACACTGGCAGCGATTGCCGCCAAGTCGGAGAAGGAGAGCGCCTATCATTTGCGCCACGCCTCGGAGTGGCTCATCCGGCTCGGCGACGGCACCGATGAGAGTCATGCCCGCGCGCAAGCCGCGATCGATCATCTCTGGGCCTTCACCGGCGAGATGTTTGCCGTCGACGACGGCGAGCGCGCGCTGATCCATGCTGGTATCGCGATCGATCCCGGCACCTTGCGTGGTCGCTGGTTGCAGACGCTTTCCGATGTCGTCAGCGAAGCCACGCTGGTATTGCCGCAGAATGACTGGATGCAGCAAGGCGGCCGCGTGGGCCGGCACAGCGAACATCTCGGCCATCTCCTGTCCGAGCTGCAATCGATGCAGCGCACCTTTCCGGGCCTGACATGGTGAGCCTGCTCGATCGTGACAGCGAACTGCGCCGGCGCGCCTGGGACGCTGCGGCGAGCGTGGTCGATCCCGAAATTCCGGTGCTGACCATCGCCGATCTCGGCGTGCTGCGCGAGGTTTCCCTCGACGGCGATCACGTCGAGGTCGCGATCACGCCGACCTATTCCGGCTGTCCGGCGATGAACATGATCGCGCTGGAAATCGAGCTGGCGCTGGAGCGCGCCGGTTTTCGCCGGTCAAAAGTCCGCACCGTGCTGTCGCCGGCCTGGACGACCGACTGGATGAGCGAGGAGGGCCGCCAAAAGCTGCGCGCCTACGGCATCGCGCCGCCGCAGGCATCAAGCTCACGCCGGGCGCTGTTTGGTGAACAGGCGGTGGGCTGCCCGCAATGCGGCTCGGAAAACACTGAGCTGCTGTCTGAATTCGGCTCGACCTCCTGCAAGGCGCTGTGGCGCTGCAAGTCCTGCCGCGAACCCTTCGACTATTTCAAGTGTCATTGATCATGTCAGCAGCCGCACCGCGCTTCCATCGCCTGGCCGTCAGCGACCTTCGTCGCGAGGCGTCCGACGCCGTCTCGATGACCTTCGCCATCCCCGGCGATCTCGCCGGCGATTACGCTTTCACGCCCGGCCAGTACCTCACGCTCCGCACCACGCTCGACGGAGAGGAGGTGCGCCGCTCCTATTCGATCTGTTCCGGCCCTGATGACGGCGAGATTCGTATCGCCGTGAAGAAGATCGACGGTGGCGCGTTTTCGAACTGGGCGGCCGAAGATCTCAAATGCGGCGACGAGCTCGACGTGATGACGCCGACCGGGCGCTTCGGTGCAGTCCCGCCGGCGGATAGCGCACGCATCCATGTCGGTTTCGCCGCAGGCTCCGGCATCACGCCGATCCTATCGATCGTGAAGGGCGTGCTCGCGCGCGAGCCGGACAGCCGCTTCTTCCTGTTCTACGGAAACCGCACGACCGACAACATCATGTTTCTCGAGGCGCTCGAGGAGCTCAAGGACCGCTTCATCGACCGCCTCTCCATCTTCCACGTTATCTCCGGCGAAGAGCAGGACATCCCGATCCTGCATGGCCGGCTCGACGGCGACAAGGTGAGGGTGCTGCTGCGCTCGCTGGTGCCGGCGGCTAGCGTCGACCATCTCTACATCTGTGGCCCTCTTGGCATGAGCGAGGACATCGAGACCACCTGCCGCGAGCTCGGCATCGCGGAAGAGCGTATCCACGTCGAGCGCTTCGTCTCCGAGTTCGGCGGCAAGCCGCGGCCGAAGAAGGTGGTCGCGCCCGACGCGCCGCCGAAGGCAATCGCCTCGCTGATCATCGATGGCAAGCGCCGCGACGTTCCGGTTGCCGAGGACGAGGCGATCCTCGATGCGGCGCTACGCGCCGGCGTTGATCTGCCCTTCGCCTGCAAGGGCGGCATGTGCTCGACCTGCCGCGCCAAGCTGGTCGAAGGTGAGGCGCCGATGGACATCAACTATTCGCTGGAGCCCTGGGAGCTGAAGGCCGGGTTCGTCCTGACCTGCCAGGCGAAACCGTCGTCGGAGCGCGTCGTGGTCGATTATGACCATGTCTGAGCAGGTGCTTCAGACGCCGGCGATGCAAATGCGTCGCATTATTTGACAGTTTTGGCCAACCAGCAGAACATCATGGAAAACCATCTGGCCGGGAGAAGCGCGTGAACGTCAAAGCTGCCCTGTCGCCCGAGGATGTTGCCCGCGCCTGCGCTGAGGCGATGTGGGCGGAGGACGATGCCTCCAAAGGGCTCGGCATGGAGATCGTGGAGATTGGCCCCGGCTATGCAACGCTCGCGATGACGGTGCGGCCGGATATGGTCAACGGCCAGCGCATCGCCCATGGCGGCTTCATCTTCACACTCGCCGATTCCGCCTTCGCCTTTGCCTGCAACTCGCACAACGAACGCGTGGTCGCAGCGCAGGGGCAGATCACCTTCATCAAGCCGGGCAGGCTCGGCGATCGCCTTGTTGCGAAGGCGTGCGAGGTCACCCGCGGCGGCCGCTCCGGCATCTATGACGTGCGAGTTACCGCAGGCGATACCGTCATCGCCGAATTCCGCGGACACTCGCGTGTCATTCCCGGCACGTGGCTGCCGACGCAGAACCAATAATCAATCAAGAAAAAACTAATCAATGGTGGGAAGCGAAGATGGCTTTGACGAGACTCAAGGAAGGCGGCAGCGCCTATAGCGCCGAGATGGACGCGCATGAGCGCGCCTCGCGCGACGAGATCATGGCGCTGCAGAAGCAGCGGCTGACCTGGTCGCTGAAGCACGCCTATGACAACGTGGCGCATTATCGCAAGGCCTTCGACGAGGCCGGCGTGCATCCGTCCGATTTTCGCGAGCTCTCCGATCTCGCGAAATTCCCGTTCACGGTGAAAACGGATCTACGCGACAACTATCCCTTCAACATGTTCGCCGTGCCGCGCGAAAAGCTGGTGCGCGTGCATGCGTCCTCCGGCACGACCGGCAAGCCGATCGTGGTGGGGTATACGCAAGGAGACATCGACACCTGGTCGGACGTGATGGCGCGCTCGATCCGCGCCGCCGGCGGCCGCACCGGCATGATCATCCACAACGCCTACGGCTATGGCCTCTTCACCGGCGGCCTTGGCGTGCATTACGGCGCCGAAAAACTCGGCTGCACCGTGGTGCCGATCTCCGGCGGCATGACCGAGCGGCAGGTGCAGCTCATCAACGATTTCAGGCCCGACATCATCACGGTGACGCCGAGCTACATGCTGGCGATCCTCGACGAGTTCAAGCGTCAGAAGCTCGACCCGCGCCAATGCTCGCTCAAGGTCGGCATCTTCGGCGCCGAGCCCTGGACCAATGCGATGCGCGGTGAGATCGAAGAGGCCTTCGACATGGACGCGACCGATATCTATGGTCTGTCCGAAGTGATCGGCCCCGGCGTCGCCCAGGAATGCATCGAGACCAAGGATGGCTTGCACATCTGGGAGGATCATTTCTACCCCGAGGTGATCGATCCCGAGACCGGTGCCGTGCTGCCCGACGGGGAAAAGGGCGAGTTGGTCTTCACCTCGCTCACCAAGGAAGCCTTTCCGGTGATCCGATATCGCACCCGCGACCTGACGCGGCTGCTGCCGGGTACGGCGCGGCCGGGCATGCGGCGGATGGAGAAGGTGACGGGCCGCTCGGACGACATGATCATCCTGCGCGGCGTCAACCTGTTCCCGACCCAGATCGAGGAGGTGCTGCTCGCGACCGATTGGTGCGGCGGCCACTTCATCCTGGAACTGACCCGCGAAGGCCGTATGGACGAGCTGACCATCATCGCGGAGGCGCGATCCGAAAGCTGGGACGGCCGCGGTCTTCTCGACCATGCCGACCGGATTTCGACGCACATCAAGAACACCATCGGCATCACCTCCAGAGTGCAGGTGGTCGCGCCCGCCACGCTGGAACGCTCGCTGGGCAAGGCCAAACGCCTCTACGATAAGCGGCCCAAGGACTGATTTGACCGGACTTGACCGATTGACTTGATCGGCCCCAAAGGCGACAAGGCCCGCGAGAAATCGCGGGTCTTTTCATGTCGCCAGCCGATACCAAAACCATCGAAGCGCGCTGTGTGCGCCTCAATGCCAAGGCCGAGAACGCCGCGGCGGTTGCGCCGGTGGTCGAGCGTCACACGCTGACGCGCGGCCCCAATGATCTCCTGATCGAGGTGAAGGCCGCCGCCGTCAATCCCTCCGACGTGAAGGCCGCGACCGGGTTGATGCCCTATGCCGTATTCCCGCGCACGCCGGGCCGCGACTATTCCGGCGTGGTGATCGACGGGCCGGCCGGCACGGTCGGCCGCGAGGTGTTCGGCTCCTCCGGGGATCTCGGCATCCGCCGCGACGGCACTCACGCAACCCATCTCGTCGTCGAAGCTGACGCCGTCGTCGATAAGCCGAAGACGGTGTCCTGGGAGGAGGCCGCCGGCATCGGCGTGCCCTTCGTTACCGCGATGGAAGGTTTTCGCCGCGCGGGCGTGCCGAAGAACGGCGAGAATGTTTTGGTGTTCGGCGTCAATGGCAAGGTCGGCCAGGCCGCGGTGCAGATCGCGACCTGGCAGGGCGCGCGCGTCATCGGCGTGGTACGCAAGGCAGAGGCTTACGAAGGCCACACCAATGCCCCCATCGAGGTGATCGACGCGTCCGCGACCGACGTCGCCACGCGCGTGCGCGAATTGACCGGCGGCAAGGGCGCCGACATCGTCTTCAATACCGTCGGAGATCCCTATTTCCAGGCCGCGCACAAGTCGCTCGCATTGCGTGGCCGTCAGATCCTGATCGCCGCGATCGACCGCATCGTGCAGTTCAACATCCTCGAATTCTACCGGGGCCAGCACACCTATGTCGGCATCGACACGCTCGGCCTGTCGTCGGCCGCGACTGGCGCGGTGCTGCGCGATCTCGGCGCGGGCTTTGCAAGCGGCCAGCTGAAGCCGTTCCCGATCAAGGCGAATGCCGTCTATCCGCTGGAGCGCGCCAAGGAGGCGTATGTCGCGGTCGCCGGCTCTTCGCGGGATCGCGTGGTCCTGAAGCCGTAATCATGGATTCGTCCGCAGCACTCGTCATCTTCGCCGGCCTCGCCATCGGCCTTGTCTACGGCGCCGTCGGTTTGCTCAGCGGCTTCTGCCTGATGAGCAGCATGCGCGGCTGGCTCGCGCAAGGAGACGGGCGGCTGGCGCGGACCTATGCGCTGGCGATCGCCGTCGCGATCGCCGCCAGCCAGTTCCTTGCCGGCAACGGCATGGCCGATTTGGGCAAGTCGATCTACCTGCAGCAGACGTTCTCGGCGCCGGTGCTGTTCCTCGGCGGGGTGCTGTTTGGTTACGGCATGGTGCTGTCGAACGGCTGCGGCTCGCGCGCCCTGGTGCTGCTCGGCCGCGGCAATCTCCGCTCCTTCGTCGTCGTGATCGTGCTCGCCATCGCTGCGCAGATGACCCTCAAGGGTCTGATCGCACCGGCGCGCATCGCGCTGGTTCAGGCCTCGCAAACCACCGTCAGCGCCAATTCGCTGCCGTCGCTGCTGGCGACGCTTGGCCCAGCTGAAGCTCTTTCGCGCGCGCTGGCTGCCGCCGTGCTCGTCGTCGTGCTGATCCTGTTTGCCTTCGCGCATCCGGCCTTCCGCCGCTCGCCCGGTCAGATCGCAGCGGGAATCATCGTCGGCCTGCTCGTTGCCGCGGGCTGGCTCGTCACCGGCTATCTCGGTGCCGACGACTTCAATCCGGTGCCGGTGACCTCGCTCACCTTCATCGCGCCGATCGCGGACGCGCTGCAATACGCCATGCTCTCGACCGGCCTGACGCTCAATTTCGGCATTGCGACGGTCGCCGGCGTCCTCGCCGGCAGCCTCATCACCGCGCTCGCCACCGGCCGCTTCAAGCTCGAAGGCTATTCCTCGCCGCGCCACATGCTGCGCTCGGGCAGCGGCGCCGCGCTGATGGGCATCGGCGGCGTGATGGCGTTCGGCTGCTCGATCGGGCAGGGGCTCACGGGCGTGTCGACGCTGGCGCTGGGCTCGTTCGTCGCGCTCGCCGGCATCCTGCTCGGCACGACCGCGGGTCTGCGTGGCGTGCTGCGGGTTCAACCGCTCGCGATGGCCTGACCGCGCAACAGCCGGTCGCCGAGCGTCGCAAGTCCGATGCCGGTGACGATCAATCCGGCCGCGACGGCGAGGCTCAAGTCGAGGGGCTCGCCCAGCAGGATCGCCGCACTGGCGATACCGACGAGCGGCGTCCCGGTGGTGCCAAGCGACGTCGTCAGCGCCGAGATGCTCTTGTTGACCATCGACATCGCCCAATAGGCCAGCGCGGTTCCGATCAGGCCGGAGTACAGGAACAGCATAGCCAGCCGCCACGACCATTCCACATGTGGCAGCCCGTCGATGACCATCGCCAGGGTCGAGAGCACGACCGTGGCCACGAGCACTTGCCAAAACAGGAGCTGGAGCGGGGAGGCGATCCAGCGATGCGCGCGGATATAGATGATGTTCGCAGCCCACGAGATCGCGGCCAGGATGACCATGCCGGCGCCGAGCACGACGTTGGCATTGCCCCAGTCTATTGAGGACGGATTCAGGATCACGGCAAGGCCGATCAGTCCGAGCAGGGCGCCGGCAAGCTTGGGTGCGGTCAGCATGTCCTTCCCGAGCAGGGGTGCCGCAATCGCGACCCAGAGCGGCGTGGTGTAGCCGAGCACGATGCCCTTGCTCGCGGGCAGGAAGCGCAGGCCGGCCG
The DNA here is from genome assembly GCF_002278135.3 of Bradyrhizobium ottawaense. Taxonomy (NCBI): domain Bacteria; kingdom Pseudomonadati; phylum Pseudomonadota; class Alphaproteobacteria; order Hyphomicrobiales; family Nitrobacteraceae; genus Bradyrhizobium; species Bradyrhizobium ottawaense. The sequence goes on along the minus strand of NZ_CP029425.2, from coordinate 6,017,732 downwards.
CGACCAGAATGGAGAAGAGCGTCATGTGCAGCAGCGCGACGCTGAGGACCACCGGCACGTCGCGCCGCTCCGGAATCACGAGATTGTTGCTCAGTCCGAGGATGACAAACAATCCTGCCAGCGCGATCCAGCTCCGGATCGCCGAGCTCCACAGCGGCGGGACGAGCTGCACCAATTGCTTCGTCACCGACCAGTTCACGCCCCAGGCCAGCACGACGATGAGGAACAGGCCGACGGCCGCGCGGGGGGACAGGGAGTTCATCGCAAGATCCTTGAAGCAGTCCGGTCCGGCCGATAGCATCCGCACTGGTACCCACAAAAGCGCCAGATCGGAAAGGAACAAGGTGCCAGTTTCGGACGATATGATCTCGGCCCTGATCGACCTGAAGCGGGCCGGCGACGACGGGCTGGTGGCTCAACTGACGAGCCAGCTCCGAGGCTTGATCGCGACCGGCCGCCTCGGCAAAGGCCGCACGCTCCCCTCAAGCCGCCGGCTCGCCAGCGATCTCGGCGTTTCCCGCAACACCGTCACCTATGCGTTCGAGCAGCTCGCCGCGGAGGGATATCTCGCGGCGTCGCACGGCCGCCGTCCGGTGGTCACCGTCGACGGCGGCGAACGGCGTCAAGGAGCGGAGGCCGTTGCGGCGCGCGTGCGCACCGGCAAGCCGCGGCTTTCACCCTGGGCCTCGCAGCTCAAGCAGACCGACTGGCCGATGTCCTATCAGGTGCCGCTCAGACCGTTGCGGCCAGGGCTTGGAGATGCGCGGGAGTTTCCGAACGAGATCTGGGCTCGCTGCCTGCGCCGCAGCGCCGTGCGTGCGGCCAAACGCGAGCTCGGACCCGTCAACCGAACGCGCCTGCGCGAGGCGCTCGCGCATTATCTGGCCGCGAGCAGAGGCGTTCGCGCCACGGCAGAGCAGGTCATGATCCTGCCGAGCGCGCAGGCCGCGCTGACCTTGATCGCGGCAGTTCTCATCTCCCCCGGCGACGAGGTCTGGGTCGAGGATCCCGGCTATCCCGGCGCGGCCGCCGCTTTCCGCGCCTCCGGCGCGCGCGTGACCGGCATGAGGCTGGACACGGAGGGCATGCAGCGGATGCCGGGTCTCGCGGCTCCGAAATTGATCTTCATGACGCCATCGCACCAGCATCCCACCGGACGGCTGATGTCACTGGCGCGCCGCACCGAATTTCTCAGGCTGTGCAGGCCCGGCAAGACCTGGATCGTGGAGGACGATTATGACGGCGAATTCCACTATGACAGCCGGCCGGTGCCGGCCTTGCAAGGCCTCGATGCCCATGGCCGCGTGTTCTATGTCGGTACCTTCTCGAAGGTGATGACATCGGATATCCGACTCGGCTATCTCGTCGTGCCGTCGGCATTGGTCAGCACGTTGGAAATCGCGCAGCGGCACATCGGGTTGATTGCCGCGAGCCACATCCAGGAAGCGCTGGCCGAGTTCATCGCCGACGGGCATTTCCTCGCGCATCTGCGCCGGATGCGCCGGCTCTATCACGCGCGCCGCGACCACCTCGTTGCAGGACTGGAGCGCCATCTGGGCGAGATGCTCTCGGTCGAAGTGCCTGCGGGCGGCATCCAGCTCGTCGCCCGTCTCAAACGCGGCACCGCCGATCGGGCGGCAGTCAAACGACTGGCTGCCGCGGGCGTCGAAACGCGGGCGCTGTCCAGCCTTGCGCTGGACCGGCCGCGGGATCATGGCCTGCTGCTCGGTTTTGCGGCCTGGCGCGAGAACGAGATCGGCGCGGCATTGCGGACGATGGCATCGTGCTTCTAGCGCAGTCGCACTAGCCCACGGCCTTCGTCACGATGCGGATCTCCGAGGTCAGTGTCCGATGCACCGGGCACTTGTCGGCGATCTCCATCAGCTTCTTGCGCTGCTCGGCATCCAGCGCGCCGTCGATTGCGATGTCGCGCTCGATCTGGTCGAGCATGCCCTCGCGCGTGTCGCACTCCGCGCAATCCTTGGCGTAGATTTTCGAATGCTTCAGCGTAACGGTGACGCGGTCGAGCGGCAGCGATTTGCGGTCGGCATAGAGACGCATGGTCATGGAAGTGCACGCGCCCAAGCCGGCGAGCAGGAAATCGTAGGGCCCGGGGCCGGCGTCCTCGCCGCCGGCAGCCACCGGCTCGTCTGCCACAAGCTGATGCGGGCCGACGCTGATGATCTGGTTGAACTTGCTCTTGCGGGTCTCCCGGACCACGACCTGGCGCGGCGCCTCAGGCAGATCCATCGCCTTCGCGGGCTTTGCCGTGTCGATGTAGCGGCTCGACCAGGCCGCGATCAGATCGGCCGCATAGAGCGCGTCGGCGGGCTTGGCGAGCAGATGATCGGCATGGTCGAGCGAGACGAAGCTCTTGGGGTGCCTGGCCGCAACGAAGATCTTGGTCGCATTGTCGATGCCGACGGTGTCGTCGACCGGCGAGTGCATCACCAGCAGCGCCTTGTGCAGCCCCGTGATGTCCTTCATCAGCTCGTGCTCGGCGATGTCGTCGAGGAACTCGCGCTTGATCCGGAACGGGCGTCCTGCGAGCGAGACCTCGACCTCGCCCTGCGCGCGGATGTTGTCGAGATTCTCCCTGAAGAGGCCGGTCACGTGCGCCGGATCGGATGGCGCCGCGATGGTCACAACTGCCCTGGCTTCCGGGATATGTCCGGCTGCCGCGAGGATCGCAGCGCCGCCGAGGCTGTGGCCGATCAGGAGCGACGGCGCCTTGCGGGCGTTGCGCAGATGGTCGGCTGCGCGGACGAGATCGGCGACGTTGGACGAAAAGGTCGAATTGGCGAAATCGCCTTCGCTCGAGCCGAGCCCGGTGAAGTCGAAGCGCAGCACCGCGATGCCTTTGGCTGCCAGCGCGACCGAGATGCGCTTGGCGGCGAGCGTATCCTTGCCGCAAGTGAAGCAGTGCGCAAACAGCGCGTAGGCCGCGGGCTCGCCGTCCGGCAACTCCAGCGCGGCGGCAAGCTGATGTCCGCCTTCGCCCGTGAACTGAAAGCGCTCCGTCGACATGGGCTTCCCCTCGTTCCTGCTTGAATTCTAATCGTCGGAATAGCGTTGCTCGGCCCAGGGGTCGCCGCGACTATGATAGCCGCGGACCTCCCAGAAGCCCGGCGCGTCCGCGGTCAGGAATTCGATGGCCTGGAGCCATTTCGCGCTCTTCCAGAAATAGAGATGCGGCACGACCAGCCGCACCGGGCCGCCATGCTCCTCCGTCAGCGGCTGGCCGGACCAGCTATGGGCGAGCAGCGCATCCTCGGCGGCAAAGTCTTCCAGCGCGAGGTTGGTGGTGTAGCCGTCATGGGAATGCAGCGTCACGAAGCGTGCATCCTCGCGCGGCTGGCAGGCCGCGAGCAGATCACGCGTGGCAAGCCCTTCCCACTCATTGTCGTAGCGCGACCAGGTGGTGACGCAATGGATGTCGGAGGTGAACCGGGCCTGCTTCTGCGCGATGAATTCGTCGAAGGTCCAGAACACGGGGCTCTCGATCGCGCCGTAGACGTCGAGCCGCCAGCGCTCGCGTGACACCGGCGGCACGACTCCGAGATCGAGCACAGGCCAGTCCTTGGTGAGGTGCTGGCCGGGCGGCAGCCGTTGGTCCTCCGGCCGCGTGATCTTCCCTGTGAGGAAGCGGCCCTCGCGCGCCCATTTCTCCTTGGTGCGCGTCAGCTTGCTGTCGGATGGCGTCTCGTCAGCCATGGTCTACTCGTGCCGATGCATTGCCGAAGTGTGCTTGGTGTCGCGCATGGTAGCATAGATGATCAAGGACAGGCAGATGATGCCGCTGAGGTAGAAGTAGAACCATTCCTCGTGCCCGATGCTCTTGAAATAGAGCGCGATCGCCGGCGCGGTGCCGCCGAAGACCGACACCGTGATGGCATAGGGCAGGCCGACGCCGAGCGCGCGGACATTGGTCGGGAACAGCTCGGCCTTCACCACGGCGTTGATCGAGGTGTAACCGGCGACGAACAGCCAGGCACAGCAGATCAGGACGAACGCGACGAAGGGCGACTTGGTCTCCTTCAGCGTCATCAACAGCGGTACGGTCGCGAGCGTGCCGGCGACACCGAAGAAGATCAGCAGCGGCTTGCGCCCGATCTTGTCGGAGATCGCGCCGTAGATCGGCTGGAGGATGGTCGCGAAGACCAAGGTGCCGAAGATCACGAAAGTGGTCTGGTCCTCGGTCAGCCCGACCGAAAGCTTGACGAAGGTCTGCATGTAGGTGGTGAAGGTGTAGAACGCTGCGGTGCCACCGGCGGTGAGGCCGACCACCAGCAGCAGCTCGCGCGGATAACGCAGCAAATTGGTGATCGAGCCGGTCGGCTTCACCACCTTCCTGGCTTCCTCGAACGCCTCCGTCTCGTGCAGGCCGCGCCGCATCACCGCTGCGAAGATCGCCAGCGCTGCGCCGATCGCGAAGGGGATACGCCACCCCCAGTCCTTCAGCTCCTGTGGGGTGAGGAAGACCTTTTGCAGGAGCAGCAGCACGATGATCGCGGTGAGCTGGCCGCCGATCAGGGTGACGTATTGAAAGCTCGAATAGAAGCCGCGGTGCCTGGGATCTGCGACCTCGCGGAGATAGGTGGCGCTGGCGCCATATTCGCCGCCGAGGCTCAGGCCCTCGATGACGCGTGCAAGCGCGAGGATGACCGGCGCGGCGAATCCGATCGTGGCATAGGTCGGCGTCAGCGCGATGATCAGCGAACCGAAGCACATGAAGACGACAGAGAGCGTGAGCGAGATGCGCCGTCCGAAATGGTCGGCGAGATAGCCGAAGAACCAGCCGCCCAGGGGGCGCATCAGGAACGTCGCCGCAAAGACGACGGCGACGTTCAATTGCTGCACGACGGGGTCGTTGCCAGGGAAGAAGGCGGGAGCGAAATAGAGCGCGAACGCCGTATAGGCGTAGAAATCGTACCATTCGACCAGATTGCCGATGGAGCCGATGAAGATTGCCTTGATCCGCCGCTTGGCGTCGGCGATGTCGATGTAGTCGGAGGCCGGCTCGATTGCTTGTTCGGTCATGCCCGGCCTCTCCGTTGTCTGGAAAGGCCTACATCGCCTTTCCGAGCAAGAATGGCAACTGGCGGGGGCCCCGCACCGTGCCCTGTGACCAGGTCACGGCGCCTGCCGGATCGAGTCGGAAATCTGGAATGCGTTTTAGCCATTCCTCCAGCGCAACCTGCATCTCCATGCGCGCCAGGTTGGAACCGACGCAGCGGTGAATGCCGAGGCCGAAGGCGGCGTGCCGGTTTTCGCGACGGTCGATCACGACTTTGTCAGCGTCCGGAAACATCTTGGGGTCGCGATTTGCGGCCGGGAAGGACAGCAGCACCATGTTGCCCGCCTTGACCGGGCAGCCCGAGATCGTGGTCTCCTTGACCACCTCGCGGGCCATCGTCACCGGCGAATAGGCGCGCAGCAGCTCCTCAACTGCGATCGGGATCAGTCCTGGCTCGGCGATCAGCCGTTCGCGATCGCCCGGCGTCTTAGCGAGGTGCCAGAGCGAGGAACCGATCGCGCTCCAGGTGGTGTCGATGCCGGCGATCAGGAGCAGGCGCAGCGAGCCCAGCACGTGCGACTCTTCCAGCGGCTGACCTTCCTTGTCCTTGGCGTTCATCAGATAGGAGATGAGATCGCTGGTCGGCCTCGATCTGCGCTCTTCGATATGCGTCCTGAAATAGGCGCTCATCTCCTGCACGGCCTGCAGCAGCTTGCTCTCGTCCTTGATGCCCAGCTCGAGGATCATGTGGATCCAGTTGATGAAGACATCGCTGTCGCTCTCGGGGATGCCGAGCATGTGGGCGATGGCCCGAACCGGGATATATTTGGCGTAGCGTGCGGCGGCGTCGACCTTGCCATCGGCGATGAAGCCGTCGATCAGCTCGTTGCAGATCGCGCGCATCCGCGGTTCCAGCTTCTTCATCGCGTCCGGCGTGAAAGGCGGCAGCAGCAGCTGCTTGGCCGGCTTGTGCACGGGGGGGTCCGAAGTGATCGGCGGTGCGGCGTTCCTCGCCACCTCGGGACGGACGTCGCGCACGATGATGCGGCGCGAGGAGAAATGCTCGGTGTCGTTGGCGATCTCGCGTACCGCCTCATAGGTCGTCGGCATGTAGCAGCCGAGGAAACGCTCGGTGTGCACAACCGGGCTCGCTGCGCGCAGCTCGTCCCAGATCGGGAAGGGATCCTCCGTCCATTGCGGATCGGTATGGTCGAAATCATGGACCCAGTCGGTGACGGGCGGATGGGCGGCGGGCGGACTGGCGTCGGACATGGCAGGGAATCCCTTGGCTCGTGTTCGCTGAAAGGACGCGGGGCGGCAGAGGCCGCACTACTCCTCGATCACATCGATCGCGATTTCCGGGCAGTTGGATTTGGCAAGCCACGCCTTGTCCTCGAGTCCCGGCGGGACCGTGCCGTCGCCGGCTTCGTGGGCGTTGCCGTATTCGTCCAGCTCGAAAAGTTCCGGCGCGAGTGCCTTGCAGCGCGCGTGGCCCTGGCATTTGTCGGGATCCACGTGAACCCTCAGTCGCTCTGTCATGGCGGCATCCTCGGTCGTATGCGCGGGGCCCGCAGGGCGGCGCGTTCCTCATGTCGATTTTTGTCCGCGGCATTTGCCGTGGGCTTTAAGTTATATGCTATTACATTCGCGGCAGGCTTTCCCTGTCAAGCGCAAACTTATAGGTTCGCCACACCATGCGCTCACAACTCGCCCGCAAGCCTGCGAACACCTACCATCATGGCGACCTTCGCGATGCTCTGATCAAGGCCGCATTGCGTGAGGCGGAGCAGGGCGGTGCCGAGGCGATCAGCATCAAGGCGCTGGCGAAGCAGCTCGGCGTCTCGCAGCCGGCGCCGTACCGGCATTTCGCCGATCGCGAGGCATTGCTCGCGGCGGTGACGGCGGAGGCATTCCGGCAGCTCAGCGCGATCTTTCGGGAGGCGATGGCGAAACCGTCAACGCAATCTAAACTGTCGCGGCTGGCGCAGGCCATGCTCGAATTCGGATTGCGACGGAACGGCATCTACCGCCTGATGTTCGCGTCCCGCACGGTGGCATGGGCCGCCAAGGGCAGCGAGCTGCACGAGGCTACGCGCGAGACCTTTTCGCTCGTGATCGAAGCCCTGGAAGTGCCCGCCGTCGGCTATTTGCGCGAGCGCCAGGCGCTCAAGATCTGGGCGGCGTTGCACGGCGTGGTGATGCTGGCCGAGCAGGGCCTGTTCACCGGCGAGGCCGCGCATGCCACCCGCGAGGAACTGGTCGAGGATTTCGTCAGCGAAACGAAGGCCGCGCTCGCCGCTGCCATCAAGGACGTGCGGCGTCGGAAAGCGACAGGTGCCTAAGCCTTCGCTTTCAGCAGCTTCATCAGCTTGTCGACCGCGCTGTCAGGCGTGGTCACGACGGGACGGCCAGTCGCTTCCGAGACCAGCGGTGCCGTTGCTGCGATGCTGAACTGCGCCAGCGCGATGACGTCGCAATCTCGCAGGTCCTTTGACGCTTCGACGATCAGCCGGTCGTGGGTGGCGCGGTCCCCGCGGTCGAGCGCCGCCAGCGCGCCCTCGGCAAGCTTCGACACGATTTGGACGGAGGCCGGAAACTCCGGCGGCATCGACACAAGGGTCGGGGGGAAAGTGGACAACAGGCCGATGCGCCTGCCCATCGTCGCCGCGCGCTCGATCATGGCTTCGTTGGGCTTGAGCACCGGCATCGGCGCATGCGCGCGTGCGACCGCCTCGATACAGGGGCCGAAGGCCGAGCAGGTGAACAGGATCCCGTTCGCCCCGGTCGCCGCCGCATAATCGCCGAGTGCGAGGAAGCGATCGGTCATGGCATCGTTGAGCGCACCGTCCCGGGCAAGATCCGCCGACAGGCTGTCGTCGAGCAGGTTCATCAGCCGCGCCTCCGGCCACGCTTTTGCAAACGCGGCTTCGATCGGGGCGATGGAATGCTTGAGGGCGTGGATCAGGGCGATGCGCATGGGATGTCTCGTCTCCCTCGCCCCGCTTGCGGGGAGAGGGGCGGGGTGAGGGGGGAGTCTCCGCGGGGACGGTGAGAGTTGGACTCGCGGAGAGTCCCCCTCACCCGACCGCTGCGCGGTCGACCTCTCCCCGCAGGCGGGGAGAGGTGAACTCCCTACTTGAACGGCACCGCGTACATCAAGCCGCCCTTGCTCCAGAGGCCATTGAGGCCGCGGTCCAGCTTGAGCGGGCTTGCTTTGCCGACATTGCGCTCGTAGATCTCGCCGTAATTGCCGGTGACCTTGATCGCGGTGACCAGCCATTTGTTGTCGAGCCCGAGCCGCGAGCCGAGGTCGCCGGAGGCGCCCAGCAGGCGCTGGATCGCGGGCGTCTGCGACTTCGCCATCTCGTCGACATTGGCCTGCGTCACGCCGAGCTCCTCGGCCTCGATCAGGCCGTAATGCAGCCAGGTGACGATGTCGCTCCAGACCTCGTCGCCGTTGCGGGTGAAGGGCCCGAGCGGCTCCTTGCTGATCGTCTGCGGCAGCACGACGTAGTCGGCCGGGTTCGGCGCCGCGGTGGTCACGGCGCCGGCGAGTGCGGAGGCGTCCTGGGTCATGGCATCACAGCGGCCGCCGAAGAAGGTCTGGTACATGGTGTCGACGCGGTCGAATACCAGCGGCTTCCAGTCGATGCCGTTGGCGCGGCCGTAATCGCCGAGCGTGACTTCGTGCGTGGTACCTTGAGCCACGCAGACGGTGGCGCCTTTGAGATCCTTGATGTCCTTGACGCCCAGGTCCTTCTTCACGACAAAGCCCTGGCCGTCGTAGAAGTTGACCGGGCCCTGCCGCAGGCCCAGCGTCACACCGCGCAGATAGGTCTGCGTCGAGTTGCGGTAGAGCACGTCGATCTCGCCCGATTGCAGGGCGGTGAAGCGGTTCTGCGCCGTCAGCGAGACGTAGCGCACCTTGCTGGCATCACCGAGCACGCCAGCAGCGAGCGCGCGGCAATAATCGACGTCGAGACCTTTGTAATTGCCTTGCGAGTCGGGCGCCGAGAAGCCGGCAAAGCCGGCGCTGACGCCGCACACCAGCGTGCCACGGCTCTTCACCGTATCGAGCGTCGCGGCGGATGCGACAACCGTCGATGCAGCGAGGACGCTCGCTGCGATAACCACTTTCCTCATCATGCTACTCCCCTCAGTGATTGACACTACGCAACACGTTGTCGACGGCCGTGCCGAGCTTGTCGACGATCAGGTCGATCTCCTCTGCGGAGGCGATATAGGGCGGCGCCAGCAACACGTGGTCGCCGCGCACGCCATCCACGGTGCCTCCGCCGGGATAGCAGCCGAGCCCATTGGCGAAGGCCTCCGCTTTGATCTTCTGATTGAGCTTGAGCGCGGGATCGAACGAGGCGCGGCTGCCGCGATCGGCGACGAGCTCGATCGCCCAGAACAGGCCACGGCCCCTGATATCGCCGACATGGCGGTGATTGCCGAAGCGCTCGGTCAGGCGCTGTTCGAGCTGCTTGCCGCGCTCCTTCACGCGCTCGAGCAGGCCGTCCTCGCGGATCACCTCTTGCACCGCCAGTGCGGCGGCGCAGGCGAGGGGGTGTGCCAGATAGGTGTGGCCGTGCTGAAAGGCACCTGAGCCCGCGCGGATGGTGTCGATGATCCTGCCGCTCGCGAGCATCGCCCCAATCGGCTGGTAGCCGCCACCGAGGCCCTTGGCGATCGCCTGGATGTCGGGCGCGACCCCTTCCTGCTCCCAGGCATGCGTGGTGCCGGTGCGGCCCATGCCGCACATGACTTCGTCGAGGACGAGCAGCGCGCCGTGCCGGTCGCAGATCTCACGCACCGCCCTGAAGTAGCCGTCCGGTGCCGTCACCGCGCCGGCGGTGGCGCCGACGACGGGCTCGGCGAGGAACGCCGCGACCGTGTTGGGACCGAGCCGCTGAAATTCCGCTTCGAGCTCCGCCGCCAGGCGCGCCACGAACTGCGCATCGGATTCACCGTCGCGCTTCTCGTGATAGGCAAACGCCGGCGTCACATGACTGAAGGCGGCCGAGAGCAGCGGCGCATAGGGCGCGCGGCGCCAGGCATTGCCGCCGGCCGCAAGGGCGCCCAGCGTGTTGCCGTGGTAGCTCTGTCGCCGTGCGATGAAATGTTGTCGCTGCGGCTCACCGCGCTCGATGAAATACTGCCGCGCGAGCTTGATGCTGGCTTCGATCGCCTCGGACCCGCCGCTGACGAAGTAGGCGTAAGCGAGACCGCCGGGCTCGTGGCCGACCAGCGTCTCGGCGAGCGCTTCGGCCGGCTCGGACGAGAAGAAAGCAGTATGCGCATAGGCCAGCGTCGAGGCCTGCTTCGCCATCGCCGCGATCACGCGTGGATGCTGATGGCCGAGGCAGGAGACCGCTGCGCCGCCGGAAGCGTCGATCACGCGGCGTCCGTCCTCGGCAAAGAGATAGACGCCTTCGCCGCCGATCGCCTTGGGCGGCGTCTCGCGGAGCGAGCGGTGCAGCACGCGGCTGGTGCGAGCGGCCATGGATCAACCTTTCTCTGAGACGTAGATGGAGGCAGCAGTGAGCCGCGCCTCGGTAGTCTCCAGGCGCTTCTTCGCGGCCACGCCGCCGAGCGAGAATGTCACCGCGGCGAGCGACTGCGCGATCGCGATGGCGCCGGTGAGACTCGGGAAGAAACCGGGAGAGGAGGCCGCCTCGAACAGCAGCACGTGGTCAGCGCCCTCGGCCATCGGCGCAGAGAGACTGTCCGCGATGGCAATCAGGGTTGCGCCGCTGTGATGGGCGGCTTGCGCGACGCGGACGCTCGCATGCGTGTAAGGCAGGAAGCCGATGACGATGACGGCCTCGCCTGGCCGGAAGGCGCCGAGATCGAGATCGTCGGGACCGGATACGCCGACGAGCTGCACCTGCTCGGGGCGGAACAGCCGCAGCTCGTAGTTCAACAGCTCGGCAACGCTGCGGCAGCTGCGATAGCCGGCGATCCAGATCCGCTTGGCCTCATGCAGGGAGCGCGCGGCCTCCGCAATCGGCTGCGCCGGAATGCGCGGCAGGCCGGCGGCCTCGGCCTCGAGCTTGTCGGTGACCAGCGCGACATCGGCATTTGGGCCGGGCCGGCGGCTTCTGGCGCGGCCGGAGAAGGGCGAAGTCTGCGATGGTCGCCGCGCCTCGGTCAGCGCCGCGCGCAATTCGTCCCAGCCCGAATAACCGATCGCCTTGGCGAGCCGCGTGAACGCGGCGGGATCGGCGCCGGCTTCGGCCGCGAGGTCGCGCATCGAGCGGGTGGTGGCGTCGTAATCGTTGGCGGCGACGAAGCGCCCGACTTCCTGCAGCCGCATCGGCAGCGATGGCAATGCAATGCGCAGTTCGCTCAGCGGCGAGGATTTCGCGGGCTCGGCCATGAAACATTTGTTGCACGAATTATAGATTGGTGCAACAGTTGACGTGCGCTGGCCGGAAATCGTCGCTCTTCAAGAAGGATTTTTGCGCTGTGACCACGGACGCTCGGAGACCGCCGCGCCGCCGCCTGTTCGGCGCATGGGGACGCCGCGAGCTGCAGGGCCTGTTCTGGCAGGTGCTGGTGGTCGGGATCGCGGTCGCGGTCATCGCGTTTCTCTGGTCCAACACCGTCACCAACCTCTCGGCGCGCCGCATCACCACCGGCTTTGCCTTCCTCGGCCGCGAGGCCGGCATGCCGATCGCCGACAGCCTGCTCGCCTATAATCCGAGAGACACCTATCTCTGGGCCTTCGTCGTCGGCGTCGGCAACACCTTGCGCGTCGCCGTGATCGGCATCGTGCTCGCGACCATCCTGGGCACGCTGATCGGCATCTCGCGCTTGTCGGCCAACTGGCTGCTGTCACGACTCGCCGCCGTCTATGTCGAAACGCTCCGCGACATCCCGCTGCTGCTTCAGCTCCTGTTCTGGTACGTGCTGATGCAGGCGCTGCCGGCCGCGCGCGCGGCATGGCGGCCGATCGAGGGCGTGTTCCTGTCAAATCGCGGCCTGATCCTGCCGGCCATTCCGCTTGGCCCGCCGCAGCTTTGGGTGCTCGGCACGGCGGTGTTCGGCCTTGCCGTGGTCTATCTCATCCGGCGATGGCTGATCGCGCAGCAGATGCGCGACGGCAAGCCGCGGCCGGTATGGCCCTTTGCGGTGAGCTTCATCCTCGCGTTGCCCGTGCTGGTGTCAGTACTGCTTCGCGTGTCCTGGACAATCGAATGGCCGGAGCTGCGCGGCTTCAATTTCGTCGGCGGGCTGACGCTTGCCCCGGAATATTTTGCGCTGCTGATCGCGCTCGTCACCTACACCTCGGCCTTCATTGCCGAGATCGTGCGCAGCGGCATCCAGTCGGTGCCACGCGGACAGTGGGATGCCGCCAACGCGCTTGGCCTGCGCCGCAGCTTCATGCTGCGACAGATCATCCTGCCGCAGGCGCTGCGCGTCATCGTGCCGCCGATGACGAGCCAGTATCTCAACCTGACCAAGAATTCCTCGCTCGCGGTCGCGATCGGCTACCAGGACGTGGTCTCGATCGCCAACACCACGCTGAACCAGACCGGGCAGGCGATCGAGGCGATCGCGCTAATCATGGCGGTGTTCCTGACCATCAGCCTTTCCATCAGCTTCTTCATGAACTGGTACAATTCGCGCATCGCGCTGGTGGAGCGCTGAACATGACCGCGATCGCCGACATGCCGGAAGTGCCGCGCGCCGCCCGCCGTCCGCAGACGGGAAATCCGGCGTTGCGCTGGCTGCGCACCAATCTGTTCTCGTCGATCCCGAACGGTATCCTCACCGTCGTGCTGCTGGCGATCCTCGCCAAGGGCATCTTCAGTTTCGTGCAGTGGGGCATCGCCAATGCCGTGTGGCTGACCCCGGCGAACGATTCCAGTGCCTGCCGCGCTGTGCGTGGCCTCGGCGCCTGCTGGGCGATCATTCCCGAAAAGTACCGCTTCATCCTGTTCGGCACCTATCCGTTCGACGAGCAGTGGCGGCCGGCGCTGTCGGTATTGCTGTTCATCGCGCTGTTCTACCTCTCCACCCGTCGCGCTTTGTGGCGGCGCGAGCTGGTCCTTCTCTGGATCGGAGCGCTCGCGCTGATCAGCGTGCTGATGTGGGGCGGCGTGCTCGGCCTTTCCTTCGTTTCGCAGGATCGTTGGGGCGGCCTGCCGGTCACGCTGATCCTGGCGACGTTTGGCCTTGCATTCGGGTTTCCGCTCGGCATTCTCGTCGCGCTCGGCCGGCGTTCGAAGCTGCCGGCGATCCGCTCGCTCAGCGTGCTCTATGTCGAGCTGATCCGCGGCGTGCCGCTGGTGAGCCTGCTGTTCATGGCAAGCGTGATGTTTCCGCTGTTCATGCCCAGTGGATTCAATATCGACAAGCTGCTCCGCGCACAGACCGCGATCATCCTGTTTGCGGGTGCCTATCTCGCCGAAGTCATCCGCGGCGGCCTTCAGGCCGTGCCGCGCGGGCAATACGAGGCTGCCGATGCGCTGGGGCTGTCCTATTGGCGCAAGAACCGGCTGATCATCCTGCCGCAGGCGATCCGTCATGTCATTCCGCCGCTGGTCAACACCTTCATCGCTTTCTTCAAGGACACCAGCCTCGTCCTCATCATCGGCATCTTCGATCTGCTGACGACGGCGAAGACGGCGATCATCGATCCCGCCTGGCAGCAGTTCTCGGTCGAGGTCTACATCTTCGTCGCCGCGATCTATTTCATCTTCTGCTTCGCAATGTCGCGCTACAGCCGCAGCCTCGAGGCGACGAGCCGAACGTGAGGATCTCGTGTCCCGGACAAGGCGCAGCGCATCAGCGCTGTGCCGCAGAGCCGGGACCCAGAAGATGCACGGGAAGTCGTGGAAGGATGGGCCCCGGCTCTGCAGCGCACCGCCGAAGAGGCGCTGCGCTGCGTCCGGGGCACGAGAGTGAGATTACTTTTGCACCTTCGGATCGATCGGCGTCGTGTTGCGCAGGCCCAGAATATCCTCCAGCACCTTCGCGCCCGCGAGCACCTGCGCATCGCCCCTTGGTGCGCCAACGACCTGCACGCCGACCGGCAGGCCAGACGCCGTGAAGCCGCACGGCAACGACAGCGAGGGGCAGCAGGCGAGCGTGATGGCGTAGACGATGCCGAGCCACTCGACGTAATTGTCGAACCTCTTGCCGGCGCATTCGGCGACATAGCGGTGTTCGATCGGGAAGGGCGGCACGATCGTGGTGGGCGTCAGCAACAAATCGTAGGTCTTGAAGAACTCGACCGCCCGCGCAGTCATGCCGACGCGCTGGGCCTCGGCGCGTTCGAGCTGCTCGACCGTGAGCTTGAGGCCTTCCTCGATGTTCCAGATCACCTCGGGCTTGAGCAGGTCACGCTTGGTGCGCAGCAGATTGGCCTTGGTGATCGCGAAATCGAAGGCGCGCAGCACGTGGAAGCATTCATGCGCCTCGCGCCAGTCCGGATGCGCTTCCTCGACGATGGCGCCGGCCTCGGCAAAGCGTTCCGCCGCCTTTCGCGTGATCGCCTTCACCTCGGGATCGACAGGCGTAATGCCGAGATCGGGCGAATAGGCGATGCGCTTCGGCTTCTTGCCGGACTGAGCCGCCGACAGGAATGAGGTCGTGGGCGCCGGCAGCGACAGCGGATCGTCCGCGTAGTCGCCGCTCATCGCATCCAGCAGCAGCGCGAGATCCTCGACGTTGCGCGCCATCGGGCCGACCACGCCGAGATTGCGATCGATGCCGGATTTGGGGGTATGCGCGACGCGGCCGATGCTCGGGCGCATGCCGACGACGCCGCAGAAAGCCGCGGGGCTGCGCAAGCTGCCGCCCATGTCGGAGCCCTGCGCCAGCCAGGCCATGCCGGTGGCCAGCGCCACGGCCGCGCCGCCGGAAGAGCCCGCCGCGGATTTTGAAGTATCCCAGGGATTGAGGGTCGCGCCGAACACCTCGTTGAAGGTGTTGGCGCCGGCGCCGAATTCCGGCGTGTTGGATTTGGCGTAGACGACCGCCCCGTTGGCCTCGAGGTTCTCGACCATGAGGTCGGACTTGGCAGGGATATTGTCCTTGAAGATCGGCGAGCCCTGCGTGTTCAGTACGCCCGCAACGTCGGTCAGATCCTTGATCGGCACCGGCAGGCCCGCGAGCAGCCCCCGCGCGCCGGCGGGTTTCCGCATCAAGGCCTTGGCGCTGTCCCGCGCGCGCTGGAAACACAGGATCGGCAGCGCGTTCACCTTGCCGTCGACTTCACTGATGCGCTTCTCCACGACATCCAGCAGTTCGAGCGGCGAGACATCGCCGGACCGCAGCTTGTCGACGACGGCGCAGGCGGTTTCACGGATCAGGTCTTGAGACAATTATTGTACTCCTAGCTCTAGATTGTCATTCCGGTGCGCCCGAAGGGCGAACCCGGAATCTCGAGGTTCTCAGGTGCGCAATCGCGCACCATAGTTCGATGCTTTGCATCGCCCCGGAACGACGGTCCCCGAGGTCAGTTAACCCCATCCAGCGCTGATGCCGCCGTCGACCGTGTAGATCACACCCGACGTATACCCGGCGCGGTCCGACGCCAGGAACGCCATGAGGTCGCCGATCTCGCGCGCATGCGCGGGACGGCCGAGCGGCAGGCTCATTGGGATTCCTTGTAGCGGTTCTCGTCGCCGAACTGGTGCTTGGCCCGCGTCTTCAGCAGGGTGACGTGGCGATCGGTGCCGACGGGGCCGGGATTGATGCCGACCACGCGGATGTTGTCGGCGAGACTTTTTCCCCCGAGCGCGCGGGTGAAGGCCATCAGCGCGGCATTGCCGGCGCTGCCGCAGATGTAGTTGGCGTCGAATTTTTCGCCGGCCGCGCCGATATCGTTGACGATGACGCCGCCGCCCTTCGCCTTCATCTGCGCGTAGATCTGCCGCGTCAGGTTGATATAGCCGAACACTTTCAATTCCCAGGCGTGACGCCAGGTCGCCTCGTCGATCTTGTCGATCGAGCCGCCGGGGATGTCGCCCGCATTGTTGACGAGCACGTCGATGTCGGCCGCTTCCTTCGCGAGCCGCGCCAGATCCTCAGCCTTGCGAAGATCGACGATGCTCGTTGCGGCATCGATCTGGTGGGCGGAGCGCAGGCGCTCGGCCAGCGCCTTGAGCTGGTCGCCGTCGCGGGCGGCGAGCAGGAGGTGTGCGCCTTCCTCGGCAAACGCTTCGGCGGCTGCGGCGCCAATGCCCTTGGACGCGCCCGTGATCAGGACGCGCTTGCCACGCAGATGCAGATCCATGAGGTTACTCGCAGGATAGGAACAGGATAAAATCAGTAGGCGCTTGGCCGCGCCATGGTCAACATTGCAGTGCAGCGTTGCGCTGCCGCTGCGTTTGGTCCATTGCAGTGCGGTCAAAAGGCGGCGGCTGCCGGACCAACCAAGGACGTTCTCGATGAGCAAGAAACAATACCGGATCGCGGTCATTCCCGGTGACGGCATCGGCAAGGAAGTGATGCCTGAGGGCCTGCGCGTCCTGGAATCGGCGGCGAAGAAGCACGGGGTCTCCCTGCATTTCGACCATTTCGACTTCTCGTCGTGGGACTATTACGAGAAGCACGGCCAGATGATGCCCGATGACTGGAAGGACAAGATCGGCAAGCACGATGCGATCTATTTCGGTGCGGTCGGCTGGCCGGCCAAGATTCCGGACCACGTCTCGCTGTGGGGCTCGCTGATCAAATTCCGCAGGGA
This sequence comes from Bradyrhizobium ottawaense, assembly GCF_002278135.3. Taxonomy (NCBI): domain Bacteria; kingdom Pseudomonadati; phylum Pseudomonadota; class Alphaproteobacteria; order Hyphomicrobiales; family Nitrobacteraceae; genus Bradyrhizobium; species Bradyrhizobium ottawaense. The sequence goes on along the minus strand of NZ_CP029425.2, from coordinate 6,001,011 downwards.
GTTCGACCAGTATGTGAACCTGCGCCCGGTGCGGCTGATGCCCGGCGTGCCGTCGCCGCTGGCGGGCCGCAAGCCCGGCGATATCGATTTCTGGGTGGTGCGCGAGAACACCGAAGGTGAATATTCCTCCGTCGGTGGCCGCATGTTCCCCGACACCGACCGCGAGTTCGTGACCCAGCAGACGGTGATGACCCGCACCGGCGTCGACCGCATCCTGAAGTTCGCCTTCGAGCTCGCGCAGTCGCGGCCGAAGAAGCATTTGACCTCGGCGACCAAGTCCAACGGCATCTCCATCACCATGCCCTATTGGGACGAGCGCGTGGAGGCGATGGCCAAGAAGTTTCCGGGTGTGAAGTGGGACAAGTACCACATCGACATTCTCACCGCGAACTTCGTGCTGCATCCGGATTGGTTCGACGTCGTGGTCGGCTCCAATTTGTTCGGCGACATCCTCTCCGACCTCGGTCCGGCCTGCACCGGCACGATCGGCATCGCGCCGTCAGGCAACATCAACCCCGAGGGCGATTTCCCCTCGGTGTTCGAGCCGGTGCACGGCTCGGCGCCTGATATCGCCGGCCAAGGCATCGCCAACCCGATCGGTGCGATCTGGTCGGGCGCCATGATGCTCGAGCATCTCGGCGAGAAGGAAGCCGGCCAATCGATCGTCGAGGCGATCGAGCGCACGCTGGCCGAACGCACGCTCCGCACCAAGGACCTCGGCGGCAACGCCGACACCACGGCCTGCGGCAAGGCCGTCGCGGATATGGTGGATTGACGGAGAATGCGCAGGGCGGGTTAGCCAAGCAGATGCGCAAAGCGCATCTGCTTGGCGTAACCCACCTCTCGGCGAAGAAGGTGGTGGGTTACGCCTGCGGCTAACCCACCCTACGATTTCTATTTCATTCTCGATCAGCCAGCGATGTCCTCGATCGCCGTCTGATCCAGCCCGAACTTCTTCCCGGCCTCGATGATCTCCTGCCAGGTGGTCGGATCGACCGGAATGCCTTCGGCAAGGCGCTTCTTCTTGGTCTCGCGCTCGGGCTCGCCGGCGATTCTGACCTTGTCGACGCCGGGGGCAGGCGGCGAGCCGGTTTGCCAGGCAACAAAACTCTCGACTTCGCGCGCGAGGTTTTCGCCGGTGCCGAGCTTGCCGGGATCGATGACGATCGAGAGCATGCCGTTGAGGACGTTGTACTTGCCGTCGGAGGGGCCCTTGACCACCTGCCCGCCGGAGAGCGCGCCGCCGAGGATTTCGCAGACCAGCGCGAGGCCGGAGCCCTTGTGCTCGCCGAAGGGGAGGATGGCGCCGTGCGGCGGGATCACGGTGTAGCGCGGGTTGGTGGTGGGCTTGCCTTCATTGTCGATGATGGTGCCAGGCTCGAGCGCGACGCCCTTGTTGTGGGCGACGCGGGTCTTGCCTTGTGCGATCCTGCTGGTGGCGAAGTCGAGCACGATCGGGTCCTTGCCGGCGCGCGGGATGCCGACGCAGAACGGGTTGGTGCCGTGGCGCGCATCGCTGCCGCCCCAGGGCGCCACGATCGGGCGGGAAATGACGTTGACGAAGTGGATCGAGACCAGTCCGTGGTCGATGCACTGCTCAGCCCAGTGGCCGATGCGACCGATGTGATGCGAATTGGAGAGGCCGACGAGGCACACGCCGTTTCGCTTAGCGCGTTCGGCTGCCAGCTCCATCGCTTCATGACCGATCACCTGGCCGTAGCCGGTGAGGCCGTCGAGGGTGAGGAGCGGACCGGTGTCGAGCACGATCTTGACGTGCGCGTTGACGGCGAGGCCGCCATTGGTGACGCTTTGGACATAGCGCGGGATCATGCCGACGCCGTGGGAGTCATGGCCCTTGAGGTTGGCCTCGACCAGATTGGTGGCCACGAGCTCGGCTTCGCGGTCCGAAGACCCGCCCGCCTTGACGATGGCACGAATGGCGTTGGTGAGCGGCTCTGCCTTGATGGTGCGATAATCGGCCATTGTTATTGCTCTTGCCCTCATGATTTGGTGGGAGCGTAGGGTGGGTTAGCCGAAGGCGTAACCCACCACTTCTGTCTCCGCGGAAACCAAAGAGGTGGGTTACGCCAAGCAGACGCGCTTCGCTTACTGCAGGGCTAACCCACCCTACGAATTCACGATCCGGCGGCAGTGCTCCCACGCCGCGCCAATCAGGTTCTCGCTCGCCTCCGGCGTACGGAACGCCGAATGCGCCGACAGCGTCACGTTCGGCAGTTTTGTGAGCGGATGATCGCCAGGCAGCGGCTCGATGTTGAAGACGTCGAGGCCGGCATGGCGGATGTGGCCGGATTTCAGCGCGTCGATCATGGCGGCTTCGTCGACGACAGCGGCGCGGGCGGTGTTGATGAGGATGACACCACGCTTCATTTTTGCGATCTTCTCGCGCGTGATCATGCCGCGCGTCTCGTCGTTGAGCAGCAGGTGCAGCGACACGACGTCGCTCCTTGCCAGCACGCTGTCGAGATCGGTGAATTCCACGCCCGGATGGCTCTTCGGCGAGCGATTCCAGGCGATCACCTTCATGCCGCCGCCGGACGCAATGCGCGCGACCTCGGCGGCGATGCCGCCGAAACCGATCAGGCCGAGCGTCTTGCCGGTGAGCTGCATGCCGTCTTCGCGCAGCCAGTTGCCGACGCGCATCTCGCGGTCCATCATCGCGATGCCGCGGGCCGACGCCCACATCAGCGCGATTGCGGATTCGGCGACCGCGGTATCACCATAGCCCTTGATCAGATGCACGGAGATGCCGAGTTCTGCCAGCTCCTCAGGGTTCATGTAGCTGCGCGCGCCGGTGCCGAGGAACACGACGTGCTTCAGCCCCGCGCACTTCTTCGCCACCTCGGTCGGCAGCGCGGTGTGATCGACGATGGCGATCTCGGCGCCATCGAGGATCTCAGGATATTGCTCGGGCTTGATGTCGGGATCCCGGTGGATCCGCACCTTGGGATCCCCGGGCTTCTCCAGCCGTTCCATGATCACGGCTAGCGCTTCATTGGCGTCGACGAAAACTCCGCGCATGGCTCTCTCCGGTCAGGACGCGACGCCGGCGATCGCCAGCACGGTATGCATGAGAACGTTGGTGCCGGCGGTGCAGTCCGGCTGCGTCGCATCCTCCAGCTCGTTGTGGCTGATGCCGTCCTTGCAGGGCACGAACACCATCGCCGCCGGCATGATCGTGTTGAGGTTGCAGGCGTCGTGGCCGGCGCCGGAGGTGATGCGGCGCGAGGAATAGCCGAGCGTCTTTGCCGCGTTCTCGACCGCCGAGATCAGCTTGGGATCGAAATGCGTCGGCGGCTTGCGCCAGACCAGGTCGATCTTGACCTCGACCTTGCGGCGCGCGGCGATCTCGGCAATTGCGGCGCGCAGATCGCGATCGAGCGCGTCCATGATGGCGCCGTCCGCGCTGCGGCAATCCATGGTGAAGGCGATCTCGCCCGGAATGACGTTGCGCGAGGGGTTTGCGATCACGGCTTCGCCGATGGTGCCGACCGCATTCGGTCCGTGCTTCTTCGCGATGGATTCCATCGCCAGCACGATCTCCGACAGCGTCGCCAGCGCGTCGCGCCGCAGCGGCATCGGCGTGGATCCGGCATGGCTCTCGAAACCGGAAATCTTGCCGTCATACCACAGCACGCCCTGGCCGGAATCGACCACGCCGATGGTCTTGCCCTCGGCCTCCAGGATCGGGCCTTGCTCGATGTGCAATTCGACGAAGCAGCCAAGCTTCTGGAAGCCGACCGGCTTGTCGCCGCGATAGCCGATGCTGTCCAGCGCCTGGCCGACGGTCGTGCCCTCGGCGTCCTTGCGGGACAAAATGTCGTCGGTGGTGAAGTCGCCGACATAGGCGGCGGAGGCCATCATCGCGGGCGCGAAGCGCGAGCCTTCCTCGTTGGTCCAGTTCACGACGCAGATCGGCGCTTCGGTCTCGATGCCGGCATCGTTCAGCGTGCGGATCACCTCCAGCGCGCCGAGCGTGCCCAGAATGCCGTCATACTTGCCGCCGGTCGGCTGGGTGTCGAGATGCGAGCCGATGCCGACGGGCGGCTTCGACATGTCGCGGCCCTTGCGCAGGCCGAATTGTGAGCCGAGTGCGTCGGTGTGCACTTCGAGACCAGCGTCCTCGCAGGCCTGGCGGAACCAGTCGCGTACCTGCTTGTCTTCGCTGCTCAGCGTTAGCCGCCGCACACCGCCTTTGGCCGTCGCGCCGAATTGCGCGGTCTCGTGGATGGAGCCCCAGAGGCGGGCGGAATCGATTTGCAGATTGGTGGCGGCTCGGCTCATGCGGTCAGTCTCTCAGTTGTCATTCCGGGGCGGCTCGAAGAGCCGAACCCGGAATCTCGAGATTCCGGGTTCGATGCTGTCGCATCGCCCCGGAATGACGTTGAAGGTTGTCCGGCGCCTTTTTCAATGACGCGCCAGCGCGGGCGCGTCAACTGCGAGGCTGCTCTGCGCAATCTGCCGTGCAAGCTCGGCGACGCGCTCCACGGCGACGACGTCGGGCGAGGCGAGCCAGCTAGCGGTGAACGTCAGCGGTGCGATCGCAAGATCGGTGTCGAGCAGCTGTAACCGCCCGTCGGCGAGCTCGTTCTCGACGATCGCGTCGGGGATCACGGCGACGCCGAGGCCTTCGACCGCCATGTGGATAACGGTCGCTAGCGATGCGGACGCGTGCAGCCGGATCGGCGGCAGCTCCGGCCGGTCGAATACCTCGCGCACGACCTCGTAAGGCTTGGTCTTGCGCGGGAAGGTGATGATCGGAAACCGCGCAAGCTCCGCCGGTGTCACCCGGCCTTTGCCGAGGCCGAGCGAAGGGCTTGCGAGGAAGCCGATCGGGTAATCTGCGAGCACGCGATTATGCACGCCCGACGCCGACAACGGTCCGACCACGAAGGCAAGCTCGATCTCCTGCGCGAGCAGGCGCGCGGTGAGGTTGGGCGTGATGTCGACCTCGATCTCGAGCGACAGATTCGGATAGACCTGGTTCACGCTCTTCACGAGGCGCGGCAGCCAGGTGTGCACGATGGTCTCAGCGACGCCGAGCCGCATCACGCCGCGCATCGCCGAGCGGTCGCCGATCTCCGCCATCATCTGAGCGCGCAGGCCGATCAGCTTCTCCGCATAGACCATCATCTGCCGGCCGCTCGGCGTCGGCGAGGCGACGCGGTGGTCGCGGTTGAGCAGCTTGACGCCCATCTCGCGCTCGAGCTGGGCGATGCGCTGGGAGATCGCCGGCTGGGTCGTATTGAGCCGTGCTGCGGCGCCGCGGAAGCTGCCGAGCTTTACGACCCAGAGAAAAGTCTCGATCGACCTGAAGTCCAGCATTGAAAGGATTTTCCTTGCCGATAAAATAGATTTATCGATATCGATTAGAAAGGACGATTAGACTTTATAGCACGCTTGGTGTTGGCTGTCTTTGTCGAGTTTATAGGCAGGTCGATTACATGACTGTTTTGGTGGCAGTGCAGCAAACTGAAACGCCCGACGCCCTTCCGAGCCGCAAGGCGCGGCTTGCCTACCGGCAAGGGCTGGTCGCCTCCACCGCAGGCGTCGCCCCCGGCTTCGTCCAGGGCAATCTGGCGATCCTGCCGGCGGAATATGCCAGCGCCTTTCATCGCTTCTGCCAGCTCAATCCGAAGCCGTGCCCGATCATCGGCATGTCCGATGTCGGCAGTCCGCACATCCCTTCGCTCGGCGCCGATCTCGACATCCGCACCGACGTGCCGCGCTACCGCGTCTGGCGCGACGGCGAGGTCGTCGACGAGCCGACCGATGTGACGAAGCATTGGCGCGACGATCTCGTGACCTTCGTGCTCGGCTGCTCCTTCTCGTTCGAAGAAGCCTTGCTCGACGAGGGCATGCCGATCCGGCACATCGAGCGCAATGTGCGCGTGCCGATGTATCGTACCAACATCGCCTGCGGCGAGGCCGGTCCGTTCGCCGGCCCCATGGTGGTGTCGATGCGTCCGTTCAAGCCTTCGGATGCGATCCGCGCGGTGCAGATCACCTCGCGCTATCCCGCCGTGCACGGCGCGCCCGTCCATCTCGGCCATCCGCATCTGATCGGCATCAAGGACATCGCCAAGCCGGACTACGGCGATCCGGTGCCGGTCGCCGACGACGAGATTCCGGTGTTCTGGGCCTGCGGCGTGACGCCGCAATCCGTCATCAACGCCGCCAAGCTCCCGTTCGCGATCACGCATTCGCCCGGCCTGATGCTGGTGACGGATCTCAAGAACAGGACCATGGCCGTGATTTAATGGGCAGCGTATGCTGCATGTTAGGGCTTTACTGCATCCATCAATCGCTTCATTCGATCAGCCGAAATTCAGTACAGGGGACTTTGCCATGACGATCACTCGCCGCGACGTGTTGTTGGGAGCCACCGCGACTGCCGCACTGGTGCCGCTGGCGGCGCGCGCACAGACTTCCGAAGTCGTGATCGGCGTCATCTATCCGTTCTCCGGCGGCAGCGCGCAGCAGGGCGTCGATGCGCAGAAGGCCTATGAGACCGCGCTCGAGGTCATCAACAAGGACACCGATTTCGACCTGCCGCTGGCGAAGGGGGAGGGCCTGCCGGGCCTCGGCGGCGCCAAGGTCCGCCTCGTGTTCGCCGATCACCAGGCCGATCCGCAGAAGGGCCGCGCCGAAGCCGAGCGCCTGATCACGCAGGAGAAGGTCTCAGCCATCATCGGGACCTATCAGAGCGCCGTCGCCGTCACGGTGAGCCAGATCTGCGAGCGCTACCAGGTCCCGTTTGTGTCCGCCGACAATTCCTCGCCCAGCCTGCATCGCCGCGGCCTGAAGTACTATTTCCGCGCCGCGCCGCATGACGAGATGTATTCGGCCGCCATGTTCGACTTCTTCGACGCCATGAAGAAGAAGGGCACCAAGATCGAGACGCTGTCGCTGTTCCACGAGGACACCATTTTCGGCACCGATTCCGGCAACGCCCAGGCCAAGATCGCCGGCGAGCGCGCCTACAAGATCGTCACCGACATCAAGTATCGCGCCAACTCGCCCTCGCTCTCGGCCGAGGTGCAGCAGCTCAAGTCCGCGAATGCCGACGTGCTGATGCCCTCGAGCTACACCACCGACGGCATCCTCCTGGTCAAGACCATGGCCGAGCTCGGCTACAAGCCGAATGCGATCGTGGCGCAGGACGCCGGCTTCTCCGAGAAGGCGCTCTATGATGCCGTCGGCGACAAGCTCGAAGGCGTGATTTCGCGCGGCACCTTCTCGCTCGACCTCGCGCAGAAGCGCCCGATGGTCGGCAAGATCAACGAGATGTTCAAGACGCGGTCGGGCAAGGACTTCAACGACCTCACCTCGCGCCAGTTCATGGGCCTGATCATCCTCGCCGACGCCATCAGCCGCGCCAAGTCGACCGACGGCGAGAAGATCCGCGATGCGCTGGCCGCGACCGACATCCCGGGCGAGCAGACCATCATGCCCTGGAAGCGCGTCAAGTTCGACGAGATGGGCCAGAACAACGATGCGGACCCGGTGCTGCTGCAATATATCGGCGGCAAGTTCGTCACGATCTTCCCCCCGCAGGCCGCGATCGCCGAGGCGGTCTGGCCGATGAAGTAAGACTGGGACGCGGGAGCTCGGATGCAGCTCCCGCCCTCATCCCGAGGAGCGGGCGTAGTCCGCGTCTCGAAGGACGAGGGCTGGCCATCCTTCGAGACGCGCGCCTGAGCGCGCTCCTCGGGATGAGGATCTATTTCGGGGGACAGACTTTTGACAGCGCAAGCCATTATCCAGAGTCTCGCGAGCGGCCTCCTCATGGGGCTGTTGTACGGACTGATCGCGGTCGGCCTCGCGCTGATCTTCGGCCTGATGGACGTCACGAACTTCGCTCATGGCGAGTTCCTGATGATCGCGATGTACCTGTCCTTCTTCCTGTTCGCGTTCTTCGCGATCGACCCCTTGCTTTCGGCGCCGTTGGTCGCCGCGGCGCTCTTTATCTTCGGAGCGGTGGTCTACTTGCTCATTGTACGCTTCGCCATGCGGGCCAAGGCCAACGCCGGCATGGTGCAGATCTTCACCACGTTCGGCCTTGCCATCGTGATGCGGGGCCTGGCGCAGTTCTTCTTCACGCCTGATTATCGCAGCATTCCGCAATCCTGGCTCGGTGGCAAAACCATCTCGGTCGCCGGCATCTTCCTGCCGGAGCCGCAGCTGGTCGGTGCGCTGGTCTCGATCCTCGCCTTTGCCGGCCTCTACTTCTTCATCCATCGCACCGATTTCGGCCGCGCGCTGGAAGCCACCCGCGAAGATCCCGGTGCGGTCGCGCTGGTCGGCATCGACAAGAACCGCGTGTTCGCGTTCGGCTGGGGCCTTGGTGCCGCGCTGGTCGGTCTCGCTGGCGCGATCATGGCGAGCTTCTTCTATATCTATCCCGATGTCGGCGCGTCCTTTGCGCTGATCGCCTATGTCACGGTGGCGCTCGGCGGCTTCGGCAGCGTGTTCGGCGCCTTTGCCGGCGGCATCATCGTCGGCCTCGTCGAAGCGACCACCGCGCTGGTGCTGCCGCCGTCGCTGAAATCGGTCGGCATCTACGCGGTCTATCTGCTGGTCGTCTTCATCCGGCCGCGCGGCCTGTTCGGATCGATCTGATGGACAAGGATTTTGCAGCGCGGCGCCGCCGCGACCTCATCATCGCCGCGGTGCTCGCCGCGATTGCCGCAGCGACGCCATTGTTCGTGAAGGACGTCGTCGTCCAGAACATCCTGATCCTGACGCTGATGTATGCGGGCCTGTCGCAGAGCTGGAACATCCTGTCCGGCTATTGCGGGCAGATCTCGCTCGGGCACGCGCTGTATTTCGGCCTGGGCGCCTACACCACCGAGCTGCTGTTCACGAAGTTCGGCGTGCTGCCCTGGTTCGGCATGCTGGCGGGCGGCGTCGTGTCGGCGCTGATCGCGATGGGGCTCGGTTATCCCTTCTTCCGCCTGCGCGGCCATTACTTCGTGATCGCCACCATCGTCATCGCCGAGATCGGCTTGCTTCTGTTCCACAACTGGGAATGGGCCGGCGCCGCGATGGGCATCACCATTCCAATCCGCGGCGACAGCTGGCTGAAATTCCAGTTCCTGCGCACCAAGCTGCCATACTTCTATTTCGCGCTGGCGCTGTGCTGCCTCGCCTGGTTCGTCACCTGGTGGCTGGAGAACTCAAAATGGGGATTCTGGTGGCGTGCGGTGAAGGACAATCCGGACGCGGCCGAGAGCCTCGGTGTCGACGTGTTCAATTCCAAGATGGGCGCGGCCGCCGTCTCCGCCTTCCTGGTCGCGGTGGGTGGCAGCTTCTATGCCCAGTTCGTCTCCTACATCGATCCTGAAAGCGTCATGGGCTTCCAGTTCTCGCTCTTGATGGCGCTGCCCGCCGTGCTCGGCGGCATCGGCACCCTGTGGGGGCCGGTGTTAGGGGCCGCCATCCTGATCCCGCTGACGGAGCTGACCCGCTTCAAGTTCGGCGGCTCCGGGCGCGGTGTCGACCTCATCGTCTACGGCACGCTGATCGTCCTGATCTCGCTGGCCTTGCCGCGGGGACTGCTCAGCCTGTTTTCACGCCGGAAGAAGACGGGGGCCGCACGATGACCGCGCTTCTTGAAACCCGCGGCGTCTGGCAGCGGTTCGGCGGCCTCGTCGCCAACAGCGACGTCTCGATCTCGGTCGGCCGCGGCGAGATCGTCGGCCTGATCGGCCCCAACGGCGCCGGCAAGTCGACGCTGTTCAATCTCATCGCAGGCGTTCTGCCGCCGACGCAAGGCTCGATTCTCTTCGACGGCGAGGACGTCACCCACATGCCGGCGGCCGAACGCTGCCAGCGCGGCGTCGGCCGCACCTTCCAGGTCGTCAAGAGTTTTGAGACCATGACGGTGATCGACAATGTCATCGTCGGCGCGCTGGTGCGCAACACCGTGATGCGCGAGGCCCGTCGCAAGGCGCACGAGGTCTTGGAGTTCACCGGCCTTGCCGCGCGCGCCGACGTGCTTGCCAGCGACCTCGTGCCCGCCGAGAAGCGCCGTCTCGAAGTCGCCCGTGCGCTCGCGACCGAACCGAAACTGCTGCTGCTCGACGAAGTCCTCACCGGCCTGACGCCGACCGAAGCGCAGACCGGTGTCGCGCTGGTGCGCAAGGTGCGCGATGCCGGCATCACCGTGTTGATGGTCGAGCACGTCATGGAGATCGTGATGCCCTTGGTCGATCGCGCCATCGTGCTCGATCTCGGCAAGGTGCTGGTCGAGGGCAAGCCCGCCGATGTCGTTCGCGATCCCAAGGTGATCAGCGCATATCTGGGAGATCGTCATGCTCAGCGTGCGTGAAGTCACGACCGCCTATCAGGGCCTGGTCGCGATCTCCGCGATCTCGATCGAGGTCCAGAAGGGCGAGATCGTCTGCGTCGCCGGCGCCAACGGCGCGGGCAAATCGACGCTGCTCAAATCCATCGCCGGCGCCGAGCGGCCGCGTTCCGGCACGGTGACGTTCGACGGCAAGCGCCTCGACGGCATGGCGCAGCACCACATCACGGCGACCGGCATTGCCTTTGTGCCGGAGAATCGCCGCCTGTTCCCGCGCCTGTCGGTGCGCGACAATCTGCGTCTCGGCAGCTATCTCTACCGCGGTGACGCGAACCGCGAGGGGCCGCTCGATCTCGTCTTCCAGCTGTTTCCCCGCCTGGCCGAGCGCCTGGAGCAGCGCGCCGAAACGCTAAGCGGCGGCGAGCAGCAGATGCTCGCGATCGGCCGCGCGTTGATGACGCGCCCGCGTCTGTTGATGCTGGACGAGCCCTCGCAGGGCATCATGCCAAAGCTTGTCGACGAGATTTTCCAGGCGGTGAAGCGCATCCGCGACGCCGGCATGACCGTGCTGATCGTCGAGCAGCGCATGGCCGAGTGCCTGGAGATCGCCGACCGCGCCTACATCCTGCAAACCGGCCGCGTGCTGATGCAGGGGCCCGCGGCTGAGATCAGGGGCAATCCCGACGTGAGGAAGGCGTATCTGGGGCTGTAGGCGTTGACGCCGTCGCCGCACTCTCCGCCGTCATCCTGAGGTGCGCGCTCTTGCGCGCCTCGAAGAATGAGCCGCGAGCGCCCGTAGCCCATCCTTCGAGGCTTCACCTTGCGATGCATCGCATCGCAAGGCTCGTACCTCAGGATGACGGCGGTGGGTGTGGTTCAATGACCGTGCCCATGCTCCGGCAACGTCACCCCAAACACCTTCACCAGATCCGCCACCTGCTCCGGTGACAGATAGCGCGGGTTCATCCCCCGCAGCAGCAGATAGAGCTTCGCCGTCTCCTCCAGCTCCTCCGTCGCGAACACCGCGGCTTCCAGCGTGTCGCCGGCAACGACCGGGCCGTGATTGGCGAGCAGCACCGATGAATATTTCCCCGCCAGGCCCTTGATCGCATCCGCGACCGCGGGATCGCCGGGGCGGTAGTACGGCACGAGCGCGGTGGCGCCGCATTTCATCAGATAATAGGCCGTCATCGGCGGCAGCGCGGCGCGCGGGTCGATCTCGGGCAGCATCGAGAGCGCAACCGACTGGGTGGAGTGCAGGTGCACGATGGCGCGGGCACTGCCGCGCGTGTCATAGAGCGCGGTGTGCAGCGGAACTTCCTTGGTCGGGGCATCGCCCGACACCAGCCGGCCCCTCTCGTCCAGCCGCGACAGCTTCGCAGGATCGAGGAAACCGAGCGAGGCATTGGTCGGCGTCACCAGCCAGCCGCCGCCGTCCAGCCTGACGCTGATATTGCCGGAGGAGCCGGGCGTCAGCCCGCGCTCGAACAGGGACCGTCCGAAGCGGCAGATGTCCTCGCGCAGCCGCGTCTCGTTGCTCGCTTCAGGTTTCATGGCCGTCATGCCCGCTTGTCTCACGCTTTGGCAGCGCGGCCAAGCCGTGATATCGGTTCGCCGAGCCGCCGCAAAAGCCGGCCGTCCGGGAAACGTTCGCAAGGGTTAGTTGCATGTCCGCCTCCACGTCACAAAATCAGCGCATCGCGGTCATCGGGCTCGGCTCGATGGGGTTTGGCATGGCGACCTCGCTGAAGCGCGCCGGCCACGCCGTCACCGGTTGTGACGTTTCGGCCGAGGCGGTGGCGCGTTTCGTCAAGGATGGTGGCGCGGGTGCCAAAACGCCGGCCGAGGCGGCCAAGAGCGCGGACATCGTCGTCAGCGTCGTCGTCAATGCCGCGCAGACGGAAGCCGTCCTGTTCGGCAAGGATGGGGCCGCCGAGACCATGCCTGAAGGCAGCGTCTTCGTATCCTCCGCCACGATGGACCCCGACGTGGCACGACGCCTGGCCAAGCAGCTGGAGGCGACCGGCCGGCATTATCTGGATGCACCGATTTCCGGCGGAGCGCAGCGCGCCGCGCAAGGCGAGCTGACGATCCTCGCCTCCGGCAGCCCCACAGCGTTCGCGAAGGCGCGGCCTGCGCTCGATGCCATGGCCGCAAAGCTCTACGAGCTCGGCGATGCCGCCGGCCAGGGCGCCGCCTTCAAGATGATCAACCAGCTGCTCGCCGGCGTGCACATCGCCGCCGCCTCGGAGGCGATGGCATTCGCCGCCAAGCAGGGCCTCGACATCCGCAAGGTCTATGAGGTGATCACGGCCTCCGCCGGCAATTCCTGGATGTTCGAGAACCGCATGCCGCACGTGCTCGACGGCGACTACACACCGCGCAGCGCCGTCGAGATATTCGTCAAGGACCTCGGCATCATCCAGGACATGGCGCGCAGCGCGCGATTCCCGGTGCCGGTCTCCGCCGCCGCACTCCAGATGTTCCTGATGACATCGGCCGCCGGCATGGGCCGGGACGACGACGCCTCGGTGGCGCGGATGTATGCGCAGGTCACCGGCGTCAAGCTGCCCGGCGACAAGTAACGAAGAGGACGCCAATGCCCCGTTTCGCCGCCAATCTCTCGATGATGTTCACCGAGGTGCCGTTCCTCGATCGCTTCGATGCCGCAGCCCAGGCTGGCTTCACCGCGGTCGAGTTTCTCTTTCCCTATGAGCATCCGGCCGAGGCGGTCGGCGACCGCCTCAAGCGCAACGGCCTGACCCAGGCGCTGTTCAACCTGCCGCCGGGCGACTGGAACGCCGGCGAGAAGGGCTTTGCGGCGCTCCCCTCGCGCTTCTCCGATCTCAAGGCGGGCCTGGAGACCGCTCTGCCTTACGCCAAGGCGACCGGCGTCAAGCGGCTGCACCTGATGGCCGGCATCGCCAACCGCGGCGAGCGCGTCGCGATCGAGGCATTCTACAAATCGGTGGCATGGGCTGCGGAGTTCTTCGCCCCGCACGGCATCGATATCGTGCTCGAGCCGATCAATGCGCGCAACGTGCCTGGCTACTTCCTCAACGATTTCGGCTTTGCGCGCGATCTGATCCAGGAGCTGAGGCTTCCGAACCTCAAGCTCCAGTTCGACATCTATCACTGCCAGATCATCCATGGCGACGTCACGATGCGGCTGCGCGAGATGATGCCGATCGTCGGCCACATCCAGATCGCCAGCATCCCCTCGCGCAACGAGCCTGACGGGGAGGAGCTGAACTATCCGTTCCTGTTCGAAGAGCTCGACCGCCTCGGCTATGCCGGCTTCGTCGGCTGCGAGTACAATCCGCGCGGCAAGACCACCGACGGCCTTGCCTGGTTCAAGCCTTATGCAGGAGTGAAGCCGTGACACTTGCGTTGGGCTGCATCGCCGACGATTACACCGGCGCTTCCGATCTCGCCAACACGCTGACACGCGCGGGCCTGCGCACCGTGCAGACCATCGGCGTGCCCGCGGACGATCTCGCACTGCCCGAGGTCGATGCCGTCGTGGTGTCGCTGAAGAGCCGCTCGATCGAGGCCGGCCTTGCCGTGTCGCGTTCGCGCGCGGCGGATCAGTGGCTGCGCGGCCGCGGCGCCGGCCACGTGCTGTTCAAGATCTGCTCGACCTTCGATTCCACCGACGCCGGCAATATCGGCCCGGTGATGGACGCGCTGCGTGCCGATGGCGGCGAAGGTGCGGTGCTGGTGACGCCGGCCTTCCCGGAGACCGGCCGCACCGTCTACCAGGGCAACCTTTTCGTCGGCGCGGTGCCGCTCAACGAGAGCCCGCTGAAGGACCATCCGCTCAACCCGATGCACGATTCCAACCTGGTGCGCGTGCTGGCGCGCCAGAGCAGGACGCAGATCGGTCTCGTCGACCTCGCCACCGTCACGCGCGGCGCAGATGCCGTGCGGGCGCGGCTGGCCGAGCTGGCGGGCAAGGGCATCGGCGCGGCGATCATCGACGCGGTCTTCGACCGCGACCTCGAGACCATCGGCCTCGTCGCCGCCGAACATCGGCTGTCGGTCGGCGCCTCCGGCATCGGCCTCGGGCTCGCGCGTGCGCTGGTGTCGACGGGTAAAGTCAAATCGGCCGGGGCGAACGGCGAGACCGGCATTGCCGTCGGCGGACCGGCGGCCTGCCTCGCCGGGAGCTGCTCTCAGGCGACGCTTCAGCAGATCGCCAACGCCGAACGCGTCATGCCGGTGCTTCACCTCGATCCGGACCGTATCATTACGGGGGGCGGCGAAGCGCAGCGTGCGCTGGACTGGGCGAGACCGCGGCTTGCGGAGGGGCCGGTGCTGATCGCCTCGAGCGCGACGCCCGATCAGGTCGCCGCACTGCAGGCGCGGCACGGTCGCGACGCGGCCGGCCACGCGATCGAGCAGACCATGGCCGACATCGCGGAAAGCCTTGTAAAATCAGGCGTGCGGCGACTGATCGTTGCCGGCGGCGAGACCTCCGGTGCGGTGGTCGATCGGTTGAAGATTCCCGGATTTCTCGTCGGAGTGGAAATCGCGGCAGGTGTCCCGGTGCTGCATGCGGTGGGCGCGCAAGCCGACATGCTGCTCGCTCTGAAGTCCGGAAACTTCGGCGGCGCTGAATTTTTCTCCGACGCGCTTAGGCTCATGCGCTGAGCGCAGAGCATTTTTAGCGACGTGTTCATCTCTTTGAGGCTCCGTACTCGTACGGGGTCGTAGTTAACATCTGCGCAGGTGCTCTGGTGTTGGATGTTGGTGCTGCTCCCTTTGGTTGATTCGTAATACCTCCGGACGCGCACCGCGCCAGCACAAAGAGACCCGATTATGCTTGCCACCATTTCCATCCGCGCCAAGATCATCAGTGTCGTGGCGTTCCTGCTGGTCGCAATGGCCGGCATGGGTCTCCTGGCCGTCATGAAAATGCGGTCGATGAATGCCAACACGATCGACATCACCACGAGCTGGATGCCCAGTGTGCGGGTGCTTGGCGAGCTTCGTGCGAGCGTCATCACCTATCGCAACGTGGTCCGCCAGCACATGCTTTCCGAAACGCTGGACGAGAAGCTCGCCAACGAGAAGACGGGTGTGACGGTGATCGAGGCGCTCGCCAAGATCCGCGGCCGGTACGAGCCAATGATCACCTCGCCAGAGGAGCGGGCGCTCTACAACCAGTGGGCAAAACTCTGGGACGACTACAAGAAGGGCACCGAGGAGGTGATGGCGCTCTCGCGCAAGGAGGCCGGCAAGGTCCCGCACGAAGCCCAGGAACTGAACAGCAAGACGGTCAACAAGATCGGTCTTGCGTCGGATGAGGTCCTGATGAAGGACATCGAGCTCAACACCAAGGGTGGCGATCAGGCGGCTCAGGATGCCGCGGACAGCTACTCCTATGCTTTTATGCTGGTCTCGATCATTCTCGGCGCCGCCGTCATCATCGGCATCGGCGTCGGCTTCTATCTCGTCCAGGACGTCTCGAAGGGCATCAACTCGATCATCGAGCCGATGCAGGCGCTGGGCAAGGGCGACCTCTCCGCCGAAGTCCCGCACCGGGGCGAGAAGACCGAGATCGGCGCCATGGCCGACGTGCTCCAGATCTTCAAGGAGGCGCTGATCGCCAAGAAAGCCGCCGACGAGGCTGCGGCCACGGATGCCGAAGCCAAGATCGAACGCGGCCGCCGCGTCGACAACATCACCCGCGAATTCGAAACCATGATCGGCGAGATCGTCCAGACCGTGTCGTCGGCTTCGACCCAGCTGGAGGCCTCCGCATCGACACTGACCTCGACCGCCGACCGCTCCCAGAGGCTGGCAACCACCGTTGCCAGCGCTTCGGAGGAAGCCTCGACCAACGTGCAGTCGGTGGCCTCGGCGACCGAGGAGATGGCTTCGTCGGTCGGCGAGATCAGCCGTCAGGTGCAGGAATCGGCGCGGATGGCGGGCGATGCCGTCGGCCAGGCCCGTGCCACCACCGAGCGGGTCAGCGAGCTTTCCAAGGCGGCGTCCCGCATCGGCGACGTGGTCGAGCTGATCAACACCATCGCCGGCCAGACCAACCTGCTGGCGCTGAACGCGACCATCGAGGCCGCACGTGCCGGCGAGGCCGGCCGCGGCTTCGCCGTGGTGGCCTCCGAGGTGAAGGCGCTCGCCGAGCAGACCGCGAAAGCCACCGGCGAAATCGGTCAGCAGATCTCCGGCATCCAGGCGGCGACCAACGACTCGGTCGGCGCCATCAAGGAAATCTCCTCGACCATCGAGCGTCTCTCGGAGATCTCGTCGGCGATTGCGGCGGCGGTGGAAGAGCAGGGCGCGGCGACGCAGGAGATCGCCCGCAACGTGCAGCAGGCCGCGCAAGGTACCCAACAGGTCTCCTCCAACATCACCGACGTGCAGCGCGGAGCGACCGAGACCGGCACGGCGTCCTCACAAGTGCTGTCGGCGGCGCAAATGCTGTCGAACGACTCGGGCCGGCTGAAGAATGAGGTCAGCAAGTTCCTGACCAACGTGCGCGCGGCCTGATCCTTTCGGACAGGTATCAAACTACGCAAGAGCGGCGTCATCGGCGCCGCTCTTTGCTTTTGGCGCACCGCCCGGCCCCGGACTTATTTTTCACGTGGGTCATACGGTTCCAAATCTTTACGGGTTCCGAACGCGGGGAACTAAAAGTCCTCGCAGCATTTCGGAGGCCCATCGTGAAGCTGTTTTCGTTTTCTGCCATTCGCTCCATCCAGTTGAAGATTGCCCTGATCGCCGGCCTCTGCCTCGCGGTCACCTGCGTCGTGCTGATCGGCTACGGCCTCTTCTCCACGCAGAGCATGAACCAGTACGTGACCCACGAGGTCATGCAGCTGGTCGACAATCAGACCAAGGAAAGCCTGACGAACCGCGCTGCCACCGAAGCCAGCGCCATCAAGGCCGAGTTGGAGGTCGGATTTGATGCCGCGCGCACCATCGCGCATGCGTTCGCGACGCTGGCAGACGAGAAGACCGGCACCCCCATCGCAGCCCGGCGCGCTCAGTTCAACGCGCTGCTCCGCCACGTGCTCGAGCTCAATCCTGCTTTCAACGGTACCTATTCTGCCTGGGAGCCCGGCGCGCTGGATGGCGATGACGCGGCGTTCAAGGGCCGCAAGGAGGTTGGATCGGACAATACCGGCCGGTTCCTGCCCTATTGGACGCGCAATGCCAACGGCGACATCGCCGTTCAGCCGCTGGTCGAGTACGACAGCAGCGAGCGGCATCCCAACGGTCTGGTGAAGGGCGCCTGGTACATCAATCCGAACACGACGGGTAAGGAGAACATCCTCGGTCCGCTGCCCTACATCGTGCAGGGCAAGGCCGTCTTCCTGGCGACCATGTCGGTGCCGGTCATGATCGGCGGCAAGTTCCGCGGCGTTGCCGGCGCCGACTACAATCTCGACTTCGTGCAGAAGCTGGCCCTCAAGATCAATGCCTCGCTGTTCGAGGGCAAGGGCAAGGTCGCGATCCTCAACGATACCGGCCTGATCGTGGCCAACAGCGCCAATCAGGACGTGATCGGCAAGAACGCTTCGGCAGCCGATCCGCGCTGGAGCGAGAGCCTCGCCATCGTCAAGGCCGGCAAAAGCGCAGTGCAGGACGATCCGAAGTTCGCCAACATCGATATCTATGCGCCGATCCGCTTCGGGCTCACCGAGAATGCGTGGTCGGTCGTGATCTCGGTCCCGCGCGAGGTCGTGCTGGCGTCCGCACGGCAGCTGGATGCCTCGCTCAGTGCCCGCGCGACGTCGAGCACGTTCTGGCAGCTCGGTGTCGGCCTCGTCATCGGGCTGGCGGCGATCTTCTTGATCTCGTTCGCTGCACGCAAGATCGCGCGGCCGATCCAGGACTGCGCCAATTTCGCCGACGGCATCGCCAAGGGCGACTTCAACCAGCAGCTCAAGATCGATCAGGCCGACGAGGTCGGCAGGCTCGCGACGTCGCTGAGCTCGATGCAGGACGACATCAAGCGCAGCATCGAGCAACGTGCCCAGGACCAGGCCGCTGCCGATCGCGAACGCAAGCGCACCATGAACGAGCTGGCCGACAGCTTCGAAGCGCAGGTGGGCGGCATCGTGGAAACGGTGTCCGCCGCATCCGGCGCGCTGGAAAGCTCGGCCGGATCGCTGAGCTCGACCGCCGAGCGGGCGCAAGAGCTCGCCTCCGTCGTCGCCACCGCATCCGACCAGGCATCTGGTAACGTGCAGTCGGTGGCCTCGGCGACCGAGGAGATGGCTTCGTCGGTCGGCGAGATCAGCCGTCAGGTGCAGGAATCGGCGCGAATGGCGGGCGATGCCGTCGGCCAGGCGCGCGCCACCACCGAGCGGGTCAGCGAGCTTTCCAAGGCGGCGTCCCGCATCGGCGACGTGGTCGAGCTGATCAACACCATCGCCGGCCAGACCAACCTGCTGGCGCTGAACGCGACCATCGAGGCCGCACGTGCCGGCGAGGCCGGCCGCGGCTTCGCCGTGGTGGCCTCGGAGGTGAAGGCGCTCGCCGAGCAGACCGCGAAGGCCACCGGCGAGATCGGCCAGCAGATCTCCGGCATCCAGGCGGCGACCAACGACTCGGTCGGCGCCATCAAGGAGATCTCCTCGACCATCGAGCGCCTGTCGGAAATCTCGTCGGCGATTGCGGCGGCGGTGGAAGAGCAGGGCGCGGCGACCCAGGAGATCGCCCGCAACGTGCAGCAGGCCGCGCAAGGTACCCAGCAGGTCTCCTCCAACATCACCGACGTGCAGCGCGGAGCGACCGAGACCGGCACGGCGTCCTCACAAGTGCTGTCGGCGGCGCAAATGCTGTCGAACGACTCGGGCCGGCTGAAGAATGAGGTCAGCAAGTTCCTGACCAACGTCCGCGCGGCATAAGTTCGCGCGCACAGCTATCGCTCCAGGAACGAGCGGCGTCAAAAGCGCCGCTCGTTTCCTTTTTTGCGGCCGGTAGCATGATGTTGCCTACAGGTAGCATCAAGGGGAAGCACCCGTAGACGCACGGTGGTTCCGTTTCATCGTTGGTTAAACTCGCTTTATGAGAATGACGCCAAGACGACTCGAACAGCGGCCGTCCGAATTGGAATGAACGAATAGTCAATTCATTGGGGGGCCCCAATGCGCAAGAATTTTCCCGTCACTGATGTCGAATATCCGGTCAGCGACGAGACGCTGATCGTTTCGCGCACCGATCTCAAGGGCAAGCTCACCTACTTCAACGAAGACTTCCTCGCCGCGGCCGGGTTCACATCGGCCGAGCTGATGGGCCAGCCGCACAATATCGTTCGCCACCCCGACATGCCGCCGGAGGCGTTCGACAATCTCTGGAACACGCTGAAGGCCGGCAAGCCCTGGCTCGGCGCGGTGAAGAATCGCCGCAAGAACGGCGACTTCTACTGGGTGCTGGCAACTGCTTCGCCGATCCGGGAGAACGGCCAGCTCAAGGGTTACACCTCGATCCGCACAAAACTGCCGGCCGATCAGCGCAAGCTCGCCGAGGAGGTCTACGCCGCGATCCGCGAGAAGAAGGCGCATGGTTATCGCGTCGACGCCGGCATCATCCGCCGCCGCTCGTGGCTCGACCGTTTCAGCGTCTTCACGAGGACGCTGAAGGCGCGTCTCGTCACGACCATGGCGCTCCAGGCGCTGTTCATGCTCGGGCTCGGCATCGGCGGCGCGCTCGCTTCCGGTGGTTCGGCCAGCCTGATCCTGTCGGCGCTGGCCGTCGTCGGTGCCGTCGTCGTCGGTTTCGCGGGCCTTGCAACCATGCGTGCGATCCAGGGGCCGATGCAACAGCTCAACGACACCCTGGTCAATCTCGTGCAGGACAAGCTCGACAACCGCATCGTGATCGAGCGCGACGACGAGATCGGCGAGGCGCTGCGCAACCTTCAGACCGTGCAGACCATCATCCGGTTCAGCCGCGACGAGGTGCAGGCGGTGCAGCGCCGCGCCGAGACGCAGCGCAAGGCCGACATGACCAAGCTTGCCGACGGCTTCGAGGCCGCGATCGGCGAGATCGTCGAGACGGTGTCGTCGGCCGCAACCGAGCTCGAGGCGTCAGCCTCGACGCTGTCCTCGACCGCGGGCCGGGCGCAGGAGCTGGCCACGGTGGTCGCATCCGGCTCGGAAGCAGCGTCCACCAACGTCCACTCGGTGGCGTCGGCCGCCGAAGAGATGTCGTCCTCGGTGCGCGAGATCGGCCGCCAGGTGCAGGACTCCTCCCGGATCGCGAGCGAGGCGGTCAGCCAGGCGCATGCCACCACCGAACGTGTCAGCGAATTGTCGCGGGCCGCATCGCGGATCGGCGACGTCGTCGAGCTCATCAATGCGATCGCCGGCCAGACCAATTTGCTGGCGCTCAATGCCACGATCGAGGCGGCGCGGGCCGGCGAGGCGGGTCGCGGCTTCGCCGTCGTGGCTTCCGAGGTCAAGGCGCTCGCCGAGCAGACGGCGAAGGCCACCGGAGAGATCGGCCAGCAGGTCGGCGGCATTCAGGCGGCGACGCAGGATTCGGTCAGTGCCATCGGCGAGATCAGCGGCACGATCGCGCGTTTGTCGGAGATTGCCGCAACGATCGCCGCGGCCGTGGAGCAACAGGGCGCGGCCACCCAGGAAATTGCCCGTAACGTTCAGCAGGCCGCCCAGGGTACCCAGCAGGTCTCGTCCAATGTCGGCGACGTCCAGCGCGGCGCCTCCGAAACCGGCTCGGCGTCCTCGCAGGTGCTGTCGGCGGCGCAGATGCTGTCCCGCGATTCCAATCGTCTCAAGCTCGAGGTCGGCAAGTTCCTCAACTCCGTCCGCGCCGCCTGAGGACAGCACGACGTACCAGCGTTGCACGCGCGCGTTATCGCGGGCAACGTTTTGATAAGCATATGCGGTGGCGCCCCGGCAGCGCGGCCGCACTTTGACGTGAGACAACATCGCGTTGCAGGCTTCTTGTATCTCTCGTGAGGGTCGATTCCTTCGTCCAGAGGAAGCGGCACTCGGGAGAAGGAAGCCAGCGGTGCATCTCAGAATTGGCACGGTCCTACCGGTCATCATTTCGGCGCTTGCCTTGATGGGAGTGGCGGCCACCGGCTACACGGCCATTCACGCCTACCACGACCGTCAGGAGGCCGAGATCTTCGTCGGCCTCAACGGCATTTCGCAATCGTTGCTGCACAGCGCCGGGCAGTGGGCGAAGGAGCGGGGCATGACCAATGCGGCGCTGAATTCGCCCGAGGTTCTTCCGGCCGATCGCCGCTCTGAAATCGATGCTGTGCGCGCGACGTCGGATCGGGCCTTCCGCGATGCCGTGCAGCGCTTGCGTGGCGTCACGGCGATGAAGGGCGCTGAACAACGCATCTCGGAAGCCGAACGGGCATTCCAAAGCTTCGAGAGCCTGCGCCGCAGGGTCGATGCGAATCTGGCCAAGCCTGGGTCGGAGCGGGACACCGAGGTGGTCAAGGCCTTTGCCCCGGCGATCACCGACCTGATCGAGGTCGCCGCCAACAGACTGCGCCTGACGCAGGAAACGCTGACCAGTTCGCCTTCGGCGGCCATGGCACGCCTCGTCGGCCTTCGGCACCTGACAGCGGAGATGGCAGAAAACGCCGGGCGCGAACGTGCGCTTCTCGGCGGGTTGATCAGTTCGCACGCGAAGCTCGCCGCGGACGGCATCGGCCGGATCGCGACCTTCCGCGGCCACGTGGAGCTCGCCTGGGAGACGGTTGCCCCGATCGCCGACCGCACCGACGTTCCGGCAGCACTCGCGCGAGCCATCAAGTCGGTGAATGAGGATTACTTTCAGACCTATGGCGCACTGCGTGCCGAAATCCTCGCCGCAGGTCCGAGCGGCGAGTACAAGATCGGCGGCCGCGATTATGTGAGCCGCGCGACGACGGCCATCAATTCCATTCTTGGGCTCGCGGATGCAATCGGCGCGGCGGCGGATACGGAGGCCGCCGAACAGGCGAAGGCGAGCGCCTCCAACCTGATCATCAGCGTTGCAATCCTGCTTGCGAGCCTCGGCCTCACATTGCTGAGCTTCTGGGTCGCGGTTTCCAGGATCGTGCGTCCGCTCTCGGCACTGACGGCCGCGATGGACGAATTGGCCGGCGGCAATTTCGCAGTGGTTCTCCCCGGGCTTGGCCGCAAGGACGAGGTAGGCGACATGGCTCACGCGGTGGAGACGTTCAAGGTCAAGGCCGAGCAGAAGGCGCACGAGGTCGCGGACGCCAAGATCAGGCAGGACCAGATCGCGGCCGAACAGCGCCGTGCCGACATGCACCGGCTTGCCGGTCAATTCGAGACTGCAGTCGGCGAGATCGTGGACGCGGTGAGTTCGGCGTCGACCGAGCTGGAAGCCTCTGCCGGCGCGATGAACGTGACGGCCGCGCGGGCGCAGAAGCTCGCCGTCACCGTCGCCGACGGTTCGGAGGAAGCCTCCGCAAACGTCCAGTCGGTCGCGTCGGCGACCGAGCAGCTGTCGTCGTCCGTCAACGAGATCAGCCGCCGGGTGCAGGATTCGGCGCGAATGGCCAACGAAGCCGTTGATCAGGTCCGGCTGACCGACGGGCATATCGACGGATTGTCGAGAGCGGTCGCGAAGATTGGCGACGTCGTCGAACTGATCGACCAGATCGCGGGGCAGACCAATCTCCTCGCGCTCAACGCAACGATCGAGGCGGCGAGGGCCGGCGAGTCCGGTCGCGGCTTCGCGGTGGTGGCTTCCGAGGTCAAGGCCCTTGCCGCGCAGACCGCGAAGGCGACCGGTGAGATCGCGCAGCAGATCACCGGCATTCAGTCGGCGACCCAGGAATCCGTCGCGGCGATCCGCGACATCGGCGGCACCATCGCGCGGCTGTCCGAAATCGCTGCGGCCATTGCCGCGGCGGTGGAGGAACAGGGGGCGGCGACGCAGGAGATCACACGAAACGTGCAGCAGGCGGCCAAGGGCGCCCAGCAGGCCTCGTCCAATGTCGGCGAGGTCGAGCGGGGGGCCGCCGAGACCGGCGCGTCGTCCTCGCAGGTGTTGTCGGCGGCGCAGATGCTGTCCCGCGACTCCAATCGCCTCAAGCTCGAGGTCGGCAAGTTCCTGAACGCGGTCCGCGCCGCCTGAGACAGGCCGCCGCATAGCTGCGATGTCGATTTCGCAGTGCGGTAGCAGGGAAGTGAATGCAGGATAGTTCTGCTTATTAGCGTTTCCGGCGGTGCTCGGGTAAAGGGGAATGGGGATCGCCGTGGGGGCAGATTCCGTATTCTCATCTGACCCGGATTTGCCTGGCGCATGATTGCTCTGGTCCGTATTGCCCTGAGCCGGCCCTATACGTTCGTCGTGCTGGCACTCTTGCTGCTGATCATCGGACCGCTCGCGGCGCTGCGGACCCCGACCGACATCTTTCCGGACATCCGCATTCCCGTGATCGGCGTGGTCTGGCAGTACACCGGCCTGCCGCCGGACCAGATGTCGGGCCGCATCACCACGCCGTTCCAACGCGCGCTGACGACGACGGTCAACGACATCGAGCACATCACGGCCAATTCCTACAACGGCTTTGGCATCATCAAGATCTTCTTCCAGCCCAACGTCGACATCCGTACCGCCAACGCCCAGGTCACCGCGATCTCGCAGACGCTGATCAAGCAGATGCCGCCCGGCGCGACGCCGCCCTTGATCCTGAACTACTCGGCCTCCACCGTGCCGATCATCCAGGTGGCGCTGTCGGGCGACGGCCTGACCGAGCAGAACCTCGCCGATATCGGCATCAACAATCTGCGCACGCCGCTGGTCACCGTGCCCGGCGCGGCGATCCCCTATCCATTCGGCGGCAAGCAGCGCCAGGTCCAGATCGACCTCGATCCCACCGCGCTGCAGGCTCGCGGCCTGTCCGGCCAGGACGTCGCCAATGCGCTCGCCGCGCAAAACCTGATCACGCCGGTCGGCACCCAGAAGATCGGGCAGTTCGAGTACAACATCCAGCTCAACAACTCGCCGCTTCGGATCGACGAGCTCGGTAACCTCCCGATCAAGACCGTCAACGGCGCCATGGTCTATGTGCGCGACGTCGCCACCGTGCGCGACGGCAATCCGCCGCAGACCAACATCGTCCATGTCGACGGGAACCGCTCGGTGCTGATGATGGTGCTGAAGGCGGGCGCGACCTCGACGCTCGACATCATCGCCGGCATCAAGCAGAAGGTCATCGACGTCAAGGACCAGCTCCCCGACGCGCTCAAGATCGGCTTCATCGGTGACCAGTCGGTGTTCGTCCGCGGCGCGATTCAAGGCGTCGCCGTCGAAGGCGTGATCGCGGCCCTGCTCACCAGCGTCATGATCCTGTTGTTCCTCGGCAGCTGGCGCTCGACCATCATCATCGCGGTCTCGATCCCGCTGTCGGTGCTGGGCGCCAT
Source organism: Bradyrhizobium ottawaense (assembly GCF_002278135.3). NCBI lineage: Bacteria > Pseudomonadati > Pseudomonadota > Alphaproteobacteria > Hyphomicrobiales > Nitrobacteraceae > Bradyrhizobium > Bradyrhizobium ottawaense. The sequence goes on along the minus strand of NZ_CP029425.2, from coordinate 5,976,288 downwards.
CATCATGCTGTCGGCGATCGGCGAAACGCTCAACATCATGACGCTCGGCGGGCTCGCGCTCGCGGTCGGCATCCTCGTCGACGACGCCACCGTCACGATCGAGAACATCAACTACCACCTGGAGCAGGGCAAGCCGGTCGAGCAGTCGATCCTCGACGGCGCCAACCAGATCGTGACGCCGGCCTTCGTGTCGCTGCTGTGCATCTGCATCGTGTTCGTGCCGATGTTCTTCCTCTCGGGCGTCGCGCGCTTCCTGTTCGTGCCGATGGCGGAAGCCGTGATGTTCGCGATGATCTGGTCGTTCATCCTGTCGCGCACGCTGGTGCCGACCATGGCGAACTATCTGTTGCAGGCGCATGTCCATCACGAGGGCGGGCCGCCGAAATCGCGCAATCCGCTCGTCTGGTTCCAGCGTGGCTTCGAGGCACGGTTCGAGCGCATCCGCGGCGGCTACCATGGCTTCCTCGGGCTGGCGCTGGCGCACCGCGCGGTGTTCGTGATCGGCTTCCTCTGTGTGGTCGGCGCATCCTTCGCGCTGGTGCCGTTCCTCGGCCGCAACTTCTTTCCCGCGGTCGATGCCGGCAACATCCTGATGCATGTCCGCACCCAGGTCGGCACCCGCGTCGAGGAGACCGCCAACCAGCTCGCCGACGTGCAGAAAGCGGTCCGCAAGCTGATCCCAGGCGAGATCGAGACCATGACCGACAACATCGGCATGCCGATCTCCGGCATCAACATGACCTACAACAACACCGGCGTGATCGGCCCGCAGGACGGCGACATCCAGATCAAGCTGAGAGAAGGCCACAAGCCGACCGAGGAACACGTACGCGTGCTGCGCGAGCAGCTGCCGCGACTGTTCCCCGGCGTCAGCTTCGCGTTCCTACCCGCCGACATCGTCAGCCAGATCCTGAATTTCGGCGCGCCGGCGCCGATCGACCTGCAGATCCGCGGCGCCAATCTCGCCGCCAATTTCGCTTACGCCAACAATCTGCTGGCCAAGGTCCGCCGGATCCCAGGCGTTGCCGATGCACGGATCCAGCAGTCGCCGAACGCGCCGACCTTCAACATCGATGTCGACCGCACCCGCGCGCAATATGTCGGCCTGACCGAGCGCGACGTCACCAACAGCCTCGTGGTCAATCTCGCCGGCTCCTCGCAGGTGGCGCCGACCTACTATCTCAACCCCGAGAACGGCGTGTCCTACTCGATCGTGATGCAGACGCCGCAGTACCAGATCGATTCGCTCAGCGCGCTGCAGACGCTGCCGATCACCGCGGCCGGCAATGCGCAGTCGCCGATCCTCGGCGGCATCGCCGACATCAGGCGTTCGAGCTCGAGCGCGGTTGTCTCGCAATACGACATCCAGTCGATGGTGCAGATCTTTGCGACGACCTCGGGCCGCGATCTCGGCGCGGTCGCCGCCGATATCCGCAAGGTGATCGCCGACACTGCCAAGGAAGTGCCGAAGGGCTCTTCGGTAGTGCTGCTCGGGCAGGTGCAGACCATGAACAGCGCCTTCACCGGCCTGTTGTTCGGTCTGCTCGGTGCCGTCGTGCTGATCTATTTCCTGATCGTCGTGAACTTCCAGTCCTGGTCCGATCCGTTCGTGATCATCACGGCGCTGCCGGCCGCGCTCGCCGGCATCGTCTGGATGCTGTTCGCGACAGGGACGACGCTGTCGGTCCCCGCGCTCACCGGCGCCATCATGTGCATGGGCGTTGCCACCGCCAACAGCGTGCTCGTGATCTCCTTCGCGCGCGAACGCTACGAGGAGCTCGGTGATCCCATTGCCGCCGCGCTGGAAGCCGGCTTCGTCCGGTTCCGCCCGGTACTGATGACCGCGCTCGCCATGATCATCGGCATGGCGCCGATGGCGCTGGGGCTGGGCGAGGGCGGCGAGCAGAATGCGCCGCTCGGCCGCGCCGTGATCGGCGGCCTGATCTTTGCAACCTTTGCCACGCTGATGTTCGTTCCCGTGGTATTCAGCATGGTCCACAAGAAACAAGGCGCCAAAGCCGCCGCCCCATTGGAGACCTCGCATGTCGCCCACTGAACCCCGCTCGCCGGTGTCGCACCGGAAACTGGGCATCTTCGGCGTGGTGGCGCTGATCGCGGCCGGCCTCGTCGTCGGCACCGGTATTCGCGCGCGCGAGGAGCAGGGCTCCCAATTGAAGGAATGGACCGATGATCAGGCCGTTCCCAGCGTCGCGGTAACCCAGCCCAGCGCCAAGGCGCTCAATGCTACCATCGATCTGCCGGGCCGGCTGGAAGCCTATTATCGCGCCCCGATCTTCGCCCGCGTGTCGGGCTATCTGAAGAGCTGGAGCGCCGATATCGGTGCCCGCGTCAAGGCCGGGCAGGTGATCGCCGAGATCGAGGCGCCGGACCTCGATCAGCAACTGCTGCAGGCTAGAGCCGACCTCGCCAGCCAGCAGGCCAGCGCCAGGCTGTCGGAAGCGACGCTGAACCGGCGCAAGACGCTGGTCGCCTCCAACTTCGTCTCGGCGCAGGAGATCGACGAGCGCACCGCCGATCTCTCCAACAAGAATGCCGCGGTCAATTCGGGCAAAGCCAATGTCGAGCGGCTGGAAGCGCTGGCCGGCTACAAGAAGATCACCGCGCCGTTCGACGGCGTCGTCACCGCGCGCGACACCGATGTCGGCGCGTTGATCAATGCCGGTGGCGGCTCGGGCCCGGCGATGTTCGTGATCTCCGACATCACCAAGCTGCGCGTCTACGTCAACGTGCCCCAGAACTACGTGCCGGCGATCAAGATCGGCGCCAAGGCCACCATCGCGCTGCCGGAGTATCCGAACCGGACGTTCCAGGCGACGGTGGAGGCGTCCTCGCAGGCCGTCGACGTCGCCTCCGGCACCACGCGCATGCAACTCGGGCTCGACAATTCGAACGGAGAGCTGATGCCCGGCGGCTATGCCAGCGTCAAGCTCAACCTCCAGCGCGATTCCGCGCCGCTCAGCATCCCCGCCAGCGCGTTGATCTTCAACAGCAACGGGCTGCGCGTCGCGACCGTCGGGACTGATGACAAGGTGCTGTTCAAGCCGGTGACCATCGCCCGCGACCTCGGCCGCGAGATCGAACTCGCCTCGGGCATATCAGCGGACGACCGCGTCATCACCGCGCCGCCGGACGGCCTCTCGGACGGCGATGCGGTGCGCGTGGTCGGCGCCAAGGCCAAGCCGGCGACCGCGTCGGAAAAGCAGGCGCCGAAGGGGTAGGGCGGTCTCGTGCCCCGGACGCAGCGCAGCACGCAGTGATGCGCTGCAGAGCCGGGGCCCATCTCTCCTCAGAGTACAGTGTCGCTTTCTGGGTCCCGGCTCTGCGGAGCGGCACTTCGCGCCGCACCGCGTCCGGGACACGAGAGATCACGCCACGCGCCACTCCGGCACGCCGTCCGCAGCCATGGCGATCTCCCCGAGCGATCCCACCGGCGTGCGATCCATGTTCAGCAGATGCGCCAGCGTCGCGCTATCGCTCGCCGGCACCCGCGCCAGCGTGCGCCTATCATCTTCCGTCCGCAGCATCACCACGCCGTGCTCGACCTCGCCGCCGCGGCCGTAGAGCACCGTAAAGCTCTCGACCTTGCCCTTGCCCGAGGCCTCCGTGATGAACTCCGGCACCGCGCGCTTGTTGCGATCGGCCTCGCCTTGCACGCTCGTCTCCTGCGCCAGCGCCTCGCGCGGCGGCGCCTTCGCCACCACCAGTGCGTGATGCTTGGTGACGAAGCCGCCCTGGCCATAGAGCAGGCCAAGCTTTGCGCCGTCACGCACACGCCGCACCATCGCGCAGGCCGCATGCGTCATGTAGGTGTTGAGCGGCGCGCCGAAGAAGGTGAGGCCGCCGGTCACGGTCGGCTGCACGTCGGCGCCGAGACCAAGCGTCCGCCGCGCCATCTTGGGCACGCAGGGGAAGCAGCTATAGAGCTCGATGGCGTCGAAGTTTTTGCCATCGCCGCCGGCAAGGTCCATCACCGCTTTCAGCACCGCGTTCTGCGGATGGCTCTCGTAGAACTGGTCGCGCAGGAGATAGTCGCGCGGCTCTTCCGCCGAGGCCCCGCCGAGCGGATAGACCAGCTTGCTCTCCGCGATACCGAGCGTACGCGCCTTGGCGAGGCTGGTGACCAGCAGCGCACCGCCCATGTTGACGCTGGGGTTGGCGACCATCAGCTTGTTATAGGGCCAGGCGATCAGCCGGTTGTCCGCCGTCGGCGTCGTGATCTCCTCCGGCGCATAACGCCGCTTCAGCCAGGCATTGGGATTTTGCGCGGCGGCTTCCGAATAGCGCGACCATAGCGTGCCTGATTCCGCCATCGCCTCGCGCGGCGTCTGGCCCCAATGCGCGGAGGAGGCGGCCTCGTAGAACGGATAGACCGTGACGGGGCGGAACACGCCGAGCTTCACCGCCAGCGGCTTCTGGAACGCCGCACCGCGCTTGGGCTCCTCGACATCATGGGCGAACGGCGTCCACGGCAGCTTTGCCCCAGTGCGCTCGGCCTTGGTTGCAGTCGACTGCGCCTCGGCACCGCAGACCGCGGCCACGGTGCATTCGCCGCGTGCGATGCGCTTGGCCGCCTCGTGGATGTAGCGGATCGGGCTCTCGCCGCCGACCGGGCCGTAATAGCAATGCGAAGGCGTGATGCCGAGGCGCTGCGCCAACAGCTGCTCCGGATCGCGGTAGCGCCAGCTCAGGAAGTTGACGACATCGAGCGACTGCACCTCGCCCAGCAGCTTTGCGCCGGCATCTGTTTCCGCGCGCCGCAGCGCCTGCTCCAGCAGGTCGAGCGGCTCGAGGCCGTCGGTGATCTCCTTGGGACGGTCAACGATCTCGCCGATGCCGACGATGACGGGGATGCGGTCAGGGGAAACGGTCGCCATTGTTCTTGCTTCTTCACTCTCTCAGACATCTCAGACCTCATCCTGAGGAGCCTGCGAAGCAGGTGTCTCGAAGGATGGGCCGCGGGCTCTCATGGTTCGAGACGGCACTTGCGCGCCTTCTCACCATGAGGGTCTACACCTACTCCGCCACCAGCGCGTTCATGTGCTCAACGGCTTCGGCGAAATCTTCCTTGAACTCCTGCACCACCGCGCCCGCCGACTTCACGCTGTCGACCAGCCCGACGCCCTGGCCGACGAAATAGCTGACGAGGTCGCGCGCCTTGGCGTTACCGCTCGCCGCCGCGTGATCGATCGAGTTGAAGGCGTCGCGGCTGATGACGCTTTGCAGCGGCATCGGCAGTGCGCCAGGGCTGTCCGGCGCGCGATCCCAGGCATCGGTCCAGACCGAGCGGAGCTGGCGCGCCGGCTTGCCGGTGCGGCCTTTCGAGCGGACTGCATCACGGGAAGAGGCCGCGATCATCTTCTCGCGAAAGATCTCCGTGGTCTCGGCCTCCACCGTCGCAAGCCACACCGAACCGGTCCAGGCGCCGGCCGCGCCCATCGCCATGCACGCCGCCATCTGCCGCCCCGTCATGATGCCGCCGGCCGCCAGCACCGGCACGTCGCGGATGGGCTTGATCGCCTTGATCACCTCGGGCACCAGCACCATGGTCGAGACCTCGCCGCAATGGCCGCCGGCCTCGGTGCCCTGCACCACGAGAATGTCGACGCCGGCCGCGACCTGACGCAGCGCGTGCTCCTTGGCACCGACCAGCGCCGCAACGGGGACGCCGTGCTTCTTGCCCATCTCGATCATGGCCTTCGGCGGCACGCCCAGCGCATTGGCGATCAGGCGGATCGGATGATTGAAGGACACCTCGAGCAGCTGCAGCGCTGTCTTTCCGTCGAACGGCTGCGGCTGATCGGCTGCGACCTCCGTGGTCGTCAGCTCGATATTGTACTTCTTCAGGAGCTCGCGCGTGTAGGTTCGGTGCTCCTGCGGCACGCGCGCTTCCAGGCTCTTCCAGGTGACGTCCTTCTCGCCCGCGGTCGAGATGTTCTCAGGGATCAGCACGTCGATGCCGTAGGGCTTGCCGTCGACGTGATCGTCGATCCACTTCAGCTCGCGTTCGAGCGTATCGGGCGTGTGCACGGTGGCGCCGAGCACGCCGAAGCCGCCGGCGCGGCTGACGGCGGCGACGACATCGCGGCAATGGCTGAAGGCCAGCAGTGGGAATTCTATGCCCAGCATGTCGCAGATCGGCGATTTCATGGCTCTCTCTCCCGGCGGCCTTCGCGTTCTCGTTGCTTTCGTGCGCGAAGCAAGGTGACGCTAGCTGATCGTCACTCACGATGACAGGCCGGATTCGGCGAGGCATCTTGTGTGTAGACGTCGCGCTCTACCCGCAGGCCGCGGCGTCCTGGGTGACGCCGTCATTCCGGGGCTCGCGTCAGCGAGAACCCGGAATCCATTTTTCAGAGCGTTCCCGGCGGCGCGACGGATTTTCGGGCTCGCCCCTGCGGCCCCGGCATGACGGGGAGGAAGCTTGCCATGACGAAACGGTGAGACGCCCCGCCCGGCAATGCAGCTCGGAGGGCTTGTCATCGGCCATTCGCGGGCTAATTAATGCAGGCGCATCTTTCCGCCGGAGCCCCTCGCATGACCGACACCCCCGCCTACGTGCCGCCCAAGGTCTGGACCTGGAACAAGGAAAATGGCGGGCAGTTCGCCAGCATCAACCGCCCGATCGCCGGTCCCACCCACGACAAGGAGCTGCCGGTCGGCAAGCATCCCTTCCAGCTCTATTCGCTGGCGACGCCGAACGGGGTGAAGGTCACGGTGATGCTGGAGGAACTTCTGGCGCTCGGCCACAAGGGGGCCGAATACGACGCCTGGCTGATCAGAATTGGCAACGGCGACCAGTTCGGCAGCGGCTTCGTCGACATCAACCCGAACTCCAAGATCCCCGCGCTGATGGACCGCTCCGGTCCGGAGCCGATCCGGGTGTTCGAGTCCGGCTCGATCCTGCTTTATCTCGCCGAGAAGTTCGGCGCCTTCCTGCCGAAGGACATCAAGAGCCGCACCGAGGCGATGTCCTGGCTGTTCTGGCAGATGGGCAGCGCGCCCTATCTCGGCGGCGGTTTTGGCCATTTCTACGCCTATGCGCCGACCAAGATCGAATACGCCATCGACCGTTTCGCGATGGAGACCAAGCGCCAGCTCGACGTGCTCGACCGGCGCCTTGCCGACAACGAATATCTCGCGGGCAAGGAGTATACGATCGCCGACATGGCGGTGTGGCCCTGGTACGGCGCGCTCGCCAAGGGGCTGGTCTATGGCGCCGGCGAATTCCTCTCGGTGCAGGACTACAAGAACGTGCAGCGCTGGACCGACCAGATCGCGCAGCGCCCCGCCGTGAAGCGCGGCCGCATGGTCAACCGCGTCTCGGGCGATCCCGCCAGCCAGCTGCACGAGCGGCACGATGCGAGCGATTTCGAGACGAAGACGCAGGACAAGATCGAAGCGGCGACGTAGGCGGTGCTCACTCTCCGCGAGTCCACTGCGTAGGGCGGATTAGCCGCAGGCGTAATCCGCCATCTTCGTCACGCGAAAGTCGGCGGATTACGCTTCGCTAATCCGCCCTACGATCTTCCGTAGCAACCATTAAAGCACGCCCGATTTCCGCGAGCATGACGCCGTGCTTGCGGCCGTCAAGGCGTGGCCTGGCGGCAGTCGACGTGAGGTGAGACGAGCGCGACGGCCATCCTTGACGGCCGCGACGCGCGGCGTCGTCTTGACGGCAGGTCGGGACGAAGAAACGGTCGCCTGATCGAACAAAGAAACGAGATCAGGTGACGGACACACTCGCGGTTCTAGGCGGTTCGGCGACCCACGGTGTTCCGCGGGCGACGACGGCGTTGATGATGACGATCAGCTTCCTGGCACAGGCGACCAGCGCGCGCTTGTGGCCCTTGCCGGCGGCGATCAGCCGGCTGTACAGGGCCATGAGCTGCGGATTCCAGCGGAAGGATGCCGGAAGAGCTGCGGTGTAGAGCGCCTGACGCAAGCGCTGGCGTCCGCCGTCAATCCTGCGGGCGCCGACATGCTTGCCGCTGTCGTCATCGTACGGCGCAAGCCCGGTGAGGGCTGCGGCTTGCTCGCGGGTGATCTGACCGATCTCGGGCATCCTGATCAAGATGGCAACCGCGGTCGGCAAGCCGCTGCCGCCAACGCTGTAGATCAGATCGAGCCGTGCGGCGAGATCGCGATGCTTGCGGATCGCTGCCACCAGGGCCTTGAACTCGGCTCGTCTGTGCTTGGCCAACAGAGCGATCTGCTCCTTCCAGAACTTCTGGATACGTTCGTCAGGGCAGCTCTCCAGCCGATTCTTGAGCTTTGCGATGTCCTCCTTGATCTGGTCGATCATCGTCAGATGCACGGCAAAAGGCTGCAGCCGGGGGTCTGGAGCGGGATGGATCTTCTTGACCGCGGCGGTGCAGGCCGCAATCAATGCGGCATCCATTTTGTCGTTCTTGGCCCGTTGCAAATGGAACGTGGCATAGGCGCGGACCTGGATCGGCTGAAACACGATGACGACAAACCGCTGGCGTCGCAGTTCGGCGACCGCCGCCTGCTCGTAACCACCGCTTGCCTCGATCCCAACCCGCTTGACCTTGTGGCGCTTCAGCCACTCCACCAGCTCCTGGTGGCCTTCCGCCGTGTTCTTGACCTGCAGCTCCTCCGAACTGCCATCGAGCGCCACGTCGAGCTTATCTTTGCTGGTATCGATTCCAGCACAGATCGTGTTACGTTTGGCCATCTTCCTCGACCCTCCCTTGTGATGCGAACCTGAAGTTCGTTCAACCATGCGGGTCCCGATGAAGTGCCGACCGCGATCTTGCTACAAAACGCAGCCCTCAAGGCTTCGGTGGGCATCGATCCGATCGATCGGCGGCCCAGCTCGGGCGGCCACCCGGGCTGGGCCATTCCTCACGGAACCAGGCCATTCTAATCCGGCGCGCTAATACAAGGGTGGGCAAAGCGAAAGCGTGCCCACGCACTTCTTGCAACAGAGAGATGGTGGGCACGGCGCGCGAAGCGCCTTTGCCCACCCTACGGCATCTGATCACGCCATGCTCAGCTCGTGGCGTCCCACAACCATCCAGTGCACCTCGTCCGGGCCATCCGCAAAGCGCAGATGGCGGACGTCCTGATACATCTCGGCGAGCGGGGTCCAGTGCGAGATGCCGGTAGCGCCGTGCATCTGGATCGCCTGGTCGATGATCTTGCAGGCGCGCTCCGGCACCATGGCCTTGACCATGGAGACCCAGACGCGGGCCTCCTTGTTGCCGAGCACGTCCATCGCCTTGGCCGCCTTCAGCACCATCAGCCGCATCGCCTCGATCTCGCAGCGCGCCTGGGCGATGATCTGCATGTTGCCGCCGAGATGGGCGATCTTCTTGCCGAAGGCTTCGCGGGTGAGGCCACGCTGCACCATCAGATCCAGCGCCTTCTCGGCCTTGCCGATGGTGCGCATGCAGTGATGGATGCGGCCGGGGCCGAGGCGGAGCTGCGAGATCTCGAAGCCGCGGCCTTCGCCGAGCAGCATGTTCTCCTTGGGCACGCGCACATTGTTGAAGCGCATGTGCATGTGGCCGCGCGGGGCGTGGTCCTGCCCGAACACGTACATCGGGCCGAGCACCTCGACGCCGGGCGTGTCGCGCGGCACCAGGATCTGCGACTGCTGCTTGCTCGGCGCCGCGTCCGGATTGGTCTTCACCATCACGATCAGGATCTTGCAGCGGGGATCGCCCACGCCGGAAATGTAATACTTCTCGCCGTTGATGACCCATTCGTCGCCGACGAGCTTTGCAGTCGTCGAGATGTTCTTTGCATCGGAGGAGGCGACGTTCGGCTCGGTCATGACATAGGCCGAGCGAATCTCGCCGTTGAGCAGCGGCTTCAGCCACTTCTCCTTCTGCTCCTTGGTGCCGACGCGCTCCAGCACCTCCATGTTGCCGGTGTCGGGCGCCGAGCAGTTCATGCTCTCGGACGCCAGCGGGCTCTTGCCGAGCTCGGAGGCGATATAGGCGTAATCGAGATTCTTCAGGCCTTGGCCGGTCTCATCGTCGGGCAGGAAGAAGTTCCAGAGGCCCTCCTGCTTGGCCTTGTTCTTGGCCTTTTCCAGCACCTCGAGCTGCTTCGGCGTGAAGCTCCAGCGATCCTCCTTGCCTTCGCCCGCCTTGGCGAACTCGATCGACATCGGTTCGACGGTGTCGCGGATGAACTTCTTGACGTGATCATAGAGCGGCCGGACCTGGTCCGACATCCGGAGGTCGTTGAGCTCGTCGCCGGGGTTGAGGGTGTAGTTGGTGGTGCGGGGAATATAGGTGTGTTTTGTCATTGTTCCTCCCGGGGACGCTGAGATCGTTCTGGTCACGAGAATAGTCGCAGCGCGGCCAAAGTGCGAGCGCGCATTTTTCACGCGCAGCCATGCCACGCGATGGAATATCGCTGGGTCGTTTGAAATGTTGTTTGAATGGCGTGGAGGGCGGCGCTCCCTCGCCGGTGTCGTCCCGGACAAGCGAAGCGCAGATCCGGGACCTCCGCGCGAGCGCTTGGCGCTCGTCGCGATGCCACAGGGAGTGGTTTGGCGATGACTCGGAGTTGAGAGCTTCGTGCCCTCATTTCTCCCTGTGGTTATGGGTCCCGGCTTTCGCCGGGACGACACCGAGTGTGTAGCTCAGCTCGGCATCCGATGCATCGCGCAGATCTTGTTGCCGTCGAGGTCGCGCAAATAGGCGAGATAGAGCTTGCCGCCGGGGCCCTGGCGGATGCCGGGCGGATCCTCGATCGATTTTGCGCCCGCCGCGATCCCGGCTGCATGCCATTTGTCGACCTGCTCCGGTGAATTGCAGGCAAAGCCGATGGTGCCGCCATTCGCGCAAGTCGCCGGCTCGCCGTTGATCGGCTTCGACACCGAGAACACGCCGGTCTTGGTGATGTAGAAGATGCGGTGGCCGTCGACCCTGGCCGGCCGCACTTCGAGCGTGCTCAGCAGGTCGTCGTAGAACGACTTGGCCTTGTCGAGGTCGTTGGTGCCGATCATGATGTGTGAGAACATTTGCCCATTCCCTTCTGCGCTGACAAAACGAGAAGCCGTAGGGTGGGCAAAGCGCAGCGTGCCCACCACGACATTCGAAAATGCTCACGGTGGGCACGGCGCAAGAGCGCCTTCGCCCACCCTGCGAAATCTCAGAACGCCGTATAGCCGCCGTCGATCACGAACGTATCGGCCGTGTGATACGACGACGCCTTGCTCATCAGATAGACCGCGATGCCGCCGAAATCGGATGCCTCGCCGAAGCGCCGCACCGGAATCCGCGGCATCACGTTGGCGACGAATTTTTCGTTGGCCATGAGACCCGACGTCATGTCGCTCTTGATCCAGCCCGGCAGGATCGCATTCGCGGTGACGCCGTGGCGGGCGAGCTCGACGCCGAGCGCGCGCACCAGCGCGTTGATCGCGGCCTTGGTTGCCGCATAATGCTCGTTGCGCGCGGTGCCGAAGATCGAGGCGAGGCTCGAGGTCGCGACCAGCCGGCCGAAGGGATCGCCGGCATTGGCGCGATCGGTCATGTGTCTCGCCGCGGCCTGGAACGCGTGAAACACGCCGTCGAGATTGGTCGCAAACATCGTGCGCCATTCTTCCTCGGTGCGCTCGATGAAGGAACGCCGGCCGCCGCCGCCGATGCCGGCATTGGCGAAGCAGCCGTCGACCCGGCCGAAAATGTCGAGCGTCGCCTTCATCGCGGCGTTGACCGAGGCCGGATCGGTGACGTCGCAGACGCGGGCATCGACCTTGCCTGATAGCCCCGCCATGCTCGCGGCCGCGGCCTTGTTCTTGTCGGCATTGCGGCCCCAGATCGAGACATTGCAGCCCTGGCTGGCGAGCGCCCGCGCGATGCCGAGGCCGATACCGCCATTACCGCCGGTGATCACGGCGACGCGGCCGGAGAGGTCGAAAAGGTTCATGCCGCGTTTCCTGTTTTTGGGCGAGACATCTTGGGATGCGGCGCATCAGCCGCTGCGCGCAAGATTGCTTGCTATGCTCTGATCACCATGGACAAGACCGCGCCAAAAATCAAATATGCGCCCCGACAAAACGAATTCCGGTCTGCGAAACTGACGCAGGCCACAACTCACGAGGAAACCATGCAGTTCAAACACGTCACGCTCGATTTCGATGGCTCGGTCGCGGTCCTCAGGCTCGACCATCAGGAGGTGATGAACGCGGTCTCCGTGGATATGCTGGGCGGTCTTGCCGAGGCGCTCGATGCGATCGAGGAGAAGAAGGATGAGGTGCGCTGCGTGGTGCTGACCGGCGCGGGCCGCGCCTTCTGTACCGGCGCCAATCTGCAAGGGCGCAACAACCAGTCGAAGAAGACCAAGGCCGGCCTGACGCTGGAGACCGGCTTTCACCCCTTCCTGCGCTGCATTCGCAATCTGCATTGCCCGATCGTCACCGCGGTCAACGGTCCGGCGGCGGGCGCCGGCATGAGCTTCGCGCTGCTCGGCGACATGATTTTGTGCGCGCGGTCCTCGTACTTCCTGCAGGCTTTCCGCCGCATCGGTCTCGTGCCGGATTGCGGCTCGACCTGGCTGTTGCCGCGCCTCGTCGGCCGGGCGCGCTCGATCGAATTGTCGCTGATGGGCGAGCGGCTGCCGGCCGAGAAGGCGCTGGAATGGGGCCTCGTCAACCGCGTCTATGACGACGGTGTGCTGATGGAGGAGGCGATGAAGCTCGCGCGCGATCTCGCCAGCGGCCCGACGGTGGCGCTGTCGCTGATCCGCAAGCTCTATTGGGACAGTCCCGAAAATTCCTTCGAGGATCAGCTCAACCTCGAATTCCAGTGCCAGCTCCGCGCCGGCGACACCCAGGATTTCCGCGAGGGCGTGGGCGCGTTCCTGGAGAAGCGTCCCGCGCAGTTCAAAGGCAAATGATCGAGACTGAGCTTTCGCGCAGCGTCCAACGCTGGTGCAACGGCGCGACCGGCGCGACCTCTGCGGCCAAACTGTCGGGCGGTGCCAGCCAGGAAACCTGGCGCTTCGACATCACGCATCCCGATGGCGTGATCGGCGCAATCCTGCGCCGCTCGCCGAAGGGGTATGGCGCAGCGCCGACGCGCGCGGCGGGCCTTGCGGCTGAGGCGCAGCTGATGCAGCTCGCTTATGAGGCCGGCGTGCCGTCGCCGCGGGTAATGCATGTGCTCGTGCCGGAAGATGATCTCGGCACCGGCTTCATCATGCAGCGGATCGAGGGCGAGACCATCGCGCGCAAGATTCTTCGCGATGACGAATATGCGGCCGCGCGGCCGCATCTGGCGCGGCAGATCGGCGGCATTCTCGCAGGCCTGCATCGACTGCCAAAGGACAGGCTGCCCGAGCTGCGCAGCAGGTCGGCGACCCAGGAGATTTCCGAGTTCGAGCGCGACTATCGCAGCCTGAACTGGCCCAAGCCGGTATTCGAGCTGGCGCTGCGCTGGCTGCGCGACAACGATCCCGGTCCGTCGGCCGAGGAGACGCTGGTGCACGGCGATTTCCGCAACGGCAATCTCATCATCGGCCGCGATGGCGTGCGCGCCGTGCTCGACTGGGAGCTCGCCCATCTCGGCGATCCCATGGAGGATCTCGGCTGGGTCTGCGTCAACTCCTGGCGCTTCGGCGAGATCGACAAGCCCGTCGGCGGTTTTGGCACACGCGAGGAGCTGTTTGCGGGCTACGAGGCTGCCGGCCGCAAGGTCGATCAGGTGCGCGTCAAATTCTGGGAAGTGATGGGCACGCTGCGCTGGGGCATCATGTGCGGCGGCATGATGCAGCGCTTTCGCGAGGGCCCTGACCATTCCATGGAACGCGCCATGATCGGCCGCCGCGCGAGCGAGACCGAAATCGATCTGTTGCGGCTCTTGGCGCCGCGCGGGAGCTGACGCATGCAGGACGAACCGACCCCGATCGAGCTGACCAAATCGGTCGCCGATTTCTTGCGCAACGACATCACGCCGCTGATCAGCGGTCACCAGGCCTTCAAGCTGCGCGTCGCCATCAACATCCTCGACCTCGTCACGCGACAGCTGACGCGGGAGGAGGGGAGTGATGCTGAGGAAGTGGCGCGCCTGCGCGCGCTGCTGGGCATCGACGGCTCGGTGACCGAACTCAACCACGCGCTCGCCGAGCGCATCGCCAAGGGCGAGGTCGACCTCGCAACGCCGGGCCTTGCCGAGCACCTGTGGGCGACCACGATGGACAAGCTCGCCGTCGATCAGCCGAATTACGCGTCGTACAAGCGTGAGCTGGGGCGGGGCGGGTAGGCGGCGCCCCGTCATTCCGGGGCGTCGCGTAGCGACGAGCCCGGAATCCGTTGATCCGCGCGTTCTGCCGCCCGATGGATTCCGGGCTCGCGCCTGTCGGCGCGCCCCGGAATGACCGCGCAAAGCGCGGTCACTTCCCCACCCATTTCGGCGGCCGCTTCTCCGAGAACGCCTTCGGGCCTTCGATGTAGTCCTGCGAGGCCACCATCGCCTTCACCGCCGGATACTCCCGCTGTTCCTCGATCGCCTGCTCCAGCGAGACGCCGAGTCCCTTCTGGATCGCCTGCTTGGACGCGCGGATCGACATCGGCGAGTTCTTGGTGATCATGTCCGCCCAGCGCAGCGCGCCCGACAGCGCTTCGCCCTGCGGCACGACCTCGTTGACGAAGCCGAGCTCAAAACCTTCCTTGGCGCTGACATGGCGCGCGGTGAGGATCATGCCCATGGCGCGCTTCAGCCCGATCTGCCGCGGCAGCCGGTGCAGGCCGCCGGCGAGCGCGGCAAGGCCGACGCGCGGCTCGGGCAGGGCGAAGGTCGCATTCTCCGAGGCGATGATGAGGTCGCACGCCAGCGCGATCTCGAAGCCGCCGCCCATGGCGACGCCGTTCACCGCTGCGATAACAGGCTTGTCGCAGTCGAAGCGCGCGGTGAGGCCGGCAAAGCCGCCCTTGTCCCAGCCGCGCTTGCCCCCCGCCGCCTGCCACTTCAGATCGTTGCCGGCGCAGAACGCCTTGTCGCCGGCGCCGGTGACGATCGCGACCCATTGCTCGGCATCCGCGGAGAAATCGTCAAATACCTTCTGCAGCTCGAAATGCGCGTCGGTGTGCAGCGCGTTGTAGACCTCGGGACGCGACAGTGTGACGATCGTGACCGGCCCCTTGCGTTCCACTCTTGAGAATTTCAGCTCCATCGCGCGCTCCCGCATTTTCTCGTCAAGGAATATTGACCGCATACTACCGCGCGTCGGCGCTGGAGCACCATCGAATTGCGCTGATGCGCCTTGCGCGCGTCACACGCCTCGCTTTGCTTGACTTGCACGCGCTCTTCTCAGCTTAATCGCACGAAGCCGAAACGCGCCTAGCGCCTTAACGCAAAACGATAAAATCAATCCGGGAGAGAACCTGTGGATTTCTCATTGCCTGCCGATCTCGTCGCCTATCTCGCAGAGCTCGATCGTTTCATCGAACGCGAGATCAAGCCGCTGGAAGAGGCCGACGACAACATCCGCTTCTTCGATCATCGCCGCGAATGGGCGCGCACCGATTTCGAGAATGGCGGCCTGCCGCGCCATGAATGGGAGGCGCTGCTGCGCAAGGCCAAGGATCTCGCCGATGCCGCCGGGCATCTCCGCTTTCCGGTATCCAGGCAGTATGGCGGCAAGGACGGCTCCAACCTCTGGATGGCCGTGATCCGCGAGCATTTTGCGGCGAAGGGTCTCGGCCTGCACAACGATCTCCAGAACGAGCACTCCATCGTCGGCAATTTCCCCGTCGTCACCATGCTCGACCGCTATGGCCGCGACGACCAGAAGGCGATGATCGACGGTTCGATCAAGGGCAAGTACCGCATCACCTTCGGCCTCACCGAGCCGCATCACGGCTCCGACGCCACCCACATGGAGACGCGCGCGGTGCCCGCGACCCGCGACAACGTCAAGGGCTGGATCATCAACGGCGAGAAGATGTGGACCACAGGCATGCACGTCGCGACGCACTGCGCGCTGTTTGCGCGCACCAGCGGCAATGACGGCGATGCCCGCGGCATCACCTGCTTCCTGGTTCCGGCCAAAAGCCACGGCGTCAAGGTCGAGGAGTACATGTGGACCTTCAACATGCCGACGGATCATCCGCGCGTCAGCTTCACCGACGTGTTCGTGCCGGAGGACGCGCTGTTCGGCGAGGTCGGCCGCGGCCTGTCGCTGGCGCAGTGCTTTGTCCACCAGAACCGTATCCGTCAGGCGGCGAGCTCGCTCGGCGCGGCCGTCTATTGCATCAACGAGAGTGTAAAGTATGCGCGCGAGCGAAAACCGTTTGGCCGGGCGCTGGCCGAGAACCAGGCGATCCAGTTCCCGCTGGTCGAGCTTGCCACGCAAGCCGAGATGCTGCGCCTTCTGATCCGCAAGACCGCCTGGGAGATGGACCAGCTCACCGAGGAGCAGATCGAGCGCACGCTCTCCGACCGCGTCTCGATGTGCAATTACTGGGCAAACCGCCTCTGCTGCGAATCCGCCGACCGCGCCATGCAGGTCCACGGCGGCATGGGCTATTCACGCCACAAGCCGTTCGAGCACATCTACCGCCACCACCGCCGCTACCGGATCACCGAAGGCAGCGAGGAGATCCAGATGCGGAAGGTCGCGGGATTCCTGTTCGGCTATATGGGGCCGGGGAAGCATTGACTGTTATCGCGCGTTCTCTCTCCGCGAGTCGTCCCCGCGTACGCGGGGACCCATAACCTCAGGGAGAAGTTTGTCGCGAACTGGTAACTCCGAGTCGTCGCCAAACTTCTCCCTGGGGCTATGGGTCCCGGATCTGCGCTTTGCTTGTCCGGGACGACAGCGGGATCAATTCACCCTTCTATCCTTCCCCGCCCAATACGGCTCCCGCAATTGCCGCCGCAAAATCTTGCCGCTCGGATTCCTCGGCAGCGCCGGAAAGAACTCCACGCTCTTCGGCGTCTTGTAGCCGGCGATGCGCGTCCGGGTGAAGTTGATGATGTCGGTGGCGCTCGCCTGTTTGCCGGGCTTCATCACGACAACCGCTTTCACCGCCTCGCCCCATTTGTCGTCGGGCACGCCGATCACCGCGGCTTCGGCGACGTCGGGATGATCGCACAGCGCGCTCTCGACCTCGGCGGGGTAGATGTTCTCGCCGCCGGAGATGATCATGTCCTTGATGCGGTCGTGGATGTAGAGATAGCCGTCCTCGTCCATATAGCCGGCATCACCGGTGCGCAGCCAGCCGTCGCTGCGCAGCGTCGACGCCGTCGCCTCCGGCAAATTCCAGTAGCCCGCCATGTTGGAGCCCGAGCGCGTCGCGATCTCGCCGACCTCTCGTGGCGGCAACGGCTTGCCGTCGACGTCGAGGATTGCGATCTCGATACCCGGCAGCGCCTTGCCGGCCGAGCGCATCCGCTCCAGCCCCTCGACATGATCCTCCGGCGGGAGCGCGACGATGGTGCCCGTGGTTTCGGTCATCCCATACAGCTGCACGAAGCCGCATTTGAAGACCTCGATGCACTCCTTCAGCAGCGCCGCCGGTATCGGTGAGGCGCCATAGAGCATGTATTTCAATCGTGAAAAGTCCACCGTCCTGGCGCGCGGCTGCCGCACCACGAACTGCATCGCCGCCGGCACCATGAACAGTTTTGTGATGCCTGATAGCTCGAAGAAATCCAAAACCTTGGTCGGATCGAACTCGCGCGCGATCACGCCGCGGGCGCCGTGATAGAGGCCCATCACGCCCCAGCCGGAGCCGCCGATGTGGAAGACCGGCATGGCCACCAGCGAGACGTCGTCGGTCGACCACCGGTTCCACTCCGGCTTGTCCTCGGCATTGCCTGATTGCACGAGGTTGAGGAAGTTGGCGTGGCTCAGCATCGCACCCTTCGGCTTGCCCGTGGTGCCGGACGTGTAGAGCTGGATCGCGATGTCTTTCGTGTCGATCGGCACCCCGGGATCGTCGCCGCTCTGCGCATCCCGCCACGCCGCAAAGTCCTGCCATTCCGGCGCGCCGCCTTCGGTGGTGATAACCGTGCGCACGCCCGGCAGCTGATCCCTGATCTGGCGGACCTGCGTGATGAACTCCGGCCCGACGAACAGCACCGTGGTTTTGCAATCTTCGACGATGAAGGCGACCTCGGGCCCCGCGAGCCGCCAGTTCACCGGCGCCGTCACCACGCCGGCCTTCATCGCGCCCATCAGCAGCTCAAAATAGAGGTCGCTGTTCTTGCCGAGATAGGCGATGCGGTCACCCTTCTTCACGCCCATCGCAATCAGCGCGTTGGCGACCTTGTTGGTCCTCGCGTCGAATTCGGCAAAGCTGGTGAGGCGGCCCTCGAACTCGTAGGCGATGGCGTTGCCGCGGCTCTTGGCGCGTTCGCGCACCATGTCGGCAAGAGTTGCCAATGGCTGTGTGGACATGTTTCTCCCGTGGCGTCTTGTTCTTATGCCCGGGAGTGTGGCGTCATCCGCGGGGGAAGACAAGGTGGCCCCGTTGTCGTCCCGGACAAGCGCGCCCCAAGCGCGCGCAGATCCGGGACCCATACGCCGCAGCAAGGATTTGGCGAAGACTCGGAGTGACCAGCCTCGCCTCGCACCTCTCCCTGTGGTTATGGGTCCCCGCCTCGCGGGGACGACAGTTGAGGGTGAGGGTAGAGCGTCAGCCCCTTACACCCCCACGCTGTTGCAACGCGACATCACCCCCGCTTCGCCCGATCCTTCTCGTTCTGCGCCATGATGCTCTCGCGCGCGGTTTTCCAGTCGTCGTCGCTCCAGTCGCGGAGCTGGTAGAAATTGCCGCCCATCGCCAGCGCCTGCGCGCCGTCCATGGCGATGGTCTCGCCATTGATCCAGTCGCAGCCGCCGGAGATCAGGAACACGGCGACGTTCTGCAGTTCCTCCATGGTGCCGACGCGGCCCATCGGGTTCATCGCCTTGGTGCGCGCGCCGGCCTCGTCGCCGGGCTTGATGCGCTTGCTCATGCCTTCGGTCGGGATTTCGCCGGGCGCGATGGTGTTGAGGCGGATGCCGTAGCGGCCCCATTCGGCCGCGAGCGACATCGTCATGGCATGGATCGCCGACTTGCTCATCGCCGACGGCACGACGTAGGGCGAGCCGTTACGCACCCAGGTCGTGGTGATTGAGACCACGTTGCCGGGCTGCTTCAAGGCGATCCAGCGCTTGCCGATCGCCTGCGTCACGTAGAACGTGCCGTGCATGACGATGTTGGCGACGGCATCGAAGCCGCGCGGCGACAGGTCCTCGCTGCGCGAGATGAAATTGCCGGCGGCGTTGTTGATGAGGTCGGTCAGCGGCGCGTCGCGGAAGATGGTCTCCACCATCTCCTCGACCGCGAGCGCGTTGCGGATGTCGACGCCGTGGCTGGTGACGCGGCCGCCATACAGATCCATCAGCTCGGTTGCGGTCTCGTCGCACACGATCTTGCGCCGGCCGCAGATGTGCACCTCGGCGCCGAGCTGGAGGAAGCGTGCTGCCATCGCCTTGCCGAGACCTGTGCCGCCGCCGGTCACGAGAATGCGCCGTCCAGCGAGAAGATTTTCCTTGAACATGGCTGTTTCTCCCGTACGGATTGTCAGTTAATTGGTCGATTGACTAAATCCGGCCGCCGGCGTCCTGTAAAGCGGCACTGAACAAGAACAGGCAAGAACTAAGGGAGAATTCATCCATGGAAGAGCGCGTCTCGATCTCGATCTCGGAAGGCGTCGCCGACGTGCGCCTGGTGCGTGCGGACAAGATGAACGCGCTGGATCAGGCCATGTTCGAGGCCCTTGTCGCCGCAACGGACCGGCTTTCGAAGGACAAGAGCGTGCGCGTCGTCGTGCTCTCAGGCGAAGGCCGCGCGTTCTGCGCCGGGCTCGACATGGGGCGTTTTGCCGCCATGAAGGAGAAGGGCGGCAACGGAATTCCGGGTGGCGAAAATCGCGATCTCACCAAGCGCACGCACGGCCAGGCGAACTTCCCGCAACAGGCGGTGTGGGGCTGGCGCCAGCTTCCGGTTCCCGTGATCGCGGCCGTGCACGGCGTCGCCTTCGGCGGCGGCTTCCAGCTCTCGCTCGGCGCCGATATGCGCTTCCTCTCGGCGGACGCGCGGATGTCGATCATGGAGATCAAATGGGGCCTCGTGCCTGACATGGCGGGCACGCCGATCCTTGCGAGCCTCGTGCGCGACGACATCCTGCGCGATCTCACCTATACGGGGCGCATCTTCTCCGCGCAGGAGGCGATGACATACGGCCTCGCCACGCGCATCTGCGACGACCCGCGCGCCGCGGCGCTGGAGACCGCACGCGAGATCGCCGGCAAGAGCCCCGATGCGATCCGCGCGGCAAAACGACTGCTGAACAATCTCTCGGTCGATCCGGGTCCGGCGCTGCTCGCGGAGTCGGTCGAGCAGCAGAAGCTGATCGGCAGCGCGAACCAGACCGAGGCGGTGCGCTCCAATCTGGAGAAGCGCGCGGCGAAGTATGCGGATTAGCTTTCTGTCATTCCGGGGCGATGCGAAGCATCGAGCCCGGAATCCATAACCACGATCGGGAGTATGGATTCCGGGCTCGCGCCAAGAGGCGCGCCCCGGAATGACGATCGTGGTTGGTTCGATGCCCTTCAACCCGACGAAAGATCGGAAAACAACAATGAGCGAAACGCCCCAATTCCTCGGCATCGTCTCCGGCGAGCGCCGCCGAACCCACACTGAGGTCGCCAACCGCGCCGACCGCATCGCCTCAGGCCTCGCCAAGATCGGTGTCCGCCAAGGCGATTGCGTCTGCATGCTGATGCGCAACGACATCGCCTTCCTAGAGGCCGCCTACGCCGCGATGCGGCTCGGGGCCTATGGCGTTCCGATCAACTGGCACTTCAAGCCGGAGGAGATCACCTACATCCTTGATGACACCGGCACGTCCGTCCTGATCGGACATGCCGACATGCTGCACGCCTTGCGCGATGCGATCCCTGAGGGCGTCACCGTGCTCAGCGTGCCGACGCCGCCGGAGATCCTGTCCAGCTACAAGATCGATCCCGATCATCTGAAGACGCCGGACTTCGCCATCGATTTCGAAGCCTGGCTCGCGCAATTCCAGCCCTATGACGGCCCCGTGGTGCCGCAGCCCATGAACATGATCTACACCTCGGGCACCACAGGCCATCCCAAGGGCGTGCGGCGCAACGCGCCGACGCCGGAGCAGCAGGCCGCCGGCGAGCGCATGCGCGCGATGATCTACGGGCTCAAGCCCGGCGCCCGCGCGATCCTGCCGGGGCCGCTCTATCACTCCGCGCCGAATTCCTTCGGCATCCGCGCCGGCAAGCTCGGCGGCGCGCTGGTGCTGATGCCGCGCTTCGAGGCCGAGGAATTCCTCGAACTGATCGAGCACTACAGAATCGACACGATCTTCATGGTGCCGACCATGTTCATCCGCCTGATGAAGCTGCCGGAGGCGGTGCGCAGGAAGTACGATGTCTCTTCCTTGCGCCACGTCATCCATGCCGCCGCGCCCTGTCCGGCCGACGTCAAGCGCGCCATGATCGAATGGTGGGGGCCGGTGATCTACGAATTCTACGGCTCGACCGAATCCAGCGCGGTGACGTTCGCGACCTCCGAGGACGCGCTGAAGAAGCCCGGTACCGTCGGCAAAATCTCGCCCGGCGCCGAGCTGCGCTTCCTTGGTGAGGACGGAAGCGTGCTCGGCGTCGGCGAGATCGGTGAGATCTATTCGCGCATGACCGATCTCGCCGATTTCACCTACCACAACAAACCGGAGAAGCGCGCCGAGATCGACCGCGACGGCTTCATCACCTCGGGCGACGTCGGCTATATCGACGCGGACGGCTACGTCTTCATCTGCGACCGCAAGCGCGACATGGTGATCTCGGGCGGCGTCAACATCTACCCCGCCGAGATCGAGTCCGTGCTGCACGCCGTATCAGGCGTGCATGATTGCGCCGTGTTCGGCATCCCCGATGCCGAGTTCGGCGAGGCGCTGATGGCGGTGGTGGAGCCGCAAGCCGGCGTCACGCTGGATGCTGCAGGTGTTCGCGCCGCGCTGAAGGCGCATCTTGCCGACTACAAGGTGCCCAAGCACATCGAGATCCGCACTGGCCTGCCGCGCGAGGATTCCGGCAAGATCTTCAAGCGCCGCCTGCGCGATCCCTATTGGGAGCAGGCGGGGCGGAAGATCTGACAATTCGACGAGGACCCGTAGGGTGGGCAAAGCGGAGCGTGCCCACCATCTCGATCAGAATACGTTGACAGATCGTGGGCACGGCGCAGGCGCGCCTTTGCCCACCCTACGAGATCAGGGACGAGGAAACATTTGTCATGACCGATGCCGCGAACGAAGTGCTCTACGAAGTCGCCGATCACATCGCGACCATCACGCTGAACGCGCCGGAGCGCATGAACACGATCTCCGGCCCGATGCTCAACGATCTGGCGCGGCTCCTGACCGAAGCCAACGAGGACAAGGACGTCCGCGTCGTGATCCTCACCGGCAAGGGCAGGGCGTTCTGCGCCGGCCTCGACCTCCGCAAGGAGCGTGACGGCAACGGCCTCAGCGCCGCGTCCTCGCCGACCACGATCAACCTGCGCAACACGCCGCCGACGGTGCTGCAGGCGATGGACAAGCCGACCATCTGCGCCGTCAACGGCGGCGCCGCCGGCTACGGCATGGACACCGCGCTCGGCTGCGACATCCGCATCATGGCGGAATCCGCCAAGCTCGCCGCCGCCTTCGTCAAGCGCGGCGTGGTGCCGGAATCCGGCGGCACCTGGCTATTGCCGCGCATGCTCGGCTGGGCCAAGGCTTCAGAGCTCATCTTCACCGGCCGCACGCTCGGCGCGCGCGAGTGCCTGGAATGGGGCCTCGCCAACGAGGTCGTGCCGGATGCCGAGTTGATGAGCCGCGCCACGGCGGTCGCCCGCGAGATCGCCGCCAACGCGCCGCTCGCGGTGCAGGCCTCCAAGCGCATGATGCGGATGGGCCTCAACGAGAATTTCCACGACCATGTCCACCACGTCTATCTCCAGCTCCTGCCGCTGTTCAAAACCCAGGACATGGCCGAGGGCATGAAGGCCTTCATGGAGAAGCGCGAGCCCAAATTCGAGGGGCGGTAGCCGGGGCCGTCTGGTACGCGTTGGAGTAGCAATCATCGAGCGGCTCGGCTAGATTGGCGTTCCCACGCCAATCCCCTGCGATCGTCCATGCCCTCATACCGTGCCAGTCCTGGCTTTTTCGAAGTCCCCCATGCCGCCGTCTATACGCTGATGACGGTGACGGTCCTCGCGTCGGGTTTCTGCTTCATCCAGGCGGGTGGTCCGGCGGCGCCGGCGGAGTTGCTGTATCGCTACGGCGGCATGTATGCGACCGCGATCGCGCGGCACGAATATTGGCGCCTCGTCGCCTATGGCTTCTTGCACGTCAATTTCATCCACCTCACCATGAACATGTTGTGCCTGGTGCTGTGGGGCGCCCATCTCGAGCGGCGGGTCGGGCCGGCCTATTTCCTCCTCATCTATCTCTGCGCGATGGTGTTCGGTGCCGTCATCGGCAACGGTATCCATTCCACGCCCTATTTGACGGTCGGCGCGTCCGGTGCCACGTCGGGCATCCTGGGCGCGCTGCTCTGCCTGTGGATCCTCGGCAAGCTCGAGGTCGGGTTCGACTTCTTCGCGATCAATATCGGATTGAACGTCGCGTTTGCGCTCGGCAATTCGCGGATCGACTGGGGCGTGCATCTCGGTGGTTTTGCGGCCGGGCTGATCGCCTGCGCAGTGCTGGACCTGATCGAGAAAGCGAATGTGTGGGTGCTTCGCTGCAAATTTCCCGAAGCCGTGAAGGTCAATCTGACACTGCTCGGGTGCGTCGTTGCGCTGTGGGCCTGGAGCGGTCAGGCCCAGGCGATCGCAGCCGGGGGTTCTGGATGGGTCCCGGCTCTCGTCGCCGTGGCCGCGTATTGCGCTGTCGTGAAGACGATTGATCTCGCACTCTCCGTCAGGAAGGGCCTTGCGATCGTCGTGGCGATTTTGGCCGGTGTGAACGCGGCCGCCGTGATGCTGTCCGGTTGGGCCCTGGCATCGTCTTGCAGCCCGCACCGGCCCACCGGCTCCGTTCCGCTCGACAACTTACTCGCCACATTCTGCCCTAGTCCTGTTGTCATCTCGGGGCTGGCCGCGATCGGCGCCGCCGCGCTGACGCTTTGGCTCTGCTCAAAGGAGATCTCGCGCGGGATCGAGGATGTTGGGTTTGTCGGCACATCGCTGCGCGCCGAACGCAGCCGGCGTCACGGATTATGAGCTTGGAGGGGAGCGGAAATCGGGGCCGTCTTAGCAGAGACAGATTTCATGCCTATATGCACGGGATCATCCACCCCCGGATCATCCCATGACCCCCGTTTCCATGCTGCTCAACATCCTCTGGATCCTCTTCGGCGGCGCCTGGATGGCGTTCGGCTGGGTGATCGCCGCGGTCATCATGGCGATCACCATCATCGGCCTGCCCTGGGCGCGGGCGGCGTTCAACATCGCCGTCTACACGCTGCTGCCGTTCGGTTCGCGGGCGGTCAACCGCTACGACGTCACCGGTGTCGAGGATATCGGTACGGGCCCGCTCGGCGTGATCGGCAATATCATCTGGTTCGTGCTCGCCGGCTGGTGGCTGGCGCTCGGCCACTTATTGACGGCACTGGCGCTCGCGATCACCATCATCGGCATCCCCTTCGCCTGGGCCCATCTCAAGCTCGCAGGCATCGCGCTCTGGCCGATCGGCAAGGTGATCGTGCCGGCGTGAGGCCCAACTCGTGGCTCGTAGGATGGGTTTCGCAAGTGCACCCCATCCTACGCGCTGCGGACATCAATGAGCATGCTCCCTCAGGGACGAACGCGAATGATCGTATTTCCCTTGCGTCGCCCGGTCGGATTTAAGGCGGCGACCGCATCGTCGAAGGTCGAGACCTTGCCGATGTTCGTCCGCAGTCGTCCATCCCGCACCCGCTGGACGATCTCACTGAGTTGGGCGCGATCCGACTCGACGACGAAGTCGACCGCCAATCCATCGGAGGGCCGCGCCTCGGCCGGCCCGACGATGGTCACCAGTGTTCCTCCGGCTCGAATGCGTTCTACCGACCGCTTCTGTATGTCACCGCCGATGACATCGAACACCAGATCGACCTTGCCGACGTCTTGCAGCGAGTCCTTGTCGAGGTCGACGAACTCGTTTGCGCCGAAGTCGAGCACCGTCTGACGGTCGGCGGCGCGTCCGGTGCCGATGACGTAGGCGCCGGCCTCTCGTGCGAGTTGCGTCACCATCGACCCGACTGCGCCGGCCGCGCCGTGTGCCAGGATGCTCTGCCCCGATTTGAGACGGCCATGCTGGAACAGCCCTTGCCATGCGGTCAGCCCCGAGATCGGCAGGCTCGCCCCCACTGTGAAGTCGACGTCGCCCGGCAGCGGCGCAAGATTGCGCGCCTCGATTGCCACATACTCGGCCAGCGTGCCGTCGCGATACCAGTCCGCCAGGCCGAACACCCGCTGTCCTAACACCAGCCCTGTCGTTCCATAGCCAAGAGCAGTGACCACTCCGGCCAGCTCGTGTCCAGGGATCGACGGTGTTCGGTCGCGATCGAGGCGATCAGTCCAGGTCGAAGGCCACGTCAGCTCAGTCGGGACAAATCCCGACGCATGAACCTGAACCACGACGTCGTTTATCGCAGCCTGCGGCTCGGGCCGGTCCACCAGCTTCATCCCCGCCGTTCCCGCGGCCTGTTCCGTTACAACGATCGCCTTCATTGGATCATCTCCTCAGTCATTGTCTCCTGATGCAACGATTGCAGTCAGCGTGAGCGCGACGGCTATCCAAAAACTGCCAGACAGTGTGGAAGTGTCCGCGATCTATTGACCGGGGCTCCCACTGAAACTGCCGATCGGGATCGCTTCGGTCGTGGCGCTAGCAGTTAGATGCGTTACGCTTGGTCATGAAACCAGTACCAAGATTGCAAAATTCGGCTGTACCAAGGGCCATTGAGACGGCGAACAGATTGAGCTCGTAGGATGGTAGAGCGAGAGCGAAACCCATCAACCCGACCGTTGACGAGGCATGATGGGTTTCGCAAGGGCTCCACCCATCCTACGCGCTGATCGGCAACATCTGGTTCGTGCTCGCCGGCTGGTGGCTGGCGCTCGGCCACTTATTGACCGCATGGCGCTCGCGATCACCATCATCGGCATCCCCTTCGCCTGGGCCCATTTGAAACTCGCCGGCATCGCGCTGTGGCCGATCGGCAAGATGATCGTGCCGGCGTGAGGTGGGGATCCGTCAATGTCCGCCTCCGCGCGTAGAGGGGAAGCCGGCATAGCTTGTGGAGTCGTCGGCTGATGACCCCTGAGCAGACACCTCAACAGTATCTCAACTCCGTTTGACCCTAGCGCCGAGACCGCGCCTCGTCCTGCGCCAGGCCGATTCCCATTATCGGAACGCTGCCAGCAACGCTTGGAAACAAAATTTTTACCAATAATAACGATGGCGTCAGTCGCGAGATGCAACCGGACGGTGTGGACGCTAAACTTCTGGGAGCATTACCCGAAATTGCACGTGGGCTGGCATGGGGATTGGAATGTTCAGTGCGCCGCCTTTTGCGAGAGCAAATTGTGCTGTCAAGGAACAGCTGCGCTTGGTCGGTCACACGGAACGACGGATCGCGAACAGGTTGCAACTGGTCAACTGGAGTCTTGTGGTTGGATGGGCGCTGGCGCTCTGCGTCGGGCTTGCCGTAACAACCTTCACGCTGGAAGGCTTGATGACGACGGAGGTCGTCACAGCGCCGGCGCTGGCGGTTGCCGGGTTGTGGCTGATGCGGTGGGGCTGGGGCGAGCGGCCGGCGTTCACCATGCTCGCATTTGCGCAGATGGGTTTTGTCACGATCTGTGCGGCGCCGCTGTCGTATATCGGCTTGGGCGCCGCGATGCCGCTGCAGGACGCCAGATTTGCCGAGCTTGACCGATTGCTCGGCCTGGACTGGCCTGCATATTTCCATTTTGCGATGGCCCATCCGGAATTGCTGCTGTACGCCAAGTTCTTCTACGCAATGATCCTCGTGCCGGCCTTCTGCGTTCCGGTCGTACTGGGGTTGATGGGTCAATATATCCGTCTGCAGCAGTTCGTGATGGCGTCGACATTGGCGTTGTGCGTGGTGATTGTCGTCTCCTCCCTGCTTCCGGCGATCGGCACCTATTTCGAGTTCGGACTGCCCTCCGACACCGAGCTGTTCAAGGCGAACGGATATGGAGGACAGGCGAGCGACATACCTATGCTGCGCGATGGCGCGTTGCGAGCTCTCAACATCGTGAAGCTCGGCGGCATCCTCACTTTCCCGAGCTTTCACGCTGCCACGGCGCTTCTCAGCATCTGGAGCTTATGGAGCATTTGGTGGCTGCGTCCCGCCCTGCTGGTGCTGAATGGGGGAATGCTCGTCGCGACCCCGCTGGTCGGAGGGCATTACTTCGTGGATGTGATCGCGGGCGTGTCGGTGGCTGCGCTGACGATCCAGGCGTCGAAAGGCCTGACGGCGGTCGTGGCTGCAAGTCCGCTGGCGGTCTCGACGCAGCCGGGCTCGGCGACACCGGGTCGGCTGGTCGCTCTTGCCTTCGCCGCCATGTTCGTGCGGCCGTTCCGGCGGAATATGTCCCGGCATGCGATACGCCCATGAACGTGTGCTGCTGGCCCCAGGGAGACCTGCGCGGCTGTCGTCTTCATTTCCGCTTGCAGTGCCAGAGCTCAACCCCTATCGAGCCGCAGCCCGGCGTCCAGGCAGTTGCGGCCCTCCGCCCCCAATCCCTCGCGTTGCCCGACGGGCAAAACACGCTACATGCAGGTCAAGGGACGGGGTTGTAAAATATTCTGATTGACCGAATTTTCCGTTTCGGCTAAACCGCATTCCATCCCGGCCCGTCGAAGGGGCGTTTCGCGATCGTCACGATACGTAGGCCGGGATGCGATGGACGCGGCAGCGCCGGCGCGTGACGGGATGGCAGGGCGGGCGACCCCTGCGAGCCATCGCGATCCGCGGCACGACACGGCGCGGTCACAGCGTTTCTTTACGGCGTTGGAAGCGAGCACGCGCGAGCTTCCGACTGTCCGGGGAGGGACGTCCGCGGACGGCAAAAGCGTGTGGTCCTGACGCCCGGGGTCTGTGCGTCAAGGCTTGCGGTGGTGAAGCGGCCCGACCGGGCGCGCACATCAGTGATCCGCAAGGCGACGGGGGCAATAGTGCATCGCTCCCCGGGGAGAGCGCGCCATAAGCCGTAAAACCATTGCGCAGGGAAGGCCGGGATGTCCCGGCGTCACCTGTGGTCACCCCGCGTGCGTCTTGTCGCGTGCGGACCCTGGGTGCCAGCCGGCGCCCGGCCTTCCCTGCGCCCTTTGTTCTCGATGAGGGCGAAACGGACAGCAAAGCTCGGGCGGAATACGCCGCGAGAAGGCGAAGGCGTGTTTTATCAGTTGAAGAGAGCTCTCGTGCCCCGGACGCAGCGCAGCGCGTCGCGCCTTCGCGGCGTGGTGCGCTGCAGAGCCGGGGCCCAGAAGGCGGCAGGGACGGTGCGGCTTTCTGGGTCCCGGCTCTGCGCAGCAACGCTTAAGGCGTTGCAGCGCGTCCGGGACACGAGTTTGGCCGGCAGTGTGCAATGCCCCCAACTTCGTCTTGCACTGCGGTAGAAAAATATCGCACACTCCACCGGACTGAGGAGCCGCAAGGAGCTCTTGAAGAGGAGCGAGCCATGTCCCTCCAGACCGCACCATCCGACAGCGCCGAGCATCGCGCCAACCGCCCCGAGGACGTCCAGGCGCTGGAGGCCGATGCGCGGCTGCGGGACGACATCCGCCTGCTCGGGCGCATCCTCGGCGACACCGTGCGCGATCAGGAGGGCGCCGAATTGTTCGACCTGGTCGAGCGCATCCGCCAGACCTCGATCCGCTTCCACCGCGACGAGGACCGGCTCGCCCGCCGCGAGCTCGAGCAGATCCTCGACAGCATGTCGACCTCCGAGACGGTGCGGATCGTCCGCGCCTTCAGCTATTTCTCCCACCTCGCCAACATCGCCGAGGACCAGAACAACATCCGCCAGATGCGGGCTCGCAGCGCAGGCAAGAGCTCCGGCGTGCTGGCGGAAACGCTCGCCCATGCCAGGGACGCCGGCATCAAGCCCGATCAGCTCCGCAGCTTCTTCAAGTCCGCGCTGGTCAGCCCGGTTCTGACCGCGCATCCGACCGAAGTCCGCCGCAAGAGCACTATGGACCGCGAGATGGAGGTCGCCGGCCTGCTCGACCGCCGCGAGCGCGTGGCGCTGACCGCGGAGGAGGCCGATGCCAGCGACGAGCAGCTGCGCCGCGAGGTGCTGACGCTCTGGCAGACCAATCTCTTGCGCCGCACCAAGCTCACCGTGCTCGATGAGGTCGCCAACGGCCTGTCGTTCTACGACTACACCTTCCTGCGCGAGGTGCCGCGGCTGGTCAACGCCCTCGAGGACCGGCTGGAGGAGGGCGGCGAGCAGGCGGCTTCCGAGCTCGCCTCGTTCCTGCGCATGGGCAGCTGGATCGGCGGCGACCGCGACGGCAATCCCTTCGTCACCGCCGACGTCATGCGCGGCACGCTGCGGCTGCAGTCGAGCCGGGTAATGCAGTTCTATCTGGAAGAGCTGCACGTGCTCGGCTCGGAATTGTCGATCGCGGCGCATCTTGCCGACGTCTCCGAGGAGCTGCGCAACCTGGCGGAACGCTCGCCGGATACCTCGCCGCACCGGAGCGGCGAGCCTTATCGTCTGGCAGTCTCCGGCATCTACGCGCGCCTGACCGCGACGGCGGAAAAGCTCGCGGTCGAGATCACGCGCCGGCCGGTCGGCAAGGGCGCGCCATATGCGAGCGTGAAGGAGCTGCAGGCCGATCTCGACGTGCTGCACCGCTCGCTGATCTCCAACAATGCCCGCGTCATCGCCCGCGGCCGGCTGCGGTTGCTGCGGCGCGCGGTGGACTGCTTCGGCTTCCATCTCGCCCGGCTCGACATCCGCCAGAACTCGGCGGTGCACGAACGCACCATCGCCGAGCTGATGGACGCCGCCAATCCCGGCATGTCCTATCTCGCGCTCGGCGAGGAGGCGCGCATCTCGCTGCTGACCAACGAGCTGCGCTCGACGCGCGCGCTGGTCTCGCCCTTCGTCAAGTACAGCGACGAGACCATGGGCGAGCTCAACGTCTTCCATGCCGCCGCGGAAGCGCATGCGATGTTCGGCTCGGACGCCATTCCCCAATGCATCATCTCGATGTGCAAGGGCATGTCCGACATGCTCGAGGTCGCGGTGCTCCTGAAGGAGGTCGGCTTGGTCCATCCCTCTGGCCGCAGCGCTATCAACATCGTGCCGCTGTTCGAGACCATCGAGGATCTGCAGGCCTCCAGCGGCATCATGGACCGCATGCTGTCGCTGCACGATTACCGCCGCCTGGTCGACAGTCGCGGCAGCGTGCAGGAGGTCATGCTCGGCTATTCCGACAGCAACAAGGACGGCGGCTTCGTCACCTCGGGTTGGGAGCTCTACAAGGCCGAGATCAACCTCGTCGAAGTGTTCGAGCGGCATCACGTGCGACTGCGCCTGTTCCATGGCCGCGGCGGCTCGGTCGGCCGCGGCGGCGGTCCGAGCTATGATGCCATCATCGCGCAGCCCGGCGGCGCCGTGAACGGTCAGATCCGCATCACCGAGCAGGGCGAGATCATCTCGTCGAAATATTCCAACGCCGAAGTCGGCCGCAACAATCTGGAAATCCTCGCGGCGGCGACGCTTGAAGCAAGTCTCTTGCATCCGCGCCAGAGCGCGCCGCGCCGCGAATATTTGACCGCGATGGACGAATTGTCGAACCTCGCCTTCAAAGCCTATCGCGGCCTCGTCTACGAGACCGACGGCTTCGTCGATTATTTCTGGTCCTCGACCGTCATCAACGAGATCGCGACGCTGAACATCGGCAGCCGTCCGGCCTCGCGCAAGAAGACCCGGGCGATCGAGGATCTGCGCGCCATCCCCTGGGTGTTTTCATGGGCGCAGTGCCGGCTGATGCTGCCGGGCTGGTACGGCTTTGGCAGCGCGGTCGAGCAGTGGATCACTGAACATCCCGACAAGGGCATGCCGTTCCTGAAGGAGCTCTACAGGGAATGGCCGTTCTTCCGCATGCTGCTCTCGAACATGGACATGGTGCTCGCCAAAAGCTCGATCGCGATCGCCTCGCGCTATGCCGAGCTGGTGCCCGACGAAGCCTTGCGCGAAAAAATATTCGGCCGCATTCGCCGCGAATGGCATTCCTGCATCGAGACGCTCCTGGACATCATGGGGCAGGACCGGCTGCTGCAGGGCAATCCGCTGCTGGAGCGCTCGGTGCGCCACCGCTTTCCCTATCTCGACCCGCTCAACCACGTGCAGGTCGAGCTCTTGAAGGAGCATCGCGCGCAGAACCCCGACGAGCAGGTGCTGCGCGGGATTCAACTGACGATCAACGGCATTTCGGCGGGGCTGAGGAATACGGGGTAGCTACCGGGCCACGTTGCTGCCCGATACTCAGCCGTCATGCCCGGGCTTGTCCCGGGCATCCACGTTCTTGGCATCGCGCGGTAAGGCGTGGATGGCCGGGTCAAGCCCGGCCATGACGCGGAGAGAGTGGGGCACTCAACAGAAATGCGCGCCTTGCGTCTCCACATAGACCGCATAGAGCGACTGGCTTGCGGTCATGAACAGGCGGTTGCGCTTCTTGCCGCCGAAGCAGACATTGGCGCAGGTCTCGGGCAGCAGGATCTGCCCGATGCGCGCGCCGTCGGTCGGCGCGAACACCTGCACGCCGTCATAGCCGGGACCGACCCAGCCGGCGCCGACCCAGATGTTGCCCTCGGTGTCGACGCGCAAGCCGTCAGGGAAGCCCGACTTGCCGTCGAGCGTCATGTCGATCAGCTTCTTCGGGTTCGACAGCTTGGCCCCGTCGATGTCGTAGGCCCACACCACGTTCTTGGCTTCAGGGTAGTGCGTGATGCCGGTGTCGCAGACATAGAGCTTCTTGTAATCGTGGCTGAAGGCGATGCCGTTCGGCTTGAACGGCTCGTCCGCGACCTTCGCCACCTGTCCGGTCTGGGTGTCCAGGCGATAGACGGCTTCCTTCTGGTGCGGCTGCAGCGAGCCGGTATTGGCGAGCTTGCCCTCGTAGATGCTGATCGCGCCGTAGCCGGGATCGGTGAACCAGATCGCCTTGTCGTTGGGATGCACGACCATATCGTTCGGGCCGTTGAGCGGCTTGCCACCGGCCTGCTCGGCCAGCGCTGTCACCGAGCCGTCATGCTCGTAGCGGACGAGGCGGGTGCGCTCGGCGCTGAGCTGGCGGCCCTCGGTGTCGAACGAATTGCCGTTGGCCTCGTTGGACGGCTTATGGAACTGCTCGGAGATATGGCCGTCATCGTCGAGATAGCGCAGCTGCCGGTTGGCCGGGATATCGCTCCAGACCAGATATTGTCCCTGCGCATTCCACGCCGGCCCTTCCGCCCAGAGGCAGCCGGTGTAGAGCCGCTTGATTGCGGTGTTGCCGACCTTGGCCTTGAAGCGCTTGGGATCGATGGCGATGATGTCGGGGTCGGGATAGCGCTGCGGCTCGGCATTGGCGCCGAAGTCGCGGGCGTCGGCATTGGAGGCGAGCAGGGTCGATGCGGCGAGTGTCGCTGCACCCTGCAGCAGCGCGCGGCGGCCGAGACCGCCGCCTGCAGTCGTGTCGTCGGAGTTGGTCAGTATTCTTGTCATGGTTTCCTCCCAAAGTTTCGTTGGGAGGCGACCATTCGCCCGCAATCAGGCGTAAACCGGGGCGATCTCCGGACAAGACAACCGGAGATCGCAGGGCAGGAATGCCGGAAATGCGGCTAGACGGGATCCCAGGTGAAGATGTCGGCGGAACGGTCGAGCTTGTAGAACGAGCCCTTCAGCGCCGGCATGCCGTGTTCCGCGATCGATTGCGGCGTCCAGCCTTCGCTCCGCTGCACCGAGCGGATCGGACGGTTCTGGCTGAACAGGAAGATCTCGTTCATGCGCACGCCAAAGATCTGGCCGGTGACGTCCTTGGCGGAATCGGAGATCAGATAGCCGCAGAGCGGCGCGATCTTCTCCGGCCCCATCTGCTTGATCTTTTCGACCCGCGCCTTCTCCGCTTCAGTCTCGGTCGGGATGGTGCCGATCATGCGCGTCCAGGCGAACGGCGAGACGCAGTTCGAACGAACATTGAAGCGGCCCATGTCCAGAGCGATGGATTTGGACAGCCCGACGATGCCAAGCTTGGCGGCGGCGTAGTTGGCCTGGCCGAAATTGCCGATCAGGCCGGAGGTCGAGGTGAAGTGCACGAAGGAGCCCGACTCCTGCTCGCGGAAGATCCGCGCCGCGGCGTGGCTGACATAGAACGAGCCCATCAGATGCACCTTGATGACGGCCTCGAACGCCTCCACGCTCATCTTGTGGAAGATCATGTCGCGCAAAATGCCGGCATTGTTGACGACGCCGTCGAGCCGGCCGAAATGATCGGTCGCGGTCTTCACGATCTTGCTGGCGGGGATGGCTTCCGCGACGCTTTCGAAATTGGCGACGGCCGTGCCGCCGCGCTTCTTGATCTCCTCGACCACCTCCTCGGCAGGCGCAGCGTTCGAGCCGGCGCCGTCCGAGGCTCCGCCGGGATCGTTGACCACGACCTTGGCGCCCTCCGCCGCACAGAGCAGCGCGATCTCGCGCCCGATGCCGCGGCCTGCGCCGGTGACGATGATGACCTTGTCTTGCAGTGATTTGCTCATGGGGGGGTCTCCGCTGCCGTTCCAATTTCCGCCGTCATTCCGGGGCGCGCCCCTTGGCGCGAGCTATGATGCGCAATTGCGCATCATAGCTCGTCGTTGACGCGACGCCCCGGAATGACAGCCGCTTACCTCTCGTTCGTAAACACGATCGTGCCACTCGCTGCGAACATGCCGCCGACGCCATGGCACACCGAAATCCTCGCATTCGGCACCTGTGCCGGCGCGATGCCGCGCATCTGCCGCACGCTCTCCTGCAGCGCGTACATGCCGTACATGCCCGAATGCATATAGCTCAATCCGCCGCCATTGGTGTTGAGCGGCAGCTTGCCGCCCGGGCGCGTGTTGCCGTCCGCGATGAACTTGCCTGTCTCCTCATGCGGCATGAATCCGAGATCGCCGAGGCCGAACAGCGGCAGATGCGCGAAGGCATCGTAGATCATGAGATGGTCGACGTCCCCGTGGGCGATGCCGGCCTCCTTGAACGCGAGGGGGCCCGCGGTCTTGAACGCGCGCGAGGAGTTGAAGGTCTCCATCTGGCTGACCATCGGCGTTTCCACGCTCTCGCCGGTGCCCATGATGTAGACGGGCTTGCGCGGAAAATCCCTGGCGCGGTCGGCCGAGGTCAGGATCAGCGCGCCGCCGCCGTCGGTGACGAGGCAGCACTGCAGCAGGCGGAACGGATAGGCGATCATGCGCGAATTGAGCACGTCGGCGACCGTGATCGGGTCCTTCATCATCGCGCGCGGATTCTTCGCCGCCCATTCCCGCTGCACCACCGCCACGGAGGCGAGCTGCTCGTGCGTGACGCCGTAGGTCTTCATGAACCGCAGCACGGGGATCGGAAACATGCTGGGCGGACCGTAGACGCCGAAGGGCGCCTCGAACTGGCCCTGCAGACTGTCCGCCGGGATCGAGCGCGGCGCCTTGCCGATCATCGACTTGCCGCTCTCGGCATGGGTGATCAGCACGGTCTTGCACAAGCCCGCCTCGATCGCCGCCGCGGCATGGCGGACGTGCAGCATGAACGAGCAGCCGCCGACCGAGGTGCCATCGACCCAGGTCGGCTTGATGCCGAGATAGTGGCAGACCTGCTGCGGCGTCTCGACCGCGGTGGCAAAGCCGTCGATGTCGGAGAGCTTCAGTCCGGCATCGGCGATCGCGTTGAGCGCCGCATCCGCGTGCAGCTGGAGCTGCGAGGCGTTCGGGATGACGCCAAGCTCGGTGGTCTCGGCCGCGCCGACGACGGCAACCTGATTCTTGCGCATGGCTTACCCCTTCGCCGGACGAAACACGGGGAGGGTGATCTTGTCGTCGAGCGCCTGGAAGGCGACCTCGAGCTTCATGTCGAGCTCGAGCGCCTCGGACGTCTGCGGACAGTCGATGATGTTGCTCATCATCCGCGGCCCTTCGGCAAGCTCCACCACGGCGATCGCGTATGGCGGCGTGAAGCCGGGCGCGGCGGGACGGTGATTGATCACGTAGCTGTAGAGGAAGCCCTTGCCGCTCGCCTTGAAGATGCTGACCTTGCGCGAGGCGCAGGACGGGCAGAACGGGCGCGGCGGGAAGTAGACATGCGCGCAGGCGTCGCAGCGTTGCAGGCGCAATTCGCCCGCTTTGGTGCCGTCCCAGAAATGCTGGGTTTCCGGCGTCGGTTTCGGTCGCGCGCGCTGCGGTTCGGCCATGTCGGAACGCCCTCCCAGAAAGCAAATCTTGATAAGGCAGGCTCACGCCCGCCCGTTTCAAGCTTGATGCGACAATCGACCATGGTGCGTCAACGGTCCAGCAATACGCATGCATGCCATCATGCGCACAATGCTTGTGTCGAACTGAGGCAGCGCTATAGATTGCGCGCGACAATATTCCGTGAGACAGACATGCCCGAATTTCCGACGCTGGCGAAGCTCGCCGAAGACCTCGAAAGCGGCCGCACCACCGCCCGCAAGCTGGTCGAGGCGTGCATCGCCAGGATCGCCGATCCCGCCGGGGAGGGGCAGCGCACCTTCCTCCATGTCGACAAGGACGCCGCGCTCGCGGCGGCGGATGCGATGGACGGCTTGCGCAAGGCCAAGGCGGCGCCATCGCGCTATGCCGGCATCCCGATCTCGATCAAGGATCTGTTCGACATCAAGGGCCAGGTGACACGCGCCGGCTCCCGCGCGCTCGACGATTCGCCGCCGGCCGAGCAGGATGCGGCGACAGTGGCGCGGCTGCGCAGGGCCGGCTTCGTCGTGATCGGGCGCACCAACATGACCGAGTTCGCCTATTCCGGCATCGGCATCAATCCGCACTACGGCACGCCGAAGGGCGCCTGGAACCGGGCCCAAGGCCATGTGCCGGGCGGCTCCTCCGCCGGCGCGGCGGTGTCCGTGCTCGATGGCATGGCCCACGGCGCGCTCGGCACCGACACCGGCGGCTCGTGCCGGATTCCGGCGGCCTATAACGGCATCGTCGGCTACAAGCCGACGCAGCGGCGCGTGCCGCTCGATGGCTCCGTGCCGCTGTCGTTCTCGCTCGACAGCATCGGGCCGCTGGCACGATCAGTCAGTTGCTGTGCCATACTCGACGCCGTGCTCGCGAACGAGCCGATCGCCCCGCTGAAGCCGCGTCCGATCCAGGGCATGCGACTGGCGGTGCCGACCACAATCGCGCTCGACGACCTCGATGCTGAAGTCGCCGAGACGTTCGAGCGCGCCCTGAAAACGCTTTCCGATCATGGCGCCATCATCGAGCGCATCGAGATGGCGGAGTTCCACGACATCGGCCCGATGAACGCCAAGGGCGGCTTTGCCGCGTCCGAGAGCTACGCCTGGCACCGCTATCTCCTCACCTCCAAGGGCGATGTCTATGATCCCCGCGTCTCCGTGCGGATCATGCGCGGCGAGGCGCAGAGCGCGGCCGATTACATCGATCTCCTCAACGAGCGCCGCTCGCTGATCGCCCGCGTCAACGCCCGCATCGCGCCCTATGACGCGCTGGTGCTGCCGACCACGCCCAACACGCCGCCGAAGATCGCCGACCTCGCCGACGACAAGGCATTCACCAGAGAAAACCTGCGCGCGCTGCGCAACTGCACCCTGATCAACATGATCGACGGCTGCGCCATCTCGCTGCCGGCGCATCGCCAGGGCGACGTCCCGGTCGGCCTGATGCTGGCGGGCGCGGGCGGAACGGACCATCGTATTTTTGAACTTGCTGCCGGCATGGAGGCCGTCATTCGTGTTTGACCTGACTTTCACCGTCGATGCCCAGGATACCACCACGCCGCTGACGCTCGCGATCGACCAGATGGTCATCGCCGGGTGGACCGGCCGCGACCCCGTCGCGCGCGACAAGCACATCAAGGAGCTGCAGGAGATGGGCATCGCCCCGCCGGCCTCGACGCCGATCTACTACCGCGCCTCGGCGCGGCGGCTGACCCAGGAAGACAGCATCGAATGCACTGGCGGGGATTCCTCCGGCGAGGTCGAGTTCGTGCTGATCGGCTGGCAGGGCCGCATCTTCGTCGGCTGCGGCTCCGACCACACCGACCGCAAGGTCGAGGCCTACAACGTCACGGTGTCCAAGCAGATGTGCGACAAGCCGATCGCCTTGACGCTGTGGGAGCTGGAGGACGTCATCGGTCATTGGGACAAGATGATCCTGCGCTCCTACGCCACCATCAAGGGCGAGCGCGTGCTCTATCAGGAGGGTACGCTCGACGCGATGCTGCCGGTCAAGGACCTCATCGCGCGCGGCTTCGAAGGAGGGAAATTCCCCGACGGTTGCGCCATGTTCGGCGGCACGTTTGCAGCCAAGGGCGGCATCCGCCCAGCGGAGCGCTTCGAGTTCGAGCTCGAGGATCCCGTGCTGAAGCGGACGATCAGGCATGGATATGACGTGGTGACACTGCCGGTGCGGGGCTAGGTCCGCGAGCGACGGTCCCGTAAGGTGGGCAAAGCGAAAGCGTGCCCACGTCTTACGAAGTCGTGGGCACGGCGCAAGAGCACCTTTGCCCACCCTACGAAACTGGTCTGCTTGACTTCGGTATCGATCTTCGCTCGCAATGACGCGGAGACGGTTCTCGGAAATCGGGTGGCGGGGTGAACGTCGGGCCGCCAGGGTGATTGTTATGACAATGACCGCACGCAAAACGGCCCAATCCTCCGTTCCCGACCTCACCGCCCACGTCGACGGCCTCGACTGGCCGCAGATCACGGCCGAACTCGACACCCAGGGCTGCGCCGTCCTCAAGCACCTGCTGACGCCGGACCAGTGCCGCGCGATTGCCGCGCTCTACGCCGACGACACGCACTTCCGCAGCCGCATCGTCATGGGCCGTCACGGCTTCGGCCGGGGCGAATACAAATATTTCTCCTATCCGCTGCCCGATCTGATCGCGCAATTGCGCCCGGCGCTCTATGCGCATCTGCAAGGCGTCGCCAATCGCTGGAACGAGGCGATGGGGATCGACATCCGCTATCCCACAGCGCATGCCGCGTTCCTCAAGCGCTGCCACGAGGCGGGGCAGGCGCGGCCGACGCCGCTGCTGCTGCAATATGAGGCGGGCGATTACAACTGCCTGCATCAGGACCTCTATGGCGAGCACGTGTTCCCGCTCCAGGTCGCCATCCTGCTCTCCGAGCCGGGCCGCGACTTCACCGGCGGCGAATTCGTGTTGACCGAGCAACGGCCGCGCATGCAGTCCCGCGCCGAGGTCGTGCCGCTGGCGCAGGGTGATGCGGTTGCCTTCGCTGTGCATCACCGCCCGGTGCAGGGGACACGCGGCACTTACCGCGTTAATCTGCGCCATGGCGTCAGCCGGATCAGGTCAGGCCAGCGCCACACACTGGGTGTAATTTTTCACGATGCCAAATGAGCGGAGCGTTGACGGCTGATTTGTTCGATAGCGTTGCCGAAGCGCAGCCGTCGCGCGAGGAGATCGCGGACGGCGCCGTGCTGCTGCGCGGCTTCGTCAAGCCGATCGAGACCGGGCTGATCGCCGCCGTGCGCGCCATCGTGGCACAATCGCCATTCCGCCGGATGACCACGCCCGGCGGCCATCTGATGTCGGTGGCGATGACCAATTGCGGCGAGCGTGGCTGGATCACCGACCACACCGGCTATCGCTACGATCCCATCGATCCGCGCACCGGCGCGCCATGGCCCGAAATGCCGCCGGTGCTCCGCGATCTTGCGCGCCACGCCGCGGAGCAGGGCGGCTTTCAAGACTTCGCGCCCGATGCCTGCCTCGTCAACCGCTACGAGCCCGGCACGCGGCTGTCGCTGCATCAGGACAAGGACGAGCTGGATTATGCGGCGCCGATCGTCTCGGTCTCGCTCGGCCTGCCCGCGACCTTCCTGTTCGGTGGCCTCGTCCGCAGCGACAAGCCGCGCCGCTTCCGCCTGGTGCATGGCGACGTCGTGGTCTGGGGCGGGGCCAGCCGGCTCGCCTATCACGGCGTTGCGCCGCTCGCGGAGGGCGAGCATGCGCTGCTCGGGCGGAAGCGGATCAATCTGACGTTTCGCAGGACGCGGTAGTCTTCGTCATTCCGGGGCGCGCGTAGCGCGAGCCCGGAATCCATAACAACGATCGGGAGTATGGATTCCGGGCCTGCGCCTTACGGCGCATCCCGGAATGACAGCAATTACGGCTTCGGCGGGTGGATGAACGCCCAGGGGCTCACTTCCGAATCCCTGGCCACCTCGACCGAGATCAGATACGGCCCGCCATGGCTGAGCGCCTTTTCCATCGCCGCCTTGAACTGATCGGGCGCTGTGACGCGCGCAGCGGCAACGCCAAAGGACTCCGCGAGCTTGACGAAATCCGGGTTGACCAGATCGGATGCCACCACGCGGCCGTCGAAACGTTCGCGCTGGTCGCGGCGGACATTGCCGTAGGCGTTGTTGTTGAACACCAGCGTCACCACGCCGATGTTGAATTGCACGGCGGTGGCAAGCTCCTGCACGCCGAACATGAAGCCGCCATCGCCGGTGATGGCCACCACCGGCTTGTCGGGATTGGCGACCTTGGCCCCCAGCGCAGTTGGAAAGCCCGAGCCGAGCGTGCCCTGGTAGCCCGAGGTGATGAAGGTGCGGGGCTCATAGACCGGAAAGCCGTACCAGGACGCGAAGCCGAACTGCGACAATTCATCTGTGACGATCGCGTTCGCCGGCAGCACCTCGCGCAGGATGTTCAGATACGCCATCTGTGGCTGGATGCGCTGGATCTCCGCTTGCGCGGCCGCGGTGGCCTCGCGGATCTCTCCGCGCCGGCCATGGCTCCTCGCATAGCCGGCCCTCTTCACGGCTGCAGCGAGATCGGCGGTCCCGTCGCTGGCGTCGGCGACAATCGCGACATCGGCGGCGAGCCGGCGCATCTCGACCGGATCGATGTCGATCCGAATGGATTTCAGTCCGCTCGGTTGATAGGGCCAGCGGAAGCCGGATGCCGGCAGCTCGGCGCGCGTGCCGATTGCGATCATCAGGTCGGTTGTCGGCCACAGCTTGTAGGCTGCGGCCATGGTGAGGCCGAGCTCATGCGCGTTGGAGACGATGCCGCGGCCGCTGCGGAAGGCGACGACGGGGGCATCGATCATCTCAGCGAGCTCGAGGATCTCCTCGCCGGCCTCGATCGCGCCGCTGCCGACGAAGATCATCGGCGCCTTGCTGGCCTTGATCTGCGTGGCCGCCTGCTTCACGAGATCGGGATCAGGCTGCGGGGCGGGCAGCGGCTCCAGCACCTGCGCCGCGGCGGTGTCCGCGCGCTGGGTGAAGACGTCCCAGGGCATCTCGACCGAGGCCGGGCCACGCCGTCCCGACATCATCTCCTGGAAGGCGCGCGCGACGACCGTCGGCGCATTGCCGGGATATTCGATCCGGTCGGCCCATTTCACATAGGTGCGCAAGGTCGCAAGCTGGTCCGGCATCTCGTGCAGATGGCCGCGGCCCTTGCCCAGAAATTGCGTCGGCACCTGGCCGGTGACGCACAGCACCGGCTCGTTGCAGCCGAACGCGGTGAGCAGCGCCGCGCTGGCATTGAGCACGCCTGGGCCGGGCACCACGCTGAACACGCCGGGCCTGCCGCTGGAGCGCGCGTAGCCGAACGCCATGTAGCCGCAGGCCTGTTCGTGCCGCGCGCCGATCACCTTGAGCTGGGCCTGATGGAAGGCGTCGAACAGGCCGTAGACCTGCGCACCGGGTAGACCGAACACGGTGTCGACGCCATGGGCGACCAGGCCGCTTACGATCGCTTCGCCGCCGGTGAGGGTGGTCATTGCATCATTCCAATCCTGTTAGGCCTCGTCGACGACGCCATTTCGCAAGCTGCCGATGCCTTCGGCCGCGACCTCGATGACATCGCCCGGCTTCAGGTAACGCGGCGGATCGAATCGGGCACCGGCGCCGGTCGGCGTGCCCGTGACGATGATATCGCCGGGAACGAGCGTTGCGAAGGTGGAGATATAGTTGATGAGGTAGCGGAAGGAGAACATCAGCCGGCTGGTGCGATCGTCCTGCCTGAGCTCGCCGTTGACATGCGTGGTGAGCCTGACATCGGCGATCTGCGATTCCTGCAGGTAGGGCACGAGCCATGGGCCGAGGCTGCCGCTGGAATCAAAGTTCTTGCCCTGTGTCACGTTGAACTTGGCATGCCGAAGCCAATCGCGCACCGAGCCTTCGTTGCAGAGCGTCAGCGCGGCGATGTGATCGAGCGCAGCGCTTTCCGGAATATGCCGCCCTTGCTTGCCGATCACCAGCACGATCTCGCCCTCATAATCGAGCTGCGCGGACGCACGCGGGCGCACCAGCGGCGTCTCGTGGCCGACGAAGGAGCGGGGCGAGCGCATGAACATGCTCGGATATTTCGGTGCGTCCTGGCCATCCCTGTATTCGGCGTTGCGGTCGGGATAGTTGACGCCGATGCAGATGATCTTTTCCGGCGCGGGCACGGGCGGCAGCCAGGTGATGTCATCGAGCGCGTGGTCCGGCGCGCGGCTGGCGGCTTCCTCGGCGAGGCTCGCGAGCTTTCCGGCCGCGATCACCTCGCGCAGCGTCGGATAGTGTTTTGCGTAACGTGTGGAGAGGTCGACGATGCCGCCCTCGAGGACGGCCCCATAACGGGCATCGCCCTTGACGGAATAGGTAGCGAGGCGAGGGAGTTTCATAGGCAGTCTATCTCTCTTGTCGTCCCTGCGAACGCAGGGACCCAAACCGCGTGATCCATCGATAGCGCACGGTGACGATCCCGAACGACCAAATTTCGCAAAACTCCTCCCTGTGGTTATGGGTCCCTGCGTTCGCACTAGGGCATGCACATATCTCTGAGGCTCCATCCTGCTGCGACGGCGTTGAAGTATTCGAGGCCGTTTTTGAAGGTGATCGGGCCCGGCGGCTTGGACGATGGGTAGCCATCCCACCCGCCGAGACGGCCGATGATCCAGGCGGCCCAAGCGAGACTATCGGGCGGATGTGGGTTCTTTAGTCGCTTGCTCGCGGCTTCGAGTTGCCGGTTGAGGGCTGTGAGCGCGCCAATTTGGCCGTTGTCGAAGGCCGCGAGAATGGGCTGGCGACCACCATTGCGGGCCTGCAGAAGCTGGATGGTGATGACGGCCGCCTTGGCGGCGATCGCAACCAGCTTGAGAAGCCGATCGGCGGATCCGATCTGACTGTCTTCGAGCTTGAGGCCTTGTGTCTTCAGGATGCGGAAGAACTGCTCGATGATCCAGCGCTGCTTGTACCATTGGACGATGCGCCAGGCGTCCTCGATGCTGGTGACCTCGTGAGAGGTGAGAAGCCGCCAGTGCAGCGGCTCTATGCCGGTTTCGGCGTTAATCTCGCGCACATCGACCACCGCCAGCGGCAAGCTTTTCGGCAGATGGTGCAAGAACTTATTCTGCGGGCGGGCGAGCTCGATTGCGCCAAAGCGAAGTTCGAGGTGGGCCAGGCGAGCCGGCCGCGCGGCGCGCGCAGGCAGTTGGATCATACGCTGGTCCACCGCGGCCATGGCATCGCTGGCCTCATACAGGCTGCTGCGGTCGGCAAGCTTGCGATCATGCATGCTGCGCGCGATGACGTGGAAATGTTGCTTGGCCGAGCTGGCATAAAGGGCAAAAATATCGCTCTCGCGGTCACCCAGCACCGTCACCGCCGCGGCCTTGGTGAGCAGCGGCCTTGCCGCCACGGCAGTCGATATCCAGCGTTGCGATTCCTTGTCCGATAATTCCCGATCATCATGCGAGGTCGTGCGGCGACCTGCGCGCGTCCATATCTGCCCGCTCAAAAGCCCAAGACAGCTGCCGTCGTCGGCGTCCACAGCCAGCAGCGGGTGCAGCAGCACGCCGTGGTTATTGCCTTTGCCGATTTCTCCGAGCCCGCGCCGGCGTTGCGGCGTGGTGTTGAAGTGGATCTCGCTGGTGTCCTGGATGGCCAGCACGTGGCGGCCTTCCACGGCAGGGCCCGTGCTATTGCTCCAGCTTTCGATGATCCGATCCACCGTCACCTTGTCATGGCCAAGAAAGCGGTTGAACCGCACTTCCAGCGCGCGGTTCCCCCTGGAGAGCTGCCGAAGGCAGACAGTTTTGCCCGCAACCATGCGTTCAGCGAGCGCCGCCCCCCTTTATCGAGACGACGATCCCCGAACCGGCCCAGCGTCCAGTCAATCCGTGACAACATCGCAGCACCCCCGTCCAAACCATGGAGTGCCGCAATAGGAATCACATAGATCTCCGATTCTGGAACCCCCAGGGCGAACCCGAGTCAATCCGCCGCACCAGATATGTGCATGCCCTAGTGCGTTCGCAGGGACGACAGGAAGAGAAGCTCGGCTGGTCATGGGCATCAGTCCGCCACCAGCACGTCCGCGACAAACTTCGGCTCACGCACGGCCTGCCCGCTAAACGGCGAGCCCTGCTCGAACCAGGAGCGCGGCGCGGGGGCGCCCCACAGCGTCTGGCGGCGGGGATCGCGCAGCGACCAGCGCAGCGGCTCGTGGTCGTGATCCCCCGTGAAATAGTCGCTGGTGTAGAGTTCGAGCCGGTGTCCGTCGGGATCGCGGACATAGAGGAAGAATGCGTTCGAGATGCCGTGGCGCCCGGGGCCGCGCTCGATGTTCTTGACAAAGCCTTGGGACGCCATGACGTCGCAGAGATGGATGATGTTCATCGCCGTCGGCGTCCAGTAGGCGAAATGGTGCAGGCGAGGACCTTTGCCGTTGGTGATCGCGAAGTCGTGGACATTGCCCTTGCGATGCATCCAGGCCGCGGCGATGCGCCCGTTCGGTCCATCCTCCTCGGCGTATTCGGTGAGGCGAAAGCCGAGCCGGGCGTAGAACTCCACGGTGTCCTGCACCTCGGCGGCGAAGACGTTGAAATGATCAAGCCGCTGCGGATGGCAGCCCCGGTAGAGGTCGTAGCGGCGCAGCAGATGCGGCCGCCGGTCCATCGAGGCATAGAGCTCGATCTGGAAGCCGAAGGGATCGGTGAACTGCAGGGTCCGGCCCTGGAACGGCTGGTCGACGAAGGCGTAGGCAAGGCCGTTCTCGGACAGGAACGCGGCGGCCTTGTCGAGATCTCCGTCGTTGCCGACCTTGAAGCCGAGCCGGGCGCAGGCGGGCACCGCCGCCTTGCGCAGCACCAGCGAGTGATGCTGATGCTCCTCGGCGGCGCGCAGGTACACGACCTTGTCGTCGGCGTCCTCAACATGCAGACCGACAATAGTCTCGTAGAACTCGCGGCT
This sequence comes from Bradyrhizobium ottawaense, assembly GCF_002278135.3. Classification (NCBI taxonomy): domain Bacteria; kingdom Pseudomonadati; phylum Pseudomonadota; class Alphaproteobacteria; order Hyphomicrobiales; family Nitrobacteraceae; genus Bradyrhizobium; species Bradyrhizobium ottawaense. The sequence continues at coordinate 5,931,741 of NZ_CP029425.2, read as the reverse complement.
CAGCTTCAAATCGGTCACGTCGAGCACGACGTGGCTGGAGCGGATGATGTTGAACGGCGGCTCGAAGATGTGTTGCGGTACGGGCATTTGCGTTTCCCCTCTTTCGGCTTGTCATCCCGGGATGGCCCGTAGGGCCAGGCCCGGGATCCATAACCCCGGCTTGTGGTTATGGATTCCGGGCTCGTGCTTCGCACGCCCCGGAATGACTCAAATTCCCAGTTTCTGAATCTTGTGCGTGCCCCGTGCCAGCGAGACATGCTTGGTTTCCATGTAGAAATCGAACGAGTAGTCGCCGCCGTCGCGGCCGATGCCGGAGGCCTTCATGCCGCCGAACGGCGTCGGCAAATGGCGGACATTTTCCGAGTTCAGCCAGATCATGCCGGCCTCCAGCGCGTCGGCGACGCGCAGTGCGCGGCCGACATCGTTGGTCCAGACATAGCCGGTCAGGCCATAGCGGATGTCGTTGGCGATCGCGATGGCTTCAGCTTCGTCCTTGAAGGGAAGCACGGTGAGGAACGGGCCGAACACCTCCTCCTGCGCCACCCGCATCTTGCCGTGCGCGCCGGTGACCAAGGTGGGCTCGACATAATGTCCGCCGCCCGGGCCGTCATGGGCCTTGCCGCCGACGGCGATCACAGCGCCATCCTGGCGCGCGACGTCGAAATAGGAGCACACCTTTGCCAGATGGCGTTCGTGGATCAGCGGTCCGATCTCGGTTAAGGGATCGAGCGGATGGCCGACCTTCAGCGCCTTCACGCGCGCGGTGAGCTTCTCGGTGAACTTGTCCGCAATGCCGGCCTGAACCAGGAGACGGCTCGATGACGTGCAGCGCTCGCCGTTGAGCGAGTAGATCATGAACACGACGGCATCGAGCGCGCGGTCGAGATCGGCGTCGTCGAACACGATCACGGGGTTCTTGCCGCCGAGCTCGAAATGCACGCGCTTCAGCGTCGGTGCACCCTGCACCATGATCGCCGAGCCGGTCGCGCTTTCGCCGACGAAGCCGATCGCCTTGATCGCGGGATGCTCGGTCAGCGTCTTGCCGGCCTCTTCACCAAAACCGTGGACGGTGTTGAGCACGCCGTCGGGAACGCCGGCCTCCTTGACGAGCCTCGACAAGATGCTGGCGGTGACCGGCGACCACTCGGCCGGCTTGTGCACGACCGTGCAGCCGGCAGCGAGGGCAGGGGCGATCTTCCAGGTCGAGAGCATGAACGGCGTATTCCACGGCGTGATCACGCCGACCGGGCCGATCGGCACGCGCGTCGAGATATTCCAGTGCTCGTCGCTCGGCGTGCTGAGGCCGTCGCGCGCCTCGGCGCATTTGTCGGCGAAGAAGCGGAAATTCTCGGCGGCGCGGATCGCGGCCTTGGCCATGAAGCGATAGGCCTGGCCGGTGTCGATGCATTCGAGCACCGCGATGTCGTCGGCATTGTCCTCGATCGCGTCGGCCACGCGATGCAGCAGCTTCTTCCGCATCGCCGGGCCCATGTCGCGCCAGGACTTGAAGGCGAGCGCCGCGGCCGTTGCGGCGCGGTCGATGTCCTCGGCAGTGCCCCGCGCGACGCCCGCGAGCGTCGTGCCGTCGACCGGTGACTTCGTCTCGAACGTCTCGCCTGATATCGAGGCCACGGTCTTGCCGTCGATCATGTGACCGATGCCCTCAGTGCGCAGCTTCTTCAGCAGCGGCGCGACGCGGTCGCGGTTGGCCTGGAACACATCGGCTTTCGGGCTGGGCTTATCCATGGGCGGCTTCCACTTTCAGGGCGTCGTGGATGTTGTTGCGCTTCCAGCTGGTGTCCTTGTCGTTGATCTGCATGTCGAACGACAAAGCGAACTTGCTGGCAGCGAAGACGGGATCGAGATGGCGGGAGAGTGCCTGGAAGACGTGCTCGCCGGCTTTCTGGCGCGTGGGAAGGTCGCGGCCTTCGCCGATGCGCAGGACCATGTCGAGAAAGCCATAGTCTTGCCTGTTATCAGCGATCGCATAGTGCTCGCACCTGATGGCGCGGACGCGGATGCCGCCGAGCGGGAAGATGCCGGTCTCGACCGCCGCCTTGCGCACGATCTCGCACACCGCCGCGATATCGAGGCGGCCATCGAGATTGGCCGAATATTCAATCGTGAAATGCGGCACCGCGGTTTCACTCCCTGTATTTTTATGCGTCTAAGCGAAGTAGCAGCTGACCGAGCCGTAGGCGCCATAATCGGCTTGAATTGTGTCGCCCTTGCGGGTCTCGATCGGGCGGATGAAGGAGCCGGCAAGCACGACCTGACCCGGTTCGAGCGCAAGGCCGAGCGGCGCGATCTTGTTGGCGAGCCAGGCGACGGCGGTCGCCGGATGATTGAGCACGCCAGCGGCAAGGCCGGTCTCTTCGAGCTGGCCGTTTCGAAAGCAGAGCGTGCCGATCCAGCGCAGGTCTGCGTCGAGCGGGCGGATCGGCCGCCCGCCGAGCACGATGCCGGCATTCGCCGCATTGTCGGCGATGGTGTCGAAGATCTTTCGCGTCGCCTTGGTCTTGGGATCGACGCGCTCGATGCGGGTGTCCAGAATTTCAAGTGCCGGCACCACGAAATCGGTGGCGTTGAGTACGTCGAATAGCGTGCAGCCCGGCCCCGCGAGCCGCTTGCTCATGACGAAGGCGAGCTCGGCCTCGACGCGTGTGGCGATGAAGCGCTCGGTCGGAATGATCCCGCCATCGGCGAAGAACATGTCGTCGAGCAGCACGCCGGAATCGGGCTCGTCGATATTGAGCGCGCTCTGCATCGCCTTCGAGGTCAGGCCGATCTTGTGGCCCTTGACGATGCGTCCCTCGGCGATCTTGACGTCGACCCAGGCCCTCTGAATCGCGTAGGCGTCGTTGATGGTGATGCCGGGGAAATCCTGCGACAGCTGCCGGATCTGCACGCGGGTCTTCTCCGCCTCGTGCAGACGCCTCGCGCAAGCTTGGATATCGTCGTTGGAAAGCGCCATTTGTGATCTTACAAATTGGGGTGCCGGGAGATACTTAACATGTTAAGTGAATGCGTCAAACACAATTTCGGCTTGCTGCACTGCAAACATTTTGCGGTTTGAAAGGGCATCATGGTGAAGAGACCGGCTGATCCGGCCAACGGAAGCGCGCCTGCCGCAGGACCTACCGCAAGACAGGTGCCGATGCGCGATTTCTCGCGCTCGCTGCCGATGTCGCTGCTGCGGGCCCGCGAAGCGGTGATGCGGCAGTTTCGTCCCTCGCTGCGCGAGCACCGCTTGACCGAGCAGCAATGGCGCATCCTGCGTGCACTGGCGGCCATTGAAGCCGTCGAGGTCACGGAACTCGCGCGCACGGCGTTCCTGCTGGGACCGAGCCTGTCGCGCATCCTGCGCGATCTCGAGGCGCGCAATCTGATCGAACGCAAGACCGCCAAGGCGGACCAGCGTCGCAGCATGGTCTCGATCTCGAAAGAGGGCGTGAAGCTGATGGCCTCGGTGGCGCCGACCTCGGAGGCGATCTATGCCGAGATCACGCGGCGCTTTGGCGCGCGCAAGCTCGCTGAGTTGCAGGATATGCTGGGCGCGCTCGAACAGAGTCTTGCAGAGCTCGGCGGCGCCGAGGAGGCAAGTTCCGAGGAGTGACAGCAGATATGCCCGTCCGGGTGCTCCAAGCCATAGACATGAATGCGCATTTTCGCGCAAATGGCGGTCCAGGCTGGCGGTCGATCAGGCGCCGATTCCCGGCGCCAGAAGGCGGCCGCATAGGCGTTGCGTCATTGCGAGCGTAGCGCGGCGGCCCGGTTCGCGCTAACAGCGGGTCGTGCTGTCGCGGCGCTCGTCATGGTGACGACGGTCCAAATGACACGGTCCAAACAACAAAGAAGGAAGGCAACGTGGCGAACAAGGTCAAGGAAATCTGGAAGTCGGGCAAGGCCGTGGTCAACGCGTGGCTCGCTATACCCTCCGGCTTCTCGGCCGAGATGATCGCGCAATGCGGCTTCGACAGCGTCACCGTCGACATGCAGCATGGCGTGCAGGACTATCTGTCGATGGTGCAATGCTTCCAGGCCATGGACAAGCATCCGGTGACGCCGATGGTCCGCGTGCCCTGGAACGAGCCCGGCATCATCGGCAAGGTGCTCGACGGCGGCGCCTATGGCGTGATTTGCCCGATGGTCAACACGCCGCAGGAAGCCAGGAACCTCGTCTCCTATTCCAAATATCCGCCGCAGGGCGTGCGCTCCAACGGCCCGATCCGCGCCGGCATGTACGGCACCGCGGGCTCGTACCAGAAGACCGCGAATGCCGACACCATCCTGCTGCCGATGATGGAGACCAAGACCGCGGTCGAGAACATGGAAGCGATCCTCGACGTCGAAGGCATCGACGGCGTCTATATCGGTCCGTCCGATCTCGGCTTCTCCTACGGCCTCGAGCCCAAGCTCGACCGCAGCGAGCCCGAGATACTCGCGATCTACGAGAAGATCATCAAGGAATGCGGCAAGCGCGGCCTCAACCCGGGCATCCATTGCAGCGGCGCCGAAGGCGCGGCGCGCGCCATCAACATGGGCTTCAAGCTGGTGACGCTCTCGAACGAGGTCGGCCTGATGACGACCTACGCCAAGATGCAGGTCAATGCCACCCGCAAGGATTCGGGCGGGAAGGCCTGATCTCGTGTCCCGGACACGTTGCAGCGCAAAGCGCTGCAGCGCAGAGCCGGGACCCAGTCGCTAACAAAGCGCATGACGTAACAACCAGACCCCGGATCAGCAGCGCATCGTTTCACGCTGCGCTGCGTCCGGGGCACGATCATTTCGATACAGGAGATATCCATGACCATCAGCCCCGTCATCCGCCTGCATCCCGATGATGGCGTGGTGATCGCGCGTGCCAGCCTGCCCCCCGGCACCGTCGTCGCCGACGGCGTGACCACGGTCGAGCGCATCCCCTCCGGGCACAAGGTCGCGATCAAGCCGATCGCGGTGGGCGAGCCCGTCATCCGCTACGGCCAGATCATCGGCTTTGCGACCATTCCGATCGCGCCGGGCCAGCACGTGCACGTGCAGAACATCGGCATGGGCGACTTTTCAAAAGACTACGCCTATTGCGCCGACGTCAAGCCGACGCCGAATTTCGACCTGCCGGCGACCTTCGAAGGCATCCGCCGCCCGGACGGCCGCGTCGCCACGCGCAACTATATCGGCATCCTCACCTCGGTGAATTGCAGCGCGCATGTCGCAAGCCTCGTCGCCGACGTCTTCAAGAAGAATCCCTTCACCGGCGACAATCCGCTGGCCGATTTCCCCAATGTCGACGGCGTGGTCGCGCTGACTCACAAGACCGGCTGCGGTATGACGCAGAACGAGCCCTTGGCGCTGCTCCGCCGCACGCTCGGCGGCTATGCGCGCCACGTCAATTTCTCCCACGTCATCGTGCTCGGCCTCGGCTGCGAGGTGAACCAGATCGGTGGTCTGATGGAGGAGCAGAAGCTCGCAGGACGCCTGCGCGCGATGGACATCCAGGAGGTCGGCGGTACCCGCAAGACCGTGGAGGCAGGCATCGCCTTCGTGCGCGAAGCGCTGGCTGACGCCAACAAGGTTAAGCGCGAGACGGTGCCGGCGAGCGAGCTCACCGTGGCCCTGCAATGCGGCGGCTCGGACGGCTATTCTGGCGTATCGGCCAATCCCGCGCTCGGAGCTGCGAGCGACCTCATCGTGCGCCACGGCGGCACCGTGATCCTGTCGGAGACGCCGGAGACCTACGGCGCCGAGCATCTCTTGACGCGACGCGCCGTCAGCCGCGAGGTCGGCGAGAAGCTGGTAGACCTGATGCGCTGGTGGGACGAATACACGGAGCGCGAAGGCGCCGAGATGAACGCCAATCCGAGCCCCGGCAACAAGGCCGGCGGCCTCACCACCATTCTTGAAAAATCGCTCGGTGCGATGGCGAAGGCCGGCACCACCAACCTCGTCGAGGTGCTGCGTTACGCCGAGCCCATCACCAAGAAGGGTTTCGTCTTCATGGACACGCCCGGCTACGACCCTGTCGCGGCAACCGGGCAGGTCGCCGGCGGTGCCAATCTCGTCTGCTTCACCACGGGCCGCGGCAGCGTGTTCGGCTGCAAGCCGGCGCCCTCGATCAAGCTCGCCACCAACACGCCCATGTACAAGCGCATGGAAGAGGACATGGACGTCAATTGCGGCACCATCCTCGAAGGCGAGGAGAGCGTCGAGCAATGCGGCCAGCGCATCTTCGATCTCATCCTCAAGACGGCCTCGGGCCAGCCGACCAAGAGCGAGAGCTTTGATTTCGGCGGTGCCGAGTTCGCGCCCTGGGTGCTCGGCGCGACGATGTAGCCGCGCTTCGCGCACCACACATGCAATTGCGTGTCATTGGGGGATACGCGCGGCCGATGAGCGGCGCGTGTGGTTGCGCGAATTGCACCGATCGTTCGCTACGTAATGATACGGAGGCGAGGTTCCTTCGCTAGGGATCCGCGGCTTACACCTGATTAACACTGTTGCCGTAGACAGGGGGCGATGCGGCTCCACAGCGTGGTGGGCCGGCCTTTAAGGATCGAACCGATGCAAGCGATACGTCCCACGGGGGTGGAAAATCTCCTCGGTGAGGAGGAGCTGATTGTATCGAAGACCGATCTCAAAGGCCGCATCACCTACGCCAATGACGTCTTTCTCCGCATGGCGAAATACCCCTGGAAGCAGCTGATGGGCGCGCCCCACAGCCTGATCCGCCATCCCGACATGCCGCGCTGCGTCTTCAAGCTGCTGTGGGATACGCTCCAGGCCAAGCAGGAAATCTTCGCCTACGTCGTCAATCTAGCGGCAGATGGCAGCCACTATTGGGTGTTCGCCCATGTCACCCCGACGCTCGACGATCACGGCAACATCATCGGCTATCATTCCAATCGACGCAGGCCCGATCCGGCGCCGGTCGAGAAAATCAAACCGATCTACAAGGCGCTCTGCGCGGAAGAGGCGCGCCACGCCAATGCCAAGGACGGCATGCGTGCGAGCTTCGAAATGATGGTCGGTCTGCTCAAGCAAAACGGTGTCGGTTACGATGAATTTGTGCTCTCTCTCTAAGGCGCAGGGAGCGACCGCAGTCGCGTGCCTTCTCGCCAGCATCGCGTTCGTCCTCTCGCTGCTCGGCTGGACCGGAATCATCAGTGCAGCGCCGCTCGGCGCGGCGATCCTGCTGCTCGGCTACGCGCTCTGGTGTCAGCATCGCACGGCGGTGGCCGTCGATGAGGTCGCCGATGTCTGCCGCAAGGCGGCGCGCGGCGATCTCGAAGCGCGGATCCTGAGCGAGCGCCAGGCCGGCCGGATCGGCGCCATCCAGACGTCGGTCAACGACATGCTCGACATCGCCGACGCCTTCGTCCGCGAGGCTTCGGCATCGATGGACTATGCCAGCCGCGGCAAGTATTTCCGCAAGATCCTCGCGCGCGGATTGCCCGGTTCGTTCCGCCGCTCGGCCACCGTCATCAATGCCGGCACCGACAGCCTCGGTCGCCGCGTGGTCGAGATCGCCGGCCTCGCAAAGCAGTTCGGCACTCATCTCGACGAAGTCGCGGGCAGCCTGATGAGCGCCGCGACCGACCTCGAATCCGATGCCGGCCAGATGGCGGCGGCGGCGGAGACGACGAACCGTCAGACCTCCGGCATGCGCAGTGCGTCCGATCAGGCGTCGAACAACGTTGCGACGGTGGCGAGCGCCGCGGAACAGCTCGCATCCTCGATCGCCGAGATCAGCCGCCAGGTGGCCGGCTCGACCACGAGCACCGGGCGCGCCGTCGATGAAGCCAATCGTGCCGGCAGCGAGATTCGCAGCCTCGCGGATGCCGCGCTGCGGATCGGCGACGTCGTCAAGCTGATCAGCGAAATTGCCGAGCAGACCAATTTGCTGGCGCTCAACGCCACGATCGAGGCGGCGCGGGCAGGCGAGGCCGGCCGCGGCTTCGCCGTCGTGGCCTCCGAGGTCAAGAGCCTCGCCAACCAGACCGCGAAGGCCACCGAGGAGATCAGCGCCAAGGTCGGCGAGATGCAGCAATCGACCACCAACTCGGTCGCAGCCGTCGAGGCGATTGCGCAGACCATCGCAGAGATCGACGGTATCACCGCAAGCATCGCCGCCTCGATCGAGGAGCAGGGCACCGCGACCCGCGAGATCGCCCGCAACGTCCAGGAAGCATCAGTCGGCACCTCGCAAGTGTCCTCCAACGTGTCAGGCATCAGCGAAGCCGCCGCCGATACGGGGCGCGTCGCCAGCCGCGTCAACAGCGCCTCCGAACGCGTCCACGGCGAAGTCGAGACCCTCCGGCGCGAGGTGACGCAGTTTTTGCAGCGGCTGACGTCGGCGGCGTAGGGCCGCGCGAAGAGGGTAATTGCGTGGCCCCACAAGAGGTCGTCATGCCCGGGCTTGTCCCGGGCATCCACGTTCTTTGATACTGCAGCGAAGGGCGTGGATGGCCGGGACAAGCCCGGCCATGGCGTCGCGGAAGGTTCAGAGCGCCAAACTCCGACATCGTAGTTCGCCCGCCGGGCTGACGGGATACTTCCTAGGCACGCCCTGCCCGTTGTTAGTGCTTGATCGCGCTGACATCAGGTGTTCTGCTCAAAAAAGCTGCTGGAGCATCGCACCCCGTGTCGATCTACGTCGCATTACACCACGTCACGCACTACAAATACGATCGCCCGATCGACGTCGGCCCGCAGACCATCCGCCTGCGGCCGGCGCCGCATACGCGCACGCCGATCATGAGCTATTCGCTCAAGGTCACGCCAGCCAACCATTTCGTGAACTGGCAGCAGGATCCGCAAGGCAACTGGCTCGCCCGCTATGTCTTCCCGGAGAAGACGACCGAATTGAAGATCGAGGTCGACTTCACGGCGCAGATGACCGTGGTCAACCCGTTCGACTTCTTCGTCGAGCCCTATGCCGACAGCTTTCCGTTCGACTATCCGAACGACCTGAAGACCGAACTGGCGCCTTATCTGGAGACCATCAAGCCCGATCGCCTGTTTGCGAAATATCTCGATTCGATCCCGCAGGACGCTCCGAACACCGTCAACTTCCTGGTTGAGCTCAATCGCGAACTTCAGAAGAAGGTCCGCTACATCATCCGCATGGAGCCGGGCGTGCAGACGCCGGAGGAGACGCTCGCCTCGGGCGCCGGATCCTGCCGCGACTCCGCCTGGCTCCTGATCCAGACCTTCCGGCATCTCGGGCTCGCCGCGCGCTTCGTCTCCGGCTACCTCATCCAGATCCGCCCGGACATCGATCCGATCGAGGGACCGCCGGAAGTGGAGAACGACTTCACCGACCTGCACGCCTGGGCCGAGGTCTATCTGCCCGGCGCCGGCTGGATCGGTTTCGACGCGACCTCCGGCATGCTCGCGGGCGAGGGCCACATCCCGGTCGCCGCCACGCCGCATTACCGCTCGGCTGCGCCGATTTCCGGCAGCGCCGGCTTTGCCGAGGTCGAGTTCGCCTTCGACATGAGCGTGCGCCGCATTCGCGAGGCGCCGCGCATCACCAAGCCTTTCTCCGACGAATCCTGGGCGCGGCTCAACGATCTCGGCGAGCAGGTCGACGGCGATCTCGCCGCGCAGGACGTGCGGCTCACCATGGGGGGCGAGCCCACCTTCGTCTCGGTCGACGATCTCGAAGCTGCCGAGTGGAACACGGAGGCCGTCGGCCCGACCAAGCGCGCGCTGGGCGACGATCTGATCCGCCGCCTGCGCACGCGCTTCGCGTCCGGCGGCCTTCTGCATTACGGCCAGGGCAAATGGTATCCGGGCGAGAGCCTGCCGCGCTGGGCGTTTGGCCTGTACTGGCGCAAGGACGGGGTGCCGATCTGGAAGAATGCCGACCTGATCGCCAGGATCGGGAATCCGCGGCGCGCCGAGACGAAGGATGCTGAGGCCTTCATGGAGGGTACGGTGGCACGGCTCGGGCTCGATCCCGGCTACATCATCCCGGCTTACGAGGACACTGCCTACTGGCTCCAGAAGGAAGCCGAGTTGCCCGTCAACGTCGATCCGTCCGACTCCAAATTGTCCGATCCGGAAGCGCGCGCGCGGATGGCGCGCGTGTTCGAGCAGGGCCTCAACACGCCGCGCGGCTTCGTGCTGCCGGTGCAGCGCTGGAACGCGTCGCCGCGCTGGCGCAGCGAGCGTTGGGCTCTCCGGCGCAATCATCTGTTCCTGATGCCCGGCGATTCGCCTCTCGGCCTGCGCTTGCCGCTCGGCTCGCTCGGCTACGTCCCGCCCAATCAATATCCCTACATTATCGAGCGGGATCCGATGGAGGCGCGCGGCAAGCTGCCGGTGTTCAGCCTTCCGGCGCGCCCGGAATCGCCGCCGCGGGTCGAGCCCGAGCATCTCAACACGTCTGTTCCGGTGCGTACTGCGCTGTCGATCGAAGTCCGCGACGGCGTGCTCTGCGCCTTCATGCCGCCGGTCGAGCGGATCGAAGACTATCTCGAGCTGATCGCGGCGCTCGAAGCCACGGCGGAAGAGATGCAGCTCCAGGTCCATGTCGAGGGCTATCCGCCGCCCTTCGATCCGCGGGTCGAGGTCATCAAGGTGACGCCCGATCCCGGCGTGATCGAGGTCAACGTCCAGCCGGCAAGGAATTGGCGTGAGGCGGTCGACATCACCGTCGGGCTCTATGAGGATGCCGCCAAGATTCGCCTCGGCGCCAACCGCTTCCTGGTGGACGGCCGCCACACCGGCACCGGCGGGGGCAACCACGTCGTGGTCGGCGGCTCCTCGCCGCAGGACTCGCCGTTCCTGCGCCGGCCTGATCTGCTCAAGAGTCTGGTCTTGCACTGGCAGCGGCATCCGTCGCTGTCCTATTTCTTCTCCGGCCTGTTCATCGGCCCGACCAGCCAGGCGCCGCGCATCGACGAAGCCCGCCACGACAGCATCTACGAACTCGAGATCGCGCTCGCGCACGTGCCGCCACCGGGCACCCAGACGCCGCTATGGCTGGTCGACCGGCTGTTCCGGCATCTGCTCGTCGACATCACCGGCAACACCCATCGCGCCGAGATCTGCATCGACAAGCTCTATTCGCCGGAGGGCTCGACCGGCCGGCTCGGCCTCGTCGAATTCCGCGCGCTCGAGATGCCGCCCGATCCGCGCATGTCGCTGGCACAGCAGCTCTTGATCCGCGCGCTGATCGCGAAGATGTGGCGCGAGCCGCAGGCCGGCAAGTTCGTGCGCTGGGGCACGGCGCTGCATGACCGCTTCATGCTGCCGCATTTCATCTGGGAGGATTTTCTCGACGTTCTCACCGAGCTGAAGCAGTTCGGCTATCCGTTCGAGCCGGAATGGTATCTGGCCCAGCTCGAATTCCGCTTCCCCGCGTTCGGCCGCGTCCATCATGGCGGCGTGACGCTGGAGCTGCGTCAGGCGCTGGAGCCCTGGCACGTGCTGGGCGAGGAGGGCTCGGCCGGCGGCACCGTGCGCTATGTCGATTCATCGGTCGAGCGGCTTCAGGTCAAGGCGGAGGGTTTTGTCGAGGGCCGCCACATCGTCACCTGCAACGGCCGCCGCCTGCCGATGACCTCGACCGGCCGCTCCGCCGAGGCCGTGGCCGGGGTCCGCTTCAAGGCCTGGCAGCCGGCCTCCGGCCTGCACCCGACCATTCCGGTGCATGCGCCCCTGACCTTTGATCTCATTGATACCTGGAACGGCCGCTCGATCGGCGGCTGCGTCTACCACGTCGCCCATCCCGGCGGCCGCAGCTACGACACCAAGCCGGTCAACACCTACGAGGCCGAGGCGCGGCGGCTGGCGCGTTTCCAGGACCACGGCCATACGCCGGGGCCGGTCCAGCCGCCGCCCGAGGAACGCACAAATGAGTTTCCGCTGACCCTCGACTTGCGGACCCCGCTCCTGCAATGAGTATGATGGTGGGGCAGGGAGAGGCGCATGAGCGAGGGCGCAGCCGAGCAGGACAAGGCGGGTAGGGCGCAAGGCCAGCGTGAGGGCCAGCGCCGCTTTGCCCAATGGGTCCGCGACTATCGCCGCTTGCCTGGCATCCCCGACGAGTTCCTGGGCCCCGACGGCGCCCCGCGTGCGGTCTGGAGCCGCTTCTTCGATGCCTTCGGCGCGCTCGCGCCCGACGAGATCGAGCGTCGCTTCGGCATGGCCGACCGCCATCTGCGCGAGGCCGGCGTCACCTACCGTGCGCCCGGCGACAGCGCCGACCGGCCGTGGTCGATCAGCCATCTGCCGCTCCTGATCGACGAGGCCGACTGGCAGCAGCTTTGCGCCGGCATCACCCAGCGCGCCGAGCTGCTCGAACTGGTGCTGCGCGACATCTATGGCGAGGGCCGGCTGGTCGCGGAAGGCGCGCTGCCGGCGGCCGCGATTGCCGGCAGTCCCGAATATCTCCGCCCCGTCTGCGGCGTGCCGCCGCCGGGCGGGCGCTATCTGTCGATCTATGCCGCCGACGTCGGCCGCGGACCCGACGGCCGCTGGTGGGTGCTCGGCGACCGCACCCAGGCGCCGTCGGGGGCGGGCTACGCGCTGGAGAACCGTCTGGTGCTCTCGCGCGCCTTCTCCGACCTCTACAAGTCGATGAATGTGCCGCGCGTCGCGCCGTTCTTCGAGGCGTTTCGCGACAGCCTGCGCGCGCGCGCCGACCGCGACGAGCCCCGGATCGGCGTGCTCACCCCCGGCAGCTTCAGCGAGACCTATTTCGAGCATGCGACGTTGGCGCGCTATCTCGGCTTCCTCTTGGTCGAGGGCGACGATCTCGCGGTCAGCGACAACCGCGTCCACATCCGAACCGTCGCCGGGCTGAAGCGGCTCGACGTGCTCTTGCGCCGGGTCGATTCCAATTCGCTCGATCCGCTCGAGCTCGATGCCTCCTCGCATCTCGGCGTGCCCGGCCTGATCGACGTGCTGCGCAAGGACGGCGTCGTCGTCGCCAACATGCCGGGCTCGGGCGTGCTGGAGGCGCGGGCGCTGCTCGGCTTCCTGCCGGCGCTCAGCCGCCGCCTGCTCGGCGAAGAGCTGAAGATGCCGCACATCGCGACCTGGTGGTGCGGCCAGCGCAGCGCGCGCGAGGAGGTGCTGTCGCGGCTCGACGAGGTCGCGATCGAAGGCGCCTACCGGCGCGGCGTGCCCGGTTTCGACAGCGCGGGACCGGTGCTCGCGAGCGAGCTGGATGCGAGCGACCGCCAGCGCCTGATCGACGCCATCGCCGCACGCGGCATGGATTATGTCGGCCAGGAGGTGGTGCGGCTGTCGACCATGCCGGTGTGGGAGCAGGGCCAGATCACGCCGCGGCCCTTCGTGCTGCGCGTGTTCGCGGCGGCGACGCCCGACGGCTGGGCCATCATGCCCGGCGGCTTCTGTCGCATCGCCGAGCAGCCGGATGCGCGCGCGGTGTCGATGGGCGACGGCGCGCGCGCCGCCGACGTCTGGGTGGTCTCCGACAAGCAGGTCTCGACCGCGACGCTGCTGCCGGCGACCGACAAGGTCCGCATCCGCCGCATCGCCGGCGTGCTGCCGAGCCGCGCCGCCGACAATCTGTTCTGGCTCGGCCGCTATCTCGAACGCGCCGAGGCGACGCTGCGGCTGGTGCGCGCTTTGGGCTCGCCGAGCGGGCCCAACAAGGGCACCGCGGCCTCGCTGCAATCTGGCGAACGCATCCAGCGCCTGCTGGTGGCCTGGGGCGCGATCTCGCAAACCTCGCGCGCCGCGCCCGGGCGGATCACCGCCGAAGCGTTGCAGAGCGCGGAACGTTTCGGCTCGGCGTTGTCGCTGGTGCGCGCGGCGCAGCGCACGGCGACCTCCTTGCGCGAGCGGCTGTCGCCCGATGCCTGGCAGGTCATCACCGAGATGGCCGAGCGCCTGGCCTACCAGGTCGAGGGCGACGACGGCGTGCTGAGCGCGGCCGAGCTGACCTTGCAGGAACTCGCGAGCCTCGCAGGGCTGGCGCAGGAGAACATGAACCGCGCCGCCGGCTGGCGCTTTCTCGACATCGGCCGCCGCACCGAGCGCGCCATCAACACCACGCGCTTCACCCGCCAGTTCGCCTATGACGAGGCCGGCGATGAGGATCTCGACATCCTGCTGACGCTTGTGGATTGCCAGATCACCTATCGCTCGCGCTATCTGCTGGCGCCGATCCTGGCGCCGGTGCGCGACCTCGCCGTGCTCGACGGCTACAATCCACGTTCGGTGGCGTTCCAGGTGACGACGCTGAACGAGCACATCGCCGCGCTGCCGAGCCTGAAGGAGCACGGCCTGATCGAGAAGCCGCAGCGCCTTGCGGTGGCGATGCAGGCGATGCTGGCGACCGCGGAGGCCGAGAAGCTCGAGGTCAAGTCGCTGTTCGCGCTGGAGCAGGACCTGCTCAGCCTCGCCGAGGCGATCGGTCAGCACTACTTCCCGCACGGCCCCAATGCCGCCCGGCCGGAAAAGCTGACGGGGCTGGCGTGATCTACGACATCCGTCACGTCACCACCTACGAGTACGAGAATCCGGTCAGCTTCGCCCGCTGCACGCTGCGGCTGGAGCCGAGGAGCGGCGGCGGCCAGGAGCTGATCTCGCACAAGGTCGATATCCGCCCGCGTCCCGCCGAGCGCCACGTCCGGCGCGATTTCTTCGGCACTCTGACGGAGAGTGTGGTGATCGAAGCGGCGCATCGCAATTTGCGGATCGACTCGCGTTCGCGTGTCTCCGTGTCACGTAAGCCGCCGACGCGCGATGCGGGCAGCCCGAGCTGGGAGAGCATCCGCGACATCGCCTTCGAGGCGACCAGCCTCGGGCCGTCCTCGCCGGTCGGCTATGTCTTCGGGAGCCCGCTGGTGCCGGTGCTGCGTCCGGTCAGCGCCTATGCGGGGATGAGCTTTGCGCCGGGCGCGGGCATCCTCGAGGGCGCGGTCGATCTCATGCATCGCATCCGCACCGAGTTTCGCTACGACCCCAAGGCGACGGTGATCTCGACGCCGCTGAACGAGGTCTTCGACAAGCGACACGGCGTCTGCCAGGACTTTGCCCATGTGATGATCGCAGGGCTACGCGGGCTCGGTCTGCCGGCGGCCTATGTCAGCGGCTACCTACGCACCATTCCGCCGCCGGGCCAGACCCGCCTGCAAGGCGCCGATGCCACCCATGCCTGGGTGTCGCTGTGGTGCGGGGCGGAGCTTGGCTGGGTCGATTTCGACCCGACCAACGATCTGCTGATTGCCAACGACCATATCGTGCTTGCGGTCGGGCGCGACTTTTCGGACGTCTCGCCGGTCGACGGCATCATCGTCGGCTCGCCGAAGCAGAAGCTCGGCGTCGCCGTGGACGTGGTGATGGTGGAATAAACGCGGCCTCGTCGGCCGGGCTCGCCGCCGGGGTGTGCCGTGCCTTCACCGCAACCGCGATCTTGCATAGCACAACGGTAACATATTTCCGTAATCGCGTTCCCGGGGGTTTGGTCACTCGGCCCAAGATGGGCTATGCTGGGTCGTTGCGTCGAGGACAAGAACGAGACTTCGGGAGCTGACATGGGACACCACCGACACGCGGGGCTGCATCCATGATGACGTTGCCGAGACTGGCGGCTGAATCCCTGGAGAAGCTGCTGGGTACGTTTATGCGGCGTCGGTACGGCGAGACCGCTGCAAGCATGGTCGAGAGCGCAACCCGCACCGCGATGGAATGCATCGGTAACAGCGATGCCCTTTACCATAATATCGAACATACGATGCTGGTGACGCTGGCGGGCCATTCGATCCTCAGTGGCCGAAATCTCCATACCCACCTGACGGCCGAGGACTACGTCCATGTCCTGATCGCCTGCCTCGCCCACGATATCGGCTATGTCCGCGGGCTGTTTGAGGAGGATGACATCGACGGCTTCGTCATCGATGCCGCCGACACCAAGATCTCGTTGCCGCGTGGTGCCTCCGACGCCAGCTTGATGATGTATCACGTCGACCGCTCGAAGCTCTATGTCTCGCGGCGGCTGCAGCACATTCCCGGTCTCGATCCTGAACGCATCGCCCGCGCTATCGAGGGAACGCGCTTTCCGGCCCAGGAAGGCCATGAGTATGACGTCGATGCCTCGATCCTGCGCGCCGCCGATTTCATCGGCCAGCTCGGCGATCCCAACTATCTGCGCAAGGCCAACGCGCTCTATTACGAGTTCGAGGAAGTCGGCATCAATCGCCAGCTCGGCTACGATTCACCGGCCGACATCGTGAACCGCTATCCACAATTCTATTGGAACAGCGTCGCACCGCACATCCAGACCGAGATCGGTTACCTCAACAAGACCGAGATCGGCCGGCAATGGATCGCCAACCTCTACAGCAATGTCTTCCGCGCCGAGCGCGACATCTCGCTATCAGGCCCGCAGAGATAGCCCTATAGCCCGGATAAGCGTAGCGACATCCGTGGCCGGCCGCGCCAGATTCCGGATATCACTTCGCTCATCCGGCCTACGACCGCACAACTCCGTGAGCAAATCATGCAACAAAAAACCGTCACCACGGACATCCTCGACATCGCCTATCGCGAATACGGTGCGCCCGACGGCTGGCCCTGCATCATGGGCCACGGCTTTCCCTATGACGTGAACGCCTATGCCGAGACCGCGCCGATCATTGCCGAGGCCGGCGCGCGGGTGCTGGTGCCCTGGTTGCGTGGCTACGGGCCGACGCGATTTCGCTTCGCGGACACGCCGCGCTCCGGCGAGCAGGCGGCGCTCGGCGCGGATCTGCTAGCCTTCATGGACGCGCTCGGCATCAAGCTTGCCGTCGTCGGCGGCTATGACTGGGGCGGGCGCGCGGCCTGCGTGGTCTCTGCGCTCTATCCGGAGCGCGTGGTCGGCCTCGTCTCCGGCAACTCCTACAACATCCAGAACATCGCCCGCGCCATGGAGCCGGCCTCGCCGCCGGAAGAGGCGGCACTCTGGTATCAATATCTCTTTCACAACGAGCGCGGCCGCCGCGCGCTGGAGCGCAACCGGCGTGGCTTTGCCCGCCAGCTCTGGGCGATGTGGTCGCCGAAATGGGCGTTCGACGACACGACGTTCGAACGGAGCGCGGTGTCGTTCGACAATCCTGACTTCGTCGATGTCGTGATCCACTCCTACCGCCACCGCTACGCGCTGGTCGCGGGCGACCCCGCCTATGCCGCGATCGAGGCGAAGCTCGCGGGCCAACCGCCGATCCGCGTCCCGACCATCGCGATCGACGGCGACAGCGACGGCGTCAATCCCGGCACCGCTCATCACGCGCGCAAGTTCGAGGGCCCATTCGAGCGGCGTGTCTTCGCCGATGCCGGCCATAACCTGCCGCAGGAGCGGCCGGCCGAATGGGCGCAGGCGGTGGTCGAGGTCCGGAAAGCGGCCTCATAAAGGTCGTTTCTCGCCCGGCCAGCCGGCTTGTCTGCCATCCCTCCGATTTTTCCTGATCCTGGGAACCTTTTGCGACTGCAGCCGTCCAAGCTGAGGAGCCGCTTCTGTATGCGGCGCGTTGCAGGGGAGGATCTCGATGAAGTCACAAGTGCGCAAGCTGGAACGTGTCGCGGTGGCGCAGGCGCCGGTCGAACGGCCTGACAGGCCGGAGGTCGAGCAGGCGATCCGAACCATGATCCGTTGGGCCGGTGACGATCCCGCGCGCGACGGTCTGCGTGACACGCCGGACCGGGTCGCACGTGCCTTCGAAGAGTATTTTTCCGGCTATGCGCAGGATCCGACGGAAATCCTGCAAAAGACCTTCGAGGAGATCGAAGGCTATGACGAGATGATCGTGCTGCGCGGCGTTCGCTTCGAGAGCCATTGCGAGCACCACATAGCGCCGATCGTCGGCCGCGCCTGGGTCGCCTATATCCCGCAGGGCCGTGTCGTCGGCATCAGCAAGCTTGCGCGCGTGGTGGACATCTACGCGAAGCGCCTCCAGATCCAGGAGAAGATGACCGCGCAGATCGCCAATACCATCAACGACGTGCTCAAGCCTGAAGGCGTCGGCGTCATCATCAAGGCGACGCATCACTGCATGACGACGCGCGGCGCGCACAAGCCCGGGACCGATCTCGTCACCAGCCGCATGCTGGGCGTATTCCGCGACAATGCGCTGACGCGCCAGGAACTGTTGGGGCTCGCCAATTCGAACGATTGACCCGCGACTGCTCAAGGAGACGGCGCCATGACCGAGGACAACAAGCCGAGCGGACCCGACCTGAGCAAAGGCGTGTCGCTGACCGCGTTCAGGGATGGCAAACTGCTCGGTCATGTCGGCGAGGAGGACGTCCTGCTGGTGCAGGCCGGCAGCGAGATCTTTGCGATCGAGCCGGCCTGCAGCCATTACCACGGGCCGCTCGCCGAGGGCCTGGTGGTGGGAGACACCATCCGCTGCCCCTGGCATCACGCCTGCTTCTCCTTGCGCACGGGCGAAGCCACCCGCCCGCCGGCCCTGAACGCGCTGGCGGTGTGGGAGGTCGCGCGCGATCGGGACGACATCATCGTTCGGCGCAAGCGCGAGGCGCCAAAGCCGTCGACCGCTCATCGCAACGCGCCGACACCGGAGAAATTCGTCATCGTCGGCGGCGGCGCAGCCGGCTTCGCGGCCGCCGAGACGCTCCGGCGCGAGGGCTTTGCCGGCGCCATCACCATGCTCAGCGATGACGGCGCGATGCCGGTCGACCGGCCCAACCTCTCCAAGGATTATCTCGCGGGCAACGCACCGGAGGATTGGCTGCCGCTGCGGGGTCAGGACTATTATCAGGACGCGGGCATCGATCTCAGGCTCAACACCGACGTCTCCGCCATCGATGCGAAGACGCGCAACGTCACGCTCGGCAATGGCGACAGGCTTCCGTTCGACCGGCTGCTGCTCGCGACCGGCGCCGAGCCCGTCAAACTGCAGATCCCGGGCGCCGACCAGCCGCATGTCCACACCTTGCGCTCCGTCGCCGACAGCCGCGCCATCATCAAGGCCGCGGAGAGTGCCAGGCGCGCTTTGGTAATCGGCGCCAGTTTCATCGGCCTCGAAGTCGCGGCGTCCTTGCGGGCACGCAAGATCGAGGTGCACGTGGTCGCGCCGGAAGAGCGGCCGATGCAGAAGGTGCTCGGCTCCGAGATGGGCGACTTCGTGCGGTCGCTCCATGAAGAGAACGGCGTGATCTTTCATCTCAAGGACACAGTCGAAAAGCTCGACGGCACCCGCGCCACGCTGAAGAGTGGAGCTGTCATCGAAGCCGACCTCGTCGTGGTCGGCATCGGCGTCAAGCCGCGCCTTGCGCTGGCCGAGCACGCCGGCCTTGCGGCGGATCGCGGTGTCAGCGTGAGCGAATATCTCGAGACCAGTGTCGCCGGCATTTTCGCGGCCGGCGACATCGCGCGCTGGCCCGATCCGCATTCCCGGCAAACCATCCGCGTCGAACATTGGGTCGTTGCCGAACGCCAGGGCCAGACCGCGGCGCGCAACATGCTCGGCAAGCGCGAGCGCTTCGACGCGGTGCCGTTCTTCTGGTCGCAACACTACGACGTGCCGATCAACTATGTCGGCCACGCCGAGAGCTTTGACGAGGTCGCGATCGACGGCAGCATCGGAGGCAAGGACTGCCTGTTGAAGTACCGCAAGGACGGCCGCGTGCTCGCGATTGCTTCGATCTACCGCGATCTCGACAACCTCAAGGCCGAGCTCGAGATGGAGCGGTCGCGCGGCTGACGCGCCGCAGTCGATCTTGATTTGCGTCAATGTTACTGCCGGTACGGGTGCTCTGCTGGCTGTCGTCCCGGCACGATGCGTGCTATTCTGGCGCGTGCCCCCGGGCTACGCAAGCAGGAGTGGCCGTCATGACCAGTGCTTCGGACACGTCACATCACCCAAGTCTCGGCTCCGGCATCGCGGCGCTGCATGCCAAATGGGGCTGGATCGTCGCGCTCGGCGTCGTCTATCTCATCGCCGGCTTCATTGCGCTCGGCAGCATGGTGATGGCGACGGTGGCGAGCGTGATCGTGGTCGGCGCCATGATGATCGTCGCGGGCGTCACCGAGATCATCGGCGCGTTCCAGATGAAGAGCTGGGGCAAGTTCCTGATCTGGGCCTTGCTCGGCGTGCTCTACGTGATCGCGGGCTTCCTGACCTTCGAGAATCCGCTGTTCGCGGCGGTCCTGCTGACGTTGTTTCTCGGCGCCTCGCTGATCGCCTCGGGCGCCGTCAGGCTGTTTCTCGCCTTCAGCATGAAGCGCGAGAGCCCGTGGGTCTGGGTGGCGCTGTCGGCCGTCATCACGCTGCTGCTCGGCCTGCTGATCGTCGCGCGCTGGCCGGTGAACAGCGTCTATATCCTCGGCCTGTTCCTCGGCATCGACCTGATCATGGCGGGAGCGGGCTGGATCAGCCTGGGCTTCAGCTTGAAGCGGCGCGGCTGAGCCATCAGCAACTCGACGCAAGACCATCTTGCGGAACTCCGCTGATCTGACGCGCTGACAAAAAGCAGCACCCGCGCGGCCGCCTCGCGCGGAGATCACCGGGGAGATACCATGAAAGCCGCCTTGGCCCTGGCCGCAGCGCTCGCTGCCGCCTGCCTGTCCACATCCGTCTCCGCGCAAAAATCCTACGGTCCGGGCGTCAGCGACACCGAGATCAAGATCGGCAACACCATGCCCTATAGCGGGCCGGCCTCGCCGCTCAGCATCACGGGCAAGGTGATCGCGGCCTATTTCGACGAGGTCAACGAGAAGGGCGGGGTTGGCGGCCGCAAGCTCAATTTGATCTCGCTGGACGACGCGTTCTCGCCGCCCAAGACCATGGAGGCGGCGCGGCGGCTCGTCGAAGGCGACGGCGTCGCCTTCATCTTCGCGACCATGGGCACGGCGCCGAGCTCGGCGATCGCAAAATATCTCAACAGCAACAAGGTGCCGCAGCTCTTTCTGATCAGCTCGGCCTCGAAATGGAACGATCCGGCCAACATGCCCTGGTCGATGGCGCTGCCCTGGGCGCCGAACTACACCAGCGAGGCCGCGATCGACGTCGCCTATGCCCGCGCCAAGAACCCGAACGCGCGCTTCGCCGTGCTCTACCAGAACGACGATGCCGGCAAGGAATATCTTCGCGGCGTCAAGGAGGCGCTCGGCGCCGACGCCGACAAGGCGATCGCGATGGCCTCGAGCTTCGAGGTCGCGGATCCCACCGTCGATTCCCAGGTGCTGACGCTGGCGAACACCAAGGCCGACGTCTTCATGATTTATTCGGTGACGCCGCGCGCCTGCGCGCAGGCGATCAGGAAAGCCCACGAGGTCGGCTGGCAGCCGACGCGCTTCCTCGCCTCCGGCTGCGCCAACAAGGCGACCGTGATGGTCCCTGCGGGTCTCGAGGCCGGCAAGGGCGTGCTCTCGCTCGGGTCGCTGAAACCGTTCGTCGAGACGCCGAAGAACGATCCGGCGATGACGGCCTATATCGACTTCATGAAGAAGCGCCTGCCCAATGCCGACGTCAACAACGTCGCCGGACTCTACGGCTACACCGTCGCCGAGGCATTGGTGGTGCTGCTGAAGCAGTGCAAGGACAATCTGACGCGCGAGAACATCATGGCGCAGGCGGCGAACCTGAAGAGCGTGCCGCTGTCGCTGCTGATGCCCGGCATCACGCTCAATACCACGCCGCAGGATTTCCGCCCGATCAAGGATGGCTATATGCTCCAGTTCGACGGCAACGACTGGGTGGTGGCGAGTGAATTGCTGAAGGGGACGTGAGGAGCAGCCGCAGAGACGGTGCACCCTCTCCCCTTGTGGGAGAGGGTGGATTCGCGAAGCGAAGCCGGGTGAGGGGTCTATCTCCGCGCACTCCTCTAACAATGGCATTCGCTGAAACAACCCCTCATCCGGCGCTTCGCGCCACCTTCTCCCACAAGGGGAGAAGGGAAGAGGAGAACCCAATGGACTTTCAACACTCCGCCCGTTCGCTGGAGCTCCAGGAGCGCGTCCGGCAGTTCATGCGGACACATGTCGAGCCGGTCGAGGAGCTCTATTACGAGCAGGTGAAGCCGGAGGCCGCGCGCTACAGGACGCCGGCCGTCCTGCAGGACCTGAAGCGGCTGGCGCGGGAGCAGGGGCTCTGGAACCTGTTCCTGTCGGGCGAGCACGGACCGGGTCTGACCAATCTCGAATATGCGCCGGTGAAGGAGATCATGGGCCGCATCCTCTGGGCGCCCGAGGTCTTCAACTGCTCGGCGCCCGACGTCGGCAACATGGAGGTGCTCGCCAACTACGGCACCAGGGCGCAGCAGGAGCGCTGGCTGAAGCCGCTGCTGGAGGGGCGCATCCGCTCCGGCTTCTCGATGACCGAGCCGCAGGTCGCCTCCAGCGATGCCACCAACATCCAGTGTGCCATCACGCGCGACGGGGACGACTACGTCATCAACGGCCGCAAATGGTTCACATCAGGCGCGATGAACGAGGATTGCGAGATCCTGATCGTGATGGGCAAGACCGCGCCCGACGATCCCGACCGTCACCGCCAGCAATCCATGATCCTGGTGCCCAGAAACACGCCGGGCGTGCGCATCGTCCGCGACATGCTCACCTATGGTTATGACGACGCCCCGGTCGGCCACCCCGAGATCGTCTACGAGAACGTCCGCGTGCCCGCGGAAAACATGCTGCTCGGCGAGGGCCGCGGCTTCGAGATCGCGCAGGGGCGGCTCGGGCCCGGCCGCATCCACCATTGCATGCGGCTGATCGGCTGCGCCCAGCGTGCGCTCGAATTGATGTGCCAGCGCGCCGTCTCCCGCGTGGCCTTCGGCAGGCCGCTTGCCGAGCAGGGCTCGGTGCGCGAGGACATCGCAAACTCGTTCTGCGAGATCGCGCAGGCGCGGCTCCTGACGCTGCAAGCCGCCGACAGGATGGACCGCGAAGGCAACAAGGCCGCGCGCGACCTGATCGCGGCGGCCAAGATCGTGGTGCCCAGCATGGCCGCCCGTGTCATCGACCGTGCCATCCAGATCCACGGCGCCGCTGGCGTCTCGCAGGACACGTTCCTGGCGCGTGCTTACGTCTACGCCCGCTTCATCCGCATCGGCGACGGGCCGGACCAGGTGCATCTGGCTGCTGTCGGCAAGGAGCTAATCAAGCGCGGGGGGGTGATGGGATAGGCAGACAGTTTCTCCGGGACTGGCCCAATGCGCGGAAGTATCTGGTCATAGGTAGCATGGTATGCTTGGATGACGGGATCACTTCAATGCGTGCATTGCCGACGTTGTTGCGCTCGGCACAAGAGCGAGCAGGTCAACAATGTGCAATTTCGTCCCGAGCCGCCGGACGTCCGGCGCGCGATCCATTGCGGCAATCTTCGCCTCTATTTTGATGATCCTGATCATCTGCAGCGGCCCATCCGCGCTTGCCGCAGTGGAGCCCTTTCCCGCGGATTTCAAAATCCAGCGCATCTCGGTCAACGGCGTCACCCTGCATGTCCGCGTTGGCGGACAGGGACCGGCGGTCGTGCTCCTGCACGGCTTCGGCGATACAGGCGACATGTGGGCGCCGCTCGCCAAGGCGCTTTACAAGGACCACACCGTGATCGTTCCGGACCTGCGCGGCATGGGGCTCTCGTCGCAACCCGCAGCCGGTTACGACAAGAAAAACCAGGGCGTCGACATCGCCATGGTCATGGACAAGCTCAACGTCCAGAAAGCCGATCTGGTGACGCACGACATCGGCAACATGGTGGGCTATGCGCTCGCGGCGCAACATCCCGACCGCATCACCAAATGGGTCGTCATCGACGCGCCGCTGCCCGGCATCGGGCCCTGGGACGAAATCCTGAAAAGCCCCATGCTGTGGCATTTCAACTTCCGCGGCCCTGACGTCGACCGCCTGGTCAAGGGCCGCGAGCGCATCTATCTCGACCGGTTCTACAATGAGCTGTCGGCCGACCCCAAGGCAATCGACGAAGCGACCCGCAACCATTATGCGAAACTCTACGCCCGGCCAGGCAACATGCATTACGCCTTCGAGCAGTTCGCAGCGTTCGGGAAAGACGCCACGGACAACAAGGTTTTTGCCGGGACCAAGTTGAACATACCGATCCTGGCCCTCGGCGCTGAAAAGTCCTTTGGCGATCAGCAAGTGGCGATCATGCGCGAAGTCGGCACCAAGGTTGACGGCGGCATCGTCACCGGCTCCGGACATTGGATC
The DNA here is from genome assembly GCF_002278135.3 of Bradyrhizobium ottawaense. NCBI lineage: Bacteria > Pseudomonadati > Pseudomonadota > Alphaproteobacteria > Hyphomicrobiales > Nitrobacteraceae > Bradyrhizobium > Bradyrhizobium ottawaense. The sequence goes on along the minus strand of NZ_CP029425.2, from coordinate 5,907,590 downwards.
ATGGAAGAGCAGCCGGCGCAGACCGTGAGCAAGGTGCGTGCTTTCCTCGACGGGAAATGACGGCGAGCTGATTGGCTCTCGGTCATACCAGTCGAATCGTTGAGCGACGCGGCAGCGGCGCCAGCGCGCCGCGCATGAAGCCGCCGAGGCAAACTAGCGGCGCCTTCCTCGCGCTTCGTGATGGCGGAGCGCGTCGACGATCACCTTGAATGCGGCCGAGTTCTGCCGCGAGGTCGGATAATAGATATAGTAGCCGTCGAATTTCGGCGACCAGTCGTCGAGCACGATGACGAGCTCACCGGATCGGACATGCCGCGTCACCATGTCCTCGGGGACATAGGCGATGCCGAAACCTTTGAGGGCGGCGTCAATCATCGCCCGGGAATCGTTGAAGGTCAGTTGTCCCTCGACGCGCACCCGGAGGTCGGGACCGTTCCTGGCGAACTCCCACACGTAGTGGCCGCCTGCGGCCGCGCGCCGCTTGATGCAGACGTGCTTCAGCAGGTCTTGCGGATGTCTTGGTTTCGGATGCTCCTTCAGATAGGCAGGCGAGGCGACCGCGACGAGCCGCCAGTCCGGACCGATGCGCACCGCGATCATGTCCTTCTCGACGCTTTCGCCGAGGCGGATGCCCGCATCGAAGCCGTCTTCGACGATGTTGCGGAAGGCCGTGTCGAGGCTGAACTCGACCTTGAGGTCGGGGTATTTTCCCAAGACTGGCGACAGCTTCGGCCAGACGACCGTGTCGAGCGCATGGTCCGAGAGCGTGATCCGGATCGTGCCCGACGGCTTGTCACGCAGCGACATCAGCGCGGCGATATCGCGCTCGATCTCTTCGATGCGGGGCGCAACTGATTTTTGAAGGCGCTCGCCCGCCTCGGTCAGGCCGACGCTTCGGGTCGTGCGCGTGAGCAGCCGCAGCCCCATCTGCGATTCCAGGCGCTTGATCGTATGGCTGAGCGTCGATTGCACCACGCCCAGTTTCGCCGCGGCCTTCGTGAAGCTGCGCTCGCGGGCGACGGCCACGAAAGCCAGCAAATCGTTGAAATCCTGGCTTGCCATGGCCGCCACTATTCATGGCCCATATCGATGAATGCAAGCAAATTATATCGACTAATCGGCCGCCGGCTTCCGGCCTCGATCTGGCAACCGCAAAAGCTTTCGCGGAATCGCGTTGATCGACATGTCGAGCCGCTGAGCGCGTCAGTTCGCGCGCCGAAGCGGTTTGAACGCGGCGCGTAGCTCCGCGGAGAAAAGCTCAGGCTGCTCCCAGGCCGCAAAATGACCGCCTTTGTCGACCTCATGGAAGTAGGTCAGGTTGCGATAGGCGCGCCGGGCCCAGGTCTCCGGGGCTTGATAGCTCTCGCCGGGAAAGACGGTGATGGCCACGGGAAGCGAGATCTCCGCGGTCTTCTCGGGGGCGGCGAGAGCGGGACTGCGCCCGCTGTATTCCCAGTAAAGTCGCGCCGACGAAACCGCGCTGTTCGTCAGCCAGTAGAGCGTGATGTCGTCCAGCACCTCGTCGCGGGACTTCTCGGGGTCGGTGCCATCGTAATTCCAATGCGAGAACCCTGGATGACCGAGCATCCAGGCTGCCAGCCCCGCAGGAGAATCCGTCAAGCCGTAGCCGACCGTCTGCGGCCTCGTTCCCATCATCTCCGCATACGACCGGTTGCCCATCCTGGCAGCCGCGCTGAATGCTTCGAACGCGGTGCGTTCCTTCTCGGACAGTCCCGCCGGGGCAGGCCCGCCGGCGGCGAGGATCGCGGCGATGTCGGGCGGGACGATCGCCGGCAAGTTGATGTGAATGCCGAGCAAGCCTGCCGGCGCCAGCCGCGCCATCGCGCTGGAGACGGGCGAACCCCAATCGCCGCCCTGGGCGACGTAATGGGTGTAACCCAGCCGCTTCATGAGATCTGCCCAGATGCGCGCGGTGTGCTCGGGGCCCCAGCCGGTATCGCGCGGCTTGCCGGAGAATCCGTAGCCGGGCATCGAGGGGATCACCACGTCGAACGCGTCCTCAGGCCGTCCGCCATGGGCCGTTGGATCCGTGAGCGGATCGATCACCTTGAGCTGCTCGAACACCGATCCCGGCCAGCCATGGGTGATCACGACAGGGAGCGCATTGGGATGTCTGGAGCGGACATGGATGAAATGAATGTCGATCCCGTCGATAGCAGTGACGAATTGCGGAAGCGCGTTCATCTTCGCTTCGATCTTCCGCCAGTCGTAGCCCGTGCCCCAATAGTGCACAAGCGACTGGAGCTTCGCCAGCGGGATGCCCTGCGACTGATCGGAAACGGTCTCGCGGTCGGGCCAGCGTGTCGCCAGCAAACGACGGCGAAGCTCGACGAGATCCTGCTCGGGAATGTCGATACGGAACGGGCGAATGACGCTCTCGTCGGCCGCCAGCGCGCTGTGAAAGGGAAACACGCTCGCGGAGATCGCCGCTGCAATTCCAATCGCAGCGGTCCCGAGAAGCGCGCGCCGATCTCTGTCGATGATGATTGCGGATTTGGATGACGAATTGGATGGCAAATTGGATGACATGGGCATCGGAGTGCCTCCTGGCTTCAGGCGATCGGCGCCTGCGGGGCAGGACACTCCTTCGTCTGGCTCTGCAACATGGCGTGGAGGCCGGCCGATAGCTCGTTAGGCGTTGTTAGATGCTGTGAGCCGTCGCCGGCGTGGCGAAGGGCACAAGCTCAGCATCGCTGTCCATTTCCGCTTGGGAACGACTTCGAAAAATCAGCAATCATCGTGCAGGCCAGGCCATTGATAGTGCTGACCCCGTCTACTGTGCATGGGGTTGTTTTCGCACTTTTGTCTGGAGCAGGCTCGCCGCGGCCCCTGCAGCGGCGGACGCGCCAATCATCCCGCCTTGATCATCCCGCTCTGGCGATGCGGCCGTCCCCCGACCCCGCGCGCAAATTCTGGAAGAACTTCTCCACCTCGCGCGACAGCGTGTCCGCGGTCTCGGTCAGGCTGCCCGCCGCCGTCAACACCGAGGATGCGGCGGTATCGGTCTCGCCGATGGCGTCGCGCAGCGAGGTGATGTTGGCGACCAGCGTCTCGTTGCCCTGCGCCGCGCTTTGCGCGTTGGACGAGATCTCGCGCGTGGCGGCGTCCTGCTGGCCGATGGCGCCGGCGATTGCGGAGGTGACCTCGTTGATCTCGCGCACCGCGCCGCCGATCTCGCGCACGGCATCGACCGCGTTGCGGGTCGAGGCCTGGATCATCGAGACGTTCTCGCTGATCTCCGCGGTGGCCTTGGCGGTCTGGCCCGCGAGGGTCTTCACTTCATGAGCGACCACGGCAAAGCCGCGGCCGGCGTCGCCGGCGCGCGCGGCCTCGATGGTCGCGTTCAGCGCCAGCAGATTGGTCTGCTCGGCGATGGCCTGGATCAGATTGAGCACGCCGTCGATGCGCTGCGTCGCCGCGGCGAGGCTCTCGATCTCGGAGATCGACTTCTCGGTGCGCTGGCCGGTCTGCTCGACCGCGCCGGCGCTCTGCCGCACCTGGCGGCCGATCTCGACGACCGAGGCCGACAGTTCCTCGGCCGCGCCGGCCACCGCCGTGACGTTGTGCGAGGCCTGCTCGGTGGCATTGGCCGCCGTGCCGGCGCGGCTGGAGGCATCCGCGGTGACGCGCGTGATGGTCTGCGCGGTCTCGCGCATGACCGAGGCGTTGTCGCTGAGGCCGCGCATGATCGCGCCGATCGCCCCGCGAAACTCCTCGACGGACTGTTCGATGTGGCGCGCGCGCTCCTCGCGCGCGGCGGAGCCCTGCGAGACCTGCGCGGCGAGGTTGCGGTTGCGGCCCATGGCCTCCTGGAAGACCTGGATCGCGCGTGCCAGCGCGCCGATCTCGTCGGCGCGGTCGGAGTGCGGCACCACGACATCCTCGGTGCCGTCGGCGACCTGCTTGATGGTCGCGGTGATCGCGGCGAGCGGCCGGGCGACCGAGCGGGCGATGATGACGATGCCGATCACGACCAGGGCCAGCGCCACGCCGCCGAGGCAGGTCAGGACGAAGGAGAGGGTGCGATTGGTCTCCGTCTCGCGCGCGATCTGTTTGGCGCGCTCGGCATAGACCTTGGACAGCGCCTCGAGATCCTTGTTCAGCGCCGAGCGCACGGTGCGGTTGGCATCGTTGTCGCCCCATTCGCGGCCCGCGGCCGCATTGATCTCGACGCCGCGGCGCACCAGTTCCTTGCGGAACTCGACGAACTGCTCGATGCGCTTCTTGAAGGTGGCGAATTGCTCGGCATCGTCGGCTTTGACGATGGTCTCCCAGCGCTTCACGACGTCGAGGATCTGGGCGTTGAACTTGAGCAGGCCCTCGCCGTATTTCTTCACCACGGCGGGCTCGGTCGACATGTAGACGCCGCGCGATTCCATCACGACCGCATAGACCAGCGAGTTGACGCGCTCGACGTTCAGAGCTGCGGCGTTCGCCGTCTCGATCGCGCTGGTCAGGTCGGCGCCGCGGCGGCTGTTGTAGTCGGACAGCATCGCGATCGCAGCCGTCAGCAGCGCGAACAGCGCGAAGATCGCATAGAGCTTGGTGGCAAGCGTGAAACGGCCAGCCAGCTTGGCGGCATTCCCAGATCGGTCTGATGTCATGGTGTTCAGGGGCCCGGAATGGCCTGAAGCGGCCGGTGAGCGGGGTGGTTCGAATTTGATGCAAAACTATGCAGAACGAAGATGGATGCGGCGTTAACACGGCCGTTGGCTGCCTCCGTCCTTGGTCGTAGGAAAGGCAAGTTATTTCAGCGTCTTGATCCGAAGGTAGAGTTTCAGGATAGTCTTAGGTCGGCCACCGGCCGACGCACCCCGGAGAGACCCTTGGTCTACCGCCATACCATCGACGCCACGACCCACACCTTCCCGGACCTGCGCGACCTGCTTGCCAGGGCGACGCCGCCGCGCTCCGGCGACCGGCTGGCCGGGATCGCAGCCGACACCGCCGAGCAGATGATCGCGGCGCGGATGGCGCTCGCCGACGTCCCGCTCGGCCAATTCCTGCAGGAAGCCGTGATTCCCTACGAGGCCGACGAGGTCACCCGCCTCGTCATCGACAGCCATGACGCGAAGGCCTTCGCGCCGGTGGCGTCGCTGACGGTTGGTGCCTTCCGCGACTGGCTGCTGTCGGATGCCGCAACGCCCGAAATCCTGCGCAAGCTGGCGGGCGGCATCACCCCGGAGATGGCAGCCGCAGTGTCGAAGCTGATGCGCAATCAGGATCTGATCCTGGCGGCGCGGAAATGCGAGGTCACCACCGCCTTCCGCAACACCATCGGCCTGAAGGGGCGGATGAGCACGCGGCTGCAGCCCAACCATCCCTTCGACGATGCCAGGGGTATCACCGCCTCGATCCTCGACGGCATCCTGCTGGGTGCCGGCGATGCCTGCATCGGCATCAATCCCGCGAGCGACGATCCGGCCGTCATCGCGCAATTGCTGCGACTGCTCGACGAGATCATCACGCGGCTGAAGATCCCGACGCAAGCTTGCGTGCTGACCCATGTCACGACGACGCTGGCGCTGATCGGGCAGGGCGTGCCGGTCGACCTCGTCTTCCAGTCGGTCGCCGGCACCGAGGCCGCCAATCGCAGTTTCGGCATCGACCTTGCGCTTCTGAAGGAGGCGCAGCAGGCCGGGTTGTCGCAGGGGCGCGGCACGGTCGGGCAGAACGTGATGTATTTCGAGACCGGCCAGGGCTCGGCGCTGTCGGCGGGCGCCCACCACGGCGTGGACCAGCAGACCTGCGAGGCGCGCGCCTATGCGGTCGCCCGCGCCTTTGCCCCGCTGCTGGTCAACAGCGTGGTCGGCTTCATCGGCCCGGAATATCTCTATGATGGCAAGGAAATCATCCGCGCCGGGCTGGAGGATCATTTCTGCGGCAAATTGCTCGGCCTGCCGCTCGGGATCGACATCTGCTACACCAACCACGCCGAGGCGGACCAGGACGACATGGACAATCTGCTGACGCTGCTCGCAGCCGCCGGCGTCACCTTCATCATGGGTGTCCCCGGCGCCGACGACGTCATGTTGAACTACCAGTCGACGTCTTTTCACGACGCGCTCTATGTCCGGGACGTCTTCGGTCTGCGCCGCGCGCCGGAATTCGACGACTGGCTGGTGCAGGCAGGGATTACTGGCGCCGATTTCCGACTTGCCGGCGATGCAGGCCTGCTGCCCGATTTTGCCTCGCGGCTGATCGCCTGAGGCTGGAAGCTCCCTAAGGCCTTCAGGAAACCATTGGTCCCTCTCCGAATTATGCTTGTGCCACAATATTGAGAAATTCCGGCGGCAGCATTACGCTATGTGTCTGGCTGGCTATTTCCGCAACCAGGTCGAGCGTGGCGGGGGAGCTTTGATGCGAGCTGAAAGTAACGGAACGTCGCGGCGGATTCTCTGTGTGTTTCCGCGCTACACCTCGTCGTTCGGGACGTTCGAGCATTCCTATCCCCTGACCGATGGTGTCCGTGCCTTCATGCCGCCGCAGGGGCTGCTGCTGATCTCGGCCTATCTGCCGCAGGATTGGCAGGTCAAATTCGTCGACGAGAACCTGCGTCGCACGACCAGGGAGGAGTTCGAGTGGGCCGAGGTGGTCTTCGTCAGCGGCATGCACATCCAGCGCCAGCAGATGAACGACATCTGCCGCCGCGCTCATGAATTCGATCTGCCGGTCGCGCTCGGCGGTCCCTCCGTCAGCGCCTGTCCCGACTATTATCCGTCCTTCGACTATCTCCATGTCGGCGAGCTCGGCGATGCCACCAACCAGCTGATCGAGATCCTGTCGCGCGACACCACGCGTCCTGAGGAACAGGTGGTGCTCACCACCAAGGACCGCGTGCCGATGACGGAGTTTCCGATCCCGGCCTACGAGCTTGCCGACGTGAAGAAATACATGCTCGGCAGCATCCAGTATTCCAGCGGCTGTCCCTATCAGTGCGAGTTCTGCGACATCCCCGGCCTCTACGGCCGCAATCCACGCCTCAAAGCGCCGGAGCAGATCATCGCCGAGCTCGACCGCCTGCGCGAATGCGGCATGACGGACACGGTCTATTTCGTCGACGACAATTTCATCGGCAACCGCAAGGCGGCGCTGGATCTGCTGCCGCATCTGATCGAATGGCAGAAGCGGACCGGCTACGTGGTGCGGCTCGCCTGCGAGGCGACGCTCAACATCGCCAAGCGGCCCGAGATCCTCGAGAAGATGCGCGAGGCCTATTTCATCACCATCTTCTGCGGAATCGAGACGCCCGATCCCGACGCGCTGAAGGCGATGCAGAAGGACCACAACATGATGGTCCCGATCCTGGAGGGCGTGCGCACCATCAACTCCTACGGCATGGAGGTCGTCTCCGGCATCATCATGGGACTCGACACCGACAAGCCGAATACGTCTGAGGCGCTGCTCGGCTTCGTCGAGGAGTCCCGGATTCCGCTGCTCACGATCAACCTGCTTCAGGCGCTGCCGAAGACGCCGCTGTGGGACCGGCTGGAGCGCGAGGGGCGCCTGGTCGAAGACGACGGCCGCGATTCCAACGTCGACTTCCTGCTGCCCTATGACGAGGTCGTCGCGTCCTGGAAGCACGCGATGGCGGTCGCATATGCGCCCGAGAAGGTCTACGCGCGCTTCCAGTATCAATGCGACCACGTTTATGTTCACCGCCTCAAGGTGCCGACCCCGGACGAGATGAAGACCTGGGCCAACATCAGGCGTGGCCTCGTCATGCTGCGCAACATCTTCTGGAAGGTCGGCGTGCTCGGTGACTACAAGCGCGTGTTCTGGAAGTTCGCGCTGGGGCGCCTCAAGCGCGGCGATGTCGAAGGCCTGATCGGATGCACCCTGATCGCGCACCATCTCATCACCTTTGCGCGCGCGGCCTCCAGCGGCAGGCAGAACGCCTCGAATTACTCGATCCGGCTGCGCGAGGCCGCCGTTCCCGCCGAATGATGCGACATGTCTGATCCGGCCCTGCCGCGCCGTCCGACCCTCGATCTGCGGGCGTTCACGCCCGCGCGCGTGGCGCTCGGGCGCAGCGGCGCTAGCGTGCCGACCAAGGCGCTGCTCGATTTCACGCTCGATCATGCCCGCGCCCGCGATGCCGTGCATGCCGCCTTCGATGCAGCGCGTATGGTCGCCGATCTCGGCGCGCTGGGGCTTGCCGTCACCGAGGTGAGGAGCCAGGCGGTCGACCGCAGGGACTATCTGCGGCGGCCGGATCTGGGACGGCGGCTCGACCCTGGCTCGGCCGAGGTTTTGGCGCGAGCGGCCTCGGCGCCGTGCCGGCTTGCGCTCGTGATTGGCGACGGCCTGTCCGCGGCGGCGGTCCACGCCCATGCGGTGGCCCTGGTGAGGCGCCTGCTGCCGCTGCTCGCGGAAGGGGACGACGTCGCGGTCGGCCATGTCGTCGTCGCGTCAGGCGCGCGCGTCGCGCTCGGCGACGAGATCGGCGCCATTCTCGGTGCGCGCATGGCCTTGATGCTGATCGGCGAGCGGCCGGGCCTGTCGGCGCCCGATAGCCTCGGCGCTTATCTGACCTTTGCGCCGAAGCCCGGCCGCACCGACGCCGAGCGAAATTGCGTGTCCAATATCCATCACGCCGGGTTGAGCTACGACGAGGGCGCCTTCAAGATCGCCTGGCTGGTCCGCGAGGGGCTGGCCCGGCAGGTCAGCGGCGTGGCGCTGAAGGACGAGAGCGCGGACCGCGCGCCGCGTCGAATTGGCACGGCATTGCCCGAATGACGGGCATCCCCGGCCCAGATCGCCACTTCTTGATCGATTCGGCCACACTTCGCCTGCTTGCGAAAAGACCGGTTCACCTGCTAAACCCCTCGCGGCGATTTTCCGCGCATTTTCAAAGGGCAAGCCTCCCATTGGTATGGCGTTTTCAAGCCGTTCGCGGGGCGCAATAAGCTCTCAGCCCGAGCCGATTTAGGAACTGGATAAGGCATGCTCGAAAAGCACAGCGAGAATGAGGTTCATGTCGACAAGGTCGAGCAGGGACCTACGTCCTCGATCGCCTTCGGGCTGGAGCGCATCGGGCTGATCGCCGTCCGGGCGCCGATCGTCTCCTGCATCGTCCTGCTCGTCCTGATCGTCGGAGCCGTGTTCGGCATCCACCGGATCAAGATCGACGATTCGCTGTCGCAGCTGTTTCGCTCCGACAGTCGCGAATTCCATCAATATGAAGAGGTCACGAAGAAGTTCCCGGCCGAGGAATTCGACGTCCTCGTCGTGGTCGAGGGCAAGAACCTGCTGGCCCGGAACAATCTGGAGAAGCTGCGCGACTTCGTCACCGACCTGCAACTGGTCGAAGGCACGCGCGGGTTGGTCTCGCTCTTCTCGGCACGCCAGGCGCCGGCACCGGGCAAGCTGCCGGCGGCGCTGTTTCCGGCCGAACTGCCCGAGGGCGCCGACTACGACAAGTTCATCGAGACCGTCAAAAACAACGAGATCATCCGCGGCAAGCTGTTGTCGGAAGACGGCACGCTGGCGCTGATCGTGCTGTCGCTCGATCCGGAGGTGGTGGCGTCCAGCAAGCTGACCAAGACCGTGGGCGACATCCGCGCCCTGATGAAGGAGGATCTCAGCGACACCGGTCTCAACGTGCAGCTCTCGGGCGTGCCGGTCATGCAGCTTGAGATCCGCAATGCCGTCGAACGCGACGGGCTGACCTACAACATCCTCGGCATTCTCGCCGGCTGCATCATCGCCATCATCTTCTTCCGCAAGATCTCGTTCATGGTCGCCGCGGCGTTTCCGCCGATGATCGCGATCCTGTTGGCGCTCGGCGCGCTCGGCTGGGCCAATTTCAATCTCAACATGTTCCTGAACGTGATGACGCCGCTCATCATGGTCATCAGCTTCTCGGACTCGATGCAGCTCACCTTCGCCGCGCGCGACCGGCTGATCGCGGGCCAGGACAAGTTCACCGCGTTCAAGAACGCGGTGCTGGTGGTGGGCCCGGCCTGCGTGCTGACGCACGGCACCGCCGGCATTTCCTTCATCGCGCTGCAGTTCTCCAACTCGGACCTGATCCGCAAGTTCGGTGAGGCGGGCCTCGCCGCCACCATCATCGCGCTGGTCGCGGTGCTGTCGCTGGTGCCGGTGTTCGGCGTGCTGCTCGTGCGCAACGAGAAGACGTTCGCGGTCAAGTTCCAGAGCGCGGATGCCGGCGTCCAGGCGCTGCGTAATTTCTGCTATTGGATCGCGGTGCGGATGGTGGGCCGGCCCGGCCTGTTCAGCCTGATCGCAGTGCTGTTCGTCGGCGGCCTCGGCGTCATCTACGCCAATCTGGAGCCGCGCTACCGGCTTGCCGACCAGGTGCCGGACAAGCGTCAGGCGGTCGCAGCCAGCAACCGGCTCGACGCCAAGCTCACCGGCGCCAACCCGGTCAATGTACTGATCCAGTTCCCCAAGGGTGAATCGCTCTATTCGCCGGAGACGCTGCAGACCATCGCGGACGTGCATGCGACCGTGGAGAAGGCGGCCGGTGTCGGCAATGTCTGGTCGGTCGAGACCCTGCGCCGCTGGCTTGCGGAAAAGGCCGGCAGCGCCGACGTCGCGACGCTGAAGGAATATGTCAGCGTCATTCCCGAGCATCTGGTGCGGCGCTTCATTGACGCCGAGCAGGACGCGGTCGTGGTCGCCGGCCGCGTGCCGGACAAGGATTCCAGCCAGCTCCTGCCGATCGTCGACAAGCTCGATGCCGAGCTCGACGCCGTCCGCAAGAAGCATCCGGGCTACGAGGTCGCGGTGACGGGCCTTGCCGCGATCGCGGCGCGCAACTCGGCCAGCATGATCGAGAAGCTGAACCGCGGGCTCACCGTCGAATTCGCGCTGGTCGCGATCTTCATCGGCCTCGCCTTCCGCTCCTGGGTGGTGATGTTCGCCTGCATCCTGCCGGGCATCTTCCCGGTGGTGATGTCGGGAACGGTGCTGTGGGCGATGGGCGAGGGCCTGCAATTCGCCAGCGTCGTCGCGCTTACGGTCTCGTTCGGTCTCGGCCTCAGCGCCACCATCCACTTCCTCAACCGCCTCCGGCTCGAGAGCAAGCCGGGCGTCGGCTCGGCGCTCGCGGTGGAGCGGGCGACCGTGCTGGTCGGCCCGGCGCTGATCCTGACCACGGTGGTGCTGGCCTGCGGCCTCGTCGTCACCGTGTTCTCCGACCTGCCGTCGCTGCGGCTGTTCGGCTGGCTCAGCGCCTTCTCGATGGTGATGGCACTGGTCGCCGACCTCTTCATCCTGCGGCCGACCGCGATGTGGCTGATCAACCTGCACGCCAAGCTGCAGGGGACCGACAAGCCGGCAATCTGAGCGGCGAGGCAGCTAAGGCTGCCCTGCCTCACGCCTCGATCCGGACGATCCCGTACGGATTGAACTTGAAGTCGTCCTCGGCGTAGTCCTGCTCGTGCGAGAGCGTGAGCTTGCGCTCGCGCAGCGTCGCCTCGATGCCGCGCTCGGCCATGGCGTTGGCGATCTCCTCCATCGCCATCACCGCGGACCATTCGTTGCCGCGCGGTTTCGCGACGTAAACCTCCGGCAGGCCGACGAGGTGATAGCCGACGGTCTCGTAATAGCTGTTACCGGCGAGCGGGCGCTTGGCGAAGGCAAGGCGGCAGGCCTTGGTGACGGCGGGGGTCATGCTGAGGCCCTGGCTGGTTATGGCGCCCTTGCGCGCCTGATCCATGAGACCTCGCCACCGCGCGATGCCGTGAGCGACGCCGGCGCTCTCGCCCTTCGCCGCGACGGCGCCCGCGTCGAGCATCTCGTCCACGATCTGCAGGGCCGCGGCCGAAAAGGCGGCCGTCTTCTGCTGAGCCATCGGCGGGCCCAGCACGTAGAGGACTGATTTGTGGTTGGCCACGGCCGCTTGGTCGGATGCGGACCATGCCTTCGGGAAGACGCGGTCCCAGCACACCCCGAACGACCGCTCCATGTGCGGATCGGGCTTTGCTTGCGAATGGGTGCGGTCGATCTCGAAGCCCAAATCGGCGATCGTCTCGGCCACCGCCTTCGGCGGTCGCAGCAGGCTTTCATTCTTTCCAAGGAAGCAGAGCACGTGACGCGGCTTCACGGACGAAGGCTGCATGTTCGCTCCCTGCTGATCATTGGCGAAGGCGCGAGTGGCGACGAAGAGCCCGGCGGCCTTGAGCAGATGTCTGCGTATCGGGTCCATCTCGGCAAGTCCGTTCCGGGTGAGTTCATGCCAGCAAAAAGCCCCCGGCTCGCGAGAACCGGGGGCTAATGAGTCGTCCGTTAAGAAGCCGGATTGATCGAGGCTGGCCGGGCGAGCGTGCGCCATAGCTGGGCCAGGAACAGGCACAAGAGATATCTCAGCCAGGCGAGGATGCGGCGGAAGTTGTGTCCGACGGCTGAGAGGACGACGTTGGCGGCATCGCCGGCGCGGCCTTTGAGGTAGCAGCGCCCGAGGTGGCCTTCCGCCTTCAGGTGTCCGATGATGGGCTCGATGGCGGAGCGGCGGCGCAGCTCGCGCTTGATGACACCGAAAACGCCGCGCTTCTGGCCGGAGATGAAGACGCGACGGGGATTTTGTGCGTCGTGGCCGCGGTATCCCTTGTCGACATAGGCCCGCTCGATCGGACAGCCGGTGAGTGTCTCGGTGCGGTCAATGACGTCCCGCAAGGTGTGACCGTCGTAGGGGTTGTCGGGCAGTGCGCTGGCGTGCAGCACGAACAGGCCACCGGGAGCCCGGCGGTTGTTGGTGACGATGGAGGCCTTCACGCCGAACTCGTAAGGCGCGCTGGCCTTGCCCTTGCCGATGCACTCCACTTCCGGGGCATGGAAGGAATAGAGCTTCCAGCCGCGCTGGCGCTGCTGCTGCGAGCGGATCTGCGTGGCCCGGCCGAGCGGGAGGGCGAACGCCTGCTCCAGTGCTGGCTGGCCTTCGATCTTGCGGCGGATGTCGCGGATGATCCGGCCCAGCCGGCTACGCAGGATACGCAACTGCCGCTGATGCCGCCTGAACTGTTTGGCATGGGCGTAGCGGCCGGCCATCATCGCGGCGGCCTTGGCGATGCGAGCATAGGATTGCCGCAGCCTGACGCCGTGCCTGATCGCCAGGCGGTTGAGCCCCTTGATGGCCGCATGCAGCAGCTTGGCATCGGTCGGAAAGGTGATGGCCTTCGGCTGCACCGTGGTGTCGACCGTAACCCGCTTGAGGTCCTGGCTGCGTAATGCACCGGCCTCGTGCGCTACCCGCAAGCTCTCGGCCAGCAGCAACTCCAGCTTGTCGCCAAGCCGCTTGCGCCAATGGCTCAGGTCCGAGCGCTCGTGCGGGAACGTGTGCTGAAAGAACTCTTCCCCGGTGAAGAACTGGAAGTATGGGTCATGGACCCAGCGCTCGCACACCTCCTCATCGGACAGCCCGTAAATGTGCTTGAGCAACAGCAGACCGATCATGAAGCGCGTCTCGATCCCGGGCCTGCCGTTCTCGCTGTAGAGCGGCGCGATCTCGCCGTCGATCCAGTCCCAATCGACCTTGCCGGCGAGCAGAACCAGCTCGTGCTTCATATTGATGATCTGGTCGAGCCGAGCCCGGAACAGATCGTTCGATCCCGTCGTCTTGTGCTTCTTCGGCCGCATCGTTCCCTCCGATGCAGACAAGGAATCATGCTTCCCGCTTCGAGGGAATCCACGAAAACCAAATCGCAAGGTTCTGACGCCCAAAGCATCAAAACCTTGCAATCTGGAAATGCCCCTTAGCCCAAATCGAGATTCCCGATCAGTGGCTTAGTCCTTCTTCACGGACGACTAATGATTCCATTCAAGCTGAACGAAATCAGCCCTTCGTCATCGTGATGTTGACGCCGCGGATCTCGCCCTTGGAGCTGATCTGCACCGTCTGCTTGGTGCCGTTGGTGCGCAGCGACAGATTTGCGGCAAAGCCGTTGGCCTCGACGAACACGTCGATCTGGCCACCGCCGGCGGTGCCCTGGAGATTGCCGAAGATGTTGCGGCTGGACTCGCTCCAATTTCCGGAGATGCGCTCGCCCTGGCTCGTCACGTCGCTGGTGAGGTCGAACTTGTAGCTGTCGGAGGCGCAGTGCAGAGCCTGCTTCAAATTGAGGCCGCTGCCGGCGACCTTGTAGTCGGCCTTGCAGCGAATCCGCTCGGTGGAGCCGTCGGACAGCGACACCGTGCCGGTGCCGGTCCACGCGCCGTCGAAACCGGCAAACGGGCCGGACGACTGAGCGTGGCCTGCCGAAACCGAGAAGAGCAGCGCCGCCCCGATGCCGGCCGCTTTGATTGCCAGTCCAGATCGCCCAAAGAATTTCATCTCAAATATCCCGTTTTGGAACGACGCCCGCTTACGCGTGATAACGTCTCGCCACATCGAAAGTTTAGTGCTCCGAGCCAGTGTCAGGTTCAAAGCCCGGCCGCCAGAGATGGCGGCTCACGACGCCTCTCGCCAGACCCGGACCGGTCGATTTGCCCTGTTTCTGCGTGTTTCCGGCGGGAAAGGCGGGGCGGACAGATGCAGCTCTGCAACAGGTATGCAGTAAAACGCAGTGCTTCCGAATTATGACGTAGTATCAATCTCTTACATCTGCCAATGAAGGCGCAGGGAAGACCTGATTTGGTGGGCGTGGCGCCAATTTGGCCGCATTTGCCAGTGCTTGTGCCTTCTCTGAGGCCGCACCTGTCGCGGCGACTTGCCACCAGAACAATCCGTTCCGGTCCTCCGCCCTGTGCAGTCCGGGTCCGGTGCGATTCTGCCGTCAGAATGAAGGAATACAATGCGTAAGCTTCTCGTCGCTCTCACCCTGCTGTCGGCATCCCTTTCGACGGCGGCCTTTGCCCAGGCAGGGCGCGGCACGGACGCCGAGCAGAAGGCCTGCACGCGCGACGTGCAGAAGTTCTGCCGCCCGGTCATCGACCAGGGCGATTTCACCATCCTGGCCTGCCTCAAGGAGAACCGGGCCAAGATCTCGCAGGCCTGCGACCAGGTTCTGAAGACCCACAACCAGTAAGCTCGGCCACTGGCCCACAAAAGGCGGCCTCCGGGCCGCCTTTTCGGGCCCGATCCGCGGAAGGGCAGCCATCGAGAGACAGGATTGGTTTTGCGGCCGTATTCCCCTATATGGGGGCCGCGGCGGATCGCCGGCATGAGCCCGCGCGAGCGAAGAAGCCCTTCCTGTCCAAACGATTGTAAACCAGCCCTCGATGACCTCTGCGAGCGAATTGCGATCCGGTAAAGGTGACCGCGACGAGAATTTTCCCGTCGCGTCCTGGATCATTCATCCGCGTCATCGCGCCCTGATCCTGGCGTATTACAATTTCGTCCGCACCGCCGACGACATTGCCGATCACGCGACCCTGCCGCCCGATCAGAAGCTCGCTTATCTCGACCTGCTCGAGGCGGAACTGCTCGGCAAGGGCGACACCCAGGCTGAGGCCGTCATTTTGCGCCGTGCACTGGCCGAGCGCGGCATGGCGCCGCGCCATGCGCTCGACGTGCTCATCGCCTTCCGCATGGACGTGACCAAGCTTCGCTACGAGAACTGGGACGAGGTCATCCACTATTGCCGTTACTCGGCGATGCCGGTCGGCCGCTTCATGCTCGATGTCCACGGCGAGAGCACCTCGACCTGGGCCGCATCGGATGCGCTCTGTGCAGGCTTGCAGATCAACAATCACCTGCAGGATTGCGGCAAGGATTTTCGCGAGCTCAACCGCGTCTATCTGCCGCGCGATGCACTGGCAGCACACGGTGCTTCGGTCGAGCAGCTCGGGCTTTCGCAGTCGCCGCCGGCGATGCTGGCCTGCCTGCAGGCGCTGGCCGTGCGCAATGAAGTGCTGCTCGACGAGGGCAGGGCGCTCGCTGCGGAGATCCGGGATTTCCGCCTCGGCGTCGACGTCGCGGTGATCCAGGCCTATGCCGACCGTATCGTGCGCCTCTTGAAGGTGCGCGATCCCCTGCGCGAGCGGGTGCACCTGAACAAATTCGAACTGCTCATCTTCAGCCTTGCCGGAATGATCGGCGAGGTCGGCCGCCGCGCAATTGGACGCAAGGCCATTTCCAGACCGGGGACTGCACATGACGCTTGAGGCGACCTCGCCCGGCGCCAATTATGGCTCGACCGCATCCGGCAGCTCGTTCTACGCCGCGATGCGCATCCTGCCGCATGACCAGCGCGAAGCGATGTTCCAGATCTACAGCTTCTGCCGCCAGGTCGACGACATCGCCGATTCCGACGGTCCGCGCACGGAGCGGCTCGCCGCGCTTCAGGAATGGCGCAACGACATCGACGCGCTCTATCAGGGCAATCCGCCGCCGCGGCTGAAGGACTACGTCGGCTCGGTGAAGACCTTCGGCCTCAAGCGCGAGGATTTCCTCGCCATCGTCGACGGCATGGAGATGGACGTCCCGCAGGACATCCGCGCGCCCGACATGGCGACGCTGGATCTGTATTGCGATCGCGTCGCCAGCGCCGTCGGACGGCTGTCGGTGCGGGTGTTCGGCCTGCCCGAGGAAGACGGCATCCAGCTCGCCTATCATCTGGGCCGCGCGCTTCAGCTCACCAATATCCTGCGCGACATCGACGAGGACGCTGGCCTCGGCCGGCTCTATCTGCCGCGCGAGGCGCTGCTGCATGCCGGCATCACCTCCGACGATCCGAACCGCGTGATCGCCGAGCGCGCGCTGCCGAAGGTCTGCCTGCCGCTGACGCAGCGTGCGAAGGCGCATTTCGAGAAGTCGGACGAGATCATGAACCGCAACAAGCGCCGCACGGTGCGCGCGCCGCGGATCATGTCGAAATACTATCATTCCATTCTGGATCTGCTGATTGCGCGCGGCTTCAACGCGCCGCGCCAGCCGGTGCGTGTGTCGAAGGTCACACGTATCCTGATCCTGCTTCGCTACGCTTTCATCTGATGCAAAAGACAGCTCATATCATCGGTGCCGGAATTTCCGGCCTCTCCGCCGCCGTGCGGCTCGCCAATGCCGGCTTCAAGGTCGCCGTGCACGAGGCGACGCAGCAGGCCGGCGGCCGTTGCCGTTCCTATTTCGACGGCGCCACCAATCTCACCATCGACAACGGCAATCATCTGCTGCTGTCGGGCAACAGCCATGCGCGCGCCTATGCGCGTTCGATCGGCAGCGAGGCCGGCCTCGTCGGCCCTGACAGTGCGCAGTTTCCCTTCGTCGACATCAAGACCGGGCAGCGCTGGCAGATCGATCTCGGCAATGGTCGTCTGCCGACCTGGGTGCTCGACGAAGGCCGCCGCGTGCCCGACACCGGCCTCACCGATTATCTGAAGCTGGCGCCGCTGATCTGGGCGTCGGAAGACACATTGGTCGGCAAATCGATTCCTTGCGAAGGCGTGCTCTATCAGCGTCTGGTGCAGCCGCTGCTGCTCGCGGCGCTCAACGTCGATCCGCCCGAGGGCTCGGCCGGGCTTGCCGGCGCCATCGTGCGCGAGACGCTGCTTGCCGGCGGACAGGCCTGCCGTCCCCTCATCGCGCGCGACGGCCTCAGCGCCGTTCTGATCGAGCCGGCCGTGAAGTTCCTGCAGGACCGTGGCCATACCGTTCAACTCGGCCATGAGCTGCGGTCCTTCACGAGCACTGACGGCAAGGCCAGTGCGCTGAATTTCGGCGGCGAGGATGTCGTTCAGATCGGGGAGGGCGATGTCGTCGTGATGGCGGTTCCGCCGCGTGCTGCTGCGAACCTGCTGCCGGGCGTGAAGACGCCGACCGAATATCGCGCCATCGTGAATGCGCATTTCCGGATCACACCGCCGCCGGCTTCGGCGCCCATCCTCGGCGTGATCGGCGGCGTCGTGGAGTGGCTGTTCGCGTTCCCGAACCGGTTCTCGGTGACCATCAGCAACAGCGACCGTCTGGTCGATATGCCGCGTGAGGAACTCGCGCAGACGATCTGGAACGACGTCTGCAAGGCCGGCGGCGTTTCCGGCGAGCTGTCCACTCAATTGCCCCCTTGGCAGATCGTGCGCGAGCGCCGTGCCACATTTGCGGCGACGCCGGCGCAGAATGCCCTGCGTCCGGGGCCGGTCACTGCGCTGAAAAACCTGTTCCTTGCGGGGGATTGGACTGCTACGGGATTGCCTGCAACCATCGAGGGATCGGTCCGGTCCGGTGATCGCGCCGCCGATCTGGTTCTCGCCGCAAAGCGGCCCTGACGGGCAGACGTCCCGGCCAATTTCAATCGACTATCGGAGCAATCGAGCGAGATGGATTCCGTGAACGCGACCAGCCGCGAAGCCCCTCAATCGGGCATCTTGCAATCGGGCATCCTGGAATCGAGCATTGCATCGGCGACGCAGGGCGTCCTCGACTTCCAGCAGGCGGACGGCCATTGGGTGTTCGAGCTCGAGGCCGACTGCACGATTCCGGCCGAATACGTCCTGTTGCGCCACTATCTCGCCGAGCCGGTCGATGCCGTGCTCGAAGCCAAGATCGCCAATTACCTGCGCCGCATTCAGGGCGCCCATGGCGGCTGGCCGCTGGTGCATGACGGCGAGTTCGACATGAGCGCCAGCGTGAAGGCCTATTTCGCGCTGAAGATGATCGGCGATTCCGTCGACGCCCCGCACATGGTGCGCGCGCGCGAGGCGATCCACGCGCGCGGCGGCGCCGTCAACAGCAACGTCTTCACGCGCTTCCTGCTTGCGATGTACGGCGTGGTGAGTTGGCGCGCGGTGCCGGTGCTGCCGATCGAGATCGTGCTGCTGCCGTTCTGGTCGCCGTTCCACCTCAACAAGATCTCATACTGGGCGCGCACCACCATGGTGCCGTTGATGGTGCTCGCAGCGCTGAAGCCGCGCGCGAAGAACCCGAAGGGCGTCGGCATCGACGAGCTCTTCCTGCAGGATCCGCGCTCGATCGGCATGACCGCGAAGGCGCCGCACCAGAGCATGGCCTGGTTCGTGCTGTTTCGCTCGCTCGACGCGATTCTGCGCGTAATCGAGCCGATGTTCCCGAAGGCCTTGCGCAAGCGCGCCATCGATGCGGCGCTCGCCTTCACCGAGGAGCGGCTCAACGGCGAGGACGGCATGGGCGCGATCTACCCGCCCATGGCCAACATCGTCATGATGTACGACGCGCTCGGCAAGGACGAGAACTTCCCGCCGCGCGCGATCACACGCCGGGGCATCGACAAGCTGCTCGTGATCAAAGACGACGAAGCCTATTGCCAGCCCTGCGTCTCGCCGGTGTGGGACACGACGCTGACGGCGCATGCGCTGCTGGAAGCTGGCGGCGACAAGGCGGTGCCGGCGGCCAAGCAGGGCCTCGACTGGCTGATCCCGAAGCAGGAGCTCGAGGTGAAGGGCGACTGGGGGGTGAAGCGGCCCGACGTGCGTCCGGGCGGCTGGGCCTTCCAGTACAACAACGCGCATTACCCCGATCTCGACGACACCGCCGTGGTGGTGATGTCGATGGACCGCATGCGCCGGGAGCACGGTGCGACCGGCTACGACGCCGCGATCGATCGCGGCCGGGAGTGGATCGAGGGCATGCAGAGCGACGATGGCGGCTGGGCTGCCTTCGACGTCAACAATCTCGAATACTATCTCAACAACATCCCGTTCTCGGACCATGGCGCGCTGCTCGACCCGCCGACCGAGGACGTCACGGCGCGCTGCATCTCGATGCTGGCCCAGCTCGGCGAGACCGAGAAGACCAGCAAGCACGTGGCTGACGGGGTCGCCTATTTGCGGAAGACCCAGCACCCCGAGGGCTCCTGGTACGGCCGCTGGGGCATGAACTTCATCTATGGAACCTGGTCGGTGCTCTGCGCCCTCAACATGGCCGGGGTCGACCGCAAGGACCCCATGATTCGGAAGGCCGCCGGCTGGCTGGCCTCGATCCAGAACGAGGACGGCGGCTGGGGCGAGGACGCCGTCAGCTACCGGCTGGACTACCGGGGATGGGAGGCCGCCCCCTCGACCGCCTCGCAAACGGCATGGGCCTTGCTTGCCCTGATGGCGGCAGGCGAGGTTGATCACCCGGCCGTCGCCCGCGGGGTGGAGTACCTGATTGCAACACAGAACAAAAAAGGACTGTGGGACGAGCAGCGGTACACCGCCACAGGCTTCCCCCGCGTGTTCTATCTGCGGTATCATGGTTACCCAAAGTTCTTTCCGTTGTGGGCACTGGCGCGGTATCGGAACTTGCGGAACACCAACAGCAGGGTGGTAGGGGTCGGAATGTGACTTTGGGGACGGGGGACTATTTTACCGTGGGTAATGCCATCGACCCGCGGCCGATACTGATCGTGACCGGACTGGTTCAGGAGGCCCGCATCGCAGCCGGGCCGGGAATGGCCGTTATTTGTTCATCCAGCAGCCCGACCCAGTTGCGGGCGCTGCTGACGGTGGTGGATCCAGAGACGATTCGCGGCGTGATCTCGTTCGGCGTGGCCGGCGGGCTCGACCCGAGCCTGCGCTCCGGCGACGTCGTGCTGGCGACCGAGGTGCTCGACGGCGACACCCGTTGGGCCGCAGGGCTCTCGCTCGGCGACGATTTGATCGACCGCCTGACCTCGGGCCGCCGCCGCGTGGTGCGTGGCAGCCTCGCCGGTGCCGAGGAAGTGGTCACCAAGCGCGCCTGCAAGGCGGCGCTGCATTCCGAGACCGGGGCTTCTGCCGTCGACATGGAAAGCCACATCGCGGCCGCCTACGCCGCTGAAGCCGGGCTGCCCTTTGCCGCGGTTCGCGTCATCAGCGACCCCGCCCACCGCGCGCTGCCGGCGCTCGCCCGTGCCGCGATCAAGCCGAACGGCCAGATCGACCTCGCCGCCGTGCTGCGCGGCATCGTGCGCAATCCGGCGACCCTGCATGCGCTGGTCTCGACAGGCATCGACTTCAACCGCGCGCTGCGGAGCCTGCGGGGCTGCCGGGATTATCTGATCGGCACGGAGCTGATCGAGAGCGAGGTAATGGTGTCGAAGGCGGCCTGAGCGGGGGCTTCCAGCCGAGAATAATGAAAAGGCCCGGTCGAGTGACCGGGCCTTTTGTTTTGCCGTAATCTATGGACCCATAGAGCGCGTATGAAAGAACAGCGAATTTCACTTGTCGGCCCTGGCTATGGCTTTTACGTCGAGTTTCTCGGTCCAGGATTTCGGCTCTGGTGCAATCTGGGAGAGTCGTCGGCAATGGATATGTCCATCGAAGACGTGCGTGCGCTGTTCACTTCGATTGCGCTAGCCTGTGAACGTCAAGAAGCCATCAAGACCAGAATTGGGCGTTTGTCATGGACGACGGATGCCAGACCGAATCCAAAGCATCCGGAGCGTCTCCTTGTGAAGTTCAGCGGACCGCTCGGTTCAGGAAATGTCGGGTTGAACCGTCGGCACGTGCTCTCAGCCTGCACAGAGTTTTCGAGTGTGTTTGGATAAGCATCGACGAGACTGACGGGTTATTCGAGAGTGCCCCGCTTGCATCTCGATGAGTGGGGCGGGTCCTTCGGGAAGGCCGCCCAGCCAATTGCTTCAGGAGAGGCTTGCCAAATGACGCGGACTGGCTGGACCATGCTGATCTCCTTGCTTCATTACTTTGGCGATCACACATCTCTCTCTTTGGATGCGAGGTCTTAAACCGTCGCGCCGAGTTGGCCTTTGGGAGCGCATGACTTGGGAGATGTTTCCCAGGGATGAGCAAACCAGGGTGTTCGTTCAGCAGCGCTTGCTCACGACGATCGTGGTGCACACACTGACTTTGCTACTGCTAACCGCCCTTAGTAGTCTGTGGGGTGAACGGAAACTTTGGGCTGGGCTGCTCATCTATCGCGAGGTCTCCACGCGTGGGACTATTGATTGCCCGGATGCGCGCCTCACCCGACGAGAGGCTCGAAACCATAGCAGAGACGATTAGTAGAAATGTCGGGTTCGCGAAACTCGACACAAGTGGGATGCGCTTCGCTTCGCTCTACCCATCCGGGCTGTGCGCTTCAGCCTTGGCCAGGCACAGATCGCGAAGTTTCGGGGCTTCCCGGGAAAGACTTTGGCGATCGCGAAGACCGCGATTTCGTCCCTCGTATAGAATGCAAACGCTAAGGAGCGTCGCAATACTGACGTTCGACGCACGGACGCCAAATGAGTAATACAACCCGCCGATCAGGCAATCATGGAATTTCTCGGACAAGAGAATCACAGTGAAGATGACATTGCCCTTGGCGTCCGTTCGAGCATTTGAGAGGCACCTTGCGTCATCAGTAATTCGCCCCTTGAGATCATCAATAACGTCCTCCGGGATTCCCATGGTCGTGAAGGCGGCTCTGTCAGTCTTCAAGCGAAGGAATACGTTCGTGCCATGAAAAACTGCGATCGAAGCGCTCGCCAGGCTCCGATCGACCTTCTTTCCGGCGGCTCGCGAGATGTCACCTAGAACCTGTTGAACGAGATAGAGACTGTTCATCGAAAGGTTGCCGACATCAAAGAAATTAAGGGTTGGTTCGCCGTTGGACACCGCGATTTCCAGCCCGGTTGATTTATCTCCCTGCCAAATGAAATGGGGAAAGCTCTGCTCCTCCTGAGCGGCGCAAGGCGATATGCCGCACGCAAGCAATGAAAACGAGATCAGCGCGGCGGCTATTGCTCGCATGACGATATCCCGACCAGTTTGAGCTTGTCGCCGCCTAACTGAGCAAGTCAGGATATGTCCTATTCCCTGCACATGACCGACGGGAAGGGGCTGAGCATTCGATTGAGCGTTAATGACCCCTCCAATTGGCCCCGGCAAGATCGCGAAAAATGCTCTTGCTGCGCTTCGAAAGCGCGACGCCGGCAAGCGCTCCTTAGCAAATTCATAGGCGGCTACTAACATCGGCAAACTCTTGGCTCGTAGGATGGGTTTCGCTGCGGCGAAACCCATCGATTGGTGAGGGTGGGTTTCGCCAAAAGCTCGACCTGTCCAGCTACAGATTCCGGTGCAGGAAGTCCCCGATCTCAACCTTGATCCGTCGGTGGACCGCTGCCCGGTCGACGCCGGGAGCATCCTTGCAGACGGCGGGCGCCTCAGCTTCCAGCGCGGGAGGGCATGGTCCGAAAAATATGAAATGGCCGCCCGGTATGGTCTCTTGCCGCGGCGGACGAGGCAATCCCGCCGCAAGAGCGAGGATATTGCCGTCAGCCTTGAGAGCACTGCTCTCCGCACGATAGAGCAACGTCGGCATTTCCAGCGACGCTAACCCGTCCCGATCGAACAAGGAGCCCCACGGCTCCAACAGCACGAGTGCTTTCACGGCGAGCGCATCCGGCGATCTCCTGCCGACGGCGTTGGCCAGGGAGCCGTCAGTCGGGACGCCGTCGCAGGCCAACGGGTCGTCTGTGCGGTCTCGGCAGTAGGTCGCCAAGTGAGCCAGGCTGGGAGCTGCGCCCGCAACGATCAGTGTGACAGCGCCGCCGTAAGAGAATCCCATCATGCCAAGGCGAGTTGGATCGGCATGCGTCGCGAAGCGGGGATCGGCCAACATGGCATCGAGCGCCTTGTGGATCTGGCGTGGTCGATCTTCGAGCGCCTCGCGAGGACGCTTGGATCCCGGGTGAAACGGCGCGACCACGACAAAACCTTCTCGCGCCAACGACGTCAAAAGATCGGCATAGGGCAGGGGAGTGCCTCCCGCTTTGATCGTTCCTCCTCCGCCGTGCGAAAAAAGCACGATCGGAAAACGTGCTCCGGCCGCTATCGGCGCGTCACGACCAGCGGCAACAATGTGGGGGCCATCCTGAAAGGGAGGTTCGGCCACGTCGGTCGGATACGCAACCAATGCGTCAAAGGGGATAGTGTCCTGCACCGTGATGCGCGTGACGCCTGCGTGAAATGGCTGAGCATCGGATTTCGCGGATGGGCCTGCGACCAGCAGTGCCAGCATGAGAAACAAGACGCGCAAGGCCAGGACTCCAGGATTGAAACCTGCTGCGATCTTAGATGGGAGGATAGGTAGAGCGAAGCGAAACCTATCGATTGATGTCGGGGGATGTTTTTTCGAGTTGCTGACGGAATCCGGGAGGGCCGCAGGGCACGCGCGATGGATGCTGGGTTCGTGCTGCGCGTGGAATGGCGGCGAGTGGCGCGGCAAGCGGCGGGTCGAAATGACCCGTCGGGCAAAACACCCCAGCACCCGTCAATCCCTTCCCGTAAAAGTATTCCACTTTCCAGAATTTCGGATTTGTTGCATCTAGCGGTCATCCCGGCCCTCCCAGAGGGGCGCTTCGCGATCGTCACGAGATGCGGGCCGGGGTGCGGTGGACGCGGTAGCGCCGGCGCGGAAGGCGATGACAGGGGCGGGAGACCGTTGAGTCATGCGCGACGCGGTACGACACGGCGCGGTCACAGCGGTCTTGTTGATGGTCGGGGGCACGCACATGGAGCCCCGGATACTGAGGCAGGGCCGTCCGCGGACGGAGAAGTCGTGTGGTCCTGACGCCCGGGGTTCTGGCGTCAAGGCTTGCGGTGATGTGGCGGCCAACCGGTGCGCACATCGATCAGCTGCAAGGTGACGGGGGCAATAGTGCAACGCTCCCCGGGGAGAGCACGAAGGACACCGTTAAAACCATCCGCGCAGGGAAGGCCGGGCGACCGGCAACACCTGTAGTCCACCCCGTGTGCGTTTTCCATGCACGCGGACCGCGGGTGCCGCCGGCGCCCGGCCTTCCCTGCGCCCTCTGGTCCAGTTGAGGGCGGCGACGATCAGCAAAACTCGGGCGAAAGAAGCCGCGGGAATGCGAAGGTGTGTCTGCGATGGAGAGCGCGAACGGCAAGAGCAAGCTGCTGCCGCACACTCCGTCATTGCGAGCGCAGCGAAGCAATCCAGGCTGTCTCCGCGGAAAGATTCTGGATTGCTTCGCTGCGCTCGCAATGACGGCGAGGGAGAATGACTCGATCTCCTCTCGTGCCCCGGACGCAGCGCAGCGTCCCTTCGACGATGCGCTGCAGAGCCGGGGCCCATGCATCGACACGGCACGCGGCTGCTGGGTCCCGGCTCTGCGCAGCAGCGCAAAGAGCGCTGCAGTGCGTCCGGGACACGGACCGCCGGCACAACGACCCACAAAAGAGAAGGCCCGGTCGCGATCGCGGCCGGGCCTTCGTGGTGAGAGTTGATTGTCCCGCTTACGCCGCGGTCGAAGCCTTCTGCGCCGCCTTGGCCTGTGCAGCGTCGGCCTCGTCCTTGCGGATCTCCGACAGGCGCTTCTGCACTTCCGCCGAGAAGATGTACTGCGCCGGGCGCTGCTTGCTCATGTCGATCTCCGGCGCCATCGGACCGGAGGTCCTGATGCCGCGCAGCGACACCCACATCGCCTTCAGCGGGTTGTTGAGGGCTGCGGTGGCCGCCGTCGGCTCGTAGCCGCAATGGGCCATACAGTCGGCGCACTTCTCGTACTTGCCGGTGCCGTAGGTTTCCCAGTCGGTGGTGTCCATCAGCTCCTTGAAGGTTTTTGCGTAGCCTTCACCGAGCAGATAGCAGGGCTTCTGCCAGCCGAAGATGTTGCGCGCGGGCATGCCCCACGGCGTGCACTCGTATTCCTGGTTGCCGGCGAGGAAGTCCAGGAACAGGCCGGAATGCATGAAGTTCCACTTCTTGCCCTTGCCCATCGCAAAGACGTCGCGGAACAGCTTCTTGGTCTTGGTGCGGTTGAGGAAGTGCTCCTGGTCCGGCGCGCGCTCATAGGCGTAGCCCGGCGACATCGAGACGCCGACACCGAGCTCGACGGTGAGGTCGAGGAACTTCGCGATCTCCTCGGCCGGATGGCCGTCGAAGATGGTGGCGTTGACGTTGACGGTGAAGCCGCGCGCCTTGGCGGCCTTGATCGCGGACACGGCGCGGTCGAACACGCCCTTCTGCGACACCGCCTTGTCGTGGTGGTCCTTCAGGCCGTCGAGATGCACGGAGAAGAACAGGTAAGGGGAGGGCTCGAACAGGTCGAGCTTCTTCTCAAGCAGCAGCGCGTTGGTGCAGAGCGAGACGAACTTCTTGCGCTCAACGAGGCCGCGCACGATCTCGCCGATCTCCTTGTGGATCAGCGGCTCGCCGCCGGGAATGGCGACCATCGGCGCGCCGCACTCGTCGGCCGCGTCCCAGCACTCCTGCGCGGTCATGCGGCGGTTGAGGATCGCATCCGGATAATCGATCTTGCCGCAGCCGACGCAGGCGAGGTTGCAGCGGAACAGCGGCTCCAGCATCAGCACGAGCGGATAGCGTTTGCGGCCAAGCATTTTCTGCTTGAGCAGATAGCCGCCGATACGCATTTCCTTGAAGAAGGGGATAGCCATTACAAAGTTTCTTTCTGGGCTTGGAATTCGGGTGGGTCAGCTCGCAGCCAGTTGGGCCGGAAGCCGGAATTCGATGTTTTCCTCGCGGCCCGGCAGTACCTGGACCTTGACCGGTCCGATTCGCCGCATCGCTTCGATCACGTCATCCACGAGTACCTCAGGCGCCGAAGCGCCGGCCGTGATGCCGACGGTCCTGGCATTCTTCAACCACTCCGGATTGAGCTCGCTGCCGTCGG
Source organism: Bradyrhizobium ottawaense (assembly GCF_002278135.3). NCBI lineage: Bacteria > Pseudomonadati > Pseudomonadota > Alphaproteobacteria > Hyphomicrobiales > Nitrobacteraceae > Bradyrhizobium > Bradyrhizobium ottawaense. The sequence goes on along the minus strand of NZ_CP029425.2, from coordinate 5,881,077 downwards.
CAATCAAATAACTCGCGACGCCGGCTTCGGTGCCGATTTCGCGAAGCCGGTTCGAATTCGAGCTATTGGCAGCGCCCACCACCAAGATCACGTCGACCAGCTTGCTCAAGTCCCTTACCGCAGATTGGCGGTTCTGTGTCGCATAGCAGATATCCCGGATATCCGGACCTTGAATATCTGTAAAGCGGGTCTGAAGGGCCGCGATGATATCCTTGGTGTCGTCGACCGACAGGGTGGTCTGGGTGATGTAGGCCACTGGCGTATCCGCCGGCAGCGTCAATGCCGTAACCTCTTGAACGCTTTGAACAAGCAGCACGGGGGCGGGAACCTGGCCCATCGTGCCCTCGACCTCGGGGTGGCCGGCATGGCCGATAAGGATAAGTGTGCGGCCCCTGGTGATGTAGCGCTTCCCCTGATTGTGAACTTTCGTGACCAGCGGGCAGGTGGCATTGAGCACGGGAAGGTCGCGCGCGGCGGCCTCTTCCTCGACGCTGCGGGCGACGCCGTGAGCGCTGAAGACCGTCACCGCCTTCGGCGGGACCTCGGACAGCTCCTCGACGAAGATGGCTCCTTTGTTCTTCAGGCTCTCGACGACGTATTTGTTGTGCACGATCTCATGGCGCACGTAGACGGGCGGGCCATACTTCTCCAGCGCCCGTTCCACGATCTCGATCGCACGCACCACGCCCGCGCAGAAGCCGCGCGGCTGCGCCAGATAAACTTCCATTGGACGTCCATCACGCAAGTTGCACCAATCCGTTTCGCAAGTTCCCGGCGGCACCCCGATACTGACCAATGCGTTGCAATATCCGCACCATCGGTCCGCGCACGCGGTAGCCACCCACCCCCGTCGGGGCTCCGGCGCATGGAGGCGCAATACTTTGTGTCAAAAAATCGGCGATAAGGAAAGTCCGAATGGCCCCGGGTTCCCCGCTAGGCCAATTTTACGGTATTATAGTAGAGATGAGGGTGTATGCAAGCCAGCGACATCAGTGACCAGCCCTTGTCACGTTCCCGCCTCAACTCCCCGGCTATACCGACCGCCCCGCATGATTTTGCCACGGTCTTCCGCCGTTTACCTCGAACCTTCTGGCGGCGAGAGCCTCTCAAAACAGCAATAGGTTTCGCCCGGGAACTCCGATAAACAGCGGGCGTTTCCGGCAAAGCTGTTAACCGCAGAAAGAAAAGAAGTGCTGCAAAGCGTAGTCGTTGCCATCGTCAGGGCCTGCACCCGGTTTGCCTCCCTCGTCGTCGTTCTCGGGCTCCTGCTGTCGGTGGGAGCGGGCTATTACGCTGCGCGCCACTTCGCCATCAACACCGACATCAATTCGCTGATTTCCCAGAATCTCGACTGGCGCAAGCGTGACCAGCAGTTCGACAAGGCGTTCGATCAAAACGAAACGATCCTCGCTGTGGTCGAGGCCCGGACCCCGGAGATGACGAGCGCAGCGGCCGACGCGCTCTATGCCAGGCTGAAGGACGACAAGACCAACTTCCAGTCTCTGCAGCAACTCGGCAGCGGCGAGTTCTTCGAAAAGAACGGACTGTTGTTCCTGCCGACCGAAGAGGTCGGCAAGATCACCAGCCAATTCGAATCTGCAGCGCCCCTGATCGAGATCATGGCTGGCGATCCCTCGATCCGCGGCCTGACCGGCGCGCTGGAGACGGGACTTGCCGGCGTCAAGCGCGGCCAGATCAAGCTCGACAACACCGAGCGTCCGTTCAACCTGATCGCGCAGACGGTCGAGACCGTGCTCAACAAGGGCAATGCGAGCTTCTCCTGGCGCGAGCTCGTCAGCGACGAGCCGCTGAAGGATTCGGACAAGCGCGCCTTCATCGAGTTCAAGCCGATCCTCGACTACAACGCGCTGGAGCCCGGCAAGGATGCCACCGACGCGATCCGCAAGGCCGCGGCCGATCTCGATTTTCCGACCAAATACCAGGCGCGGGTGCGGCTGACCGGCCCAATCCCGATCGCCAACGAGGAATACGCCACGGTTCAGGAAGGCGCCGTCGTCAACGGCGTCGGCACGGTTCTCGTCGTGCTGCTGATCCTGTGGCTGGCGCTGCATTCGGCGAAGATCATCTTCGCGGTGTTCGTCAATCTCTTCGTCGGCCTCGCGCTGACGACCGCGGCCGGCCTGATGATGGTCGGATCGTTCAATCTGCTGTCGATCGCGTTCGCTGTGCTCTTCGTCGGCCTCGGCGTCGATTTCGGCATCCAGTACAGCGTCCGCTACCGCTCGGAGCGCTTCAAGCACAACGACCTTTCGGGCGCGCTGGTGCTGGCGGCGAAGCGCTCGGCGGTGCCGCTGTCGCTCGCGGCGATGGCGACTGCGGCTGGCTTCCTTTGCTTCATGCCGACCGACTACAAGGGCATCGCGGAGCTGGGCCAGATCGCCGGCGTCGGCATGCTGGTGGCGTTCCTCTCCTCGATCACCGTTCTGCCGGCCATGCTGAAGCTGCTGAACCCGCCCGGCGAGAAGGAGCCGGTCGGCTACGCCTTCCTGGCGCCGCTCGATCACTTTCTGGAGAAGCACCGCGTGCTGGTCGTGGGCGGCACGCTGCTGCTGGCGCTCGCCGGGCTGCCGCTGCTCTATTTCATGAAGTTCGACTTCAATCCGATGAACCTGCGCAACCCGAGGGCGGAATCGATCGCGACCTTCCTCGACCTGCGCAAGGATCCCAACACCGGCGCCAATGCCATCAACGTGATGACCACGTCCGAGGAGCAGGCAAGGCAGGTCGAGGCGAAGCTCGAGAAGGTCCCCGAGGTGCTCCGGGTGATGTCGCTCAACAGCTTCGTGCCCCAGGATCAGCCGCCGAAGCTGAAGCTGCTCGCGCAGGGCGCCAAGGTGCTGAACCCCGCACTCAACCCTGATCAGATCGATGCGGCGCCGACCGACAAGGAAAACGTCGAGGCGCTGAAATCCTCGGTCGACAATCTGCGCCGGACCGCGGGCGATGCGAAGGGGCCGGGCTCGATCGCCTCGCGCCGTCTGGCAGACGCGCTCGAAAAGCTCGCCAATGGCGACGAGGCCACGCGCAACAAGGCGCAGGACGTGTTCGTCACGCCGATGAAGGTCGTGTTTGACCAGCTCAGGAACGCGATGCAGGCCGGGCCCGTCACCCTGAGTTCACTGCCATCCGATCTCGTCAGCGCCTGGAAGAGCAAGGACGGCATCATCCGCGTCGAGGCGCTGCCCAAGGGCGATCCCAACGACAACGACACGCTGCGCAGATTTGCGGCGGCGGTGCTCGTTGCCGAGCCGACCGCGATCGGCGGGCCGGTCTCGATCCTGAAATCCGGCGACACCGTGGTGAAGGCATTCATCCACGCCGGCATCTACGCGCTGCTGGTGATCGGCCTCTTGCTGTGGATCACGCTGCGCCGCTTCGTCGACGTGCTGATGACGCTGGTGCCGCTCCTGGTTGCCGGCGCGGTGACGCTCGAGATCTGCGTGTTGATCGGCCTGCCGCTCAACTTCGCCAACATCGTCGCGTTCCCGCTGCTGCTCGGCGTGGGCGTCGCCTTCAAGATCTACTATGTCGTGGCCTGGCGCTCGGGCAGGACAAATCTGCTCCAGACCAGCCTGACGCGCGCGATCTTTTTCAGCGCACTGACGACGGCGACCGCGTTCGGCAGCCTGTGGCTGTCGAGCCATCCCGGCACGTCCAGCATGGGCAAGCTATTGGCACTTTCGCTGGTGACGACGCTCGCCGCCGTGTTGCTGTTCCAGCCGGCCCTAATGGGCAAACCCCGCAATCTCAGGGAGTAGGCAGATGTCGCCGACCGGGTCGGCGGAACCCTTCTGACCCGGCTTTGCGGGGGCGGTGGCGCTCTTCGGGGCCGCCGCAGCCGGAGCAGGCGCCGCTGTCGCGCCCATCGTGCCCTGAGCCTTCGGTGCCGCGCCGGTGGACTTGGGCGCGCCCTTGGCCATGGCATTGGCGGTGCTCGAGGGGATCGGCGGTCCGACTCGCGTCCAGGTCTCGCCGCCGCAGAGGAAGCCCATTACGCAGCCCTTGATTTCGAGCTGGTCGGCACCGGCCGGCGTGATGGTCGCGCTATAGAGCTGGCCGTCCTTGGCGTTGTAGACCTGCCCTTCCCACTGATCGGCGCCGGGCTTCTTCTTCATGTCGATCAGCGTCGCCATGCCCAGTGTCGGCCTGGTCTTTTTCGAGGCATCCGGATTGTTCTCGTCGCGGCCGCCGGGCTGCTTTTCCCAGGAAACGGCGCCCCACATGCTGCCATTGCATTGGGCGACGCGAATGTTGGCGACGCCGTCGGCAACCCGCCAGTCGCCGGTGGGATCGGCGGCGAGCGCCGGGGTCAGGCAGGTGTAACCGCCAGCCAGTATTAGTCCGGTGTAAAGGGCTAAACGCATGATAGTTCCTTGGCAGTGCAACATGGGCTAAAGCTGTGCTTGCGAAGATGGTCCGAAAAAGGGCAAAAGGCCGCACAGACCGTTTTCAGTAACGGTCCCTTTTCAGTTGACGAGACGGCCCTCAACCGAAGTATGTAACGGATGCACAGCCCAAATCCAGACATGTCTGAGCTTTTCGCGGACCGTCAGGCCCAGCGCAGCACCCTGCATAATCGGTATCTGAACGAGCAGTTCGTTCGGGTCCTCAAGACCATCGGGTACGATGTCGGCTTCCAGAAGGGGCAGGGGCAGTATCTGTACGATCGCGACGGCGCGCGCTATCTCGACTTGCTGTCCGGCTTTGGCGTGTTCGCGATCGGGCGCAATCACCCGGTCATGCGCGACGCGCTCAAGAGCGTGCTCGATGCCGACCTGCCCAACCTCGTCCAGTTCGACGTCTCCGTGCTCGCCGGCGTGCTCGCCGAGCGGCTGCTGAAATATGTCCCCTATCTGGACAAGGCGTTCTTCGCCAATTCCGGCGCCGAATGCGTCGAAGCTGCGATCAAGTTCGCGCGCGGCGCCACCGGCCGCCCGGGCATCGTCTACTGCGCCCACGGCTATCATGGCCTGACCTATGGCGCGCTGTCGCTGACGGGCGATTCGAATTTCCGCACCGGCTTCGAGCCGCTGCTGCCCGGCTGCACCTCGATCCCATTCAACGATCTGGCCGCGCTGGAAAAGGCGCTTGCCTCGCGTGAGGTCGCAGCCTTCGTGGTCGAGCCGATCCAGGGCAAGGGCGTCAACATGCCCACCGACGAGTTCCTGCCGGGCGCGGCCGCACTCTGCAAGAAATACGGCACGCTGTTCGTCGCCGACGAAATCCAGACCGGCATGGGCCGCACCGGCCGTTTCCTCGCGGTCGAGCACTGGAACGTCGAGCCCGACATGGTGCTGCTGTCGAAGTCGCTGTCGGGTGGCCACGTGCCGGTTGGCGCGGTGCTGACGCGCAAGGCCATCTTCGACAAGATCTTCAACCAGATGGACCGCGCGGTGGTGCACGGCTCCACCTTCTCCAAGAACGACCTCGCGATGGCCGCGGGCATCGCCACGCTGGACGTGATGGAATCCGAGAAGCTGATCGAGTCTGCCGCCAAGCGCGGCGCCGAGCTGCGCCTCGCACTGACGCGCATGGTGCCCGGCTATGAGCTGATGAAGGAAGTGCGCGGCAAGGGCCTGATGATCGGCGTCGAGTTCGGCCCGCCGAAATCGCTGCGTCTGCGCGCCTCCTGGAATGTGCTGGAGACGGCCAACAAGGGCCTGTTCTGCCAGCTCATCACCGTGCCGCTGTTCAAGGATCACAAGATCCTGACCCAGGTCGCCGGCCACGGCAGCCACACCATCAAGCTGCTGCCGCCTCTCACCATCACCGAGGAAGACTGCAGCTGGATCGAGAAGGCGTTCGACGACGTCATCGCCGGCAGCCACAAGGTCCCCGGCGCGATCTGGTCGCTCGGCAAGACGTTGGTGGACAACGCAGTGCGACGGTCGGCGTAAGGTCGATCGCTCAGGCCGCCTTGGGCTTGTTAACTGTCTCGATGCGATCGAGCGCCTTACCGAGATCGCGCCTGGCGATCTGGATGTCGTAATCGTTCTGAAGATTGAGCCAGAGCTCGGCCGTCGTGCCGAGCGCCTTCGCAAGCCGAAGTGCGGTGTCGGCAGTGATTCCAGTCTGCTCACTCGCAATCCGCCCGATTCGCGTGCGCGGCAGGCCGCAGGTCTTGGCGAGCGCGCCAGCGGACATGTCCAGCAGGATCAGAAACTCTTCCCGCAGAACTTCACCAGGATGCATGGGCTTGAGTTTTTTTGGCCATCGGCTGCCCAAATTTCACTTGCTCAATGCCAAAGCTTAGTTGCGATCGTCGAGATCGCCAACAAGTATAGGTAAGCGCAGGGCGATTTGGAGACGGCTCGGTGTTTTGTTGTCAGGGCTTCGGAAATCTGGTCGCGAACGCAGGCGAGCGTGGAATGTCAGTGGCCATTTCCCGAAAGCCCGGCGGCTTCCGATTTGACCTTCAATCTCGCGCGGTCACGAAAAGCGGGGAAGATCTCCTGTCGACGCAGCGGGCGCGGCTAAGGATTGAGGGTGATGTTGCCAACGTCACCCTCTCATCGGCCATCGTTCTCAGTTTCTGTCCGTTCTGCGGAACCCCGGTACACAAGCTGTTCACACCTTCGACCTTGCGCGGTCTCTCTGATCTGGCAGAGCGGCACAGCGAATATTCCATGGGCGTGTCGTAGGGCCGAATCTATCCCTCCACATTCGACTTCATCGCCGCCTCGAACTTGTCGACGAACTCGGCGAGCTCGTCGGCGCCGATGTCGCTGACGGCCCAGAAGTTCAGGCCGCGCTCGCCCCAGCGGCGGCAATTGAAGCCCTGCATGGTCTGGGTCTTCGGCGGCTGGTGCTCGGTGCTCGATGTCTGTGCCACGAACAGGTTGATCACGTGCTGGCGACGCTTGTAGACGACGGCGCCGATGGCGCGGGCGTCGATATAGTCGAGCCGGCCTCCGACCAGCCTAAAACCCTGCGCGGTGAGGTCGATCACGGGCGGGGCGACGTCGAGCTTGCCGTTGAACCACGGCTTGACGGTGTGCTGGTCGGTCGAGACCACGTCGGTGAGGTGGCCGGCCTGCAGCGAGCGCAGATGCGCGGAGACGACCTCCGAGAGGATGCGCTGCTGGTCGTCCTGGCGCAGCACGATGGCGACGATTCCGGTTGCCGCGAGCGCGGAGACCGCCGAGCCCATCGCAAAGCCGCGCAGCACGGAGCGGCGGCTCGGCTGGGGCTGCGGCTTCGGCAGCGAGGCCTCGATCTTGTTGCGCAGGCTGGTGGGCGCGACGTAACGCAAATCGGTGTCGGCAAGCACGCGCTGCATTTCGCGCTGTGCGGCCAATTCCGCAGCGCACCCAGGGCAGCCCGCGATATGGGCTTCGACCTCGCGCGCATGGCCGGCGTCGAGCTCGCCGTCCAGCAGCGCGTGAAGCATGATCCTTGCTTCGTCGCAGGTCATTTCGCTTGCTCCTCTTCCGCCGTCCAGGCCGCGCGCAGCAGGGCACGGGCGCGAGCGAGGCGGGACATCACGGTGCCGATGGGCGCGCCGACGGCTTCTGCGATTTCACGATAAGACAGGTTGTTGATCTCGCGCAGCACGAAGGTTTCCTTGAACGGTTCGGCGAGCGCCTCGATCAGCTTGCGGATGGCGCCGGCATCGCGGCTGCGCAGCACTTCGGTCTCCGGGCTCGCCTCGCTCTCCTGCCAGATCGGCGTCTGCTCGGCGGCGCCGGGCGTATCCTCGAACGCGCTGGGCCTGTGCGCACGACGGGCGTATTCTGCGTTGCAGACGTTGCGCAGGATCGCGAACAGCCATGGCTTCATCGCCGGCCCGCGATAGCTGTCGAAGTGCTTCAGCGCGCGCAGATAGCACTCCTGCACCGCATCTTCCGCATCGGAGGCGTCGCGCAGCAGATAGCGCGCGAGCGTGTAGACGTCGTCGAGATGGGGCAGCGCCGCTTCGCGAAAACGCCGGGCCTTGTCTGGATCGTCGCTTGTCGGTGGCATCGCCGCTCGCTTTGCCGTTTCGCCTGATGTCGCCGGGGACGCAGGAGCCCGGCCGGCGTGGGACCACCGGCCGGGCAAGACGTTGATGCCTTGGTTGGAGACGTTACTCAACCTTGATCATCCCCGTCATATGCGGGTGCAGCGAACAAAAATATTTGTAGTCGCCCGCGTTGATGAAGGTGAACGAGAACTTGTCGTCGGTGTCCAGGGTCTTGGACCTGAACTTGCCGACCGACACGATGGTGTGCGGAATGTCGTCCCGGTTGGTCCAGGTCACGGTGGTGCCGGTCTTGATCTTGAGCTCGGCCGGCTGGAACACGAAATTGTCGATATGAATGTCCATGTCGTCGGCACGGGCCTTTGTTGCGGGCAGCAGGATGGCCGCGGCCAGAGCAAGTCCGAGATCGACGCCGAAGTCGCGGCGGTTGAGTGTCTTCATTGTCAGCTTCCACCCTAGCCCTGGAGCGGCGTGTCGATGATCGCGAGCCGCTGCTCGTTCTGCTTGAAGTTGATGCTGGCAACGCCGAGCATGGAGCGCAGTTTTGTGTCCTCAACCTTCATCGGTCCGGGCGAGGGGGCAGCTCCCGGCGCTGGCTGCGGGAAAGCAGTCGAGCGCGCGGTGTGGAAGGTGACGTTACCCTCGACCTTCTGCATCACCTGGTGGATGTGGCCGTTCAGCACGGTGACCGAGCCGAAGCCTTTCACCTGTTCCAGCGCGCGGCCGCCGTCTTCGGTGCCCCAGCCCCATTCCGGATAGACGGTCCAGAGCGGGATGTGCGCGAACAGCACGATCGGTGTCGATTTCGACTTGCCGCGCAGATCGTCCTGGAGCCAGGCGAGCTGCTCGGCGCCGAGATTGCCAAGACCCCCGGCCTTGAGGTCGACGACGTTGACGAGGCCGATGAAGTGCACGCCGCCGGCGTCGAACGAGTACCAACCCTGGCCCTTGGTGCCGCGCCCGTAACGCTCGCGATAAAATTTCACCTCCTCGTCGAGGAAGTCGTGTTCGCCCGGTACGTAGTGCACGTCGAGCTTGCTCTGCGAGATGATGCGCTCGGCATTGTCGAATTCGGCGGCCTTGGACAGATGGGTGATGTCGCCAGTGTGGATCATGAAGGACGGTTTGGCCGGCATCGCGTTGATCTTGCCCACAGCCTCCTCCAGCGTGCCGAGTGCGTTGGGATTGGCCGGCTTGTCGAAGCCGACATGGCTGTCGCTGATCTGGAGGAAGCTCATGCCGGGCACGGCCGCGGTCGCGGCCTGCGCGGAATCGATGATGCCGAGCGAGCGCGGCACGCCGCCGGTGACCGTCCAGAGCACCCCGGTGCCGGCCCAGGTCATGCATTCCAGCACCTTGCGGCGGCTGACGCCGTCGTCGCCGTGATCATGTCCGCTCATCGCGCATCTCCGCTTGCCCGGAATTGGGCGTCGGAGAGGTGATTGGGGGAGGAGGGGACTTATTCGCGGGAGGTGATGACGATTTCGTGAGGGCGGCTCGTGTCCCGGACGCAACGCAGCACCTCTTGGTGATGCGTTGCAGAGCCGGGACCCGGAAGGCCTCACGTTACGCGGTGAGATGGGCCCCGGCTCAGCGGCGCACCACTGCGTGGCGCGCCGCGTCCGGGGCACGAGACCTACTTCGCGAATTCTCGCACAGCCTCCACCACGGCCGTGGGCGCTTCCTGCGCCACACAATGCCCGGCGTCCTCGAACACCATCGTGCTGACCTGCGGAATCAGCGCCACCGCGCGCCGCGCCATCTCCCAATAGATCGGCCCCGACTTCGCAGCGGTCGTGACGCGCACGGGACAGTCGATCTCGGCGAGCAACCCAAACGGATTACCGCGGGCATCGCCAACGTAAACCTGCGCCATCGCTTCGTAGATCGGGCGCAGGATCGCCGCCTCGGTCTCCGGTGTACAGCAGAGCCGCACCCGGCCATTCTCCAGCGGCACGAAGCCGTGGCGCACATAGGCCCGAAGCGAGGTCACGGTCCAATCTGCAAACGCTGGCGCGGTGCGATAGCGTTCGAAGACGGCATCGGCACTGTCGAACTCGGCGCGTCGACGTAGCGTGCCCTCTACTCGCGATAAGGATTCCTCGTCCAACCCTCCGGCGCGCGCCGCGCGCGGGTCCATGATGGTCGGCTCCATCACGAACAGGCGTGTGAAGCGTCCGGGCAAGAGTTTTGCCGCGAGCAGGAGATCGGTCGCGCCCGCACTGTGGCCGATGCCGTAGACGTCTCGCAAGCCGATCGCATCGACCACCCGGCAAACATCCTCCGCATAGTCCAGGAACTGATAGACGCCGGGCTTGTGGCTGGCGCCGTGGCCGCGGCGGTCGAGTGCATAGACGGTGTAGGTCGATGCAAGCTCGCGCGCGACTTCGTCCCAGACGTCGGCGACGAAGCCGGTGCCATGAACGAGCAGGGCAGGTGGCTTGCCGCTCTCGCCCCATTGCAGCATGGCGATCTCTGCGGCGGCAGGGCCGATTGAAAAGCGGTGGGGATTGATCATGCCGACAGGATGCTACTTCGCATCCTCCAAGATCATCGCCGCGCCCTTCTCGGCGATCATCGCCGTCGGCGTGTTGGTGTTGCCCGACGTGATGGTCGGCATGATCGAGGCGTCGACAATGCGCAAGCCGCTGAGGCCATAGAAGCGCAGCCGCTCGTCGACCACGGCCATCGGATCGCTTACGGCGCCCATCTTCGCCGTGCCGACGGGGTGGAAGATGGTGGTGCCGATATCGCCGGCAGCCTTTGCGAGCGAGGCGTCGTCATCGCCGACGGAGGGACCCGGCAGATATTCGCTCGGGCGATATCGTGCCAGGGCCTTCTGCTGCATCAGGCGGCGCGTGGTGCGGATGGCGTCGGCGCCGACCTGGCGGTCGTCGTCGGTCGACAGATAATTCGGCGCGATGATCGGCTTCTCGTCGGGGCTCGCCGAACGCAGCCGCACGGTGCCGCGCGAGGTCGGCTGGAGATTGCAGGCGCTGACCGTGATGGCGGGGAAACGGTGCAGGGGATCACCGAACTTGTCGAGCGACAGCGGTTGCACGTGGAACTGGATGTTGGCGCGTGCGCGTGTCGCATCGGAGCGCGTGAAGATGCCGAGCTGCGACGGCGCCATGGTCAGGGGACCGCGGCGGCGGAAGGCGTAGTCGAGCCCCATCAGGCCGCGGCGGAACAGATTGTAATAGGTCTCGTTCAGCGTGCGCACGCCCTCGACCTTGTAGATCGCACGCTGCTGGAGGTGGTCCTGCAGATTGCGCCCCACACCGGGCTTGTCCATGACGATGTCGATGCCGAGCGGCGACAGCCAGTCGGCGGGGCCGATGCCGGAGCGATGCAGCACCTGCACCGAGCCGATCGAGCCGGCCGACAGGATCACTTCGCGTTTCGCACGCGCTTCGATCATCTCGCCGTTCTGGATGAAGCGCACGCCGACGGCGCGGCCCCGCTCGATGATGACGCGGTCGACCAGCACATGCTTCTCGAGCCGCAGGTTCGGGCGCCTCAAGGCGGGCTTGAGGAAGCCGCGTGCCGACGACCAGCGCCGGCCGCGCTTCTGGTTGACGTGGAAATAGCTGGTGCCTTCATTGTCGCCGGTGTTGAAATCCGGGATGCGCTTGATGCCCATCTCCTCGGCGGCATCCCCGACGGCATCGAGAACGTCCCATGACAGCCGCGGCGCCTCGATGCGCCAGCCGCCCCCGGCGCCGTGATGCTCGCTGGCGCCGAGGAAGTGATCCTCGAGCTTCTTGAACAGCGGCAGCACGTCGTCATAGCCCCAGCCGGTCATGCCGAGTTGCCGCCAGTGATCATAATCGGCGGCCTGGCCGCGCATCGAGATCATGGCATTGATCGCCGAGCAGCCGCCGATCACCTTGCCGCGCGGATAGGCGAGCGAACGGCCGTTCAGGCCGGGCTCGGCCTCGGTCTTGAACATCCAGTCCGAGCGCGGATTGCCGATCGCAAAGAGATAGCCGACCGGGATGTGGAACCAGATCCAGTTGTCGTCGCCGCCAGCTTCGAGGACGAGGACGCGATTGCCGGGATCCGCCGACAGCCGGTTGGCGACGATGCAGCCCGCCGTACCTGCTCCGACGACAATGTAGTCAAATTCACCTTCGAGCCGTCTCGGCATTCTGCTTCCACCCAACCAGCGCGTCATGTCCGGGCTTGTCCCGGGCATCCACGCACTTTCTATCCTAATAGTCAGACGTGGATGGCCAAGACAAGCTGGCGCCAAGCCCGGCCATGACGAGAGGACAGGGGTTACCCTCGGCCCGCGGCAGTTGGGTGGACTGGCGCTTGCATGGTAGACAGTCCTGCATTTTCAACAAAGCTCGAGACCCTCCATGCCCATCGTGAACCGCGTCGCCGACCTTCAACCCGATATTCAGGCCTGGCGCCGGGACATCCACGAGCATCCCGAGCTGCTGTACGATGTTCATCGCACTGCAGCATTCGTTGCGGACCGGCTGCGTGAGTTCGGCTGCGACGAGGTCGTGACCGGGCTCGGCCAGACCGGCGTGGTCGGCGTGATCAAGGGCAGCAAGCCGGCCGGCGAGGGGCTGAAGACCATCGGCCTGCGTGCCGACATGGATGCGCTGCCCGTCGAGGAGCAGACCAACCTGCCTTACGCCTCCAAGACCCCGGGCAAGATGCACGCCTGTGGCCATGACGGCCACACCGCGATGCTGCTCGGGGCCGCCCGCTACCTCGCCGAAACCCGCAATTTCGCCGGCGATGCGGTCGTGATCTTCCAGCCCGCCGAGGAGGGCGGCGCCGGCGGCGCAGCCATGGTCAAGGACGGCCTGATGGAGCGCTTCGGCATCGAGCAGGTCTACGGCATGCACAATGGCCCCGGTATTCCGATCGGCTCGTTCGCGATCCGGCCGGGCCCGATCATGGCGGCGACCGACGAGGTCGACATCATGATCGAGGGCCTCGGCGGTCATGCTGCGCGTCCGCACAAATGCGTGGATTCCGTCCTGGTCGGTGCGCAGGTGATTACCGCGCTGCAGTCGATCGTCGCGCGCAGCGTCGATCCGCTGGAATCGGCCGTGATCTCGATTTGCGAATTCCACGCCGGCAACGCCCGCAACGTCATTCCGCAGACCGCGACACTGAAGGGCACCATCCGCACGCTCTCGCCCGAGGTGCGCAAGCTGGTCGAGAAGCGCGTGCATGAAGTGGTGGCGGGCGTCGCGCAGATCACCGGCGCGAAGATCGACCTGCGTTATCACCGCAATTACCCCGTGGTGAACAACCACGCCGCGGAGACCGAGGTTGCGCGCCGCATTGCAAAGCAGGTTGCTGGCGATGCCAACGTGCACGAAATGCCGCCGCTGATGGGCGGCGAGGATTTCGCCTACATGCTGGAAGCGCGACCCGGCGCCTTCATCTTCTGCGGCAACGGCGACAGCGCCGGCCTGCATCACCCCGCCTACAATTTCAACGACGAGGCGATCGTGTTCGGCACGTCCTACTGGGTGAAGCTGGTCGAGGAATCGCTGGCGGCGTGACTACCGACGTCATCCCGGAGCGCCTCGCAGAGGCGAACCCGGGATCTCGAGATTCCGGGTTCGGTCCTGCGGACCACCCCGGAATGACAACCTGGAATGCAAATGGCCGGGACAAGCCCGGCCATTCGCGTTGATGAGTGTCGTTCTTCTCAGAACATCCGCGAGAAGATCACGTAGAGCGTGGCCGACAGCATGATCGCGCAGGGCAGCGTCAGCACCCAGGCCATCAGCAAATTGCGGATGGTCGCCATTTGCAAGCCCGAGCCGTTGGCCGCCATGGTGCCGGCGACGCCCGACGACAGCACATGCGTGGTCGAAACCGGCAGGCCGAACACGTCGGCGGCGCCGATCGTAGCGGCGGCCACCAGCTCGGCCGAGGCGCCTTGTGCGTAGGTCAAATGGCTCTTGCCGATCTTCTCGCCGACCGTGATGACGATGCGCTTCCAGCCGATCATGGTGCCGAGGCCGAGCGCGATGGCGACGGCGACCTTCACCCAGGTCGGGATGAACTTCGTGGCGCTGTCGAGCCCGCCCTTGTAGGCGTTCAAGGTCGCGACCTCTTCCTTGTTGAGCTCGTTTTCCTTGTCCTTCATCAGGAAGCGGATCGCTTCCGAGGTCAGGTACATGTCGTTACGGGTGTTGCCGACCACTTCCGCCGGCACCTTGTTGAGCGAGCCGTATTTCGCGACCTGGTCGCCGACATCCTTCACCAGCACCGACAGCGAGGGGTAGGTGCCTTCGCTGATGTGGTGCGAGGTGATGTACTGGGTCACCGCAGGACGGGGATCGCCGATGATCGAGTGACCGGCACCCTTGGCCGCGATCACCTTGGAAGCAGCATCCGAGACCTTCTGGAACTGGGCGACCTGGGATTCCGGCAGTGCGCGGTTGAGCGCGTAGGCGGTCGGCACGGTACCGATCAGGATCAGCATGATCAGGCCCATGCCCTTCTGGCCGTCGTTCGAACCGTGCGCGAAGCTGACGCCGGTGCAGGTCGCGATCAGCAGGCCGCGGATCCAGAGCGGCGGCGCCTTGTTGCCTTCGGGCGCAGCATACAGGGCCGGGTTGCGCACGATGAACTTGAGCAGCAGCAGCAGCGTCGCGGCGCAGATGAAGCCGAACAGCGGCGACAGCAGCAGCGCGTAGCCGATCTCGGTCGCCTTGGTCCAGTCCACGCCCGAGGTGCCGTCGCGGCCGCGCATGACGGCGTTGGCGACGCCGACGCCGATGATCGAGCCGATCAGCGTGTGCGAGGAGGAGGCGGGCAGGCCGAAGAACCAGGTGCCGAGATTCCACAGGATCGCGGCGATCAGCAGCGCGAACACCATCGCGAAGCCGGCGCTGGAGCCGACCTGCAGGATCAGCTCGACCGGCAGCAGCGAGACGATGCCGAAGGCGACCGCGCCGGAGGACATGAGCACGCCGAGGAAGTTGAAGAAGCCCGACCACATCACCGCGACTTCGGCCGGCAGCGAATGGGTGTAGATCACGGTCGCCACCGCATTGGCGGTGTCGTGGAAGCCGTTGACGAATTCGAAGCCGAGCGCGATCAGGAGCGCGACGAACAACAGGATGTAGGGCAGGTAGCTCGTCACGCGTGCGCCGGTCGCGTTGACGTCGACATAGATGCTGTAGGCGACGAACAGCAGCCCCGCGGCGAGGATGCCGAAGAACAGGATCATCGTCAGCGGATTGAAGCCCTTGTCGAGATTTGGCCGCGAGGCCGGCTGGATCGGCGCGGGATCGGCTACCGCGCGGTCGAATGCAACATCGGTCATGTCTGGACGCCCCTTAACTTTGAAGTAAGGGTATTGTCCGCGATGGATTTGAAGGCTGGATGACAAGCGGCGGTTGAAAACCGTTTTCCTGCCAGTATTTAGGCGGCCCGCGCGGCTTTCTTCTGCAAGCCGGCCACGATCTTCAAATCGTCGACAAAGCGCTGATATTCCAGAACCTTGGCTTCCGGATCGGGCAGCCGCAGCAGATAGGACGGGTGCACCGTCACCAAAGCCTTGCGTCCGTCGGGAAGGTCGATGAGCCGGCCGCGGGTCTTGCCGATCGGAGTGATCTTGCCGAACACGCTTTGCGCGGCGGTGGCGCCCATCGCCACGATCAGATCAGGCTGGATTGCCGAAACTTCCCGTTCGAACCATTGCCGGCACGCTTTGATCTCCGGCGTATTCGGCTTCTGGTGCAGGCGGATCTTTCCGCGCGGCACGAATTTGAAGTGCTTCACCGCGTTGGTGACATAAACTTTCTTGCGGTCGACACCGGCCTCCTCCAGCGCACGGTCGAGCATCTGGCCGGCCGGACCGACGAACGGATGGCCGGCGAGGTCTTCCTTGTCGCCGGGCTGCTCGCCGACCAGCATGATGTTGGCGGATCTCGGGCCCTCGCCGAACACGGTCTGGGTCGCGTCCTTGTAGAGATGGCAGGCCCGGCAATGCGCGGCCTCCGCGCGGAGCGCTTCGAGATCGTCGGCAGCTGGCTTGCGTTTCATCGGAGCCTCCGGCCGCTTCTGAGGCTTGTGCGGATCGGTTGCCGCATTGGCGATCATGGCGCCGGTCATGCGTTCGGCGTCCTCGATCAAGGGCTTAATGATCGAGGCCTCGGGCAGGTTCCTCCAATATTTCTTCGGCATCTCGGCCTGCATCGCCTTCACCTTGAGCCGGGCCGGATTGAAGATGCTGGCGTAATAGCGCCGCCAGGTTTCCTCCAGCCGGTCTTCGCCCGGTGCTTCGCTCTTGCTGACGCCCGGCGTGAACGCGAGCGCGTGGCCATCCCAATGCGCGCAGAGGTCCGGCGTCAGGATCGACCAGGGCATGTCGGCAAAGCGTCTTGCGAAGAACGGGGCGGCGAGCTCGACGATGTGATGCTCCGGCTCGAACCAGGCGACGTAATGTGCTGCGCGCTCGCGTCCGATCTCGCGGAAGCGGACGAAGGCGTGCATCTTGTGCTCGTCGCGATGGACCGCGCGAGCCATCGCCGTGACCTGCGCGACGTCAGGGTCGGTCGCGACCTCGATGAGATCGTGGTTGTCCTTCAGCCGCCAGAGCAGGCGATAGAGGATCGCAAAGCGCTGGATATCGCGGTGCAGGATTGCGGCCTGGGCTAGCTCGACGAATTTGCCTGATACGTTGAAGGTGCCTTCGTTCGCCTCGAGGATCGGAGACGGTGCTTGCGGCGCGAACAACTCCGCCTCGCCGCCCTGCACGGTCCAGGTGACATCGGTGGGCTGCACGTGATGAAGCACGAGGCTGCGCGCGGCTTTGCGCCAGCCGTCGAAATGGGTTTCGGTGTCGAGGGTGATGTACTGCATCAGAAGCCAAATCCCAGTTGCGTTGCTTTCGGCTTGAACCGTTCGATCAGCCCGGCCGCATCAAGACGGTGCGGCGAGGGCCGGTGATCGCTGAGGACGATGAACGGCAGCGCCTTGTTGCGGGGCACGTGCAGGCGGGCGAGATCGGCGAGGCGGATCGTGGTGGTGCGCCGTGTTGCAATGATGCGCTCGACCGCCTTGGTGCCGAAGCCCGGCACGCGCAGCAGCTCCTCGCGGCTGGCGCGGTTGACGTCGAGCGGGAAGCGGTCGCGATGACGCAGCGCCCAGGCCAGCTTCGGATCGATGTCGAGCGGCAGCATCGCGCTGTCGTCGACGATCTCCGCAACGTCGAAACCGTAGAACCGCATCAGCCAGTCGGCCTGGTAGAGCCGGTGCTCGCGCAGCAGCGGCGGCTGCACCAGAGGCAAGGCGCGGCTGGCGTCGGGGATCGGGCTGAAGGCGGAGTAGTAGACGCGCCGCAGACGGTAGGCGCCGTAGAGATTGGCGCTGGTGTGGAGAATGGTGTGGTCGGAGGCTGCATCAGCACCGACGATCATCTGCGTGCTTTGGCCCGCCGGCGCGAAGCGCTGCGGCTTTGCCTTGGTCTTCGCGCTGCGGCCTTCCTCGGCCTCGTCCAGCTTCAGCCGCAGCCGGCCCATGGTGCGGCGGATCGCGCGCACGTCCTTCTCCGGCGCGAATTGCTGCAGGCTCGTTTCCTCGGGCATCTCGATGTTGATGGAGAGACGATCGGCATATTTGCCGGCTTCCGCGATCAGCGCATCGTCGGCCTCGGGAATGGTCTTGAGATGGATATAGCCGCGGAAGTGATGCTCCTCGCGCAGCTTTCGCGCGACGCTCACCACTTGCTCCATGGTGTAGTCGGGGTTGCGGATGATGCCGGAGGAGAGAAACAGGCCCTCGATGTAATTGCGCCGGTAGAAGTCGAGCGTCAGCTTGACCAATTCGTCGATGGTGAAGCGGGCGCGCGGCACGTTCGAGGAGGCGCGGTTGACGCAATAGAGGCAATCGTAATTGCAGGCGTTGGTCAGCAGCACCTTGAGCAGCGAGATGCAGCGTCCATCCGGCGCATAGGAATGGCAGATGCCCATGCCGGGTGCGGTCGACCCCATGCCCTTGCCGTCGCTGGAATCCCGCTTCTCCGTGCCGCTGGAGGCGCAGGACGCGTCGTATTTGGCGGCGTCCGCCAGGATTTCCAGCTTGCGTTGTACGTCCATCTTGGAATCCCTTTGATTCAGCTCATGAATCCGCTTGCGCGCCAATTCGATTGACTCTCTCCGCGCCGTTAGCTTTATATTAGAACATATCATGAACAAATGAGCCAGCCGCTGGTTCTCTTTTTGAGAGCCATCGGCAATCACCCCTGAAGGAGCGGCGAGCATGAGCGGCGCACGGACAAGCGCGCTTGCGACCTTGCGCGGCCAGATCGAGCGCATCGAGACGGCGACGGTCGTGCATCCGCACGATCGCGTCGCGCTCGGTCACAGCGAAGCCGACAACGCGCTGAAGGGCGGGCTCGCGCGCGCGGCGATCCACGAGGTGTTTTGCACTGGGTCTCAGGGGACGGCCGCGACCGGCTTCGTCATGGGGCTTGCCGGGCGCGTCTCGGCGCAGCGGCCGCTGCTGTGGGTACGGCAGGATTTTTCAGAGATAGAGGCAGGCGCGCTGTCGATGAGCGGGCTCGCCGAGCTCGGCCTCGATCCGCGCCGTGTGGTGATGGTGCGCGCCGCCGATGTCGAGAGCGCGCTGCGTACCTCGGCCGATGCGCTCGCCTGCGATGCGCTGGGCGCCGTCGTGCTCGAGCTCTGGGGCGAAACCAGGCAGTTCGATCTCGTGGCGAGCCGCAAGCTGACGCTGGCCGCGCAAGGCTCCGGCGTCACCGGCCTGATGCTGCGGATGGCGGCGCAGCCGCTGCCTTCGACGGCGGAGACCAGGTGGATGCTGCGCGCGGCGCATTCGCCGCCGGGGTCGGTGTGGGACGCATGGGGCGCGCCGCGCTTCGATGCCGAACTCTTGCGTAATCGTCATGGCCCCTGCGGCCGGTGGATCATGGAATGGAATTGTGATGAGTGCCAGTTCAGTGAACCGTCGACGTATTCTCAGCCTGTGGCTGCCACGCCTGCCCATCGACCGGATCCAGCGGTTCTTCAACAGCTCCGGGCTGGGTAAAACCAATAATGAGCCGAGCATCGTCGTCATCAAGGACAACAATGCGCTGGTGATCCATGCGCTGGACGAGGCTGCCGAGCGTCTCGGCCTGTACGTAGGTCAGCCGCTCGCCAATGCGCGGGCGATGTGCCCGGATTTGCGCGTGTTCGACGCCGATGTCGCGGCCGATGCGAAGACGCTTAGCGACATCGCCGACTGGTGCGACCGCTTCACGCCGCTGGTCGCGCTCGATCCGCCGCACGGGCTGTTCCTCGACATCACCGGCTGTGCGCATCTGTTCGGCGGCGAGGCTGCGCTGTTGCAAGCGCTGGTTCGGGCGCTCGGCCGACAAGGCTTTGCCGTCAGCGCGGCAATCGCCGGCACCTCGGTCTGCGCGCGCACGCTGACGCGGCAGACCACGGGCACCATCGTTGCCGATGGCGGCGAGGCGGAGGCGATCAGCCGGTTTCCGGTGTCCGCGCTCGGTGCGGGCGAGGCCATCACCACCGGCCTGCGCCGCGCCGGCCTCAAGACCATCGGCGACGTCGCCACGCGCTCGCCGAGCGAGATCACGGCGCGGTTCGGAGCGCGGTTCTCCACGCTGCTGGCGCATGCGCTGGGGCAGGGCGATGCGCCGATCAATCCGCGAAAACCGCTGCCTGATTATATCGTGGAGAAGCGTTTCGCCGAGCCGATCGCGACCGACACCATGATCGCGATGACGCTGTCGCGGCTGGCGGACACGCTGATTGCCTCCATGGAGAAGCAGGGCAAGGGCGCGCGCCGGCTGGAAGCCGCGTTCTTCCGCACCGACGGCGTGGTGCGCGCGATCATGGTCGAGACCGGACGTCCGGTGACGCGAAGCGCGGTGATCGACCGGCTGTTCCGCGAGCGTCTCGATGCGCTCGCCGATCCCCTCGATCCCGGTTTTGGCTTCGATATGGTTCGCCTGTCGGCGAGCCGCACCGAGATCGTGGTGCAGGAGCAGCGCGATCTCGACGCCCATGTCCACGACAATGACGAGCTTGCCGCCCTGATCGACCGCATTGCCGCGCGCATCGGCGGAAAGCGCGTCGTCGTGCACCTGCCTGAGGATACCCATATCCCTGAATGTGCGGTGCTGGCCGCCCCGGCGCAGCATCATCTCGCCGCCGCCATGCAGGCCGAATGGCCGGCACGGACCGAAAGCGAGCCACCGCTGCGTCCCTTAAGGCTGTTCGACAAGCCGGAGCCGATCAAGGTGCCATTCGCGGCCGTGCCGGATGGTCCGCCGCATCAGTTCACCTGGCGCCGCGCGCTGCATGCCGTGGTGCGGGTGGAAGGACCCGAGCGTATCGCGATGGAATGGTGGCGGCAGGACGGCAAGCAGCTGACCCGGGATTACTTTCGCATCGAGGATGCCGAGGGCCTGCGCTTCTGGATTTTTCGCGACGGACTTTACGAGGGGGAGGTGTTCGACGGCGACGGCGAGCCTGCTTCTCCCGGCTGGTATGTGCACGGTCTCTTCGCATGAATAGCCCCGCTTATGCCGAGATCGGCATCACCACCAATTTCTCCTTCCTGCGCGGCGGCTCGGATCCGCGCGCCTATGTGCATCAGGCGAGCAAGCTCGGCATTCCCGCGATCGGAATCGCCGACCACAACACGCTCGCCGGCGTGGTGCGGGCCTGGAATGAGCTCGACAATGACAAGGTGCTGCACAAGCCGAAACTGCTGATCGGTGCGCGCATCGTCTTCATCGACGGCACGCCCGACATTTTTGTCTACCCGCGCGACCGCGCCGCCTATGGCCGGCTGTGCCAGCTCCTGACCAAAGGCAAGCGCGGCGACGACATCACGCGGATCGAGAAGGGCGAGTGCCGTCTCACCTTTGCCGATCTCCTGGAATTCTCCGAGGGGCAGCTTTTGGTCCTGACGTTGCCGCATCGCTTCGAGCCGGCGCAGGCGCTGGATGTGCTTGCAAAGCTGAGGGCGAGCCGCGCCGAGGGCGTGTGGCTGGCAGCGAGCCTGGTCTATCGCGGCGACGACCGGCGCCGCCTGGCACGGCTCGATGACCTCGCGGCCAAAGCAAAAGTGCCGCTGCTCGCGACCAACGAGGTGCTCTATCACGATCCCGGCCGCCGTCCGCTTCAGGACGTGCTGACCTGCATCCGGGAAAAGACCACGATCGAGGCTGTGGGGCGTAAGCTGGAAGCCAATGCCGAGCGTTTTCTGAAAACACCTAGGGAGATGGCGCGGCTGTTCCGCGATGTCCCCGAGGCGATCGCGGAGACCATGCGTTTTGCGGGGAAGATCGACTTCTCGCTCGACCAGCTCAAATACCAGTATCCGGATGAGCCGGTGCCGCCGGGCAAGACCGCGCAAGGACATCTGGAGGATTTGACCTGGGCGGGCGTCGATAAATACTTTGGCGGCATCGAGAACATTGACGACAAGCTGCGCGCGACGTTGAACAAAGAACTCGCGCTGATCGCCGAGCTGAAATACGCGCATTATTTCCTCACCGTGCACGACATCGTGCATTACGCGCGCAGCCAGAGCATCCTGTGCCAGGGGCGGGGGTCGGCAGCGAACTCAGCCGTGTGCTACGTGCTCGGCATCACCTCGGTCGATCCGACCAAGGTCGATCTGTTGTTCGAGCGCTTCATCTCCAAGGAGCGCCTGGAGCCGCCTGACATCGACGTCGATTTCGAGCATTCCCGGCGCGAGGAGGTGATGCAGTATGTCTATCGCCGCTACGGCCGCCATCGTGCCGCGATCATCGCAACGGTCATCCACTATCGCCCGCGCAGCGCCATCCGCGACGTCGGCAAGGCGCTGGGCCTGACCGAGGACGTCACCGCTGCGCTCGCCGACACCGTCTGGGGCAGTTGGGGCAAGGGCCTCAACGATATGCAGGTCAGGCAGGCCGGGCTCGATCCGCAAAATCCCATGATCAACCTTGCAGTCGAGCTTGCAACCGAGCTGATCGAATTCCCCCGCCATCTCTCCCAGCATGTCGGCGGTTATGTGCTGACCCAGGACCGGCTCGACACCTATGTCCCCATCGGCAACGCGGCGATGGACGACCGCACCTTCATCGAGTGGGACAAGGACGACGTCGACGCGCTCAACATGATGAAGGTCGACGTGCTCGCGCTGGGCATGCTGACCTGCATCCGGAAATGTTTTGATCTGATCGCAGACCACAAAGGCGAGCGTTTTGTGCTGGCGAGCGTTCCACAGGACGATCCCAAGGTTTACGACATGCTGTGTGATGGGGAATCGCTCGGCGTGTTCCAGGTCGAGAGCCGCGCCCAGATGAACATGCTGCCGCGCCTGAAGCCGCGGACCTTCTACGACCTCGTCATCGAAGTCGCGATCGTGCGGCCGGGTCCGATCCAGGGCGACATGGTGCATCCGTATTTGCGTCGGCGGAACGGCCTGGAGAAGGTGACCTATCCCTCGCCATCGCCCGAGCATGGTCCCGCGGACGAACTCTACAAGGTGCTGCACAAGACGAAGGGCGTGCCTCTGTTCCAGGAGCAGGCCATGCGCATCGCGATCGAGGCGGCAAAATTCACGTCCGAGGAAGCCAACGGCCTGCGCCGCTCGATGGCGACCTTCCGCAATGTAGGCACCATTGGCCAATACGAGGAGAAGCTGATCGGCAACATGGTCGCGCGCGGTTACGATGCCAATTTTGCCAGAAGCTGCTTTGACCAGATCAAGGGCTTTGGCTCCTACGGTTTCCCGGAGAGCCACGCCGCGAGCTTCGCCCAGCTCGTCTACATCTCGTCATGGCTGAAATATCATCACCCCGACGCTTTCTGCTGTGGCCTCCTGAACTCGCAGCCGATGGGCTTTTATGCGCCCGCACAGATCGTCAGCGACGCCCGCAAGAACGGCGTCGAGGTGCGCGACATCGACGTGTCCTGTAGTTTTGCGCAGAACACGCTGGAGAATACTGACGGCAGGTATTGTGCCGTCCGCCTTGGCTTTCGCCAGATCGACGGCTTCCACTGGCTCGATCCCGATGAGGAGGCCCTCAAGAAGGAGCAGGCGAAGCGGCAAGGCAAGATCTATGTCACTCAGGAAGACTGGGGCGACCGCATCATCGCCGCCCGCAACCGCCGCCCCTTTACCTCGCTGGAGGATTTCGCCCGCGACACCGGCCTGCCCAAGCGCGCGCTGATCCTGCTGGCCGATGCCGACGCGTTTCGCTCG
This sequence comes from Bradyrhizobium ottawaense, assembly GCF_002278135.3. Classification (NCBI taxonomy): domain Bacteria; kingdom Pseudomonadati; phylum Pseudomonadota; class Alphaproteobacteria; order Hyphomicrobiales; family Nitrobacteraceae; genus Bradyrhizobium; species Bradyrhizobium ottawaense. The sequence continues at coordinate 5,857,871 of NZ_CP029425.2, read as the reverse complement.
CTCGGGCTCGACCGCCGCGAGGCGCTGTGGCAGGTGCGGCGGCTGCCCGACGACGTGCCGCTGCCGCTGTTCGAGGCGGCGACCGCGCGCGAGCAGCCGGACGAGCACGCGCAACCGCTGCCGGTGATGCCGCGTTCCGAGCAGGTGGTCGCGGACTACCAGACCATCCGGCTATCGCTGAAGGGGCACCCGATGGAATTCTTGCGCGAAATGTTTTCGCGCGAGCGCGTCGTCGCCTGCAAGGATATCAGTCACGAGAACGAGCGTCGCCGCGTCCGCTGCGCCGGCGTGGTGCTGGTGCGGCAACGGCCGGGCAGCGCCAGCGGCGTCGTGTTCATGACGCTGGAGGACGAAACCGGCATCGCCAATGTCGTGGTGTGGCCCAAGATCATGGAGCAGTACCGGAAAGAAGTCATGGGCGCGCGCCTCATCCTGGTCGAAGGCTATATCCAGAGCAGTCCCGAGAAGGTGACGCATCTCATCGCCCAACGCATGATCGATCGCTCGCATGATCTGGTCGGCCTCGCCAACGACGCGCTGAGCCGCAAGCATCCGGTGCCGGCAGGTGCCACCGTGGTCGAGCCGCTCAACGAAGACTCTCGCGCGCTTGCGGACATGCCGGCGCAGAAAATCCGCCACCCCCGCAACGTCCGCATCCTGCCGCCGTCGCGGGATTTTCATTGAGGGGTGGGGCGAAGTGCTGCCACACGCACGGCTGCCGTAGGGTGGGCAAAGGCGCGTAAGCGCCGTGCCCACCTCCTTTTGCGGCTCGTCGCGAAGACGTGGGCACGCTTTGCTTTGTTTACCCTACGAGCTCCTCGATGATGACGTCGCGCCTTAAAAATTCACCCGGTTCGAGATCGCGCCGTCCACGACGAGATTCGATCCCGTCGTGAACCCCGACACCGGGCTTGCCAGAAACACCGCGGCGCTCGCGATTTCCTGCGGCGTGGCCATCCGGCCGGTCGGATTGCGCTTCATCGCGTCGGCGTAACGCTCGGGCATGTTCTTCTCGACCATCTCCCAGACGCCGCCCTTGAAATAGACCGTGCCGGGCGACACGACATTCACGCGGATCTTCTTCTTTGCATATTGCCGCGCCAGCCCCTTGGCCATGTGGATCAGCGCCGCCTTGATCGGGCCGTAGGAACTGGCCGTGTCCGCCTGCGCCGCCGAGATCGAGGAGATGATGACGAAGGCGGCGTCGCCGCTTCTCTCGCCGCTCGCTTCGAGGAACGGCCGCGCGGCGTCGAACGCGTGCACGGCGCCAAGCAGGTCGAGCCGGAAGTTCTGCTCCCACGATGCGGGATCGTGGCCTTGCGCCATCGCGCCGGCGTTGGAGAACAACAGGTCGACGCCGCCGAGCTCTTTTGCGGCACCCTCGATCCAGGATTTCAGCGCTGCGCCGTCGGTCACGTCGACCGGGCCGCCGGTGGCGTTGACGCCCTTCGCCTTCAGCTCGGCAACGGTAGCCGCAACCTGATCTGCATTGCGCGCGCACACCGCGACATTGGTGCCTTCACCGGCGAGCGTCTCCGCAATCGCCCGCCCGATGCCGCGCGTGCCGCCGAGCACGATGGCGTTCTTGCCTTTGAGACCGAGATCCATTGTTGGGTTTCCTTTTTGTTGGTCGCGGGAGTGTAGCTGTTTCGGAAGACGCCCAGAAGCCTCCACATGGTCATTGCGGGCGCAGCGAAGCAATCCGGAAATGCATCTGCGGAAATAGACTGGCTTGGTCGCATCAGCACAAAATTGCCACGCAATCTTGTCGCGAGCTCCTCGCAATGACGTGGAGAGAGGTGGGGCCTCCTCACTCCGGCGCGGCGCCCACCGGCGGGCCGCCGGGCGGGCGGTGCAGGAAGGTCAGCGAGGCATAAGCGCCGGCCCAGGAGCCGATCGCGGCGAAGGCAACGTAAAAGGCGTTTTCGGTGTAGCTGATCACGGCGTAGGAGGAGAGCAGGTACCAGACCGCACTCCAGTTCGCGGCCGGCACGCGTTTTCGCGCGATCACGGCCGAGGTGAACATGACATAGACCGCGTCTGTGGCCGCCGTTGCGATGAACACGGCGCCTGCGGTAAGGGGGTCGATGGCGGCCATTGCATTTCCTTATGGGCTAATGGATGGTCGCTTGAAAAACTAAGGGAGAGAAGCGGCCATGCAAAGCCCTGCCGACATTCTCAAGGACATCTGGACCTCCGCCGGGGGCGATGCACCAGCGCTCGAACGCGTACGGCTGAGCGGCGAAGAGCCTCAGCTTCCGTCCTCGTTCCGCGTCGCAATTGCCGGACAGACGACCATCGCCGCGGCCGGCCTCGCCGCCGCGGAGATCTGGCGACTGCGCTGCGGGCAGACGCAGGATGTCTCCGTCGACATGCGCCACGCCGTTGCCGAATGCCGCTCCGAGCGCTATCTGCTTCTCGACGACAAGCCGCCGCCCCCGGCCTGGGACGCCATCGCCGGCGTCTACAGGACCGGCGACAATCGCTTCGTTCGCTGCCACACCAATTTCCCGCATCATCGCGACGCCGTCTGCAAGGTGCTCGGCTGCGAGGCGGAGCGCGACAAGGTGCAGGCCGCGCTGATGCAATGGAAGGGCGAGGATTTCGAGACTGCGGCTTACGCGGCGGGCGGCGTCGTCGCGCTCATGCGCTCCCACGACGAATGGTCCGCGCTGCCGCAGGCGCGTGCGCTCGCCGGGTTGCCGCTGCTCTCGATCGAGAAGATCGGCGAGGCCCCGCCAAAGCCGTGGCCAAAAGGCGATCGTCCGCTTGCAGCCCTGCGCGTGCTCGATCTCTCTCGAGTCATCGCGGGGCCCGTCGCCGGCCGCACGCTCGCTGCGCATGGTGCGGATGTGCTGCTGGTGTCAGGGCCGGAGCTGCCCGCCATTCCCTGGCTCACCATCGACACCGGCCGCGGCAAGCTCACCACCTTCATCGAACTGAAAAGCGAGACGGGCAGGGCGCAATTGCGCGAACTGTTGCGGGACGCCGACATCTTCTCGCAGGGCTATCGCCCGCGCGCGCTCGCCGCCCTCGGCTTTGCGCCCGAGGATGCAGCGCAGATCAATCCCGGCATCGTCTATGTGACGCTGTCGGCCTATGGCCACGCCGGCCCCTGGGCCGAGCGGCGCGGTTTCGATTCCCTCGTGCAGACCACGACCGGATTCAATCACGCCGAGGGACGCGCTGCCGGTCTCGATGGCCCCAAGGAATTGCCGGCGCAGATGCTCGATCACGCCACCGGCTATCTGATGGCGTTCGGCGCGATGATGGCCAAGGCGCGTCAGGCGCGCGAAGGCGGCAGCTGGCACGTGCGTGTGTCGCTGGCGCAGACCGGGCGCTGGCTTTGGAATCTCGGCCGGCTCGATGGCGGACTGAACACCCCGGATCTTACGGGCGACGCTGTACATGCTGCGTTCATCGAGAGCGTGCCATCTGGCTTCGGCATGTTGAAGGCGGTGCGCCATTCGGCGATGCTGTCGAAGACGCCGGCGCAATGGAGCCGTCCGGCAATGCCGCTCGGCAGTCATCCGGCACAGTGGCCGGCGCGAAGCTGACGTGAAGCTGACATGTCGCGAAATTTTAACGCAAACCGAAAGGCGCCCGGCGTTTTTTAGGTTGTTTGAACTCCCAATTCGGCACTATTAGCGCAACCGATAAGGCAGGCATCTGCCGAGATCGTCGCAGACACGACCGGGCTCCATGGTAGTTGAAAATACCAAGCGATTGCAGGTGTTTACAAAACAACGGGTGATCACATCCGTAGTTCTACTAGCTCTTGCCGGTGTCGGCGCCGGTGCCTACGGCTTCCTCTCTTCCGGGTCCAAGGAAAAGAAGCACTCCGAGATCTCCAGCCAGTCGCGCAGGAATGCGCAGAACTTCACGCCGACGCCGTCCGAATGGGCGACGCTGACGATCGAGCCGGTCAAGGCCAAGGCCTTCCGCGCCGAATATGTCACGGAAGGCAAGGTCGCCGTCGACGAGGACCGCTCGACACCGGTGTTCTCGCCCTATGCCGGCCGCGTCACCAAGCTGCTGGCCAAGCCGGGTGAGATGCTGAAGCAGGGCCAACCGCTGTTCACGATCGAGGCCGCCGACACCGTGCAGGCCCAGAACGATTTCATCGCGGCGATGACCTCGCAGAACAAGGCGAAGTCGGCGCTCGAGCTCTCCGACATCCAGTTCAAGCGCGCCAAGGACCTCTACGAGGGCCATGCCATTCCGCTGAAGGATTATCAGCAGGCCGAAGCGACCCAGGTTCAGGCGCGCAACGACATGCGCTCCTCGGGGACCGCGCTGGAAGCCGCGCGCAACAAGCTGCGCATCCTCGGCTTCACCGACGAGACCATCAAGGCGTTCCAGGACAAAGGCGCCATCAATCCGGAAGTCACGATCTATTCGCCGATCTCCGGCACGGTCGTGCAGCGCAAGATCGGCCCCGGCCAGTACGTCAATTCCGGCGCCAGCGATCCAGTCTTCGTGGTCGGCGATCTCTCCACGGTCTGGCTCACCGCCTTCGTGCGCGAGAGCGACGCCGCCGCGGTCTGCATCGGCCAGGACATCACCGTCAACGTGATGGCGCTGCCGGGCCGCCCCTTGACCGCCAAGATCAATTACGTCGCTGCCGCGATCGACCCCAACACCCGCCGCCTGCAGGTCCGCGCCACCATCGACAACAAGGACGGGCTGCTCAAGCCCGAGATGTTCGCCAACGTCACGATCTACTCGGCCGGCGATCGCGCCGCGCCCGCTGTGCCGAAGCAGGCGTTGATCTATGAAGCCGACAAGGTCCGCATCTGGGTCGTGCGCGAGGACAAGTCGGTCGAGCTGCGCCAGATCAAGATCGGCCTCATCAACGGCAACCTCGTCGAGGTCACCAGCAATCTGAAACCCGGCGAGCAGATCGTCACCAAAGGCAGCCTGTTCATCGACCGCGCGGCGTCCGGCAGCTGATCGACGACCCAAAAAACTGAAGACAAATTGAAGACCTGATGGATCGTCTCGTCGCCCTTGCCGTCAACCGGCGCTTCCTGATGGTCGGGATGTTCGTCGCCGTGCTGATCGGCGGCGTCATCGCGTTCAACCAGCTCAACATCGAGGCCTATCCCGATCCGACCCCGCCGATGGTCGACATCGTGACGCAGAGCCCGGGGCTGTCGGCGGAGGAGATCGAGCGCTACATCACGATCCCGATCGAGACCCAGGTCGCAGGTCTGAAGAACCTGACGACCATCCGCACGATCTCGCTTTACGGCCTCTCCGACGTCAAACTCCAGTTCTCCTTCGCCTACACCTATGACGAGGCGTTGCAGCAGGTATTGAACCGCCTGGCGCAGCTCGCGCCGCTGCCGGGCAACGTGCAGCCGCAGATCTCGCCGCTCAGCCCGATCGGCGAGATCTTCCGCTACCGTCTCGTGGGTCCGCCGAACTACAGCGTGCTCGATCTCAAGACCATCCAGGACTGGATCCTGCAGCGCCGCTTCCGCGCCGTGCCTGGTGTCATCGACGTCACCGGCTGGGGCGGCAAGAGCAAGACCTATGAGCTCCAGGTCGACTTCAACAAGCTGGTCGCCAACGGTCTGACGCTGCCGCAATTGCTCCAGGCGGTCGGCAATTCCAACGTCAATGTCGGCGGCAATACCGTCAATATCGGCCAGCAATCGGCGGTCGTGCGCGGCGTCGGCCTGATCCGGTCGATCGACGATCTCGCCAATACCATGGTGGCGCAGACCGGCGGCAATCCGGTGCTGGTCAAGGACGTCGCCACCGTCACCGTCGGCCAGAAGCCGCGCCTCGGCATTGCCGGCCTCGACGAGTCCGACGACATCGTGCAGGGCATCGTCCTGATGCGCCGCGGCGAGCAGAGCTCGCCGACCATCAAGCGTGTCCACCAGCTCGTTCAGACCATCAACAATTCCAGCATCCTGCCGCCCGGCGTGCGCATCGAACGCATCTACGACCGCGGCGACCTGATCGAGCTCACCACCCACACCGTGCTGCACAACATGGTGGTCGGCATTCTCTTGATCGTGCTGTTGCAGTGGATCTTCCTCGGCGACCTGCGCAGCGCGCTGATCGTCGGCGCCACCATTCCGTTCGCGCTGTTCTTCGCCGTCATCATCCTGGTGCTGCGGGGGGAATCGGCCAATTTGCTGTCGGTCGGCGCGATCGATTTCGGCCTGATCGTCGATGCCACCGTCATCATGGTGGAGGCGATCTTCCGCCGTCTGACCCAGACGACGCCGATGTCCGAGACCGAACATATGTCCAATGAGACTCTGTTCGGCATGAAGAGCCACGCCATCCTCAGCGCGGCCGCCGACGTCTCGCGCTCGATCTTCTTCGCCGCGGCGATCATCATCGCGGCCTTCCTGCCGCTGTTCACGCTGTCGGGCGTCGAGGGCAACATCTTCGGGCCGATGGCCCGCACCTATGCCTATGCGCTGGCCGGCGGGCTGCTTGCGACCTTCACCGTCACGCCGGCGCTGTCCGCGATCATCCTGCCCGCGCATGTCGAGGAAACCGAGACCAGGGTGATGCGGATCCTGCACCGGTTGTACTCGCCGTTGCTGCAGTGGGCGGTCGCCAACCGCAACATCGTGCTCGGCGGTGCGGTCGGCCTCGTGCTGATGACGGTGGCGCTCAGCCGGATGCTCGGCCTCGAATTCCTGCCGAAGCTGGAAGAGGGCAATCTCTGGATTCGCGCCACGCTGCCGCCGACCATCTCGCTCCAGGAAGGCAACAGCTACGTCAACGAGATGCGCAAGGTGATCCGCGCCCGGCCCGAGGTGGAATCCGTGGTGTCGCAACACGGCCGTCCCGACGACGGCACCGACGCCGCCGGCTTCTTCAATGCCGAGTTCTTCGCGCCGCTGAAGCCGATCAGTCAGTGGCCCGGGACCCGCGACAAGGAAGAGCTGACCGCGCAACTGCTCAAGCAGCTCGACGATCGCTTCCCCGGTGTCGAGTTCAACTTCTCGCAATATCTCCAGGACAACGTCTCCGAGGCCGTCTCCGGCGTGAAGGGCGAGAACTCGATCAAGCTGTTCGGCAGCGACCTGCAGGCGCTGACCGACACCGCCAACAAGATCAAGTCGGTGCTGGCCACGGTGCAGGGCGTCACCGACCTTGCGGTGTTCACCTCGCTCGGCCAGCCGACCGTCCAGATCGACATCGACCGCGCCAAGGCCGCGCGCTACGGCCTTGCGCCAGGCGACATCAACGCCACGATCAAGGTCGCGATCGGCGGCGACACGGCGGGCGATCTCTACGAGTCCGGCTCCGATCGTCACTTCCCGATCATCGTCCGCCTCGCGCCGGAATACCGCAGGAGTGCCGAGGCGATCCAGAATTTGCGCATCGGCGCACCCGGGCCGAACGGCACCGTCACGCAGATTCCCCTGAGCGAGGTCGCCACCATCAGCCTCGTCTCGGGCGCGGCCTACATCTATCGCGAGCAGCAGGAGCGCTATCTGCCGATCAAGTTCTCGGTGCGCGAGCGCGACCTCGGCAGTGCGATCCGCGAGGCGCAGCAGAAGATTGCCGAGCAGGTGCAGCTGCCGCCCGGCTCGCACATGGACTGGGTCGGCGAGTTCGGCAACCTTCAGGACGCAATCCGGCGGCTGTCGATCGTGGTGCCGATCTCGCTGGCGCTGATCGGCGTGCTGCTCTGGTTCAATTTCGGCTCGATGACCGACACGCTGCTCGCGATGAGCGTGATCCCGATGGCGATCTTCGGCGGCGTGCTGGGACTTTTGATATCGGGCACGGCATTCAGCGTTTCCGCGGCGATCGGCTTCATCGCGCTGTTCGGCATCGCCGTGATGGACGGGATCATCATCCTGTCGCAGTTCAACCAGCTCATCGAAGAGGGCATGGACCGCATGAGTGCGGTGGTGCGCACCGGCGAGCTTCAGCTCCGGCCGGTGCTGATGACCTGCGTCGTCGCCGGCGTCGGGCTGCTGCCGGCGGCGCTGTCGGAAGGAATCGGCTCGCAGGTGCAGAAGCCGCTCGCGGTCGTCGTCGTCACCGGCATGATGCTGGCGCCGGTCGTGATCCTCGTCACGCTGCCGGTCCTGATCTCGTTCTTCTCGCGCCGCGCGCGCTGACCGTCAGAATCCGTAGAGTCGTGCCGGGTTGTCGACCAGGATCTTCTTGCGCACATCGGCATCCGGTGCCCACACCGGAAGCTGGTTGAGCAGGCGGGCGTCGTCGATCTGATAGAGCGGCGCGATGTCGGTCGGCTTGCGTCCCTCGACACGGCTCGAATCCGGATGCGGCCAGTCGGTGCCCCAGACGATGCGGTCCGGATTCGCCGCGATCAGCGCACGTGCATAAGGCGCCATGTCCTGATAGTCGGGCGCGAGCTTTGACGAGCGGTAGGCGCCGGAGATCTTCACATAGGCCTTGCCGGACTTCACCAGCGCAGCGAGATCGGAGAAACCCGGCTGCTCCAGGCCGAGCGAAGCTTCCAGCCCGCCGAAATGGTCGAACACGACAGGTACCGGCGCCGTCTCGACGAGGTCCTTGATCGCCGAGATCATAGGAAGCGTGGTGTAGAGCTGCACGTGCCAGCCGCGCGCCTTCATGCGCTCGACGGCGGTGGTGAAGCGTGACCTGCCGACATTGGGGTCGTTGACGCCGCCGGTTGCGAGATTGAAGCGCATGCCGCGGAAACCGTCCGCCTGCATCGCATCGAGCTGTGCCTCGGTCGTCTTGTCGTCGATCACGGCGACGCCGCGCGCATTGGCGCCGCGTGCCTTCATGCCGAACAAGGTCGACGAATTGTCGGTGCCGTAGACGCTGGGGGTGACGATCACCACGCGCTCGATATGCAGCGCCTTGTGCAGTGCAGCCATTTCTTCGGGGCTTGCCGGCTCGGGCGTGTAGACGCGCCCGGCGAAGAACGGAAACTTCTCGACGTCGCCATGAATGTGAGTGTGGCAGTCGCAGGCATGCGCGGGGACGTCGAAATTGACCGGCGTCGCAGGCTGCGCCGCGCGGGCGTGGGCTCTGTTGGTCATGGCTACTCCGGCGGCGAGGGAGGCAAGCAGGACGCTGCGTCGATCGAGCACGGTTTCTCTCCCTGGTTGTTTTATTTGGCAGTGTGCCGGGACGGTACCACATCAGCCGGATCGAAGCTGCGCTTCGTTGCATAGCTGCTCGACAATGTCCGCAAGCAGACGTGAGCCGTCCGCGCGCACGACCGGGCAGGGCAGGCCCGCGAGCCATGCTTCATGCTTGGCGAGACTGCGACCTTCGCGATCCCCCGCTTCGTAATGAGAGGCCCATTCGACGAAGTCTTCGGTCTCGTCGTGGCGCCAGCCGCCCGGCGCGACGGCGTCAGCGCCGAAATGGGCGGCCTCGCGGGCGCGCAATCGCTTCATCCGGATCTCGCGCGGCGCGGTCACGAAGCCGGCCCGCGAGCGCCCGGCCGAGCGTCGTCACGCCGGAGCCCGAAGCGCCCGTCAGATGGATGCGGCGGCTTTTCATGGGCACCGGCCCGATAGATTGAAACTACTGCCCCGACGGCGTGCGCAGCCCGTGCCAGGCGTCGCGGACCTGGTGGTAGTGAACCTCGGGCAAATAATCCGGCGTGTTCAGGCTGAGCGTCTTGACGTCGAGATGGCCGATGGCGCTGAGCAGCGTGTAGGATGCGATGACGCGGTCGCGGTTGGCGCCGATCAGGCGGGCCTTGGCCTGGATCAAATCGGCCTGCGAGTTCAAGACGTCGACCGTGGTGCGTTGTCCGCCGGCGGCCTCGCGCTGCACGCCCTGGAGTGCGACGGTCGCAGCCTTCACTTCGGATTCCGAGGCCGACACGGTGATCTTGGCGCCTTCATTGGCGACCCAGGCGCTCACTGCCGCCGTGCGAGCCTGGTTGCGGACCTGGTCGAGCACGAGCCGGCTCTGCGCCGTGATCTCCTTGGCCTGCCGGGTCTGCGCGGCGGCCTGGCCGCCGTCGTAGATCGGCGCGGTGACATTGGCGACGATCGAGGCCTGGTCCTCGGCGAAGGTGCCGAGCGTCGGGTCGTTGTTGCGGCTCTTGCTGGCGTTGCCCTGGATGGTGGCGCTCGGCAGCAATGAGCCTTCGGCGATGCGGATGTTGGTGGAGGCGACATCGACGTCGAAGCTGGCGGCCATCACCGCCGGATGCTGGCGGATTGCCATGGTCATGGCGTCTTCGCGGCTCTTCGGCAGATAGCGATCGACGGCCTCGGCGGCCCGAAGCTGCGATGGCGCATTGCCGATCACTTGCGCATAGGTCGCTTGGCTGACGGCAAGCGCGACCTCGGCGGCGTTGAGATCGGCAAGGCCGCGGTTAAGGCGCGCTTCGGCCTGCGCGCTGTCGGTCGGCGTGACATCGCCGGCGTTGAGACGGCGCTGGGTGACCGAGAGCGTCTCGCGCAGGAAGGCGACGTTGGAACGCTGCGCTTCGACCAGCGACTGGTTGGCGAGCACGTTGGTGTAGGCGGTGACCGCGTCGAGCAGCACGCCCTGGCCGACATTGCGCAGCGCCTCGCGGCCCGACTGCACCTGGAGCTCGGCGGCCCGCACGTTGTTGGCGGTGCGGAAGCCGTTGAACAGGGTCTGCGTCACGGTGACGCCGATGATCCATGGCTTCAAATTGCCGGTCTGGATGGTGTTGTCGGGCAGCAGATTGCGCACCGATTGCAGGCCGGCGCTGAGGCTCGCCACGATCTGCGGCCGGTAACCGGCGAGGGCCTGCGGCACGTTCTCGTCCGTGGCGCGTTGTCGCGCACGTTCGGCATTGAGCTGTGGATTGGTCTGGTAGGCCTTGGCGAGCGCCTCCGGCAGGGCTTCGGCCCAGGCGGCGGAGGGCAGGGCGCAACACAGCGCCAGCGTGGTCCATGTCGCAAGCACAGGACCCACGCCCGATCGATGCCGCGTCATCTCGCGACCAGCTCTGGCGGTACGCCCAATCATGTAATCCCGCTTACCCCGGCTGTCCGCCCCCGCCGACGGTGGCCTCTTAACTGTTTAACCAGCCGAGGTCCCGCAGGCAAACTGCCGCGGGGGAAACCCCCATGAAATCCGTGCTTGTTGCAGGTGCGTCACAGGAGTTCTGAGGGAACGCGGCCGAGCCTTACACCAGCCTGACCCGTTCCCTGACGTTACCGATTCTTGTTCACCGGCTTGCGCTTCTCGATGAACGCCGCCATGCCCTCGGAGCGGTCCTCCAGCGCGAAGGTCGAGTGGAACAGGTTGCGCTCGACGCTCATGCCCTCGGCGAGCGTGGTCTCGAAGGCGCGGTTCACCGCTTCCTTGGCCATCGCGGCCGCAGGGCGCGACATCGCGGCGATCTTCTCGGCCGCCGCCATCACTTCGTCCATCAGCTTGTCGGCAGGCACGATGCGGCTGACGAGGCCGCTTCTCTCGGCTTCCGCCGCATCCATCATGCGGCCGGTGAGGCACAGGTCCATCGCCTTGGACTTGCCGATCGCGCGTGTCAGGCGCTGGGTACCGCCGATGCCGGGAATGGTGCCGAGCGTGATCTCGGGCTGGCCGAACTTTGCGGTGTCGGCGGCGATGATGAAATCGCACATCATGGCGAGCTCGCAGCCGCCGCCGAGCGCATAGCCGGCAACCGCGGCAACCGTCGGCTTGCGGCAACGCGCGATACGGTCGCCGCCGATCGCGGCGAAATCCTCGGAGAACATGTCGATGAAGCCCTTCGGCTGCATCTCCTTGATGTCGGCGCCGGCGGCAAAGGCCTTCTCGCTGCCGGTCACGACGATGCAGCCGATGGCGTCATCGGCCTCGAGATCGTCGACGGCAGCTGCGATCTCGCGGAAGACGCCGAAGGAGAGCGCGTTGAGCAACTTCGGCCGGTTCAGCTTGATGATGCCGACCGCGCCTTTGCTTTCGACGATGATGTGTTCGAACGTGCTCATGCTCCACCCACGCTTTTGATTGGACGGGCAATGTGCCCGCTGGCGCGGTGAGCTTCAAGGGGCTAACGGCCGCCGGAACACGCAGCAAGATGCGCGTTCCGGGGAGGTCTCTCGGGCCAGGATCGGGCCCGCAATCACGCCATGAACATGCGGGCGGCGGACGCCAGCGTCAGCAGCGTGCCGACGCCGATGAAGATCTTGCCGATCAGGGAGCTCTGGTCCCAGGCAGAGCTCTGCTGGGTGCTTGCCATCACCGGTGCCGGCCGGGGCTGGGCCTCGGTTGCGGCAATCACCGCCTTCTGCGCGGGCGGGTTGTCCTGTTGCGCGGCGCGGTCGATGTCGTTGAGCTGATCGGGGGCGACCACCTGGCTCTCGGCGTTCGCAGCGTTGGTATTATCGGCCGCTGCCTGGACATTGGTGTTGGCGCGGTCTGTCATTGCCGAGGCCGCTGCCGCAGTCGGGGTGTCGGTGGTGGCGAGCTGCGCATTGGCGTTGGCGACCGCTGGCGGCATCTGGGTCGAGGCCGGGACGTTATTGTCGGCCGTGCTGTCGGCCTTCGTCTCGTCGGCCTTGTTGTCGGCCTTGGCCGGAGCGGCGTTCTTGTCGGCCTTGTCGTCGGATTTCTGTGCTGTCTTGCCGCTGGTGGTGGTGCGGCGTGACTCATGGCGCCGGTGCTTGCTCGGCTTGGCCGCGTCGGCCTGCTTGCCCGCGCTGTCCGAATTGCTTGTGGCCGAGTTTGGGGCCGCCTGTGCAAGGCCTCCGAACAGCAACAAAAGGCCGGCAAGAACAATCAGGGCCGCGCGCCCGCTGGCTTTCATCATGGTGATGATCTCCCCAATTCCGCCCGTCCCGGACACGAACAGAGACCCCGGGGCGTGACGACAGCGGGGCAGAAAATGGGAATCTTCGGGCCACAACGGGCAAAACCGGGGCAGACCGGACCCCCTGAAGCCAGCCGCCGGGTGCGGGACGGGCCGATCGGTGTTATGAGCCGTCGCAGACGTTTACGGCCGGATCGGTCGCGCGGTCCAGGGCATATCACGAATTCGTGATTTCGTCGAACCCGCGTAACAAATTGAACGGACGGCCGAATTGCATGGTGAGGGGCGCGCGTGCGCGGAAGTGAGGACGAATGGACCGGCCTGATGCGGTCGGCCATGGCTGGCGATGATGCGGCCTATCATCGCCTGTTGAGGGCGGTCACGCCGGTGCTGCGCGCTGCAGCGAGGCGAGGCCTGGCACGGGCAGGCCAGCCTCCCGACCAGGCCGAGGATATCGTGCAGGAGATTCTGTTGGCGGTGCATCTGAAGCGGCACACCTGGGACAGCGAAGCCCCCTTCGCGCCCTGGCTGTTTGCCATCGGCCGCAACAAGCTGATCGACTCGCTGCGCCGGCGCGGCAGGCGCGTCTTCGTCAATATCGACGATTTCGCCGAAACCCTGCCGGGCGAGGCGCCCGAGGAAACCGCCTCCGCGGGCGAGGTCGCAGCCCAGCTCAACACCCTGCCGCAGCGCCAGCGCGACGTGCTGCAGTCGATCGCGGTCGAGAGCGCCTCGATCAAGGATACGGCGGCGAAGTTTTCGATGAGCGAGGGCGCGGTGCGCGTCGCGCTGCATCGCGGACTTGCGGCGCTGACGACTAAACTGCGGGACCAGTAGTCATGGACACCGATCAACTCATCCGTTCGCTCGCAGCCGACAATGCGCATCGCGCGCCGCGCGTCGGCGCGGTGCTGACCATGGCGCTCCTGGTGGCCGCGCCCTTGTCGATCCTGATCTTCGCGACGTTCCTCGGCGTGCGTCACGACGTGATGAGCGCGATGCACAACCCGTTCTTCGATATGAAGTTCGCGGTGACGCTGTCGCTCGCGATTCCCGCCATCATCGTCAGCCTGCATCTGTCGCGTCCCGAGGCCCTGCTGCGCGGCTGGGGCTGGCTGCTGCTGCTTCCCGTCGGGCTGCTCGCGGTCGCGATCGGCAGTGAGGCGATGATGGCGCCGGCCATGCCGATGACGATGCGCTTGATGGGCAAGAACTCCAGGGTGTGCCTGGTCGCAATTCCGGCGATGTCGCTGCCGCTGCTTGCGGGGGCGCTGTTCGGCCTGCGCCATGGCGCGCCGTCGCGCCCGGCGCTTGCCGGAGCGCTCGCCGGCCTGGTGTCGGCCGGCCTTGCCGCGACGCTCTATGCCTCGCACTGCACCGACGATTCGCCCCTGTTCGTCGCGACCTGGTACACGCTCGCGACCGCGCTGGTGACGGCGATCGGCGCGGCGGTCGGGGCGAGGGTCCTGAGATACTGACCGCGCCGGGCCTCACGCCGCCGGCGTCGTGCCCAGCTGCATGCGGTGGAAGCGCAGCACCTGCTGCGCGGTCGATGAGCGCAGCGCCTCGTAAACGTCGCGCAGCGTCAGCATGTCGGTCTGCGAGCCGCCGGAGAGCTTCTCGCGCATCGCGATGATGGCCCGCACGCTCGGCCAGGACATGCCGGCGACCTTGGCGAGGATCATCACGCCCTCGGTGCGGCTTTCGATCATCATGGTCTCGGCGGTCTCGACCGCGACGCCGGCGAGCGCCGCGAGCCCCGCATTGGTTTCGTCGAACTTGCCCTGCTCGGCGAAACTGGTGACCTGGAATTCGTTGAGGCGGCCGTCCTCGTGCAGCGACTTCACCAGCGCGCGCGCCATCTCGGTCTGCTTCGTCATGGCGGCAGCGCGGACCCTCTGGGCCACTTCCTGCACCACGCTCGACACCTCGTCCACGAGCTCCGGATGCGCGGCCTCGAGCTTCCTGCGCACGCTCAAGGACGCCTTCGCAACCAGCTTCAAATAGTGATGGCGCGGCAGGTCCGGCCGCTGACCGATGCAGGTGGCGAGGTCGTCGTCGCGTTCGGCGCGGGTGACGAGATCGGTGAGGCTTCCCTCGGAGAGCCGTGCGCCCGGATTGCCGACGGTCGACTGCACCACGTCCTCGTTGCCGCGCGTCACCAGCACGTCGGTCAGCGCTTCCGACAGCACCCGCCGCAGCGAGATCGCCTTGAGATGGGCTTGGCCCCTCGTGCGCGCGATCTCGATCAGGGTCGTCTCGTCCAGCCGTTCCGATTTCGACAGCACGGGGCCGGAGACCTCGATGACTTCGTCGAGCGCGAGCGTGCGCATGATTTTCGGTGGCGCGGCCGCGATCGGTGCGAGGCGGTCGGCGAGCAGCGCCTTGGCCGACGTCTCGATCTGCTCAATCAGGCACTGGAACACGTCGTCGAACACGCGGATGTGGTCATCGGAATAGTCCACCGAATTGCCCACGAACAGATCGGTGACGCGGCGCAGCGTCTCGACCCGGCGCGCGACCGTGCCGTGCGAGAGCGCAGCCTGCAGTTCCTCGAGCAGATTCTCGGATGTTTTTGCGGATCTGGATCTCATGGCCCTGTCCTGGAGCGCTCGGTCCGGCGGCGGGTTCTGTCGCAGCGGGAAAAAATGGATTGGTCAGCTCGTTGCAATGCGGTTGCGCCCTTGCGCCTTGGCGGAATAGAGCGCGCGATCGGCGCGCGCGAGAAACGTGTCGGCAGTATCGACGTCGCGCAGCGTCACCACGCCCGCGGAAATGGTCACCCGCATATTCAGGGAGAATGCGCTCCAGTCGAGATCGGCGATGATACCGCGCAAGCGCTCGAGCATGCGCTGTGCGGCGTCGTCCGACGTGTCCGGCAGCAGCAGGAGGAATTCCTCGCCGCCGTAGCGGCCGAAGCAGTCGGCCGGGCGGATGTTGGCGAACATGGTGATCGCGAAGGTGCGCAGCACCTCGTCGCCGACGGGATGGCCGTGGGCGTCGTTGATGCGCTTGAACCAGTCGAGATCGATCAGTGCGATCGCGCAGGGCATCGATGTCTGCCGCGACTTTTCGATCTCGGCGTCGAGCAGGCGCATGATGCAGCGGCGGTTGTAGGAGCCGGTGAGCTCGTCGAGCTCGGCCAGCTCCTCGATGCGCTGATAGGCGGCCTTCAGCTCGATGCTGCGCCGGTACAGGATCTTGCGCAGGGTGGCGCCGAACAGGCCGAGGAAGGCGCACTGGCCGATCACCAGCACGAAGCAGAGCATCGATGCGGTTCGCTCCAGGCGGGTTTCAACCGGCAGTCCGATCGGCAGGTCCGAGCCCAGGAAGACCAGGGCGAGCCCGCAGGTGGCAAGGCCCCAGGTCACCATCGCCTGGCTCGAGGTCATCCGCAGCGTGCCAAACGCGAAGATCAGAAACAGCACGGCGATGAACGCGACCCCGACCGTCGGCACTGCGAGCAGGAACAGCAGCTGCAACGCCATATGCGCCGAGATCTGGAAGACGGTGAGGTAATGATCCTCGAACCGGTCGCCGAAGCCGGCTTCCGAGAGCACGGTGAACGTACCGATGATCAGGAGGCCGCCGAGCCAGAACAGCGATGGAACGGCCATGGAGACGGCGCCGCCATAGGCGTAGAGCAGCAGGACCGAGGCGCCCAGCGAATAGCTCGCCACCTGGCCGATATACATCTGGCGGCGCTGCCGGGCCCGGCGCGCCAGCACTTCGGAAGCCGCCGCCTCGGGCGTGAGCACGAGATCCGCGACCTCAGCGGCATTCCTCTCGGGAAAGGACGTCGCGGCCGTGCTCATGGTCCCGCCAATGGTGATGTCAGCGTAAAAATCTACGTGGCAAGCCTTTAGGTTTGGTATCCTTGGAAACCGAATCCGAACCGTGCAGCGCGGAACAAGGCGGTCGGCTGGCGGGAGAAATTTTGCCGGCGATCAGGTATCCGTTTGCGATGCGATCGAGCCTAAGCCGGGCTTGGCGAGACATATGTCGTGCAGGGCTGCTATGGAACCGGACGAGGCCGGGCCGCCTGTGCCGGACAGGCATTCCGCAGGGAAGTATCGCAGTATTATGTTACCGATCTGGATGAAGGCGGCCGACGGCCGCGGATGGGACAAGAAAAATACGCGTATGTGGGGTAGGTCACATAGGCCACCGTATGACTGCGGTACGCTGAACAATTTTGCACCCCCGGTCGAACCGTCCGCCGCGCCGACCCGACCAACTTTGCGAGACGGGCATTGAGCGTGACACAGGCGGCTTCGGACGAGGTCCTGATCGCCAGGATCGCCCAAGGTGACCGGCTCGCCATGCAGGTGCTGTACGGGCGGCACCATGTCAGGGTCTACAGGTTCGGGCTGAGGCTCGTGCGGGACGAGCAGGCGGCGGAAGACCTCATCAGCGAGGTGTTTCTCGACGTCTGGCGTCAAGCCGGCAAGTTCGAGGGCCGATCCGCCGTTTCTACCTGGCTGCTGGCAATCACCCGTTTCAAGGCCCTGTCTGCGCTCCGGCGCAGGAAGGATTTCGAGCTGGACGAAGACGCCGCCAACGCGATCGAGGATACGTCCGACAATCCGGAAACGGTGGTGCAGAAAAAGGATACCAGTGAAGCGTTGCGGGAGTGTCTGACGGGCCTCTCGCCGGACCATCGGGAAATCGTCGATCTCGTCTACTACCACGAGAAGTCCGTGGAAGAGGTGGCCGAAATCGTCGGAATACCGGAGAACACTGTGAAGACGCGCTTGTTCTATGCGCGCAAGAAACTGGCCGAACTGCTGAAGGCAGCCGGCGTTGAGCGAGGCTGGCCATGATGGCTTTGAGCAAGAAGATGCTGGAGCAAGAGCCCAGTGAAATTGAACTGCTGCTGCCGTGGCACGCGGCCGGCACGCTGAACGCACGCGATGCGCGGCGGGTCGAGGAAGCGCTGGCGCGCGATCCCGGGCTTGCCAGGCAATATGCGGCAATCCGCGGCGAGTACGAAGAGACCATTCATCTGAACGAGAGCTTGGGGGCTCCGTCGGCGCGCGCGCTGCAGAAGCTGTTCGCCTCGATCGACGCCGAGCCTGCGCGGGCAAGCGGCTCGCTGCCGCTGTCGGCGCGCATTTCGACCTTCTTCGCGAGCCTGTCGCCGCGCACGCTGGCGTGGTCGGCGAGCCTCGGCGCCATCGCGCTGATGCTGCAAGCCGGAATCATCGGCGCCGTGCTGATGAAGAACCAGCCCGCGACCTTCCAGACCGCTTCGCTCTCGACCAGCGGTCCGATCACACGCGAACTCGGTACGACTGTTCCGCCGGCGCGCGCGCTGGTGCGCTTCACGCCCGAGGCCCGCGTCGCCGACATCACCGCGCTGCTCGACAGCTATCAGGCCTCGATCATCGGCGATGCCAAGGGCGGCATGTTCCGCCTCCAGTTCGACAAGGCGATGAGCCAGGACGAACTCGCCTCGCTGCTCGGCAAGATGCAGCGCGAGAAGTTCGTCAACCTCGCCGTCGCGGCGCCTTAAGCGCGCCGCTGATCCGATGACAGGCAAGTCCGAGAGCAGGGTGCGCGCCGGGGCCTACGCTTCATCGGTCGGCGCGGCGCTTTTGATCGCCGCCTGTCTCGGCGTCGAGGTTGCGCAGGCGCAGGCGATCATGCGCACGCCGACGATCAGCGTGCCCATGCGAACGCCGACCATCTCTCCGAGCATCGCCCCGCGCATCGCTCCGACCATCTCGGCCAGGGCGGTGTCCGTCGACCGCGGCCCGCGGACGATGGCGACCATTCCCCACACCACGACGTCGCGCCTGCGGCCGACGACGACGGTGCTGCCCTATGCGCGCTACTCGCCGAACCTGTATCCGGCCTGCACCGCTCCCTATCGCGATGCCGAGGGCGAATGCCTGGCGCAGCCGAATGCCGGCGGCGGTGGCTCGGGCAAACCCGCCAAGAAGAGCGCCGGCAAGGGCCGCGGCAACGCCACGCCGGCCGCCGCCAATCTTCGCAGCTTCGCCAACGAATTCGTGGCCGAGATCGACGGCACATTGTCGCCCGATGATGCTGACGCGTTGGCCCGCCGGCACGGCTTGACGCGGATCTCGTCGGAGAGCTTCCCGCTGATCGGGGCTACGTTCGGTCTGTTTCGTGTCACGGATGGCCGGCCGTACGAGGCGGTGCGGCGCGAATTCGCGGCCGACGGCAGCGTGCGCTCGCTCCAGCCGAACTTCCGCTATGTGCTGCAGGACCAGAAATCGACGCCGCCCAGCGAAGGCGATCCTGCGCAATATGCACTGACAAAGCTCCGCCTGCCGCAGGCGCATACGCTGGCGCACGGCGCCAACGTCACGGTCGCCGTGATCGACTCCGGCATCGACACCAAGCATCCAGAGCTGGCCAATTCCGTCGCCGACAATTTCGATGCGCTCGGCAGCGCGGAGGGGCCGCACGTCCACGGCACCGGCATCGCCGGCGCCATCGTGGCGCATGACCGGCTGATGGGCAGCGCCCCCCAGGCGCGCATCATCGCGATCCGTGCCTTCGGTGGCAGCAATGGCGGCGCCGAGAGTTCGTCCTACATCATCCTGCGGTCGCTGAATTACGCCGCCGAGCACGGCGCGCAGATCGTCAATATGAGCTTTGCCGGTCCGAAGGACGCCGTGATCGAGCGCGCCATCGCGGCGACCGCCGCGCGCGGTCTCGTGCTGATCGCCGCCGCCGGCAATGCCGGGGCAAAATCGCCGCCGCTCTATCCGGCCGCCAATCCCAACGTGATCGCGGTCAGCGCGACCGATCAGCAGGACAGGCTGTTTACGGCATCCAACCGCGGCAATTACATCGCCGTCTCGGCGCCCGGGGTCGACATCTTCCTGCCGGCGCCGGACGGCAAGTACCAGATGACGTCGGGAACCTCGTTCTCGGCTGCCTATGTCTCCGGCGTCGCGGCGTTGCTGCTCGAGCGCAATTACACCTTGAAGCCGGAGGCGCTGCGCATGACGCTGGCGAAGACCGCGCGCGACCTCGGCTCCCCCGGGCGTGACGAGCTTTTCGGCGACGGCCAGACCGATGCGTTTGCCGCGGTCATGGCTGTTCCCGCCGACAGCGCGACGCCGGTCGCGGCTGCGTCCGGTACAACAAAACGTGAAGATGCCGGGAAGCGTCGCGATGAGCCTGGCACCCGCGCGATCGAACAACCCTCGCTGTCGAGTGCGGACGATAAATCCACGATTTCTCAGGCGGATAGGCCGGCGACGCGATAGCGGCTGCGACAAAGATGCGCGCACGTCCAAGCTCAAAAAAGCGAACCCCGCATTGAACGTTCAGCCAGCTGCCACGACCAAATTATGTGGGAGCGGTCATCCCTCCCCATCAGTCATATCAGGCGCGAGCGCCCATCCACCCCAAGCGCCCATATGGCTTGACCCGTCCGGTTGTCCCCCCGGACGGGTCTTTTCTTTTGGGCATCCGGTTCTTCGAAGCCTTCGCGTTCGTTCAGCTTGCGGTTGATCGGACGCCCCTGTGTTCGAGTCGGCTGTTCGCTCAGCGCGTCGCACCTCCGCTATGCTTGTGCGAGGCTTGACTCGAAAACACAGCAAATCTCCGCACGACTACGGTGATTGACGACGACTGGCGTGTCGTTGCTGGACAAGTCAAAACTTTTCCACAAAATATTCATGTCGCGTCTAAATTGATTCGTGTGCGTTGCGTCCCCCGCGTCCGTGTTTTCCCCTGACGGGCTGGTTCATGACACATCGCCAAGAGTCTGATTGCGCGTCTGCGCGTGCCGTGGTTGCTGGCCGCGACGTCGCGGCGCGCTGGTGCGCTCTCGCCGAGCAGCGGCTGCAACATCTCTCCGAAATGTTCGAGACCGGCCGCTGGCGCCGTTATCACTCAGAGATCGCATTCCTCGAAAATATCCAGGAAGCCAAGCGCGCGGTCCAGACCTGGCGCGCGCTTGCGACCGGTGCTGACGTCGCCGAGGCCGCTGCAAGCGTGACGCCGGCATTCGGTTGGTCGCCGGCGACCATGCCCCGTGTGTTTCCGCGCGAGCAGCAGGCGCAGATCTTGCAGCCCAAGACCCTGCACCCAAAGGCCGTCCACATCGCCCCCGAGACCGCCGTGCCGGTCAGGCTCGACCCGAAGCCGGACGTTCTCGCCGAGATCACCGAAGCCCCGATCGCGCCACTCGCCGCGCCCGCAGCCTCCGCTGCGATGGCGTCGTTCATCGCGCCTGCCGAGATGCCGCCGCTCAAGGCTCCGGCTGCGAGGGCGCCGCTGATCGCACCTGCCGTGAGGTCACCGCTCGCCGCGCCTGCTGCGATGGCATCGCTCCTGCCGCAGTTCGCCCCGCCGGCCGCCGAAATCGTCGCAGCCCCCGAGCGCGTCGTCGAATTCACCTTTAGCCTCGACGGCCTTGAAGCCAAGTACCCGCTGCTCAGGAACGCGTTCTAGCCGTTAAGGTGGGGATGGAGGAGAGGCAACCGGCTCTCTTGCACCGTCATCCTGAGGTGCGAGACACGTGGCGCAACGCGCCGCGTGGGGAGCCTCGAAGGATGAACGGCCCAGCTGCAGGCCGATGCCTACCTTCGCACTGCATTGCCGCCGAGCACCACCTGCGCAAATCGTTGCGCGCCGTCGGCTGACAGATCCGAGGTTACGGCCCGCGCGTGATCGAGGCCGACCACGGCGCCGCGCGGGGTCTCGGAGATCATGTTGTTGTTGACCAGCGCCATGCCGGCGCCCGGCACGACGGAGACGCCGACGCCGGCGAGGGCCTTGCGGATCACGTTGCCCGTGATCGCGACGTCGCGCAGATATTTGCCCCAGCCGGCGACGATGCCGTAGGACGGCGCGTTCTCGATCAAATTCCCGGTCACCGAGGTATCCGCCTCGATGTAGATGCCGACGCCGGCGTCGTCGTCGGGCGCGGTGCCGATCGGGCGCTTCGGGATCAGGTTGCGGATGATGTTGCCCTGGACCACCGCGATGCGGCCGCCTTCGTTGAAATTGCAGACGGAGACGCCGACAGCCGCGCCGTCGACCGTGTTGTTGGCGATCACCGCGGCCTCGAACGCAAACTCCGAATAGAGCGCGACCTCGCGCACGTCGCTGACGCTGTTGCCTGATATCTGGATGTTCGAGGCGGAGTTGCCGCGCACGGCGGAGTAATCGCAGTTCCTGATGCGGTTGCCGCGCACGATCACGTTGCCGGCGCGGAAGGCATTGATGGCGTTTCCGTACTGGCCGGAGCCGCCGGGGCCGGCCTTGATGTTCTCGATGCGGTTGTCGGCAACCAGCGTGCCGTCGTCGCCGATCGCGCTGCGCAGGATCTCGATGCCGTTGTCGTTGGTGCCGATGATCGTGTTGCGGGAGACGCTGAGGCCCCTGGCATCGAACGAGACCACCGCGGTCACCGCGATGTCAGTGAAGATGTTACCGGAGATGTCGCCGGACACCTGCTCGAGCCAGATGCCGCTGCCGCCTGAATTCGTGATCTCGCAATCAGTGATGCGCGTATCGCGCCCGCCGAGGACATTGATCAGCCCGCGCCGCGCCGGCAGCGGGATGTTGCCGCCGTCGAAAGTGATGCCGGTGAGGCCAAGGGAGTCCGAACCGTCGCTCTGGATCGCCGATGCCCCGCCGGTGAAGACGAATTTTGTCGCCCCGCGGACGCCGATCAATTGTGCGCCGTTCGGCAGCCGGAGCAGCCCGCTGCGGTAGATACCGGGCGGAAACGCCAGCGGCATCTGCGCCCGCGCGGCCTCATCGATCGCGCGTTGCAGCGCGCGGGTCTGATCCTCGCTGCTGCCGGGCCGCACGCCGTATTGCGTGGCATCGCGGCCCAGCAGGGATGTCAGCGGCGCCGCGCGCGCGGCGTCGGCCGGCATGGCGAGGGCGCCCGCGATACCTGCGGTCGAAGCTCCGATGAGATGGCGGCGATTGAGGTCCATGACGCGTCCTCCGGCGGACGCGGGGGTCCGCGCCGACTAGGTAGCGCAGGGCGACCGGGGTCGTGAGGATAGTTCGCGGTAGGGTTAAATGTTTACGCAGAGGCGGTGCCGTAGGGTGGGTTAGCCCCGCGGCTGCGCGAAGCGCAGTCCGCGCGGCGTAACTCACCATCTCACCGCGACTACGGTGTGTGCTGAAGCCAAAATGGTGGATTACGCTTCGCTAATCCACCCTACGAAGCCTTGTTCCCTGCCTTCCTTGCCAACGCCACCATCTCCATCAGCATCGCTTCCCCCGCATCCACCAGCTCGTCCAGCGTGATCCGCGGCGCGCCCTTGCGCCGCACTGCACCGCCGCGCGCGAGCAGGGGAATGTGGATGAACGCCGCAAGCTGCGGCCCGCCCGCCTTCACATTCTCGATCGCGCGCCAGCTCAGATAGTTGCAGAGATAGGCGCCGGCATCGCGCGAGGCGCGCGCATCGATGCCGGTGAGGCGCGCGGCGCGCAGCAGCCTTGCCGTGTGCGGACCGAAATTCATCGCGTCGGCATCGCCGGCGATGCCGCGCTTGCTCGATCGGGTGTTGGCGGCATCGGGCCAGAGCATGGTGACGGCGTTGCGGGCGCGGGTCTCGATGCGCAGGTAAGGCGTGCGCGCGGCGAGGCCGAACATCAACAGCGCATCCGGCTTCACCTTCGCGAGCACCTCCGGCAATTGCCGGTCGACTGCGGCATAGGTGACCGGGAAGATGTGGCTGGAGAGCGCGACATCATCGAGGGCCGGACGGCGCAGTTGCGCGAGCCGCGCGACCAGCGGCCGGGTCGGGTTAAAGGGCGCGCCGGGAAACGGGCCGAAACCGGTGAGGAGAATGCGGAGCTTTTCGCTCATTGCAGCAACTCCAGGATCTGCTCGGCGGCGAGGGCCGGCGTGAGATGGCCGTCGGCGACCTCGGTTTCGATCTTCCGGACCTTGCTGCGAACCGGGGCCTCGCTGCGCAGCCGCGCCAGCATCCGTTGCTCCAGCATCGACCACATCCATTTCACCTGCTGCTGACGCCGCCGCGCGGCGAAATCGCCGGACGCGTTCATCGCCTTGCGATGGTCCAGAACCTTCTGCCAGAGCTCGGTGATGCCGGTGCCGGCCAGCGCCGAATAGGTGACGACGGGTGGGTGCCAATGTTCGGACCGCGGCGCCAAAATATGCAGCGCGCCGCGATAATCGGCGGCGGTGATCTTGGCGCGCTTGAGATTGTCGCCGTCGGCCTTGTTGATCGCGATCATGTCGGCGAGCTCGACCAGGCCCTTCTTGATGCCTTGCAGTTCGTCGCCGCCTCCCGGCAGCATCAGTGCGAGGAAGAAATCCGTCATGTCGCAGACCGCGGTCTCGGACTGGCCGATCCCGACGGTCTCGACCAGCACGACGTCGAAGCCCGCCGCCTCGCAGAGCAGCATCGCCTCGCGCGTTTTTGCCGCGACGCCGCCGAGCGTGCCCGAGGACGGCGAGGGGCGGATGAAGGCATCGTCGGATGCTGATAGCCGCGCCATTCGCGTCTTGTCGCCGAGGATCGAGCCGCCGCTGCGTGCCGAGGACGGGTCGACCGCGAGCACCGCGACCTTGTGGCCCTGCTCGATCAGATAGGTCCCGAGCACATCGATGGTGGTGGACTTGCCGACGCCGGGCGACCCCGTGATGCCGACGCGGAACGCTTTGCCGGTGTCGGGCAGCAGCATCTGCACCAGCTCGCGCGCCAGCGCCTGGTGGTCGCCGCGCCGGCTCTCCACCAGCGTGATGGCCCGCGCCAGCGCCGCGCGGCTGCCGGCGCGCAAGTCGCGGGCGAGGGATTTGATGTCCAGCGAGGCCTTCTTCTCAGTCATGCCCTGCTTTACAACGCCGAGGCGGGGCAGGCGAGGGCCGCTCGCCCGGAATCACCTGCTTGTCGCCACCGCCGTCTGCACCGGTTTCATCTTGCGCCAGACCCACACCATCACCGGCCACAGCAGGGCGCCGATCGCCATCGCGGCGAGGATCGCCGCGACCGGGCGCTCGAAGAACGGCAGGATACTGCCGTCGGACTTGATCAGCGAGGTGACGAAGGCCTGTTCGACCATGGTCCCCATGACGATGCCGAGCACCATGGCGGCGACGGGATAGCCGTTCGCCTCCATCACGTAGCCGATCACGCCGAAGGCGGCGACGGTGACGACGCCGAACATGTTGTTGCCGATCGCGAACGAGCCGACCGCGCAGCACAGCATGATGACCGGCATGATCGCGGAGCGCGGCGCCAGCAGGATGTAGGCCGCGACCCGGATCATGGCGATGCCGAGCGGGATCATCATGATGTTCGCGATGATGAACATCAGGTAGATCGCGTACATGCTCGACGCCTTCTCGGTGAACAGCGTCGGGCCCGGATTGAGGCCCTTCATGTAGAGCACGCCGATCGCGATCGCGGCGATGGTGTCGCCGGGGATGCCGAACAGCAGCGAGGGCACCCAGCCCGAAGCGATGCTGGCATTGTTGCTGGCGCCGGCCTCGACCAGGCCCTCGACATGGCCGGTGCCGAATTTTTCCGGCTCCTTGGAGAAGCGCTTCGACATCGCGTAGGAGACCCAGGCGGCCATGTCGGCACCGGCGCCGGGCAGCACGCCGATGATGATGCCGACGATGTTCCCGCGCGTCATCTGCCAGTGATACAGCTTGGTCAGCCTCCACTGTCCCGCCATGATGCTTCCGAATTTTCGCCGCGGCAGCGGCGGCGGCTCCGGCGTCAGCATCGCGCGCATCACCTGCGCCACCGCGAACACGCCGACCAGCGCCGGGATCGGCTCGATGCCGCCGAAGAGATCGGTGAGGCCAAAGGTGAAGCGCGGCACGCCGCCGGGATTCTCGATGCCGATGCAGGACACCAGCAGGCCGAGGAACATGCCGGCGATCGCCTTCACCGGGGAGGAGCGCGCCACCAAGGTGGCGCACATCAGGCCGAGCAGAGCCAGCCAGAAATATTCGAAGGTCGAGAACGACAACGCGATCTCGGCGAGCGGCGGCGCCAGGATCATCAGCGACAGCACGCCGGCGATGCCGCCGACGGCGGAGAACCAGACGCCGGCTCCGAGTGCGAGCTCGGCCTGGCCCTTGCGCGTCATGGCATAGGCCTCGTCGGCATAGGCGGCCGAGGCAGGCGTACCGGGAATGCGCAGCAGTGCGCCCGGAATGTCGCCGGAGAAGATCGCCATCGAGGACGCCGCGACGATGGTTGCGATCGCCGCGATCGGCGAGAGGTAGAAGGTGACGGGGACGAGCAGGGCGGTCGCCATCGTCGCCGACAGGCCGGGCAGCGAGCCGATCACGAGCCCGTACACGGAGGCTGCGAACATTGCGATGATGACCTCCCAGGTGGAGATCAGCGCGAATGCTTCAATCAGGGTCTTGAGCATGGGGGATTACCAGGGCGTCGGCAGCAGGCCGGCAGGCAGCGGCACGCGCAGCAGCTTGCCGAAGATGAGGTGGATGGCGAACGGCGACAGCGCGGCAAGCGGCAGCGCCAGCTTCCACTTCGCACCGAGCGCGGTGGACGTCACATAGACCATGATCGCCGCAGTGATGATGAAGCCGAGCCGGTCGGCGGCGACGACGTAGAACAGCAGCAGCGCCGGCGGCAGCAAGGCGCGCAGGCCGTAGAGCTTGCCTTCGAGTTTTCCTTGCGGCGGTGGAGCGGCCGCCGCCTGGCCGTCCTCCAGCGGGATCAGCTCTTCCTCCTCCTCGAAGGAATGGCCGATCCCGAACACGATCGCGAGCCCGCACAGCGCAAGGCCGCTGCCGATCACGAGCGGAAACACGTTGGGGCCGACCGGCTGGCCCGGCACCGGCGGCAAGATCCAGCCGCCATAGGCAGCCGCAGCACCAAGCACGACGAGAAACGATCCCGTAACGGAGTCGGGAAGACGCATGGGAGAAGTCCTACGTACGATGTTCTCCCTCGCCCCGCTTGCGGGGAGAGGGTTGGGGTGAGGGGGGCTCTCCGCGGGGGAGGTGAGAATTGGATTTGCGGAGACTCCCCCTCACCCGGATCGCATCTGCGATGCGATCCGACCTCTCCCCGCAAGCGGGGAGAGGTTGAAGAAGTGCCGTGACCATCAATCAAAGTCATCTCACGCGTGAGCTATGTGAAACGTCACGCTTTGCTCAAGCCCGCCGCTTTCATCGCTTCGCCCATCTGGGCGTCGCCCTTGTCCATGAAGCCTGCGAACTGGCCGGCATCGCCCCACACGGTGCCGAAGCCGCGATTGCTCATGAAGTCCTTGAACTCAGCGGACTCGTAGACCTTCTTCAGCGCCGCAGTGAGCCTGGTTGCGATCTCCGGCGGCAGGTTCTTCGGGGCGCCGATGCCGCGCCAGGCGCCGGTCGCATAGTCGATGCCCATCGCTTCCTTCAGCGTCGGCACGTCCTTGAAGATCGGGTTGCGCGCGGGGGCCATGATGGCGAGGCTCCTGGCCTTGCCGGCCTCGATGATGGCGCGCGCCTCCGGCACCGAGCAGGTGGTGAGGTCGAGGCCGCCGGCGGCGAGATCCTGCATTGCAGGCGCCGCGCCGTTCGAGGGCACCCAGGCGACCTGGTTGGCGGGCAGGCCCATCGCCTGCATCCAGCCGACCAGCGCCAGATGCCAGATGCCGCCCTGGCCGGTGCCGGAGGCCTTGAACTTGCCGGGAGGCGCCGCCTTGATCGCCTCGGCGAGTTCCTTGACCGTCTTGTAGGGCGACGAGGAGGAGACCTGGATGCCCGGGGGGTCCTCGTTCATCAGCGCCAGCGGCGTGTAACTCTTCGGCGTCAGCTCGGTGAGGCCCTGCCAGTGCATCATCGAGATTTCGACGGTGAGCATGCCGATGGTGTAGCCGTCGGGCTGTGCGGTCGCGATCGCGCTATGGCCGACCACGCCGGAACCGCCGGTGCGGTTGACCACGTTGAAGGGCTGGCCGAGGTCCTTTTCCAGCAGCGCTGCGACGATGCGCGCGGTCGCATCGGTTCCGCCGCCCGCGCCCCATGGCACGATCACGGTGACCGGCCGGGCCGGATAGGCTTGCGCAAGCGCTGGCTTGAAGCCGAAAGCGGCGGATGCCGCAACTGCGGCGGTCGAAGCCGCAAAGGTGCGGCGCGAAATCTTGGACATTGAATCCTCCCAGCGGCGCCCGTGACGTCGGGTGCTCTTCTCAATGCGCCATTCTAGTCGGCTTTGCAGCGCCCCCGCAAGGTAGCGCTACCAACGAGATCGCCATGTTGTGTGAAAACAGCATGCCCATCGGATGGGCAGTCGGAAATCGGGTGGGTTTTGCCCGCGCAATTCGCCAACCTCTGCGCGTAACGAAATCCAAAGGCAAGCCACCGATGACCCAAGCTTATTACAGCGCCGTGCTGGACCGCCCGCTGGACGAAGTCTGGTCGCTGATCCGCGACTTCAACAACTATCCCGCTTACATCGACGGCGTGAGCGAGAGCGAGATCGAAGACGACAAGCGCGGCGATGAAGTCGGCGCCGTCAGACGCTTCTGCTATCTCGGAAACTGGATCCGCCAGCGCCTGGTCGATCACTCGGACCGGCAGCATACCCTGACCTATGCCGGTCTCGAAGCGCTGCCGTATCCGCAAGATGACGGAAGCCAGACGCCGGCGCCGACGCGCTATCAAGGCACCATGCATCTGCGCCCGATCGTCGAGGGCGATCGTACCCTCATCGAATGGTCGGTCTCCCTTGATACCGAGCCGGCGGATGCCGATCGCTGGCAGGCGCTATTCGCCTCCTGGATTCCCGATTGGACGGACTCACTTGCGCGGACGCTGGCGCGGGCCAGTTAGCGACCGCTCACGGCTCCTCGGCGTCACCCTTCGGCCGCGCGCCGCCGAAGATGCGCGCGCCTTCCGCGGTCCAATAAGGCTTCAGCGTTTCCCACGGCACGAAGGCGACATACTCGCCCTCGACGTAGGGGCCGACGGCGTAGGGCGGATAGTGGAAGGTCAGCCCGGAGCTCTTGCCCGCCTCGGTCGAGGGCGCGAGCGTCACCGCACCGACCTTGAGCAGGCTCGGCGCGACGCCCTTGAACCATTCGTCAGTCGCGGTCTCGCCGGCATCGCGCTTTTTCTTCTCGGTGCGGAGCGAGGCGATGATGGCCTTCACCATCGCCTTCATCGTCGCCCCGTTATCGGCGGTCTCGGTGAAGAGCGGGCGGATCGAGATGCGCTTGTTGTCGGCCTTGTCCCACAGGATCGTATCCACGTTCGAATTGGGATGGGCGCCATGGGTGTTCATGTAGTCGTTGCGGAGGATGCTGACGTAGCGGTCGGCGACGACCGAGCGGATCTCATATTTGCGCTCGAAATCCCAGCCGCCGTCCTTGAAGAACTGCGGATCGGCTTTGCGCGAGGCGGCCGCTTCGGCGGCGTTCTTGTCGAGCCATTTCTTGCCCTCGGCCAGGCAATCCGCCGCCAGCGCCGCATCCGCCTTGATCTTGTCGTCGAGGAACACGCGGGCCTCGATGCTCTTGGTCTTGATGACGGCGTCTGGCTTGGGGTCGGCGGCGTGGGCGGGACCGAACAATGCGCTGCAAACTGCGGCAGCAGCGAGCGCGCGCATGAACGTGGGCGCGAAAAACATCACGCAAATTCCTTCTTGTCGGGAAGTAGACGGCGAAGCTATTCCGCCGCCTCGCTATGCCCGAGCCGCGCATTCAGCTTGCGGATCAGCTCCTCGGCGGCGTCCGCAATCACGGTGCCCGGCGGGAAGATCGCTTCGGCGCCGGCGGCATAGAGCGCGTCGTAGTCCTGCGGCGGCACCACGCCGCCGACGATGATCATGATGTCGTCGCGGCCCTGCTTCTTCAGCGCGGCCTTCAGCTCCGGCACGGCGGTGAGATGGGCCGCGGCGAGCGAGGAAACGCCAAGGATGTGCACGTCGTTCTCGACGGCCTGTCGCGCGGCCTCGTCGGCGGTCGCAAACAGCGGCCCGATGTCGACGTCGAAGCCGATGTCTGCGAATGCCGACGCGATCACCTTCTGGCCGCGGTCGTGGCCGTCCTGGCCGATCTTGGCGACGAGGATGCGCGGACGGCGACCCTCGGCTTCCTCGAAGGCATCGATCAGCGCCTGAACCTTCTCGACCTGATTGCCCATGCTGGACGCCTCCCGCTTGTAGACGCCGGTGATGGATTTGATCTCGGCGCGGTGCCGGCCGAACACCTTCTCCATCGCGTCCGAAATCTCGCCGACGGTTGCTTTCGCTCGCGCCGCGTCGATCGCGAGCGCCAGCAGATTGCCGTTGCCTTCGCCGGCCGAGCGCGTGATCGCAGCGAGGGCGGCATCGACGTCGTTCTGGTTGCGCTCGGACTTCAGCCGCGTCAGCTTGTCGATCTGCAGCCGACGAACATTGGTGTTGTCGACCTTCAGAATTTCGATTTTGTCCTCGTCGGTGGGCTTGTACTTGTTGACGCCGATCACCGCCTGCTTGCCGGCGTCGATCCGGGCCTGCGTCTTGGCCGAGGCTTCCTCGATGCGCAGCTTCGGCAGGCCGGCCTCGATCGCCTTCGCCATGCCGCCGAGCTCCTCGACCTCCTGGATGTGGCCCCACGCTTTCGCCGCGAGGTCGCGCGTGAGACGCTCGACATAATAGGAGCCGCCCCAGGGGTCGATGATGCGGGTGGTGCCGCTCTCCTGCTGCAGGAACAGCTGGGTGTTGCGGGCGATGCGCGCCGAGAAATCGGTCGGCAGCGCCAGCGCTTCGTCGAGCGCGTTGGTGTGCAGCGACTGGGTGTGGCCTTGTGTCGCCGCCATCGCCTCCACCGTCGTGCGCATCACGTTGTTGAAGACGTCCTGCGCTGTCAGCGACCAGCCCGAGGTCTGGGAATGCGTGCGCAGCGACAGTGAGCGCGGGTCCTTCGGGTTGAACGGCTTCAGAAGCTTTGCCCAGAGCAGGCGCGCGGCGCGCAGCTTGGCGACTTCCATGAAGAAGTTCATGCCGATCGCCCAGAAGAACGACAGCCGCGGCGCGAAGCGGTCGACATCCAGGCCCGCGGCAAGGCCGGCGCGCAGATATTCGACGCCGTCGGCGAGCGTATAGGCGAGCTCGAGGTCCTGCGTCGCGCCGGCCTCCTGCATGTGATAGCCGGAGATCGAGATCGAATTGTATTTCGGCATCTTCTGCGAGGTGTAGGCGAAGATGTCCGAGATGATCCGCATCGAGGGCGCGGGCGGGTAGATGTAGGTGTTGCGCACCATGAACTCTTTCAGAATGTCGTTCTGAATGGTGCCTGAGAGCTTTTCCGGCGGCACGCCCTGTTCCTCGGCGGCCGCGACGTAGAGCGCGAGGATCGGCAGCACCGCGCCGTTCATGGTCATGGACACGCTCATCCGGTCGAGCGGAATCCCCGCGAACAGCGTGCGCATGTCGTAGATGGAATCGATGGCGACGCCGGCCATGCCGACATCGCCGCCGACGCGCGGATGGTCGCTGTCGTAGCCGCGATGGGTGGCGAGGTCGAAAGCGACCGAGAGGCCCTTCTGTCCGGCCGCCAGGTTGCGGCGATAGAACGCGTTGGAATCCTCCGCCGTGGAGAAGCCGGCATATTGCCGGACCGTCCAGGGCTGGTTGACATACATGGTCGGGTAGGGGCCGCGCAGGAACGGCGCGATGCCCGGATAGGTCTCGAGGAAATCGAGCCCGGCGAGATCGGCCTCGCCATAAGCGGGCTTCACTAAGATGCCCTCGGGCGTCAGCCACGGCTCGGCGCTGCCTGACGGCGCGGCGGTCGTGGCGCGCTCGAAGGCGACATCAGCGAAATTGGGAATGCGGCTCATGGTTTCAACCATATCCTCAATCATGATCCGGATGCTGATGGCTGACGATGGTTGCCATCTTCTCCGGTCCGTAATTCTGTTGCGTGGTCTGGCTCGGCAAATTGGCGATGCCGACCACCCAGCCGAGACGGGATTCTGTGCCGAACTGTCGCGTCGGAATGATCTGGTCAGGACGGTCGAACGCGCCGGTCATGATCTCGATCCGGTCGCCGCCGATGCGGCCGAAGCTCAGCGGCGTGCCGCAGGCCGCGCAAAAGCCGCGCTCGGCGATGGTGGAGGAGCGGAAGAACGACGGCTGCCCCTTGGTCCAGGCAAAGTCCGTCTTGTTGATGTCGGCAAAGGAAGCGAACGGCGCGCCGGCCGCCTTCTGGCACATGCGGCAGTGGCAGATCGAAATCCTGGTTGGCGCCGTCGTGACGCCAAAGCGCACGGCCCCGCATTGGCAGCCGCCGCTGAGAACTGGTTTGCCTGGTTCGGTCATGTCTGCTCCATCCGTCGATAGGCGTCTTGCAGCGTGGCAAGCGCATCGCCTCCGGCGAAGACAAAACCCGTGACGCCGGCGGCCCGCAACGCCGCCTCGGTCTCGCTCGGGCGGCCTGCCAGATAGATATGTCGCCCGCCGGCCGTTTGCAGGGCCTTCGCTGCAGCTTCGGCGTGTTCCGCATAGACCTTGTCACTGGAACAAAGACAGGCAAGCTCGGCGCCCGAAGTCTTGAAGGCGGCGGCGAGCTTGGCCGGATCGGCAAAGCCCTCGCTGTCGACAGCCTGGATGCCGCCGGCCTCGAAGAAGCTCTTGGCGAAAGTCGCGCGCGCCGTGAAATCGGCGGCCGTGCCGAGATTGGCCAGGAACACTTTTGGCCGCGCACCACGCGATTTGAGTGCTGCATCCGACTTGTCGCGCAGCGCCTCGAACGGTTCCGCCAGCCGGATCGGCGGCAGCGCATCGAACTTGTATTTCTGTTCCCCGTAAGGCGCGAGCGCAACCGGCGTTGCCTTCAGCACCGTGGCTTCGCTCTCGTGCAGGTTCGGAAACTCGCTGGCGCCGGTCAGCACGTCGCGGCGCTTTGCGATGTTGGCGTCACGCGCTTTTCGCGCGGCCGCGACCTTGCTCTGGAATACGCCTTGCTGAAGCGCGGCGAAGGCGCCGCCGGCTGTCTCGCTCTCCTGGAACAGCGCCCAGGCCGCCTCGCAAAGCTGCGCGCTCAGCGTCTCGATGCCGCCTGCGCCGGCGGCGGGATCAGAGACCTTGGCGAGGTTGCTCTCTTCCAGCAGCAGGGCTTGCGTGTTGCGCGCCACGCGGCGTGCGAACGGGTCGGGCAGGCCGAGCGCCAGCGTGTGCGGCAGCACGGTGATCGCGTTGGCACCGGCAAGCCCTGCCGCGAATGTCGCGATGGTCGCCCGCAGCATGTTCACATAGGGATCGCGCTGCGTCAGCATGCGCCAGGCCGTATCGGCGGCGATGAACAATGGCTTGGGCGTCAGCCCGCACGCTGTTTCGATACGCGCCCACAACAGCCGCAGCGCGCGGAATTTGGCCATGGTCAAAAACTGGTCGGCATCCGCGGCAAGCCGCGCATAGACCATGCCTTGCGCGGCTTCCAGCGGAATGCCGGCGCCTTCGATCGCGCGGAGATAAGCGACGCCGCAGGCGAGCACGAAGGCGAGCTCCTGCACCTCGGAGCCGCCGGCATCGTGGATCACGCGTCCGTCGGCGGACGCGAACGGTCCCTTGAAGCCGAGCCCGGCGAGGCCCTTGATCGCGCCGGTGACGGCGGGAGCGATCTCCTCCCAGGTATAGGGGCTGTGGCCCCACACCGCGCCGGCCGCGAGCGGATCGAGGCCGAAGCGAATATTGCAGGCGGCGGGATCGAGGCCATTGCTCTTCACATATTCCGCGACGTGGATCGCGGCCATCCGCGATTGCGGACCGATCTCGAGATCGAGGCCGATGCCGGCATCGAGATGGATGTCCTTCAACACCTTTGCTACGGCCTCGGCCGACGGTTCCAGACCGAAACCGCGAGCACCATTGGCGCCGGCGAACACCAGCGCGAGCCCCGTCGCGCCGTTCTCCAGGTCCTGCAAAGCCTGCGCATTCGCGAGCGCCGCATCGGGATGGTCGATCCGCTGCACGATTTGCCAGGGCGCCGCCGCCGGCCGTCCCATCACGGGCGCAACGCCCTTGGCGCGCGGATAGAGCGGTTCGATCTTGATTCCGTCGTAGGTCTTGCCGACCAGCTTCTCGAACGGCGCGCCCTTCAGCACGCCGTCGACCAGCTTGCGCCAGTCCTCGACGCTCGCCTTGGGAAAATCGGCCGCCAGCGGCAGGTCGTCGGTCACGGAGGTCATGCGGCCAAGGGCTCCCAACGTATCGTTATTCGCAGGCGAAATTGCCACGGCGGGCCGCCCCTGCAAACGGTTGTTTTTGGTTAACCGGTATCCGGAAGCCGCTCAATGCCTTGCGTCGAGACGCTGGCGAGCCCGTCACGCACTGGAATGCCCGAGATCACGCGGTCCGGCGCGATTTCGGCCAGCGGTGCCAGCACGAAAGCGCGCTCGAACAGGCGCGGATGCGGCAGGGTCAGATCCGGCTTCTGCAAGCTGACATCGTCATAGGCGATCATGTCGAGATCGAGCGTGCGCGGGCCCCAGCGCCGCTCCTTGTCCCGCGTGCGGCCGAATTTCTGCTCGACCTTCTGCAGCACGAACAGCAGAGCGTGCGGATCGAGGCCGGTCTCGATCTCGATGCAGGCATTGATGAAGGGAGCCTGCTCCTCGTCGCCCCACGGCGGCGTCGCATAATCCGAGGATCGCGCGATTAGCGCAGCTTGCGCCATGCCGCAGATATGGGCGATCGCCTTGGCGAACGTCGCGCGGACATCGCCGACATTGCCGCCGAGTGCGATCAGCACGCTTGCCATCAGGGGTGCCGCGAGCGCGTCAGCATGATGCCGACGTCGTCGAAGATCGCGGCGATCGGCGCATGCGGCTTGTGCACGGTGATCTTCACGGCGCGGATGCGCGGGAAGTGCGACAGGATGGCGTCGGCCACCGCGCCGGCCGCGCGCTCCAGGAGCTTGTAATTGGTATTCTTGAACGCCGCCGTCGTCGTCGCCACGACGTCGGCGTAGGACACCGTGTCGGCGAGCCGGTCGCTGCGCGAGGGCTCCGACAGGTCGGTATAGAGTTCGAGATCGATGACGAAGCGCTGGCCGACTTCGGTCTCGTGATCCATCACGCCGTGGCGGGCGTGGATCGACAGGCCGGTGACGAAGATCGTATCGGTCATTGCTTGCCCTCGATTGCGTTCGCTACCCGCAGCGCCTGCAGGGTCTCGGCGACGTCATGAGTCCGGATGATCTTCGCGCCGCGTTGCGCGGCGATCAGATGCGCGGCGATCGAGCCGGCGAGCCGCTCCTTCGGCTCCGACGGCGACACCGAGGCGATGAAGCGTTTGCGCGAGGCACCGACGAGGATCGGCAGGCCGAACATCTCGAATTCGCGCAAGCGTGCCAGCGCGGTCATGCTCTGCTCGGCGGTCTTGCCGAAGCCGATGCCGGGATCGAGCACGATTTTTTCGCGCGCGATGCCGGCCTTTGCGGCGATGTCCAGCGAGCGCAGGAAGAACGTCTTCATGTCCGTGATGATGTCGATGGCGGGATCGGCGTCGTCGCGGTTGTGCATGACGATGACGGGAACGCCTCTTGCGGCCACCAGCGGCGCCATCGCGGCGTCGCGTTGCAGACCCCAGACGTCATTGGCGATCGCCGCGCCCTGGTCGAGCGCATAGGCCACCACCTCCGCCTTCATGCTGTCGATCGACACGGGCACGCCGAGGGCCACGACGCCCGCCAGCACCGGCTTGAGCCGGGCCAGCTCGCTTTCCGCCGTGACGGCCTTCGCACCCTTGTAGGGCCGGGTGGACTCGGCGCCGATATCGATGATGTCGACGCCATCCGCGATCATCGCCCGCGCCCGCGCGAGCGCCTGCTCGGGCCCGATGAACTCGCCGCCGTCGGAGAAGGAATCCGGGGTGATGTTGAGCACGCCCATCACCGCCGGGATCGGTCGTTCCAGCAGTTTCCGCAGCGCATCTGGCCCGGCCGAGCCGGCCGGCGGGACGGATGGGGAGGGCGAGGCATTCATGTGGGTGGCTTTGCGCGGTCGGCGAGGGGGAGTCAAGGCGGGATGGCGGTGTCGGCGGGCGGCATCGATATTGTGGCACTCTCGCGCATCACCCCAGCTGTCGTCCCGGCGAACGCCGGGACCCATACCCCCAGGGTAAAGTTTGGCGAAGACTCGTAGTCCGGTACTGCCACCGTCTGTGACCGATAGATTCCGCGGTATGGGTCCCGGCGTTCGCCGGGACGACACCGAAAAGGTGGCGCGGGAATCCGTTCTCGAAAGACCCCTAATACGTGATCTTCGGCGGCAGCTTCTTCGCCTTGGCGATGATGTCGCCGACCGACTTCTCCGAAGGCAGGATGCGCAGCAGCTTCTTCTTCTCGTTGGCGTCGCGCATGCTCTGGGCGAGCCTTGCCGGATTCCGATAGGCGAGCTCGCGCACGGTGGTGACGCCGGCGGCGCGGACCAGGCCGACCTTGGCCCGGCCCATGCCGGGGATACGCATGTAGTCGGAGACGTTGGCCCATTCCAGCAGCAGCTGCTCGCTGATGCCGGTCTTGGCGGAAAGCGCTTTGCGGCCCTTCACCGTGCCGGCCGCCTCGAGCAGCCCGTCGGTGGTGCGGATACCTTGCGCCTTCAACTTGTTGGCGGCAAAGACCGACAGGCCCTCAATCTCGGTGATCGGATATGTCATGATACTCGATATGAATTGCCAAAGCTTCAGGCGAACTGGCTGAGGCCTGGCGTCCCCGCAACGATCTTGCCCATCTGATCTGCTCCGATTTTGTCTCGGCCGAAGCGGAAAAGTTCACGGGCGACGTTTTGAATTTCGGACATGCCGAGCCCCAGGCCCATCAGGCGCGTGCCGACCGCCATCAAGCCGCCGCCCATCAGCCGCGACAGTCCGCCGCCGCTCCTGGATGCCTCGATCGCGGCTTCCGCTCCAGGGATCTGGTCGATCAGGGCCTGCACGCTATCGGAAGGACCCTCGTTGCGGAGGAAGCCCAGGATAATGCCGACGCTCTTTTCAGCGACAGCACTATCTATGCTGGCGTTTGTCGCCAGCCGCCCGATCAGCTCGTCCATAAGGCCCGCCCCTCAGCCGGTTTGCTTGCCGGAGTATTTCTTTCGAAAATGATCTTGAGCCGGTGTGATGTGAAATTCAAGCGATGAACGCACGCGCCGTGGCGATTCACCTTCGAACGCGCGAAAGGTGTTGCAGCGGTGCAAGAGCGGAGATGGAATCGGCGAAAAATTGCCGCGTTGCGAACAGCTCGTTCCTACTTTCGGCTGATACCGTCCGTCTGTTTCCGACAATGTCGCATGCTTGGAGCGCGTTGAACCGTTTTAATCGGTGCGCGACATGCGTTAAACTACGGAACTGGAGCATTCGAGTTTCGGTACGCGAAACCCGGCAAGAAGAGATCAGAGAGAATAATGACCGCACAGGACAGCAAGCTCGGCGATACCGACGACAAGATCTTCGTCGGCAAGGGAGAGGAGCAGGCCTGGCTGACGCTGGCGCTCGCCAATCGCCACGGCCTCGTCACAGGTGCAACCGGAACCGGTAAGACTGTGACGCTGCAGGTGATGGCGGAAGGATTTGCGCGCGCCGGTGTTCCGGTCTTCGCCGCCGACATCAAGGGCGACCTCTCCGGCATCTCCGAGGTCGGCGAAGCCAAAGACTTCATCGTCAAGCGCGCCTCCGGAATGGGGCTGAATTTCCAGCCCGATCAGTTCTCGACGGTGTTCTGGGACGTGTTCGGCGAGCAGGGCCATCCGGTGCGCGCGACCGTCACGGAAATGGGGCCGCTTCTGCTCGCACGCATGCTCGACCTCAACGACGTGCAGGAAGGCGTGCTCAACGTTGCCTTCCGCGTCGCCGACGACGCCGGGCTGACCCTGATCGACATGAAGGATCTGCGCGCGCTGCTCGATGCCATCGTGCCCGATAGCGGGAAGAAGGGGGCGGACGCGGAGGAGGATCCGCTCGCAGCCATCCGCAAGGCCGCGCAGGGGTTCGGCAACGTCACCAAGGCCACCGTCGGCACCATCCAGCGCCAGCTGCTGGTGCTGGAGAACCAGGGCGGCACCAAATTCTTCGGCGAGCCGGCGCTGACGCTGAAGGACTTCATGAAGACCGACCGCGACGGCCGCGGCATGGTCAACATTCTGGTGGCCGACAAGCTGCTCCAGAACCCCAGGCTTTACGCGACATTCCTGCTGTGGATGTTGTCGGAGCTTTTCGAGGAGCTGCCCGAGGCCGGCGATCTGCCCAAGCCGAAGCTCGTGTTCTTCTTCGACGAGGCGCATCTGCTGTTCAACGATGCGCCCAAGGCGCTGATGGACAAGATCGAGCAGGTGGTCCGCCTGATCCGCTCCAAGGGCGTCGGCGTCTACTTCGTGACGCAAAACCCGGTCGACGTCCCCGACCGCGTGCTCGGACAGCTCGGCAACCGGGTGCAGCACGCACTGCGCGCCTTCACCCCGCGGGACCAGAAGGCGGTCGCCGCTGCGGCCCAGACCTTCCGGCCCAACCCGAAGCTCGACACTGCCAAGGTGATCATGGAGCTCGGCAAGGGCGAGGCGCTGGTGTCCTTCCTCGAGGGCAACGGCACGCCGGCGATGGTGGAGCGGGTGATGATCCGGCCGCCGTCGGCTCGCATCGGGCCGATCACGCCGGACGAGCGCAAGGCGATCATGGCTGCGAGCCCGGTGAAGGGCAAATACGACACCGCCGTCGACGAAGAATCCGCCTACGAGATGATCCAGAAGCGCATTGCCGGCACGGCGGCCACCGCGGACGGCCCGGCTGGCGGAAATGGCGGCGGCCTTCTCGGCCAGATCGGCTCGATCGTCGGCACCATCTTCGGCACCAACGTCAAGCGCGGCCGCCTGTCGACCGGCCAGGTCATTGCGCGGGACGTGACGCGATCGGTCACCAACCAGGTGATCGGCGGGATGGCCGCCAATATCGGCAAGTCGGTCGGTGGCCAGCTCGGCGGCTCGATCGGCCGTACGCTGGTTCGCGGCGCGCTCGGCGGATTGCTGCGGCGGTAGGCAGGCCGCTTTGGGCAATTCCGCTTGCCGTTGCCCGAGGCCACCACCGGTACAATTTCAGGTGAGGGGCTCTCCAAGCCTGCGCCGGTCTGCTACGTCCTGTTCGCCGCCGCACAGGACCACTCCGTGACCCCGCCCGCCCCGTTAGCCAAGCCTGACGCGCCCCGACACCTGTCGCTGCGCGCGCCGCTGGATCTGCTGTTTCTGTTCTGCTGCGTCCTGCTCGCCGCCGACGTGCTCGTTCCCGAGATCTTCGGCAGCGGCAAGACCAAGGATTACCCGCTGTGGCTGTGGGCCGGGCAGCAGGTCCTGCAGGGTGAGCCACTCTATCCCGCCACGGCCGTCGAGTACTTCGAGTTCATCTATCCGCCGTTGCCGGCGATCCTGCTGGCGATCCCGAGCTGGTTCGGCAAGATCCCGCTCTATGTCGTCCTGTCGATCCTGAACGCCGTAGCGTGGTGGTACACCGGGACGTTCTCCCAGGTCATGGCCGGCTCGGGGCGCAGCCCCGGCCGCTGGCTGGAGGCGCTGCCCGCCGTCGTCACCGTGCCCTTCGTGTTCGACATGTTCGACCTCGGCCAGCCGAACCTCGTCCTGCTGGCCATGATGCTCTACGGTTTCTGGAGCTTGCGGCACCAACGTCCCTGGCTTGCGGGCTTCATGTTCGCGCTCGCCGCTGCCATCAAGGTGTTTCCGATCGCGGTCCTGCCGTATCTGGTCTGGCGGCGGAAATGGGCGGCGGCTGCCGCCACGGTCGCCTTCACCGGCATCCTTCTCTATGTGGTGCCGGCGCCGATCCGCGGCTTCGAGCGCAACGCGGCCGAGCTTGCGACCTGGTATCAGGGCATGGTCGGAACGAGCTCGGAAAAGGGCTTTGGCCAGCGTGACGAGCAGAACTGGTCGTGGGTCAACCAGTCCCTCATCGCCGTCACGCACCGCCTGGTCCGTCCGATCAACTTCAATCTGGAGGATCCCGGCAAGCCGCCGCGCACGATGAACATCATCGACGTCGACTACAGGACGGCGAACTGGATCGTGCTGGTGCTGTCGGCCTTGCTCGGGCTCGGCTTCGTCGCGATCATGCCGCAGCAAGCACGGCGAACGGCGCGCTCGGATGCGGAGGAGCTCGCCATCCTGTTCTGCCTGATCACGGTGGCCTCGCCTTTGGCACGGCAATACTACTTCATGTGGCTGTTCTTCCCGATGACGGTGCTGATGCATCGCGCCGCCTTCGACGAGCGGGCGAATGTGCGTCTCGGAACCTGGCTCGCGCTCGGCGCGGCCGGCATTCTCATGCTGCTGGCGCTGCCGTGGTTTCCAACTGTCCTCCAGGCCTGGGGCAACAATCTCCTCGCGACCGCCGTACTTGCAGGTAGTCTTGCATGGCACATCCG
Organism: Bradyrhizobium ottawaense; assembly: GCF_002278135.3. NCBI lineage: Bacteria > Pseudomonadati > Pseudomonadota > Alphaproteobacteria > Hyphomicrobiales > Nitrobacteraceae > Bradyrhizobium > Bradyrhizobium ottawaense. The sequence goes on along the minus strand of NZ_CP029425.2, from coordinate 5,817,781 downwards.
GCATCCGCCCGTTGCGGCTGGCTCCGAGCCTGCGACGGCGCTAAAACCCGGTACCTCTTGAGACTCGAATGTCAGGACCCACAACCATGGCCAATGCGCAGCTTCAATCCGTGCTCGACCACATCGACAAGGATTTCGACAACAGCCTGGAGCGCCTGTTCGCGCTGCTCCGGATCAAGTCGATCTCCGCCGATCCGGCCTTCGCCGGGGATTGCAAGGCGGCGGCCGAGCATCTCGCCAAGGACATCGCGAGCCTCGGCGTCGCCACTGAAGTGAGGCCGACGGCCGGGCATCCCGCCATCGTCGGCAAGACCGGTGCCGGTGGACGGCCGCATGTGATCTTTTACGGCCATTACGACGTGCAGCCGGTCGACCCGCTCGATCTCTGGCACCGTCCGCCGTTCGAGCCCGTCGTCACCGATCATGCCGACGGCCGCAAGATCATCGTCGCGCGCGGCGCCGAGGACGACAAGGGCCAGGTGATGACCTTCGTCGAAGCCTGCCGCGCCTGGAAGAAGGTGACGGGCTCGCTGCCGGTCGACATCACCTTCCTGATCGAAGGCGAGGAGGAGGTCGGCTCGAAGAATTTCGTGCCCTTCATTGAGGCCAACAAGGACGAGTTCAAGGCCGACTACGTGCTGGTCTGCGACACCGGCATGTGGGACCGCAACACGCCGGCGATCACGACCTCGCTGCGCGGCCTGCTCTACGAAGAGCTGAAGATCACCGCCGCCAATCGCGATTTGCATTCCGGCGTGTTCGGCGGCAGCGCGATGAACCCGATCCGGGTGCTCACCAAAATTCTGGGCGGCCTGTTCGACGACGACAACCGCATCACCATTCCCGGCTTCTACGACGGCGTGAAGGACCTGCCGCCCGATATCCTGGAGCAGTGGAAGAAGCTCAATCTGACGCCGGAGATGTTCCTCAAGCCGATCGGCCTGTCGATCCCCGCTGGCGAGAAGGGACGCCTGCTGATCGAGCAGGCCTCATCGCGCCCGACCTGCGACGTCAACGGCATCTGGGGCGGCTATATCGGCGAGGGCTCCAAGACGGTGATCCCGTCGCATGCTTCGGCCAAGGTCTCGTTCCGCCTGGTCGAGGGGCAGGACCCGCAAAAGATCCGCAAGGCGTTCCGCGACTACGTGACGGCGCGCATTCCCGGCGACTGCAAGGTCGAGTTCGGCGACCATTCCGCCGCGCCCGCTGTCGCGCTCGACTGGAACATGAAGCCGCTCGCCGCCGCCAGCAAGGCGCTGACGGAGGAATGGGGCAAGGAGACCGTGCTGATGGGCTCCGGCGCCTCGATCCCGATCGTCGCCGACTTCAAGCGCACGCTTGGCCTCGACTCGCTGCTGGTCGGATTCGGATTGGACGACGACAACATCCATTCGCCGAACGAGAAGTACGATCTTCGCAGCTTCCAGAAGGGCATCCGCTCCTGGGCCCGCATCCTCGCGGCGCTGGCGGAGGTGAAGTAGGGCACGGGGCCGTAGGGAGCTGCATTAGGGTGGGCAAAGGCGCGCAGCGCCGTGCCCACCAATCTCTCAGTGATTATGAAAGAACGTGGGCACGCTCCGCTTTGCCCACCCTACGGCTCTGTTGTCGTGGCGACCACCGCCCCAAAATAAAAACGCCGCCCGGAATTGGGCGGCGTTTCATTCCAAAAGGCGTAGAGGTTCGTTGGGCGCTACCCTACACCAAATCCCGAAAATCTCAAGACCGGTAGCCCGGAAGCTCGCGGTCGAGCTTGCGCAGCAGCGGCGGCCACACGAGGTTGGTGGCGCGCAGCTCGGCGCGGTCGCGGTTGGCGAGCAGCTCGGTGTTCTTGTCGATAGCAATATCGTCGACCGGATAGACCGGCGTGCCGAGCGCGCGCGTGCGCACCTGCATCGAGCAGGCGCGCTCGAGGTGATACATGCGCTCGAAGGCGGAGGCGACCGAGCGGCCGACGGTGAGCGTGCCGTGATTGCGCAGCAGCATGTGGTTGTGGTCGCCGAGATCCTTCTGCAGCCGCGGCCGCTCGTCGTGATCGAGCGCGATGCCTTCATAGTCGTGATAGGCGAGGTCGTGGGTGACGAGCTGGGCGGTCTGGTTCAGCGGCAAGAGGCCCTCCGCGCTGCTCGACACCGCGGTGCCGTCGAGGGTGTGGAGATGCAGCACGCAGATCGCGTCCTCGCGCACCTCGTGGATCGCCGAATGGATGGTGAAGCCCGCCGGGTTGATGCTGTATTCGCTCTCGGAGAGCTGGTTGCCGTGCAAATCGACCTTGACGAGGCTCGAGGCGGTGATCTCGTCGAACATCAGCCCGTAGGGGTTGATGAGAAAATGATGGTCGGGGCCGGGCACCCGCGCGGAGATGTGGGTATCGACCAGATCGTCCCAGCCGTACAGCGCGACAAGGCGGTAGCAGGCGGCGAGATTGACCCGTTGCTGCCACTCAGCCTCCGTCATATCAGACGGCACTTCCTTCAGGCGCGCTTCCGCTGGCGACATGGCTGATCTCTCCGAACATCGTTGTTGCGGGGAGGGAGCGTAGTACCGCTCGTGGCAAGCAGCAAGGCGCGACAAGCGCGCGGCAGTCAAGCGCAGCCCGCATGAGCGGAGCGACATGGGGGCCGCTCAGAGAGAAATCCCGGATGTCGCTTTCGCTCATCCGGGTTTCGCCCTAGAGAAAATTATTACGGCGCCGGGATCGAGAGCAGGCTGGAAATGCTGCGGCCGCGGATGTCGTAGACGCGGGCGAACACGACGTCGTCGCGCTTGATCTCGACCATCACGGGCGCGGTGAGGCCCTTGCAGTAGAACTCGCCGAGCGTCATCGCGAAATCGGCCGCGTTGGAATCCCAGCCGATGGTGAAGTCGGGCCCGAGCGCGACCTGGGCGGGGCGCTGCGGACCGCAGACCGCGACCTTCCATTTGCGATTGGTCGGCGGCACTTCCTGGCGTTCGACGATCTGCTCGCGCAGCTCATCCGAAGCCTGCTTCAGCGCGAGACCCCAATAGTCCAGCATGAAGCGGTCGTCGGCGCCGCGCACGGTGCCGGCGATATGGTTGAAGTGGGTGTACTGATAGGGATGCAGCCGGATCATCTCGGCGAGCGAGAGCGCAAGGCCAAAGCAGAACGTGGCGAGCACGACCGGCTGCCAGGTGCGGTGATTGGCGCGCAGGCGCTCCATGGCCCACGCGAAAGCGACGCCGCCGAGCACCGCCATTGGCGGGATCACGAACACGAAATGGCGGATGCCGTTGTACAGCGCCGGCCGCTTCACCATCGCGATCGCGAGCGGCAGGGTCGCAGCCAGCGTCAGCATCAGCATGATGGTCTTGCGCCGCGCCGGCACCTCGCTTCGCGGCAGCATGGCGAAGGTGCTGACCACGGCGCCGGCCATCAGCACCAGCATCACCTCGGGCAGCTGCAGCGCGAACAGCGTCGGCAGATAGGACCAGGGCATGTCCGGCACGGACACGATCGCGCCGTCGAACATCTCCTTCCACGGCTTCTCGAAGAAGTGCGAGAAGTAGGTCAGCGCCTCGAAGGGATTGCCGGGCTCCATGATCGACCACGGCCAAATCAGGCCCATCACGAGATAGCCGAACGCCAAGCCGGGCAGCAGCACATAGACGACATGGGCGAAGCGGCGGACCGACTCGCGCAGGCCCTCGCTGCGCAGTTCCTCCAGGAACAGCGGGACGAAGCCGAGCACGGCGTAGACCAGCGCGAGCCCGCCGAGAACGCGGCAGCCCAGCGAAAGGCCGGCACCCAGGCCGACGATCAGGATCGTGCGCGGCGACGGCTTGGGATATTCCTCGGCGAGCCGGACCAGGCCGAGCATCAGGATGATCATGGCCACCGCGAAGGGTGCATCCTTCGGATTCATGAACATGTGGCCGTAGAAGATCGGGCACAGCGCGAGCAGCAGCAGCGAGGCAAGACCGGCAAGGGGCCCGCCGATGCGACGGCCGAGCCGCCACGTCACCGCAAGTCCGACCACGCCGACAATGGCGCCGACCAGACGTCGCGTCTCGAACAGCTCCAGCGGAATGATTTTGTGCAGGAGGGCCGCGACCATGTCGAAGCCGCCGCCATACATGTAGAGATTGGCGAAGGAGAGCGCCGCAGTATCCTTGAAGCCGGAACCGAACATGCGCAGCAGCAAATCGGCATATTCAGCGTGGGTGTAGTCGTCCCAGCCGAGGCCGTAGTCGCGGAACGTCAGGCCTGCAACGACCGCGACCGCGGCCAGCACCAGCATGGCGAGATCGTCGCAAGTCCGTTCGACCGAGCGCCGCAGAGGCGTGTCGATCGCCGAAGTCGTGATGGATGTCATGGCTATCGGTGCCCCGGAATCCCCTCTTGGCCCTGCTGGTGCGCGCGGGCCTGTTCCCCGGACTCCCTATAGCGCAGTTCCATTACCAAGTAATTGGGCATTATGGCTAAATTCCTGATGCGACGCAGCAATTCCGGTTACTTGAGAGCAGTCTAAGCAGTAGCGAGCCGTAGCTGAAGGGAATGTGAATAAGTCCCTGATTTCCTTCCCTTTAGGAACGCTACCGACGATTCCTCGTTGGCGTGGAACACCGGATGACGGTATCGTGGCGTAGCGGTTGTCGCGTGTGGATGGCGACCGGGGGTGAGTTCGATGAATCTGGCATTGTTGATCGCGGGGATTTTCGCCGTCGTGGCGGGCTTCCTTTCGATCCTGTTTGGCTTCTCCGTCAGGGAGTTCAGCCTCGGCAGCCCCCTCATAATCTCGGGCACGATCGCCGTCTGCTCCGGAATGTTACTGGCCGGCCTCTATGTCGTGGTCACGGAACTGAAGGGCCTCGCGCGTCGGCTGGCCGGTGCGCCGTCCGAGGTTCGGGTCAGGCCCGTGCTGCCGGGCCTCGCCGCATCAGGCGCTGCGCCCGAGTCGATGGCTGCCGCTGCGGCGGCAAGGATCGAGGGAAGGGCCGAAGGAAGGATCGAGCAGCCACCGCCGCCGCCACCTGCTGCAGGCCCGCCGCCGTGGCAGAGCGAAGCTGCCGCGCGCGAGCGTCCGCGCGTCGAGGCTCCGCCGGTGCCGGAAGCTCCAACGCCGCCCGCGGCTCCGGAAGCGCCGCGCCGGCGCAACCTGTTGTTCGCCTCGACCTCGCGCAAGGAGCGGGAGCGTGCGGAGGCGAAGGCCATCGAGGACGCGCCGCCGCAGCTACCTGCGGAGCCCGGTGAGGCCCTGGATACTCCGCCTGCAAGCTTTGACGATGCCTGGCCGAAGCCGGACCGCATGCGTCCGTCGGAGCCGCCGGCCGCCCTGCGCCGGCCGCCGCCGCGCTCGCCATCGACCTTTGCGGAGGCCGCTCCGCCGCCTGCACCCGAGCCGCCGCCCCCACCACCACCCGTCGAGCAGGCGCCCGTGACCGTCCTCAAATCCGGCATCGTCGACGGCATGGCCTATTCGCTCTATTCCGACGGCTCGATCGAAGCGCAGATGCCGGAGGGCATGATGCGCTTTGCGTCGATCGACGAGTTGCGTGCCCATCTCGACCAGCGGTCCTGAACTCTGCCGCGCAGCAGTCAAGCGCCGCAATCGTCGTCGCCTCGTCAGTCCCTTGTTTCAGCCGAACGTATTGTTGACACGGAAAGGTTCGGCGTCGTCTATCCCGTGAAGCGCAAGGTGCAGAGAGGGCGGGCCCATGTCGGATGCCGGGGCTAAGAATTTCATCGAGCTGACGGCGAGCATCGTGTCGGCCTATCTCGGCAACAATCCGACGCCTGCGGCGGAGATTCCGAACCTGATCAGCCAGGTGCATGGCGCATTGGTGCGGGTGTCGTCAGGCCGCACCGAGACCGCGCCGCTCGAGCCGGCCAAGCCGGCCGTCTCGCTGAAGAAGTCGATCGCGCCCGACTATCTGGTCTGCCTGGAAGACGGCAAGCGCTTCAAGTCGCTGAAGCGCCATCTGCGCACGCAGTACAACATGACGCCGGAGCAATACCGCGAGAAATGGGGCCTGCCGGCCGACTACCCCATGGTCGCGCCGAACTATGCGGTGGCGCGCTCGCAATTGGCCAAGCAGATGGGCCTCGGACAGCAGCAGCGGAAGCGGAAGTAGCTCGTCCGCTCGGCCAGCTCTCGTAGCAACCATTAAAGCACGCCCGATTTCCGCGAGCATGACGCCGTGCTTGCGGCCGTCAAGGCGTGGCCTGGCGGCAGTCGACGTGAGGTGAGACGAGCGCGACGGCCATCCTTGACGGCCGCGGCGCGCGGCGTCGTCTTGACGGCAGGTCGGGACGAAGAAACGGTCGCCTGATCGAACAAAGAAACGAGATCAGGTGACGGACACACTCGCGGTTCTGGGCGGTTCGGCGACCCACGGTGTTCCGCGGGCGACGACGGCGTTGATGATGACGATCAGCTTCCTGGCACAGGCGACCAGCGCGCGCTTGTGGCCCTTGCCGGCAGCGATCAGCCGGCTGTACAGGGCCATGAGCTGCGGATTCCAGCGGAAGGATGCCGGAAGAGCTGCGGTGTAGAGCGCCTGACGCAAGCGCTGGCGTCCGCCGTCAATCCTGCGGGCGCCGACATGCTTGCCGCTGTCGTCATCGTACGGCGCAAGCCCGGTGAGGGCTGCGGCTTGCTCGCGGGTGATCTGACCGATCTCGGGCATCCTGATCAAGATGGCAACCGCGGTCGGCAAGCCGCTGCCGCCAACGCTGTAGATCAGATCGAGCCGTGCGGCGAGATCGCGATGCTTGCGGATCGCTGCCACCAGGGCCTTGAACTCGGCTCGTCTGTGCTTGGCCAACAGAGCGATCTGCTCCTTCCAGAACTTCTGGATACGTTCGTCAGGGCAGCTCTCCAGCCGATTCTTGAGCTTTGCGATGTCCTCCTTGATCTGGTCGATCATCGTCAGATGCACGGCAAAAGGCTGCAGCCGGGGGTCTGGAGCGGGATGGATCTTCTTGACCGCGGCGGTGCAGGCCGCAATCAATGCGGCATCCATTTTGTCGTTCTTGGCCCGTTGCAAATGGAACGTGGCATAGGCGCGGACCTGGATCGGCTGAAACACGATGACGACAAACCGCTGGCGTCGCAGTTCGGCGACCGCCGCCTGCTCGTAACCACCGCTTGCCTCGATCCCAACCCGCTTGACCTTGTGGCGCTTCAGCCACTCCACCAGCTCCTGGTGGCCTTCCGCCGTGTTCTTGACCTGCAGCTCCTCCGAACTGCCATCGAGCGCCACGTCGAGCTTATCTTTGCTGGTATCGATTCCAGCACAGATCGTGTACGTTTGGCCATCTTCCTCGACCCTCCCTTGTGATGCGAACCTGAAGTTCGTTCAACCATGCGGGTCCCGATGAAGTGCCGACCGCGATCTTGCTACAAAACGCAGCCCTCAAGGCTTCGGTGGGCATCGATCCGATCGATCGGCGGCCCAGCTCGGGCGGCCACCCGGGCTGGGCCATTCCTCACGGAACCAGGCCATTCTAATCCGGCGCGCTAATACAAGGGTGGGCAAAGGCGCGCTCTTGCGCGACGTGCCCACGAATTCTCAACCAGTCACACGCAGATCGTGGGCACGCTCCGCTTTGCCCACCCTACGAATTCTTGCTGCGTGGCTCGAAGCACGCGCTCCTCACGTGAAGATCGCTACGACGCTTCCGCGAGCGCCTCTTTCGCATCGGTCTTGATGCGCTCGACCATCGAGCGCAGGCCGTTGGAGCGCTGCGGCGTCAGATGATCGCGAAAGCCGAACTCGTTGAACACGGCGATCGCGTCGGTATCGATGATCTCCTGCGGCGTGCGACCGGAATAGAGCGAGAGCACGATCGCGACCAGCCCGCGCACGATATGCGCGTCGCTGTCGCCGCGATATTTCAGGATCGGCGAGCCATGGCCGCGGTCGACCAGCTTCTGGAGCCAGACCTGGCTGACGCAGCCGTTGACCTTGTTCTCGGCGGAGTGTTCCGCCTCGGGCATCGGTTCCAGGGTGCGGCCGAGCTCGATGACGTACCGGTAGCGGTCGTCCCACTCGTCCAGAAGCTCGAAATTGTCCCTGATTTCGTCGATCGTCGTCATGTTGGCCCGTGTTCCCGTTAGGGCCAATATAAGGATGCGAGGAGATGAAATCGATAGGGTTTGGGCGCTAATTCGCCGCCGCCGGGCCGCGCCATTCCAGCGCGAGGTCGTCCTGGCTCAGGGTATCGCGCGGTGCCTCGGTCGATGCGGCATCGCCTTCGCCGGCCATCGCGATCGAGCCGGTATGGTCGGGCGCCTTCTTGTCGTTCTTCTCGTTCTTGTCGTTGGAGATCTGTTCTTTCTTGTCGTTGATGATCTGGTAGATCTTGCGCGCGCCGTCCTGGGCGCGCTGGCCGATGATGGTCGCGGCCTGTCCGCCGACCTCGCAGGCCGCCGGCTGGCGCTTGCAGAACTGGGTCATGTCGGAGACGGCCGCGGTCGCAGCCTGCACCGCGTCGGCGGCACCGATCTGGGGCAGCTTCTCCGATTCGGGCGTCTTGTCCCTGGGCAGGAGCACCAGCACCAGCCCGAGCCAGAATGTGATGCGGAGCAGAAAGCGCATCTTATCGACCTGTTCGTTAGATCCCGCCCGCGGCGATGGTCCGCGCGCGTTTCGACCTAGCAACTCTCGATAAATCGCAAGTGATTGCCTTGAGCTTAATTCGCGGAAAATTTACGCAAAATTCTTCGAGATCGACGGTGTCGTAAATTTTCGATTGACGCCGGCGCCCGTGATTCTGCTGGCATGCGTATCCACCAATTCGAAACCATGCCGGGATGTGTGAAACCCTGTGTTCACCATCCTCGCCGAAGACGTCGCCAAATCGTCTAAAAAGCCCCGCGATGTCTCGGCGTCCGGCCCCACACCGAGCCGCCTTAGCACTCGTTTAAGGTCGCTCTGACACGGTGGCTCAACGACAAGGAGGCGTTGCGGCGCGTCTTCCAAAGACGATTGAGCCGAAGCGCGAGACCCGTGACAGTTTTGAGTATCATCCGCGATTGTCTCGATGCACTGCTGCATCCCTCCGCGCGTTACGATGCGCTGATGCGGGCGCGTCATCGTGCCTTCATGGCGCCGCGGCTGCTCGGCAGCCTGGCCGCCTTTGCCGCATTCCCGGTCTATCTCGCCATGCGCGGCGCGCCGAGCGCGGTCGAGGTCGCCGCGTTCGCCTGGCTGATCGCGCCGATCCTGCTGTCCTGGTTCCTGTCGCGCACCGGCCGCTATGAAGGCGCCCATGTGCTGTCGTCGCTGGCGCTCGCCGGCCTGATCATGGCGGTCGCGGGCACCACGGGCGGCATCGAATCATTCGCCGCGGTCTGGCTGGTCGTGGTTCCCCTCGAAGCCGCGCTGTCGGCCTCGCGCCGCGTCGCGGCCTTTGCTTCCTTGCTCGCGCTGTCCTGTGCGGGACTCCTGATTTTCGTCGGCCAGCTCGGCTGGCTGCCGGTTGCAGACACCAGCACTGCTGAACGCGGCGTGCTGATGGCGTGCGGCGTCGTCTCGGCGACGCTCTATGCCGCCGGCCTTGCCTTCGGCGCGGAATCGCTGGCGCGCACCAGCGTTGCGCTGCTGTCGCGCGAGGAGGAGCGCTATCGCCTGCTCGCCCGCAACATGAGCGACGTCGTCTCGCGGCATCAGCGCAACGGTGCGGTGCAGTTCATCTCGCCGGCGGCGGAAGCCATGCTCGGCATGCCGGTGGCGCAACTGCTGGGGCATGGCCTGTTCGACCGCGTCCATGTCGCCGATCGCCCGGCCTATCTCACCGCGCTCTCCGATGCCGCGCGCGGCGACGTGCGCAGCATCGAGTTCCGGCTGCGGCGTGAGCCCGACGGCTCGGAGCGCGGCCAGGTCGATTTCCTCTGGGTCGAGATGCGCTGCCGCCCGCTCGACCGGGATATCGGCCACAATTATCACAGTGACGTCACGCGCGAGGCCGAGGTCGTCGCCGTGATGCGCGACGTCACCGACCACAAGCTGTCCGAGCAGGCGCTGGATCAGGCGCGCAGCGCCGCGGAAGCTGCCGATGCCGCCAAGACCCGCTTCCTCGCCACCATGAGCCATGAGCTGCGCACGCCGCTGAACGCCATCATCGGCTTCTCCGAGATGATCGCGCAGGAGCAGACCCTGATGCTGGGTGCGGCCCAGCGCCAGGAATACGCGCAGCTCATCAACGATTCCGGCCAGCACCTGTTGTCGGTCGTCAACGGCATCCTGGACATGTCGAAGATGGAGTCGGGCAATTTCGAGATCGCGTCCGAGCCGTTCGCGCCGCGGGCCTCGCTGTTGCATTGCTGCAATCTCTTGGCGCTGAAGGCACGGGAGAACGGCATCGATCTCATCACCGATGCGCCGCAGGATCTGCCCGTCATGACCGGCGATCCCAGGGCGTTCAAGCAGATCGTGCTCAATCTCGTCGCCAACGCCATCAAGTTCACCGAGCGTGGCGGTCAGGTCTCCGTGACCGCTTCGGTGTTGGGTTCGCAGCTGACGCTGCGCATCAGCGACACCGGCGTCGGCATCGCGCCCGACGATCTCAAGCGCATCGGCGCGCCGTTCTTCCAGGCGGGCAAGACCTATCAGCGCCGTCACGAGGGAACCGGCCTCGGACTTTCGATCGTGAAGAGTCTCGTGGCGTTGCATCTCGGCGAATTGACGGTACAAAGCAGTTTGGGAGAGGGCACAGCCGTCACCGTCAGGCTGCCGCTCGTCTACACGCCGCCGCAAGTCAAGCCGGTCGAAAGCAAGGTCGCGACGCTGACGCCGGTGCTGCGCCAGGATCTTCAGGACCAAATTCACGACCAGTCTCAGGACCAACCCGCTCTGGTGAAGAAAAGTGCCTAGGAAGTCTACCAAGGACGAAGCCGCTCCGCGCCGCCGTGGCGCCAAGGCCGCGGTTGTCGATGTCGAGACCGAGCGCAACCTCGTGATGCGCGTGCTGCTGCACAGCCCCAAGGACACGCTGGCCGGTCTCGTCGCCGTCGCCGCGATCGGCGCGATCGTTGCCAATGCGCTGTTCCTGCAGACCGGCCGCCATCCGGCGCCGATGTTCGGCACCGTGATCAATCTTCCCGCACCGTCCTCCGTGGCGCTGTCGAACCCAATGCCGCGGCCGCGCCCGGTCGGCGCCGATACCTCGCCGCTCGAGCCGCGCGCGACGGAGTTCCGCGCCGAGCCGAAACCTGCCGAGCGAGCCGCCGAGAAGCCGCCGGAGAAACCCGTCGAGGCGACCGCATCGACGCCGCGCGCGGGCAGTGATCCCATGACCAATCTGGTCAAGGCGACGACCTCGACGCCGCCGTCCGCCATGCGTCCGCCCGCGCCGATTCCCGTGCCGCAGAGCCCCGCCGCCCGGCGTATCGCCGGCGTTCAGCGCGCGCTGTCCGAATATGGCTACGGGAATTTGAAGATCACGGGCACGATGAGCGGCGAGACCCAGTCCGCGATCCAGAAGTTCGAGCGCGAGCACAAGATGCAGGTCACCGGCCAGTTGTCCGACCGGCTGCTGCGCGAGCTCGGCGCCGCGATCGGCCATCCCGTCGAATAACCCCACCGCCCGCTGTCATTGACGCCGATCAATTCCGGGTATCGCGCGCCGCCGCGCCCGCGCGCGGGCGATTTGCTTGGGATCAATGACGGCCGACAGCTTCGGGGAACATGATCGCTCATCTTCAACGAAGAAGAGAGGTTGTCATGTTCAAGGTCTCGGTTCTGGTCTGGATCATGCTGGGTACGGTGCTGGCGGGCGTCAGTCTGATCGTCGTGCTGATGGTGCCGAGCTTCGCCGCCGACGCGATCAGGAACATCCCCTATGCGGTCGCCGTGGGATTCGCACTTGCGATGCCGCTGTCATACCTCGTCGCACGCCAGATCAACGGCGGGCAAGGTGTAAGCAAGGCGTGACAATCGGACGCTGAGACTGGCGGCGCGCGTCACGCTGGCCTATCGTTCGACTCATGCGTTTGAAATCCAACATATGGGTGGCGGCTTACCTGCGCCGGTGCCAGACCGAGGGCGTGTTCGGCGCGGTGCGCCGTCGCGGTGCCGAGGAGGCGGGCGCGGTGTTCGTGAAAGTGTCGCTGCTCGACGGCCATGCGATGCTGTACGCGCCGGCGCCGCAGACCTCTTACGACGACGGCCGCCCCGTCGATCGCTTCTTCGTGCCGGTCGCGCAGCAACCTCTGCCCGAGCACACGATCGAGGAGCGGCTGACGAAGGAAATCCGCTTCGATCCGGACGCCTGGATCGTCGAGACCGAGGATCGTGCCGGACGGCATTTCCTCGAGCTTGCGAAGGCGTAGCTGTGTCCCGGACAAGCGGCGACGCGCCAGCGTTGCCGTGCAGAGCCGAGACCCATAAGGCTGCATCAACGAAGGCGGAGAGATGGGCCCCGGCTCAGCAGCGCATCGCCGGAGGGGCGCTGCGCTGCGTCCGGGGCACGACTGCGCGCTGCGCTCGCAATGACGAGCTTGGACGACGCGGGATCTCCCTCAGCGCGAGTTGTTCAACGCTCCGACGACCCGTCGGTGCCGGTGCGGCGCGGCGGCATTGCGCCGGGCTGCACGCCCGGCCGCGTCTGGCTTGCGCCCGCGCGGGCGCGCTGGCGTTCGCCGTCATGCAGTGACGACTGGTACTTTGCGCGGGTGACGGCGAGCGTCGAGCCGCGCCAGGCTGCCAGCATCACCAGCGCCGAGCGGTCGTTGAGACGATCGTAGAGCCGCGATAGCCGGTAGACCTCGTTCACGGACGTGCCGATCTCCGGCTTGAAGAACAGCAGGATGCGCTGGAAGTTGGGGCTCGGCATGTCGAGCGCGCGCGCGGCGACCGCGAGCGCCTCGCCGCCGGCATCGTCGACGATCTGGGCCGCGACGCGCGAGGGCAGGATCAGGCTGTCGCCGAGCTCGAGGGTGAAATTCTCGACGTCGCCCGCGATCGCCGCCATCTCCAGGATCTGAATCGCGCGCTTGGCGCGCACGGTCGGAATGCGGGGCGCCGCCTTCAGCGGGGTCTGCGCCAGGTTGTGCAGGATCAGCGCGCGCTCGGAGGCGCCGGCGCGGAAGAACATGTCGTGGATCTCGGCGGCGTCCTTCGGCTGCATCGCCATGTTCGCGGCCATGCGCAGCTCGGCGTCGGTCGGCGTGCGGGCCGGCGCGGGGGCGGGTGCGGGCGTGGGGATTTCACGCGCCAGTGGAACCCTGCGGCCTTCATGTGCGGCAACCAGCCCGAGCTTCTGGAGAACCGGGACGGGCGTCGACGGATAGATCGCGAGCTTGGCCTTGATGGCCGCGCGGGTCGCATCGTCGACCTGGTCGATCAGCCGCGTTGCAAGCTCGGTGAACTGGCGCTGCTCGTCGTCACTGTGGATGCGGGTCTGCACATAGAGGTCGGTCAGCACGCGCAGCAGCGTCGGCCGAACATCGACGCCTTCGCGACGGGAGAGCGACATCAGCCCGTCGAATCCGGGAAACAGCGACTTGGTCATGGAGAGATACGCGACCTGGAAGAGATACTGCCCGCCAGCCTATCGCAGGCTCCTTTAAAGGCTCGTTAAGGAAAACGAGGCGTGAAGCCGAACGCTCGATTTGGAGCGATCTCGTGCCGCAACGGGACGTCGCGGGCGGCCCGTGCGGTTACGGTCCGACCGCGACGTTTACACCCCGTTAACCATGAACTGATCTTAATGAATGCATGTTGCATGAGCGCGCTCGGTCGCGCGGCAATTGAAGAGAGCTGACATGGGGACCATCATTGAATTTCCGGCCGGTCGCCGGGTGGGCTCGTCGGGGGATGTCGCTCCGCGCGCGGACATGGGAACGATCCTGATCCTTCCCGTCATCCGTATCGAGCGCGAGGCAGACGAAACCAGCGGCGATCACGGGCCGGAGCAGGGCACAGCGCCGGGGCGCCGTCGTCGCCGTCGCTGATTCCGGGCTCTTGCAATGCCGGACACCATCCGCCAGATCCGGTCTGTCCGATCGGCCGTGCTGCTCACGATGCTTGGCGCTGCGCTCGGTGCCTGTAGCGGCGGCGATTTCGGCCGCACCCGCGCCGACATGCGCAGCGACGACATGCATCGCTGGCTCGGCGAGGAGGTCACCTCCAGCGTCGGTCTGAAACCCTCGCAATTCCAGCTCACCGACGAGGAGCGCCAGCTGCGCGACCTCGCCTATCCCATGATCGAGCCGCCGCTGTCGCGCCCCGCCTGGAAGAGCGTGTTCGGCGACTACAAGGCGATGCCGTCACCCTGGCGGCAGAAGATCGTGTTCGACCGCACCATGTACGGCCGCACGCTGATCGATGAGCCGCACCGCTCGCATTCCTCGCGCTATGCGCAGCTGATCGAGGACGTCCGCAACGACATCACCCGCTTCGAGCCGTTCTTCGCATCCGCGATCCGCGTCATCGACCTCGACAGGAAGCGCAACGCCAGCATGGCGCGCGTCTCCGCGCTCTCGCCGAGAGAGAGGGACGACGCGGTCGCGCGCATGCAGGAGAACTCGCTGATCGTGCAGTGGGTGCAGCAATGCCTGGAGCAGCGCATCTCGTCCTATCGCTGGGCGCTCGAACGCCTGGTGATCCAGGCCCCTGACGGCATGGCCGCCGACGCCGACCGCCTGATCGGCGAGCTTGCCGCCCAGACCGCCAATCCGCCGGTCCAGGCACAACCGCCCTATGGGCGCGCGGTGGTTTCGAAGGGCTGAGCAGAAAAGACGCTTCGGCGGCACGTATTGAGCGGTCGGAGCCGTCAGCCCGTCGACTTGACTCTCGATCGGCTTGAAGCCGGGCCGGCAACCGCGACCTCCCGCGTGATCCACTCGGCGAAGACGCGGATCGGTCGCCGCTGCTGGCTCGCGCGCGGGAACACCAGATGGTGGCCGATATAGCGGATGTCGACGGAGCGTCCGGCGAGGGGGGCAACCAGCCGCCTTGTGGCGATCTCGCGTTCGGCAAGCCGGGTTGACTCCAGCGTCACGCCGAGGCCGCTCGACGCCATCGCAATCGCCAGGAAGCTGCGATCGAAGCGCATGCCATGAATGGCAGGCGCCTCGAGCCCGTTGGCGGTGAACCATTGGTGCCACTGCACCTGCTTCACTTCCGAGCGGATCAGCACCTGATCGAGCAGGTCCTTCGGCTTGCGGATTTTCTTCGCGAGCTCGGGCGTGCAGAGCGGCGTCACGGTCTCTTCGCCGAGCGGAATGACCTCGACTCCCTCGGCTCTCGGCTGCCCGTAGACGATGTCGATGTCGAAATCGTCGTTGCTGAACCGGGCATATTCCGTGCTGGCGGCGAGCCGGACCTCGAGCTGGGGCTCTGCGGCCATGAAGCGGGCAAGGCGCGGGGCGAGCCACTGCGCGGCAAAGCTCGGCGCGCAGTGCACTCTCAGCAATTGCGGGCCGCGGCCCGCGACCTCTTCGATCCCGCGGCGCAGATTGTCGAAGGCGGCGCCGGCATGACGCATCAGGTTCTCGCCCGCCGGCGTCAGACGGACGGCGCGGGCGCTCCGCTCGAACAATATCGTGCCCATCGCGCTTTCGAGCTTGCGGATGGCGTGGCTCACCGCGCTCGGCGTCAAATGAAGTTCGTTCGCCGCATCCCGGAACGAGCCGGTGCGTGCGGCCGCCTCGAACGCGCGGATGGATGATATCATAATACTGGACAGCAGCATCCGACGAGTGAACCAAATTCACCTATGCAAGACAACAGCGCGTTTGTCGGAAACGAGGCAGGGGCATAATCAACGGGTCAAGAACAGTGGCGCCGTCGGTGCCGGCAACAGCCATTCAGGGAGGATCACAATGCTGCTACGCGGCAAGACAGCCATCATCACCGGAGCGGCCTCGCCGCGGGGCATCGGCCTTGCAACGGCCCGCCGCTTTGCGGCCGAAGGCGCCCGGGTCGCCATTCTCGACATCGACGGTTCAGCCGCGGAAGCCGCCGCGCGCGGACTCGAATCCGGCACTGGCGAGCCGCATCTTGGCCTCGCCTTGGACGTCACCGACAAGCAGGCCTGCATCAAGACCGTTGAAGCGGTCATCGCGAAATTCGGTCAGATCGACATCCTCATCAACAATGCGGGCGTGACGCAGCCGGTGAAGCTTCTCGACATCACCCCTGAAGATTGGGACCGTATCCAGGACGTCAATTTGAAGGGCATCCTGTTCCTGTCGCAGGCGGTGATCCCGCATATGCGCAAGCGCAGGAGCGGGTCGATCGCGTGCATGTCGTCGGTCTCCGCCCAGCGCGGCGGCGGCATCTTCGGCGGACCGCATTACTCGGCAGCCAAGGCCGGCGTGCTCGGCCTCGCCAAGGCGATGGCCCGCGAATTCGGGCCCGACGGTATCCGCGTCAACTGCGTGACGCCGGGCCTGATCGGCACCGATATCACCGCGGGCAAGCTCACCGACGAGATGCGGACGAAGATCCTCGAGGGCATACCGCTCGGCCGCCTCGGCGAGGCCGCCGACGTCGCGGGCATCTACACCTTCCTCGCCTCGGACCTGTCGGCCTACGTCACCGGTGCGGTCATCGACGTGAACGGCGGCATGCTGATCCACTAGGCGAGAAGGAGATATACATGGCAAGACCGACACTCCCGAACGCACCGTCGCTGGCACAGCGCGCCCGCAATATCCGCCGCAACGCCTTGCTGATGGGCGAGGTTCAGGGCCAGGGCTATATCGCCCAGGCGCTCGACATCGCCGACGTGCTGGCGGTGGCCTATTTCCACGCGATGCGCTTTCGCGCTGAAGATCCGGTCTGGGAAGGCCGCGACCGCTTTCTGCTGTCGAACGGACACTATGCGATCGCACTTTATGCGGCGCTGATCGAGGCCGGGATCATTCCGGAAGCGGAACTCGCGACCTATGGCTTCGACGAGAGCCGTCTGCCGATGTCGGGCATGGCCTCCTACACCCCGGGCATGGAGATGTCCGGCGGCTCGCTCGGCCTTGGCCTTGGCATTGCCGTCGGCATGGCGCTCGGGCTGAAGCGCAAGAAATCGGCGGCGCGCATTTTCACGCTGTTCTCCGACGGCGAGCTCGACGAGGGCTCGAAATGGGAAGCCATCATGTCTGCTGCCCATCACAAGCTCGACAACATCATCGCAATCGTCGACGTCAACAATCAGCAGGCCGACGGTCCCTCCAAGCAGATGCTCGGCTTCGAGCCGCTGGTCGATAAGCTCGAGGCCTTCGGCTGGTTCGTGCAGCGCGTCGATGGCAACGATCTCGACGCAGTGGTGGGGGCTTTCGATGCCGCGACGGCGCATGCCGAGCCGAAGCCTCGCATGATCGTCGCCGACACGTTGATGGGCAGGGGCGTTCCCTTCCTGGAGCAGCGTGAGAAGAACCATTTCATTCGCGTCGAGCCGCATGAATGGCAGCTCGCGCTGTCTGCACTGAACGCGGGAGACCAGCCATGAAGTCCGCCGGATCGACCCCCTCGGCAAAGCCGCGCCTGACCACGTCGGCCATGATCGCCTCGATCGCAGCGGAGGGCCAGCGCACCAAGCCCGCGCCCTTCGGCCACGCGCTCGTCGAGCTCGCCCGCAGCCGCGAGGACGTGGTCGGCATGACCGCCGATCTCGGCAAATACACCGACCTGCACATCTTCGCGCAGGCTTTTCCCGATCGTTACTACCAGATGGGCATGGCCGAGCAGCTGCTGTTCGCCGCAGCCTCGGGGCTCGCCGCCGAAGGCTTCATGCCGTTCGCGACGACCTACGCGGTGTTCGCGTCGCGCCGGGCTTACGACTTCATCCACCAGACCATTGCGGAAGAAGACCGCAACGTGAAGATCGCCTGCGCGCTGCCCGGCCTGACCTCGGGCTATGGACCCAGCCACCAGGCGGCCGAGGATCTCGCCCTGTTCCGCGCGATGCCGAACATGACGGTGATCGATCCCTGCGATGCGCACGAGATCGAGCAGGTCGTGCCGGCGATCGCCGCGCATCGCGGACCGGTCTATATGCGCCTGCTGCGCGGACAGGTGCCGCTGGTGCTCGACGAGTACAATTACCGGTTCGAGCTCGGCAAGGCTGCGTTGCTTCGTGACGGTGGCGACGTCCTGATCATCTCCTCGGGCATCATGACCATGCGCGCGCTGGAGGCGGCCCAGGCCTTGTCGGATGACCGCATTGATGCGGCTGTCCTGCACGTTCCGACCATCAAGCCGCTCGACACCGAAGCGATCCTGCGCGAAGCGGGCAAGCCCGGCCGCCTCGTCGTCGTCGCCGAGAATCACACCGTGATCGGCGGGCTCGGCGAGGCCGTGGCGACGCTGCTGATGCGCGCGGGCGTTCATCCCGCGTTCCGGCAGATCGGACTTCCCGACGAGTTTCTCGCCGCCGGCGCGCTGCCGACGCTGCACGACCGCTACGGCATCTCGACGGCGGAAGTGAAGCGGCAGATCAAGGAGTGGCTGCGCTAGCAGCCCGTCTTCCCGATCCACGACGGACATGCTTCGTAGCGCCGCTGCGAAGCACGACGGCTGCTGTCCAATGCCGGCGCATCGAGAGCCGGCCAGCAGCAACACGGGCGGTGAAGAGCCGCCTTTAGATCAACCAATCCATGCTCGACAGGAGGAAACGATGACCTTGCGCAAGCCGATAACTCTCAGCCGCCGCAAGTTGCTCATGGCCGGCGCCGCCGTGCCGCTATGTGCCATTCTCACCCGCCCGGCCTCGGCCGCGGAATTCACCTACAAGCTTGCGACGGGGCAGGATCCGACGCACCCCGTCAACATCCGCGCCAAGGAAGCTGCCGACCGCATTCGCGAGGCGACGAGCGGCCGGCTCGAGATCAATCTGTTCCCGGCGAACCAGCTCGGATCGGATACCGACCTGTTGACGCAGGTCCGCAACGGCGGCGTCGAGTTCTTCAACCTGTCCTCGCTGATCCTCGCGACGCTGGTGCCGGCCGCAGGCATCGTCAACCTCGGCTTTCTCTTCACGAACTATGACGCGGTCTGGAAGGCGATGGATGGCGAGCTCGGCGCCTATATCCGCGCGCAGATCGCGCGCACGCCGATCATGGCGGTGTCGAGCCCCTGGGATAACGGCTTCCGCCACGTCACGTCGTCCGGCCGCGAGATCAGGACGCCGGACGATCTCAAGAACTTCAAGCTGCGCGTGCCGGCCGCTCCCAATCTGACGTCGTTGTTCCAGGCGCTCGGGGCAGGCCCCGCGCCGATCAATTTCAACGAGGTTTACTCCGCGCTCCAGACCAAGGTGGTCGACGGTCAGGAAAATCCGCTGCCGATCATCGCGACGGCCCGGCTGTACGAGGTGCAGAAGACCTGTTCCCTGACCGGGCATGTCTGGGACAATTACTGGATCCTCGGCAACAAGCGCGCCTTCGAAAAGCTGCCGAAGGATGTGCAGCAGATCGTGACACGCGAGCTGGATCGCTCGGCCAAGGACGAGCGTGCGGACGTCGCCAAGCTCAGCGAGTCCTTGCGCTCCGACCTGACCGCCAAGGGCATGCAGTTCATCGACGTCGACCGCGGCGCATTCCGCCAGGCCCTGGCGAAGACCAGCTTTTACGCCGACTGGAGGGCCAAGTTTGGCGATGAGGCCTGGACTCAGCTCGAGAAAGCGGCGGGCAAGCTGTCATGACCGCGATCAACCATATGCCTGGGATCGATCAGGGCGCCGCGGGTGCGGCGCCTCAATCCGGTGTGCACCGCTGGGCCGTCGCGGCCAACAGGGTGCTTGGTCATGTGGTTGCGATCCCGGCGGCGCTCCTGGTGCTCGCCGAGATCGTCGTTTTGTCGGCCGGCATCGTCGGACGATATGTCTTTCACGCTCCGATCATCTGGGTGGATGAGCTTGCCGGCATCCTGTTCCTGTGGCTCGCCATGCTGGGATCGGTGATCGCGTTCCAGCGCGGTGAGCACATGCGGATGACGGCCATCATCGGCATGCTCCGTCCCGACGCACGTGCCTTCCTGGACGTCGTTGCCGCCGCGGCATCGCTGGCATTCCTGCTGCTGGTGGTCCACCCTGCCTACGAGTTCGCGGCCGACGAGGTGTTCGTCACGACCCCGGCGCTCGAAATCGTCAACAGCTGGCGGGCTGCCGCGTTACCCGTTGGCATCGGATTGATGCTGGTCGCGGCGGTCCTGCGGCTCGCCCGCATCTCGAGCCTGCGCAGCCTGCTCGCGGCTGGGGCGCTCGTCGCCGGCATCATCGCCGCGCTCGTCCTCATCGCGCCGGTATTGAAACCGCTCGGCAATCTCAACCTGCTGATCTTCTTCGTGGTCATCGTCGGCGCCATGGTGCTGGCGGCGGTGCCGATCGCCTTTGCCTTCGGTCTTGCCACCGTCGGATATCTGGCGCTGACGACGAACACGCCCGATGCGGTCATCATTGGTCGCATGGACGAAGGCATGAGCCATCTGATCCTGCTGGCCGTGCCGCTCTTCGTGTTCCTCGGCCTGCTGATCGAGATGACCGGCATGGCGCGGGCCATGGTCGGCTTTCTCGCCAGCCTGCTCGGCCACGTGCGCGGCGGCCTGCATTATGTGCTGGTCGGCGCAATGTACCTGGTGTCGGGCATCTCCGGCTCGAAGGCGGCGGACATGGCCGCCGTGGCGCCGGTGCTGTTTCCGGAGATGACCAAGCGCGGCGCCAGGCCCGGTGATCTCGTGGCGCTGCTCGCGGCGACCGGGGCCCAGACCGAGACCATTCCGCCGTCGCTCGTCTTGATCACCATCGGCTCGGTGACGGGCGTGTCGATCGCGGCGTTGTTCACCGGGGGGCTGCTGCCCGGCATCGTGCTCGCCATCGGTCTCTGCGCCGTGGTCTGGTGGCGATACCGGGGCGAGGACCTGTCGCATGTGAAGCGGGCCACGGGGAGGGAGATCGCCCGCGCCTTCGTCATTGCCATCCCGGCAATGGCGCTGCCCTTCGTCATCCGCGCCGCGGTGGTCGAGGGCGTCGCCACCGCGACCGAAGTTTCGACCATCGGCATCGTCTACTCGGTGCTCACCGGGCTCCTGATTTATCGTCAGTTCTCCTGGCGCCGCCTCTACCCAATGCTGGTGGAGACCGCGTCATTGTCCGGCGCGATCCTGCTGATCATCGGCGCTGCGACAGGGATGGCGTGGGCTCTGACGCAATCGGGTTTCTCGGCCTCGCTTGCAAAGTTCATGACGGCGCTGCCGGGCGGAACGCCTGTCTTTCTCGGCGTGACGATCCTCGCCTTCGTCATTCTGGGCAGCGTGCTGGAAGGCATCCCCGCCATCGTCCTGTTCGGGCCGCTATTGTTTCCGATCGCCCGCCAGGTCGGCGTGCACGAAGTGCACTACGCGATGGTCGTCGTGCTCGCGATGGGTATCGGCCTGTTCGCCCCGCCATTCGGGGTCGGCTATTACGCGGCCTGCGCCATCAGCCGCATCAGTCCCGACGAGGGTATCAAGCCGATCGTCGGCTATATCGTGGCCCTGCTGATCGGCACGCTGATCGTCGCGGCGATCCCGTGGATCTCGACCGGCTTCCTGTGACGCGGAGACGGGCGGCGCTCAGCGCTGCCCGTCATGCACGGAGATCTCCGACGCCTCGAGGCCGCCGATGCGGGCATGCGGGCGGCCGCCGGTCGCCATCACGAGGCCGAAGGCGATCTCGTCGCGCCGCGGCGCGTCCCACAGCGTCATCTCCGCGGTGCCGAAATGGCTGCGGACATAGGCGGCGTGGATGTGGCCGAGCGGCACCATCAGGCGCGTGCCCGGACCGCCGATGGTCTTCGCCGCCGGCACGATTGCTTTGGGTTGACCCAGCACCTCGCGCATGCCGTGACCGCCGGCTTCATGCCAGACGGCGCCATGCTCGAGCTCGCCGTCTTCGCCGACGATGATGCCCTTGCCATAGGCTTCGATCCGCGGCGCACCGCCGAGCTGTGCGATCAGCGCGCCAGCGAGCTCGCGTCCGAGCTCACGCAAGGCCGCCTGGAACGGCATCAGATCGGGCTCATAGCGGCCGGCGAAGGGATTGCAGATCACCGCGACGGCAGTTCCGACCAGCAGCGGCTTCTCCAGTCGTGGGCCGCGCTCATGCCAGATGGTCTCGACGCTGAGCGCGGTCTTGCGAATATCGTAGGACGACATGCTGAAGCTAGGCCTCGTCCACGACGGGATTGCTGAGCACGCCGATGTTCTCGATCTCGACCTCGACCACGTCGCCGGGCTTGAGGAAGATCGGCGGCTTGCGGGTGAAGCCGACGCCGGCCGGCGTGCCGGTGGCGATGACGTCGCCGGGGACGAGATCGAAGATCGTCGAGCAATATTCGATCAGCCGCGGGATCGAGAAGATCAGCATCGAGGTGTCGGAGGACTGCACGGTCGCGCCGTTGACGCGCGTCTCCAGCTTGAGCTTCGTGGGATCGCCGATCTCGTCCGGCGTGACCAGCCACGGTCCGAACGGGCCGGTGCCGACGAAGTTCTTGCCGGAGGCGATCTGCTGGGCGTGGCGCTGCCAGTCGCGCACGCTGACGTCGTTGTAGATCGAATAGCCCGCGACATGATTCCATGCATCAGTCTGGCTGATATGACGGCCGCCCTTGCCGATGACGACGGCGAGCTCGCCCTCCCAATCGAAATTGTCCGAGACCTTCGGCCGGATCACCGGCGCGTTGTGAGCAACCTGGGAACG
The DNA here is from genome assembly GCF_002278135.3 of Bradyrhizobium ottawaense. NCBI lineage: Bacteria > Pseudomonadati > Pseudomonadota > Alphaproteobacteria > Hyphomicrobiales > Nitrobacteraceae > Bradyrhizobium > Bradyrhizobium ottawaense. Next base: position 5,795,142 of record NZ_CP029425.2, on the reverse strand, counting down.
CCAGACCCGCAGGAAGATCGGCGGAAATTCCGTGATCTCGCGCTTCATGCCGAACGCCACGGCTTCGTTGTGGTGGTCGAGATAATTGCGCACGGCGCAGACGATCTTCTCGGGCCGCGGGATCACCGGCAGGTATTTGACGTCGCTCAGCGCCAACGTGGGCTTGTGCCCGGCGACGATCGCCTCGCGCTTGGCGTAGTCATCGCTGCCGAGAAAGTCCGCGAGCGTGGGGTACTGGGGCAGGGCGCGGCCCAGATCCACCACGCGATTTTCGACAACGGCGCCCCAGCTTTCCCGATTTCCATCCAAGAACGACAGCAGCTTCATGATTTCGCCCTAACGGTTTTGATTTTCGATCTGATGTATTATTTTCGAAAATTAGGCCGGGCGCAAGCCCGCCGCGTGAAAATGCAGGTCGCCTATTCGGCGTCGAGCAGATGGCCGGCGTATTTGGCGACGTTGTCGGAGGTCGAGCGGATATGGGTCTCGATCAACTGCACGGCGAGATCCGCGTTGCGTGAGATGGCGGCCTGCATGATCGCCTGGTGCTCGCCGGCCTTGTCGCGCGGGCGCGGCCTGAAATTGGCGGAGAGATGCCGGTAGCGTTCGGCACGGTCGAACAGCTCGGCGCGAATGGCGAGCAGCGTCGCCGAGCCGCAGGCGGAGACCAGCGCCTGGTGGAACTGGCGATGCGCGATCTTCCACTCGGGATCGCGCAGGGGATGCTCGGGATCGCGCTGCTCGATCCGCTTCAATCGGTGCAGTGTGGAGATCACGGCGATTTCCCAATCGTCATCGCCCCGCTCGATCGAGCGGCGGATCAATTCCACCTCGATCAGCACCCTTGCATCGGTGACCTCCACCAGATCCTGGCGGCTGACCGGCGCCACGCGAAAGCCGCGCTGCTCCTGGGCATCGACCAGGCCTTCGGCGGCGAGCGCGGTCAGCGCCTCGCGCAGCGTGGTAAAACTGGCGCCGAAGCGTTCGCGCAGCACGTCGAAGCGCAGCGGCTCGCCGGGCGGAAGGGCGCAGGCAATGATCTCCTCGCGCAGCCGATGCGTGATGTCGGCGGCGATGGTCTTGCCGAATTCCTTGCGGGGGCGGACGGCGCTCTCGGGCATGGGACCTGTCGCTGAATCGATGCCTCAACATGCCGCGCTAACGACCATCTTGCAATAATTTTCGTAAACGGTATGATTTTCGAAAATATGGTCCCAGGGAGCGCGTGAAGTCATGAGGGCGGTGCTGGTGCGTCAGCCGGGTGGGCCGGATGCACTCGAATTGGTCGAGCTTCCGGTGCCTCTGCCCGGAGCCGGCCAGGTGCAAATCCGGGCCGAGGCGTTCGGGGTCGGTCAACCCGACGTGCTGATCCGGCGCGGCGTCTACAAATGGATGCCGCCGCTGCCGGCCAATCCCGGCAACGACGTCGCGGGGCGCATTTCCGCGCTCGGGTCCGGCGTCGAGGGCTTTGCCATCGGCCAGAAGGTGCTGCTGAGCGCGCGCGATCTGTCCCAGCGCGGCGGCTGCTATGCCGACGTCGTGGTCGCGCCCGCGGATGCCGTTCACGCGCTGCCGGACAATGTCGATCTGCAAGCGGCCGTGTGCTTGTCGAACTACCAGGTCGCTTACGCACTGCTGCACGAGTGCCGCCATCCGCGCGCGCCCGCAAGCGCGCTGGTGATCGGCGCGGCCGGCGGCGTCGGCACGGCGCTGGTGCAGCTGGCCAAGCTTGCCGGGATGACCGTCATCGGCACGGTCTCGACTGAAGAGAAGGCCGCGTTCGCCAAGGCGAACGGCGCCGATCACGTCATCTTCTACCGGAGCGAGGATGTCGTGGCGCGCACCCGCGAACTGACGGATGGCGAGGGCGTCGGCCTCTTTCTCGATCACGTCTGCGGGCCCGAGTTCACCTCTTATCTCGGCGCGCTCGGCAAATGGGGCACGCTGCTGTCCTACAACGCCTTCGCCGGTTTGCCGGAAGAAAATCTGATGGCGGCGATGCGCGATCATCTCGACATCTGTCCGGCGATCCGCTGCTTCTCCTTCCACATCTACGACCACGATCGTGACGGACGCCGTGCCCTGATGCGCAGCGTGATCGAGGCCTTGAGCCGCAATGCGATCAAGCCGGCGATCTCGGCGGTACTGAGGCTCGACGAAGTCAGCAAGGCGCATACGTTGCTGGAGCAGGGCTCCGCGCTCGGCAAGATCATCATGATTCCATGAGGGGATGGACCGCACGATGACACAAGCACCCATTGCACGCTTCACCCGGCTGCGACACGCGACCTTCACCTCGCCCGATCCGGAGCGGCTGCTCGACTATTATCGCGGCGTGATCGGACTTGGCCTCGTTGCCCGCGATGGAAATCGCATTTTCCTCGCCAGCGATTCCGAGCAGCTCTCGCTCGTGATCGAGCCCGGCGATGCCGCACTGAGCAGCATCGCCTTTGAGATCTCCCCGGAGGTCCAGATCGAGGCGCTGGGCGCCGCGCTGAAGCAGGCGGACTTACGGCCCGAGCTTCGGAGCGATCCCCTGCCGGGTGTGTCCCGGCTGCTGTCGTTCACGGATCCAGAGGGCACGCGCTTCGAGCTGATCCAGAGCTGGACGCCCACGCCCGCGCAGGAGCGGATCGGTGGCCTCGCTGTCGCCAAGCTCGGCCATGTCGCCCTTCGCACGCCCGATCCCAAGGCCGCTTCGGAGTTTTACGCGAAGGTGATGGGCCTGCGGGTATCCGACTGGATTGAGGACCGCTTCGTCTTCATGCGCAGCGGCTTCGAGCATCACACGTTGAATTTTGCGCTCGCGCCTGGCCGCGGTCTGCATCATTTTGCGTTCGAACTGCGGGGCCCCGACCACATGCATCGGGCCTGCGACCATCTCGCGCGTCACAAGCTCCCGGTGCTTTGGGGACCGGTGCGTCACGGCCCCGGGCACAACACGGCGATCTATCACCGCAATCCCGATGGGCATCTGGTCGAGTTGTTTCATGACCTCGACCGGATGGTGGACGAGGAGCTCGGCTATTTCGAGCCGCGTCCCTGGCATCGCGATCGCCCGCAGCGGCCGAAGATATGGGTCGGGCTGCCGCGTGACGTCTGGGGTATGCCGCCGTCGCCTGAATGCACGGAGTTCGCGCGTTAGCGCGATCATGACTTGAAGACGCCGCACGCGCTGTGGCCAACGACATAACAATTGAGGGAGAGCATCCATGCGAGGGATGAAGCGGCTTGCTGCGGCCATTTTTCTGTTCGGTGGTTGTCTGGTGACCCCTGCATGGGCGGACAATTATCCGTCGCGTCCGATCCGCCTGCTGCATGGCTTTGCCGCCGGCGGCGCCGCCGACACGTTGTCGCGAATCATCGCCGACGGGCTGTCGAAGAAGCTCGGGCAGCCGATCATCGTCGAGGCCAAGCCGGGCGCCGGCGGCAACATCGCGGCGGATGCGGTCGCCAAGGCGGCGCCCGACGGTTATACGCTCGGCCTCGTCACCGGTGCGCACGCGATTTCCGCGGCGACCTACAAGAGTCTCGCCTATCAGCCGGCCGAAAGCTTCGAGATGATTTCGACGCTGGTCTACTACGCGCTCGTCATCGCCGTGCGCAGCGACTATCCCGCAAAATCGCTGGGTGAGCTCATCGCCATGGCCAAGGCCAAGCCGGGTTCACTCAGCTTCGGATCGGTCGGCTTCGGCAGCACGCATCATCTTGCGGGAGAATTGCTCAACGCCACAGCCGGCATCGAGATCGTGCACGTGCCGTATCGCGGCGATTCGCAGTCCACCACCGCGCTGCTCGGTGGTGACGTTCCCGTCATCGTCGGCACGCCCGTGCTGCTGGCCCCGCAGATCCAGAGCGGCGCGATCCGTGGCCTGGCGGTGACCTCGCCGACGCGCACTGCGTTGCTGCCCGATGTCCCGACCGTGCAGGAAGCCGGCATCAAGGGCTACGACGTGCGCACCTGGGCTGGCCTGCTGGCGCCCAAGGGAACGCCGTCCGCCATCATCGCCGCGCTCAATGCCGCGACGCTGGACGCACTCGGGGATCCCGAGCTCAGGCAGCGTCTGGAGACCGCCGTCGGCGGCGAGGTCCGCGGCAGCTCGCCGGAGGAGATGAAGAAGCTGATCGAGACCGAGATCGCCAAATGGACCGGCGTGGTCGAGCGCGCGAAGATCCCGAAGATCTGACCCGGGCCGGCGGCAGGGTCGGTACCGGCCGGCCCTGGTCACGAATGCTTGATCCGGATCAACAAGCGCCACCGGCACTGGGATATGCTACGAGAGTTACGCTGCGACCTTGATAAGGTAACTCGATAAAGATGCGCCTCGTCCGTACCATCCTGGCATTCGCAATCGCCATATCCCTGGCGATGCTGCCCGTTGGCGCGTCCGCATCCGGGCTTGCCATGTCGTCGGACGATATGCCGGCGACCATGCAGATGGGCAGCGACGCCGGGATGGCGATGGACGATTGCCCCCGACATGAAGGGGACGCCCTCCCAGACTATCGGCTACAAATGCGGGATGGGTTTCTGCTGCGTCGGCGGCACCATCGCGCTCGATGCCATCAGGCCCGTCGTCTTCGGGCATTTCGCCGTAGCGGTGAGCACGATCGCCATCCCCGAGGATCAGGTCGTCTCCGTCCGCGGCAGCAGTCCTCCCTTCCGACCTCCTCGAATCTGATCTCGCAACAGCCGAACGCGCGCAGCACGTTTGCGCGCGACGACAACTGACGTGCGCGCTTCATGCGCCACGGCGAAAAATCAGATCATGAGGACAGGACAATGCTTTCCAAATTCAGCACCGCGGCGCTCGCCGCCACCCTTTCGCTTGCCGCCTCCGCCGCGATGGCGGGCCCCAGTGACTACGCCTTCGAGCCCGTCACTGCGCAAATGAAGAAGGGCGACGACGTCACGCTCTCGATTCGCCTGACCAACAAGCAAACCGGCAAGCCGGTGGCGGACGCCGTCATCTTCAAGACCCGCGTCGACATGGCCCCGGACGGGATGGCCGAGATGGAATCGGCGGTCGCGCCGCTTCCGTCGCAGGAGCCGGGCGTCTACGCCTTCCGGACGGACCTGCCGATGGCCGGCCGCTATCAGGTGACGCTGTCGGCGAAAGTGCAGGGCGAGTCCGAGACCGTCACCGGCAAGGTGATCGTCACGGCGACCAAGTGAGCGTGCGGACGCTGCTTGCGGCGTCCGAATTTTCTCCTTCCCCTCACATGGACGCGTGCCAAGCGCGCGAAGACACACCATGAAGACGCTGCGTCTCCTGACACTTCTCGCGCTGGCCGGTGGCCTGGCCGTGGGCGCATACTGGTCCTCGCACGGACGCTGGTCCGCTCATGCCGAGGCGACCCCGGCTGCAGCTCAAGCGGACCGAACTCCGCTCTACTATCGTGACCCCAGCGGCGCGCCACTCTGGTCCGCTAGTCCGAAGCAGGACGACCGTGGCCGGGATTATCTGCCGGTCTATGAAGACGGTCAGGCGCCTGCGACGGCACCAAAGCCACCGCAGGCGACTTCCTCGCGAAAAATCCTGTACTACCGCAACCCCATGGGCCTGCCCGACACCTCGCCGGTGCCGAAGAAGGACCCGATGGGGATGAACTACGTCCCCGTCTACGAAGGCGACGAGGCCGACGACGGCACGGTCAAGCTCTCGCCGGGCAAGATCCAGCGCACCGGCGTGAAATCCGAGCCGGTCGAGCGACGGACGATCCGCGTCACGGTCAAGGCACCCGGCACGATCCAGCTCGACGAGCGCCGCGTCTCTGTCATCGCGATGCGCGCCGAAAGCTTCGTGCAGAAGGTCGCCGACGTCACCACCGGCACGCGCGTGAAGGCGGGCCAGCCGCTGATGGAGATCTACAGTTCGGCGGTTGCGTCCGCGGCCGCGGAATATCTTGCGACGATCACCTCCAAGACGGTGGGCGGCGTCGAGATGTATGGCCGCGGCTCGCGGCAACGGCTGGTCAATCTCGACGTGCCCGAGCAGGTCATCGCCGAGATGGAGAAGACGCGCCTCGCGCCCGTCACCATCCATTGGTCGGCGCCGCGCGACGGCATCGTGCTCGAGCGCAACGCGATCGAAGGCATGCGCGCCAATCCCGGCGACGTGCTGTTCCGGATTGCGGACACCTCGGTCGTCTGGGCCCTCGTCGATATCGCCGAACGCGATCTCGGTCATATCGCGGTGGGGCAGTCCGTGGCGGTGCGCGCGCGGAGCTTTCCCGGCCGCATCTTCAGCGGCCACATCGCCGTGGTCTATCCGCAGGTGAACCGGGAGACAAGGACCGTTCGCGTCCGGATCGAGCTTGCCAATCCCGATGCGGCGCTGCTGCCGGACATGTATGTCGATGCCGAGATCGACACGGCCGACGCCGCGCCCGTGCTGGCGATACCGGATAGCGCGGTGCTCGACACCGGCGCGCGGCAGGCCGTCCTCGTCGACAAGGGGAAAGGGCGCTTCGAGCCGCGCGAGGTGAAGCTCGGCCGGCGTGGCGGCGGCTACATCGAGGTGCGGGACGGGCTTGCCGACGGCGAGGCAGTGGTCACATCCGCCACCTTCCTGATCGATGCGGAAAGCAATCTGAAGGCCGCGCTCAAGGGTTTTGCGGAAGGAGCGCCTCAGGCGTCCGATGCGGGCCATGCGGCGGGAGAGCGCAAATGATCGCCCGCATCATCGCCTGGTCGGCGCGCAATTTGCTGCTGGTGCTGTTCGGCACCGGTTTTGCGGCCGCCGCCGGTCTCTATGCGCTGATCCATCTGCCGCTGGATGCGATCCCTGATCTCTCCGACACCCAGGTCATCGTCTACACCGAATATCCCGGCCAGGCGCCGCAGGTGATCGAGGACCAGGTCACCTATCCCTTGACGACGGCGATGCTGACCGTGCCGAAATCGAAAGTCGTGCGCGGCTTCTCCTTCTTCGGCGCCTCGTTCGTCTACGTGATCTTCGAGGACGGCACCGACATCTATTGGGCGCGCTCGCGCGTCCTGGAATTTTTGAACGGCGCGGCTTCGCGGCTTCCTGCCGGCGTCACCCCGACCATCGGTCCCGACGCCACCGGCGTCGGCTGGGTCTACCAGTATGCGGTCCTGTCGAAGGAATTGAACTTGGCGGACACCCGCACGATCCAGGACTGGAATCTGAAGTTCGCGCTGGCCAAGGCCGAAGGCGTCGCCGAGGTCGCCAGCATCGGCGGCTTCGTCAAGCAGTACAACGTGGTGCTCGACCCGCAGCGGATGCGCGATCGCGGCATCAGCATGCAAAAAATTCGTGAGGCGATCCGCGCCAGCAACGCCGATGTCGGCGGGCGCACCGTCGAGCTCGCCGAGTTCGAATACGTCATCCGCGGCAAGGGCTATATCAAGAGCATCAACGATCTCGGCAACATCGTGCTGAAGACCTCCGGCGGAACGCCGGTGCTGCTCCGCGACGTCGCCAATGTCGAGCTCGGACCGGACGAGCGCAGGGGCATCACCGAGCTGAACGGCGAGGGCGAAGTCGCCAGCGGCATCGTGCTGCAGCGCTTCGGCGTCAACGCGCTCGACGTCATCGAGAACGTCAAGAAGCGCTTCAAGGAGATCGCGAGCAGCCTGCCGAAATCGGTCGAAATCGTCCCGGTCTACGATCGCTCGAACCTGATCTACGCGGCCATCGACACGCTCAAGCACACGCTGTTCGAGGAGAGCATCGTCGTCGCGCTGGTCTGCATGGTGTTCCTGCTGCACGTCCGCAGCGCGCTGGTCGCGATCCTGATGCTGCCGGTCGGCGTGCTGATGGCATTCGGCGCCATGAAACTGCTCGGTCTCGGCTCCAACATCATGAGTCTTGGCGGCATCGCGATTGCGATCGGCGCCATGGTCGATGCCGCGATCGTCATGATCGAGAACGCCCACAAGCATCTCGAGCGGGCAAGGCCCGATCAGTCCCGCGTGCAGATCCTGATCGATGCCGCCGCGGAGGTCGGCCCCGCGCTGTTCTTCAGCCTGCTGATCATCACCGTGTCGTTCATGCCGATCTTCACGCTGGAATCGCAGGAGGGGCGGCTGTTCAGCCCGCTGGCGTTCACCAAGACCTTCTCGATGGCCGCCGCTGCCCTCTTGTCCGTCACGCTGGTGCCGGCGCTGATGGTGATCTTCGTCCGCGGCCGGATCGTCCCGGAGAGCAAAAATGTCATCAATCGTTTCCTGATCTGGATCTACCGGCCCGTGATCAAGGGCGTGCTTCGCGCCAGGACGCCAGTGATCCTGGCCTGCCTCGCAATCCTCGCCGTCACGACATGGCCGGCGCGGCAGCTCGGCACCGAGTTCATGCCGGCGCTGAACGAGGGCACGTTGCTCTACATGCCGACGACGCTGCCCGGCATCTCCGTGACCAAGGCGGCCGAGCTGATGCAGACGCAGGATCGCATCATCAAGTCGTTCCCCGAGGTCGCCTCCGTCTACGGCAAGGCGGGACGGGCGGCGACCGCGACCGATCCGGCACCGACCGAAATGTTCGAGACGGTGGTCAATCTGAAGCCGAAAGAGCAGTGGCGTCCCGGTGTCACCATCGACAGCCTGATCGCGGAGATGGACAAGGCGCTGCAGTTCCCCGGCGTCTCGAACGCCTGGACCATGCCGATCAAGGCCCGCATCGACATGTTGTCGACGGGCATCCGCACGCCTGTCGGCGTCAAGGTCATGGGCACCGACCTCGTCGAGATCGACCGGCTGGCGCGGCAGGTCGAGCGGGTGATCAAGACTGTCCCGGGCACGTCGTCGGCCTACGCCGAGCGCGGTATCGGCGGCTACTATCTCGAGATCGTCCCGGACCGCGAGGCGCTCGCGCGCTACGGCATTTTGATCCAGGACGTTCAGGACACCATCGCGGCCGCGCTCGGCGGCCAGACGGTCACGACGACCGTGGAAGGCCGCCAGCGCTTCACGGTGAACATGCGCTATCCGCGTGACCTGCGCGACAATCCCAAGGCGATCGCGAGCGATATCCTGGTGCCGATGCCGGCGGGCGGTGCCGTGCCGCTCGGCGAGGTCGCCAAGGTCGAGCCGGCGCGGGGGCCGACCTCGATCCGGACCGAGAACGGCCAGCTGGCGACCTACATCTATGTCGACATCCGCGATCGCGACATCGGCAGCTACGTCGCGGATGCGCAACGCGCGGTGACGGAGAGCATCCAGTTTCCCGCCGGCACCTATGTCGTCTGGAGCGGCCAGTACGAATATCTCCAGCGCGCGGCGGCGCGCCTCAAGATCGTCGTGCCCGTCACGCTCACGATCATCTTCCTGCTGCTCTACCTGAACTTCAGGGCGTTGACCGAGACGCTGATCGTGATGCTGTCGCTGCCTTTCGCGCTGGTCGGCGGCATCTGGATGATGTGGTGGTTTGGCTTCAACCTGTCCGTCGCGGTCGCCGTCGGCTTCATCGCGCTCGCCGGCGTTGCTGCCGAGACCGGGGTCGTGATGCTGATCTACCTCGATCACGCGCTGGCCGAGATGAAGGCGAGGCGCGACGCCGAGGGCGGGGTCTTCACCCGGCGCGATCTCCATGACGCCATCATGGTGGGCGCGGTCGAGCGCGTCCGGCCCAAGATGATGACGGTGGTCGCCATCATGGCGGGCCTGCTGCCGATCATGTGGAGCACCGGCGCGGGATCCGAAATCATGCAGCGCATCGCGCTGCCGATGATCGGCGGGATGATCTCGTCGACATTGCTGACGCTGATCGTGATCCCGGCGATCTTCGGGCTGGTGAAGGGGCGGGGGCTGCCTGATGGCGAGCAACCGGCGCTCGCCGACCAGCCTGCCGTTGAAACGGAGAACGGCATGCGCGCTCCGCAAGCCGCCGAATAGGATCGCGAGACGTCATCCGGCTCTCAGCCGGACCGTGCCTCCCGGCTCCGCAGCAGGCGGTGCGTCACCGTTCGTGCGATCGCCGCTGGCGCTTCCTCGGGGATCGCAAAGCAGGAGCTCGCGTTGATCTCGCACAGCACGTAGGTGTCGGCGCCCGCCGCATCCGGCGGCCCGCACAGGAAATCCGCATCCCAGATCACCGGCAGTGACAATTCATCGATACCGAGCGTTTCCATCATCTGCGGCGTCCATTCGTCCTCCATCGACCTTCGCAGCGCCTGGAACGGCGGAGCATCAGGCCCGTGCATGATGCGCGGCCCCGGTTGCGCCTCGGGCGCGTCGGGGCCTTCCGGCGGCGGCGGGATCAGGGCCTTGATCAATTGGTGCCCAAAGCCCGCGACCCTCGCGCCGCTCATGTAGCAGCGGATCATCCCGTCGGGCAGGCGTGGTTGAAACGCCTGGTCGATGATGCAGCCGCCCCATCCGAAATACGGCGCGCAGCGCGCCACCAGCTCGTCGAACCTGATGTCCTCGGGCCGGCTCCCGCGCTGGGCATGGAGTACACGAACCGTCTCGTTCGTGTGCGGAAGCGCTTCGACCTTCCAGACGCCCTGGCCGCCATTGCCGCGATTTTGCTTGAGCACGCGGGGGCCGTCCGCCCGAAGGCGCGAGGGAAATTCGGCGCGGAACGCCGCGGCGGTGTCATAGCGATGCGTGTCGGCGCCCCAGCCGAGGTGACGCGTGCGGTAAAGCACCTCCTTGACGCCCATCTTCAGGATCACGTCGGGATGGGCGCTCACCCACGGTCCCTGCGCCGCGACGTCGCGCAGCAGGGGATCGAGCTCGGCGCGCGTCTTGCCCTGGTGGATCGGATCGACCCAGACCAGCACGCCGTCGGCCGCGAGCAATTGGTCGCGGACTGCACCTGCGAAGCTTTCGTCGTAGATCACGGGGTGCGCGTCGATGCCGAGGGCGGCGAGGGCCTCGAAGACGCGGACGAAGCGGCTGTTTTGCGCCGTCGTGTCGCGGCACGCGGCGGCATCGCCGCGTGAGAGGATGGCCAGTGTTTGGCGGGGGGAAGGGTGTCGTTCGGTGTCCATGCGCAAGCTCCACGAATGGCGTGCTGCGCAGAGCTTGGACCGGGGTCTCACGGGGAGTCTGCTTCGTCCCCACGTGACGAACCCTAATGAGATCGTCCGGTCGTTTCAAGATGCCGGTTGGTGCGGTTCCGTTCCGAGTGAACTCTTCGTGACGCGCCTCGGCCATGCGCGTGTTGACAGCTGGGCCACCCGGGTTTCTATTCGACGTGACGGGGATTTGCGATCTCCCCGCGAGGCGACATGCCCAAGCATCGCGTCCTGATCACCAAGGGCGCAGCATGTCATCGTTTCCCAATCTCATCAGACAAATCGTAATTTTCCATTCGTGCGCAGCGGCGGCGCCGAAGCGCGTTGGCGTGGTCCCGTCGCGCCGCGCCGAAAACGACCCTGGGGCAGGAGACGCCAGGAGAATGTCATGCGGACAAAGGTCATCTTTCACACCATCCTCTTTCTGGCGATCGCCAGCGGGCTGTCGAGCGCACGCGCTCTGACACAAGAGGAGGTCGTCGCCAAAATCCAGGCGGCCGGCTACACGCAGGTCAGCGACATCAAATCGACCGCCGAGGGCATGACCGCAAAAGCCGTGAAGAACGGCAAGGACGTGCGGCTCGTCGTCGACAGCGCCGGCCAGATCAAGGAGCAGAAGTGAGACGCTGACGGCTGAAATCCAGCTTGAGGAGCAGAGCAATGCGAAAGATCATCTCGGCGCTGATCGGCGTCAGTGCCTGCCTCATCGCGGGCGCTCATGCGCAGGATCCCGATTGGAATAAGGTTGACGAGACGCTGGGCCGCAAGCCCGCCGTTGCGGACGACGTCCACCGCTACGGCTTTCCCCGCACCGATCTCACCGTGACCCTGGACGGGGTGACGATCAAGCCGGCGCTGGCGCTCGGCGGCTGGCTCGCGTTCAAGCCCGCGCATGGCGGTGCCATGGTCATGGGCGATCTCGTGCTCCTCGAGACCGAGGTCAATCCCGTGATGGCGAAGATGATCGCGAGCGGTCTGGAGATCACCGCCGTGCACAATCATCTGCTGCGCGCGAGCCCGGCGACGTTTTACATGCACGTCGCCGGACACGGCGATCCCGTCAAGCTGGCCTCGGCGATCCACGATGCGCTGGCCGAAAGCAAGACTCCCTTGACGGTCGCGGCGCCGGCGGGCCCGCCGCCTGCCATCGACCTCGACACCGCCAAGCTCGATCAGGTCATCGGCGTCAAGGGGCAGGCCAACGGCGGCGTCTACCAGTTCAACGTCAAGCGGCGCGACCCGATCACGGAGGACGGCATGCTGCTGACCCCCGTCGGTGCGATGGGCGTTGCGATCGCCATCAACTTCCAGCCGACCGGAGGAGGCAAGGCCGCCATCACCGGCGATTTCGTCCTGACCAGCGACGAGGTGAACCCGGTCATCGTGGCGCTGCGCACGCACGGCATCGAGGTGACCGCGCTGCACAGCCACATGCTGGACGAGCAGCCGCGGCTGTTCTTCATGCATTTCTGGGCCAACGACGACGCGGTCAAGCTGGCGAATGGCCTGCGTGCCGCGCTGGACAAGACGGCCAGCACGAGGAGCTGATGCGAAGCTGTGCCGGCATCGCCTCTCGCCGCTAGGGCTGGGGAGGATAGCGCTCGAACGCCGGCAGTTCGTGCGCATGCTCCATCCAGCGAAGCCGCTCGGCGACCTGGATGTGCATCGTCGCCGGCACGGCCTCGGGATCATCGTAAGTCGCGCTCTGGATGTCGATGACCCCCGGCAGCATGTCGGCATTGACATAGAACAGGCCGGTGCCGCAATGGCCGCAAAAGTGCCGCCGGCCGTGTTCCGAGGAATTGTAGATCTTGGGCTCGCCCTTGGTCACCTTGAGAGCGCTCTCCGGATACATCGTCCAGCCGACGACCGGAGCGCCGGCGTGAAGCCGGCAGTCGCGGCAGTGGCACAGCGCATGCACGATCGCGTCGCCCTCGACCTCGTAACGGATTGCGCCGCAGTGACAGCCGCCGGTGATGGTGCTCATGCGTTCCTCCCGATGGATCGATCTTGCCGATCGATAGCTCTCGAGAGGTGCGGCTTCAACGCTGCAAGCGATTTGAAGTTGCGTCCTACTGTCGCCTGACAGCTGCTGCCATCGGAGCCGGCTCAGCGCGCTCCGACCACTTCGCCGTCTTCCTTCACGAACCGGCCGACCGGATGATCCAGCAGATCGATGACCGCTTCCGAGGGCCGGCACAATCGCGTGCCCTTCGCCGTCACCACGATCGGGCGGTTGATCAGGATGGGATGCGCGAGCATCTGATCGATCAGCTCGTCATCGGTCCATTTGGGATCATCGAGGCCGAGATTGCGAAACGGCGTGCCCTTCTCGCGCAGCAGCGCGCGGACGGAAATGCCCATCGCCTTGACGAGCTCGAGCAGCTTCTCGCGGGACGGCGGCGTCTTCAGATATTCGATGACGATGGGCTCGGCGCCGCTCTGCCGGATCATCGCCAGCGTGTTGCGCGAGGTACCGCAGTCGGGATTGTGGTAGATCGTGACGCTCATGGTCGGTCTCCATGTCTCACCGGTGGGCTTCCAAGGCCGTCGGGACTTTGCCAGCGCCGGCCTCGTACCAGCCCCTTGTCGCCTTGACGATGCGGACGACGGACAGCATCACCGGGACCTCGACGAGAACGCCGACCACGGTCGCCAGCGCAGCGCCGGAGTCGAGGCCGAACAAGCTGATCGCGGCGGCGACCGCCAGCTCGAAGAAGTTGCTCGCGCCGATGAGAGCGGCCGGAGCCGCAACGCACCAGGCCACGCCGAACCGCCGGCTCAGCCAATAGGCGAGGCCCGCATTGAAATAGACCTGCACCAGAATCGGCACGGCAAGGATGGCAATGACGAGTGGCTGCCGGACGATCTGCTCGCCCTGGAAGCCGAACAGCAGCACCAATGTGGCGAGGAGCGCAACTAGCGACACAGGCTGCAGCATCCGCATGGCGCGGTTGAAGCCGTCGTCGCCTCCGCGCAGCAGCACCTTGCGCCACAGCTGAGCAACGATTACGGGAACCACGATATAGAGCAGAACGGAGAGCAGCAGCGTGCCCCAGGGGACACTGATCGAGGCCACGCCAAGCAGCAGTCCCACCAGCGGCGCGAACAGGAACACCATGATCACGTCGTTCAGGGCGACCTGGCTCAGCGTGTAGTGAGGCTCCCCCTCGCACAAATTGGACCACACGAACACCATCGCGGTGCAAGGCGCCGCCGCCAGCAGGATCAAGCCGGCGATGTAGGACGAGATCTGGCCGGACGGCAGCCACGGTGCGAAGAGGTGGCCGATGAAGAAAGAGCCCAGCAGCGCCATCGAGAACGGTTTTACGGCCCAATTGATGAAAAGGGTGACGCCGACGCCGCGCCAATGCTTCCGCACCTCGCCCAACGCGCCGAAGTCGATCTTCAGCAGCATGGGCACGATCATCAGCCAGATCAGCACCGCCACCGGCAGGTTGACCTTGGCGACCTCGGCGGCTGCGATCGCGCCGAAGAAACCGGGCATGACGTGTCCCAGTGCGACGCCGACGACGATGCACAGTGCAACCCACAGAGTGAGGTATCGTTCGAAGATGCTCATTGTCACGCCACGTCGCTTCTGCCTGACGTCGCGCCCTCGGAGCGGCCGATCTCGCGCAGCCTGGTGCCGAGCGACAGCTTGTCGATGCCCCTCAGCGGCAAGTTCACGAAGGTGTCGATCCGGTTCTTGAGATGTCGGAACGCAGTGACGAACGCCGCCTGCTTCTCCAGCTCGGAACCTTCGGTCGCGGCAGGGTCCTCAATGCCCCAATGCGCCGTCATCGGCTGGCCCGGCCAGATCGGGCAGGCTTCTCCGGCCGCGTTGTCACAAACGGTGAAGACGAAATCCATCACGGGCGCATCGGCGCTCGCGAATTCCAGCCAGCTTTTCGAGCGTAGCCCGTCGACGGGGTAGTCCGTGCTCTCAAGCGTGCGCAGCGCAAGCGGATGCACCGTGCCCTTTGGCGCGCTGCCGGCGGAGAAGGCCCGAAAGCGGCCGGTGCCGTCTTTCCAAAGGATCGACTCGGCCAGGATGGATCGCGCCGAATTGCCGGTGCACAGAAACAGCACATTGTAGATTTGGTCAGGCACGGCTTCGCTCCTTCCGTTTTGGCGAGCAGCAGGCTTGCAGCGTCTCGACGACGGGATCGCAGACCTCCGGCCGTCCGCCGCAGCAATCGCGCAGCAGGAAGAGCGTGACGTCGCGGAATTCGCCGAGATTGGCGCGGTAGACGATCGAGCGGCTGTGCCGCTCGGAGGAGACGAGGCGTGCCCGGGTCAGGATCGCCAAATGCGCCGACAGCGTGTTCTGGGGAACTTCCAGCAGACGGGCGAGGTCGCCCGCTGCAAGGCCTTCGGGCTCGTGCCTGACCAGCGTCTGGAATGCCTCCAGGCGGGTCGGTTGGGCCAGTGCGGCGAGGGCGAGGACGGCTTCTTCGTTTTCCATATATCCAGATGTATGGAAATATCGCCGGGCCGTCAATCTGAATCTGATTCATGCCGGTCGGAAGATAATTCGAATATTCTAGAAATATGGTTTGACGACCGGCGTGAACGAGCGCAGCCTGGCACCATGAAGATCGCCGACGCAGCAGCACGTCTGGAGGCCCTGGGCAATC
This sequence comes from Bradyrhizobium ottawaense, assembly GCF_002278135.3. Taxonomy (NCBI): domain Bacteria; kingdom Pseudomonadati; phylum Pseudomonadota; class Alphaproteobacteria; order Hyphomicrobiales; family Nitrobacteraceae; genus Bradyrhizobium; species Bradyrhizobium ottawaense. The sequence continues at coordinate 5,779,516 of NZ_CP029425.2, read as the reverse complement.
AAACCCGGCTTCAAATCTACCGGGCCCTGGTCCGGGCCGGACACGCGGGCATGCCCGTTGGCCGCCTGCAGGACAAGCTGAAGATTCCGGCCTCGACGCTGTCGCATCACATCAAGACCCTGGTTGCGGTCGGGCTGGTCAGCCAGGTCAGGGAATCGACGACCCTGATCTGCCACGCAAACTTTGACGCGATGCGGGGCTTGGTGGATTTCCTGGCCTCGGAGTGCTGCGCCGACGAAGTCGGATGCAAGAATACACAAACGGCGGCCTGATTTTTCGGAGCCAATTATTCGATGATTCTAGAAAGATGGGAGAAGTGGGAATGAACGCCAAGACGGTTGCCATCATCGGAGCCGGGCCTGTTGGTCTCGCTGCAGCTGCGCATGTGCTCGAGCGCGGTATGTCCCCGATCGTGCTCGAGGCCGGGCCCGAAGCCGCCCACGCGGTCCGTCAGTGGCAGCATGTCCAGCTGTTCTCGCCGTGGGAATACAATGTCGACAAGGCGGCGGCGCGGCTGCTCGCGCCGACGGGGTGGAATTCACCGGACCCTCACGCCTATCCGACCGGCGGCGAGCTGATCGACCGATATCTCACCCCGCTCGCAACGCGCACGCCGCTGCGTGAGGCGATCCGGACGTCGAGCCGGGTCACGGCGATCAGCCGCGCCGGCTTCGACAAGGCGAAGACGAAGGGCAGGGAGCAGGCGCCGTTCGAAATTCGCTATCAGAATGGCAAAGGCCCCGAGGTGCTTCGCGCCGATGCCGTCATCGACGTGTCAGGCACGTGGTTCTCTCCCAACCCCGCCGGCAGCAACGGTTTGCCCGCGATCGGCGAACGCGAACGCGCCGGCCGCATCGCCTATGGCATGCCGGATGTGCAGGGCACTGAGCGCGCCAGATATGCCGGCAAGACCGTTGCCGTGCTCGGTGCCGGCCATTCCGCTTTGGGCACTCTGATCGATCTCGTGCGGCTCGCGGGCGAGGTATCAGGCACGCAAGCGATATGGCTGTTGCGTGGCACCGATCCCGCAAAGGCGTTCGGGGGCGGCAGCAATGACAAGCTTGCCGCGCGCGGCGAGCTGGGCTCCACCTTCGCCGCGCTCGTCGCTGCCGGAAAGATCAGGGTCGAAACAGGCTTCGGCGTCACGCATCTGTCGGACTCCGAAGGCCGTCTCAGGATTTCGGCAGGCAGCTGCTGCGGTGCGCAGAGTGTGGTGGCGGACGAACTGATTGTCTCTACCGGCTTCCGTCCCGATCTTTCGTTCCTGTCCGAGCTGCGGCTGCGGCTCGATCCGGCGATCGAGGCTCCGGCCGCGCTCGCGCCTCTGATCGATCCCAACGAGCATAGCTGCGGCACGGTTCGGCCGCACGGGGCGCGCGAGCTCGCGCATGACGAGCCGGGCTTCTATCTCGCCGGCATGAAGTCCTACGGCCGTGCGCCGACCTTCCTGATGATGACCGGATACGAGCAGGTCCGCTCGATCGTCGCCGACATCGCCGGCGACAAGGCGGCTGCGGCACGGGTCGAGCTCGTGCTGCCGGAGACCGGCGTCTGCACGCGCGGCGGTGTCGAGACGGCGGGAGCGGGATGCTGCGGCGGGCCGGCGAAGGAGGAGCCGTCAGCCTGCTGTGCTGACGATGAAACCGCCAAGAAGGCAGGTCGCGCGGGGTGCGGCTGCTCATGACGCAGGTCCCGGCGGACCGGGTGGCCGGTCCGCTCGCCATTGTCGTCGCACTCGGAACCGCGCAGACCATTGCGTGGGCGTCGAGCTACTATCTCCCTGCCATCCTGGCCGCGCCGATTGCGCGCGATCTCGGTCTTGCGCCGACCTATGTGTTCGGCGCGCTGTCGGGAGCGCTCGTCGTCTCCGGCCTGCTCGGGCCGCGCGTGGGGCATGCCATCGATACGTTCGGAGGGCGCGGTCTGCTTGCCGTTTCGAACCTCGTCTTCGTGGCAGGCTTGCTCCTCCTGTCTGTGGCTCATGGCATTGCGGTGCTGGTTGCGGCCTGGGTGTTGCTCGGGATCGGCATGGGCATGGGCCTTTACGAAGCGGCCTTCGCGACGCTTGCGCGCATCTACGGCAGCAACGCGCGGCGAACCATCACCGGCATCACCCTGATCGCGGGTTTCGCCAGCACGCTTGGCTGGCCCCTCACGACGTGGCTGGCCTCCGAGTATGACTGGCGCGTCGCCTGCCAGGTGTGGGCGGCGATCCATCTCTGCCTGGCGTTGCCGCTCAATCTGTCGCTGCCGCGCGCCGTTCCATTGGACCAGCAGCCGCGATCGGATCCTGGCGCGAGCCAAAGATCCGGACGGCAGAGCGAGACGTTCGCGATGGTGCTGCTGGCTTACATGTTCGCGGCGGCAAGCTTCGTCAGCTCGGGTGTCTCGGCCATTCTGCCGACCATGCTGGTCGCGTTCGGCGCGACGCCGGCGCAGGCCTTGCTCGCAGGAGCCCTGGTCGGGCCCGCGCAGGTCGGTGCCCGCCTGCTGGAAGCAGGATGGCTCGGCCGGTTTCATCCGCTGTTGTCGGCGCGGCTCGCCATGCTCATGAATCCGATCGGGGTTGTTGCATTGGTCGCGGGCGGCCCCTTCCTCGCATCGACTTTCACGGTGCTCTATGGCGCGGGCAACGGCATCATCACCATTGCCCGCGGTACGCTTCCCCTGGCGTTGTTCGGGCCGGCGGGCTTTGGCAGACGGGTCGGCATGATCTCGTTGCCGTCGCGGGCCACCGGCGCGCTCGCGCCACTCGCACTCGGGCTGATGGTGGAGCATTTTGGCAGCAGCGCGCTATGGATCAGCGCGCTGGCTTCTATCTCCGCGTTTTTTGCGCTTCTGTTGCTGCGTGCAGACCAGACGAGATAGGGACTGAGGGGAGGCGAGCATTCGGAGCTTGAGCGGGGGGGCGCTGATTGCGGTGATGTGTATCGGCCAGCTCGGCAATCTGCTGCCGCACGTCACGCTGTCGGCGAATTTGGCGCAGCATCTGATGCCGGCGTGGGGGCTGTCTGCCGCCGAAGGCGGGCTGATGGCGAGCGGCTATGCGTTCGGCTACATGCTGGCGGTGCCGGTGCTGACGACGCTGACCGATCGCATCGACGCGCGGATCGTGCTGCTGTGGGGCTCCATCGTTAGCGGACTTGCGACCATGGCCTTCGGCATTTTTGCCCAGGGGTTCTGGTCGGGCACACTGATCTGGTCGCTCGCAGGATTGGGCTTCGCCGGCGCCTACATGCCGGGGCTGAAGGCGCTGACGGACCGGTTGCCTGCCGGCGACACCTCGCGGGCGGTGACGCTGTACACCTCGAGCTTCTCGGTCGGCGTCGGCCTGTCGTTCCTGGTTGCGCAAGTCCTCGCCGATCGCTGGGGATGGCGGACCGCGTTCTACGTCACCGGCGTCGGCCCCATCGCGATGGTGGTTGCGTGCCTCCTGATCGAGGGCCGCCGGCCTGTCCCGAAGACGGGGCGGCTGCTGAATTTCGCGCCTGTCTTCGCCAATCGCGAGGCGCTCGGCTACATCCTCGGTTACGGCGCGCACTGCTTCGAGCTCTATGGCATTCGCACCTGGCTGGTCGGGTTCTGGACCTTCGTCGTTGCGCATCAGGGCGGGCCGTCCTGGATGACGCCCGTGCTGATGAGCTTCTGCTTCGCGGTGATCTCGATGCCCGCAAGCATCCTCGGCAACGAGGCAGCCCTGAAGTTCGGACGGCATCGCGCCATCACGGTGGTGATGATCGCGTCAGCCAGCGTCGCGCTCGTGATCGGCCTCAACGCAACGGCGCCGGCATGGGTGCTCGCGCTGCTGCTGATGCTCTACGGCCTGACGGTGCCGGCAGATTCGGGTGCGTTGACCGCAGGGATGTCGGCCGCGGCAATCGCCGAGCATCGCGGTGCAACGCTGGCCCTGCATTCCACGGTCGGCTTCGGCTTGTCAGCCGCCGGCGCATGGGGAACCGGCGTCGCACTCGACATGGCCGGCGGTCCGCAGAGCGCGAACGGCTGGCTGCTGGTGTTTATCGTTCTGGCAGCCGGAATTGCGCTGGGGCCGCTGGCGCTGCTGTGGTCGCGGCGGGACCATGCCGGCAAGCAGCCATCGTGAGCCCACTTGCTTCGGCATAGAAGCCCTACGCCGGATTGTCCCCCGCGGGCGTGACGACTTTCGATGGTGGCGCTCCGCCATCGCCGGTGCCGCGGCTTCGCCACGGGATCTTCAGCCTCAGTTTTCCACACCCACGACCCGCAGTATCGAATTGCGCGCTCAACCTACTAGCGATCGATAATTTGCCAGCGCCATCGGGCGCAGCTTTGATGACGGCATGAGCACCAAATCACGCGAGGTCATCTGGAGCGGCCGAATTCTGGGTGCGGAAATTTCGGCCAAGCACGCGCGCGAGGAGGCCAAAAAGGCCGTTCGCGAGGCCGACCGCGCCGAAGCCGAAGCCTGGTCGGTCCGCATGGAAGGTTATGGTGGTCCCTCACAGCCCTCGCCGACGATCGGCCAATGCCTGAACGGCGGCATGGGCTGGCTCGAGGTCGAGTGCAACAGGTGCAAGGCGCGTGCGAGCCTGCCGCTCGACGCAATCCGCCGTCCCCGCGATACGCCGATCTGGAAGCTGGAAGCCTCGCTCAAGTGCCGGTCATGCCGAAAGGGACGTTCCGCGCCGCCCGTCCACATGATCAAGCTGACGGCCACGCGAAGCATCACGCCGTACAAATGGGTGCATCCGACCGAGGAGAGATAGTCAGACGCTGCGACGGCAACAGCCCGCGCGCCTTGTCGACCTCTGCCCCTGGCGCCGGATGTCTATCCTCGCTTTGGCGTCGGCACTTCGGGCTAAACCGGTCATCGTCACGCTCAAATGTGCCTCGGCAGAACCAAACGCGAGTTCAGGCTGGATCGATAGAAAAGATATCGTCGACTTCGAGACGCATGGTGTCGCGGCATTCGCACGCCGCCGCTGCGAGCCGCGATGGGTCGATCTCGATTTCGCCTCGCCGTTCAGATCTGATCGCTCCGGAAGCACGCAGATTGCGCATCAGGAGCGTCACCGTCGTCCGTCGCACACCCAGTATTTGCGAAAGCGTCTCCTGCGTGAGCGGGAGGACGTCGTGGTCGACGCGGTCGTGAAGATGGAGCAGCCAGCGTGCCATGCGGGCTTGGACCGGATGCAGCGCATTGCAGGCTCCGCCGATTTGTAGCTGTATCAGCATCGCCTTGAAGTGAAGCTGGACAGCGTGGCGGATCGCGGGGCTACGGCTAAAAGCCGCGTGGAATCGCGATACGGGGATCCGCGAGGCGGTGCCGGCTGCACGAACGACGGCGGTAACGGCCGCAGGGGACGGCCCCAGAACGGAAAGGGTGCCTACTGCTCCCTCGCGCCCTATCGCAACGCTGGCGACCGTCTGCCCGTTCGCCATGTCGATCATCACCGAAATGGCCCCACTATGAGGGAAGAGGACGTGCTCGGTCTGGTCACCCGCCCGCGAGATGACCGCGTCCCGATCGAGCGCGACCATCTCCAGCTCGGATGCAAGCAGACCGAAATCTGCCACCGGTAGGGCTGCGAGAAGTCGGTTACCAATTCCGCTGGGATGCGTCACCGTAGTCCACCGCGAACCGCATTTCGAGCGGCACAGGACGGCAAACTCGAACTTTGTTTGAAACCGCGTACGCCTCGCGCTCCGAAATCGAATCCAGCCGCGTAAGCTCTCAGTTTCAAAAATAAAACTCCGAACACACGCGGCCGCGAGGCGACGTTTTGTCTTACGCCATCATTCAGGACTTAGATTCAAGCGCTGTGTGGCACAATTGCAAAATGCGTATGGGTAACACCATAGGGGTTCCAATTTCCGGGGCGCGGCAAACGCTGCGGTGAGAGAGTTGCGCGAACCATGCCCTTCACCGCGATCGGCGCGATGATGAGCACAAGCTACTGAAGGGGCCGTTCAGGAACTCCGCCAGCACACTCCGCCGGTTTCGTTTGGTCCGAAAGTAGCCCGTGAGCGATAGGCAGGGTGAAGCAGAAGGGTAGCGGCTCGAGGCTTGCAAGCTACCGTCGCCGGCACGTCGCGTGATGTCCGTTCTTGCGCAAACGTAGCGCATCCCAACGCAGCTAGCGCGAAGCTCCTTTGCAAGGCTTCGCTAAGGAAGGAACTTCCTGCCCCTTGCGATTTCCCTGTTATGCACAGTCACTCCGCGACATACCTTCGTCTGTGTTGACAATCCCAAAAAAAGTTTGAGCGAGAGTCACAAACCGAACCGACTTCCCGCTTCTCGCAGCACAAAGTCGTGCCGGGTCGGGGCTGGATCAAGGCTCATCCAAAATCTGATCGAACACGGAGCGTGAGCTCTCGTGACGCAAGCGAGCGTTGCGAGGAATGCTTTCGCTTGAGAAAGGAAATGTTGCGTGACTGAAAGCCAAACGAAACTGCCGCCGAACGGAACGAACGTTTTCGCGATGCCATGGTTGGATTTCTCGAAGGTCATGTTGCCTGGCGTGGGGCGCGAGCTTGCCGAGCAGGGCCTCGCCCGCGCACGGGAAGGCTGCGAGAAGATCAAGGCCGCATCGGAAGAGATGACGCAGACGCTGCGTGAGACCTATTCGAGCAATGCGAGATGCACGACCGACTACGGGCTCAAGGTGTTCGAAATCTCAAACGCCAATGCCGCTTCTGCGCTCGATTTCTTCGTCCATCTGTTCGGCAGCAAGTCCGCGACCGATGCCTATACATTGTCGGCGGCGCACGCGCGCAAGGCTTTCGACACCGCCTCTGACCAGAACAGGGAGTTGTGGGGGCTTGCCCAGAAGCTCGCGACGGAAACGGGTGAGCCGATCAGGAAGCACTTCACCAGGGTCCTCCACCCAGGCGGCTAAAAGCGCGTTCAATTTCACATTCGGATTCGTTTGAAGAGGAGATCCGGCTGGTTGGATCACGCCCAACTGAGCGAGCACGCCCCACTGCCCCATGCTCGACCAACAAGGTGCGCGATGCCTATCAGGCCTCGCACCGACGAGAGGCGCATTCCAACCGGTCGGTGCTTTTCTGCAAACCACAACAAAGACAAATCGCAAGGGAGGGCAACATGGGAATGGTCATGGTCAAATGTCCACAAACCGGACACGCGATTCCCACCGGCATCAAGACTGATCGCGAGAGCTTTGGACGCCGCGCGGTGTTTTTCTCCCGCACCCGGTGTCCGATCTGCCGCACCGATCACGCGTGGTTCGCGCGGGAAGCCTGGGTCGACGAACCGGCCACCCGCACCGCGAACTGGCGTCTGGCACCGGAATATGGATGAAATGGTCGCCGGCGCCGCACCGCGTCAAAGACGACATGACGCATGAGTTGGTGCTGGCGGACCACAGCTCAGGGTCTTGATCTTTCCAGCAGCGTTAAATGCCAAGACCGCGTTCACTGCATTTTCCCCGCTGATGCACGAGATCACTGTCCCACCGTGCGAGGGTTGAAGATCGTCCAGCTCGGCAGCGGGGTGTTACCGCCGCCGTGAGGCGATCGTTGTCGCAGACCGCCCGGCGACGGGTGCCGCGGCTTTGGCGCGCGACTTGGCATAATCGGCCGACATCGCCAGCGCGGGGTCGCGGTCCCGGAGCTCCTCGGCCACGATTGTTTGAAGCCATCGCACGGCGGGTTCGTTGTCCATCCGCCGGTGCCAGTGCTGCTTCAGCTCGATGAGAGGTATCGAGACCGGCGGGGGCAGCAGCTTCAGCCCGGCGTTCGCGTACCAGGCCCCGAGCGAGAACGGCACGGTGGAGATCATGTCGCTCGTCGCAATCAATTGCGGCACGCTCATGAAATGCGGCAGGTGCAGCACGACGCGGCGTTGCAGCTTGAGCTCGCGAACGCGCCTTTCGAAGATCTCCTGACTGCGCCCCTGCTGGTTTACGACGATATGGTCCGCGGCGAGAAACTGTTCGAGCGAGAGGGTGTCGCCGATCGTTGGATGATCCTTTCGGACGATGCTGGTGAAGGGATGATCGAACAGATCCTCTGTCACGATGTTCGGACCGACGAGGTCCGGAAAATAGCCTATCGCCAGATCGATCTCGCCGCTTTCGAGCGCGTCTTCCAGATCCTCGTGCGACGTCGGCAGGCACCGCAAGCTCGCTCCGGGAGCCATGCTGCGAATGCGTTGGAGGATCGGCGGGATGAAAATCAGGACGCCAATATCCGAGGTTGTGACCGTGAACACGCGGTCGCTCTCTTCCGGCACGAAACGCGGCTTGCGGAGTATCTGCTGATCGACGGTGGAGAGCACTGTCCGCACGGCCTCCGCGATTGATTCCGCGAAGGGCGTTGGCCGCATGCCGCGCCCGGTCGAGAGAAACAGGGGATCGCCAAAGAAATCCCGCAGCTTTCGCAGACCGGTGCTGGCCATCGGCTGGCTCATTCCGAGCTCACGGGAGAGCGCCGACAGGTTCTGGGTGCGGAAGAGCCCGTCGAGCAGCAGAAGAAGGTTCAGGTCGAGCCGTCTGATATCCATCACATTGATAGCTTGTATTGAATAATGCCGGATTTTCAATGACGGCTTTATGCGCGATGGTCTCCGCAACGCCCCCGCAGGGGCGACTTTGGGAGTGAAATCAAAGCCGTAGGTCGCCGGCCGTACAGGCTGGTCCGGTCCCCTGCCTCAGTCAGACTCTCACCTTTCCCACATCCGCTCACCACGTCGGTGCGTCGGACCACGACCGCGCGTGGCGCGAGGAATCGTCCGTAGATGCAGCCTGAACTTGCTGGAAGCTCTCAATACATCCTGACCCTGTCGTGCCGCGATGTGCCGGGGATTGTCGCCGACGTTTCGCGCTGTCTGTTCGAGAACGGCGGCAACATCATCGAGGCGGCGCAGGTCGACGAGATCATGAGCGAACGCTTCTTCATGAGGGTCGGTGTCACACTGTCGGAAGGGGGCGCGCAGAAGGCGCGAGCAGGCCTTGAGGTCATTGCCCGGAGGTTCGGCATGGAGTGGAAGCTCCGATCCCAGGCCGAACGCAAGCGCGTGCTCCTGTTCGTCTCCAAATTCGATCACTGCCTGGGCGATCTCCTCTATCGCCACAGGCTCGGCGAACTTCAGATGGACGTCGTCGGAATCGTTTCCAACCATCCGCGTTCGGCCCTTGCCGTCAGTCTCGTCGGCGACATCCCTTTCCATCACCTTCCGGTTACGAAGGAAACCAAGATGGAGCAGGAAGCGCAGATCAAGGCGCTTGTCGCGATGACGAATGCCGATCTCGTCGTTCTCGCGCGTTACATGCAGATCCTCTCGGATGATCTCTCGCGCCATCTCCATGGCCGTTGCATCAACATCCACCATAGCTTCCTGCCGGGGTTCAAGGGCGCAAAACCCTATCACCAGGCGCACGCGCGCGGCGTGAAGCTGATCGGAGCGACCGCGCATTTCGCGACGAGCGATCTGGACGAGGGGCCGATCATCGAACAGGACGTCGAACGGGTCAGCCACCGCGATACGCCGGACGATCTGGTCCGGAAGGGGCGCGACATCGAACGGCGTGTCCTTTCGCGCGCGGTCCATCTCTTCCTCGAGGACCGCGTCATCATCAACGGCGATCGAACGATCGTCTTCTCTAATTGAGAAACGGAGCACGACGATGTTGACCCCCAAGGGCATGCGCAAGACACCCGAAGGCTATTTCACCTCGCGTTGGGGCCTTCCCGAATACACGGACTGGATCGACGAGAGCATGTCGTGGAAGGAGACCTGCGCGATCGGCGACTGGTCGTTCCTCTGGGAGCGGCGCTTCAAGGGATCCGACGCCCTGAAGCTTTTCTCGGATACTTCCGTCAACAGCTTCCAGAAGTTCGACATCCGTCAGTCCAAGCACGTCGTTCATACGACAAAGCAGGGAAAAGTCATCGCCGAGGGCATCCTGACGCGGTTGTCCGAAGACGAGTTCATGTTGTTCGGTCGCGGCACATTCTGGGTCGACTACATCCGCCGGCACGGCGACTACAGGGTGACGTCCGCGGCCGATGACTGGTTCAATTTTCAAGTCCAGGGGCCGACGTCGCTCGCGCTTCTTGAAAAAGTCGCGAAGCAGTCGCTGCGAGACGTCAAGTTCATGCATTCGGGCGAGATCGAGATTGCCGGTTGCAAGATGCTCGCGCTGCGACAGGGCATGTCTGGCGAGATCGGCTTCGAGCTTCAGGGGCCTATGGGGCAGGCGGCGGCCGTCTACGACGCCATCGTCGCTGCCGGCCAGGAGTTCGGCCTGCGCCGGATAGGCGGCCGCGCGATCTTCATCAACCATCTCGAGGCCTGCTTCCCGACGATCGTCACCGACTACATGCCCGCGATCTTCGACGAGGACATGAAGGAGTATCAGGATGAGTTCCGCGCAGCGATGCCGGGGTTCGCGTCGACCTTCAACATCGCAGGCAGCTTCCAGTCGGACGACGTCCGTGACTGGTACCGGAGCCCGGTCGAGCTGGGCTGGGCCAAGAACATCAAGTTCGATCATGAGTTCATCGGACGCGCGGCGCTCGAGGACGAAGTTGCCCATCCAAAGCGCGTGATCCGCACGCTCGTCTGGAACGGAGACGACGTGGCCGACGTTCACGCCTCCCTCTTTCAGAAGGAGCATGACCCGTACCAGTACATGGAGATGCCTCGCGACCAGCGCGGCTTCATGTACGCCGACCGCGTGCTGAGTGGCGGAAAGGACGTCGGCGTGACGACGTCGCGGGGATATAGCTACTTCTTCCGCGAAATGTTGTCGCTCTGCACCATCGACGTCGATCATTCCGAGATTGGCAATGAGGTCGTCGTGGTCTGGGGCGAGCCCGGACGTCGGCAAAAGCAGATCCGCGCGAAGGTGGCGCCGGCGCCCTACAAGAAGGACAACCGTCGCGCTGATCTCTCCAAGGTCTGACCTGCCCATGTCCGCGCGCATCATCGATGGAAGGGCGCTCGCTGCCGAGGTTCGGAATGAAGTGGCCAAAGGCGTCGCCGCCCTGGTTGCCGGCGGCGCGGCGGTCCCGGAGTTGGCCGTCGTGCTGATCGGCGGCGACCCCGCCAGCCACGTCTATGTCTCGAACAAGGTGCGGCAGACCGAAGCTGTTGGCATGCGATCACGCCGGTTCGTGCTCGCTGCGGACACGCCGGAGCGGTTGTTGCTCGACTTGATCGAGCAGTTGAACCGCGATCCCGCGGTGAGCGGGATATTGGTTCAGTTTCCGTTGCCCCCTCAGATCGATGCCGCGCGCGTCGTGACGGCTATCCGGCCCGACAAGGATGTCGATGGATTCAATCCGTTGAACGTGGGGCGGACGGCCGCCGGAATGGAAGGCGCCTTGGTTCCGTGCACGCCTCTAGGCATCCTGCGTTTGATCAAATCGGTGCACGACAACATCGCCGGCCTCGGAGCACTGGTTGTGGGAGCATCGAACGTCGTGGGCCGGCCGATGGCGCGGCTGCTGTTGCAAGAGATGTGCACGGTCTCCATCGCGCACGTTCGGACCACCGATCTGGAACGGCGCTGCAGGCAAGCCGACATCCTCGTTGTCGCAACCGGCGTTCCAGGCCTGATCCGCGGTCATTTCATCAAGCCAGGCGCAACGGTCATCGACGTCGGCATCACTCGCATCAAGTCCGGTTCAGGAACCCAGAGGCTTGTCGGCGATGTCGCTTTCGACGAGGCGATTGAGGTCGCCGGCGCGATCACGCCTGTCCCGGGCGGCGTCGGGCCGATGACCATCGCGTGTCTGCTCGCCAACACGTTGGGCGCGGCCCGAATGGAAGCCGCCCGGTCGAAGGCGAAAGAGGCGGACGTGACGTCGGCTGCCTGACTGGAGCCCCGGACCAAACTGCCTGGCGAGAATTGGGCGGCCGAGTTGCGGTCGCCCAAGCAGAGATATTCGAAAGCGTTTACAAAAGGGGGAGAACGAACGTGACGACACAGGTCCTGGACGCACCGCAGCAGCGGGTTATCGACATCGGTTCGCTCGCAGAGGAGGGGACGTGGAACGCCTCGCGAAAGCAGGTGCTCCTGCTCTGCGCTCTCGCCATCGTCCTCGACGGTCTGGACAATCAAATTCTCGGCTTCGCCATACCATCGATGATCAAGGAGTGGAGCGTCACGCGCAGCGATTTCGCTCCGGCCCTCGCGTTGGGCTTCGTGGGCATGACGATCGGCACGCCGATCGGGGGCGTCGTCGGCGACTGGCTCGGACGCAAGGTTGCCCTCATCGCATCCGTCTTCCTGTTTGGTGCGGCGACCTTTGCGATTGCGGTCGCTCATGGTGTCGGCGAGGTCGGCTTGTATCGTTTCCTGGCGGGCCTTGGACTTGGCGGTGCCCTTCCGGCGGCGACCGCGTTGACCGCAGAATTCACGCCTAGGCGGAATCGCAGTCTTTCCGTGATGCTGGGCATTGTCTGCATCCCCATCGGAGGCATGATTGGTGGCCTGATCGCCGCTCAGCTGCAGCCCGAATATGGTTGGCGCATGCTCTTCGTGGTCAGCGGCGTGTTGCCGGTGATCGTCGCAGCGGTCCTGATGTTCGCACTGCCGGAATCGCCGCAATATCTATTGGCGCGTGGCGCTGACATGGAAAGGGTGGCGAAATCCGTTCGGATCCTGGACCAGGCCGCTGCCGCTTCCAAAGCCTTCATCGACCGGCGCGACGTCGGTGTCGAACGTGCTTCGCTCACCGCATTGTTCACTGGCGGATTTCGTCGTACGACGACGGCGCTCTGGATCGCGTTCTTCTTCTGTTTGTTGCCGGTCTACGTCCTCTACGCGTGGGCTCCCACTCTTTTGACCGGCAAGGGTTTTGACGTGCAGACGGCGAGCTTCGGTCTGGCACTGTTCAACTTCGGGGGCGTCGGTGGCTGCATCGTCACCGGTTGGGCGATCGGCAGGTATGGAACGCGCGTTGCGATCCTGACTGTTGCCGGCGCAGCAACCTTCGGCGCAGTGATCCTGGCATCGATACCGCTATCGACCGAAACCCAGCCGCTGCTCATGGCTCTCTTGTGCATCGAAGGCTTCTGTCTGCTCGGCGCGCAGGGCTCTCTCTATGCGCTGGCGGCCCACATCTATCCAACCAACGTCCGGTCGACCGGTGTCGGTGCGGCCGCCGGCTTCGGCCGAGCGGGGGCCATTGTCAGCGCGTATATCGGCACATTCGCACTCAACTACGGTGCGACCATGTTCTTCGCCGTCATCGCCTTCTGCGTCGCGATTACGTTCATCGCGGTGGCGGTCATCGATATGCATCAGGCCGCGATGAAAGCCGAAACGGCGAGTTCCGGCATCTGAGGAGATGCATCCGCTACTGTGCATGGGGTTGTTTTCGCGCTTTTGTTTTGCGAACGCCTGAACAGCCCCGCTCAGCGCCGGCCGCGCGGCGCCTCGGCCTTGGCCGGCGGCTCGGTCTGCGGGCCGCAGCTCGCGGCCGCAAGCGTCGCCTGCGCCTGCGGCATCAGGCCGGGCTCGGGGGCGAGCGCCTTCATCACGATCAGGCCGGTGGTGCTGGGGGAATCGATGATCAGGCGGTCGGCGGCGGTGACCTCTTCGTCCTCGGGCAGCTCGTTGTGCTGCGCTTCCGTCATCAGGTCGAGCTCGATCACCTTGCGGCCCGCCGAGCGGTCGTTGATGGCGTAATAGGCGATCTCGTTGCGGGTGTAGAACGACACCGAGGTGTAGGCCTGGCTCACCGGCACCGTCAGCTTGATCGGCCCGCTTGTGAGGTCATACCGGCAGATCGCCAGCGCAAAGGCCGGGTCCATGAACGGCATCGGTGACGTCTGCGGATCGGCGAGGGGAAGCTGGCTGACGCCATTGAGCTTCGTCATCGGCGTCAGTCGCGAATAGGCATCCTGCGTCGCGATCCGCGGCAGCGCCAGCACGCTGACGAGGTGGACCACGAGGCCCAGCACCACGCCGGCAACGACGGTGAACAAGAGGCGGATCATGAGCAGCCCGCCGTCGTGATGGTGGGCATCGGCGCATCGCGCTGGGTGCGCGTGGCAACGCCGACCGGGGTGTCGTAGAGCCGCAGCATCAGGGCGTAGCGCTCGATGCCGCCGGTCGGCAGCCAGTTGCCGGCGCGCGAGCGCGAGGCGATGCGGATCTCGAACGAACCGTCCGACTGCCGCACGATCTCCTGGCTGGTGAAGCCGTAGCGGGCAAGCGAATTGGCGACGAGATGGCCCTTGCGGTCGTACAGCGTCAGCGTCCAGAATCGCGCCGGCGGCGTCACGCCGGAGACGATCACGTCGCAGCGGCCGTCGAGCGCCTTCTTCTTGTCGTCGGTGGTGGCGGTGAAGGCGACGCCGTCGCCGGTGCCGATCGGCAGCTCGCCGTTGCGCACGATGGTGGCGCGCGAATAGGGATCGACGTCGGCGGTGCCGGTGCGCGGGCGCGCGGTCCAGGCGCCGATGGTCAGCGCGCCGATCTCGGTGCCGCGCGTCGTCGTCATCCAGGTCGCGCCCAAGCCGACCACCGTCGCGAGCAGAAGGGCCGTCAATGTGATCAGGATCAGCCGCACTTGTTTCGATCAGTTCTTGCGCGGGGCGGAGGCGTTGGCATTCTCTTCCGCATAGTTCTGCGGGAAGGCGAGCGCGCTCGTCGCCGAGGGCGGCCTCGCCGCCTTGGTGTCGGCATCGGCCGATTTCTTCGCCGTCTTGGCAGCGTCATCCAGCAGCTTCTCGACGCGCACCAGGATGTCGGCGCCGCGCTTGGTCAGCACCGGCGGCGGACCCGGCTTGGTCTCCAGCACCTTCGGCGCCGCGTTGGCCTGCGCGTTGCTCACATGCTGCGGCGGCAGCTTCTGGCCCATGCCGATGCCGGGGATCTCCCGGACCTCGACGCCCTGATGCGCCGCGAGCATGATGTCGTGCCAGGTCTGCGCCGGCAGCGAGCCGCCGGTCATGCGGTTGGTCGGCGAGTAGTCGTCGTTGCCGTACCAGACCGCGCAGGTGAAATTGCCGGTGTAGCCGACGAACCAGGCGTCGCGATACGCGTTGGTCGTGCCGGTCTTGCCCGCGGTCGGAATGCCGTCGAGCGCGGCACGGCGCGCGGTGCCTTCGCTGACGACGTGGCTCATCATGCCCGCCATGTCGGCGGCCACGGAGGCGGGGATCGCCTGCCGCGGCTTCGGCCCGTCGCGGTCCCAGCGCCAGACGAGGTCGCCGGCGCCGGTGCGCACTTCGAGCACCGAATGCGGCGTCACCGCCTTGCCGCGGTTGGGGAAGGTCGCGTAGGCGACCGCGTGCTCGAGCACGGTGACTTCGTCCGAGCCGATCGGCAGCGACGGCGTGTCGGGCAGCGGCGCCTTGAGGCCGAAGCGGCGCGCGACTTCGACGATCTTGGCGCGGCCGATCTTGGCCGGGTTCGGCGCCTTCGGCTGCTCCTTCTGGCCGATCGCGATCGACAGCTTCACCGGCACGACGTTGATCGAGCGCGTGATCGCCTGCGTCAGCGTCACCGAGCCGGAATAGGAATGGCCATAGTTCTGCGGGCACCAATTGCCGATGCAGACCGGGCCGTCGACCACGATCGAGTTCGGCGTAAAACCGTTCAGCAGCGCGGTGGTGTAGACGTAGGGCTTGAACGAGGAGCCCGGCTGGCGGTAGGCGTCGGTGGCGCGGTTGAACTGGCTGGCGCCATAGTCGCGGCCGCCGACCATGGCGCGGATGCCGCCGTCGAGATCGGACACCACGGTCGCCGCTTGCGTTGCGTGATAATCGCGGCCGAACTGGCGTAGCTGGTTCTCGACCGCGTCTTCGGCGGCCTTCTGCACGTTGGTGTCGATGGCGAGGCGCACCACGAAGACGCGCTCGGTGTAGGACTTCGGGAAAGTGTCGACCAGCTTGCGCATCTCGTCGAAGGCGTAGTCGAGATAGTAGTTCGGCGAAGCCTCGTCGCGGCGATCGACCGCGAAGGCCGGATTGCGACGGGCGCCGAACACCTGGCCCTCGGTCATGAAGCCGGCATCGACGAGGTTGTCGAGCACGACGTTGGCGCGGGCGCGGGCGGCGGGCAGGTTGATGTGCGGGGCGTATTTGGTCGGGGCCTTGAACAGGCCGGCGAGCATCGCAGCTTCCGCCAGCGTCACGTCGCGCGCGGACTTGTTGAAGTAGAAATGTGCCGCGCCGTCGACGCCGAAGGTGCCACCGCCCATATAGGCGCGGTCCAGATAGAGCTTGAGGATCTCGTTCTTGGTCAGGCGCCATTCCAGCCAGACCGCGAGGAAGGCCTCGTTGACCTTGCGCTCGATGGTGCGCTCGTTGCTGAGGAACAGGTTCTTGGCGAGCTGCTGGGTGATCGAGGAGCCGCCCTGGCGGACGCCGCCGGCCTGCGCGTTGGTCACGAGCGCGCGCGCGGTGCCGGCGATGTCGATGCCGAAATGCTCGTAGAAGCGACGGTCCTCGGTCGCCAGCGTCGCCTTGATCAGCACGTCCGGGAAATCTTCCAGCGGGATCGAGTCGTTGTGCTTGATGCCGCGGCTGCCGATCGGGTTGCCGTAGCGGTCGAGGAAGCTCACGGCGAGATCGGACTTCTTCAGCCAGTCCTCGTCCGCGGTCTCGCGGAAGGCGGGGATGGCGAGGGTGAGCATCACGACCAGGCCGCCGAGGCCGAGGGTGGCGGCCTCCGACAGCGGCTCGATGAACACCCAGCGCTTCCAGCGCCCGACATAGAAGCGGTCCATGAAGGTCGAGTAGCGCTCGTAGAGCTCGCGGATGCCCTTGGCCGAGGAGAACAGCGAGGAGTCGATGCGCGCATCGAGGTCCAGGAAGAAATTCCGGACCTTCTGCTTCCAATGCGGTGGTATGATCTGGCGCACCTAGAACCCTTGAGGCTTGGTTCGAAAGCGTTCAAGCACCCGGCCGGGGGCGGCATCGAGACGTCTTGAGGGAATGTTGCGGCAAACCCAAGGCGCCCGGCCAGCATCCGAGGGGCTTGCTGTTCCTTCTAGCCGAGCGGGGCCCATAAACCAATGGTCACGCTCGCGATTTTGAACAACAGGCCTAATTGACCCCGGATCATTACGGGCCTCAAAGGTCGGTTGCTTGCACCACCCCGGCCGCACGCCCTAGATGGCTCGAGCCGTAGCTCTTTCGAACTTTTGTTGAGGCGCATGACCG
This sequence comes from Bradyrhizobium ottawaense, assembly GCF_002278135.3. Taxonomy (NCBI): domain Bacteria; kingdom Pseudomonadati; phylum Pseudomonadota; class Alphaproteobacteria; order Hyphomicrobiales; family Nitrobacteraceae; genus Bradyrhizobium; species Bradyrhizobium ottawaense. The sequence goes on along the minus strand of NZ_CP029425.2, from coordinate 5,762,388 downwards.
CAGTTCCCAAACGACCTTCAGGCCAGGAAGGATTCTTCTGGAAAACCAAGACGTTGGAAGAGATGTCGGCGGGCGAATGGGAAAGCCTGTGCGACGGCTGCGGGCGCTGCTGCCTGAACAAGCTCGAGGACGAGGACACCGGGCAGATCTATTTCACCCATATCGGCTGCAAGCTGCTCGATGGGATGAGCTGCGCCTGCAAGGACTATCCGAATCGCTCCGACAAGGTTCCCGACTGCGTCCGCCTGACGCCGGCCAATGTCCGCACCCTGAACTGGCTGCCGCCGAGCTGCGGCTACAAGCTGGTCGCCGAAGGGCGCGATCTCTATTGGTGGCATCCGCTGGTCTCCGGTGATCCAAACACGGTGCATGACGCCGGCGTCTCCGTGCGCGGACGGGTGGAAGGCAGCGAGGACGAGATCCCGGACGAGGAGCTCGAGGACCACATCGTGCAATGGCCGGCGCTGCTGCCGAAACGAGCCCGCCTGAAGCGACGTCCGAAGGACTGAGCTGCCGTCAGGTCTTGCGCGGCGATCACGTCTTCGGGATGGCCCGGGGGCGGGATGCACCCATGCGCCGCGGTGCCTGCCCGGGACAAACTTTGCTGTCTACATTGGGCTGCATAGAACGAATCCTTTGCGGCGTTGTGCCGCCACACGGCATCCGAGCGAGATGAACAAGTTCGACCGGCAGAGCAGTTCTGCCGACATCCAGACTTTGCCTGACGATATCGCCGAGGAGCTGTCCCGGCTTCCGAGCGAAGTCATCAGCGTCGATGACGCGCCGTCGATCGCGCCGCCGGTGCCGCTGTCACAGGACGAGGTCCGCACCATCGTCATCAGCCTGATGCTGACGATGTTCCTGGCAGCGCTCGACCAGACCATCGTGGCGACCGCGCTGCCGACCATCGGGCGCCAGTTCCAGGACGTCTCCAATCTCTCCTGGGTCATCACCGCCTATCTGCTCGCCTCGACCGCGGTCGCGCCGGTGTTCGGCACGCTCAGCGACATCTACGGCCGCCGCGTCATGATCATCATCTCGCTCAGCCTGTTCGTGGCGGGCTCGGTGCTGTGCGCGATCGCGCCGAACATGCCGATGCTGATTTTGGCGCGCGGCCTTCAGGGGCTCGGCGGCGGCGGCATCATGCCTGTCGTGCAGACCGTGATCTCCGACGTCGTATCCCCGCGCGAGCGCGGCCAGTACCAGGCCTATTTCTCCAGCGTCTGGATGGTCGGCGGGATTTTGGGCCCGGTCATCGGCGGTGTGTTCGCCGAGCATCTGCATTGGTCGATGATCTTCTGGATCAACCTGCCGCTCGCGGCCGCGGCCATCGTGATGCTGCTGCCGAAGATGAAGAAGATCCCGGTGTTCCACCGCAAGCGCAAGGTCGATTGGCTCGGCGGCGTTTTGCTGATGGCGTCCGCCGTCGTCTTCATGCTGGTGCTGACCTGGGGCGGTACGCGCTATCCCTGGCTGTCGCCGACCGTGCTTGCGATGGTGGGCGGCGCCGTCGCGCTCGCCGTCAGCTTCGTGTGGCACGCCCGGCGGGCCGACGAGCCGTTCCTGCCGTTGAAGCTGCTGACCGGATCGGTGGCGCCGTTCGCGCTGACCGCCGGCGGCTGCGGGCTCGGTGCGATCACCGGCCTCACCGTGCAGCTGCCGCTTTATTACGAGTCGGTCTACCACCTCACCGCAAGCGAGGCCGGCCTTGCGCTGATCCCGCTCGCGGCGGTCTCGACCGTCGGCGCGGCCGTCGCCGGCCGCACCATGGCCCGTGCAAAACACTACAAGCGCGTCGCCATCATCGGCACGTCCTGGGCCGCGCTGTGCGGCCTCGGCCTCACGCTCACCACTCTGCCGCTGTGGGGCTTGCTCACGCTGATGGCGGCGTTCGCGCTCGGGCTCGGCACCACCTTCCCGGTGTGCGTGGTCTCGCTGCAGAACTCGGTGGCGCGCCCGCAGGTCGGCACCATCACCGGCGCGATGAACTTCTTCCGCTCGCTGATGTCCTCGTTCACGGTCGCCGCGTTCGCCGCGATCCTGCTGATCGCGCTCGGCATCGACGTTCCGCTCGCCGGCGAGCACCACGCCGCGGGCGCCGTCGCCATTCCCGCTGAGGACATGCGCCACGCGTTCCGCTACGTGTTCGGCGCCGCCACCGCGCTGATGACCATTGCCGCGCTGTGCCTGATCGCGATGGAGGAGCGGCCGCTGGCCGGTCCCGCCACGGCGCAGCCGGTGGAGATGGCGGAGTAGGCGCCTAGCCGCCGCGGTCGGAATCGTCGTCGATATTGCCCGCGCCCGTCTTCCGGGCTTTCGCCGCAAGCTGCGCTTTGAGCTGTGCCAGCCCCTCGGCGGACCAGTCATGGACATCGGTCACCGCGATCCAGGCATCGACATAATGCTCGGGCGCATAGACATGGCCAAAGCCCATCGGCGTGTTGGTCGCAACCGCCATGTCGAGGGCGAGCTGGAGCATCGTCACGATCGGATACCATCGCAGCTCCGGGGACACGTCCGGCCCGCGCGGCGCGCTCATCCAGGCCGGGGCCTGGTAGGCATCGCGATAGGCGAAGAAGGTGATCGCGTCGCTGGCATATTGCAGGTAGACGACGCGCATCGGACCCCACGGCGCGTCTGCCGGAACCGTCGATCCGTTCTGGTTCATGAAGCGCACGAAGCGGTTGTCGCGGAATTGCGGCAGCCACGCCGGCGATCCCGGATTGCGGTTCGCCGTGATCGAGCGCCACAGGCGGCTCTCGAACGGCGCCCCGCTCCATAGCGCGCCGGCGATGGGATCGCCGATCATCTCGAACAGTTCCGCGGATTTCTCCGAATTCATGGCGCCGAGGCTGAGCCCGTGCAGATACAGCTTCGGCCGCTTGTCCCTCGGCAGCGTCGTCCAATAGCCGTAGATCTCCGCGAACAGCGCGCGCGCCGCCTCCGCGCCGTATTCGGGCTGAAACAACAGCGACATCGGGCTGTTGAGATAGGAGTACTGCATCGCAACGCTGGCGACGTCGCCATGGTGGAGATATTCGACCGTGTCCATCGCAGCAGGGTCGATCCAGCCGGTGCCGGTCGGCGTGACGACGATCAGGATCTTGCGATCAAAACCGCGCTGGCGCTTGAGCTCCTCGAGCGCAAGCCTGGCGCGCGCCTGCGCGGTGGCGCCGCCGGCGAGGCCGACATAGACCCGGACCGGGTCCTGCGCCGGCCTTCCGCTGACGGCACTGATCTCGGTTGCGTTCGGACCCGAGGCAATGAACCGGCGTCCCGTGCGTCCGAGCTCGTTCCACTTCACCAGCGACGCCGGGCTTCCCGTCCGATCGGCGGCGGTCGGTTGCGGCCGCTCGGGCTCGTGCAAGGCGTCGAGCTCGCGGAAGGACGAATCGAGTGCGCGAAACGCCGTGTTGATCAGGACATTGCTGGCGATCGACCAGAGCAGCAGGCCTGCGGCGAGTACGCCGATGACGTTGGCGAGTTTCCGCGGAATGACGCGCCTCGTATGCGTGGCGAGGAAGCGGGCGAGGAGTGCGAACAGCCGTCCCAGCACCAGCAGCACGACGAAACTGACCAGGGCGATGACGCAGACCTTGAGCGGATGCGCGGTCTCGACCGGCGCCATCTTCATCACGGCGCGGATCGAGTTCTGCCATTCGGCTGCGCGCCACAGGAAGACGATGACGACGAGCAGGCAACCAACTGCCGCCAGCGCATTCGCAATCGATCTGGCGCGCGCCGAAGGCTCGGGCAGCTCGAGATAGTGCCACAGCCGCCGCCACAGCACGCCGGCGAAATAGCCGATCGCAAAGCAGCCGCCGGCGAGGACACCTTGCGTGAGATAGCTCCTGGGGATCAGCGTCGGCGTCAGTGCAGCCGCGAAGAACAGCGCACCGAGCATGAGGCCGACGCCGGATAGCGAGAGGAGTTGTCGCCGAATGAACCGCGCCAGATTCATCAAAACGCCTCCCGGGCGAAGTTGTCCTCAGGGCTTGTCCGAAAAGCTGCTCTTGCGCGGCAGCACAATCGTGAATTCGGTGAACTCGCCGGGCGTGGTCGCGACGTCGATCGTGCCGCCATGCTGCTTCACCACGATATCGTGGCTCATCGACAATCCGAGGCCGGTGCCTTCACCGGCCGGCTTGGTGGTGAAGAATGGATTGAACATCTTCTCCTTCACCTCGTCCGGGATGCCCGTGCCGTTGTCGCGGATGCGGATCTCGACGTGATCGCCGCGGTCGCGGGTCGCGGCGGTCACGACCGGCTCGTAACCCGTCGCCGCGGTCTCCGCCTTGCGCCTGGCGACCGCATGGAATCCGTTTCCGATCAGGTTCAGCAGCACCCGGGTGATCTCCTGCGGGAACACATCGGCCGAGCCTGCCGCCGGATCGAGCTCGCGCTTCAGCGTCACGTCGAACTGCGGCTTCTCGGCCCGTGCGCCGTGATAGGCGAGGTTGAGGCTCTCCTCGACTACGGCGTTGACGTCGCTCAACCGATGCTCGCCGCCGCCCTCGCGCGAATGCAGCAGCATGTTCTTGACGATGGAATCGGCGCGCCGTCCATGCTGGACGATTTTCCCGAGATTGTCCTTGAGAAGCCCTGTGAGCTCGTCGACTTCGCTGCGGACATCACCGGCGAGCGTCACGGGCGCGAGCACCTCGTTCAGTTCGTCGGTCAGCTCGGCGGACAGCGAGGCAAAATTGTTGACGAAGTTGAGCGGGTTCTTGATCTCATGCGCGATGCCGGCGGTGAGCTGGCCGAGGGAGGCGAGCTTCTCGGTCTGGACCAGCCGATCCTGCGCCGCGCGCAAATCGTCGAGCGACTTCGCAAGCTCCCGCGTGCGGTCCTGCACTTCGTCGAAGAGGCGCACATTCTCGATCGCGATGACGGCTTGGTCGGCGAAACTGGTAACGAGTTCGATTTGCTTTTCGCTGAACGGCCGGATCGCGCGACGTGCGAGAACAATAGCGCCAACAGTGCTGCCTTCGCGAAGCAGGGGTACACCCAGGAAGCTACGCGGATTTCCGCTCAATTCCTGGCCTTCAAAGGAGTAATCGGGGTCCTCGAGCACATCGGTGACATGAACAACCTTGTCGCCGAGCAGAGTCCTGCCCGTGATGGTACGCCTATCCGGCCGGACCGGAAGATCTCTTACATATTCGACGAATTTGGCTGGAAAGCCGTAGGAGCCCGCCCGGAAATAGGTGCTGCCGGATTTGCGGGTAATCGCCGCCATATCGGCCTCGCATAGTCGCGCGGCCGATTCGACCAGCGTATCGAGCACGGCCTGCAAGTCGAACGCCGAGCGGCTGATAACCTTGAGCACGTCGGCAGTCGCCGTCTGTTGTTGCAGCGACTCGGTCAAATTCTCGGTGCGCTGACGCAATTCACCGAGCAGCCGCGCGTTCTCGATGGCGATCACGGCTTGCGCCGCGAACTGCTTCAGCAAGGTGATCTGCTTCTCCGAGAAGGGTCGGTTCTCCTGCCTGAAGATCATGACGTTGCCGACCACGCGTTCGTCCTGGAGCAACGGCACCGCGAGCAGGCAGCGGGCGCCGCCGAGATCGACCAGCGCCCGACGATTCGGCTCACCGCTGCGATAGACGTCCGACTCCAGCAGGTCGACGATTTCGACGAACGGTTCGCCCTTCAAAAGACGCGCCGGCGCAGTGGCCGGACCATAGTTGAGGGGCGCCTTGCGCCGGAATTCATCGTAGGCAGGCGGCAGGCCGTAAGTGGCGGCCGTGCGGAACTGCATGCCGTCGTAGGTGTTGAGCACGCCGAAACTGGCGCCGCAGAGCTGCATTGCCTTGCTGAGCATCGCCTCGAATACCGGCGCGAGATCCCCGGCCGATCGGCTGATGACGCTGAGCACCTCCGATGTCGCGGTCTGCTGCTCCAGTGACTCTGCAAGTTCGTGCGTCCGCGCCTGCACCTCGTTGAACAGGCGCGTGTTCTCGATGGCGATCACCGCCTGGTCGGCAAAGGTCTGGAGCAGGGCGATCGCCTTGTCCGGGAAAGGACCGGCCTCGGGCCGCGTCACGCCAATGGTGCCGATCGCAACGCCGTCGCGCAGCATCGGGATCACGAGGATGCTGCGATAGCCTCTGGTGCGCGCGAGCTCCTTCATGGCGTCCGTGAGGTCGCCTTCGTTCTGCATGTCGCTGCGGAATGCGAACTTTCCGCTCGTCGCCACCCGGCTGTGAATGCCGGATGCCGCCAGCGGCGCCGGGAATGAGCTGAGCAGATCCGCGTTGCCGGCCTCGTTGTCGGTGGTGAAGGCCGCCAGGTGCAGCAGGCCGTCGATGACGCGGGTGACGGCGGAGGAATGTCCGCCGATCAGCGCCTTGGCGCTGTCGGAGATGGCCTGGAACACCGGCGTGACGTCGGCAGGCGAAGCCGCGATCACCTTGAGGATGTCGGCGGTCGCGGTCTGACGCTCCAGCGCCTCCCGCGTCGCATTGAACAGGCTGACATTCTTGATCGCGATCACCGCCTGATCGGCGAAGGTCTGCAGCAGCCGCACATGATGCTCAGTGAAGGCGCCGGTCGCACGGCGCGTCGTGATGATGATGCCGATCGCTTCGCCCTCGCTCATCAGCGGCGCGAACAGCATGCTGCGATAGCCGCGGGCGCGGGCGATGTCGCGGGCGGCCGGCTCGAGCTCGGTGTCGGGCAGTTGCGCCGCCGCACCCTTGGCCACGAGCTGGTAGGGCGGGAACTGCGCGAACGGCACCGGGAACGAGGCCTGCAGCACACGATCGCCGGCCGGATCTGTCGGCGTGAAGGCGGCAAGGTGCGCAGCACCGTCGACATAGCGCAGCACGGCCGTGGAGAAGCCACCGATCAGCCGGTTGGCGTTGGCCGCAATGGCCTCGAACACCGGCTGCACGTCCGAGGGCGAGGCCGCCATCACCTTCAAAATGTCCGCCGTGGCGGTCTGGCGCTCCAGTGCCTCGCGCGTCGTGTTGAACAGCCGTGCATTCTCGATCGCGATCACGGCCTGGTCGGCAAGGGTCTGGAGCAGCTGCACGAGGTCGGGCGTGAACGCGCCAGGCTGGGCGCGGGTGACGCTGATCATGCCGACCGGGGTGCCCCGGTTCATCAGCGGCATGAACAGCACGCTGCGGAAGCCGCGCAGCCGCGCCAGATCGCGGTTCAGCTGCGGCACGTCGGCGGCTTCGCTGTCGGGAAACTGGATCGTCTCGCCGCCACGCACCAGCGCAAAGGTCGGAAACTCCGCGATCTTGCGCGGGAACGACGCCTTGAGCCCTTCGTCCGCTTCCGGACTGGTCGGCGTGAACGCCACGAGATGCAGCTCGTCGCCGATGAATTGAAGCACGGTGGCGGAGAAGCCGTCGAGCAAGCGCTTGGAACTCGACGCGATCGCCTCGAAGACCGGCCGGGCATCGGAGGGCGAGGCCGCGATGGTGCGCAGGATCTCGGCGCTGGCGCTTTGGCGATCCCGCGCAGTCGCGAGCTCACTGCGCAGCTGCGCGTTCTCGGCTGCGGCCGACAGCAATCGGCGCTCGAGTTGTTCGATTTCGTTGGAAGGGGACGTCATTCCTGATCCGGCTCGATGCCGCGACACGCGCGGCACCTGCCCGGATTATCACATCTTCCGCGCCCTGAGCCAGCGGTTGCGGCGGAGGCCCATCTCACGTCCCCGGCCGCGACACCTCCGTCTCCTTGCTGGTGATGAACTCCAGCAGCACCGGAATGCCTTCCTTCGTCTTCTGGATGCCGCGTTTGATCGCGGGGATGATGTCCTCTGGCCTCGTCACCCGCTCGCCATAGCCCCCGAAGGCCCGCGCCATCGCGGCATAGTCGCCGGAGATGTCGGTCGAGCGATATTTTTCGGTCGAGACCGGCATCACCTTCAGCTCGATCGCCATCGAGAAATTATTGAGCAGGATCGACATGATCGGGATGCGCTCGCGCACTGCGGTCTCGAAATCCATGCCGGTGAAGCCGATCGCCGCATCGCCCCAGACATTGATGCAGAGCTTGTCGGGCTTTGCGAGCTTGGCGCCCATGGCAAGGCCAAGGCCGTAGCCGAGTTGCGTCGTCTTGCCCCAGCCGAGATAGGTGAGGGGTTTCGTCGATTTCCAGAACGGGGAGAGCTGGTCGCGCGGACTGCCGGCATCGTGCGTGATGATGGTGTTGTCGATGTCGACGGTGTGTTGCAGGTCCCATAGCACGCGATAGGGGCTCAAGGGGGCGTCATTGCTGGTGAGCTTCGGCATCCATTTCGCCAGCCACTCCTTGTGCGAGGCCGCGATCTCGGCCGCGACCGCGGAGGCATCACGGTCCGCGGTGACGGACTTGCCGACCTCCTCCAGCAGCGCGTCGAGCACGAGCCCGGCGTCGCCGACGAGGCCGATTTTCGCTTCCACATCCTTGTTGAGATGATTGGGATCGAGCGTGGAATGGATGATGGTCTTGCCCTTCGGCATCGCGATGCCGAAGTTCGTTTCGGTGAACGAGCAGCCGATGCCGAGGATGACGTCGGCCTCGGCGAGGAATTTTGGCACCGCGCGCGGCACCGCGAGGCCGCCGGAGCCGAGCGAGAGCGGATGGGTTTCCGGGAACGAGGATTTGCCCCCTAAGCTGGTGGTGACGGGAATCGCCAGCCGCTCCGCGAGCCGCTTCAGTTGCGGCCAGGCCTGCGCGTAATGCACGCCCTGGCCGGCATAGAGCACAGGCCGCTTCGCATTGACGAGCAGGGAGGCGGCCTCCTTCACATGCACGGGGTCGGCGCCGTAGCGGGTGCGCAGCACCGGCGTGTAGTCGAGCGGCTCCGGCACCTCCTCGTTCCACATGTCGGAGGGGATTTCGACGATCACGGGGCCGCCGCGGCCGTTCTTCAGCTTGGTGAAGGCGCGGCGGAAGATGTTGGCGACCTCGGTCGCCAGAATGATCGGCTCGGACGATTTCGCGAAGGGCTTCATCGCCTCGCTGGAATTGAAGTTCGGCTCGATATGCGCCAGCCGGCGCTGATAGCCCATCGGCAACACCAGGACGGGAACGGACTCGCCGAAGCATTGCGCGACGCCGCCCATCGCGTTCTCCGCGCCGGGCCCATGCTGCATGCAGAACGCGCCGATGCTGCGTCCCGACGTCACCCGCGAGATCGCATCCGCCATGTGGATGCCGACGCGCTCCTGCCGCACCATCACAGGGCGGATCTCGGCCTTGGCGGCGTGCTCGATCAGATGGTTGACGGGATAGCCGCAGAGGATCTCGATCCCCTCGCGCCGCATGATTTCCGCAATGGCGGTGCCGAGCTTCATGGCGTCTCTCCCTGGGCAGGCCGGTTGGTCCGGCGTTGGGGAGAGAGAGGATCAGGAAATTGCGGGAGGGTAAAGTGCGGGACGCGAAGGAGGCGGTAGGTCAGCTATGCAGCACGCTGCCATAGCCCGGAGGGAGCGAAGTGCAATCCGGGATAGCTGCACCCGCTGCGCCGGCCCCGGATTTCGCTTTCGCTCCATCCGGCCGACGGGAAGCTCCGTCCTACTTGCAGTTTCGGCAGATCATCAGCTTGCGCTTCAACGCCTCATCTTCCTGATCGATCAATTGCTGAGCCGTGTTGCCTTGCGTATCCGGATTGGGCGTGGAGCCCTTTGCCGCGCGCGACCTGATCGGTCGCGTCGTCCGATCCGGAGTGTCATTGTCGTCACTGGTGGCACGGAAGCCGTCATAGTCGGCGGCAGAATTCGGCGCTTGTGGAAGTCCGCCAGTCGGGGGTGTCGGTGAGATCCTGTCCGACGCTGCCGGGGAATTTTTGGCATTCGCCCGTGGCGGCGATGCCTTGGGCGGAGCAAGCGAAACCGGCGGCGCGGTCTGTCCCCTCGCGCTGTCCTGAGACCAGACGCCGGCAAGCAAGAGGCTGAGTGCCAAGAGCGTCACGCTTCTCATCCGCATCTTCAACAGCTCCGGTCCATCGATTGACAGCATGGTTCGTCGAGCCACGCCGTGCTGAAGACTATCAGGACTCACATGGCGGTCAAAGTTCCGCAGCCGGATCCGGGGAAGATGCATCTGTGGGAGCGGCGCTCGAATTCGGCTCCGCGGCATCGGGGGCTACGATCGCTTGTGTGTTGCCTGTCGGGCAAAACACACCAGCGGTGGGTCTATGGCTACGTCTCAAAATATTCGCATTTACAGAAATTCTGCTTTGGCGTACAAGCCGACACATCCCGCCCGCCACGAGGGGCGTTTCGCGATCGTCACGAGACGCGGGCCGGGATGCGGTGGCCGCGACGGCGTCGGCGCGCGATGATGGCTGCAGGGCGGGAAACCGTGAGCAGCGACAGGCGCGATACGACACGGCGCTGACAGCGTCCTTGTTCGGCCCCGATGGCGAGCGCACGCCAGCCGTCGGGGATGCGGATGGGGATGTGCGCGGACGGAGAAGTCGTGTGGTCCTGACGCCCGGGGTCTGTGCGTCAAGGCTTGCGGTGATGTGGCGGCCCGACCGGGCGCGTGCATCAGCCATCTGCAAGGCGACGGGGGCAATAGTGCATCGCTCCCCGGGGAGAGCACGAAGGACACCGTGAAAACCATCGCGCAGGGAAGGCCGGGCGACCGGCATCACCTGTCGTCCACCCCGTGCGCGTTTCTTTCGCACACGCGGGACCTCGGGTGCCAGCCGGCGCCCGGCCTTCCCCGCGCCCTTGCTGAGATAAGGGCGGAAGAGGATAGCAAAGCTCGGGCGAAACGCGCCGCGAGGATGAGCAGCCATGTCTATCGCCAAACGGCGTTCTCGTGCCCCGGACGTAGCGCAGCGCGCCGCATCTCCGCGGCGTGGTGCGCTGCAGAGCCGGGGCCCATGCACCGGCGGAATGTGCAGCCGTCTGGGTCCCGGCTCTGCGCAGCAGCGTAAGAACGCTGCAGCGCGTCCGGGACAAGAGAGAGGCGCGTTTCAGCGCCGTCATGTCCCGTCACGCCTTCTCCTCCAGCGCGCGGCGCAGCCTTCGGATGATGACGCCGCGGGCGCGGTCGTCGGCGGCTGCCCCAACCCTGTCGTTGATGTCGAGCATGAGCTCCGACATCTCGTTGTGCCAGTCGAGACGGGTCACGGCCTCCGGCGCGAGCCGCCGGCGGTGATCGACGTCGAGCACGCGCGGTTCGGGCGCGGCGAGCTCGTAGATATCGTCGAGCACCGGCTGGTAGACCCTGGCCGCCGGAACGATGCGCTCGGCGACGCGTCCGGCGAGGCCCGCGATCGCGCCTTCCTCGCCATGGACCAGGAACAGCCCGCGGGAAATGGGTCGGCGCGCCGCGATCCAGCTGGCGATGCCGGCGCCGTCGGCATGGCCGGAATATTCGTCGATCATGCGGATGCGAGCCGCGACCTTGATCTCCTCGCCCTGGATCCGCACGGCCTTGGCTCCGTTCTGGAGGAAGCGGCCGAGCGTGCCGTTGGCCTGGAAGCCGGCGAGCAGCACCGTCGCGCGCTCGTTCCACAGCCAGCGCTTCAGATGATGGCGAATGCGGCCGGCGTCGCACATGCCGCTCGCGGCGATGATGATATGGAATCCGGACAGGCGCATGATCGCCTTGCTTTCGTCCGCGGTCTCGGTGAATTTGAGATGCGGCGAGTTGAGCAGGCGCGCGGCATCGACGGACGGGTCGAGGCTCTCGGCATGGCGGCGAAACACTTCGGTGGCGCGGATCGCGAGCGGAGAATCGAGGAAGATTGGTGCGGTCGGAATCTCGCCGTGCTCCATCAGGTCGACGAGATCGACGATCAGCTCCTGGGTGCGCTCGACCGCGAAGGCAGGCATCAACAGCGCGCCGCCGGCCGTCGCGGCATCGCGCACCTCGGCCGCGAGGTGCTTGCGGCGGAGCTCAGGTGTGGTGGCCTCGCGAAGCCGGTCGCCGTAGGTCGATTCCGAGATGACGTAGTCGAAATCGGCCGGCGCCTCGGGATCGGGCTGCAGCAGCTTGGCCTCCGGCCCGACATCGCCGGACAGCAGCACGCGCAGTGGACGTGGCGCGCCCCGTTCGGCGATTTCGAGCTCGATCGAGGCCGAGCCGAGCAGATGGCCGGCGTTCCAGTAGCGCGCGCGGACGCCCGGGATCACGTCGGTCCAGCGTTCATAGTCGACCGCGCGAAACGATTGCAGCGATGCAATGGCATCGGCCTGCGTGTAGATCGGCGCGACCTGCTTTCGTCCGCGCGAGGCATTGCGACGGTTGAGCTGCGTGACTTCCGATTCCTGGATGCTGCCGGCGTCTGGCAACATGTAGGAGCAGAGGTCGATCGTGCCGCGCGTCGCCAGGATCGGTCCGTCGAATCCCGCGCGCACGAGCTTCGGCAAGAGACCGCTATGGTCGATATGGGCGTGCGTGAGCAGCACGGCATCGATATCGGCGGGGCGGAACGGAAAGGCGCCGTAGTTGAGCTCCTTCAGCGTCTTCTGGCCCTGGAACAGGCCGCAATCGACCAGGAAGCGGCCGGTCGCGGTCTGGAACAGATAGCTCGAACCGGTCACGGTGCGGGCGGCGCCGCAAAATCGAACGGTGATGCTCATGGCCTCGTCTCCGGAGGAAGTGTCGTCGTCAGCTCGGACCGCAAGGCGGCCGCGAGACTCTCGTCGAGGGAAATCGCGTTGGTCGGATGCGGAACGCTGTCGGTCGAGCGGATTGACCGGATGCCGGCGCTGGCGAACGCGACGGTCATCGCGGGTGGAAACAGCGCGTGCGTGATGACCGCATCGACGGCGGTGGCGCCCATCGCCGTCAGGGCCTTCGCCGCGGCCATCAGCGTCGTCCCGGAGGAGACGATGTCATCCACCAGCAGCGCCGGCCGTCCCGCGAGCAGGCCGGGATCGGCAAAACTGATTGCCACGGAACGATCGCCGTGCCGCGACTTTTGCGCCACCGTGTGCTGCAGTCGCAGCCGGCTCGCGATGTCGTTCACCCAGGGCTCGGACTCCCTGTCGGGTCCGATCACGATTGTCGCGGGATCGATGCCGCTCGTCGCCAGCGCGTTCGCGATCGCTGGCATGGCGGACAGGTTCTCCGCTTCGATACCCGGAAAGACCGATCTGATATCGGGGGTGCGGTGCAAATGCGCATCCACGGTGACGATACGGTCCACGGTCGTTGCAAGCAGATTGCCCATGGCCCGCTGGCTGATGGCCTCGCCCGGATGAAATGCAGCATCCTGCCGCATGTAGCAGAGATAGGGCGCGACCAGCACCAGCCGCTTCGCGCCGTTGCGTCGCAGCGCCTCCGCAGCGAACAGCAGGGCGATCAGCTTGTCGTTGGGTTGGTCGAGCGGGGCATAGAGGATTGTGATGTCGGCCGCCGGCGCGACGGCGACGCGCAGCTCGCCGTCCGGAAAACGATGCACGGCGATCTCGCTGCAGGCAAGCCCGAGCCGCGCCGCGAGGCGCTTTGCCGTATCGCTGCCGCCGGGCAGGGTCTGAAGCGCGATCGTGCTCACGGCGCCGACTTGCCTTGCAGGGCGTCATGACCGTTGACGACGAACCCGGTCTCCTCGGTGGCGGCATCGGCGGCGAGATCATGCTCGGGGCGGTCGAACGTGTAGACACGATAGAGCGGCTCGCCCTGCTCGACGCGATCGCCGATCTTCTTGAACAGGCGGATACCGGCGCCCTTGTCGAGCGGCGCGCCGGCGGTGCGGGCGAGGCGGTTAAGACGCAGGCAGTCGATCGCGGACACGGTGCCGTCATGCGCCGCCTTGACGTCGAAGCTGAGCGATCCGAGCTCGCTGCTGCATGTCGACGGACCCTGGGCGTCGATGATCTTCTGCATCTGCTTCAGCGCCGCGCCGCTGTCGAGCAGTTCGCGCGCCCTCGCATAGCCGGCGCCGCCGCGCAGCTTCGGATCGTATTCCAGCAGATGGGCGGCGAGCCGGAGCGATTTCTCGCGCAGGTTGCGCGGCGCATCCTTGTCGTTGCCGAGCACGGCCATGACGTCATTGGCCTCGAGCACCGGCCCGATGCCGTTGCCGATCGGCTGGCTTCCGTCGGTCGTGATCACCTCGACCGTGCGGCCGAAACGGTCGCCGACGAATTCGAACAGCTTGCGCAGCCGCATCGCCTCGACGCCATTGGTGACCTTCGCGGTCGGCCCGACCGGAATGTCGATCAACAGATGCGTCGAGCCTGCCGCGATCTTCTTGGACATGATGGAGGCGACCATCTGCTCGCGGGTATCGAGGCTCAGCGGGCGCTCGACCGAGATCAGGACGTCGTCGGCCGGCGACAGGTTCACGTGTCCGCCCCAGATCAGGCAGCCGTTGCAGGCCGAGACGATCGCCTTCATTTCCTCGACGCCGACATTCACCCGCGCCAGCACCTCCATCGTGTCGGCGGTGCCGGCAGGCGAAGTGATGGCGCGCGAAGAAGTCTTCGGGATCGGCAGGCCATGGGCGGCGACGATCGGCACCACGACCATCGAGGTGCGATTGCCGGGAATGCCACCGATGCAATGCTTGTCGACGACGACAGGCGTTGGCCACACCAATTGCGTGCCGGCCTGCGCCATCGCCCCGGTGAGGGCAAGCAACTCGTCGCTGGTGATGAAGCTCGCCGATCCGATCAGGAAGGCGGCGATCTCCATGTCCGAGTAGCGATAATGTGCGAGGTCGTTGATGATCGCGCCGATTTCGGCCGGGCTCAGGGTTCGCCCGCGGATCTTCGCGCGCACCGCTTCCAGGCTCTCCGGCGGCGCCGCGGGCCTCACCGTGACCAGCGTGCCGGCGCCTTGCCCGAAACGCCGCAACGCGGGTTCAGAGAGTCCGATCTCGTCCGGGGCCACCAGCGTATCGTCGTCCGTGATCAGCAACGTCGCCAGCAGGACCTTGCTGCCCTGACGCAGCTCGACGCGGCTGAAGCCGCGGAAGATCTCCGCGCGCAGCGCCTTCGACTGCCTGGAGACGACGACAACGTTCTCGCGGCCGGTATCGAGCCGGACGCGGCGGATTTTCAATTGGGAGTACGGAAGGTCTGGATGCATGGACTGGCCGGCAGGGAGGAAACCCGGCCTCCATGCTTAGACGTCGCCGTCCTGATGCTGTTGACCCAGATCATGGCCCGCGCGCGGGACATGGGTGGGCTGCGGCGGGCCGTCACGCAGGCGCGCTGCTGCAGGCGCGTCGGTCTGGAAATGACAGGGGAAGTCGAATGCCGTGGCGATATCGCCGATGTTGGCCGGCCAAATCGGGGAGCGGGCTACTTTATCCCCGTGCTGATCGCGACAAACTTGTTGTTGAGGAGGGCGCCGCCCATGGTGTTCACGGCCGTTATGATCGCCAGCGCGATGCCTGCGGCAATGAGGCCGTACTCGATCGCGGTTGCACCATTCTCATCGGCAAGGAAGGACCTAAGCAAACGCATTGCCAACTCCCGTTCATCCGATCCAACGTATGGCCGCGTCGCTATCGGACTTGCAAATAGATCGAATAAGTCTTCATGCGCGCCAAAAGTATTAAGCCCGGGCGAGCGCGCCACTGCTCATACGACGGCATTCATTAAATTAAGGTTCCATCGATCCGTGCAACTGGATCGATATCGCCAAGCCACCCCAGGGCTGCGCGGGCACAGCGCCCGTCAGTGCGTCATCGCGGCGCCGCTTAACCAATTGTTGAGCCTGTTCGCCAACGGGCCGGCGAGGACACCATGGCGCTCATCCGCGCCGGTCGTCCGCATTCAGCGCCCGCAACATGGCGATGCGGGCGAACATCACCCAGCCGCCGCCGGTCTCGGCCGCCTTGATCAAGGTCTCGATGGCGGTCTGCCAGCGCGGCTCGTGCTGGACGTCCTCGGGCAGCCGCATGATGTAGTCGGCCGCCTCCTGAAGCGTCAGCAGCTGGCGCTTGTTGCTGACGCGAACGGGATCGTCGAACGCCCTCGACCAGGGCATGTCAGGCCGCCAGATCGGCGAGGTGTGGCATCACGGCGCGATCGCGGGGGGATGCGGCTAGCCGGCCTTCTTCGCCCGAGCAGGCGCGCGCACCGGCTTGTCGGCCTTCTTCGAAGTTTCCCTGGTCGCTTCCCTGGTCGCCGTCTTCGCAGCAGCATCCTTGCCGCCCTTGCCGGCGATCGGCAGCAGCATCTCGCGCTGGCCCGCGACGCGCTTCTTCGGCTTCTTGGCTTTCGCGGTCTCTTTGGCGACCTTCGCCGCAGGCGCGGCGTCCTTCTCGCTCGCGATGCTCTTCTTCAGCGCGTCCATCAAGTTGATGACGTTGCCGCCGCTCTTCGGCGCGGCCTTGGCGGTGATCGGGGCGCCGCTGCGCTTCTTGTTGATGAGATCGATCAGCGCGGTCTCGTAATGGTCCTCGAACAGCTCGGGGTCGAACGCGCCGGACTTCTTCTCGACGATGTGCTTGGCGAGGTCGAGCATGTCCCTGGTCAGCTTCACGTCCTGGATGTCGTCGAAATATTCGGTCTCGCTGCGGACCTCGTAGGGATAGCGCAGCAGCGTGCCCATCAGTCCGCTCTCGAGCGGCTCCAGCGCGATGATGTGCTCGCGGTTGGTCAGCACGACGCGGCCGATCGCGACCTTGTCCATGCTGCGGATGGTCTCGCGGATCACCGCATAGGCGTCATGGCCGACCTTGCCGTCGGGCACGAGGTAATAGGGGCGGATCAGATAGCGGTTGTCGATGTCGGCCTTCGGCACGAACTCGTCGATATCGATCGTGTGGGTCGAATCGAGCGCGATGTCGTCGAGCTCGTCCTTGGTGACTTCGATATAGGTGTCGGTGTCGACCTTGTAGCCCTTGACGATGTCCTCGGACGTCACCTCGTCGCCGGTCTCGGCGTCGACCTTGAGATACTTGATCCGGTGGCCGGTCTTGCGGTTGATCTGGTTGAAGGAGACCTTCTCGGTATCCGAAGTGGCCGGATAGAGCGCGACCGGACAGGTCACGAGCGACAAACGCAGAAAACCCTTCCAATTGGCGCGGGGGGCCATGGGCTACTCCAAACGCAACAAGGACAGACTTATGAGGATACCATCGGGAAACAGCGAATCATAGCAAGGCCGGGCGTTGAATCTTGCAACTGCGTTAACCGGCCGCCGGGCGTGGGGTCGCGGTCCATTGGGTGGGAAAAGCCGGAACATCACATCGGATCGGGCGTTGGCTCCGCATGCACGGCTGCGAGAAGGTCGCGGTCATCGGAGGCGACACGCAGAGATTGAGGGCATCATGGCAACCACGCGAGAGCAGCGTCAGATCGTCGAAACACCAACCGAGGCGCGTCAGGGCGAACCTGGGCCGTCAGTTGCCGCATTGCTCGCCATCTCGACCGGGCTTGCGATCCTGATCCTCGCCGTCATCTGGTTCGTGTTCTTCCGGACCTGACGGCCGAATTCACGGGAAGGGCGGACCTTCCGACCTGCCGCAGGACGCGGCACACTGCGCCCGCCATGTTGCCGGCTCGTCCGGTCGCATGGCGGGCGCAGTCGCATGGGCTGCGGACACATCGTATATGACCAAAAAGTAACGCGCCCGGTTCCCCGCGTTCATATTCAGTTCACGCCGGAATTGCTCATCTGGGGCGGTGTTGATGCGGCCTATGTCTGGAGAGAAGCGTGCGCCTGCTCGTTGTTGAGGACGACCCCGATCTCAATCGCCAGCTCACCAAGGCGTTGACCGACGCCGGCTATGTCGTCGATCGCGCCTTCGACGGAGAGGAGGGGCACTATCTCGGCGATAACGAGCCGTATGATGCCGTCGTGCTCGACATCGGCCTGCCGAAGAAGGACGGCATCTCGGTGCTGGAGGCCTGGCGCCGCAACGGCCGCACCATGCCGGTCCTGATCCTCACCGCACGCGACCGCTGGAGCGACAAGGTGCAGGGCTTCGATGCCGGCGCCGACGACTATGTCGCAAAGCCGTTCCATTTGGAGGAAGTGCTGGCCCGTATCCGCGCGCTGCTGCGCCGCTCGACCGGCCATGCCCAGAGCGAGCTCAGCTGCGGCCCCGTCACGCTCGACACCAGGACCGGCCGCGTCAGCGTGTCAGGCAATCCCGTCAAGATGACCTCACACGAATATCGGCTTCTGGCCTACCTGATGCACCATTCCGGCCGGGTGGTCTCGCGCACCGAGCTGGTCGAGCACCTCTACGACCAGGACTTCGACCGCGACTCGAATACGATCGAGGTGTTCGTCGGCCGCATCCGCAAGAAGCTCGACGTCGACATCATCCAGACTGTCCGCGGCCTCGGCTATCTCCTAACCCCGCCGGCCGCCTGAGGCGTTCCGGGGCTTGACGGGCAGCCTGACAGGGGCCTTGGTCCGGGACATGAGTTCTGACGCCCGCCACCCTGCGCCTTCCCGGATCATTCCGATGGCCGCTAGTTCGCTTGCGACTCGCCTGTTCCTGTCGGCGACCGCCTGGCTCGTGGTGATTCTGGCCATCACCGGCGTGGTGCTGTCGTCGGTCTACAAGAACGCCACCGAGCGCGCCTTCGACCGCCGGCTCAATCTCTATCTCCGCACCCTCATCGCCGAGGTCGCGACCCCCGACGAGCCGCCGGACCGCCAGTTCCAGTCGCTCGGCGAGCCGCTGTTCGAGCTGCCGTTGTCCGGCTGGTACTGGCAGATCACGCGGACCGACACCGAAAAGCCGGAGGTGCGCTCCTCGCGCTCGCTCTGGGACAAGAAGCTGCCGAAGCTGGAAGAGCAGGGCACCGAGCTCACCGCCGCCGGAATCCGGCTGGCCTATGTCGACGGGCCCGAGGGGCAGAATCTGCGCATGGTCGAGCGTCCCGTCGATCTCGGCGCCGACGGCAAATTTCTGGTCAGCGTCGCCGGCGACGATACCGAGATTTTCGACGAGACGCGCAGTTTCGACTACTATCTCGGCGGCACCTTCACCGCGCTCGGCATCGTGCTGCTGCTGACGACCGTGTTCCAGGTCCGCTTCGGCCTCGCACCGCTCAAGCGCATCTCGGAATCGATCGCCGATATCCGCTCTGGGCGGGCTGAGCGGCTCGAGGGCGAATTCCCGGTCGAGATCGCGCCACTGGCGCGCGAGACCAACGCGCTGATCGATGCCAATCGCGAAATCGTCGAGCGCGCACGCACCCATGTCGGCAATCTCGCCCATGCGATCAAGACGCCGCTCTCGGTCATCGTCAACGAGGCCGGCGCCCACATCGCCGATCCCTTCGCGGCCAAGGTGATGGAGCAGGCGGATGTGATGCGCGACCAGGTCGCCCATCATCTGGAGCGTGCGCGCATCGCGGCGCGGGTCTCGGTGGTTGGGACGGTGACGGAGGTGGCGCCTGCCATCGAGGCGCTGCGGCGGACCATGGAGAAGATCCATCGCGACCGTGGCATCATGGTCGACGCCAAGGCCGATCCGTCGGCAAAATTTCGCGGCGAGCGGCAGGATCTGGAGGAGATGGTCGGCAATCTCGTCGACAATGCCTGCAAATGGGCGGCCTCGCGCGTCTTCATCGAGGTCCTCGTGGAAGCGCCGCACCAGGCCGGGGTGGGTCCGCGGCTGCGGATCATCGTCGATGACGACGGCCGCGGCCTGTCGGAAGCCGAGCGGGCGCAGGTCTCGCGGCGCGGCCAGCGGCTCGACGAGTCCAAGCCCGGCTCGGGGCTGGGCCTGTCCATCGTGGTCGATCTCGCCGCGCTCTATGGCGGCAGCCTCTCGCTCGGTGGTGCGCCGACCGGCGGCCTGCGTGCCGAGCTGGTCCTTCCGGGCGTATAATCCGTTGTTCCGACAGGGATATTCGTCCTCACCGACGCCCGGCCGCAGCAAACCTGTGGGATTCGCTCCGACGTCCTAAACGGCTTCTTAAGTGGGGGCCTCCTATGATCGCGCCGGACCCATCCCATGTCCGCCATTTTACCGTGCATTACCCGGGCGCATGAGCCAGACATCGATCGAGCGGCTGAGGGAATATCTCGCGCAGCTCCCGCCGCAGGCGCAGGCGCTGCTGATGCGGGAGTTCGAGCGCGCGCTCGAGCGCGGCCAGGATAGGGCTGTCGCGACCCTCGTGCTCGAGCAGTTGCGCAAGATCGTCCGCAAGTCGGAAGCCGATGAAGCCCCGCCGCCGCGCACGGACGATCTGTCGCGGCTGTTGTTCCAGGCGCTGGAACCGTTCCTGATCGAGGCCGGCGTCCCGCTGCGGGTCGGCCAGATCCGCCGCACTTCGCTGCAGCCGATCTGGCAATGGCTCGGCCGCGACGGCGCACCGGACAAGGTGAACGAGTTCGAGGCCGCGCTGGCGCGGATGCCCCCCGATAGTGCGGGGCAGGTCGAGGCCCTCGCGCAGAAGCTCCAGGGGGTGGCTGCGGATGCCATTTTCGAGCTGACCGGTCCCGGCGGCGGCGACAAGTCGCGCGCGCTCGCCCGGGTCGGCCCGCCCAACGTGATCGAGGACCTCTATTCGATCGGAGCGGTGCTTCAGGTCCGGGAGGCCATCGCCGGCTTGAACGAGAAGCTGCCGCGCACTCTGCGCGCTTTCGGCGATCCGCAGATCGCCTCGGTGACGTCGGCGCTCAACATTCCGGTCCTGCAGACGCCGCAAATGCTGCCCTTCGCGCTGTCGATCGTGGTGCAGCGGATGACTGCCCCGTGGCAGATCATCCGCCTCGCCATCAAGATTGCCGCGTCCGACGACGAGATCCGCGTCGCGGCGACGCCTTACGGCGTTGCCGTCACGATCGCGCTGCACGACCTGTCCTGTGTTGCCGCTACCCTGCGCATGGACATCAAGCGCGGCCATTTCGACAACGTTGCCGGCAACCTCAAGGCGCTGCACGACGGCGTGCGCGGCCTGCGCACCGAGCTCGACCTGCGCAACGATTCCGCCTGGGGCAAGCAATTGACCTCGATCCGGGCCGACATCTCCAATGCGCTGCAATCCGAGATCGACAGCGTTCCCGGCCGCGTTCGCCGCATCCTGCGCCAGCGCCCCGAGAAAGACATTCCGCCGGGCGCACGGATCGACAGCACCGAGGTGGAGGAAACGGCGGCGCTGATCGATTTCGTCGCGACCTGCCGCAATTATGCGAGCGAGCTTGCGATCAACGAGGTGACGCTGCGCACCTATTCCGACCTTCAGCAATATGTCGAACGCTCGACCGAGCAATTGGTGCAGTCGCTGCGCGCCGCCGATCACAAGGTGCGCACCTATCGGCAGCAGCAGGTGCAGGCCGCGATTCGCTTCTGCCAGGTGCTGTTTGGCGATGATTACGCCTCGTTGATGAGCCGGGCCGCGGAGAACGCAGCGACCGGCGAGCGTAAATCGTCGCGCGCAAGCTAGCCTAAGCGCATATTTTCGTGATCACAATTTGTGGTTGACGGTGCCGGTGGTGCGCCGTACGGTCCCCGTGCAAGTCCGGGGAACTTCTATTTGTGGGCGCATGAAACCCGTAATCAGCTCCATCGAAATTGAGAACCGCATCATTGTTGCCAAGTATCAAAGACTGATGGTCGGCGCCAAAGTGGTGCTGGTCGAGAAGGCAAGCGGTCGGCAACTCTCCGAGACAATCACGAGGGTTGCATCCCCGGTTCCCGTCGGAGCGCTGCGCATCAGATTGCCGGACGCAGTCAAGCCGGGAACATACTTCCTGAGGGCCTTCAACGGCCACGGTGAGGACGCCGCGCAAAGTACGGACTTCGAGATCGGCTAAGCCGTTGGATTTTCACCGTTTCGAGACCGTGCGCGGTCGCGCCAAATTGACAATTGTCAATTGCCGCATCATCCGGCCGTGGTGTAAAGCCACCTATGGGCGCGGTTCGTGCGCTGCCGGAAGCTTGCCAGATGACGCTATGGTTCGTGTTCGCGCTGATGACGGTCGCGGCGATTTTCGCCGTGCTCTGGCCGCTTGGCCGCAATGGACGCGCGCAAGACCAGGGCAGCGAGGTCGCGGTTTACAAGGACCAGCTGGCCGAGATCGAGCGTGATCTCGCCGCAGGCTTGATTCCTGCGCCGGACGCCGAGGCTGCGCGC
Source organism: Bradyrhizobium ottawaense (assembly GCF_002278135.3). Lineage (NCBI taxonomy): Bacteria > Pseudomonadati > Pseudomonadota > Alphaproteobacteria > Hyphomicrobiales > Nitrobacteraceae > Bradyrhizobium > Bradyrhizobium ottawaense. The sequence goes on along the minus strand of NZ_CP029425.2, from coordinate 5,740,423 downwards.
GTCGAGATCAGCCGCAGGCTGCTCGCCGCGGCCGCCAGCGAGCCCGTCGTGGCGCCGAAATCGAATCTCAAATGGCGCCGCGCGGCGGCCGTGCTGGCGCTCGCTGGCCTGCCGCTCGTTGCGATCGGCGTCTACATGCCACTCGGCTCGCCCCGGCTTCAGGACTTTCCCCTGGCGCAGCGCGAGCGTGGATCCGGGTCCGGCGTGGCGCAGTCGCTCGAGAATCTCGTCGTGCAGGTCCAGCAACATCTGGAGAAGAATCCGACCGACGGGCGCGGCTGGAATGTGCTTGCGCCGGTGTTGGAGCGGCTCGGCCGTTTCGACGATGCCGTGCGCGCCTATCGCAACTCGCTCACCTACAATGGCGAGAGCGCGGAACGCCGGTCCGATCTCGGCGAAGCGATCTCGGCTGCCGCCGGGGGTGTGGTGACCGTCGAGGCCAAGGCGGAATTTGAGCGTGCGCACGCCCTGAACGCGGACGATCCCAAGGCGAACTACTTCCTCGGCCTTGCCGCCGAGCAGGACGGCCGCAAGGACGATGCAGCCACGATCTGGCGCGCGTTGCTTGCGAAAGCGCCCGCGGATGCGCCGTGGCGTGCCCTGGTGCAGTCCTCGCTGGTGCGGGTCGGTGGCGGGACGATGCCGGCGCTGTCCGACGAGACGATTGCTGCGTCCAAGGATATGGCCGAAGGCGATCGCAACGCGATGGTGCGCGGCATGGTCGATCGTCTGGCCACCCGGTTGAAGCAGAACGGCGACGACGTCGATGGATGGCTGCGGCTGGTGCGCGCCTATCTCGTGATGGGCGAGCGGGACAAGGCCATGGGGGCATCGGCCGATGCCCGGCAGGCGGTTGCCAGCGACGCCGAGCGGCTGCGCCAACTTGATGAAGGCCTCAGGACTCTCGGGCTCGGCGGATGACGATGTCGGGACAAGAGACGCGGAGAACGGATACGCCATGACGCGCAAGCAGCGACGTATGACCATCATCGGCGGCTCGCTCGTCGTGCTCGCGCTCGCGGCCGCGCTGGTGCTCAACGCACTTCGCGACTCCATCGTGTTCTTCTCGACGCCGACCATGGTCGCCGAGAAGCACGTCGAGCCCGGCAAGCGGTTTCGCCTCGGCGGGCTGGTACAGCCCGGCTCGCTCCAGCGCGGCGACAATCTCGCGGTGACCTTTGAGGTTGCCGATGGCAACGCCAAGCTGCCGGTGGCCTACAAGGGCATCCTGCCCGACCTGTTCCGCGAAGGGCAGGGCGTCGTCGCCGAGGGCGCGCTTGACGCCCATGGCGTGTTCAAGGCTGATACCGTGCTGGCCAAGCACGACGAGACCTACATGCCCAAGGACGTTGCCGATGCCCTGAAGAAGCAGGGGCACTGGAAGGACGATTACGGCGGCAAGCCCTCTGATAGCGGCAAGACGTCCGATGCGGGCAAGCCCGCGGCGACGACCGCACAGGGCAATCCGCAGGGAGCAATGCGGTGATCGCAGAATCCGGACATTACGCGTTGGTGCTGGCGCTTGGGCTCGCACTGATCCAGTCAATCGTGCCCCTGATTGGCGCGCGCCTGAACGATGTCGCGCTCATGAATGTGGCGCGATCCACGGCGCTAGCGCAGCTCCTGTTCGTCGGTGCCTCGTTCGTAGCTCTCGTGATGCTGCACGTGAACTCGGACTTTTCCGTCGCCAACGTCTACGAGAACTCCCACTCGATGAAGCCGCTGCTCTACAAGATCACCGGCGTGTGGGGAAACCATGAAGGCTCGATGCTGTTGTGGGTGTCGATCCTCGCGTTGTTCGGCGGGCTCGTTGCGGCGTTCGGCAATAATCTGCCGCTGTCGCTGCGCGCGCACGTGCTTGCCGTGCAGGCATGGGTCGCCAGCGCCTTCTATCTGTTCATCCTCGTGACGTCGAACCCGTTCCTGCGTATCGCCACCCCGCCGATCGAGGGGCGCGATCTCAATCCGGTGCTCCAGGACATCGGCCTCGCCGTGCATCCGCCGATGCTCTATCTCGGCTATGTCGGCTTTTCGATCTCGTTCTCCTTCGCGATCGCGGCGCTGATGGAGGGCCGGATCGACGCAGCCTGGGCGCGCTGGGTGCGGCCGTGGACGCTAGTGGCCTGGATATTCCTCACGCTCGGCATCGCCATGGGGTCGTACTGGGCCTATTACGAGCTCGGCTGGGGCGGCTGGTGGTTCTGGGATCCGGTCGAGAACGCCTCGCTGATGCCGTGGCTCTCCGGCACCGCGCTGCTCCATTCCGCCCTGGTGATGGAGAAGCGCAACGCGCTGAAGGTCTGGACCATCCTGCTCTCGATCCTGACCTTCTCGCTGTCGCTGCTCGGCACCTTCCTGGTGCGCTCGGGCGTCATCACCTCCGTGCACGCCTTCGCCACCGATCCCACCCGCGGCGTGTTCATTCTGCTGATCCTCTGCCTGTTCATCGGCGGCAGCCTGTCCCTGTTCGCGGGCCGCGCCACGTCGTTGAAGCAGGGCGGCCTGTTCGCGCCGATCTCGCGCGAGGGCGCGCTGGTGCTGAACAATCTGCTGCTCACCGTGGCCTGCGCGGTCGTGCTGTTCGGCACGCTCTATCCGCTCGCGATGGAAATGCTCGCCGACTTCAAGATGTCGGTCGGCGCGCCCTTCTACAACCTCACCTTCGCGCCGCTGTTTACGCTGTTGCTGCTTGCCGTGCCGTTCGGGCCGATGCTGGCGTGGAAGCGCGGCGATCTGCTCGGCGTCACGCAGCGCCTGCTCGCGGCGGGCGTCGCCGGGCTCGTCGCCGTCGCCATCGCCTGGGGCTGGGCCAGCGGCGGCAGCACGTTGGCGCCGCTCGCGATCGGGCTCGGCATCTTCGTCATCGGCGGTGCCGCCACCGACATCGTCGAGCGGACCGGGCTCGTCCGGCTGCCGTTTGCAACGGTGCTGCACCGGGCGCGCGGCCTGCCGCGCTCGGCCTGGGGCACGACGTTCGCGCATGCCGGCCTCGGCGTCGCGCTGATCGGGATCGTCTGCGAGACCACCTGGAACAGCGAATATATCGCGACCATGAAGCAGAACGACGTCGCCCACATCGCCGGCTTCGACGTGAAGCTCGACGGGGTGCTGCAGCGTCAGGGCCCGAACTACCGCGAGATGATCGCCGAGTTCAACGTCAGCCTCGATGGCAAGCCACTCAGCGTCATGACGCCCTCCAAGCGCAGCTTCACCACCCGCGGCTCCTCGACCACCGAGGCCGCACTGCTGACGCGCGGCGCGAGCCAGCTCTACATTTCGCTCGGCGAGGCCAATGCCGAGGGCGCCATCGCCGTGCGCATCTATCACAAGCCGCTGGTGCTCCTGATCTGGTGGGGGCCGGTGCTGATGGCATTCGGCGGCGTGCTGTCGCTGTCCGACCGGCGGCTGCGGGTCGGCGCGCCGAAGCCGGCGCGGGCCAAGCAGCGCCTCCAGCCGGCGGAGTGATCCGATGCGCCGGATGATGGCCGCGTTCGTCCTGCTGATGCTGCTGGCCTTGCCTGCGGCCCACGCCGTGCAGCCCGATGAGATCATGCCGGATCCCGCCAAGGAAGCCCGCGCGCGGGAGCTGTCGCGCGAGCTGCGCTGCATGGTCTGCCAGAACCAGTCGATCGACGATTCCGATGCGCCGCTGGCGCGCGACCTGCGGCTCCTGGTGCGCGAGCGCATCGGCGCCGGCGACAGCAACTCGCAGGTGCTCGACTTCCTGGTCGCGCGCTACGGCGAGTTCGTGCTGCTGAAGCCACGCTTCGAACGTCAGACCCTGCTGCTGTGGCTGCTCGGGCCGCTGCTTCTGATCGGCGGTGGCCTGGCGCTGTGGCTGCAAATCCGCCGTCGCTCGCGGAGTGGTGCAGACATACCTGCTCCGCCGCTCACTGCGGACGAACAGGCGCGGCTCGCCGCGTTGATGTCCGATGATGCGAAGTCGTCCTAGCCTACGTAGTGATACTTACGCCGCTGGGCGCAGCTTGTTTCATGCTCTGTTGACCTTTGTCTGGAAGCTTGTCGCAAGATTCGATTCCAGCCTTTGAGTCCCCCGATGTTCGCGAACAGCAATCTGACGATCCGCTTCCTGGTCGGCGCCGTCGTCGCTGCATTATTGTTTCTGCTGGGCATCGGCGGCGGCACCGGCTTCATCGCGGTGCTCTATCTCAACAACGAGATCACCAGCCTGTCGGCGGACTTCGCAGCACTGAGCGGCCCCGCGCGCGACCATGCCATGCAGATCTACCAGCAGGCGCAGACCGCGTTCTCCTATTTCCTGATAGCCTGCGGCGTGATCGCGGTCGTCGCCGTCGCGATCTGCCTCACCACCTGGTTCGCCGTGCGCAATGGCATCCTCAGTCCGCTGGCCGCGATCGTGCATGCCATGCGCGAGGTTGCGGACCAGAAGTTCCAAACATCGGTTCCGGGGCTCGGCCGCACCAATGAGATCGGCCTGCTCGCCGGTGCGCTGGAGGTCTTCAAGACCAACGGGCTCGAGCGACGCCACCTCACCGAGCAGCAGCTGCGCGAAGCCCAGCACCAGGCCGAGCGATCGAATTTCCTGGACGACCGGATCAAGCGCTTCAACGACCTCGTCGCCAGCGTCGTCGACAGCGTGGCCTCATCGGCGGTGCATCTGAAGAGCAACGCCGAGACGCTGTCGCGGACCGCCAACGACACCAGCACCAAGGCCAATGCGGTTGCGAGCGCGGCGGGCCAGGCCAGCGCCAGCGTGCAGACGGTCGCCGGTTCTGCCGAGGAGATGACGAACTCGATCGGCACGATCAGCCGCCGCGTCACCGACGCGACGCAGCGCGCCGAGGGCGCGGCGTCCCAGGCGGAGAAGAGCCGCGACACCATCCACACGCTGTCCGATGCCGCCGACAAGATCGGCGAGGTCGTGCAACTCGTGCAGGCGATCGCATCGCAGACCAATCTGCTGGCGCTGAACGCCACCATCGAGGCGGCGCGGGCTGGGGAGGCCGGCAAGGGGTTTGCGGTGGTCGCCTCCGAGGTGAAGAATCTGGCGCATCAGACCAGCAAGGCGACGGAGGAGATCACCTCTCATGTCGCCAGCATACAGGGCATCACCGCGGAGACGCGCGGCGCGATCGACGGCATTTCCAAGACGCTGTCGGAGATCTCGTCCATCATGTCCGGCATCGAGGTCGACACTGCCCAGCAGCGCAACGCGACGCAGGAGATCACGCGCAGCGCCCAGAGCGCCGCGCACGGAACCCTCGACGTCTCCAACCATATCGTCCAGATCACCTCGACCTCCGCGCAGACCGGCCGCATGGCCGCCGAGGCGCGGGATTCCGCGGTCGACCTGTCGCAGCAGGCCGCGACCCTGAAGCGCGAAGTCGACGAGTTCATCGTCAGCGTCAGGGCAAGCTGAGCGCGCCAAAACGCGCTTGCGACGCCATCACGGGAACTCGGTTAAGTTCCTGTGAGGCCACAATTTTCGGTGTGCGCTGAACTGCCGCATCGCAGCTAGCCCTTCATTACAAAAGTTTAACCCCGCCGCCAGCGCACGGTAAGGCGGGAGCCCCCATCTTCAGGACCGTAAGGTGCCGCCATCGGGCACCAAATGGATTTCAAGGCCCTGGAGATCTCCGCATGACCGACCGTCCCGACCTCTCGAACCTTCCGTCCTACCGGCAGCCGCGCCGGTCGGTGTTTTCCGCGCGCAAGTTCGCGCTGATGGCCTCGGTCGTCGCCGGTCTCGGCGCCGCCGTCTATGGCTTCAGCCCCTCGACCTCGCCGGCCGACCTGTTCTCGAGCCCGGCGCATGCGCAGGTCAACAACGAGGTCCGCAAGGTCGAACGCCCAGTCGGTTTCGCCGACATCGTCGAGCGTGTGAAGCCGTCGGTGATCTCGGTGAAGGTCAACATCAAGGAGAAGACCGCGAGCAACGACGATGGCGATGATTCCTCCGCGCCGTTCCAGCCGGGCTCGCCGATGGAGCGCTTCTTCCGCCGCTTCGGCGGTCCGGATGGTTTCCCGGGCCTGAAGGGCGGCCGTGGCCGCGTCGTGCAGGGCCAGGGCTCCGGCTTCTTCATTTCGGCCGACGGCTTTGCCGTGACCAACAACCACGTGGTCGACGGCGCCGACAAGGTCGAGGTCACCACCGATGACGGCAAGACCTACACCGCCAAGGTGATCGGCACCGACCAGCGCACCGACCTCGCTTTGATCAAGGTCGAGGGCAGCTCGAACTTCCCGTTCGCCAAGCTCGCCGACGCCAAGCCGCGCATCGGCGACTGGGTGCTCGCGGTCGGCAATCCCTTCGGTCTCGGCGGCACCGTGACCGCCGGCATCGTCTCGGCCAGCGGCCGCGACATCGGCAACGGTCCGTATGACGATTTCATCCAGATCGACGCGCCCGTGAACAAGGGCAATTCCGGCGGTCCCGCTTTCGACACCAACGGCGAGGTGATGGGAGTCAACACCGCGATCTACTCGCCCTCCGGCGGCAGCGTCGGCATCGCGTTCTCAATTCCGGCGAGCACCGTCAAGAGCGTGGTCGCCCAGCTCAAGGACAAGGGCTCGGTCAGCCGCGGCTGGATCGGTGTGCAGATTCAGCCTGTCACCTCCGACATCGCCGACAGCCTCGGGATGAAGAAGGCTGAAGGCGCGCTGGTGGCGGAGCCTCAGGCCAACGGTCCGGCCGCGAAGGCCGGCATCGAGTCCGGTGACGTGATCACCGCGGTCAACGGCGAGTCCGTCAAGGACGCCCGCGAGCTTGCCCGCACCATCGGTGGCATGGCGCCCGGCGCGACCGTGAAGCTCAACGTGCTGCACAAGGGCCAGGACAAGGTCGTGAACATGACGCTCGGCCAGCTGCCGAATACGGTCGAGGCCAAGGCCGACAACGACAATGATAGCGGCAAGGGTGCGAGCAAGGGCACCGACGTGCCCAAGCTCGGCATGACCGTTGCCCCCGCCAATTCGGTGGCCGGCGCCGGCAAGGAAGGCGTCGTGGTCACCGAGGTCGATCCGAAGAGCGCCGCGGCCGAGCGCGGTTTCAAGGAAGGCGACGTGATTCTCGAAGTCGGCGGCAAGAGCGTGGCCACCGCCGGCGAAGTCCGCGACGCCATCAACATGGCGCGGACCGACAACAAGAACAGCGTCCTGATGCGCGTGAAGAGCGGCGGCCAGTCGCGCTTCGTCGCGGTGCCCCTCGCCAAGGGCTGAGGCTTCAGGAGGCCTACGAGATGAAGGGTGTCGCCGGCATCAGTCGCCCCCGCCGACGGCGCCCTTCGGGGAAGCAGCGCAACGTTCGCTTCCCCTCTCTACCTTCCGGTGGAATTACGCCCCCCTCCGTCGGAAGGCCTAGGGCGGTGAGGTCCCCCCAGCTTCACCGCCCGCCTTTTTCTCGATGCCAGAGTCTCCCACTCGGCTTGCATGCGATTGCCGCTCGCGCCATGTTTAGAGAAGGTTGACCTCCTTGACCGCCGCCGAACGCACGATGCGCCTCCTCATCATTGAAGACGACCGCGAATCCGCCGACTACCTCGTGAAGGCGTTTCGCGAGGTCGGACACATTGCCGACCACGCCGCCGACGGCGAGGAAGGCCTCGCCATGGCCGAGAACGGCGATTACGACGTGCTGGTGGTCGACCGCATGCTGCCCAAGCGCGACGGCCTGTCGCTGATCGGTGCGCTGCGTGAGCAGGACAACACCACGCCGGTGCTGATTTTGTCCGCGCTCGGACAGGTCGACGACCGCATCAAGGGCCTGCGCGCCGGCGGCGACGACTATCTGCCAAAGCCCTATTCCTTCGCCGAGCTGCTGGCCCGGGTCGAGGTGCTGTCGCGCCGCCGCGGGGGACCTGCCGAGGACACGCTCTACCGCGTCGGCGATCTCGAGCTCGACCGGCTCTCCCACCGCGTCGCCCGCGGCAAGGACGAGCTGACGCTGCAGCCGCGCGAATTCCGCCTGCTCGAATATCTGATGAAGCATGCCGGCCAGGTGGTGACGCGCACCATGCTGCTCGAGAACGTCTGGGACTATCATTTCGATCCGCAGACCAACGTGATCGACGTGCACATTTCGCGGCTGCGCTCCAAGATCGACAAGGGCTTTGAGCGGCCGCTGCTGCACACGATCCGCGGCGCCGGGTACATGATCCGTGACGGCATTCGGTAAACTCGTCCGCACCACGGCGTTCCGGCTGACGCTGGTCTATCTGCTGCTGTTCGCGATGTTCGCCGCCTCGCTGCTGGCCTATTTCGCCTGGAATACGCGGCGGCTGATCACCGAGGAAATCACGCAGACGGTCAATGCCGAGACCTCGGAGATCTCCGAGATCTACGGCCGCCGCGGCCTGCGCGGCCTCGTGCTCGCGATCGAATATCGGGCGCTACGCCCGGGCGCCAACCTCTATCTCGTGACGACGCCCACAGGGCAGGCGATCGCCGGCAATGTCGGCTCGCTGGCACCCGGCGTGATGGCGACGCGCGGCTGGTCGGAGACCGCCTACCGGCGGATCGAGGACGCCGATGACCGCGACCATCGTGCGCTCGTGCGCGTCACCGAACTGGAAAACGGCTTCCGGCTTCTGATCGGCCGCGACCTCGCCGAGCGGCGTCGCCTGTTCGGCATCGTCGCCAAGGCGGCGCAATGGTCGATCCTGATCGTCGTCGTGCTCGGTCTCGGCGGCGGCATCTTCGTCGCGCGCCGCGTGCTCCGGCGCATCGACGCGATGACCGGGACCGCGCAGCGCATCATGACCGGCGATCTCAGCGGGCGTCTACCGGTGGGGCGTAGCGGCGACGAGCTCGACCGCCTCGCGGAAAACCTCAATGCCATGCTGGAGCGGATCGAGGCGCTGATGGCTGGCTTGAAGGAGGTCTCCGACAACATCGCCCACGACCTCAAGACGCCGCTGACGCGCTTGCGCAACCGCGCCGAGGAGGCGCTGGCGAAATCGGGCTGCGAAGCCGATTACCGCGCGGCGCTGGAGCGGACCATCGAGGAATCCGACGGTCTGATCCGCACCTTCAACGCGCTGCTGATGATCGCGCGCGCGGAGTCCGGGCAGGCGCGCGGCAACATGGATGATTTCGATGCGGCCGATGTCGCAAACGGCATCCACGAGCTCTACGAGCCACTGGCCGAGGACGACGGCATGACCTTGAAGGTCAGGTGCGAGCCGACACCGGTTCACGCCAATCGCGAGTTGATCAGCCAGGCGCTCGCCAATCTTGTCGAGAATGCGATCAAATACGGCAAGCCGGTCGCACAGACCGGTGGAACCGTGGTCAGCATGGACGCGAGGCCGATCACGATCGAGGCCAGACGCGACGGCGACAAGGTGCTGCTCAGCGTCACCGATCGCGGTCCCGGCATCCCCGAAGCCGACCGCGCGCATGCTGTCGAACGATTCGTTCGCCTGGAAGCGAGCCGCACGCTGCCGGGCTCGGGCCTTGGTCTCAGCCTCGCCTCTGCTGTTGCGACATTGCACGGCGGTGAGTTGAAATTGGGCGATGCCCAGCCCGGTCTCGTCGCCACGCTGGTGCTGCCCGCGCGCGCCGGGGCCGGCGACAGGGTTGCTCCGCCAATACCGGATGTGCCACAGAAGGTGGCATGAACCACTCCGCGCCGGGAAACGCGGACAAGCATGGTGAGAGGCTGGCCGCGCGCTTCGCGGAGGCTCCCCATATTGCCGCTTCCACAACCGACGAACGACGTCTTGAAAGCTGGCTGTCCGAGCTCGAGCCGGCCCAATCGGCGCGTCTCGAAACGCTGCTGGCGCATCCCTTTGCGCAGGATATCCTGGCAGGTATCGCGGAATTCTCGCCCTATCTGTTCGATCTGGTGCGCGCCGATGCCTTGCGCCTGATCCGGTTGCTCGAATGTGATCCGGATGCGCATCTGACGGCCCTGATCGCGGAGGCGAGGGGGGCGGTGCTCGCGGCCCCTGACGAGGCCGAGGTGATGCGGCTGCTTCGCCGCATGAAGGCCGAGGCCGCGCTCCTGACCGCCTTGTGCGACATTGGCGGGGTCTGGCCGGTGATGCGGGTGACGGCGGCGCTCACGGACGTCGCGGTGTCCTCGGTGCAGGCGGCGCTCCAGTACCTGCTGCGGCAGGAAGCCGCACGTGGCAAGCTCACGCCGCCCAATCCCGAGGCGCCCGAGGAAGGCTGCGGGCTGATCGTGCTCGCCATGGGCAAGATGGGCGCGGGCGAGCTGAACTATTCCAGCGACATCGATCTCATCGTGTTCTTCGATCCTGATGCCACGACGCTCGCGCCCGATATCGAGCCGCAGCCGTTCTTCGTCCGGGTCACGCAGGGGATGGCGCGCATCCTGCAGCAGCGCACCTATGACGGCTATGTGTTCCGCGTCGATCTGCGCCTGCGTCCCGATCCATCCTCGACGCAGGTCGCGATCTCCAGGGACGCCGCGCTGGACTATTATGAGCGGGAAGGGCGCACCTGGGAGCGCGCCGCGATGATCAAGGCGCGCGCCTGCGCCGGCGATGCCAAAGCGGGTGAAGCCTTGCTGGCCGAGATCGCGCCTTTCGTCTGGCGCAAGCATCTCGACTTCGCCGCGCTCGCCGACGTCCACGACATGAAGCGGCAGATGCAGACCTATCGCGGCCAGAGCGAGGTCGCGGTGGAAGGGCACAATGTCAAGGTCGGTCGCGGCGGCATCCGCGAGATCGAGTTCTTCGCGCAGACCCAGCAATTGATCGCCGGCGGCCGCCATCCGGAATTGCGGGTGCGGCCGACGCTGAGGGCGCTCGACATTCTCGCGTCCAGGAACTGGATCACCCCTGCTGCGCGCGACGAGTTGACCATTGCGTATGAATTCCTGCGCCGGGTCGAGCATCGCCTCCAGATGATCGCCGACGAGCAGACCCACGCGCTGCCCGAAGACAAGGACGCGGTCGAGCGTTTTGCGCGCTTCTTCGGCTATACGGATCGCGAGGCCTTCGCGGGCGAGCTGCTGCGGCAGCTCAAGATCGTGCAGGGGCACTACGAAAAGCTGTTCGAAGGCGACGATCCGACCGGCACGGCCAGGCTGCCCGCGCTCGACTACAGCGCAGGCCCCGACGATCCGCGCCTGCTCCATCATCTGGCGACGCTCGGGTTCAAGAAGCCGGCCGCCGTCGCGCAGACGGTGCGCGACTGGATCACCGGCGACTACCGCGTGTTCCGCAATGAGGCGACGCGCAGCGCCTTCGTCGAGTTCGTGCCGGCCCTGATCGACGGCCTCGCCCATGCCGAGGAGCCGGATCGCGCCGTCGTGGCGTTCGATCAATTCCTTGGGGCGCTCCAGCGCGGTGGCCGGCTGATCACGCTGCTCGGCCAGAACCGCGAGCTCGTCGCGCTGGTGGCGCTGGTGCTCGGCGCTGCGCCGCGGCTCGGCGAGATGCTGGCGCGGCAGCCGCAGCTCATGGATGGCCTGATCGATCCGCGCTTCTTCGGCGCCATGCCGGACAGGCAGGAATTGTCGGGACGGTTAGCTGCGACCGTGCAGGATGCTGGCTCATACGAAGAGTTCCTCGATCGCCTGCGCCTGTTCGGGCAGGAGAGCCTGTTCCTGATCGGCACGCGCATCCTCTCCGGCACCGTGTCGGCGCAGCAGGCCAGCACGGCCTTTGCCGATGTCGCCGAAGGCATCGTCCACACCGTGCACGGCCTCGTTGCCGACCGCTTCGCGGCCCAGCATGGCCGGATCAAGGGACAGGAGACCGCGATCATCGCGATGGGCCGGCTCGGCAGCCGCGAGATGACGGCCTCGTCCGATCTCGACCTGATCCTGCTCTACGATTTCGACAGCGACAATCCGGACTCGGACGGACCGAAATCGCTGCAGGGCGCGCACTACTTCGCGCGCTTCACGCAGCGGCTGATCAGCGCGTTCACGACGCGCACCAATTACGGCGTGCTCTACGAGATCGACATGCGGCTGCGTCCTTCAGGCCGCGCCGGTCCCGTCGCCTCGAGCCTGGTCTCATTCGCGGATTACCAGGCCAACGAGGCCTGGACCTGGGAGCATATGGCGCTGACGCGGGCGCGCGTGGTGTCGGCTTCGCCCGAATTCCGGGAACGGATCGAACACGTCATTCGCGACGTCCTGACCCGTCGCCGCGATTCCGCCATCACCGCCAACGACGTCGCCGACATGCGGCGCGCCATCGCCCAGGAGAAGGGCGAGGCCGATTGCTGGGACCTCAAACATGCCGCCGGCGGCATGGTCGACATCGACTTCATCGCGCAATATCTGCAGCTCGTGCACGCTCACGACAAGCCGGAGATCCTCGACGTCAGCACGATGCAGGTGCTGGACAATGCATGCAGGCTCGGCGTCCTTCCGCAATCGGAGACCGAGATCTTGCGCGCCGCGGCGCGGCTCTATCACGACCTGACGCAGATCCTGCGGCTTTGCGTCAGCGACCGCTTCAAGCCCGAAACCGCCGGCACCGATCTGCAGCGTGTGATGGCGCGCGCCGGCGACGCGCCGGATTTCTCGTCGCTGGAGGCGCGTGTGAAGGAGACCCAGAGCGAGGTGCGGCGCGTGTTCAGGGCGCTGCTGGAAGGGACGTCGCCTTCAACGAGCTGAGCGCCTGGCGGACGTCAGGCTCCAGGCCCGCGCCGCCGGCGTCGAGATGGGCGAAGATCGCGCGCTTCATCCGAGGATCCCAGAACTTCTTGATGTGCTCGGCAATCCCCGGCACGGCCTTGCCGTGGCCCTGGCTCTCGAAGAACTTGCCGATCTGGTTGGCCATGTAGATCAGGCGGTCAGGCGACATCGGCAACCTCCGTGGCATGGCGAGCGGCGACCCGGTCACCATGCGAAAACACTTCGAACCCGTCCTGGCGGGCAATGGCGATCAGCGTGATGCCTGCGGCCTCCGCAGTGCGTACTGCAAGTGCGGTGGGCGCGGACACCGCGACCATCACCGGCGCGCCGATCGCGGCGGCCTTCTGCACCATCTCGACCGAGACGCGGCTCGTCAGCAGCACCATGCCGCCGCGCGTATCCGTGCGGCTGCGCGCCAGCGCGCCCGCGAGCTTGTCCAGCGCATTGTGGCGGCCGACATCCTCGCGCAGCGCGACGATGTGGCCGGTAGTAGACCAGAACGCGGCGGCGTGAACCGCGCGGGTCTGCAGATTGATCGATTGCAGCGGCGCGATCGCCTGCATCGCCGCCATGATCTCTTCCGGCGTGAAGCTCTGCCCCTGCGGCACGACCGCCGCGGGGCGCACGGCTTCAGCGATGGACTCGATACCGCAGATGCCGCAGCCGGTGGGCCCCGCGATGTGGCGGCGGCGCTCGCTGATGAGCGCCGCATCTTCCGCCGTTAGCCACATCCTGAGCTCGATGCCGTCGTCGAGGCGAACGACGTCGAGCGATTTGATGTCATCGACCGACTTGATGATGCCTTCGCTCAGGCTGAAGCCGACGGCAAAATCTTCCAGGTTCTGCGGCGTCCCCATCATGACGGCATAGGTGCCGCCATTATAGGTCAGCGCCAGCGGCGTCTCCTCCGGAATGAACCGCGTTCCTTCGGACGCGACGCCGTTGCGCCAGATTCCGCGATCAATCGCCTGGACAGCTACATGCATGCGGTTACTCCGCTGCCTCGGCTGGCGCGATGCGGCGGGACTGCCGCGCCTGCGCGTCATAGGCCTTCTGCCAGTCGGACGGGCCGTTCGAGGGCGAGACCTCGACCGCCGTGACCTTGTATTCGGGGCAGTTGGTCGCCCAGTCCGAATAGTCGGTCGTGATGACGTTGGCCTGGGTGTCCGGGTGATGGAAGGTGGTGTAGACGACGCCGGGCGCCACGCGATCGGTGATCTCCGCACGCAGCGTGGTCTCGCCGGCGCGGCTCTTCAGCCGCACCCAGTCGCCGTCGCGCACGCCGCGCTGTTCGGCATCGTGCGGATGGATCTCGAGACGATCCTCGGCGTGCCAGACCACGTTCTCGGTGCGCCGCGTCTGCGCGCCGACATTGTACTGGCTGAGGATGCGGCCCGTGGTGAGCAGCAGCGGATAGCGCGGGCCGGTACGCTCGTCGGTGGCCACATATTCGGTGACGACGAACTTGCCCTTGCCGCGTACGAAGCCGTCGATATGCATCACTGGCGTACCCTCCGGCGCCTTCTCGTTGCAAGGCCACTGCACCGAACCAAGCTCGTCGAGCTTGGCGTAGGAGACGCCAGCGAAGGTCGGCGTCAGCGCCGCGATCTCGTCCATGATCTCGGATGGGTGGCTGTAGTTCATCTCGAAGCCCATCGCCCTGGCAAGGCCGATGGTGACCTCCCAGTCGGCCATGCCGTTCTTCGGCGTCATCACCTTGCGCACGCGCTGGATGCGGCGCTCGGCGTTGGTGAAGGTGCCGTCCTTCTCGAGGAAGCTCGAGCCGGGCAGGAAGACGTGGGCGTAGTTCGCGGTCTCGTTGAGGAAGAGGTCGTGGACGATGACGCATTCCATCGCGGACAGTGCAGCCACAACGTGCTTGGTGTTGGGATCGGACTGGAGGATGTCCTCGCCCTGCACGTAGATCCCCATGAACGTGCCTTCGACCGCGGCATCGAACATGTTGGGAATGCGCAGGCCCGGCTCGGGGTTGAGCTTGACGTTCCACAGCGCCTCGAACTGGTCGCGCACCGCGTCACCGGAGATGTGGCGGTAGCCGGGCAGCTCGTGCGGGAACGAGCCCATGTCGCAGGAGCCCTGCACGTTGTTCTGGCCGCGCAGCGGGTTCACGCCGACGCCGGGACGGCCGATATTGCCAGTGACCATCGCAAGATTCGCGATCGCGATCACGGTGGTCGAGCCCTGGCTGTGCTCGGTGACGCCGAGGCCGTAATAGATCGCTCCGTTGCCGCCGGTGGCGTAGGTGCGCGCGGCTTCGCGCAGATCCTTCGGGTTGACGCCGGTAAGGATCGCGGTGGCTTCCGGGCTGTTCTTGGGCTGCGCGACGAACGCCGCCCACTCCTCGAACTCGCTCCAGTCGCAACGTTCGCGCACGAAGGCTTCGTTGACGAGGCCTTCGGTGACGATGACATGCGCCAGCGCGGTCATGACCGCGACGTTGGTGCCCGGCATCAGGGGCAGGTGCAGCGCCTTCACATGCGGCGATTCCACCATCTCGGTGCGGCGCGGATCGATCACGATCAGCTTGGCACCCTGGCGCAACCGCTTCTTCAGGCGGGACGCGAACACGGGATGAGCGGAGGCCGGATTGGCACCGATCACGAGGACGACGTCGGTGTCCTCGACCGAGTCGAAATCCTGCGTGCCGGCGGAGGTGCCGAAGGTGGTGGCGAGGCCGTAGCCGGTCGGCGAGTGGCAGACGCGGGCGCAGGTGTCGACATTGTTGTTGCCGAAGCCGGCGCGGATCAGCTTCTGCACCAGATAGGTCTCTTCGTTGGTGCAGCGGGACGAGGTGATGCCGCCGATGGCATCGCGGCCGTATGTCTTCTGGATGCTGCGCATCTTGGCGGCCGCGAACGAGAACGCCTCGTCCCAGGACACTTCGCGCCAGGGATCCTCGATCCGTTCGCGGATCATCGGATTGAGGATGCGTTCGCCGTGGTTGGTGTAGCCCCAGGCGAAGCGGCCCTTGACGCAGGAATGGCCGCGATTGGCCTTGCCGTCCTTGTAGGGCACCATGCGCACGACTTCCTCGCCGCGCATCTCGGCCTTGAAGGTGCAGCCGACGCCGCAATAGGCGCAGGTGGTGACGACGGAGTGCTCGGGCTGGCCGATCTCGATCACCGACTTTTCGGTCAGCGTTGCAGTCGGGCAGGCCTGCACGCAGGCGCCGCAGGAGACGCATTCGGAGCCGAGGAAGCTCTCGCTCATGCCCGGCGAGACGCGGCTGTCGAAGCCGCGGCCGGAGATAGTCAGCGCGAAGGTGCCTTGCACCTCCTCGCAGGCGCGGACGCAGCGCGAGCAGACGATGCACTTGGAGGGATCGTAGGTGAAATAGGGGTTGGACTCGTCCTTGGGCATCCAATTGTCGTTGGAGCAGCCGCGCGATTTGGCGAAGACGTGGTTCTCGCCGTCATAGCCGTAGCGCACGTCGCGCAGGCCGACCGCGCCCGCCATATCCTGCAACTCGCAGTCGCCGTTGGCGCCGCAGGTGAGGCAGTCGAGCGGATGGTCGGAGATGTAGAGCTCCATCACACCCTTGCGCAGCTTCTTCAGCCGCTCGCTCTGGGTGTGCACGACGAGGCCGGGCATCACTGGCGTGGTGCAGGAGGCCGGCGTTCCGGCGCGGCCCTCGATCTCGACGAGACAGAGACGGCAGGAGCCGAACGCGTCGACCATGTCGGTGGCACAGAGCTTTGGGATCTGGTGGCCCGCGTCCATCGCGGCCCGCATGATCGAGGTGCCCTCGGGCACCGTGACCTCATTGCCATCGATGGTCAGCGTCACCATCGTTTCCGATTTGGAAGCCGGCGTGCCGAAGTCGATTTCTTCGATCAGAGACATTGTCGTTCTCCTATTCCGCGGCTTGAAGCGTGGTCGGTGCGGGTGCGAAATCTTCCCGGAAGTGCTTCAATGCGCTGAGCACGGGGTAGGGCGTGAAGCCGCCGAGCGCGCAGAGCGAGCCGAATTTCATGGTGTTGCAGAGGTCTTCGACCAGCGCGAGGTTTTCGTTGACGCGCTCGCCGTTGATGATCTTCTCGATGGTCTCGACGCCGCGGGTCGAGCCGATCCGGCACGGCGTGCACTTGCCGCAGGATTCGACGGCGCAGAACTCCATCGCGAAGCGCGCTTGCTTGCGCATGTCGACGCTGTCGTCGAACACGACGATGCCGCCATGGCCGATCAGGCCATCGCGCGCGGCGAAGGCCTCGTAGTCGAATGGCGTGTCGAACAGGGCACGAGGGAAATAGGCGCCGAGCGGACCGCCGACCTGCACGGCGCGGACCGGCCGGCCCGTGAACGTGCCGCCGCCGATGTCGTCGACGAGCTCGCCGAGCGTCACGCCGAAGGCGGTCTCGAACAGCCCGCCCTGGCGGATGTTGCCGGCAAGCTGGATCGGCATCGTGCCGCGCGAACGGCCCATGCCGTAATCCGCGTAGGCCTTGGCGCCTTCGGCGAGGATGAAAGGGACGGCCGCGAACGACAGCACGTTGTTGATGACGGTCGGCTTGCCGAACAGGCCGTGATGCGCCGGTAGCGGAGGTTTTGCACGCACGATACCGCGGCGGCCTTCGAGGCTCTCCAGCAGCGAGGTTTCCTCGCCGCAGACATAGGCGCCAGCGCCGACCCGCACTTCGAGGTCGAAGCTGTGGATGGATCCGCCGATCTTGTCGCCGAGATAACCGCCGCGCTTGGCAGCCCGGATCGCAGCGTTCATCGCTTCCACCGCATGCGGATATTCGCTGCGGATGTAGATGTAGCCCTTGGTCGCGCCGACGGTGATGCCGGCGATGGTCATGCCCTCGATCACCAAGAAGGGATCACCTTCCATGATCATGCGGTCGGCGAAGGTGCCGCTGTCGCCCTCGTCGGCGTTGCAGACGATGAACTTGCGGTCGGCCTTGGCCTGCGTGACCGTCTTCCATTTGATGCCGGTCGGAAAGCCGGCCCCGCCGCGGCCGCGCAAGCCCGACGCCGTGACTTCGTTGAGGATCGCATCCGTGCCGAGCGACAGTGCCCGCTCCAGCCCCTTGTAGCCACCATGGGCGCGGTAGTCGTCGAGCGAGCGCGGATCGATCACGCCGCAGCGGGCGAAGGTGAGGCGGGTCTGACGCTTCAGCCAGGGGAGCTCTTCGGTCGCACCCAGCCGCAACAGATGCGGCGTGTTGCTCGCGAGCGCGTCGAGCAGGGACGGCACATCGGCTTCAGTGACCGGGCCGAACGCGATGCGGCCTTGCGGCGTCGCTACCTCGACCAGCGGCTCCAGCCAGTACATACCGCGCGAGCCGGTCCTGACGATCTCGATCGCCACGCCGCGCTTGGCTGCAGCCTGCTCCAGCGCCAGAGCAACTTCGTCGGCACCGACGGCAATCGCGCCGGCGTCGCGTGAGACGAACAGACGCAAGCTCATCGCTGTGCCTCCACAATCAACGCATCGAGGCGCTTCTGATCGAGCCTGCCGATGAGGCGGCCGTCGAGCATGGCGGACGGTGCGGTCGCACACAGGCCGAGGCAGTAGATCGGCTCCAGCGTGACGCGATCGTCGGCCGTGGTGCTGCCGAGCGACACGCCGAGCTTTGCTTCGGCGCGCGCCGCCAGCACATCGCCGCCCGCGGCCTGGCAGGCTTCCGCGCGGCAGAGCTTCAGCACGTGGCGGCCGGCCGGCTTGTGGCGGAAATCATGATAGAACGTGAATACGCCGTGGACTTCGGCGCGCGACAGGTTGAGCCCTTGCGCCACCATGGGAATGGCGGCCTCCGGCACGTAGCCGAACGCCTCTTGCAGCGCGTGCAGGATGACCAGCGTCGCACCCTCTTGGTTGGCGTGTTCGGCGATGATTTCGGCGCCGCGCGTCTCGTTCCAAGGCTCAAAAACCGCTGTCATTCTTCGTTCTCAACCTGAGCGTTTCCTCGGTGCAAACTAGTTGGAATCATTCGCAGATCAATAAAGCTGTCCCGTGCTGCGATTGCGAATTCGGATCGATTTGCAACCGCAATCGACCGATGCGAATTGGTAATGAAAGTTGTATCGGCTGCCGGTTTTTGCGTGTTGCTGCAGGCCCGGCGTGCTAGCTTGCATGCCACGATGGAATCCGAGGGGACGACCGGTTGATCGACAAGCTTGAACTATTGCTGGCGCTGGCGAAGGAGCGGCATTTCGGACGCGCGGCGGAGGTCTGCGGCGTGACGCAACCGACTATGTCGACCGGGCTCAAGCAGCTCGAGGAGATCCTCGGCGTGATGCTGGTGCAGCGCGGGTCCCGTTTCCAGGGGTTCACTCCCGAAGGTGAGCGGGCGCTGGACTGGGCGCGGCGGATCGTCGGCGATGCCCGCGCGATGCGCGACGAGATCAACGGGTTGAAGCATCAGCTCTCCGGCGAGATCCGCATCGCCGCGATCCCGACCGTGCTCGGCATGGTCGCAGCGCTGACGACGCCGTTTCGCGCCCGGCATCCCGAGGTGCGCTTCCGTATCCAGTCCACCACCTCGTCCGAGGTGCTGGGGCTGCTCGAAAATCTCGAGGTCGATGCGGGGCTGACCTATATCGAGAACGAGCCAATCGGCAAGGTGCGCACCATTCCGCTCTACAATGAGAGCTACCGTCTTCTGACTGCGCCGGACGGCATGTTCGGTGACCGCGAGACGGTGACATGGACCGAGGTCGGGCAGGTTCCGCTGTGCCTGCTGACGCCGGACATGCAGAACCGCCGCATCATCGATCGCGCCTTACGTTCCGTCGGCGCGGAGGCGACGCCGACGCTGACCTCGAATTCGCTGCTGGTGCTGTTCACGCATGTGAAGACGGGACGCTGGGCGAGCGTGATGCCGGCCAAGCTCGCCGAGACGCTCGGCCTGTCCGACACGGTGCGCTCGATCCCGATCACCGATCCCGACGTCAATTACAGCATCGGCATGGTGATCCCGCAGCGCGATCCGATGACGCCGCTGATCGCGGCGCTGGTCAATGTCGCGAGGGAAGTCGCGCCGTCGCTGCAGCTGTAGGGATCACGCTGCCGCCGATATCCCGGCCGCCGCCTTGATCGCGTCGCGTGGCAAGGTCACGCGCACGACGGTGCCGACCTCGAGCTTGGAGCGCAGCCGCATCGAGCCGCCATGGAGCTGCGCCAGCGAGCGGGCGATCGCGAGGCCGAGGCCCGAGCCGTGATAGGTCTTGGTGAGCTGGCTCTCCACCTGCTCGAACGGGCGGCCGAGCCGCGCCAGCGAATGCGGCGCGATACCGATGCCGGTGTCGGCGATCATCAGCACGATCCGGTCGTCGAGCTGCCGGCTGCGCACCACGATGCGTCCGCCGTCCGGCGTGAACTTCACCGCGTTGGAGAGCAGGTTGACGATGATCTGCTTGGTGGCGCGGCGGTCGGCGACGACGGAGATGGATTTTGCGATGTCGGCGTCGAGCGTCAGGTGCTTGTCCTGGGCACGGCCGGTGACGACCCGCAAGGATTCCGCGAGCGTCTGCGCCAGGTCGAGCTCTTCCATGTCGAGCTTCATGCGGCCTGCCTCGATCTTGGACATGTCGAGGATGTCGTTGATGACCTCGAGCAGATAGTGGCCACTGGTCAGGATGTCCTGGCAATATTCCTGGTACTTTTCGCTGCCGAGCTCGCCGAACATGCCCGAGCCCATGATCTCGGAGAAGCCGATGATGGCATTCAGCGGCGTGCGCAGCTCGTGGCTCATATTGGCGAGGAACTTCGACTTGGTCTGGTTGGCTTCCTCGGCGCGGGTCTTCTCGCGCTGGTACTTCTCGGCGAGGTCGGCAAGCTCGACCGCCTGGCGCTCCAGCGCCGCCTGGGAGCGCTTCAGGTCGATGACGGTGGCGCGCAGGCGCAGATCGTTGTCGACCAGCTTCTGCTCGTGCTCCTTGATGCGGGTAATGTCGGTGCCGACCGAGACGTAGCCGCCGTCCTTGGTGCGGCGCTCGCTGATGTGCAGCCAGCTGCCGTCGTCGAGCTGCGCTTCGAAGGTGCGCGCGCCGGGGCCTTGGGCGGCGGTCTCGTTGTGGCGGGTGCGCACCTCCGGCATGCGGCCGACTTCGAGCACGGTCTCGTAGGAGGTGCCGGGGATCACGGCGGTGTCGGGCAGCTTGTGCAGGCGCTGGAAGTGCGAGTTGCAGAGCACGAGGCGGTCGCTCGCGTCCCACAGCACGAAGGCCTCCGGAATTGTCTCGATCGCGTCGCGCAGGCGGAGGTCGGCTTCCACCGTCCTCTCGGCGAGGCTCTTCTGCTCGGTGATGTCGACGGCGATCCCGATCAGGTGCACGCTGGAATCGGTCGCCCCGCGCGTCTTCTCGCAGCGGACGCGGAGCCAGATCCAGTGGCCGTCGACATGCTGCATGCGGAAGGTCTGGTCGATGTGGTCGATCTTCTCGGAGATGAGCTGGTCGGCGATCGCGAACAGGTCGATGTCGTCGGATTTCACCAGCGCGTTGACCTCGCCGAAGGTGAGGAGCTCGTTGCGGCCGTCGAGGCCCAGCATCGAGAACATCGATTGCGACCAGAATATCCGGCCGCGCGACAGGTCCCAGTCCCACAGCCCACAACGGCCGCGGTTGAGGGCGGTGTCGATCCGGCCGCGCACGGCGTCGTTGATGAGGTCGCCTTCGCGGGCGCGGGTGGACTGCCAGTGGAAGGCGAAGCCCAGGATCAGGACGACGAATCCGGTCGTCGCCGACAGCGTCACCGAGAGCGCGGCGTCGGAGCCCCAGATCGGCTCGTTGCGCTCCTGGATCACGGTGACGAAGCCGGGCAGCGACTTGATCTGCCGCGAGGTCGCCAT
Organism: Bradyrhizobium ottawaense; assembly: GCF_002278135.3. Classification (NCBI taxonomy): domain Bacteria; kingdom Pseudomonadati; phylum Pseudomonadota; class Alphaproteobacteria; order Hyphomicrobiales; family Nitrobacteraceae; genus Bradyrhizobium; species Bradyrhizobium ottawaense. The sequence continues at coordinate 5,719,006 of NZ_CP029425.2, read as the reverse complement.
CGCGGCGTTGCCGCTCGGCAGCGTCATGTCGGAGACGTTGCCGTCGCGCGTCGGCGCCGCGAGCAATTGTGCGGTCGTGATGGCATCGAGCAGGCGGTCGTTGCCGGAAGGGTCACTGTCGACCGGGACGCGGGCGAGGAGACGGCGATCGACGCCGGCCGAGGTGACGATGACGTGGCGGCCCGAGGCCGTGCCCCAGGACGGGATCATATCCGGCAACAGCGCCGGCAGGCTCTCGATGTTCTTGAGCCGCTCCTGTCGCGCCGAGGTGAGGCGGTCGATGCGTTCGGCGAGCAGGTCGGCCAGCGCCGAGATGTCGTGCCGGATCACCAGCCGCTTCTGACGCGTCTGATCGACGACCTGCACGAACGCGCCGAGGCAGATCGTGATCAGGAACGCGATGATGAGCGTCGGCACGGCGCGACGAAGCGCCGGCTCTGCAATCAAGAGCCGATGATAGGCAGGTTTCGCGATCGATTGCGCCAATCCCTTGATCGAATCGGATTGGACGCACGCGTTCGCGGCGTCTGCACGCGACATGCCTTCGGCCCCCTAAAAACCTGCTTGCAACTGAAGTTCGGAGGCAGCCCCACATCGCTTCCGAATCACAGCGATTTGAATCCAGTTTTCGCGGGGTGTCGAGAGTCAATGAATCGTTAACGCGTAATTATTCTTATCCAGTGCGCAGTTTGCGTAGCGCGCGTCCGCAAACGCACGGGCGCGAGGAGTCCGAAACGAGAACGTGCGACTCCTCGCGCGCTCCCAGTCACGCACGCGGCGGTTCGGCGTGGCTGATCACGCGCTTCACGCTCGGGAACGCGCGCCGCAGCGCGCGCTCGATGGCGTCGACGTGCTCGTGCACCTTGATCACGCTCATCGACGGCGCGGCGCGGCAGTGGAAATTGACGATCTCGCCGGCGTCGGTGTTGCGGACACGCACATTATGGATGTCGTTTATCTCGCTGCCGGCGGCGTATTCAGTCAGCGCGGCGGCGATGGCCTGGACGCGTTCGGGCGCGGCATCGACCCCGAACGGCAGTTCCGGTTCCAGCGGCTCGATATGGACGTCGACCTCGACGTCCGCGCCGAACTCCTCCTGGATGTTGCGCTCCAGCGTGTTGGCGACGTCATGGGCTGCCTCCAACTGCATGCCGGCGTCGACCTCGAGGTCGATGCTGACGATCAGCTTGGCGCCGAGATCGTGCACCGTGACGTGGTGGACGGCGAGGCCCGAATTATGCGCGATCACCATGATGCGGTCGCGCACGGTCTCGTTGTCGCGGGCGACGGGGACGGCGGTGAAGGTGAGGTCGGCATCGCCGAATGCCTTGTCCACGGCGGCCTGCGCGCTGCGCTTGATCTCCTCGACGCGGTCGATCGGATAGGTCCGCGGCACCTTGGCGATGGTGTCGATGAACGTGGTCGCGCCGACCATGCGCACGCGCAGCCGCTCGACGTCGATCACGCCCGGGACGCTGCGGATCGCGGCCGTGGCCTTCTCCTGCGCACCCTGCGGGGCGCGGTCGACCAGCGTCTGCACGGTCGAGCCGGCCATGCGCAGGCCGAGCAGGGCGATCATCACGGCAACCGCGGCGGCAGCGGCCGCGTCGCCCCACCAGAAGCCGAGGGCGGCGAGGATCAGGCCGATGATCACGGCGAACGAGCCCATCACGTCGGAGGCGAAATGCAGCGCGTCGGCGGCGAGCGCTTGGCTCCTGGTCTCGCGCGCGGCGCGGTGCAGGGCGCGGGCGCGCCAGAGATTGACGACGATGTCGATCACCAGCACGACGAACGGCACGGCCGAAATGGTCGGCGGCGGGGTTCCCTCGCGCAGCCGGCTGTAGGCCTCGACCAGGATGCCGCCGGCAAGCACGTAGAGCAGGGCGGTCACACCGAGCGCCGAGACGCTCTCCAGCTTGCCGTGGCCGTAATGGTGCTCCTCGTCGGCCGGCTTGTCGGACACCCGCACCACAGCCCAGGTGATGATGGTCGCGACCAGGTCGATCGAGGAGTGCAGGGCCTCGGAGATCAGCGCGAGCGAGCCGATCGCGATGCCGACCGCGAACTTGGCCGCCGCCATGCCGCCGCTGGCGAAGATGGAGATCGCGGCGACCGAGGTTTTGCTGTGCTGGGAGGTCATGGCGGGGGATTTAGCAGCCTAGCGCGGGACATCAAGTGATGATCCACAGGAGTAGTCGCTAGTGATTTGCAGGAGCAATCCGCGTCGTGCCTAGTCTCGTAGGGTGGGCAAAGGCGCAAAGCGCCGTGCCCACCATTCGTCAGTGATGGATACAGATCGTGGGCACGCTTCGCTTTGCCCACCCTACGGGACCGCGGTATCCCTCACACCGTCACCACGATCTTCCCCAGGTGCTTGTTCGCCTCCATGTGGTCGAACGCCTTGTCGATGTCGTCGAACGCGAACACCTTGTCGATCGGCAGCTGCAGTTTTCGCGATTCCACCGCGCCCCAGATGTCCTTCCTGACCTCCTCGAAGATCTCGCGGACCTCTTCGATGGTGCGGGTGCGGAAGGTGACGCCGACATAGTCGATGCGGCGCGCGGCATGCAGGTCGAAGTTGAAATCGGCATGGGTGCCGCCGAGCCGGCCGACATTGACGATGCGGCCCTTCACCTTGGTCGCGGCGAGGTTCTGGCTCGCCACCTTGCCCGAGACCTGGTCGACGATGAGGTCGACGCCTTCACCGTTCGTCGCCTTCAGGACCTCCTCGACCCATTTCGGATCGGAGCTGTCGACGGCGAGGTCGGCGCCGTACTCCTTCAGCCGGCCGCGGCGCGTGGCATCGGTCGAGGAGCCGATCACGAGCTTTGCGCCCTTGAGTTTTGCAATCTGCATCGCCATCAGGCCGACACCAGAGCTGGCGCCCTGGATCAGCACGCTCTGGCCCGCCTGCACGCCGCCGACGGTGACGACGGCGTTGTGCATGGTCGCGAGCGCGACGGGGAGGGTGGCGGCTTCCTCGAAGTTCATGTTCGAGGGCGCGCGGAACAGCCGGCCGTGATCGGCGAGGGTGTACTCGGCAAACGCAGCGCCGCCCGAGCCCATGATGCGGTCGCCGATCTTCACGCCCTGGGCATCCGGTCCGAGCTCGGCGACCTCGCCGGCCCATTCCATGCCGAGCACGGTGCCGGCGCCGCCGGCCGCGCCGTGGGCGTGCCCCTTGCGCATGCCGGTGTCGGCGCGGTTGAGCCCGCAGGCGCGGACGCGCACCAGCACCTGCGTGCCCTTCGGTTTTGGTTGAGCGACGTCGGAAATCCTAGCGCCCTCAGGGCCGTAGACGTAAGCCTTCATGGATTGCTCTCGCTTCTTGCGGTGATTATTCGGCGGCTTCGCGTTGCGGCTGAACGATCATGCCTTCGAGCCGGCTGCGGATGATCGCTTCCGCTTCGCGCACGATGCGGGAGATGAGTTCGGCGCAGGTCGGGATGTCCTGGATCAGGCCCTGCACCTGGCCGGCCGACCAGATGCCTTCGTCGGAGTTCCCGGTCGCATAGACCATCTTGCCGCGGGCACCCGCGACCAGCTCGCGGATGTCCTCGAACTTGGCGCCTTCCTTTTCCATCGCGACGACCTTGGTCGAGATCTCGTTCCTGGCGACGCGCGAGGTGTTGCGCATGGTGCGGAAGATCAGCTCGGTCTCGCGCTCGTCATTGGCGACGATCTTCTCCTTGATGAGCTGGTGGATCGGGCTCTCCCTGGTCGCCATGAAGCGCGTGCCCATGTTGATGCCGTCGGCGCCCAGCGCCAGCGCTGCGACGAGGCCCCGGGCATCGGCAAAGCCGCCCGAGGCGATCATCGGGATCTTGATCTTGTTGGCGGCGGCGGGGATCAGGATCAGGCCGGGCGTGTCGTCCTCGCCGGGATGGCCGGCGCATTCGAAGCCGTCGATCGAGATGGCGTCGACGCCCATGCGTTCGGCCGAGAGCGCGTGGCGGACGCTGGTGCATTTGTGCACGACCTTGACGCCGTGCTTCCTGAACTCATCGACATGCTCCTGGGGCTTGTTGCCGGCGGTCTCGACCACCTTGATGCCGCTCTCGATGATGGCCGCGCGGTATTCGGCATAAGGCGGCGGCTTGATCGCGGGCAGGATGGTGAGGTTGACGCCGAACGGCTTGTCGGTGAGGTCGCGGCAGCGCGCGATCTCCTTGGTCAGGTCCTCCGGCGTCGGCTGGGTCAGCGCCGTGATGAAGCCGAGCGCGCCGGCATTGGCAACGGCGGCGACCAGCTCGGCGCGGCCGACCCATTGCATGCCGCCCTGGACGATCGGGTGCTCGACGCCGACGAGTTTCGTGAACCGTGTCTGCAACATGCTGTGTTTCCCCCAGGATGGCCCGCAGGCTCTGTTGTCGGTGATGGCGGAAGGATGCCGCCGGGGGTGGTAAAAGTCTATCAGCGGGGCGTGCGGTGGGGGCGGGGCGAGCATGCAGGGAGAGGGAGGATTCCGTGGCGCGGATAATCCTGGGGCTCGTGTCCCGGATGTGCTGCAACGTCCTTCACGTTGCGGCGCAGAGCGGGACCCATGCTCAGCGAGGGCTCTGAAAGATGGGCCCCGGCTCTGCAGCGCACCGTCGAAGGGACGCTGCGCTGCGTCCGGGGCACGGATAACCTCGATCCGGTCTTCAAACACTAGACACACCTTCGCCCTCTCGCGGCATCTCCGCCCGAGTTTTGCGTCGTCGCGTTGCCCTCATGAAAGACAAGGGCGCAGGGAAGGCCGGGCGCCGGCTGGCACCCGTAAGTCCGTGCGCTACGAAGATGCACACGGGGTGGACCACAGGTGAGCCGAACGCCCGGCCTTCCCTGCGCGATGGCTTACGGCGTACTTCGTGCTCTCCTCGGGGAGCGATGCACTATTGCCCCCGTCGCCTTGCGGGTGATTGATGCGCGCGCCGGTTGGCCGCCACATCACCGCAGGACTTGACGCACAGACCCCGGGCGTCAGGACCACACGACTTGACCGTCCGCGCACGTCTTCGCTGGGACTTCGAGTGCTGGCGTGTGCTCACGCCCGAAGCCATGCGAAGACGCTGTCGGCGCCGGGTCGTATGCGCGGAAAGCGCTTTGCTCACGGTTTCCCGCCCTGCAATGCTGCTCGCGCCCGACGCCGTCGCGTCCATCGCACCCCGGTCCGCGGTTCGTGACGATCGCGATCCGCCCCTTGTCTCGGGCCAGGGTGACTTGCTTGTACGGCAAATCAGAATTTCGGTAAAGTGGAATATTTGACGCGGCTGGGCTTGACAGGCGAGAGGGAGGATTTGGCGGGGTGTTTTGCCCGACGGGCAGGGGCTGCGCTCGCAATGACGGCGTCGTGTGGTGCAGGCTGCCGGGCTACTCTGCCGACAGCCGCACCATCTGGCGGCCGCCGTTTATTTCCTTGAGGCGGTTGACGAAGTTTTCCGGGCGTTGCCAGCGATTGGGAACTTCCAGGCCCATGTACTCGGCGATGTCGCCGATGAAGCCGGTGCAGTTCATGGTCTCGGCGTTCCAGACCGGCGAGTTCGCCTGCTTCTTCTTGATGTAGGCGAACACGCGCTTGGCGTCGGCTTCGTTCAGGTAGACGCGATAGCTCGCGGTCAGATATTCCGGATCGAGATCGCCGTAGCTCGCACCGGTTTCCGACGGCACGAAGGTGACGTGGCCGAGCACGTAGGCGAGCGTGTCGCCGGCCGGCGTGAGCCCGGCGACCTCGACCGCCTTCTCGCTGGTCTTGCCGTACCAGACGAAGGCGTGGCCCCAGCTCGCGGCGGTTCGCGCACGGAAGTCGACGTAGTAGGGACCTTTCTCCGCGCGCGCGACGGAGCGCCGCGTCGACTGCGGCTGAGGCCGCGATGTGGAGTCGCTCGTGGCAAGCGCGTTGGCGTCGGCAACGCGCTTGTTCGCTTCGTGGGCGGAGGCCGAGGGCGTCGTACACGCGATCATGGCCGCGAGGGCGAACCCCGCAAGGATGCAGGGTCCCGATCGATCAGGTTTGTTCGTCACGCTGTGCCCCTCGACTGTCGGCCGCTTACGCCAGTTTTGCGCTTGGTCTGTTGCGCGTCAGTAGCGCGCAGCGACCGGGCCGGGCGCCTTGCCGATAGGGGCCTTTCCAACCGGGCTCTTGCCAATCGGCATCTTGCCGATCGGCGCCTGCTCCGCCGGATAGACAGGTACCGGCTGGCGGCGCGGCAGATCCGCAGCGTTCGCAGCCGTCACCAGAGCAAGCGTGGCACCCAGAGCAATTACAATCTTCTTCACAGCTGATACCCCTAGAAGGTTTGGTCCAAACACGGCAGTGCCGTGCCCCCCCAGACACGCCTCAGAGATGGACGTCCGAATGCGACCAAGTTGCGGCACCCCCGCGACATGTTGGCGGCATATCTCTGACGCGCGCAGATGTGATGTGTCTGGATGTTTCGGAGTGCTGCTATCAGGCTTCTCACCCGATCCGGTTCAAACTGTTCCTGATCGTCGAGAAGATGCCGCCGATGTCCTTGCGCAAGGCATCGAGCGCGTTGAAATTGTCGAAGATGCGGGCGAGGCGGTCTTCGACCTCGCGCTTGCTTTGGGTCAGCGCATCGACACGCGAGGCGAGGGTGACGTCGCCATTCGTCTCGATCTCGCCGACGGTCCTGGCGAGGAGATCGCGGGTGGCACCGACCTCCGCGATCAAGGCCTCGATGCCGAACACTGGGGCCTTCAACGGGACGAGGTCGGCCTGCGACTTCGACAGCTCCGTCTTGAAGGCGTTCAGCGTCGCCAGCGTCTCCTGCAGGGCGCCGAGGCGCTGGCGTGACTGCAGGACGAAATCGTTCAGCGCGTTCTGGCGGTCGGCAAGGGTCTTGCCGTCGGCGTCCGTTTCGACATCGGCGAGCGAGCGTTCGAGCTGCGCCTGGCGCTGGCCGAGCTCCTCGAAGTCGAGCCGGATGCTTTTGAGAATGTTGAAGCTGTCGTCGATGCGGGCGAGGCGCTGCTCGATCTCGATCTTGTTCTTCGACAACGTCTCGACGCGCGTGGCAAGCGGCGTCTCGCCGCCGGTCTCGAGCTCGTCGATGGTCTTGGCAAGGCGCTCGTGGCCGAGGCTGAGCTCGCCGATCAGGGCGTTGATGCCGGCGTCCGAGGCACGCAGCGGCACCAGCTCGGCGTGGGATTTCGCCAGATCCTCCTTGTACTGGTTGAGTGTCGCAAATGTCTCCTGGACGCTGTTCACCCGTCCCAGAAGCGCTGCCACGTCGCGCGCGATGTCCCTCTGCCGATCGGCGAGGTTGTTCTTGCGGTCGTCGGTCTCGAGATCGTGCAGGGAGCGTTCGAGCTGGTTCTGGCGGTCGCGGATCTCGGTGAAGACCGGCTCGACCGCGCGGCGCTGCTCGGCGACCTTGCCGACCATGTCGCGCAGGTGCTGCTGGCGACTGCGGATTTCGGCGAGCTGGTCGTGCATGTCGGTGGATTGGTTGCGGCCCTGCTGGAGCAGCGCGCGCTGCTCGGTCTCGCCCAGCTTGTCGTGCAGCGCAGAGACCGCCTCCCTCGGGTCGCTCTCGATCAAATGCTGGACGGTGGCATCCAAGTGGTTTTGCAGAGCGTGGGCAACGACGACGTCCTCGCGGGTTTTCTTCAGCCGGTCACGCAGCGTCTTCAGGCTGCGGTCCTGGCGCGACAGCCGCCAGGCTGAAGCGCCGATCAGGGTCAGCGCGAGGGCGGGGAATATTCCGGTCGCGATGCGCTGCGGCACCGGCAGGCCCGCGAACCAAGCGGGCAGGTGGCTGATGTCGTGACCGAACGCCTGCTGGGCGACGACCGCGACGATGGCCAACAGGCCGAACCAGGCAATCAGGAAAAACAGCCACATCGTGAATTCCACACGCCGGCACACATTTTCGCCATGATTGCCAAGAGCGGAACCGAGCGCAAGGGGCGGGCAGGCTTGTGGGCTGTTTCGGGCGCCGTGATCCACGGCTGGTTGCATTGGCCGATGGGTGGGGCGGCGCGGAAGGTGCCGGGTTTTCCCGGACAGACGTTCCGCACACGCGTCATGCCCGGCTTGCCGGGACAAGGCCGGCCATGGCGGATCGAGCAGCGTTAGAAGCCCGCGCGAGCGGAGCGACATGCGGGACCATGCGAAGAGTCGTCCCCGATGTCGCTTGGCTTATCCGGGCTGCTGCGCCGTGCGCGCTATCATTTCTCGAGGAAGTTCGAGCGCATCTTGTCGGCGAACCAGACCGCGAAGATCGCACCGAACGCGAGAGCAAAGTACAGAGCCGTCCACAAAAGTGCATTACTTGCATTCGTCATGGCGTCCTCCCTGGCGTCAGAAACTGATTGCCGGGAAGGATAAGGCGGCCGTGCCGGCGCGATTTGCGCCGGATCAATTTTGCCGCGCTGCAGCGAGAATAAGTGAGTAGCCCGCATGAGCGCAGCGACTTGCGGGACCACAGCGAAGAGCCGTCCCGGATATCGCTTCGCTCATCCGGGCTTCGGGCCGGTGTTTGCAGCTACAGCCGAAACTCGTTGGTGAGCTCGCCGATGCCGTCGATCGCGACGGTGACCGTGTTCACCGGCTCCTTCATCACGCCGACGCCGACCGAGGTGCCGACGGCGATGAGGTCGCCGGGGAGCAGGGTCATGTCGTGGGAGATCCTGCTGACCAGCTCCTGCGCCGAGAAGATCATGTCGGAGATCGGGTAGTTCTGCCGCTCCGCGCCGTTGAGGATGGTGCGGACGATCAGCTTGGCCGGATCGAGGCCGGTTGCGATGACCGGGCCGAACGGGCCGTAATCGTCGATGCCCTTGGCGCGGGCCCATTGCGGGAAGGTGGGGTCGCTGGTCAGGATGTCGTTGGCGGTGATGTCGTTGACGCAGGTATAGCCGAAGATGCAGCTGTTGGCTTCGCTGGGGGAGACACGCGCGCAGGTCTTGCCGATGACGATGCCGAGCTCGCCTTCATAGGTGGTCTTGCCGTCGTAATAGGAGGGACGGCGGATCACGGCGCCGGGCGTCGTGATGGTGGTGGTGGCCTTGAGCAGATACAGCGGCTCCGGCGGCTCGGGCTGGTTGAGCTTGGCGGCGAGCGCGTGGAAATTATTCCAGAGCGCGACGATCTTGCTGGGCGCGCAAGGCGCCAGCAGCTCGACCTCCGACAGCGCCAGAATCTTGCCGGTCGCGGCGTTGCGGCCGAACATCTCGCCCTCGTGCACGCTGATGCCCGATGGCGTCAGCGTGCCGAAACCGGTCGCGCCATTATTCCGGAAGCGCAGCCACTGCTTCATCTCGCCCGCCATCACGCCACCGCCAGTGCGCGGGGATCTGAAGGTGTCGAGACGCCGTCATAGAGCCCGGCGATGCGGGCGCGCTGGGTCACCATCGCCAGCACCGAATCGAGCGCGGGCGTCGCGATGCCGGTGATGCGGCCCATCTCCTGCACCACGGTGACGAGCGGGTCGATCTCCATCGGGCGGCCGCGCTCGAGATCCTGCAGCATCGAGGTCTTGTGCGCGCCGACCTTGCGGGCGCCCTCGATGCGGCGCTCGACGTCGACGCGGAATTTGACCCCAAACGTCTCGGCGATCGCTTGCGTCTCCACCATGATCGCGCGTGACAGCGCACGCGTGGACGGATCGGTGCAGATCACGTCGAGCGTTGCATGGGTCAGCGCGCTGATCGGGTTGAAGCAGACATTGCCCCACAGCTTGAGCCAGATCTCGTCGCGGATGCGGTCGAGCACCGGCGCCTTCAGCCCGGCCGCGACGAACAGATCGGCAAGGCGCTGCACGTCGCTCGTGATCTCGCCGGAGGGCTCACCGAGCGGGAAGTTGTTGCCGTAGACGTGGCGGATCACGCCTGGCGCCTCGATCTCGGTGGCGGGATAGACGATGCAGCCGATGGCGCGCTCGGCGCCGATCTCGCGCCACTGCCGCCCGCCGGGGTCGATGCTCTCCAGCGTCGAATTCTCGTACTGACCGCCATGCTTGTAGAAGTACCAATAGGGGATGCCGTTGACGGCGGTGACGATGCGGGTGTGCTGCCCGAGCAGCGGCTGCATCTTCTCGATCACGCCGGTGATGGAATGCGCCTTCAGCGTGATGATGATGTAGTCCTGCACGCCGAGCTCGGCGGGATCGTCGGTGCAGCGCGGATGCACGGTGTGCCTCTCCTCGCCCGCGAGCAGCGTCAGGCCGCGCTCGCGCATTGCGGCAAGGTGCGCGCCGCGCGCGATGAGGCTGACATCGGCGCCTGCGCGTGCAAGCTGAACCCCGAGATATCCGCCGATTGCGCCGGCGCCGTAGATGCAGATCTTCATGAAATCCTCGCGGGAGACCGGAATTTTGGGACGAAAGATCCGGTCCGGCTCGAACGTGTCCGAGCCGGCCGGTAGTCACAGGGGAAGTGTGCGTCGCTTTAGGCGGCCGCTTGCGGCGTGCCGTTGATGGCCTCGTCCATGGCAGCTGCGATGTCGCGCATGCTGATGACGGAGACGAGGCTGTAATCGTCGATGACGGGCAAATGGCGGATGTGATGCCGGTTCATCAGATGCCGGACCTGCTCGATCGTATCGCTGGAGGTGCAGGACACCAGCTGCTGCACCGAGACGAGCTGCGAGACCTTGACGTTGACGGCATTCGCGCCGTGCTCGGCGACGGCGCGCACCACGTCACGCTCGGTGAACATGCCGACGGCGGTATTGCCCTCGGAGCGGACCACGTCCTTGACCACGAGAGCGCTGATGTTGTTGGCGCGCATCAGCTTGGCGGCGATACCCACCGTCTCGTTCATTCGCACCGTGACAACGCGCGGCGTCTTCTTGCGCAGAATGTCTCCGACCAGCATTGCAACCTCCCTGGGTGAATGTTGCAGGAAGTGTGGTATACATAATGCCAATCGTCAAGCGCTGGTTTGGGCGATCCGAAAAATCTTGCGACAGCAATACTGACGTTTGCTTGGTGCGAAAAAGAAAGGGGCGCATCCCTGCGCCCCTTGTTGATCCCTGCAATGTCAGTGGCGGCTACGCCGTCTCGGTCTTTGCAGTGGTCTCGGCCCTGCCGGTTGCTGTGCTCGCGCTCTCGGCTTCCTTGCCGAGGATGAAGGAACGGCGCATCGGCTTGATCACGAACAGCGCCGTCAGCGCCGCCGTCGCGTTCAGGGCGACCGCGACCACGAACACGGCCTTCCAGCCGTAGGTCGCCGAGATCACGCTGGCGAGCGGGACGAGCAGGGAGGCGGTGCCCTTCGCGGTGTAGAGCATGCCGTTGTTGGTGGTCGCGAATTTCGAGCCGAAGGTGTCGCCGCAGGTCGCCGGGAACAGCGAGTAGATCTCGCCGAACACGCCGAAATACACGGCGGTCGCGAGCACGAACACGACCGGGACATGACCGTAAGCCGACAGCGTCAGCAGCATCAGCGCCGCGGTGCCGAAGGCGATGAACATGGTGTGCTCGCGGCCGATCGTGTCGGAGACCCAGCCGAAGAAGGGGCGTCCGAAACCGTCGAGGATGCGGTCGAGCGAGATCGCGAAGGTCAGTGCCGCCATCTGGAAGCCGGCCAGCGTGACCGGGGTATCGGCGATCTTGAAGTCGTGCGCGATCGGGCCGATCTGCGCCGCGGTCATCAGGCCGCCGGATGCGACCATGACGAAAACGAGATACATCACCCAGAAAATAGGGCTGCGCAGCACCTGCGGCGGGGTGAAGTCGATCTTGGTCTGCGGCAGGTTGAGCTGCTTCTTCTTCGGCGGGATCGAGAGCCGCGGCGGCTGGATGAAGAAGGCGAGCACGAACACGATCACGCCCTGGCCGATGCCGAAGGTGAAGAAGGCGTGCTGATAGCCGCTCGATGCGATCATGGTCGCGATCGGTACGATGGTGAGCGCGGCGCCCGCGCCGAAGCCCGCGGCGGTCGCGCCGGCGGCAAGGCCCCGGCGGTCGGGAAACCATTTCAGCGCGTTGCCGACGCAGGTGCCGTACACCGCGCCCGCACCCATGCCGCCGATGATCGCGGCCGCGTAGAGCAAGGTGAGACTGTCGGCATAGGAGTTGAGAATCCAGGACAGCGCGATCATCACGCCGCCGAACATGACGACGATGCGCGGGCCGTATTTGTCGACGAACCAGGCCTCGATCGGCACCAGCCAGGTCTCGGTGACGACGAAGACGGTGAAGGCGAGCTGGATCGCGGCGCGTCCCCAGTGATGGGCCGCATCGATCGGATCGACGAACAGCGTCCAGCCATATTGCAGGTTGGCGATCATCGCCATGCAGACGATGCCCATGACGAGCTGGAGCCAACGGAAACCGGTGCGAAGAGGCGCGGCCGTGACGGCGCCGTCCGTGCTGGAAATCATCAAGAACCTCCCAACGCGCCTGATTGATCACGACTTTGGATTGCAAGATGACCCAGTGTCGCAAATGTTGTGGCTTATCGTCGCAAGCGCGGCGCGGAGCTTGGTATACCATATTCCAGAATGCAAGCCCTATCTGCGGCGGATTGTCACAAAATCTGCGGTTCCATTGGAGCGGGACCGGCGCTGCAAGATGTCGCCAAAACGAAAACGCCCGGCCGTGAGGCCGGGCGTCCGCTCGACGAAGAGCTTGATGGAGCGTGTCAGACGGTCGATTTGGCGACCACGACCTTGCGCCACGGCTTGAGCACCGCGATCGCGAGCAGCGAAGCCAGGATGTTGGCGCCGGCCGCGATGATGAACACGCTGTCCCACGTGCCCGACGATTGCTGCATATAGTTGCCGATCGGGACCAGCAGTGCGGCGGTGCCCTTCGCAGTGTAGAGCAGGCCGGCATTGGTGGTCGCGAACTTGGCGCCGAACGTGTCGGTGCAGGTCGAGGGGAATAGCGAGTAGATCTCACCCCAGGCGAAGAACACGAAGCCCGAGAGCAGCACGAACCAGATCGGATCGTGGCCCCAGAGGTAGAGCATCCAGATGCCGAAACCTTCCATGCCGAAGGCGATGAACATCGTGTTCTCGCGGCCGATCATGTCGGAGATCCAGCCGAAGAACGGACGCGTCAGGCCGTTGAGCACGCGGTCGATCGTGGCCGCGAAGGTCACCGCCGTCATCGTCACCGCCATCAGCGTGACCGGCACGTTGTCGACCTTCCAGTCGGCCGCGATGGGCTTCAGGTTGGCCGTCACCATCAAGCCGCCGGCGCCGACGATCACGAACATGAAGTACATCAGCCAGAAGATCGGCTGACGCAGCACCTCGGTCGGCTGGTAGTTGCGCCGGGTCTGCAGCAGATTGGCATTGGCCACCACGTTCGGCACCTGACCCGCTTTCGGCGCGAGCAGGAAGAAGGCGAGGATGCAGATGATGATGCCCTGTCCGAGGCCGAAATAGAGGAAGGTGGTCTGGAATCCACTGTCCTTGATCATGGCCTGGATCGGCGCGACGGTGAGCGCGGAGCCCGCACCGAAGCCCGCGGCCGTGATGCCCGCCGCAAGACCGCGCTTGTCCGGAAACCACTTCAGCGCGTTGCCGACGCAGGTGCCGTAGACGCCGCCGGCGCCGATGCCGGCGATGATCATGCCGAGATAGTAGCCGTTGAGCGTGGTGGCCTGGGCGTTGATCGCCCAGCCGATGGCGCAGAGCACGCCGCCGACCAGCACGACGATGCGCGGACCGTATTTGTCGACGAACCATCCTTCGACCGGGACCAGCCAGGTCTCGAACAGGACAAAGAGCGTAAAGGCCCACTGGATCGACGCGCGATCCCAGCCGAACTTCTTCTGGATGTCAGGGACGAAGAACGTCCAGCCGTACTGATAATTGGCGATCATCACCATCGCGGCGACGCCAACCGCCAACTGCGTCCAGCGATAGGCATCGCTGACGCGCGCGACGCTTGGGGCCGCTGTTGACTGCACCATGTCTGTCATAAAAAACCCTCCCGAAGGCGCCGATCATTTTTATGCGTGCGCTGGTTCGCATCCTGGTATTCATTATGCCAAGATTCAAGCGAAGGACTGGAGGGTGCGGCGAAATATCGCGGATTCTTCACATGCACCATGGCTGCTCGATTGTAAAGCTCAATCGGCTTCCGGCCTGCGATCAACCCATTGATTTCGTGAGAAGTCTTCCGCGTTGCGGCGAAGCCGCAAGCGGCTGCGGGAACGTGCGCATCCACAATTTTCAGCTTCTGGGTCGGTGGAGCGCGCTGCCCCCTCGCACATCGGTGCGCGGCTGCTCAGTCCTGGAATTCTGTATTCCAGAAGTTCGGCCGCGCGGCGGGTTTCGGCGGCGGCCGCCGGCGCCGATTGCGCCGGCGCGCGCGCCTCACGCCATCGACATGCGCAGCCGGCTGTAGCCTTCCTGGATCGCGGACCAGAACAGTGCGACCAGACCGAGCGCCATGATGGTGCTGACGAGGCCGTTGGAGAAGAACACGCCGAGCGAGCCCTGCGATCCCAGCAGCGATTGGCGGAAGGCTTCCTCGGCCTTGTCGCCGAGCACGATGGCGAGCACGAGAGGTGCGAGCGGGTAGTTGCACTTCTTCAGGAGATAGCCGAGCACGCCGAACACCAGCATCAGCATGACGTCGAAGGTGCTGTTGTGCACCGAATAGGCGCCGATCGCGCACAGCACCAGGATGAGCGGGGCGATGATGCCGAACGGCACGCGAAGGATCGCGGCGAACAGCGGCACGCAGGTGAGCACGACGATGAGGCCGGCGAGATTGCCGAGATACATCGAGGCGATCAGGCCCCAGACGAATTCCTTCTGCTCGACGAACAGCATCGGACCTGGCTGCAGGCCCCAGATCAGGAGGCCGCCGAGCAGCACGGCAGCCGTCGGCGAGCCGGGCACGCCGAGCGACAGCATCGGCAGCAGCGCCGAGGTGCCCGCCGCATGCGCGGCCGTCTCCGGCGCGATCACGCCTTCGATCTCGCCCTTGCCGAAATTGTTGCCGCGCCGCGCCAGCCGCTTGGCGATGCCGTAGCTCATGAAGGATGCCGGCGTCGCTCCGGCGGGCGTGACGCCCATCCAGCAGCCGATCAGGCAGGAGCGCAGCGAGGTCATCCAGTAGGTCGGCAGCTCGCGCCAGGTCTGAAGCACGACGCGAAGGTTGATGCTGGCATTGCCGCCGCGGAAGGCGAGCCCTTCCTCCATGGTCAGCAGGATCTCGCCGATCCCGAACAGGCCGATCACGGCGATCAGGAAGTCGAATCCGTTGAGCAACTCGGTGACGCCGAAGGTGAGCCGCAACTGGCCGGTGATCGAATCGAGGCCGACCGCGGCGAGCGCGAAGCCCATCATCATCGCCGCGATGGTCTTGAACGGCGGCTCCTTGCTGAGGCCGACGAAGCTGCAGAAGGCGAGGAAGTACACCGCGAACTTCTCCGCCGGACCAAATCGCAGCGCAAAGCCCGCGACCAGCGGCGCGACCAGCGTGATCATGATGACGGCGAACAGCGCGCCGACGAAGGAGGAGGTGAAGGCGGCCGTCAGGGCTTCGCCGGGCTTGCCCTGCTGCGCCATCGGGTAGCCGTCGAAGGTGGTCGCCACGGACCAGGGCTCGCCGGGGATGTTGAACAGGATCGAGGTGATGGCGCCGCCGAACAAGGCGCCCCAATAGATGCATGACAGCATGATGATCGCCGATGTCGGCGGCATGCTGAAGGTCAGGGGAAGCAGGATCGCCACGCCGTTGGCGCCCCCGAGCCCCGGCAGCACGCCGATGATGACCCCGAGCGTGATGCCGATGATCATCAGCATGATGTTGTAGGGCTGCAGGGCGACCGCGAAGCCGTGAAATAGATTGGCCAACTCTTCCATATCGATACGTCCTGCAGCAGCAATTGAATGAATGCGTGGGCCCTTACAGACCGAGCCACTCCTCGAACGGCCCCTTGGGAAGCGGGACCAGGAACCAGCGCTCGAAAACGAGATAGGTCACCACCGGCATGCCGATTGCCACCGCGATGACCGTCAGCCAGCGATAGCCGCCGAGCCAGCGCATGAACCAGGCGATGAAGACCATCGAGGCGATGTAGAGGCCGATGAACGGCATCGAACCGACATAGATCGCGGTGGGCACGACGACGCTCATGACCTGGCGAAGCTGTCCCCATGCCGCGAACAGCCGGCCGTCGTCGTCGCGCTGCGCGTGCCACAGGTTGATGGCACTCGCACCGACGATGGCGGCGCCGACATAGAACGGGAAGAATCCGGCACGCGGGCCTTCCGCGCCCCAGTTGATGCCGGCCTTGATGCTGCCGAAGATCACGACGAGACCAAAGGCGCCGATCAACAGCGCCATGCCGATCTCCAGCGTCTTGTGGGTCGGGCCGGATTCGGATTGTTCAGTCATGGGAGCTCCAGGCGGAATCGGACTGTTTCGCAGCAGACGGGAGGACGACCGGCGTCCTCATCCGTCATCGGTGTCGCGGGTCAATCCCGGGATCAATTGCCCGGCGCGAGGAAACCGGCTTCCTTCATCAAGCCCTCGTGCCGCTTCTCCTCCGCCTCGACCCACTTGGCGTAGTCGGCCCCGGTCAGGAAGGTCGTGTTGAAGGCGCCGCTCTTCATGAAGTCCTGCCATTCCGGCGTGGCGCGAACCTTCTTGAACAGCTCAACGTAATACTCGACCTGATCCTTGGTGGCCTTGGGCGACATGAAGATGCCGCGCAGCATGAGATATTCCATCGCGAGGCCCTGCGACTTGCAGGTCGGAATATCCTTCCAGGCCTTGCCCTCTGCGATCGGCTCGTCATAGGCCATCGGCTGGGCGTCGAAGACGCAGAGCGGACGGAGCTTGCCGCCGCGCCATTGCGCGACCGCCTCGATCGGATTGTTGACGGTGGAATCGACGTGATTGCCGACGAGCTGAACCGCGACCTCGCCGCCACCCTTGTAGGGGATGTAGGTGAACTTCGCGTCGATCGCCTTCTCGATGCCGACCGTAATGATCTGGTCTTCCTGCTTCGAGCCGGTGCCGCCCATCTTGAATGAGCCGCTTGGGGCCTTCTTTGCGGCGTCGACGTAATCCTTGACGCTGGTGTACGGCTTTTCGGCATTCACCCAGAGCACGAATTCATCCAGCGCCAGCATCGCGACCGGAGTCAAATCCTTCCAGTTGAACGGAATCCCCGTTGCCAGCGGCGTCGTGAACAAGTTCGAGAGCGTGATGATGATCTTGTGCGGATTGCCCGACGACGTCTTCACGTCGAGAAAGCCTTCACCGCCTGCACCGCCGGCCTTGTTGATGACGACCAGCGGCTGCTTCATGAGATTATGCTTGGTGACGATGCCCTGGATGGTTCGTGCCATCTGATCAGCGCCGCCGCCGGTGCCCGCGGGCACGATGAACTCGACCGGACGAACCGGCTCCCAGGCCGCAAAACTTGCAGTGCTGCCGGCGCACGACATCGCCATTGCCGCCAAAGCGACATTCAGAACGAATGACTTCATCTCGTTTCTCTCCCTGTCGAAACGCGGCCGTTCTTTGCCAGCTCGCGTCAGCCCATCTGGATTCACACGCTTGGGGTCACCTTTGCGGTCGATCTCCCATTGCAGCCTCACCAACCAGAAGTTTATGAGCGGGGACAAGGCGCGACATCCGCTCCTTTGGGCTAAGGCTCCGCCCTGATTGGCAAACGTGCCATGTCCTTGGCCGTTCCTGTCCCGCGCTCTGCATCCCCATCTAGCACCTTGGTCGTGCAATCGTTTTGGTTGTCGAATGGTATGCGAGATGCCAGCTGGCTCACAATTGGACGGCCGGCCAAATCGGCGGACCAATCGTCGCAGTTGTGTTCGCGGCCGAAGCGGGGACCAAAAGAAAATGGCCCCGACGAGGGGGCCATTGATCAAACCTATCGTCTGCGGTTGCCTGCCGCGCGCCGTTTCGGCTGCGCGGGGAAGGCCTTCTTACAGGCCGAAACGCGGCAGGTCGCCATTGTGGTTCGAGATCTCGGCGCTCGCCATCAGGAAACGGTCGACCGCAGCCATGAAGCGGCTGAACAGCGAGGAGGAGGGGGCGAAAGCGACGGAAGCGGTCTTGGACATTGGAATTCCCTTTCTTGAGACGATCAGTCTTGGCGTCTCGTCTGGGGATGAAACTATGTATACCAGATGCCACTGTCTACGCGCTTGTTTGCATAGCAGCATACAAAGGCCCGCATTGCAGCATAATGCGGGGTTAATGAGGTCGGTTCGGGCTTAAATGGCCTCCAAACGGGGCTTTCCGGCTTAGACGCCGTCTCCGGACGCCGAAGCGTACCTGCCAGAGGCATATCCATACGCTTGAAGGGGAAACCGGGGCCCACCGCGCGAACCTGAAGCGAGCCGCAATGGCCGAGGGCTTTGCAGGGCAAGGCTTTGCGGGGCAAGGCTTGGCAGGGCAAGGCTTTGCAGGCAAGGCTTGGCAGGGCAAGTCAAAGCCGCTAGTGGTCTGCCCCCTTCCAATCATCTGTCAGAGTGGTTCATGTCGAGCGCCTCGCCCGCCGTCTCGATCGGCATCGATTTTGGAACCAGCAATACGGTCGTCGCCCTTGCGGCGGACGACCGCCGGGTCGAGGCCATCCGCTTCGATCACGGCGGACAGCGCCACAGCGTCTACGTGTCGGCTTTGTGCTTCTGGGAGGATCGGCCGGGCGCCGGTGCCCAGGCCGAAGGCGGCCCCTGGGCGATCGAGACGTTCCTCGAAGGACGCCACGTCTACCGCTTCCTGCAGTCGTTCAAGACGTTCGCGGCGAGCAGCAGCTTCAACACCACGCAAGTGTTCCGGCAACGCTTCAAGTTCGAGGATATTCTGGCGGCGTTCCTGCGGACGCTGGCGCGCCATGGCGGCGACAGGTTCGGCTTCGAGACCTCGACCATCACGGTCGGCCGTCCCGTGCGCTTTGCCGGCGGCAATCCCGACGAGGCGCTGGCGATGCAGCGCTACCGCGCCGCGTTCGAGCGCCTGGGCGCCGGCCATGCGCGCTACGTCTACGAGCCCGTGGGCGCGGCGTTCTCCTTTGCCCGGAGTCTGGAGCGCGATGCCACCGTGCTGGTCGCGGATTTCGGCGGCGGCACCAGCGATTTCTCCGTGATGCGTTTCTCGCGCGCGGGCGGCAGCCTTCGCGCCGAGCCACTCGGCCACGCCGGCATCGGCATCGCCGGCGACACGTTCGACTACCGCATCGTCGACCACGTCGTCTCGCCGCGGCTCGGCAAGGGCTCCAGCTTCCGCTCGTTCGACAAGGTGCTGCCGATCCCCAGCGGCCATTACACCAACCTCGCGCGCTGGCATCAGCTCGCGATGATGAAGAGCAACGGCGATCTGCGTGAGCTGCGGGAGCTTGCACGCACCGCGCTGAAGCCGAAGCTGCTCGAGGATTTCATCACCATCGTCGATCTCGACCTCGGCTTTTCGCTGTACCGTGCAGTGTCAAATGCCAAGGTTGCGCTGTCGGCGCAGGACGAGGTGGATTTCCGCTTCAAGGGCGGCGGGGTCGATATCGGATCGACCATCACGCGGAAAAATTTCGAATCCTGGATTGCAGATGACATCGCCCGGCTGGGGGCCACCGTCGACAAGGTGCTGGCCCAAGCCGGCGTCACCGCGCGCGAGGTGGAGAAGGTGTTCCTGACCGGCGGCACGTCCTTCGTGCCGGCCGTCCGAAAACTGTTCGCCGAGCGGTTCGGCAACGAACGGCTGATGTCGGGCGATCAGTTCGAGTCGATCGCCTATGGCCTCGCGCTGATCGGGCACAGTCCCGACCCGGACCGCTGGACGGCAGGTGGCGGGCTGGAGGCGAAGGCGGGCGCTTGACGATTGTCCGTCATTGCTTCGCTGCGCTCGGAATGACCGCGTGGGTAGAGCGGCGCATCAGATCGAACAGTGCCGTAGGGTGGGCAGAGCGAAGCGTGCCCACGCGTCTGTCGCCGTACGAGAAAGATCGTGGGCACGGCGCAAGTGCGCCGTTGCCCACCCTACGACACCAACTACGATACTTTCGTCACCGCTACTGATTGATCTCGGGCTCGACGAGCTTCGCCAGATTGCGCAGCGATTCCTGCCAGCCGAGATAGCAGGCCTCCGGCGGGATCACGTCGGGGATGCCGGCCTGCGTGATGTCGATCTCGGTGCCGACCGAGACCTTCTTCAGGATCACGGTGACCTCGATCTCGCCGGGCAGGTTGGGGTCGTCGAACCTGTCGGTGTAGCGGAGACGTTCGCCGGGCACGAGCTCGACATATTCGCCGCCGAACGAATGGCTGTTGCCCGTCGTGAAATTCCGGAACGACATCTTGAACGTGCCCCCGACCTTGGGCTCGAAATGATGCACGGTGCAGGTAAAGCCATTCGGCGGCAGCCATTTCGCCATCGCATCGGCCTCCAGGAAAGCGCGATAGACTTTTTGCGGGCTGGTGGCGAGAACGCGATGCAGGCGGATCGTGCTGGGCATGGTTGTTATCCTCAGTGATTGATGGGCCCGAGATTGGCGTCTATGGCCCTTTCATGTCACGAGGACGACCGGGAAGCCGCCGATCCGACATGGCATCTCGTTTTTTTTGTCGGCGGTCCTTCTGGCCGGGTTGCTAGATCGCTGCGACATCCTGTGGCGTCATCGTGAATGTCAGCCTGTAGCGGCCGATCTTGATATCCTCGCGAGCACCCGCCGCGTGAAGCGACGACGGCGAGAATTGGCCGGCGACCCCGGCGTCAACCACATCGGCATCGTAACCCGACAGCAGGACGATCCAGTCGGCAGCGCCGTCCCTGCCGCGGATCTGCTGCTCTGTGGTGGGCGCGCTCGTGCGAGGCGTGTCGGTGAAGAGGAGGTGGGCGCCTGTCAGCCCCGGCTGCAGCGCCAATGCGCTGAGCGTTTCCGAGAGGCGCGTTTGAAGCTCCGTCTCCCGTCCGGCCTGGGGCGACAGCCTGATGGTTGCCAGCGATGTCGCCACACCGCCGCCGAAGCTCGACGCCACCCGGCACTGGCTGCGGACCATGCCGAGATGATGCGGCATCATCTTCGCCGACCACGGCGTCGGCGCATTGAGCCGGTCGAGATATCCGCTCGACGTGAGCACCTCATACTGTTCGAGCTCGTAGAGCACGAAGAAGCCCTCTGCGTCCGTCGTGCTGGTCCAGCGCGAGCCGCGCCGGAAACCGGGAATGCTCATCCGCTCCGGAAAGTGCTCATGCGAATGCCAGTCGCCGAACTCGCTGCGCTGTTCGGGGCGAACGCTCCACCACATCGCGACGGCGGCCTTGCCCAGTAGTGACATGGTGACCTCCCATCCTGCGCAGCAAGATCAGCCCCAATGTCTACGCCTCGTCAGCGGAAGCCACAATTCCGCAGCCGTTCCTCGTTCAACTCCTCAGCGTTTCGCCAGAGGGAGGCCCCGCGTAGTCGTCTCAAACCTGGGAATGTTCCGCCGAGGTGCTGGTGGAATTAAGCTTGGACAAGCCTTGCAAGTAGAGACGGTGAGGTATACCTTAAAAGTTGTTCGTTCAGCCGCTGTGCCTTGTTGAATGCGCCCGCGGGCTCCTTTTCCAGAGACATCGACGAATTGAATTGGTTCTGCGTGAGCGTCACGCGGAATGTGCGCTTGCGCGCTTTGGAGAAGAAAATGACGACAGGTACCGTGAAGTGGTTCAACGGCCAGAAAGGCTTTGGATTCATTCAGCCCGACGACGGCGGCCAAGATGTGTTCGTTCACATCAGCGCGGTCGAGCGGGCTGGTCTTGCGGGTCTCGCTGAAGGCCAAAAGGTCAACTTCGAGGCCAAGACCGACAAGATGCGGGGCAAAGTCAGCGCAGAGAATCTCTCGCTGGCCTGAGCTCCCTGGTGCCGTTTCACGGATGTACTGAAACGGCCACGCTGCCCGCTCGATCCTAGGGATTGAGCGGGTTTTGTCTGTTTTCGGAGCAGGGTGAGGGATGAGCGCCAGGAAATCGGCAGAACCGTCACCCGAAGGTATCGCGCGTTCCAACCGCCAACGATTGGCGGCTGAAGAAGGAGCGCGCGCCATGGCGGATGCCGTAAAACAGGCGGTCGACGTTCGCAAGAACATGGCGCGGCTGCGCGAACTGCGCGAAGCCAAGGAAGCGGCCGACGCGACCCTTCGAGCATCGTTGCCGGCATCGCCCCCGACGAAGCGCAAGAGGAAGCCGCCGCAATAATCGACTTCAGCAGCGCCACCGATGAAATCTGGAGAGGACCGGTCACATGCCGAAGAGTGCGGGTCGTGCCTAGAGCCAAGTCGGACGGCGGTGGCACAATCACCTTTTTTCTGGCGCTTGGCGCTGGCCGACAGATGTGCCGGCTCGCGACCACGTTCCAAACGCAGAAACAGGCCTTCAGCTATCTTCAGAAGCACCGCACCGAGTTTGAGCGCATCGCGCGGACCCGGCTGGCGTCCGGGGAGCTCGAGGACGGCGTCGTCCTTCTCTCGATGCTCTAGAGCATGATCCGGAAAACGTACGGCGGTTTTCAGCCGGCCGGATGCAGATCGTAACCAGCGACAAGACGCTTCCTATTCGGGCAAGCCTTTTTCAAGCAGCTCTTTTTCAAGCTGCTCTTTCGACTTCGCCTCGCGGGCCAATCGCTCCGCTTTGAGCCGCTCGCGGTTCTCGTTGAGGGAGTGCTGGTCCTTGGCATAGTCGTTCATCGGCTTCTGCGTCTTGACTGGCTTGAACGCCTTGTTGGCTTCGCGCTTGGCCCGATCAGAGGATTGATCTCTCAACATTTCGACCTCACTTCGATCAATGGGCGTAGCCCGGGAGCGCCTGACGCGACGCCTCCCGCCTGCAAGCCGATATGGATTGATTGGTCACCCTCCGAACGGGAGGGTGGATCATCCTTCAGTGTTGGGCGGGTCTGGCGCGAGGTTCGGTCACTCGCCGTGGAGGCGGCACGTTCGCATTTCTGAGAGCATGCCGGTCGAAGAAGTAACGGCCGGTATGCGGTTCGGTTCCTTTGGCCCGAACAAAAAGGCCGCCGAAACCGGCGGCCTTTCGCGCTTGCAGCGAGCTTGCTTACTCCGCGGCCTGCTTCTGCGGCGGGTCGAGCGCGCCGGACTTGTGGATGTCGGCGACCTGGTGGTCGCTGAAGCCGAGCACGGAGCGCAGGATCTCGTCGGTGTGCTCGCCGAGCAGCGGGGAGCGCTCGACGTCGCTCGGGCTATCCGACAGCTTGATCGGGTTGCCGACCGAAATGTACTTGCCGCGGGTGGGGTGGTCGACTTCGACCAAGGTACCGGTGGCGCGCAGCGACTGGTCCTCGATGATCTCCTTCATCGACAGGATCGGGCCGCAGGGGATGTCGTCCTTGTTGAGGATTTCCATCGCCTCGAACTTGGTCTTGGTCATCGTCCACTGCTCGATGCGCGCAAAAATCTCGTTGAGGCGCGACAGCCGGGCCGGCGGCTTGGCGTAGTCGGGATGGGTCTTCCAGCCGGGTTCGCCGATCACGTCGCAGATCTTCTCCCAGACCGGCGCCTGGGTGATGAAATAGAGGTAGGCGTTGGGATCGGTCTCCCAGCCTTTGCACTTGACGATGCGGCCGGGCTGGCCGCCGCCGGAATCATTGCCGGCGCGCGGCACGGCGTCGCCGAACGGAATGCCTTCGCCGTACTGGCTGTATTCCTTCAGCGGGCCATGGGCGAGGCGCTGCTGGTCGCGCAGCTTGACGCGGGCGAGGTTGAGTACGCCGTCCTGCATCGCAGCCGTAACCTTCTGGCCCTTGCCGGTGACGGTGCGCTGGTAGAGCGCGGTGACGATGCCGAGCGCGAGGTGGAGGCCGGTGCCGCTGTCGCCGATCTGCGCGCCGGTGACGAGCGGAAGACCGTCGCGGAAGCCGGTGGTGGAGGCGGCGCCGCCGGTGCACTGGGCGACGTTCTCATAGACCTTGCAGTCTTCGTACGGTCCGGGGCCGAAGCCCTTGATCGAGGCGACGATCATCTTCGGGTTGATGGCCTGGATCTTCTCCCAGGGGAAGCCCATGCGGTCGAGCACGCCGGGGCCGAAGTTTTCCACCAGCACGTCGCACTTCTTGATCAGCTCGGTGAGGACTTCCTTGCCCTTGGGGTTCTTGGTGTCGAGCGTGATCGAGCGCTTGTTGTGGTTGAGCATGGTGAAATACAGGCTGTCCACATTCGGGATGTCCTGCAGCTGGCCGCGGGTGATGTCACCCACGCCCGGACGTTCCACCTTGATCACGTCAGCGCCGAACCAGGCGAGCAGCTGCGTGCAGGTCGGTCCTGATTGAACGTGGGTGAAGTCGAGAATGCGAACGCCCGTAAGCGCTTTGGTCATCGTGTTGCTCCGTACTCTGTGTCTGCCCCCGCCAACCGCAGGGAATTAAGGGTTGAGGGGTGGACTTACTTCTTCTTCTGCAGAACGCTCTGCGGATTGAGGTTGCCTATGCGGCCGCTCTCCGAGCCCGCGGCCGGATCGATCACCGCGTTGATGAGCGTCGGCTTGCCGGACTTCATGGCTTCGTTGACGGCGCGCTTGAGCTCGTCCGGCGAGGTCGCATTCACGCCGACGCCGCCGAAGGCTTCCATCATCTTGTCGTAGCGCGCGCCCTTGACGAACACCGTCGTCGCCGGATCGGCGTTGGCGCCGTTGACGTCGGTGCCGCGATAGATGCCGTCATTGTTGAAGATGACGACGCAGATCGGCAGGTTGTAGCGGCAGATGGTCTCGACCTCCATGCCGGAGAAGCCGAACGCCGAGTCGCCTTCCACTGCGAGCACGGGGTGACCGGTCTCGAGCGCGGCGGCAATCGCCTGGCCCATGCCGATGCCCATCACGCCCCAGGTGCCGACGTCGAGACGCTTGCGAGGGCGGTACATGTCGATGACGCCGCGGGCGAGGTCGAGCGTGTTGGCGCCTTCGTTGACGAGGATCGCCTCGGGGTACTCCTTGATGACGTTCTTCAGCACGCCGAGCGCGCCGTGATAGTCCATCGGCGATTTGTTGTTCATGAGCTTCGGCGCCATCTTGGCGACGTTCTCTTCGCGCTTGGACGAAATCGCCTTGGTCCATTCGGCGGGCGGGGCGGTCCAGCCGGAAGCCATCGCCTGGTTGAAGGCGGAGACGACCGAGCCGATGTCGCCGACGACGGGCGCGACGATCTCGACGTTGGAGTCCATCTCGCGCGGCTCGATATCGACCTGGATGAACTTCTTGGGCGCTTCGCCCCAGCTCTTGCCCTTGCCGTGCGAGAGCAGCCAGTTCAGCCGCGCACCGATCAGCATGACGACGTCGGATTCCTTCAGCACGGTCGAGCGGGCCGCACCGGCGCACTGCGGATGGGTGTCGGGCAGGAGGCCCTTGGCCATGCTCATCGGCAGGAAGGGCACGCCGCTCTTCTCGACGAAGGATTTGATCTCTTCGTCGGCCTGCGCGTAGGCCGCGCCCTTGCCGAGGATGATGAGCGGACGCTTGGCACCCTTGAGCACGTCGAGCGCACGCTTGACCGAAGCGGGCGAGGGGATCTGCGCGGGCGCAGCATCAATCACCTTGACCAGCGACCTCTGGCCGGCATCGGCGCTCATCACCTGGCCGAACAGCTTGGCCGGCAGGTCGAGATAGACGCCGCCCGGACGGCCCGAGACCGCGGCGCGGATGGCGCGGGCCAGGCCGATGCCGATGTCCTGGGCGTGCAGCACGCGATAGGCCGCCTTGCACAGGGGCTTGGCAATCGCGAGCTGGTCCATCTCTTCGTAGTCGCCCTGCTGCAGGTCGACGATCTCGCGCTCCGAAGAGCCCGAGACCAGGATCATCGGGTAGCAGTTGGTGGTGGCGTGGGCGAGTGCCGTGAGACCGTTGAGGAAGCCGGGCGCGGAGACCGTGAGGCAGACGCCGGGCTTCTTGGTGAGGTAGCCGGCGATGCCTGCGGCGTAACCGGCGTTCTGCTCGTGGCGGAACGAGATCACGCGGATGCCCTCGGCCTGCGCCATGCGGCCCAAATCCGTGATCGGGATGCCCGGCACATTATAGATGGTGTTGATGCCGTTCAGCTTGAGCGCGTCGATGACGAGATGAAAGCCATCCGTCAGCTCCTGCTCGGTGCCCGGTGCCTCGGACTTGGTCGCGGTATTCAGCATGGGCCTTGTCTCCCTGGAGGGGCGAATTGTTCGCCCTTCTGGTGAACGTTGCTAGGTTACGTAAACAGTTCCTGGCCGTGCGCTTCGACGTAAGCGGCAAGGCCGAGAGTGTGGTCGCGGGCACGCTTTTCGGCGAGCTCGGTGTCGCGTGCCTCCAGTGCTTCGATCATGCCGAGATGCTCGGGCAGCGAGGTCGCAGTGCGGTCCTTGCGTCCGATGGTCAGCTGGCGATAGCCGCGCACGTGCAGCAGCAGGTCGTTGGTGAGATCGACCAGCACCGGCGATTCCGACAGCGAGATCAGCGCCTGATGGAAGGCGATGTTGGCGCGCGAATATTCCTCGACGTGATCCTCGGGCAGGCGGTCCTTGCCGAAATCCTTGAAGTAGTCACGCAGCGCCGTGATGTCCTTCTTGCGCGCAGTGGTGGTGATGAGGCGCGCAGCCATGCTCTCCAGCGCCGCCCAGGCGCGGATCATGTCGACGATCTCGCTCTTGGTCCGGCGCACCACCATGATGCCGCGGCGCGGCACCGTCTTCACGAAACCGTCCTGCTCTAGCATCGCGATCGCTTCGCGGATCGGGGTGCGGCTGACACCCAGACGTTCGGACAGCGCGCGCTCGTCGAGCATCACCGGCTCGGGCGTCGAATAGATGTCCATCCTGAGGATGGCTTCCTTCAAGGCGTCATACGCCTTGTTCTTGAAGCTGCTCTCCGGGGCAATACGAACGATTGCGATATCTGCCTCGGCCATGTTCGGCAACGCCTTGGTTGGTTTCCGCAGTGACACGACGAATCTCCTCCAGTGGGAGTCGTCTTTTACAGGATTATTAACGGGAAAGTTTTTGGCATACCACATGCCAGAATGTCAAGCTGGCTATTTTTTGCGGCGTTCTAAGCGATGCCGCAGCTTGACAAGTTGGCTTCTGGCATACCAAATGCCATCGCCAGCCATTTTTGATCCACGGCGGCGGAGTAATCTGGCGCTTATGCCGCTCCGTTCCGCGGAATGGAACAGAGCGCGGCGAATGGCAAGCATCACGGGCAGCCGCAAAACCACGCGCGCGCTTTGAAAAGAACGAACTGAGGTCAAGGGAGAAGCCACATGTCCAATTCCAAAGAAGCCGTCCGCAAGGTGCTTGACCAGGTCAAGGCGGACAACCGCACCAGCCTGACGGCCCCGGAAGGCAAGCTGGTCTGCGACGCCTATGGCATTCCGGTGCCGAAGGAGGGCGTGGCGAAGTCGGCGGGCGAGGCCGGCAAGATGGCCTCGTCGATGGGCTTCCCGGTGGTGATGAAGATCGTCTCGCCGGACATTCTCCACAAGACCGAAGCGGGCGGCGTCATCGTCGGCCTCAAGACCGCCGAAGATGCCGAAAAGGCCTACGAGACCATTCTGGGCAACGCCAGGAAGTACAAGGCCGACGCCAAGATCGACGGCGTCCAGGTGCAGCAGATGCTGGCCGGCGGCACCGAGGTCATCGTCGGCTCGATCACCGATGGTTCGTTCGGCAAGCTGGTCGCCTTCGGCCTCGGCGGCGTGCTGGTCGAAGTGCTCAAGGACATCACCTTCCGTCTCGCGCCCGCGACCAAGGAAGACGCGCTCTCGATGCTCGACGGCATCCAGGCGCATGAGATCCTCAAGGGCGTGCGCGGCGGCGAGCCGGTGAACCGCAACGCGCTCGCCGATGTCATCGTCAAGGTCTCGCAGCTCGTGACCGATTTCCCTGAAATCGTCGAGCTCGACCTCAATCCGGTGTTCGCGACGGCGAAGGGCGCCACCGCCGCCGACGTGCGCATCGTCGTCGACTTCGCCTATGTGCCGAAGCCGAAGCCGCGCCCGACCGAGGAGATCGTCGCGGCGATGAGCCGCATCATGCAGCCGAAGGCAGTCGCCGTGGTCGGCGCCTCCGCCGAAGACGGCAAGATCGGCAACTCCGTGATGAAGAACCTCATCAACGGCGGCTACAAGGGCGACATCTATCCGATCCATCCCAAGGCCGCCGAGATCCTCGGCTACAAGGCCTATAAGAGCGTCAAGGACGTGCCGGGCGTGATCGACACGGCCGTGTTCGCGATCCCCGCGAAGTTCGTGGCGGCCGCGCTCACCGAATGCGGCGAGAAGAAAATCCCGGGCGCGGTGCTGATCCCGTCGGGCTTCGCCGAAGCCGGTGCGCCGGAGCTGCAGGCCGAGATCGTCGAGGTCGGCAAGAAATACGACATCCGCCTGATGGGGCCGAACATCTACGGCTTCTATTATACGCCCGCCAATCTCTGCGCGACCTTCTGCACCGCCTACGACGTCAAGGGCCACGCGGCGCTGTCGTCGCAGTCGGGCGGCATCGGCATGGCCATCATCGGCTTCTCGCGCTCGGCCAAGATGGGCGTCTCGGCCATCGTCGGCCTCGGCAACAAGTCCGATATCGACGAGGACGATCTGCTCGCCTTCTTCGAGCAGGATCCGAACACCAATTTGATCGCGCAGCACTGCGAGGACCTCAAGGACGGCCGCGCCTTCGCGGAAGCCGCCAAGCGCGTCTCCAAGAAGAAGCCGGTCGTCGTGCTCAAGGCCGGCCGCACCTCGGCGGGCGCCAAGGCGGCCTCGTCGCATACCGGCGCGCTCGCCGGTAACGACAAGATCTACGAGGACGTCCTGGCGCAGTCCGGCGTGATCCGCGCTCGTTCGCTGCGGCAACTGCTCGAATTCGCCCGCGGCGTGCCGGTGCTGCCGACGCCGAAGGGCGAGAACGTGCTGATCATCACCGGTGCGGGCGGCTCCGGCGTGCTGCTGTCGGACTCCTGCGTCGACAATGGCCTGTCGCTGATGTCGATGCCGGCGGATCTGGATGCGGCCTTCCGCAAGTTCATCCCGCCGTTCGGGGCTGCCGGAAATCCTGTGGATATCACCGGCGGCGAGCCTCCGATCACCTACGTCAACACGGTGAAGCTCGGCCTCTCGGACGAGCGCATCCATTCGCTGATCCTCGGCTACTGGCACACCATCGTCACGCCGCCGATGGTGTTCGCCCGCAACATGGTCGAGGTGAAGAAGGAGATGGAGGCCAAGGGCTTCGTGAAGCCGATCGTCGCCTCGCTCGCGGGCGACGTCGAGGTCGAGGAAGCCGCCGAATATCTCTACCAGAACGGCATCCCGGCCTACGCCTACTCGACCGAGCTTCCGGTCGAGGTCCTCGGCGCCAAGTACAAATGGGCGCGCGGGGCAGGGCTGCTCTGAGACGAAGACTTCACCTCTCCTCGCTCGCGGGGAGAGGTGACAACTGTCAGGTCGCGATGAGCAAGAACGTGATCCGGCGCAAATCGCTCGAGCCTCGATCATCGGAGGCCGACAACGACACGCGCGACGGCGGCGTGCAGTCCGTCGATCGCGCGCTGTCGATCCTCGAAACGCTGGCCGAGGACGACGAAGGCTATCGCCTCAGCGATCTCGCGGTGCGGACCGGCCTGTCGGCTTCCACGGTGCACCGCCTGCTGGCGACGCTGGAGAGCCGCCGCTTCGTGCAGTTCGACCGCACGCAATCAAAATGGCATGTCGGCTCGCGCGCCTTCACGGTGGGTGCGAGCTTTGCGCGGCGGCGCAATTTTTCCGCGCAGGCGATTCCTTACTTGCGCAAGCTGCGCGATCTCACCCGCGAGACCGCCAATCTCGCCGTGGTCGACGACGAGTTCATCATCGTGCTGACCCGCATGGAGAGCCGCGAGATCATGCGCTCGCTGACCCTGGTCGGCGGCCGCGTCCCCA
The DNA here is from genome assembly GCF_002278135.3 of Bradyrhizobium ottawaense. Lineage (NCBI taxonomy): Bacteria > Pseudomonadati > Pseudomonadota > Alphaproteobacteria > Hyphomicrobiales > Nitrobacteraceae > Bradyrhizobium > Bradyrhizobium ottawaense. The sequence continues at coordinate 5,689,201 of NZ_CP029425.2, read as the reverse complement.
TGGTGACGTCGGGCGTCGGCAAGGCCGTGCTCGCAACCTATTCCGATGAGGACGTCGGCGCCGTCATCCGCCATCACGGCATGCCCCGGCTGACCGAGAAGTCGATCGTGCGGCCGAGCGACCTGTTCAAGGAGCTCGAAAAAATCCGCAAGCAGGGTTTTGCGCTCGACGATGAAGAGGCCTGCATGGGGCTGCGCTGTATTGCCGCAGTGGTCTACAACGACTGTGCCGAGCCGCTCGCGGCGATTTCAGTCTCGGGCATGACCAGCCGCCTGACCGACGACAGGCTGCCGGAAATCGGCCAAATCGTGCGCGAGGTCGCCGGCGAGCTGACGGTCGCGCTCGGCGGGGTCATGCCGGCGCCGCGCTAACTGGGGAACCCGGGCACTGTCGCTGGACAGCATCGGCCGTTTTGGCTGATATGCGACCAAACGACACAATGCGGCAAACGTCCGCATGAGCCTGGAGAGCGTCCTCATGTTTCAATTTTCCGCGCGCCTTGCCGGCGCAGCCGTCGCGCTGACCCTTGCGGCAGCGACGCCGTCCCTTGCCCAGCAGCTCGAGCTCAAGCTGATGGCGCCGGCGGCCCCGGGCGGCGGCTGGGACCAGACCGCGCGCTCCATGCAGCAGGCGCTGGTGGCCGCGGGCGTCGCGCGCAGCGTGCAGGTCACCAACGTTCCCGGCGCCGGCGGCAGCGTCGGCATCGCGCAATTCGTCAACGGCGCCAAGGGCGACGGCAACCAGATGATGGTCAACGGCTTCGTCATGGTGGGCGCGCTCGCCATGAACAAGTCGCCGGTGACGCTGGAGCAGGTGACGCCGATCGCGCGCCTCACCGAGGAAATCCAGGTGATCGTGGTTCCCGCGAATTCGCCGATCAAGACTGCGCAGGATCTGGCCGCCGCGGTGAAGGCCGATATCGCCAAGGTGACTTTCGCCGGCGGCTCGGCCGGCGGCGTCGACCATGTGATGGCGGCGTTATTCGCCGGCGCGGTCGGTGCCGATGCCAAGAAGATCAACTACATCCCGTTCTCCGGCGGCGGCGAGTCGCTGGCGGCGATCCTCGGCGGCAAGGTCACCGCGGGCATTTCGGGCCTCAGCGAATATGAAGGGCAGATCAAGTCCGGCAAGCTGCGCGCGATCGGCGTGACCTCGGAGAAGCGCATCCAGGGCAGCGACATCCCGACCTTCAAGGAGCAGGGCATCGACCTCGTGATCGCCAACTGGCGCTCGGTGGTGGCGCCTCCCGGCATCACGCCGGAGCAGCGCAAAACCCTGAGCGATGCGGTCGAGAAGATGGTGAAGTCGGACGCCTGGAAGGAAATCCTCAAGCAGAAGGGCTGGGAAGACGCCTATCTCGGCGGTGACGCCTTCGCCGACTTCCTGAAGAAGGAAACCGTGCGGGTCACCGACGTGCTGAAATCGGTCGGCCTGGTCAAGTCATGACCTCGGGCGATCCGGCCCAGCCGCCGCGGCGCGTCGATCGCGCCGGCATCGTCATCGCTGCACTGCTCGCAGGCCTCGCCGCGGTGCTGGTCTTCGACGCGCGCGGCCTGTCCTCCACCGCGATGTACGGCATGGGGCCGGAGGCGATGCCTGTCGTGATCGCCAGCGGCCTTGCGCTGCTTGCGATCGGCAATTTCATCGACGCGCTGCGCGGCAATTTGCCGGCGCGCGAGAGCGCCGATCCCGTGCCCGTGGTTCTGATCCTCATCGGTCTTGCGCTGCTGATCGCCATCATCGGCTTTGGCGGCGGCTTCATCCTGGCGACGTCGGCGCTGTTCGTGACGACATCGGCCGCCTTCGGCCGCCGTGCCATCCTCGTCGACAGCATCATCGCCCTCGTGATGTCGATCCTGATCTATCTCGCGTTCGACCGGTTGTTGACGCTGAGCCTTCCGACCGGCCCGCTGGAGCGACTGCTGTGATGGACACTTTTGCGGCGCTGGCGCACGGCATGGCCGTCGCCATTCAGCCGATGAACCTGCTCTATGCCCTGATCGGTGTATTCCTCGGCACCGCCGTGGGCGTGCTGCCCGGCATCGGCCCGGCGCTGACGGTCGCGCTGCTGTTGCCGGTCACCTACAAGCTAGATCCCGGCGGCTCGCTGATCATGTTCGCCGGCATCTATTATGGCGGCATGTATGGCGGCTCCACCACCGCGATCCTGATCAACACGCCCGGCGAGAGCGCCTCGATGGCGACCGCGCTCGAAGGCAACAAGATGGCCAAGGCCGGCCGCGGCGGGCCGGCGCTTGCGACATCCGCGATCGGCTCCTTTGTCGCCGGAACCATCGCCACCATCGGCCTGGCCTTCCTCGCGCCGTGGCTGGTCGATTTCGCCGTGCGCTTCGGTCCTGAGGATTACTTCGCGCTGATGTGCGTCGCCTTCGTCACGGTGTCGGCGACCTTCGGCGATTCCCCGATCCGCGGCCTGACCAGCCTGTTCATCGGCCTGACGCTTGGCCTCGTCGGCATCGACAAGCTGACCGGTCAGGCGCGGCTTGCGTTCGGCGTTCCTGAACTGCTCGACGGCGTCGAGGTGACGACGCTCGCGGTCGGCCTGTTCGCAGTGGGTGAGGCGCTCTATGTCGCCTCGCGCCGCCACCACAGCGAGGAGAAGCTCGAGCCGGTGCGCGGCTCGCTGTGGATGACAAAGGAAGACTGGAAGCGTTCGTGGAAGCCGTGGCTGCGCGGCACCATGTTCGGCTTTCCGATCGGCGCGCTGCCGGCGGGCGGCGCTGAGATCCCGACCTTCCTGTCCTATTCGACCGAGAAGCGTCTCACAAAGCATCCCGAAGAGTTCGGCAAGGGCGCGATCGAAGGCGTCGCGGGGCCGGAAGCCGCCAACAACGCCTCCGCCGCCGGCACGCTGGTGCCGCTCTTGACGCTGGGACTGCCGACCTCGGCGACGGCCGCGATGATGCTGGCGGGCTTCCAGCAATACGGCCTCAACCCGGGACCGCTGCTGTTCGCCGAGCGGCCTGATCTCGTGTGGGGCCTGATCGCGAGCCTGTTCATCGCCAACGTGATGCTATTGGTGCTCAATCTGCCGCTGGTCGGCCTGTGGGTGCGGCTGCTTGCGATCCCGCAGCCATGGCTCTATGCCGGCATCCTCGTATTCGCGACCATGGGCACCATCGCCGCAAAACCGTCGGTGGTCGAGTTGTCCATGCTCGCCGGTTTCGGCGTGCTCGGCTTTTTGATGCGCCGGTTCGATTTTCCGATCGCCCCCGTCGTGGTCGGCCTGATCCTCGGCCCGATCGCCGAGAGCCAGTTGCGCAGGGCGCTCGCGATCAGCCTCGGCGATCCCATGACGCTGCTGCAGAGCCCGATCTCGGCGACGCTGCTGGCGCTGGCACTGATCGCGCTGCTGGCGCCCTTCGTGTTGAAGGGGCTGGGCCGGTTCAAGGCGACCGAAGATTAGTCATCCCGGCGCTGGCATCTTGTGATGCTGCGTCCATCTCGTGGGGACATTCCATGCCGTCAGAACTTCGTTCGCCCCGTCTCGCCGTCCTGATCGATGCCGACAATGCGTCGGCAAAAATCGCGGACGGACTGTTCGAGGAGATCGCCAAGATCGGCGAGGCCAGCGTCCGCCGTATCTACGGCGACTTCTCCAACGCGCGGTCCAGGGGGTGGGCCGACATTCTGTCGAAGCACGCCATCATCCCGCAGCAGCAGTTCGCCTATACGACGGGCAAGAACGCGTCGGACATCACGCTGGTCATCGACGCCATGGACCTGCTTCACAGCGGCCGGTTCGACGGCTTCTGCCTGGTGTCATCCGACAGCGACTTTACCCGTCTGGCGGCCCGCATCCGGGAGCAGGGCATCGATGTCTTTGGGTTCGGCGAGCAGAAGACGCCCGAAAGCTTCAGGCAGGCCTGCCGACGGTTCGTCTATACGGAGAACCTGCTTGCCGGCACGGCGACCGCCCAGGACGCATCTTCACGCTCAGCGCCGCTTCAGCCGCCCGATGCCGCCACGCCCATCATCAAGAAGGTCATCACGCAGATGGAGAGCGAGGACGGCTGGGTCGCGCTCGGTGAAGTCGGACGGCAGCTCGCCAATCTCGCTTCCGATTTCGATCCGAGGACCTACGGCTTCCGCAAGCTGAGCGACCTGGTGCGGAAGACGAATTCGTTCGAGATCGATGAGCCGAAGGGCCGGTCGATGCGAATCCGGGTCAAACCCGCTGCGGCGCCGCCGGCGAGAACGCGGAACCCGCGCCGATCTGCCAGGTCGGGAACGGCAGGCGGTGCGGCGCCCAAGGCGTAAGCAGGGCGTGCCGTCATATTTGCACTTGCCCGGTTTGGTGCAGCGCGTAACCATCGCCGGGCCGTAACGCCGCGCGAGGGTCCCGATGACCAAACTCACCCGCTTCACCGTCGCCCCGCTGCATGCGATGACCCGGCGCCTCGCCGATGTCGCGTCCGCGCGTCTCGCGCCAGATCTGGTCATTTCCGGCGCGCGGGTGCTCTCGACCTATTCGGAACGCATCCATCCCGGTCGGGAGGTCTGGATCACCGGCGGGCGCATCGCGGCGGTGAAGCCATCAGGCGCGGCAACGAAGATCTGGCCCAACGTGGCGCTCTACGATGCCGCTGGCGGCGTCATCGCACCCGGGCTGGTCGATCCGCACATCCACATCGAATCCTCGATGGTGACGGCCTGCGCCTATGCGGAGGCCGCGCTGCTCAACGGCACCACCACGATCTTCTGCGACAGCCACGAGATCGGCAACGTCATGGATGTCGCCGGCGTGGAGGCGATGCTGGAAGACGCGCGCGAGGCGCCGCTCTCGATCTTTTTGACGGTGCCGTCGACTGTCCCTGCGACTTCGGCCGAGCTCGAAACGGCGGGAGGAGACCTTACACCGGACAAGATCGCCGGTCTGTTCGACCGCTGGCCGGAGGCGGTGGCGCTCGGTGAAAAGATGGATTTCGTGCCCGTGACGATGGGCGACGAGCGCAGCCATGCCATCCTCGCTGCCGCCTTGAAGCGGGGACGTCCGGTGTCCGGCCACGTCTACGGCCGCGAATTCGTTGCGGCCTATGCGGCCAGCGGCGTAACGGATACCCATGAGGCGATCGACCGCGACATCGCCGACGACCTGCTCGATGCCGGCGTCTGGATATTCCTGCGCGGTGGTCCGCCGACGACGCCCTGGCACTCGCTACCACAGGCGATCCGCACCATCACCGAGCTCGGCGCCTCGCACAAGCGCACGGCCGTGTGCACCGACGACCGCGACGCCGACGATCTCCTGATGTTCGGTCTCGACTGGGTGGTGCGCGAGGCCGTGAAGGCGGGGATGTCGCCGGAGCAGGCCTGGTCGATGGGCTCGCTGCATGGCGCCACGCGCTTCGGCATGGACGGCGACATCGGTGGCCTCGGCGGCGGCCGCCGCGCCGATCTCGTGCTGATGGACGACCAGCTCAAGCCACAATGCACCTGGTATGGCGGCGAGCTCGTGGTCGAGAACGGCGAGATCACCGGGCTGCTCGATCAGGCGCTGTCTCACCGCTATCAATATCCAAAGGCAGCCTACGCGACCGTGAAGCTGCCGGAGAAGGTCAAGCTGAAGCCGGATCTGCCGGCGAAGGCCTGCACCGTCAATGCCATCAAAACAGCGTTGCCGGGTATCACGCTGATCCATGACAAAGTCGCGATCGAGCCAGCAAAGGACTGGCCGTCGCTGTTCGCGCGTTACGGCCTGTGCTTCGTCACAGTCATCGAGCGCCACGGCAAGTCGGCCGGCAACGTCGCTTACGGACTGCTGAAGGACTTTGGCCTCAAGCGCGGCGCGGTCGCCTCCAGCGTCGGACACGACAGCCACAACATCATCGTCGCCGGTACCAACGAGCCCGATATGCAGGTCGCGATCGCGGCCATCAAGGACCAGCAGGGCGGCGTCTGCGTCGTCGCCGACGGCAAGGTAAAGGCACTGGTTCCGCTGCCGATCGCGGGGCTTCTCTCGGACAAGCGCGTCACGGAGGTGGCCGAAGAGGTCAAGGCGCTGAAGAAGGAATGGGCCGAGGCCGGCTGCACCATCCCCTATATGGGCTTCAATTTGATTCCCCTATCGGTCATTCCGGAAATTCGCATCACCGACAAGGGCCTGGTGCTGGTGCCGCAGATGGAACTGGCGCCGCTGTTCGAGTGATCCGCTTTCATGCAACTCTCGATCTAACCGTTTGAGACCGCCGCTATTTTTCCGCGGCTGCCGCATCGTGGAAAATAAAATCGATCTCGTTGAGATCGGCTTCTGCGCACCCGATGATCTCGCTCGCTGACGCAACTTGAGCGAGGTCCGATATGGCGAAGATGCGAGCTATCGATGCTGCCGTGCGAATTCTGGAGAAGGAAGGCATCTCCACCGCCTTCGGCGTTCCCGGGGCCGCGATCAATCCGCTTTACTCGGCGCTGAAGAAGCGCGGCACGATCCGGCACATCCTGGCGCGGCATGTCGAGGGCGCCTCGCATATGGCCGAGGGCTATACGCGGGCGAAGGCCGGCAATATCGGGGTCTGCATTGGAACCTCGGGGCCGGCCGGCACTGACATGATCACCGGGCTCTATTCGGCGATCGCCGATTCCATTCCGATCCTCTGCATCACCGGGCAGGCGCCGCGCGCGCGGCTCTACAAGGAAGACTTTCAGGCCGTCGACATCGAGTCGATCGCAAAGCCCGTGACCAAATGGGCGGTGACCGTGCGCGAGCCGGCGCTGGTGCCGCGCGTGTTCAGCCAGGCGTTTCACGTGATGCGCTCGGGCCGGCCGGGGCCGGTGCTGATCGACATGCCGCTCGACGTGCAGCTGGCCGAGATCGAGTTTGACGATGAGACCTATGAGCCGCTGCCGGTCTACAAGCCCACCGCGACGCGCAAGCAGGTCGAGAAGGCGCTGGAGATGCTCAACGCCGCCGAGCGGCCGCTGATCGTCGCGGGCGGCGGCATCATCAATGCCGACGCTTCCGATCTCCTGGTCGAATTCGCCGAGATTGCCAACGTGCCTGTTGTCCCGACGCTGATGGGGTGGGGCGCGATACCCGACGATCACGTGCTGATGGCGGGCATGGTCGGCCTTCAGACCAGCCACCGCTACGGCAATGCCACCATGCTCGAATCCGACTTCGTGCTCGGCATCGGCAACCGCTGGGCCAACCGCCACACCGGCTCGGTCGAGACCTACACCAAGGGCCGCACCTTCGTGCATGTCGACATCGAGCCGACCCAGATCGGGCGCGTGTTCAATCCCGATCTCGGCATCGTCTCGGACGCGAAGGCTGCGCTCGAGCTGTTCGTCACCGTCGCCAGGGAGTGGCGCCGGTCAGGCAAGCTGCGCGAGCGCCAGGCGTGGCCCGCGGCCTGCCGCGATCGCAAGAAGACGATGCTGCGCAAGAGCCATTTCGACAACGTCCCGATCAAGCCGCAGCGCGTCTATGAGGAGATGACCAAGGCGTTTGGTCGCGACACCTGCTACGTCACCGTGATCGGCCTGTCGCAGATCGCCGGCGCGCAGTTCCTCGGCGTCTATCGCCCACGCAACTGGATCAATGCCGGTCAGGCGGGGCCGCTCGGCTGGACACTGCCCGCCGCGCTCGGCGTGCGTGCCGCGTGCCCGGATCGCGACATCGTCGCGCTCTCCGGCGATTACGACTTCCAGTTCCTGATCGAGGAGCTCGCGGTCGGGGCGCAGTTCAATCTGCCCTATATCCACGTCGTCGTGAACAATTCCTATCTCGGCTTGATCCGCCAGGCCCAGCGCGGCTTCGAGATGGACTATCACGTTCAGCTCTCCTTCGAGAACATCAACGCGCCCGAGATCGGCGTCTACGGCGTCGACCACGTCGCGGTCGCCGAAGGCCTCGGCTGCAAGGCGATCCGCGTCACCGATCCGAAGGACGCGCAGGCCGCGTTCGCGACCGCGCGCGAATTGATGGCCAAGCACCGCGTGCCCGTGGTGGTCGAGTTCATCCTCGAACGCGTCACCAACATCGCGATGGGCACGGAGATCGACAACATCGTCGAGTTCGAGGAGGTGCTGGACCTGCCGCTCGACGAGGTCGAGCGGGCGCGCCCAGGCGTGCTGCAGCCGGCGGAATAGGAGAGGACCTCATCATGCCGAAATTCGCTGCCAACCTCACCATGCTCTTCAACGAGATGCCGTTCCTGGACCGCTTCGCAGCGGCGAAGGCGGCGGGCTTTTCCGGGGTCGAGTATCTCTTCCCCTATGATTTCGACAAGGCGCAGCTGCGCGAGCAGCTGGAAGCCCACGGCCTGACCCAGGTGCTGCACAATCTGCCGGCCGGAAACTGGGCCGGGGGCGAGCGCGGCATTGCGATCCTGCCCGATCGCACCGCCGAATTCCGCGACGGCGTGTTTCGCGCCATCGACTATGCCAAGGCGCTCGATTGCGAGCAGCTCAACTGCCTCGTGGGTATTGCGCCTGCCGATGCCGATCCGCGCGAACTCAACGAGACGCTGGTGGGAAATTTGCGCTTCGCCGCCTCCACGCTGGCACGCGAGAACATCAAGCTGCTGGTCGAGCCGATCAACACGCTCGACATTCCCGGCTTCTTCCTCAACGGCACCGAGCAGGCGATACAGCTGATCTCCGAGGTGCGGTCTAACAATCTGTTCGTCCAGTACGACATCTATCACATGCAGATCATGGAGGGCGATCTCGCCCGCACCATGCAGGAATATCTGCCCCAGATCGCCCACATCCAGCTCGCCGACAATCCGGGCCGCCACGAGCCCGGCACCGGCGAGATCAATTATCCCTTCCTGTTCCGCCACCTCGATGCGATCGGCTATCGCGGCTGGATCGGCTGCGAATACAAGCCGCGCACCACGACGCTGGAAGGGCTTTCGTGGCACGCGGCGCAGACGTTCGAGACGTGAGAATGCACCCACAGCGACGGTGCGCTCCCTCTCCCGCTTGCGGGGGAGGGCTGGGGTGGGGGTATCTCCGCGAAAAGATTCGATCGAGATGCGGTGAAAGCCCCCAAGCGGATAGAGCCCCCACCCGGCGCTACGCGCCGACCTCCCCCGCAAGCGGGAGAGGTGCACCGAGCTTGTGGATCGACTTGGCCCAAATCTGGAGGAATGAGACATGACCAACATCGGCTTCATCGGACTTGGCACCATGGGACGGCCGATGGCCGGCCATCTCCTTAGCGCAGGCCATCGTGTTCTCCTGCATGATGTCGCGCCGGTCGCGCCGGAGCTGATTGCGGTCGGCGGCATTGCCTGCAAGTCGGCCAAGGAAGTCGCGGAGGGCGCGGATGCGGTCATCATCATGGTGCCGGATACGCCGCATGTGGAAGCGGTGCTGTTCGGCAAGGACGGCGTTGCGAGCGGCATCTCCAAGGGCAAGATCGTCGTCGACATGAGCTCGATCTCGCCGCTGGCGACGAAGGAGTTCGCGAAGAAGATCGAGGCGCTCGGGGCGGACTATCTCGACGCGCCGGTGTCGGGCGGGGAGGTCGGCGCCAAGGCGGCGAGCCTCACCATCATGGTCGGCGGGCCGGAGCGGGCCTTTGGCACCATGAAGCCGGTGTTCGACAAGATGGGCAAGAATGTCACCCGCGTCGGCGCCAATGGCGACGGGCAGACGACGAAGGTCGCCAACCAGATCATCGTCGCGCTCACGATCGAAGCGGTGAGCGAGGCGTTGTTGTTCGCATCGAAAGCCGGGGCCGATCCGGCGCTGGTGCGGCAGGCGCTGATGGGCGGCTTTGCCTCTTCGCGCATCCTCGAAGTGCATGGCGAGCGCATGGTGAAGCGCAATTTCGATCCCGGCTTCCGCATCGAGCTGCACCAGAAGGATCTCAATCTTGCGCTCGAAGGCGCGCGCACGCTCGGCCTGTCGTTGCCGAGCACGGCAGTGGCGCAGCAATTGTTCTCGGCCTGTACCGCGCATGGCGGCAAGGGCTGGGATCATTCCGCGATGGTGCGGGCACTGGAACTGATGGCAGGTCACGAGATCGCCGCAGCCTGAACTGTTACGCGGTAACAGTCTCCAGTTTTTGAGGCGTCTTCGCTTCGGGGGAACCGGAACAATGCTCCGGCCCCGTGGTTGAAGGCGCAGGACAATCACTGGAGACAAATCAACATGAAAACCCGTCTTGCGATTACGTTGGCTGCAGCGTCGCTGCTGGCGTCGAGCGCAGCCTTTGCCCAGTCGACGACCGAACAAGGCGCCAGGGACGGCGCGCGTGCGGGCGGCGATATTGGCGGACCGATCGGCGCCATGGTTGGCGGCACCGTTGGTGCGGCCGTCGGCGCTGGCCTCGAGATTCCGAATGCGGTCCTCGGCGGAATTCCTCGCAGCGATTCCGTCGTGGTTGAGGAGCGCGTCGTGGTAGGCGAGCCGCTTCCGCCGACCGTGGTGCTCCGCCCCGTACCGAACTACACCGAGTATCGCTATGCGGTCGTGAACGATCGCCGCGTGATCGTCGAGCCGCGCACGCGTCGGGTGGTCAAGATCATCGACTGATCCAAGCCGGCCACAGGCGTGGAGGGGAAAGGGCCCTGCGGAGTTCTACTCCGCGGGGCCTTCGCTTGCTGCAGAGGCGCTTGCGCGAAAGCGTGTCATAGCCCAATCGGTGACCGCCGCGAGCGCAAAGCCGAAGCAGGCCGTGAGCGCGTCGACCAGAAAGTCCTCCAGCCGGGCGTGGCGTCCGGGTGCCCAAAATTGCATCAGCTCGAGCACGCCAATCAGGACGACCGCGGCTCCTGCGCCCGGCAGGCGCCGCCGCGGATAGGCGAGGCCGAAGGCCAGCCCCACCAGGATGAAGGCGAGCGCATGTTCGCCGTCCTGGCCGAGGTCGGAATGGGGCCGCAGGCCGGGGGGACCGAGGGTGGCGAAAGTAACGGCGGCCGCGAGCAGCCAGGCAAATGAACGTATCAAAATGGACATCCGGTTCGCTTAGCACAGATTGGCAGCGGACCGGTACAGTCCCTCCATCAGATCGCTGTGTAGTTAATGACAAAATGTTAAAGCGGCTCGCGCACGCCAAGCCCGTGCATGAAGCGCTCCCGGATTTGTACGGGATCGCGCCTTGTGGTGCCGACGCCGGGCTTGTCGTCGATACGGACGGCGATCAGGCTCGGCGCGGCGGCGGACATCGCCGCATCGACCAGGCGCTCGAAATCCTCCTCGTCTGCAGCCCAGGCGCTGTTGGCGAGGCCGGAGCCTGCGGCGATGGCAACGATGTCCGCGACGCTTGCCGCTGGCGTCGGCTGTGCGCCGGTAATCTGATAGATGCCGTTGTCCATCACGATCATGATGAGGTTGTTCGGCTTCAACGTCGCGATCGTCGAGAGCGCGCCGAGCTGCATCAACAGCGAGCCGTCGCCTTCGAGCGCGAAGACGCGTCGGTCGGGCTGCGCCAGCGCCACGCCGAGCGCGATCGGGAAGGCGAGGCCCATGCTGCCCAGCATGTAGAAATTCTGCGGACGATGGCCGGCGGCCCAGAGGTCGAAATTGGTGTTGCCGATGCCGCCGATCACGGCTTCCTCGTGCTCGAGCTTTCCGATCAGGCGCGAGGTCACATCGAACCGGTTCATCACCTTGGTGTTGCCAGTGTTCATGGTGCCGCTCACTTGTCGAAAACCTTGCCGCCTGTCAGCAGCGGGTTGAGGATCAGCGCCACCGGCGCCTGTGTCGTGACGGCCTGCTTGATCGAGCGGTCGGTGATGAATTCGAGCTCGTCGAGCCGGGTGATGGTGTGGTGCTCCAGCGCCAGCGAATCCAGCACCGGGCGCATGGTGCGGCAAACCAGCGATTGCCCGTAATTGAACTCGCCGAGCGTGCCGCGCTCGGACACGAACATGATCAGCGGGATCTGGTAGGGCACTGCGAGCGAGGCGAGCACGTTGGCGAGCGTGGCAAAGCCGGAGGTCTGCATCAGGACTGCGCCGCGCCGCCCACCCATCCAGGCGCCTGAGACGATGCCGACGGCTTCCTCCTCGCGGGCGGTGGCGAAGGTGGTGAAGAAGGGATCGGCGTGCAGGTTCTTGATCAGGGGCGTCAGCACCCGGTCGGGCACGTAAGGGATGAGGCTGATCTCGTTCCGCTTCAGGGTTTGCAGGACGATGCCGTGCCAGCTCCCGTCGCTGGACGCCTGTCCCGCCTGCGTCTGCTGTTCCGCAATCGCCATTGCGTTCTCCCTTGGCGTATTTTCTTGGGCCGCGCATGCTTCTTGGTTCTTTCCGTCGCGCGACCGGCCGAACTTGACGGAGCGGGCGGGATTGTCAACATGTCCGGGCCGCACCGTGATCTGCGCTGAACGGCCTGTCGTAGTCGGCACCGCCATGTCATAAGCGGCGGCAACGAGAAAACGGGAGGGGGCACGGACGGGCGCGCATCGCGCCGACCTTGCGGATCTCCCTGGAGAGCCGGAAGGGTCCTGATGTCCGTCAACAGCAAGCGCGTCTTCTACTCCAATTATTTGGCCAATCCGATCTATGTCGACATCCTGAAGGCGCGGCCCGACGTCCGGCTCGATCGCATCGAGAACGGGAGCCCCGAAGATGTCTACGCGCCGATCCTGAATGCGGCGCACGTTTACCAGATCGGCGCCGCCCGGGACGAACTCGCCCCTCATTTCCATGTCGATGCCACCTTCCTGAGGCGCACGCCGAACCTGCTGCTGGTCTCCAGCAATGGCGCGGGCTTCGATCCTGTCGACGTCGAGGCCTGCACGGATGCGGGCGTGCTCGTAGTCAACCAGTCCGGCGGCAACGCCCATTCGGTCGCCGAGCACGCGCTGGCGATGATGCTGACCTTGTCCAAGCGCATCATCCAGTCCGACCGCCGCCTGCGCCGCGAGCGCGACGTCAACCGCAACGACCTCGTCGGCAACGAGGTTGAGCACAAGACCGTCGGCATCATCGGCCTCGGCAATGTCGGCCGCCGCATCGCCGCACTGTGCAAGGGCCTGCTCGGCATGAAGGTGCTGGCCTATGACCCGTATCTCTCGGCCGAGGTGATGGCGGAGCGGGGCGGCGAGAAGGTCGAGCTCGACGAGCTGTTGCGCCGCGCCGATTTCGTTTCGATCTCCTGTCCGCTCGACAAGGGCAGCCGCAACATGATCAGCACGCGCGAGTTCGGGCTGATGCAGCCGCATGCGTATTTCATCACCACGGCGCGCGGCTTCATCCATGACGAGGATGCGCTGCTCCAGGCCCTGCGCGACAAGCGCATCGCCGGTGCCGGCCTCGACGTCTGGTCCAAGGAGCCGCCGCCGCCGGAGCATCCGCTGCTCCAGTTCGACAACGTGCTGGCAAGCCCTCATACCGCGGGCGTCACGATCGAGGCGCGGCAGAACATGGGCCGGATCGCGGCCGAGCAGGTGCTGGACACGCTCGACGGCAAGCGCCCGCCACGCATCATCAATCCCGAGGTCTGGCCGCGTTATGCGGAGCGCTTCAAGCAGGCTTTTGGCGTGACGCCGGGGTAGGGGCGCGAAGGGTCAGCGCTCCGATCATTGGTTACCACGACGGAAAGGCAAAGCGCCGCATCTTATCGAGCGGGTAAGTGAACGCGTATCACTTGTCCTGTAGTTGAAAGCCCATGAGCATCTTCTCGATTGCGACATCCGGACTTTCCGCGGCGAGTTTGCGCGTGAACGTGGCCGCGAGCAACATCGCCAATGTTCGAACGACCGGCCCGCTGCCGACCTCGGGCGGGTCGAGCCCGTCGGCCGTTACAGGCAGTCCGGGCATTGCTCCGACGTTTCCCGCGGCTTACGTGCCATTGCGCGTCGATCAGGTCGACCAATCGAGCGGCTCGACGCCGGGCGGCACGACCGCAAAGGTGTCGACGGTATCGCCGAGCTATACCGCGCAATCAGACCCAAGCGCTTCCTTCGCAAACCAGGATGGGCTGGTCGCAGCGCCGAATGTCGATATCGCCAGCGAATTCGTTCAGCTGGCGGCCGCCAAGTACAGCTTCATTGCCAATGCGAAAGTCATTCAGGCTTACGCGGAAACGACAGAGTCGCTCCTCGATATAACCACATGAGGGCGGACTGCCGCCGGAATGGGCGGCGGGAACCTTGCCGGCCTTTTGATCCGCGTCAAAATCTCCTTCCCCGGTCCGGCTTAAATGGGACTAGAGTGCGGCCGGGGCAGCAGGGAGGTCCCATGTCAACCTATGTCGTCAAGTTCATGAAGGATGTGCTCGGCGAGTACGGCCGGCAGAGCGAGATTTGCCAGGGTACGCTGGAAATCGACGCCTCCGACGAGGACGAGGCCAGGGAGCGGGCGAAGGCCAGGTTCTGCAAGGACCAGGCCCTGCATCACTGGTCGCTGCATGCCGACCGCATCCATGTGCGAGCGGCCGACTTTCCGTCTTGAGGTCTACCGGCCCGGCGCCGTGACGGGCGGGGGCGCCGTGGTCCCCGCGCCGAGCGATCGCTGCACCATGACAGTGTCAGACCAGCGGCCGTGGCGATAGGCCACGCCGCAAAGCAGGCCGGCGCGCGCGAAGCCGAACTTCTCGTGCAGCGCCAGCGAAGGCGCGTTGTCGGCGTCGATATAGCCGATCATCTGGCGGAAGCCGGCCGCCGCACAAGCATCGATCAATTCCTGCAGCAGCAACCGTCCGACGCCGCGGCCGAGTTGCTCGTGGTGGACGTAGATCGAATGCTTGGCCGTGTAGCGATAGGCCGGGCGCTTGCGGAACAGCACCGCATAGGCATAGCCGACCACCTCGCCGCGAAACGTTGCGACCAGATGCGGCAGGCGGGTCTGCTTGAGGTTCTTGCGCCGGTCGCGCAGATCGTCCGGCTCGGGCGCGCCGGTTCCCTCGATGTCGCGCGCCACGCCGTTGCGGACGTGATGGCGGTAGATCGCCAACATTGCCTCGACATCGCTGTCGCGTGACGGCCTGACCAGGACGGCTTCGTCGCTCGCGCGCGCAGCTGTTTCGTTCATTCGCACCTACTCGGCAACGACGTAAGTATAGAGCCCGATGCGCCCCTGGGCATCGATCTCCTTGTAGACGCCCTGGATCTCGACGTCGAAGCCCGGAAACGTGTTGAAGCAGGTTTCGAACATCTTGAGATAATCCACCATGGGCTTGGCCCGCTCGGTCAACCGCTCGCCGGGCACGATGGTGGCGATGCCTGGCGGATAGACCACGAAGGGCGTGGTCGCGATGCGGCCAGCGATGGCCTCGATCGGCAGGTAGTCGACATCGTTCTTGAACAGATAGCGGGCAGCATCGCGAGGCGACATCGCGATCTCAGGCATGTGCTCGGGCATGAACTGCTTCGCCTGAAGCGCGCTGACGTCGGCGGTGCGGAAGAACCGGTGCATCTCGCCGCAGAGATCGCGTAAGCGCACGCCGGCATAGCGCGCCTGCCGCCGCTGGTAGAACTCCGGAATGACGTCGGACAGCAGCGCATTGTCATCGTGCAGCTTCTTGAAGGCGACCAGGCCGGAGATCAGCGTGCCGGCCTTGCTCGCCTCGACGCCGGGGGTGAGCAGGAAGAGCAGGGAGTTGAGGTCGTTCTTCTCGGGAACGATGCGGTTCTCGCGCAGATATTGCGCCACAACGGGGGCGGGGATGCCGTGCTCGGCATAGGCACCTGAGCGGTCGAAGCCGGGGGTGAGCAGCGTCAGCTTGTTCGGATCTGTCATGGCAAACCCCTCGGCCATGCCGGGGAAGCCGTGCCAGTTGGTATCGGGAGAGAGCTGCCACAGCGCGGGATTGGTGGCGAGTTCATCGGTCGAGAGGGTTTCCCAGGCGACGTTGTGGACGGCGCCGGGGCGGCCGACATCGGGAATGGCGACGCGGTCGGGAACGAAGGGTTCGAAGAACCAGCGCCAATCGGCGTTCTGCTCCTTCTCTTCGAACTCCCTGCGCATCGCGCGGATCTTCTTGCGCAGCTCGATGCCGAGGCGGATGGTGTCGTCCCACAGCACTTCGCCTGAGCGGCCCTTCATCATCTGGGCGCCGACGTCGAGCGAGGCGAACAGCGGATAGAAGGGTGACGTGGAGGCGTGCTGCATGAAGCTCTCGTTGAAGCGGCGGTGCTCGACGCGCCGCTTCTGACCGCGGATGTGGCGGTCCTTGATGTGGATCTGTGAGGCCTGCGAGAAGCTGGCAAGCTGCTTGTGGGTCGATTGCGTCGCGATGATGCCCGGTGCTTCCGGCGGAAGGTTCGCCAGCCCCATGGCGAAACGGCCGGCATAGAGCGGGTGGAATTTCATGAATCCGGCCCAGGCCTCGTCGAACAGGATGTACTCGCAGAGATGGCCGATGCGCTTCAGGATCATCTCGGCGCTGTGGATCGTCCCATCATAGGTGCACTGTTCGACCACGGCGACGCGGAACGGCCGCTCCTTGCGCCAAGCCTCCTTGTCCGTGACCAGCGGGTGATTGCGGATCGCCTCGCGCAAGGTTTTCTCGTCCAGCACGTCCCAGCGCATCGGTCCGATCAGGCCCCAGGCGTTGCGGATGGTCGGCACGTAAACCGGGACGCCGCCGTTGATCATCAGCGCGCCGTGATGGGCGGCCTTGTGATTGTTGCGGTCGAACAGCACGAGGTCGCCGTCGGTAACGAGGGCGCCGAGCGCGACCTTGTTCGAGGTCGAGGTGCCGTTGAGCACGAAATAGGTCTTCTCCGCGCCAAAAATCTGCGCGGCTTCCTTCTGCGCCTTCAGCGCCGGCCCTTCATGGGTGAGGAGGTCGCCGAGATCGAGCACGGAATTGTCGAGGTCGTCGCGGAACACGGATTCGCCGAGATGCTCGACGAAGACCCGGCCGATCGGGCTGCGGTTGTAGAATACGCCGCCATTATGCCCCGGGCAGGTCCAGAGCTGGTTGCCTTCCTCGGCATAGTCGACCAGGGCGCCGAAGAACGGCGTCTTCAGCGTTTCGGCATATTGTTTGAGCCGGCTGATCAGATTCTTGGCGATGAAGGTCGGCGTCTCCTCGGACAGGAAGACGTAGCCGTCGATGAAATCGAGCACCTCGACCGGCAGGTCCTCGAAGCGCTTGCGCCGGATCAGCAGGATAATCGGGAAATCGAGGCCGCGGCGGCGCATCAGGTTGATCAGCGCCGAGGTCTTGCCCTCCAGGCCCTTCTTGCCCCAGTCCACCACCATGCACCCGATCGCGGCATCGGTCTGCACCGCCATCTCGGCATCTTCTAGTTTGCGCGCCCGGACCACCTCGAAGCCGGAGCGCTGGATCTCCTCGATGATCTGGTTGAAGCGGACGCCTTCGAGATCGTCGGCGTCGAATACTGGTGCGGCGAACAGGAAGTTGAAGCGCTTGAAATAATCCATGGTCTGTCCCGAATGTGCGAGAAGCACAGCTCTCGGCACATTCGATGACAGTTCTATGACAGTGGAGCGGGATGGCCCCGGCTACCGCTTCGCTTCGCCGAACACCACGGTCGGCACCGCACGGTTGACGATGTCGCGTAGGGCAAAGCTCGATTGCACGCGTGCGACGCGCGGCAGGCGGGACAGCTCGGTGCGGTGGATGCGCTCGAAATCCTGAATGTCGCGTGCGAGCACGATCAGGATGTAGTCGTCGGTTCCCGACATCAGGAAGCAGCGCACGACGGAAGGGCATTTCACCACCTCGGCCTCGAACGCCTTCAATGCGTCGTCGCTCTGGCTCTCCAGCGCGATGCGAACCAGCACGGTGGTGGTGAGGCCGAACTGGGCCAGATCGAGTGCGGCCTGGTAGGCCTGGATGTAGCCCTCGTCCTCCAGTGCCTTCTGCCGCCGGGCCAGCGCCGTGCTGGAGAGCCCTACCTTGTTGGCAAGCTCGGTGTGGCTGGCACGTGCATTGGTCGTGAGTTCCGCGAGGATCGCGAGGTCTTTCCGGTCGAGGGCCAATGTTTCGTTTCCAGCGTGAAAGGGCGGCTTGGCGCCGAAAACCGGCGCGGGCCTGCCGAAACTAGCGGATATTTGCACGAAACCAAACCGGCCCCGTCGCTACGATGAGGAACCGAATCAAGGCGTTGGCAAAGGAGCCCAAAAGATGCGCGTCGGTGTGCCCAAGGAGATCAAGGTGCAGGAATATCGCGTCGGGCTCACCCCGGGCGCGGTCCGCGAATATGTCGCGGCCGGACACCAGGTCACGGTCGAGACCAGCGCCGGCGGCGGCATCGGCGCGCCCGACGAGGTGTATCGGCGGGCAGGGGCCACCATCGCCGAGAGCGCCCGCGATATCTTTGCCAAGTCCGACATGATCGTGAAGGTGAAGGAACCGCAGAAGAGCGAGTGGGTCCAGCTCCGAGAAGGCCAGATCCTGTTCACTTATCTTCATCTTGCGCCGGATCCGGAGCAGGCCAAGGGCCTGCTTGCCTCCGGCTGTACCGCGATCGCCTATGAAACCGTCACGGACGCGAACGGTCACCTCCCGCTGCTCGCCCCGATGAGCGAAGTCGCCGGCCGCCTCGCCATCGAGGCCGCCGGCGCCGCGCTCAAGCGCTCGGCAGGCGGCCGCGGCCTGCTGCTGGGCGGCGTGCCCGGCGTGCAGCCGGCGCGCGTCGTCGTGCTTGGCGGCGGCGTGGTCGGAACGCAGGCGGCGCGCATGGCCGCGGGCCTCGGTGCCGAAGTCACCGTGATCGACCGCTCGATCCCGCGCTTGCGCCAATTGGACGATCTTTTTGCCGGACGCGTGCGTACCCGCTTCTCGACCATCGAATCGGTCGAGGACGAGGTGTTCGCCGCCGACGTGGTGATCGGCGCGGTGCTGGTGCCGGGCGCCAGCGCCCCCAAGCTGGTCACGCGCGCGATGCTGAAATCGATGCGGCCAGGCGCCGTGCTGGTCGACGTCGCGATCGACCAGGGCGGCTGCTTCGAGACTTCGCACGCAACCACGCACAGCGACCCGACCTACGAGGTCGACGGCGTCGTGCACTATTGCGTCGCCAATATGCCGGGCGCGGTACCGGTGACGTCGAGCCAGGCGCTGAACAATGCGACGCTGCCGTTCGGCCTGATGCTCGCGAACAAGGGCTTTGCCGCGGTGCTGGAAAACCCGCATTTGCGCAACGGGCTGAACGTCCATCGCGGCCGCATCACCAACAAGGCGGTGGCGGAGAGCCTCGGGCTGGAGTTTGCGCCGGTGGAGACTGGGCTCGCGGCCTGAATAGGCCGTCATTGCGAGCGCAAGCGAAGCAATCCAGAATCCCTCCGCGGAAAGGGTCTGGATTGCTTCGCTGCGCTGGCAATGACGATGTGGGACAAGCTTCAGCCTGAGTTCGTCCCGACGAATGACCTCAAGCTTTCGTCAGCCTGTACTGCCCCAGATCCGGATCATGCGTCATGCGCCAATAGTCGACGAACCGCCACGGCATCGCGGAAAACACGCGGCCACTCGAATTGCGGTAGTAGGTGCTCATGCCCGGATGGGTCCAGATCATTGTCTCGTGCTCGGTGTCGACCTTTCGGACGTAGTCGTCGAGCACATCAGGGCGGACGTCGATGGCAGCGACGTCGTGCTCGATCATTTCGGCTAGGCAGGCGGCGATGTAGCGGCTCTGGCATTCCGACTGGAAGATCACGCTGCCGCCATGCGCGGGGCCGGAGTTGGGGCCGAGCATGCAGAAGAAGTTGGGGAAATCGGGCACGGTGAGGCCGAGAAACGCCGTCGGATTGTCGTTGGCCCATGCCTGGCGCAAATTCTTGCCGTCGCGGCCGCTGATGTTGAGGCGGGCCGCCATCTCCGTCACCTTGAACCCGGTCGCGACCACGATGACATCGGCCGGGCGGTGCCTGCCGTCGGCGGTGACGATGCCGCCCCGATCGAAATGGTCGATCGCGTCGGTGACGAGTTCCACGTTCGGCCGCGTCAACGTCTTGAACCAGTTGTTGTCGAGCAGGATGCGCTTGCCGTAGGGCGGATAGGTCGGCACGCATTTTTCGATCAGGTCCGGCCGCCCCTGCAATTCCGACAGGATGAAGTCGGTCAACTCCTGGCGGTGCCGGTCGTTGCCCTTGTTGACGGCGCGCTCCGGATGCGGCCAGGCCGGGTCCTTGCGCAGGAACGGCAAGAGGCCGTCGCCATAGCGCCAGAACATGTTGAAGCGGTACCACTGCACATAGAACGGCAGATGCGCCAGCAGCCAGCGCGCGCCCTCGCTGATCGGATCGGCATAACCCTTCACCGGCCGCGCCCATTGCGCGCTGCGCTGATAGACGGCGACCGAGGCGACGCGGCCGGCGATCGACGGCACCAGCTGCATCGAGGTTGCGCCGGTGCCGATCACGGCGACATGCTTGCCGTCGAGATTGATATCGCTCGACCACAGCGCCGAATGCAGGATCGTTCCCTTGAAGTCCTCCTCGCCTTTGAAGCGGGCGCGGGAGGGATCGTTGAGCTGGCCGATGGCGGAGACCAGCGCGGTGGATTCGAAGGTCTCCTCGCCGGTCTCGGTCTTGAGCGTCGAGATCCAGCGCAGCTTGCCCTCGTCCCAGCGCGACGAGGTCAGCTCGGTGTTGACGCGCAGATGCTCGCGGATGCCGTATTCGTCGGCGACTTTCTGGAGATATCCGAGCAGCTCCTCGCGCCGGCAGAAATAGCGCGTCCAAGCATTCCCCGAGCCGAAGGAATAAGAATAGGAGTGGTTCGGCGTGTCGACGCCGCAGCCGGGATAGCGGTTGATCCACCAGGTGCCGCCGAGCTCGGCGTTCTTCTCGACGATGGTGTAGGGAATGCCGAGATGGCCGAGCGCCACGCCGAGCGCAATGGCGCAGACGCCAGCGCCGACGATCAGCACGTGCTGGTCGGCAAGCTTGTCGTCGGCAGGACGTTTGGTCCAACGTGCCTCGCGCGATACGAAGCCCATTTCCTCGCGCATCAGAGGGGCATATTCCGGCGCGACATTCTCGCCGAGACAGGCGCGCATCATCTTCAGCAGGAGCTCGTCGCCAGGGTCGGCGATGACAGGCTTCGGCGTACCATCGGCGAAGAGCTTCACCACGGCGGCGCGGATTTCGTCCTGGATCTCCTTGGGCACGCCGGCCTCGGGATCGGGGATGAGGCGGATGTCGCGCTTGGGCAAGTACGGCGCCGCGAGCCATTTCTCGTCGCCGGTCATATGCACCAGCACCATCAGGAGGCAGCGGATGTCGCCTTCCGCGATGGTCGAGGCGAGGTCGAGCGGCCTGTGCGGAGATTCGATGTTCATGGCGTGTCCTGGTCTCCGGAGGCGGTGAAGAGGCCGCGCGTCATCAGCTTGCGATAGGCGGAGATGACGTGCTCGGGCACGGCGGTGACGCCGCCGGCCGAGTAGGAGTAGCGGCGGCTGAGATAGCCGCGCGCGCCCATCAGCATGTGGACGATCGCCTCGAACTCGTCGTCGCTGAAATCCTCGATGCCGCCGGCAAGGCGCGCACGGCGGAGGATGCGGACATAGGCGACCGAGATGTTGTCGAGATGTTTCTGGTAACCGATGGGTGCGAAGAATTCGGCCTCGTTGAGGATGCGCAAAAACTCCGGCACCTCGCGGATGAAGTCGAAGAAGGCGGCGAAGCGCTCGATCTCCTGCCGCGCCGCATCCGCAGTGCCGGTGCGGGCGCGGATGAACTCGACCATGTCGAGGCCGATCTTCGGCAGCAGCTGGTCGAGCAGCTCCTGGCGGTTCTCGAAATGATTGTAGAAAGTGCCCTGCGCGACGCCGGCCTGTTCGGTGATGCGGGCGACGGAGGCTTCGGCATAGCCATGCTTGCCGACGACCTTGGTGGCGGCCTCGAAGATCTTCTGCTTGGTCCAGGCGTTGCGCTCGACGCGGTTGAGCTTTGTGATCTTCGCGGTGGCGGGGCCTTGCGTCATGCCACGGTCTCCAGTTCGGCGCGCAGCACGCGCTTGAGAATCTTTCCAGACGGGTTGCGCGGGAGGCTGTCGCGAATGATCAGCTCTTTCGGCACCTTGAAGCTCGCGAGCCGCGCGCGACAATGCTCGGCGAGGGCAGGGAGCTCGAGCCTGGCGCCCTCGGTCAGCACGACGATCGCGACCGGCCGTTCGCCCCAGCGCCCATCGCGCAGGCCGATCACCGCGACTTCGCGCACTTCGGGCATTTCATAGATGACGCGCTCGACCTCGGAAGAGGCGATGTTCTCGCCGCCGGAGATGATCATGTCCTTCTTGCGGTCGGTCAGATACAGGAAGCCATCCTCATCAAGATAGCCGACGTCGCCGCTGCGGAACCAGTCGCCGAAGAAGGCGGACGCCGTCTTCTCCGGATCCTTCCAGTAGCCGCGCGTGATTTTCGGTCCGCGCAAGCAGATCTCGCCGTTGACGTTCGCCGGCAAGACCTTGCCGTCCTCGTCGCGGATCTCGATTTCGACATGGGCAATCGCACGCCCCGTCGAGCCGATCTTCTCGATCTCGCGGCCGGCCTCCATGAAGGTGTCGCCGCCGACGGTCTCGGTGAGGCCATAGGCATCGATGTAGCGCGCATTGCGGAAAAGTTGCGAGAAGGCGCGGATGCGCAGCTCCGGCGTCTTCTCGCCGCCGCCGATGGCCCATTGCAGGCTGGAGACGTCGTAGCGCTCACGCGTCGGGCAGGTGAGCATCGCGCTGGTCATCACGGGCGCGAACCATGCCGCGTTGAGCTTGTCCTCGGCGATCGCCGCGAGCGTCGTCTCCGGCTCGAAATTGCGTTCGATGCGGATGAAGCCGCCATGCCAGAGCACGGCGAGGCCGGGCAGGTCGAGCGCGCCGACGTGATAGAGCGGGCCGACGACGAGCAGTCGCGTCTCGGCGCTGAGCCCCAGCGCGATCGTCTGGTCCGCCGACTTCCAGTAGAAATTATCGTAAGAGAGCATCACGCCCTTGGGACGATCGGTCGTGCCCGAGGTATACATCAGCCGCATCAGGTCGGATGGCGCGCGACCATGGATCGGCGCGGGCGGCACATCGCCTGCGAGATGCGTCATGCTCTGCTGCGCGGCGTCGTCGAGCACGGCAATCCCGGTGCCCGCGGCATTCGCAGCCAATTCCTCGTCGACGATCAGAAGCCGTGCGCCGGCATTGCCGGCGATGTAGCCGACCTCCTCGCGGGAGAGGCGGAAGTTGATCGGCAAGAACACCGCGCCGAGATGGCTGGTGGCGAAGACCAGCTCCAGGAACGCCGCGCTGTTCTTCATCAGCACCGCCACGATGTCGCCGGCGCTGATGCCCTGCGCGGCGAGCCAGCCTGCAACCATTCGGACACGCGCATCGAGCGCCGCGTAGGAGATCTCCTCGCCGCGATATTTCAGCGCGGGCCGGTCCGGCGTGCGCCGGGCATGAAAGGCGATGAAGCTCGAAAGATTGATCATTTTGCGGATCTTGGGCCGGTCATCGGCCTCGCTTCCTCCCTCGATGAATTCTGACTCGTAATTCATCTTCGGCTTGACGTCACCCCCCACCCTCTGAAATCCTTGGGAGCACGGAGACGAGACGATCTCCGACAGGGATCAGGACACGCCGACCCGACAGAGGGAGGGAAAAATGACGAGGACCCGCACGCCGGGCATCAGCCGCCGTTCAACGCTGGCGCTGATGGGCGCCGGTGCGATGAGTGTTGCCGCGCCTTGGGTGGCGCGTGCGCAAGCCAAGACCATCAAGATCGGCATGCCGACGATCCTGTCGGGCCGCGTGGCGCAGCTCGGCACGTCCTCGCGCAATGCGGTGATGCTCGAGGTCGAGAAGGTCAACGCCGCCGGCGGCTTGGCCGGCCGGCAGATCGAAATGGTGATCCGCGATTCCAAGGGCCAGCCGCAGGAAGCCGCCCGCGTCGCGCGCGAGCTCGTCAACACCGACGGCTGCGAATTGCTGCTCGACGGCGAGGCGTCCTCCGGATCTTTCGCGGTGCATGAGGTCGCGCGCGATCTCGGCGTGCTCTGCGTCCACACCTGCTCGGAAGCCTCTTCGCTGACGGCTGATCCGAAGCAGCACATCCCGAATGCGTTCCGCTGCGTGCGCCAGGGCATCCACGATTCCATCGTCGGCGGCAGCTACGCCGCCGCGATCGCCAAGGCCAAGGGCCTGAAGAAATGGGCGACCTGTTCGCCCGACTATGCCTACGGCCGCGACACCACCGGCGAATTCACGCTGTACCTGAAACGTTTCGCGCCTGATGTGGAGATCATCAGCGAGTCCTGGCCAAAGCTGTTCCAGCCCGACTACACCGAGGTGGTGACGAAGATCCTCCAAGCCAAGCCGCAGGCGCTTTATTCCTGCCTCTGGGGCGGCGATCTCACCTCCTACATCGACCAGGCCAACATCTACGCGATGTTCAGCCAGATGGAGGTGTTCGCGGTCAACATGGCCGACTACACCGCGCTCACCGTCGTGAAGAACCTGCCCAAGGGCATCCACTCCGGCAACCGCTACATCAAGACCTTTCCGACCACGCCGGAGAACGCGGCCTGGGGCGATGCCTACAAGGCGAAGTATAACGAGTATCCGACCAACTGGTCGTGGCAGAACGCGACCGCCGTGATGTTCCTGGCCGAGGCCGCCAAGAAGGCGAACTCCGCCGACGGCAAGAAGATCGCGGAGGCATTGAAGGGCCTCGCCATCAAGTGCCCGTTCGGTGCCGACGGCACCGTGACGATGCGCGGCGACGACCACACGCTGGTCGGCTACGCCATCGGCTGGGGCACCACGATCCCGCAGGAGCCGTATGTGCCGGAGGTCAAGGCCGGCGACTGGAAGACGATCTTCGAGTTGGAGGCCGAGTGGAAGAAAAGCAAGGGTTACACCTGATCTGATGTGCGGCGGAGACGGGCGACCGTCTTCGCCGTTTTCGTTTGATTTTCGCGCCGTGTCAGGCGCGCCGCAATGAAAGTGCTCCCGTGGATCTCGACGCGCTTGCCGGCTGCCTCTCCAGCTCCGCCTGCCTGGTGACGCAGACCACCAGCGGCCTCATCATCGGCATGCTGCTGTTCCTGGTTGCGGTCGGGCTGACGCTGATTTTCGGCGTGCTCAAGGTGGTCAATTTCAGCCACGGCGCCTTCTACATGTTCGGCGCCTATTTCGCGATGACCGCCTATCAGCTCACCGGGAGCTTCGCGCTCGCGATGCTGGCGGGCGCGGCCGGCACCGCCATTCTCGGATTGATCTTCGAGCGCGTCTTCATGAGCCGCGTCTATGGCGCGGACGTCTTGATGCAGCTCCTCGTCTGCTACGCCTTCGTGCTGATCTTCGACGATGTCGTGCGCCTGATCTGGGGGCCGGAATTCAAGTCGATGGGCATGCCGTCCGCGTTCCAGGTGATGCCGCTGTTCATCGCCGGCGGCGTGGTGCCGCCTTATTATCTGCTGCTGATCGGCGTTGCGCTCGTTGCGGCTGTCGTGCTCGGCATCGGGTTGTCGCGCAGCCGCATCGGCAAGGTGATCCGCGCCGCCGCGCAAAATCCCGGCATGGTGTCCGCGCTCGGCATCAACACGGGCCTGATCTATGGCGGCGTGTTCGCGCTCGGCGGCATGCTGGCGGGCCTCGCGGGTGCGCTCGCCGCGCCGGTGCGCTCGCTCACGCCCGGGATGGGATTCTCGGTGCTGATCGAATCCTTCATCGTCACCGTGATCGGCGGCATGGGCTCGATCCTGGGCGCCCTGATCGGCGCGTTGCTGCTCGGCCTGATCCGCTCGTTCGGCTCGCTCGGCTTTCCGCTGTTCACGGAAGGCCTGATGTATCTGTTCATGGTGATCGTGCTGGTCTCGAAACCCACCGGCCTGTTCGGCAAGGAGGCGGCATGACCGAGCTGGAGGCCGGACACGCGCAAGGGCTGGCACCCGTGCGCGGTGGCTCGGTGCTGCAACGCTATCGCGACGTCCTGATCGCGCTGATCGCTTTTGCCGTGCTGGCGAGCCTGCCGCTGTTGACGGGCAGCAAGGCGCTGCTCGATTTCGTCATCCGCTGCTCCGCCTACGGACTGTTCGCGACCTCGCTCAACCTCCTGGTCGGCTACACCGGCCTGACCTCGTTCGGCCATGGCATGTTCTTCGGCCTTGGCGCCTACAGCTTCGGCCTGATCATGCAGAAGCTCGGCGTGCCCATTCCGGTCGCCTTCGTTGCGACGCTGGCGATCACGGCGCTCATCGCGGCCGTGATCGGCGCGATCTGCGTGCGGCTGAAGGAGATCTATTTCGCCTTCGTCACGCTCGCCTTCCAGATGCTGATCCACTCGACCATCCTGTCCTGGGCTTCGTTCACCGGCGGTGACCAGGGCCTGCGCGGCGGCATTCCGCGACCCGTCTTTCTCGGCATCGATCTGGCCAACCACGTCCATCTCTACATCGCGAGCTGCGCGCTGTTGATCCTTGGGCTGCTCGCGATGCGGCAGATCGCGCAATCGCCGTTCGGCTACACGTTGCGGATGATCCGCGACAATGCCGCGCGCGCGAGCTTTCTCGGTATCGACGTCTGGCGCGCCAAGCTCACCGTGTTCGTGCTGGCGGCGCTGTTCGCGGCGATGGGCGGCATGGTGATGGCGCTGTTCGTTTCCGGCGCCTATCCGGAATTCGCCTATTGGACCATCTCGGGTGAAGGCATCTTCATCAACATGCTCGGCGGCGTTTCAACCTTCTTGGGGCCGATGGTCGGCACCGTGCTGCTGCTGCTGCTCAACGACACCGTGACGCGGTTCACCGAGTATCACGGCATCGTGCTCGGCGTGGTCATCCTGTTCTTCGCGCTGGGCCTGCGCAAGGGCCTGCTGGATTTCGTCGCCGAGTGGTTCTCGCAGCGGCGTGACGCAGGCGAGGGCCGCTAGCGATGCTGGAGATCCGCAACCTCGCAAAATCCTTTGGTGGCGTGAAGGCGACCAACGACGTCTCGCTGGATTTCCCCGACGGTTCGCTCACTGCGGTGATCGGTCCGAACGGCGCGGGCAAGAGCACCTTCTTCAATTTGATCACCGGCGCGTTGAAGCCTGACACCGGCCAGGTGCTGCTCGACGGTGTCGACCTCGCCGGCCGCTCGCCGCCGGAGATCGTCCGTCACGGCATCGGCCGCGCCTTCCAGGTGGCGAGCATCTTCAAGTCGCTGACGGTGCAGGAGACCATGTTAGCCGCCGTCAGTGCCGACCAGCGCACCTCGGCAGTGCTGCACAAGCGCTTTCCTCTGCCGGAGACGCGCGACCGCGCCGAGCACGTGATGGAGCTGCTGGGCCTTGCCGGCAAGCGCCATCGCACGGCCGCGACGCTGTCACATGGCGATCAAAAGCTGCTCGACATTGCGCTGGCGCTGGTGCTCGAACCGAAGGTGCTGCTGCTGGACGAGCCCACCGCCGGCATGGGCCCCGAGGAGCGCTGGCGCATGATCGACAAGGTGCGCGAGCTCTGGGAGACGCAAAAAATCACGGTCGTCTTCATCGAGCACGACATGGACATCGTCTTCAAGATTGCGCCAAAAATCGTCGTGCTCTGCTACGGCCGCATCCTCGCCACCGGCACGCCCGAGGAGATCCGCAACGACAGCGCCGTGATCGAAGCCTATCTCGGCACCGAACATGCAGGAGCGGCCGGATGAGCTCTGTCGTCATCGAGGTCGCCGATCTCGACGTCTATTATGGCACCAGCCAGATCCTGTTCGGTGTCGGCCTCTCGGTGCGGCAAGGCGAGACCATGGCACTCCTGGGCCGCAACGGGGCCGGCAAATCGACGACCATGAAGGCGATCATGGGGCTGGCGCCGCCGCGACGGGGCAAAGTGAGCCTGCGCGGTGCTCTGATCTCGGGCCGGAAGCCGCATCATATTGCGCGCGCCGGTCTTGGCTTCGTGCCGGAGGACCGCCAGATCTTTCCGGAGCATACGGTCGAGGACAATCTCGTCATCGGGAAGAAGAGGGGGCCGGAGGGCCAGGACGAATGGCCGATCAAGCGCATCTATGAGGTCTTCCCGCTGCTGGAACCGCTGCGCCATCGCATTGCCGGGCGTCTCTCGGGCGGCGAGCAGCAGATGCTGGCCATCGCGCGCACGCTGATGGGCAATCCTGCGCTGTTGCTGCTGGACGAGCCGAGCGAGGGGCTTGCGCCGATCATCGTGCAGCGGATCGGCGAATTGTTGCGGCAGCTTCGAAGCATCGGATCGACCGTGCTGATCGCCGAACAGAACATGCATTTCTGCCTGGGGCTCGCGAGCCACGCCACGGTCATCGACAAGGGCCAAATCGTCTATGCCGCCGGAATCGACGAGCTGAAGGCCAACGACGCCATCCGCCGGCGTTATCTGGCCCTCTGAGCCGGGCGGGCGGTGTCCGAATAGGCCCGAAGAAGAAAGCGGTTGTCCGAGGTCATTCCGGCGGAAGGAGTTTCCCCGCGGGGGACCAAAAAAGCCAATCGCTTCCATTGCTGTTTGGGGTCGAAAAGACGACATTTCAGCCACGAATTGATGGATTGGCCTGCTATGGAACGCACTGGATTTGAGCCCTTTGGCGAGCAGTTGGTATCCGCGACGGATGCCCAGCCGAAGTCGCGCGCGTCAAAGCTCCTGTTGCGGGTCGGCACCGGGGTGTTCTGGTCGCTCGTGGCCGGAATCGTGCTCGCGCGTGCAGCGTTCTTCGAACCCGGCGTTTACGACGGGTTCAGCCGTGTGGCCTCGCTCGCCAAGAGCCTAATCTTCTGAGGCCGTTTATTCCGGGTTAGGACAGAACTTCCCTCGGCCCTGATATGTCGAAAACTTATTCCCCATTGAGCTGGCGCTGCGTATAAATCTTTCTCCTCTGGGAGAGATTTGTGTCGCAGAATCAAGCATCCAGCCCGGCCGATGCCAAGCCGGCCACCGCCGCGAGCCGTATTTTCGCGCTGATTCCAGGCATCCTCCTCTGTGTCGCCGTCGCCGGTGTCTCGGCCCTGCTCGAAAGGGCGGAGCTTGGCGTTTTCGAGCATCCCTATGTCGAGGCGCTGGTGATGGCGATCCTGCTCGGGATGGCCCTGCGCAGCTTCTGGAAACCCGCGCCGCGCTGGCAGGCCGGCATCGCCTTCAGCGCAAAACAGCTCCTCGAAGTCGCGGTCATGCTGCTGGGCGCCTCGATCAGCTTCGCCGCCATCGCGGCCTCCGGCGTCGCGCTGCTGGCGTCGATCGCAGCGGTCGTGGTGATTGCGCTCTGCGTCTCCTTTGGCATCAGCCGGATGCTGGGTCTGTCGACGCGGTTGTCGATCCTGATCGCCTGCGGCAACTCGATCTGCGGCAATTCGGCGATTGCCGCCGTGGCCCCGATCATCGGCGCCAACAATGACGAGATCGCATCCTCGATCTCCTTCACAGCGATCCTTGGCGTGATGATGGTGCTCGGCCTGCCGCTGCTGATTCCGCTGTTGCAATTGTCTGCCACGCAATACGGCATCCTCGCCGGCCTCACGGTCTATGCGGTGCCGCAGGTGCTGGCCGCGACGGTCCCGGCCGGGCTCGTCTCGACACAGATCGGCACGCTCGTGAAGCTGATGCGTGTGCTGATGCTCGGGCCGGTCGTGGTCGGCCTGTCGCTCGCCGCCTCGCGCTGGCAGAGCGATGCCAAGAAGACCCATGTTGGCTTCTTCCGCCTGGTGCCCTGGTTCATCCTCGGCTTTCTGGCGCTGGCGACCTTGCGTTCCCTCGAAATCGTGCCGGGGACGGTGGTTGGTCCGGTGACCAAGATCACGAGCTTTCTCACCGTGGTGTCGATGGCGGCTCTCGGTCTCGGCGTCGACGTACGCGTGCTCGCCAATGTCGGCGGGCGGGTGACGGCCGCGGTAACGCTGTCGCTGATGCTGCTGCTCGGCATCAGCATCGCACTGGTGCATTGGTTCAAGTGAGCGGCGCGCTCTCTGGACTTCCCCCGCCAGACGTTTATTGGTTTTCGCCAATGTGATCGGCTGCGGCTGATCCGATAAACAACGAGGGCGCGGCCATGACGACATTGACGGTGAAAGACCTTCTCCCTGAGGACGGAACACGCGGCACACTCGCCGGCCGCGTCTGGCTGCCGCAGGCGAACGGTCCGGCCGTGGTCGCCGTCCGTGGCGACGGCGTGTTCGACGTCACCGCAAGATTTCCGACCATCAGCGCGCTCTGCGAAGAGGACAACCCGGCCAAGGCGCTGAGCCTGACCAAGGGCGAGCGCATCGGCGATCTCGACGCCATCGTGGCCAACACGGCGCCGGACCAGCGCGATCGCCAAAAACCTTGGCTGCTTGCGCCCGTGGACCTGCAGACGCTGAAGGCTGCCGGCGTCACTTTTGCCATCTCGATGCTGGAGCGCGTGATTGAGGAGCGCGCAAAGGGCAATCCGGCCTCGGCCGAAGCGATCCGCAAGGAAGTGACGCGGCTGATCGGCGATGATTTGTCGAAGCTCAAGCCTGGCTCCGACCAGGCGATGCATCTGAAGCAGGTGCTGATCGACCAGAACGCCTGGAGCCAATATCTCGAGGTTGGCATCGGTCCCGATGCCGAAGTGTTCACCAAGGCGCCGACCATGTCCTCGGTCGGCACCGGCATGGATGCCGGCCTGCATCCGAAATCGACCTGGAACAATCCGGAGCCGGAGCTCGTGCTGTTCGTGTCGAGCCGCGGCAAGATCGTCGGCGGCGCGCTCGGCAACGACGTCAATCTGCGCGACTTCGAAGGACGCTCGGCGCTGCTGCTGTCGAAGGCCAAGGACAACAACGCCTCCTGCGCGATAGGACCGCTGCTGCGCCTGTTCGACGACAGTTTTACGCTCGACGATGCGCGCAAGCTCGACATCAGCCTGAACGTGAAGGGGGCGGACGGCTTCGTTCTCGACGGCCATTCCTCGATCAGCAAGATCAGCCGTGATCCGACCGATCTGGTCGAGCAGACCATCGGCAAGGTGCATCAATATCCTGATGGCTTTGTGCTGTTCCTCGGCACGATGTTCGCGCCGGTCAAGGATCGCGATGCGCCGGGGCAGGGGTTCACCCACAAGCGCGACGACATCGTCACGATCGCAGCGCCCCAGCTCGGCAAGCTCGTCAACCGCATGCGCACCAGCGACGAGTGCGAGCCCTGGACCTTCGGCATCGGTGCGTTGATGAAGAACCTGGCGCAGCGGAAGCTGATTTAGCGCTTCACGTCTCGCAGCTGACCTCCCACGCGAACGTCTATGAGGCCGTCATGCCCGGGCTTGTCCCGGGCATCCACGTTCTTTGTCAGGCGAGGTAAGGCGTGGATGGCCGGGACAGGCCCGGCCATGACGGTTGTCCGTGGCTGGACTCACCTACAAACCTCCTTCATCTTCCCGTTGCATCGGGGGAACAAAATCGCGCTTGGCGTGTCTTAGAACCGCCTGCCGCCGCTCGGCGCGATTTCCTCTAAATAGTAAAATAATATGACTAGTCGGAACTCTTCTTCCGTGAAATAGTCCCTCCCGCCGCCTCGAAGGCCGGCCTGCGGGTGCCATGTTACCAATAGGCGCCCCGGATAACATCTTGGGAGACTCGCCTGATGATCCTCAAAGCCCTCTTTGCGGCCAGCGCCACGGCCGCCTTGCTGCTCGCGCTGCCCGCGAATGCCGCCGAGCTCACCATCGGCTTCTCGCAGATCGGATCGGAATCCGGCTGGCGCGCGGCCGAGACGTCGGTCTCCAAGCAGGAGGCCGCCAAGCGCAAGGTCAATCTCAAGATCGCCGACGCGCAGCAGAAGCAGGAGAACCAGATCAAGGCGATCCGCTCCTTCATCGCGCAGAACGTCGATGCGATCTTCCTCGCGCCCGTGGTCTCGACCGGCTGGGACTCGGTGCTGAAGGAGGCCAAGGAAGCCAAGATCCCGGTCGTGCTGCTCGACCGCGACATCGATCCGTCCGGCAAGGAGCTCTATCTCACCGCGGTCACCTCGGACAGCGTGCATGAGGGCGAGGTCGCCGGCGACTGGCTGGCCAAGACAGTCGGCGCCAAGGCCTGCAACATCGTCGAGCTGCAGGGCACCGTCGGCGCCAGCGTCGCCACCAACCGCAAGAAAGGCTTCGACACCGCCATCGCCAAGCACGCGAACCTGAAGGTGGTGCGCAGCCAGACCGGCGACTTCACCCGCGCCAAGGGCAAGGAGGTGATGGAAAGCTTCATCAAGGCCGAAGGCGGCGGCAAGAACATCTGCGCGGTCTACGCCCACAACGACGACATGATGGTGGGCGCGATTCAGGCGATGAAGGAAGCCGGCCTCAAGCCCGGCAAGGATATCCTCACCGTTTCGATCGACGCGGTCCCCGATATCTTCAAGGCGATGGTTGCCGGCGAAGCGAACGCCACGGTGGAGCTGACGCCGAACATGGCCGGCCCAGCACTGGATGCCGTCGCAGCCTTCAAGGGCAAGGGCACGGTTCCGCCGAAGTGGATTCAGACCGAGTCCAAGCTCTATACTGCCGCCGATGATCCGCAGAAGATCTACGACAGCAAGAAGGGCCTCGGTTACTGAGGCGGGCGCCGCGCCGGACCGCTTCCGGTGGTCCGTCGCCCCCCTTCGAAACCGCTGCACGAACGACTAGGCTGGGTGTCCGCTTCAATGGCGGGCACCCGTGGGAGCGAATTTGCCATGCAGAACAGCCCCGATCCTGCTCTGCCCCTTCTTGAGGTGCGCGGGATCAGCAAGAGCTTCGGCGCTGTGCGCGCGCTGCAGGAGGTCGACTTCACGCTGCGCGCCGGCGAGATCCATGCGTTGCTCGGCGAGAACGGCGCCGGCAAGTCCACGCTGATCAAGGTCGTCACCGGCGTATTCCCACGCGACGCCGGCATCGTCAGGATCGGCGGTGAAGAGGTCGCGCCGCGCTCGGCCAAGGCAGCGCTGGCAGCGGGCATTGCCACCGTCTACCAGGAGGTCAATCTGCTGCCGAACCTGTCGGTGGCGCAGAACCTGTTCCTCGATCGCCAGCCAATACGCTTCGGCATCGTGCGCGAGGGCGAGATGCGCCGCCGCGCCAAGGCGCTGCTTGCGGAGTTTGGCCTCGACATCGACGTCGCCGCGCCGCTCGGCAACTATTCGGTCGCCGTGCAGCACGTCACCGCGATCGCGCGCGCCGTCGATCTCTCCGCGCGGGTGTTGATCCTGGACGAGCCCACCGCGAGTCTCGACCGTCACGAGGTCGAGATCCTGTTCGGCATCATGCGCCAGCTCGCGAAACGCGGCATCGGCATCGTCTTCGTCAGTCACTTCCTCGACCAGGTCTACGAGATCTCCGATCGCATCACCGTGCTGCGCAACGGTCGCCTCGTCGGCGAGCGCGAGACCGCCTCGCTGCCGCGCCTCGAGCTGATCCGGCTGATGCTCGGCCGCGAGTTGGCCGAGACCACCAGCGCACGCGCATCAGTGGGCGAGCACAAGGTGCGCGAAATCTGCGCGAGTTTCGAGAATTACGGCAAGGCCGGCTATGTCGCGCCGTTCAATCTCGAGCTGCGCCATGGCGAGGTCGTCGGTCTCGCCGGCCTGCTCGGCTCGGGCCGGACCGAGACGGCGCGGCTGGTGTTCGGCGCCGAGCGCGCCGATGGCGGGAAGGCGAGGGTGGAAGGTGTGCCGGTGCGGCTGCAGTCGCCTCGCGACGGCGTACGCCACGGCTTCGGCTATTGCCCGGAGGAGCGCAAGACCGACGGCATCGTTGCCGAGCTCACGGTGCGCGAGAACATCGTGCTCGCGCTCCAGGCCAAACGCGGCCTGCATCGGCCGCTGTCGCGCCGCGAGCAGGACGAGATCGCGCGCCGCTACGTCAAGATGCTCGACATCCGTCCGCCCGATGCTGAGCGCCCCGTCGGCCTGTTGTCCGGCGGCAATCAGCAGAAGGTTCTGCTGGCGCGCTGGCTCGCGACCTCGCCGCGGCTTCTGGTGCTGGACGAGCCGACCCGCGGCATCGACGTCGGCGCGCATGCCGAGATCATCCGCCTGATCCGCGAGCTCTGCGACGACGGCTTGTCGCTGCTCGTGATCTCCTCCGAGCTCGATGAGATCGTGACCTATTCCGACCGCGTCGTGGTGCTGCGCGACCGCGCCCATGTCGAGGAGCTGGCGGGCGACGCGGTCGACGTCGGCAACATTCTCGCGGCCATTGCCGCCGATAGCGTCGCTGTTGCGCTTGAGGCCCACACATGACAGCGCTGTTGCCGCGCCGCGGCCTTGCCCAGATCCTCGCATTGATCGTCATCCTCGCGGTCGACCGTGTTGTGTCGCCGCAATTCTTCGACCTGCGCCTCCAGGACGGCCGTCTGTTCGGCAGCCTGATCGACGTGCTCAACCGCGGCACGCCGGTGGCGCTGCTGTCACTCGGCATGGTTCTGGTGATCGCGACGCGCGGCATCGATCTGTCGGTTGGCGCCGTCATGGCGATCGCGGGCGCGATCGCGGCGAGCCTCGCCGACACTCACAGTCTGGCCGTCGTGCTGGCGGCAGCGCTCGGCGCGGGCCTGATTTGCGGGCTGTGGAACGGCTTCCTTGTCGCGGTACTCGGCATGCAGCCGATCGTGGCGACGTTGATCCTGATGGTGGCCGGACGCGGCATCGCCCAGCTCATCACCGAGGGACGCATCGTGACGTTCTCCTCGCCGGATCTGGTCTGGCTCGGCAATGGCTCGGTGCTCGGCCTGCCGGTACCGGTCGTGATTACGCTCGGCATGCTGATCCTCACCGGCGCGGTGGTACGTGGCTCGGCGCTGGGGCTCCTGATCGAGGCGACCGGCGGCAACGCGCGGGCGAGCGAGCTTGCCGGCGTCGGCACCCGTGCGATGATCCTGTCGGTCTATGTCTGGTGCGGCGTCTGCGCCGCGCTGGCTGGCGTGATCGCGGCGGCCGACATCATGGGGGCAGACGCGAACAATGCCGGCCTCTGGCTCGAGCTCGATGCGATCCTGGCCGTGGTGATCGGCGGCACCTCGTTGTTCGGCGGCCGCTTCAGCCTCGTGCTGGCCGTACTCGGCGCGCTGATCATCCAGACCATGAACACCGGCATCCTTTTGTCCGGCTATCCGCCGGAGTTCAACCTGCTGGTCAAGGCGGTAGTGGTGCTCACGGTGCTGTTGTTGCAATCGCCGAAGCTGACCGGCTTTGCCGGCATCTCTGCGCGGCTGCGGAGGACGAAGGCATGAGAGGTCTGCCGCCCGCCCTCATTACGGCGATCGTGCTGGTCGCGGGCTTCGCAGCCTGCGCGGTGCAGTTTCCCAACATCGCCTCGACCCGCGTCGTCGGCAATCTCCTCACCGACAACGCTTTCCTCGGCATCGTCGCGGCCGGCATGACCTTCGTCATCATCTCCGGCGGCATCGATCTCTCGGTCGGCTCGGTGATCGGCTTCACCACGGTCTTCGTTGCGCTCGCGATCGAGCGCTGGGGCATGCCGCCGCTGGTTGCTTTCGTCGCCGTCCTCGCACTCTCGGCGGCCTTCGGTGCGGCGATGGGCGCGGTGATCCATGTCTTTGATTTGCCACCCTTCATCGTGACGCTCGCCGGCATGTTCCTGGCGCGCGGAGCGAGCTTCCTGCTCTCCACCGAATCCATACCGATCACCGCGCCGATCTATTCCACCGTGTCGGACTTCGCCTTGCGATTGCCGGGTGGCGGGCGATTGACGGCAATTGCGATCATCATGCTCGCGATCGTGATCGGCGGAGCCTTGCTGCTGCATCTCACCCGGTTCGGCGCCAACGTCTATGCGCTCGGCGGCAGCCGGACGACCGCGAGCCTGATGGGCGTTGCGGTCGGCAAGATGACGGTGAAGATCTACATGCTGTCGAGCCTGCTCGCAGGCATCGCCGGCATTGTCTTCTCGTTCTACACCAGCGCCGGCTATTCGCTTTCCGCCGTCGGCGTCGAGCTCGAGACCATCGCCGCCGTCGTGATCGGCGGCACGCTGCTCACGGGCGGGCAGGGCTCGGTGATCGGTACTTTCCTCGGCGTGCTGATCCAGGGCCTGATCCAGACCTACATCAATTTCGACGGCACGCTGTCGAGCTGGTGGACCAAGATCGCGACCGGTATCTTGCTGTTCGCCTTTGTTGCCTTGCAGCAGGGACTGGTCGCGCTCGCGCGCCGGCCGCTGGCGAAGAGCGCAGGAGCCGCCACATGACATCGCGCATCGTCGTCATCCCGACGCGGCGGGCTCACTCCAACCATGCGGAGGTCGCCCGCTCGATCGGCATCGACATCATCGCCGGCCGCTACGCCGAGGGTACTCGCCTGCCTGGTGATGCCGAGATGATCGCGATGTTCGGCGTGTCGCGGCCGGTGCTGCGGGAGAGCGTGAAGACCCTGGTCGCCAAGGGCCTGCTGACCACCAAGGCGCGCGTCGGCACCGTCGTACGCGAACGCGCCGCCTGGAACATGTTCGACGCCGACGTCCTGGCCTGGCATCTGGACGCCGGCATCGACAAGCGTTTCCTCAACGACCTCGCCGAGATCCGTCTCGCGGTCGAGCCGCGCGCGGCGATGCTGGCGGCCGCGCAGCGGTCGGAGGAGGACCTGGCCGAGCTTCGGCGCAGCATGGACCGCATGCGGCTCGAAGCGTCCGATTCGGTCGGCTTTGCCGATGCCGACCTCGCACTCCACGTCGCCGTGGCGCGCGCCTCCGGCAACCTGTTCATGCGCTCGATCGGTCACGTCATCGAGGCCGCGCTTCGCGCCTCGTTCCTGCTGAGTGCGCCGGTCGAATTGGAAGACCGCGACACGGTGCTGCTCTGGCACCAGAAGATCGTCGATGCCATTGCGGCCGGCGATGCGGAGGCCGCCTCTGAGGCGATGATTTTCGTCATTCATAACGGCATGCATCGCCATGAGGGCACGGTCATCGAGACCGCACCGGCCTCCGTGGAATCTGGAGAGGGATCGTGACGGAACTTCGCATCGCCATCGTCGGCTTCGGCAAGATCGCGCGTGACCAGCATGTCGGCGCAATCGCCGCCGTGCCGGGCGCGGCGCTGGCGGCCATTGCCAGCCGTAACGCCTCGCTGCCAGGACTGCCGCATTTCGCGACCATCGAGGAGCTGCTGGAAAAGGGACCGCCGATCGATGCGGTCTCGCTCTGCACACCGCCGCAGGTGCGTCGCGCGCAGGCTGCCGCGGCGCTCGCCGCCGGCAAGCATGTCATGCTGGAGAAGCCGCCGGGCATCGGTGTCGCCGAGCTCGATCCGCTTGTAGCGATGGCGGCAGAGGCAAAGCGCACCCTGTTTGCGACCTGGCATTCGCGCCATGCGCCGGCGGTCGAGCCCGCGCGGCAATGGCTCGCTGAGCGACGCATCAAGTCGGTGCACGTCAGCTGGAAGGAGGATGTTCGCGTCTGGCATCCCGGTCAGGGCTGGATCTGGGAACCAGGCGGCCTCGGCGTGTTCGATCCCGGCATCAACGCGCTGTCGATCCTGACCAAAATCCTGCCGAAGCCCGTGTTCGTCACCGCGGCCGAGTTGGCGTTTCCCGCCAATTGCCAGGCACCGATTGCGGCGAACCTGACGCTGACGGACATCGACGGCCTTGCTGTCACCGCCGAGTTCGATTTCCGCCAGACCGGACCGCAGAGCTGGGATATCCTCGTCGATACCGACCAGGGCCGGATGACTTTGTCCAGCGGTGGCGCGCGGTTGGAGGTCGACGGCAAGGTGCTTGCCGAGGCGCCCGATGAGGAATATCGCGGGCTCTACCGGCGCTTCGTCGAGCTCGCGGCGACCGGCGCAAGCGACGTCGATCTGACGCCGCTTCGCCTCGTTGCCGACGCCTTCCTGCTCGGCAGGCGCACCGTCGTCGAACCGTTTGTGGATTAGACATGGCCGCATCAAAAATCACAAAAGACATCTTCGGCACACTGCCTGACGGTCGCAAGGTCGAGCGCATCGTGCTGCGCGGCGAGGGCGACTTCGAGGCGCGCATCATCACCCACGGCGCGGTGATCCAGGCGCTGATTGCGCCGGATGTGAAGGGCGGTCATGACGACGTCGTGCTCGGCCATGACGCGTTCGCCGGCTATCTCGCGGAGCGAAAGTTCCTTGGGGCCACCGTCGGCCGCTATGCCAACCGCATTGCCAAGGGGCAGTTCTCGCTCGACGGCGAGACGGTGCAACTTCCCGTCAACAACGGGCCGAACGCGCTGCACGGCGGCCTCGATGGATTCGACCGCAAGCTCTGGCAGATTGCGGAGATCGACGACGGCGCCGAGCCCGCGGTGACGCTGACCTATGTCAGTCCGCATGGCGAGGAGAATTATCCCGGCCAGCTCGATGTCCGCCTGACCTATCGCGTCACCGGCCCGACCGAATTGTCGTTGAGCATGGAGGCGCGGACCGACCGTCCCACCATCGTCAACCTGACCAACCACAGCTTCTTCAATCTGGAAGGCGCAACGTCAGGCACGCCCATTCTCGATCACAGGCTGACGGTTGCCGCCGAACATTTCCTCGCCATCGATCCCACCGCCATTCCGCTGCCCGGACCGCCGCGCGCGGTGGCCGGCACGCCGTTCGACTTCCGGGAGCCTCGGCAGGTTGGCGAGCGCATCCGGCAGAGCGATGAGCAATTGCAGAGCGGCAGGGGTTACGACCACACCTACTGCCTCGCGCGCGACGGCAAGCTCGCACTTGCTGCCCGGCTGGAGGCACCGCGCTCGGGGCGCGTCATGGAGCTGTTCACCGATCAGCCCGGCGTTCAGGTTTATTCCGGCAACTATCTCGATGGCACGATTTCGGGGAAGGGCGGCAAGCTGATCCGGCAATCGGATGCCATGTGCCTGGAGCCGCACATCTGGCCTGACGCGCCGAACCGGCCGGATTTTCCGAGCCC
The DNA here is from genome assembly GCF_002278135.3 of Bradyrhizobium ottawaense. NCBI lineage: Bacteria > Pseudomonadati > Pseudomonadota > Alphaproteobacteria > Hyphomicrobiales > Nitrobacteraceae > Bradyrhizobium > Bradyrhizobium ottawaense. The sequence goes on along the minus strand of NZ_CP029425.2, from coordinate 5,650,490 downwards.
GCGCCTCGATCCCGGCGGAGCCTATCGGCACCACACGGTCTATCGCTTCGGTGTGAGGACGTCATGATGGAACAGGTGCCGACATCAGTTCTCTCGGACGATCCCTGCCATCTCGGCGAGGGCCCGACCTATGACGTGACCACCGATACGGCGTGGTGGTTCGACATCCGCGAAGGACGGCTGTTCGAGGCGCAACTCGGCAGCGGCAGCATCCGCGTCCATGCGCTCGGCCGGATGGCGAGCGCGCTCGGGCGCATCGATGCCGAGCGCCAGTTGATCGTCGCCGAGGACGGTCTGTATATCCGCAAGCTTGCCGACGGCGCCATGACGCTGTTCTGTCCGCTCGAGGCGGACAATCCTGCCACGCGCTCCAATGATTGCCGTGTGCACCAGTCCGGCACGTTCTGGATCGGCACCATGGGCAAGAAGGCCGAGCCGAAGGCGGGGGCGATCTACGCGCTCCATCGCGGCAAGATCTCGACGCTGTTTCCCGGCATCAGCATTCCCAACTCGATTTGCTTCTCGCCGGATGGCGCCATTGGCTATTTCACCGACACTGCGCGTGCCGTGCTCTATGCAGTCCCGCTCAATCCCGCGACCGGCCTGCCGCGCGGCGAGCCGGAGGTGCTGCTGCGCCACACCGGCATCGGCGGCCTCGATGGCTCGGTGTGCGATGCCGACGGAAAGATCTGGAATGCCTGCTGGGGCGCGAGCCGTATCGATGTCTATTCTCCGCAAGGCGAGCCTCTGCGCTCACTGAGCGTGCCGGCGAAGCAGGCGAGCTCTCCGGCTTTCGTCGGTTCCGATCTGTCGCGCCTCCTTGTCACGTCAGCGTGGCAGGATATGGACGCGGCAGCGCGCGCCGCCGATCCGCAAGCCGGTTGCACGTTTCTATTGGAGGCATCCGCGCGCGGTCGCGCGGAGCCCGACGTCAAGCTCGCATAGGAGACCGGAGGCAGCCCACGACGACGTTCTCGACGAAATAAAGAAACAGTCTGACACCCAAGGGAGTAAAACATGCTGAAACTGAAGACGACATTCCTCGCACTGGCGCTGGCCGGCGCTGCGACGATGGCCACAGGCCTCACCGCCTCCGCCCAAGACAAGGCGACCGTCGGCATCGCGATGCCGACCAAATCGTCGGCGCGCTGGATCGACGACGGCAACAACATGGTCAAGGTGCTGAAGGAGCGCGGCTACAACACCGACTTGCAATATGCCGAGGATGATATCCCGAACCAGCTCTCGCAGGTCGAGAACATGGTGACCAAGGGCGCGAAAGCCCTGGTGATCGCCGCGATCGACGGCACCACGCTGTCCGACGTGCTCAAGCAGGCCAAGGCCAAAGGCATCACCGTGATCGCCTATGACCGCCTGATCCGCGGCACGCCGAACGTCGACTATTACGCGACCTTCGACAATTTCCAGGTCGGCGTGCTCCAGGCGCAGTCGATCGAGCAGGGGCTCGGGCTGAAGGACGGCAAGGGCCCGTTCAACATCGAGCTGTTCGGCGGCTCGCCCGACGACAACAACGCCTACTTCTTCTACAACGGGGCGATGAGCGTGCTGAAGCCCTATATCGACAGCGGCAAGCTCGTCGTCGCCTCGGGCCAGATGGGCATGGACAAGGTCGCGACGCTCCGCTGGGACGGCGCCACTGCCCAGGCCCGCATGGACAATCTGCTCAGCGCCTACTACGGCAACAAGAAGATCAACGCCGTGCTCTCGCCCTATGACGGCATCTCGATCGGCATCATCTCCTCGCTGAAGGGCGTCGGCTACGGCAGCGCCGATCAGCCGATGCCGATCATTTCGGGGCAGGACGCCGAGGTGCCCTCGATCAAGGCGATGCTGCGCGGCGACCAGTACTCGACCATCTTCAAGGACACCCGCGACCTCGCCAAGGTGACCGCCGACATGGTCGACGCCGCGCTGGCCGGCAAGCAGGTCGCGGTCAACGACACCAAGACCTACGAGAACGGTGTCAAGACCGTGCCGTCCTACCTGCTCAAGCCGGTCGTGGTCTACAAGGACAATTGGGAGAAGGTGCTGGTTGAGAGCGGCTACTACAAGAAGTCGCAGTTCCAGTAGAGTTCTCGTGCCGTCGTTCCGGGGCGCCCGAAGGGCGACCCCGGAGCCTCGAGATTCCGGGTTCGATGCTTCGCATCGCCCCGGAATGACGGCGGAGGGATTCACGAAAGTTTCCAAGGACACGACGCCATGACCGCCATGCTGGAGATGCGCAACGTCAGCAAGAGCTTTGCCGGCGTGCAGGCGCTGCGCGACGTCAACTTCTCGGTTCACGCCGGGCAAATCCACGCGCTCGTCGGCGAGAACGGCGCCGGAAAGTCGACGCTGATGAAGGTGCTCAGCGGGGTCTACCCGCATGGCAGCTACGAGGGCACCATCGTCTTCGACGGTGAGGAGCGGCGCTTCCGCGACATCAACGATTCCGAGGCGCTCGGCATCATCATCATCCACCAGGAGCTGGCGCTGATCCCGCTGATGTCGATCGCCGAGAACATCTTCCTGTCGCATCCGCCGTCGAAGCTCGGCGTCATCGACCGCGACAAGGTCTACCGTCGTACACGTGATCTGCTGGCACAGGTCGGCCTGAAGGAATCCCCGGACACCCTGATCACCGATCTCGGCGTCGGCAAGCAGCAGCTTGTCGAGATCGCGAAGGCGCTGTCCAAGCGGGTGCGGATGCTGATCCTGGACGAGCCGACCGCGAGCCTCAACGAGGCCGACAGCGCCGCGCTGCTCGAACGCCTGATGGCGTTCCGCGAGCAGGGCATCGGCTCGATCCTGATCTCGCACAAGCTCAACGAGGTCGCCAAGGTCGCCGACCACATCACCGTGCTCCGCGACGGCCGCACCGTCGACAGCATCGATTGTCGCGCCGAGCCGATCCAGGAAGACCGCATCATCCGCAGCATGGTCAATCGCGACATGGCTCACCGTTTCCCGGAGCGCAGCGTGAAGATCGGCGAGCCTGTGCTCGACGTCGCGAACTGGTCGGTCTATCACCCCATCCATCCCGAGCGGCAGGTGATCAAGAACGTCCGTTTCGGCGTCAGGCGCGGCGAGGTCGTCGGCATTGCTGGACTGATGGGCGCCGGCCGCACTGAATTCGCCATGAGCCTGTTCGGCCGTTCCTGGGGCACCAATATCAGCGGCAGCATCCGGCTCGAAGGCAGAGACATGGTGCTGCCGAGCGTCGCGGCGGCGATCGACGCCGGCCTTGCCTACGTCACCGAGGACCGCAAGCAGCTCGGCCTGATCCTGGCCGACGACGTCCGCAAGAACATCACGCTCGCCAGCCTCGATCAGGTCGCACCTAAACGCGTGATCGACGACATCGCCGAGCTGAAGATCGCCAGCGACTATCGCACCCGCATGCGCATCCGCTGCTCCGACGTCTACCAGGAGACCGGCCAGCTCTCCGGCGGCAACCAGCAGAAGGTTGTGCTGTCGAAATGGCTGATGACCGACCCAAAGGTGCTGATCCTGGACGAGCCGACAAGGGGCATCGACGTCGGTGCCAAATACGAGATTTACTGTATCATCAACGAGCTGGCGGAAGCCGGCCGCGGCGTCGTGGTGATCTCCTCGGAGATGCCCGAGCTGCTCGGCATCTGCGACCGGATTTGCGTCATGAACGACGGCGCCTTCGTCGGCGAGTTCAAGGGTGCGGACGCGACGCAGGAAAAGATCATGCGCGCCATCATGCGCAACGAACGAAACATTGGGAACGCCGCGCCCGCGGCCGCGGAAATGGGAGGAATGCAGCCATGACCGACAAGACGGTATCGCTGCCCGAGGAGCGCCGGCACGGCAGCTTCATCAAGAACAATTTGCGCAACTACGGCATGTTGATGTCGTTGATCGCGATCATGCTGTTCTTCCAGGTCATGACCGGCGGCACGCTGCTGCAGCCGCTCAATCTGACCAACCTGGTGCTGCAGAACAGCTACATCGTCATCATGGCGCTCGGCATGCTGCTGGTCATCGTCACCGGCCATATCGACCTGTCGGTCGGCTCGGTCGCCGGCTTCGTCGGCGCGGTGGCCGCCGTGCTGATGGTGACCTACAAGATCGACTACACGCTCGCCTTCATCGCCTGCCTGTTGCTGGGGGCGGCGATCGGCGCGGCGCAGGGCTATTGGGTGGCCTTCTTTGGCATTCCATCCTTCATCGTGACCCTGGCGGGCATGCTGGTGTTCAAGGGCCTCGCGCTCGCGGTGCTGCAGGGGCAGTCGCTCGGCCCGTTCCCGGCGACCTTCCAGAAGCTGTCGTCGGGCTTCATTCCGGAACTGCTGCCCGAAGCCGGCACGCTGCATCCGACCTCCATGCTGATCGGTGCCGTGCTCGCGCTCGGGCTCGTCTATGCCAGTGCCAAGGGCCGTTCGCGCGAGCAATCGCATGGCATCGAGGTCGAGCCCTACGCGTTCTTCCTGGGGAAGAGCGTTCTGCTCGCCTGCGCCGTGCTCTATTTCACCTATCTGATCGCCTCGCATCGCGGCCTGCCGAACGTGCTGGTCATCATGACCGCGTTGATCGCGCTCTATGGCTTCGTCACCCGGCGCACCGTGATCGGCCGGCAAGTCTACGCGGTCGGCGGCAATGCGAAGGCGGCAAAACTGTCGGGCGTCAAGACCGAACGGCTGACCTTCCTCACCTTCGTCAACATGGGCGTGCTGGCCGCGCTCGCCGGCCTCGTCTTCGCCGCGCGCCTCAACACCGCGACGCCGAAGGCGGGATTGGGTTTCGAGCTCGACGTCATCGCCGCCTGCTTCATCGGCGGCGCCTCGGCCTATGGCGGGGTCGGGCGCGTCGGCGGCGCCGTGGTCGGCGCCATGATCATGGGCGTGATGAACAACGGCATGTCCATCCTCGGCATCGGCATCGACTACCAGCAGGTGATCAAGGGCCTGGTGCTGCTCGGGGCGGTGTGTATCGACGTGTATAACCAGCGGCGGTAGCCGCAACGGCGATGCCGTAGGGTGGGCAAAGGCGCAACGCGCCGTGCCCACCATTCGTCTCCGATCAAGGGAAGTGGTGGGCACGCGTCCGCCTGCGGCGGTCGCTTTGCCCACCCTACGGCGCTACGGCAGCGGTGATTGCGTCGTGAACAGGACCGTCGCGATCGCGACGGAGAGGGTCACCGCCGATACGGTCGCCACGGTCGACAGCACCCCCATTCGCCGCAGCGCGATGGCGAACACGATGATGATGGGGGTCGCGGTTATCAGCCCGATTTGTGCATCGCTCATTGCATCGCTCGCCATTTTGCGGAACCGCCGGATGCATCCACCCTATGACGGTGAGGCGGGCGGGAGGTTGCGATAGCGCAAACCCGCCTCTGGCCGGTTGCACTATTTGTCCGGACAAAGTTGGAATCGCGCCGGGGGGATATCTGTTCGGCGTCTTGATGCGGAAGCCAGATGTCGGCAACGGATTGCGAACAACAGGGAACCGGTTGGGGAATCCTGGAAGATCTTCCCGGTGATCCCATGATCTGGGTGCTGATCTTCAGCGAACTCGCCGCCTTCGGCCTGTTCCTTGGCGCTTTCGTCATCGCGCGCGCGCTTCACCCGGCGGTCTTCGCGGCCGGTCAGGCCAGTCTCGATGCGCAGCTGGCCGGAATCAACACCATCGTGCTCGTGACCAGCGGCTGGGCTGCCGCGCGCGGGGCGGCTGCTGCACGGGCGGGCGAAAGCCGGCGTGCGCGCGGCTGGCTGTTCGGCGCCATGGCGCTTGGCGTCGTCTTCATCGCGGTCAAGCTGTTCGAATATGCCGGCGAGATCGCGTTAGGAAACGGCTTGGAGACCAGCCCGTTCTTCACGCTGTACTTCCTCCTCACCGGCTTCCATCTCCTGCATGTCGGCCTCGGCATCGTGATTCTGGCCGTAGTGTCCCGGGGTGCCCGAGCGGCGGGCGTCGAGACCGGAACGGCTTTCTGGCACATGGTCGACCTGCTCTGGATCGTCATGTTTCCCATCATCTATCTGGTGCACCCGTGATTCCGGATCGTCTCGACATCACCTGGATCGTGTTGATCGGCCTTGCGCTCGCGACCATTCTGGTCCCGCCGCTGGTGTCGCGTGCCTTGTTCGCCAATGCCCTGCTGCTGACGTTCGCCGCCCTCAAGGGTCGCCGTATCGTGCTCGATTTCCTCGATCTTCGCTCAGCGCCGGCGCTTTGGCGCGGCAGCGTCAGCGCCTGGGTCTTCATCGTGGTGCTGTTTGCCTGGCTCGCATCGGCCGTCGTTGCCTTGATCTGACTGGCGCTTGCGCATCGTCGCGCTGCTTGCGCTTCGTCAAAGAGTGCCCCCTGGCAATCGGCAATAAAGCGCAGGATCGCATCTTCCTCAGGAATCAAACGGAAAGGATTGGCAATGGCTGAACGCCTGACCAAGTCGGCCGCTCGAAATGTCTTCTACGGCGGTTCGGCCTTCTTCTTCGCCATTTTCATAGGGCTGACGGCGCACAGCCATTACTACATGGCCACGACCTCGACCGACGCGAAGACGCTGACGTCGTCGGTCGCCCGCGGCAAGCATGTGTGGGAGAAGAACTCCTGCATCAACTGCCACACGCTGCTGGGCGAGGGCGCCTATTTCGCCCCAGAGGTCGGCAACGTCTGGGATCGCTGGGGCGGCAACGAGGATCCGGCCGCCGCGCGCGAGACGCTGAAGGCCTGGATGCAATCGCAGCCCTCGGGCGCGGAGGGCCGGCGGCAGATGCCGCAGTTCAACCTGACCGACCAGGAACTCAACGATCTCGCTGACTTCCTGCAATGGACCAGCACGATCAAGCGTCAGAGCTGGCCGCCGAACAAGGCGGGCTGAGCACAGCTTTCCTCTTTCAAGATAGAGAGAACCCGAAATGAAGTACCAAACCCAGAAAGTCGCGATGCTGTATTTCTACGGCGCGCTGACCCTCTTCCTGGCCCAGGTCGTGTTCGGCCTGCTCGCCGGGACCATCTACGTCCTACCCAATACGCTGTCGACGCTGCTGCCGTTCAACATCGTCAGGATGATCCACACCAACGCGCTGATCGTGTGGTCGCTGATCGGCTTCATGGGCGCGACCTACTATCTGCTCCCGGAAGAGACCGAGAATGAGCTCTATAGCCCGCTGCTGGCGAAGATCCAGTTCTGGATGTTCTTCGGCGCAGCCGGCGTCGCCGTGGTCGGCTATCTCTTCCACTACCACGAGGGCCGTGAGTTCCTCGAACAGCCCTTCATCATCAAGGTCGGCATCGTCGTCGTCTGCCTGATGTTCCTGTTCAACGTCACGATGACGGCGCTGAAGGGCCGCAAGACCACGGTCACCAACATCCTGTTGTTCGGCTTGTGGGGCGTTGCGATCTTCTTCCTGTTCGCCTTCTACAACCCGGCGAACCTTGCCGTCGACAAGATGTACTGGTGGTACGTCGTCCATCTCTGGGTCGAGGGCGTCTGGGAGCTGATCATGGCCTCCGTGCTCGCCTATCTCATGATCAAGCTTAACGGCATCGATCGTGAGGTCGTCGAGAAGTGGCTCTACGTCATCATCGGCCTTGCCCTGTTCTCCGGCATTCTCGGCACCGGCCATCACTTCTACTGGATCGGCGCGCCCGGTTACTGGCAGTGGATCGGCTCGCTGTTCTCCACGCTCGAAGTCGCGCCGTTCTTCACCATGGTGATCTTCACCGTGCAGATGACCTGGAAGGCCGGCCGCAAGCATCCGAACCGTGCTGCGCTGTTGTGGTCGGTCGGCTGCTCGGTGATGGCGTTCCTAGGGGCCGGCGTCTGGGGCTTCCTGCACACGCTGTCCTCGGTGAACTACTACACCCACGGCACCCAGGTCACCGCCGCGCACGGCCATCTCGCCTTCTTCGGCGCCTATGTGATGCTGAACCTGTCGGTGATGGCCTATGCGATCCCGCAGATCAAGGGACGCGCGCCCTATAACCAATGGCTCTCCATGACGAGCTTCTGGATCATGTGCACAGCCATGATGACCATGACCTTCGCGCTGACCTTCGCCGGCGTGGTCCAGGTCCATCTCCAGCGCGTGCTCGGCCAGGGCTACATGGACGTGCAGGACCAGCTCGCGATGTTCTACTGGGTCCGGCTCGGCTCCGGCGTGTTCGTCGCGATCTCCGCGCTGATGTTCGTGTGGGCCGTGCTGGTGCCGGGCCGCGAGAAGCAGGCGATCATTCCCGCCGTGCTGCAGCCGGCCGAGTAAACGAGAAAGGGCGGCCGCGGTTCGCCGCGGCCGCCTGCTTCCTGAAAAATCCGGAGAGACATCATGAAAGCTGCCCTTCACACGGTAACCTCGGCGCCCGAGCTGCCGGCCTATGTTCCATCCGGAAACGAATGCGAGCTTTTCGAGCATGCCTGGCGGCGTCGTCTGCCGGTTCTGCTCAAGGGGCCGACCGGCTGCGGCAAGACCCGCTTCGTCGCGCATATGGCGGCGCGGTTGGGCCTGCCGCTTCACACGGTTGCCTGTCACGACGATCTCACCGCCGCCGATCTCACCGGCCGCTATTTGCTCAGGGGCGGGGACACCGTGTGGACCGATGGTCCGCTGACGCGCGCCGTGCGCGAGGGCGGCATCTGCTATCTCGACGAGGTCGTGGAAGCCCGCAAGGACGTCACAGTCGTGCTGCATCCCCTGACCGACGACCGCCGTATCCTGCCCCTGGAGCGGACCGGCGAGGAGCTGGTGGCGCCGAACAGCTTCATGCTCGTGGTCTCTTACAACCCCGGCTACCAGACGCTGCTGAAGGCGCTGAAGCCATCGACGCGGCAGCGCTTCATCGCCATCGAATTCGGCTTCCTGCCGCCTGAGCAGGAGATCGCCGTCGTGTCCGCCGAAAGCGGACTGTCGCCGGAGCGCGTGCGGCCGCTGGTGGGGCTGGCTGGCCGGCTGCGCGCGCTCAAGGGCCACGATCTGGAAGAGGGTGTCTCGACCCGGCTCGTGGTCTATTGCGCGACCCTGATTGCCGCGGGCACGCCGATTGCCGATGCCGTGCTGGCCGGCATGATCGAACCGCTGACCGACGATTCCGACGTGAAGGCTGCCCTGCTGGACGTCGCACGCGCCGTCATCGGGTGAGGCCGCGCCCATGCTCGACTTCCTCGAACTGGAGGAGACGGTCGGCCGCGCCTGGCACAGGATGGTCGGCGGCACCGCGAGCTATCCGGTTCACGATGATCACGCCGTTGCACTGACCGAGGTGAGAGGCCGGCTCGCGGTGATGTTCCGCGCGCTCGGCGGCGAGACTGGGGTTCAGATCGCAAGCGCGGGCGCGCGAAAATCGGGGCACCGTCTCGGCTGGCGACAGCGCATCGGCCTCGGTGACGAGCGCCTCGAGCAGCCGGGTCGCGATGCCGCGACCATTTTCCTGCCCGATCGAATCTCGATCTTTCCCGACCGCGCGTTGAACGCGGCGCTCTATCGCTGGCTTGCGGCATGGTTCGCAGCCGCACCGATCGAGACGATCACGGAAGCCGATCCGCTGCGGCGGGATCTTCTGGTGTTGCGCCGGGCAAGTGAGACGGCGGTCTGGGTGCTCACGCAATTCCCCGGGCTTGTCGCCGATTACGCTCAGCTCGCCGCGGCAACCGCCGAGGCCCGGCCTCGTCGCCCCTTGCCACGCATCGAGCAGGAGGTCGAGCAGATCGTCTTGGCCTTGCTCGGCGCCGGAAAGGCCCCTGCGGGCAGACTGTGGCCGGCGATGATGGGGACGGGCCCGCTGCCGGACAAGGCGCCGCCGGGCTATCATTCGATCCTGCCGTGCCCGCTCTGGGGGGATTGCTGGACGCGCGAGCTCTCGCCCGCGCATGCGGGCGAGGACGAATGTGCGCCGGGCGCCGAGCCCGAGGCCCAGGACAATCGCAAGCGCTTTGCCGTCCGCGAGCGTGAGGATAATGCCAGCCGCCGCGATCCTTTCGTGCTCAACCGCTTCGAGAAGATCCTCGCGATGGCCGAGATGGTCAATGTCGACCGTCCGGCCGACGACAGTGAGGACGAGGATGCGCAGAAGGCGGCCGACGATCTCGAGGAGATCACGCTCAGCCGCCGCACCGGCAAGCCGGCGAGCCGGTTCAAGTTCGACCTCGACCTGCCGCCGGAAGCCCTCGATGCATCGCGGCTGAACGCGGGCCTCACCTATCCCGAATGGGATTACCGCAGCGGCTCCTATCTGCCCGATCATTGCCGCGTGCTGGCCGGTGCGGCCTCCGAGCACGGTGAGAGCTGGACGCCTGACGACGCCATGCGCCGGCACATCCGCCAGGTGCGCCGCCGCTTCGAGGTGTTGCGGCCGCGCCATGAATTGATGCGCGCTCAGGCCGACGGACACGACCTCGATCTCGACGCGCTGGTACGTGCGCGGTGCGACCTCCGCGCCGGCAGCGGCGGCAGCGGTCTTGATCGCATCCACGTCGCGATGCGCCCGCAAGGGCACGATCTCGCGGTCACGCTGCTCGTCGACGTCTCGCTGTCCACGGATGCCTGGGTCGACGGCTATCGCGTGCTCGACGTCGAGAAGGAGGCGCTGCTGGCGCTCACCCACGGGATTTCGGCCTGCGGCGATCACCACAGCATCCTCACCTTCACCTCGCGCCGGCGGTCCTGGGTGCGGCTCGAGACGGTCAAGGCCTTCGGCGAGCCGATGAGCGGGACGGTCGAGCGCCGCATCGGCGCGCTGAAGCCCGGCTATTACACGCGGATCGGCGCGGCGGTGCGCCACGCCGCGGCCGAGCTCGCCCGCCAGCCGCAGCGCAAGAAGCTGCTGCTCGTCCTCACCGATGGCAAGCCGAACGATGTCGACCATTACGAGGGCCGCTTCGCGCTCGAAGACACCCGCAAGTCGGTGCAGGAGGCGCGCCGGCTCGGCATCGCCGCCTTCGGCGTCACGGTGGACGCAACCGCGCAATCCTATTTCCCGACCCTGTTCGGCCGTGGCGGCTATGCCATCGTCGGGAACATCAAGCGGCTGCCCGCGGCGCTGCCGGCAATCTACCGGCAGGTCGCGCACTAATCCGGTCGCGCACTCATCCGGCGCGCCCCCGCGGCGCCCGGTCCCTCGGTGAACTATTGCTCATGGCTTGAGTATATGATCGTATGGCCGGATGGACCGCGGCCAGCCAAGACCCGATCTGATCATCTTCGATTGCGACGGCGTGCTCGTCGACAGCGAGCTGTTGAGCTGCCGATGCCTGTCCGAGGTGCTGGCCGAGTTCGGCATCGCGCTCAGCCAGGAGCAGGCGCTCGAGCTCTTTCTCGGGCGCAGCACCAAGGCGATCGAGCAGCATTATCGCGATCTCGGGCAGATCGTGCCCGACGGCTTTCTGCCGCGCCTGAAGTCGCAAGTGCTGTCGACGTTCGCAGCTTCGCTTGAGCCGATTCCCGGCATTGCCGGCGTGATGTCCGACCTATCCGTGCCGTTTTGCGTGGCCTCGTCCAGCGACCTCGACCGCGTCGCGCTCTCCCTCGACGTCACAGGCCTGCGGGCGCATTTCGGCGAGCGGCTCTACACCGCGCAGATGGTCCGGCATGGCAAGCCGGCGCCCGACCTCTTTCTCCTCGCGGCAGAAAAGATGAGAGTGCAACCTGCGCGCACGCTGGTGATCGAGGACAGCGTCAGCGGCGTCAAGGCCGGCAAGGCGGCCGGCATGACCGTCTGGGGATTTGTCGGCGGCAGCCATTACCGCGGACGCGACGGGCGGGCTATATTGTCCGAGGCGGGGGCCGATCGGGTCTTCGCGCGCATGAGCGATTTCTGGGAGGCGTGAGGCCCGCATGGCCGCCGAGAACGACAAGTCGCGACTCGACGATGCCGCGCGCGCCGGCTGGCTGTATTTCATCGCCGGTCACACCCAGGACGAGATCGCAAAGATGCTGCAGGTCTCGCGCGCCTCGGCGCAGCGGCTGGTGTCGCTGTGCCTTGCCGAGCGCCTCATCACCTTCCGGCTCGAACATCCCATCGCCGCCTGCATGGAGCTTGCGGCGCGCCTGAAGGAGCGTTTCGACCTTGCTCATTGCGAGGTGGTGCCCGCTGATCCCGCCGCGCCGCAGGCCACTGCAGGCATCGCCGAACGCTGCGCCAATCTGCTCGATGCGACGCTGCGTTCGGAGACGCCGGTGATCGTCGCGCTCGGCACCGGCCGGGCGGTGCGCGCTGCGGTCGAGCGCGTCACCCCGATCGACCGGCCCAATCATCAGATCGTCTCGCTGGTCGGCACCATCTCCGCGGACGGTTCGGCGAGCTTTTACGACACCGTCGGCCGACTCGCAGACCGCACGGGAGCGCGGCACTATCCGATGCCGCTGCCGTTCCTGATGTCGTCCGAGGACGAGCGCAACAAGATGGTCCGCATCGAGCCGATCGCCAAGGTGAAGGCGGTCGCGGCCAAGGCGGACTTGCGCCTCGTCGGTATCGGCCAGATGGACCAAAAGGCGCAGGTGCATGTCGACGGCTTCGTCACTCGCGACGAATTGTTCGAGATGATGCGGCTGGGTGCCATCGGCGAGATCACCGGCTGGGCCTATGATTCCAAGGGCCGCCTGCTCAAGGCCGGCACCAACAAGCGCCTCACCAGCATCCCGCCGGAAGTGCCGGCGAAGACCACGACCATCGCCGCCGCGGTCGGTGCCGCCAAGGTGCCGGCGATCGCGGCGGCGCTGAACGGCGGGCTGATCAACGGGCTGATTACCGACGAGACGACGGCAAGGGCGATTTTGGAGCGGTAGGCGGGCTTCGCACGGCAAAGGGACACGGCTCCCGCTCTCGCAAACGGGAGAGGTGAAGCAAGCCGCGGCGCTCGATCCGAACAACTACCGTCGCTTCTGCAACGCACGACCTCCCACCCCTCCCGCACCGCAGCACTCATAAGTTGCGCAAACGGCTTCGCGCCTGCTTGACAATCCTCCTCCCTTGCGTTGAACATACGCCCAACGCGTGGGCATATGCTCAAAACGCGAGTTTGAGGGAGGTCACCGTGAAACATGTCTTGGGCGCCGTCTGCGGCGCGTCTGTTCTGTTGTTGGCCGTCCCCGCGATGGCCGAAACGACCCTGACGATCGCCACCGTCAACAATGGCGACATGATCCGCATGCAGGGGCTGACGGCCGAGTTCACCAAGAAGTACCCGGATATCGCCGTGAAGTGGGTGACGTTGGAGGAGAACGTGCTGCGTCAGCGCGTCACCACCGACATCGCCACCAAGGGCGGTCAGTTCGACGTGCTCACCATCGGCACCTATGAGGTGCCGATCTGGGCCAAGAAGGGCTGGCTGGTGCCGCTCGCCAATCTCGGCGCCGATTACGACGTCGCCGACCTCTTGCCCAGGATCAAGGACGCGGTCACCGCCGACGGCAAGCTCTATGCCGCGCCGTTCTACGGCGAGAGCTCGATGGTGATGTATCGCACCGATCTGTTCGACAAGGCCGGCCTGAAGATGCCGGAGAAGCCGACCTGGGATTTCGTAGTCGATGCCGCGAAGAAGCTCACCGACAAGAGCGCCGGCACCTATGGCATTTGCCTGCGCGGCAAGGCCGGCTGGGGCGAGAACATGGCGTTCCTCTCCGCGATGGCCAATTCCTACGGTGCGCGCTGGTTCGATGAGAAATGGGAGCCGCAGTTCAACACGCCGGAATGGAAGACGACGCTCACGACCTACGTCAATCTGATGAAGGAAGCCGGCCCTCCCGGCGCAAGCTCCAACGGCTTCAACGAGAATCTGGCGCTGTTCAACGCCGGCAAATGCGCGATGTGGATCGACGCCACGGTGGCGGCGTCCTTCGTCACCAATCCGAAGGATTCCAAGGTCGCCGACAAGGTCGGCTTTGCGCTCGCGCCCAACACCGGGCTCGGCAAGAACGCCAACTGGCTGTGGGCCTGGAATCTCGCGATCCCCGCCGGATCCAAGAAGATGGAAGCCGCCGAGAAGTTCATCGCCTGGGCGACGAGCAAGGACTACACCAAGCTCGTGGCATCGAAGGAGGGCTGGGCCAACGTGCCGCCGGGCACGCGGACCTCGCTTTACAAGAACGATGAATATCTGAAGGTCGCCCCGTTCGCCAAGCTGACGCTGGCCTCGATCGACGCGGCCGATCCGAACAAGCCGACGGTGAAGCCGGTGCCTTATGTCGGCGTGCAATACGCTGCGATCCCCGAATTCCAGGGCATCGGCACCCAGGTCGGCCAGCAATTCTCCGCCGCGCTTGCGGGCTCGATGACGGTCGATGCCGCGCTGACCGCCGCGCAGTCCGCGACCGAGCGCGAGATGAAGCGCGCCGGCTACATCAAGTGAACCCGAGCTCTTCCTCCTGAGCTCAGACTTGCGGCCATCCAGCGTCATGGATGGCCGCCTTCTTCCCGCCAGTGGAGAAGCGTTGATGGCAACCCGGCAGACGCAGACTCTTGCGCGCTCGCTCCTGACGCCGGCCGTCGGGCTGCTGTTCATCTGGATGATCGTCCCGCTGGCGCTGACGATCTATTTCTCGACGCTGCATTACAGCCTGCTCGATCCCGGCTCGGAATCATTCGTCGGGCTGGAGAACTTCCGCTACTTCCTCACCGATCCCGCCTTCCTGGCCTCGCTCCAGAACACGCTGGTGCTGGTCGGCTCCGTGCTCGCGCTGACGATCCTGCTCGGCATTCCCCTGGCGCTCTTGATGGACCAGCCGGTCATCGGCCGCAATTTCGTGCGGCTGATGGTGATCGCGCCGTTCTTCGTGATGCCGACGGTGAGCGCGCTGGTCTGGAAGAATTTGTTGATGCACCCGGTGTCCGGCCTGTTCGCCTGGCTCGCCTCGCTGTTCCATCTGACGCCGATCGACTGGTTCAACGATTTGCCGCTGTTTGCCGTCATCCTGATCGTGACGTGGCAATGGCTGCCCTTCGCGACGCTGATCCTGCTCACCGCGCTGCAGTCGCTCGACGAGGAGCAGAAGGAGGCCGCCGAGATGGACGGCGCCAGCGCCGTCTCGACCTTCATCTACATCACGCTGCCGCACTTGGCGCGGCCCATCACCGTGGTGATCCTGATCGAGACGATCTTCCTGCTCACGGTCTTTGCGGAAATTTATGTCACTACGGGCGGTGGCCCGGGGCTGTCGACCACCAACATCGCTTTCCTGATCTATTCGCAGGCGCTGATCCAGTTCGACGTCGGCAGCGCCTCCGCGGGCGGCCTCGTCGCGGTGGTGATCGCCAATGTCGTCGCCTTCTTCCTCGTCCGCATCGTCGGCCGCAATCTGGAGGCTTGAAGCATGGCACGGATGGCGACGACGCGGCGGGTGGTGGTCTCGACGGCGGTGGCCTGGCTGTTCGGCTTCCTGATCTTCTTCCCGATTCTCTGGATGGTGCTGGCGAGCTTCAAGACCGAGCTGGAGGCCTTCGCCATCCCGCCATCCTTTCTGTTCTTCCACTGGACTACCGAAAACTATGCGACCGTGCAGGAGCGCAGCGACTATTTCCACCACGCCATGAACTCGGTCATCATCGCAGGCGGCTCGACGCTGATTGCGCTTCTGATCGCGATCCCGGCGGCCTGGTCGATGGCGTTCTCGCCGACCAAGCGCACCAAGGACATCCTGCTCTGGATGCTCTCGACCAAGATGATGCCGCCGGTCGGCGTGCTGGTGCCGATCTACCTGATCTACAAGACCTTCGGCCTGCTCGATTCCCGCATCGGCCTCGTCTTCATCCTGTGTCTCGGAAACTTGCCGATCGTGATCTGGATGCTGTTCACCTATTTCAAGGAGATCCCGCGCGACATCCTTGAAGCCGCGCGCATGGACGGCGCCACCATCGGCCGCGAGCTCGTCTACGTGCTGACGCCGATGGCGATCCCGGGGCTGGCTTCCACCATGCTGCTCAATCTGATCCTCGCCTGGAACGAGGCGTTCTGGACGCTCAACCTGTCCACCTCGAACGCGGCGCCCCTCACCACGTTCATCGCCTCCTATTCGAGCCCGGAAGGGCTGTTCTGGGCAAAGCTGTCGGCGGCCTCGACGCTGGCGATCGCGCCCATTCTCGTCCTCGGTTGGTTCAGCCAGAAGCAGCTCGTGCGCGGGCTCACCTTCGGCGCGGTGAAGTAGAGGGGCTGCCGGATCATGGGTCAGATCACACTTCAGGACGTGCAGAAATCCTTCGGCCCCGTGCACATCATCAAGGGCGCCGATCTCGAGATTGCCGATGGCTCCTTCGTGGTGTTTGTCGGTCCGTCCGGCTGCGGCAAGACCACGCTCTTGCGGCTGATCGCCGGACTCGAAGACGTCTCTGGCGGCAAGATCCTGATCGACGGCAAGAACGTCGTCGATACGCCGCCCGCCAAGCGCGGGCTGTCGATGGTGTTCCAGTCCTACGCGCTGTATCCGCATATGAGCGTGCGCGGCAATATCGGTTTCGGCCTGAAGATGGCGGGCCTCGCCAAGGACGAGATCAACCGCAAGGTCGAGGCCGCCGCCGCAACGCTTAACCTTACGCCCTATCTCGATCGCAAGCCGCGCGAGCTCTCCGGCGGCCAGCGCCAGCGCGTCGCGATTGGCCGCGCCATCGTGCGCGAGCCCAAGGCGTTCCTGTTCGACGAGCCCCTGTCCAACCTCGATGCGGCGCTGCGCGTGCAGATGCGAATCGAGGTGACGCGGCTGCAGAAGCAGCTCGGCACCACCGCGATCTACGTCACCCACGACCAGGTCGAGGCCATGACCATGGCCGACAAGATCGTCGTGCTCAACGGCGGCAAGATCGAGCAATATGGCTCGCCCCTGGAACTCTACGAGCGGCCGGCCAATCTCTTCGTCGCCGGCTTCATAGGTTCGCCCAAGATGAATTTCGTCACGGGCGAGCTCGCGTTGCAACGTGGTGCTGCCACCATCGGCGTCCGGCCGGAGCATCTCAAGATCGACCGCGATGGCACCGGAGGCTGGCAGGGGACCATCGCGGTGGCCGAGCATCTTGGCAGCGACACTTTCCTCTATGTCGATGCCGGCCCGCTCGGGATGCTGACCGCACGCTATATCGGTGAATTGAGCCTGCATGCCGGCGACCATGTGTCGCTGGTGCCGGACCCCGCGCGCATTCATCGCTTCGACTCGAGCGGCAACGCGCTTCGGAACTAACAAGAAAACGGCAAGAAACGGAAAGATCACCATGTACCTGGAAAAATTCAAGCTGAACGGCAAGACCGCGTTCATCACCGGCGGCGGGCAGGGCATCGGCCTTGGTTGCGCGGAAGCGCTGGCCGAAGCCGGCGCCAGGGTCATCATCGGCGACCGCGACAGCAAGGTCGCCGACAGCGCCAAGGCCAGCCTGAAGGCGAAGGGCTTTGACGTGGAGACCGCGATCATGGACGTGACCGACACCAAGCGCGTGGCGGAGGTCGCGAACGACCTTGTCGCCCGCCATGGCAAGGTCGACATCCTCGTCAACAATGCCGGCATCGCCCGCAGCGAAACCCCGGCGGAGACCGTGACCGACGAGCACTGGCTCAACGTCATCGACGTCAATCTCAACGGCACCTTCTGGTGCTGCCGCGAGTTCGGCAAGCACATGCTGAAGGCGAAAAGCGGCGCCATCGTCAATGTCGGCTCGATGTCCGGCTTCATCGTCAACAAGCCGCAGGAGCAGTGCTTCTACAATGCCTCCAAGGCGGGGGTGCATCATTTGACCAAATCGCTGGCCGCCGAATGGGGCGCGCGCGGCATCCGCGTCAATGCGGTGGCGCCGACCTATATCGAGACGCCGCTCAACGCTTTCGTGAAGAGTAACGCCAAAATGTACGACGCCTGGATCGGCGGAACCCCGATGGCGCGGATGGGGCAGGTCGAGGAGATCGCCTCGGTCGTGCTGTTCCTCTCGTCGGAGGCCGCGAGCCTGATGACCGGCAGCATCGTGCTGGTGGATGGCGGCTATACTTGCTGGTAGGCTCACCGTCAAAGCTGACGGAAAGCGACCGGGAGCGACAATGCCGCGAGCGTATATCGGCGTCGACGTGGGGACCACGAGCACGCGTGCCGGAGTGTTTGACGAGGCCGGCACGCTTTTGGCCACCGCCCGGCATCCGATCCGGATCTGGCACGAGGCCGGCGATATCGTCGAGCAATCGTCCCAGGACATCTGGGACGCCTGCGCGACATCGGTGCGGGCCGCGATGGCGGAAGCCGCCATCGCGCCCGACAGCGTCGGCGGCATCGGCTTTGACGCGACCTGTTCGCTGGTTGTCCTCGACAGGCAGGGCGAGCCGCTCACGGTCAGCGCATCCGGCGACAAGCAACGCAATGTCATCGTCTGGATGGATCATCGCGCCATCGCCGAGGCGCGGCTGATCAACGAGACCGAGGACGCCGTGCTGCGCTATGTCGGTGGCTCGATCTCGCCAGAGATGGAGATGCCGAAGCTGCTATGGCTGAAGCGGCATCTGCGCGCGAGCTTCGACGCCGCGGGCCACTTCTTCGATCTCGCGGATTATCTGACCTGGCGCGCGACCGGCTCGCTCCAGCGCTCGACCTGCACCGTCACCTGCAAATGGAACTATCTCGCCCATGATCGCGGCGGCTGGAGCGCGCAATTCTTCAAGCGCATCGGCCTGTCTGATTTCGTCAACGAGAAATACGCCCGCATCGGCACCGAGATCGTCGCCCCCGGCACGCGGCTCGGTGCGGGGCTCACCCGTATAGCTGCTGCCGAGCTCGGCCTGTCGCCGGGCATACCGGTCGGCGCTTCGCTGATCGATGCCCATGCCGGCGGCATTGGCGCGATCGGCGGCCGCGACGGATCGGGCGGGGCGAGCGATGTCAGTGACCGGCTTGCCTACATCATGGGAACGTCGGCCTGCATCATGGCGACGACGACGGAGCCGTGCTTCGTTCCCGGCGTGTGGGGGCCTTATTATTCCGGCATGGTTCCTGATTTCTGGCTCAACGAGGGCGGCCAGTCGGCCGCGGGGGCGGCGATCGACCATCTGCTCAAGTCGCATCCGGGCCACACCGAGGCGAGCGCGGCGGCGCGCAGCGAGGGCCTCGACCTCATCGACTTCCTCGAGCGCCGCATCATCGCGCGCGCAGGCAGCGCCAGCCGTGCCGCGCTGCTCGCCCGCGACATCCATGTTCTCCCCGAATTCATCGGCAACCGCTCGCCCTATGCCGACCCTGATACGCGCGCGGTGATCGCGGGCCTCGATCTCGACACCGACATCGCCGCGATGGAGCGGCTGTTCGTCGCCGGCCTGTGCGGGCTTGCTTATGGGCTCGCCGAGGTGATCGAGGCTTTTGCCGCGCATGGCGTTCGCTCCAGCATCATGATCATGGGGGGCGGTGCGAGCCGCAGCCCGCTGGTGCGGCAGATCATGGCGGATACGACAGGCCTCACCGTCGCGCTGCCTCAGACCAGGGAGCCGGTGCTGCTGGGGGCTGCGATGCTGGGGGCGGTGGCCGGCGGCGCCTATGCCTCGATCGGCGAGACCATGGCAAAGATGTCGGCGCTGGGACGGAAGAGCGAGCCGACCGCGCCCGACATGGCCGCGTTTCACACCCGCAAACGGGAGGTCTATAAGCTCCTGCGCGACGTCGATCGCGGCAGCCGCGCGGCGATGGCCGACATCGCGAGAGGTTGACGAACATGCTGATTGCCTGCGGTGACGCGCTGATCGATTTCGTGCCGACGCGAAATGCGCAAGGACGCGAGGCAGTGATGCCGGCCGTCGGCGGCTCCTGTCTCAACGTTGCCATCGGCATGGCCCGGCTGGGCGCACCCACCGGATTCGTCGGCGGCATCTCGACCGATATGTTCGGGCGGATGATCGCAGATCATGCGGCGGCCTCCAACGTCGACCTCAATCTCGCCACCCGCAGTGATCACCAGACCACGCTGGCTTTCGTCCGCATCGTCGCGGGCGAGACGCACTACGCCTTTTACGACGCGGGAACCGCGACGCGGAACTGGACCTACCAGCGCGGGACGATTCCGTTCGCGAATGTGGAAGCCGTTCATGTCGGCTCGACCACGCTCGTCAACGACCAGGGCGCGGCGGAGACGACAGCCCTGATCGCGGACGCGCGGGCGTCATCGACGGTCTCCTTCGATCCGAATTGCCGGCCCAATCTGGTCAAGGACAAGCCGGCTTACATGGCGCGCATGGCCGAGTTCGCTGGCCACGCCGATCTCATCAAGATGTCCGACGTCGACTTCGCCTATCTCTTCGGCGACGAGCCTTACGAGCAGCGGGCGAATGCGCTGCTCGGGCAGGGCACGAGCCTCGTCGTCATCACCCGCGGCAACAACGGCGCGATCGCGTGGCACGCGGGGGCAGGGCAGATCGAGGTCGCCGCGCCCAAGGTCGAGGTCGCCGACACGATCGGCGCGGGCGACAGTTTTCAGGCGGCGCTGCTCTTTGCCCTGCACAAGCAGAAGCGCATTGCCCGGAAAGCACTGAAAGACATCAATGTCGACGAGCTCCGCCGGGCGCTGTCCTTTGCCGCCAATTGCGCCGGCCTGACCTGCACCCGCCCGGGCGCCGATCCGCCCTGGAGCCGTGAGATCAATTGGAGCTGGTAGCGCCGCCTCACATCCGCGCAACGGCCTTCTCGGCGCATTTTATGAACCTGGAGATCAGCGGGCTCTGGGAGTCCCTCCGCCAGCACACCGCGATGTCAATGGAATCGGCCGCATCGCGCAGCGGCCTGAACACGATGCCGCGTGGCGCGCCGAGCTGGGCGCAGGCCGGCACGATCGCAAGACCTTCGCCGGCGAGCACCAGGCTCATCGCCGAATGCACCGTCTCCACCCGGCTCGCGATCGGCATCACGATCTGATGTCGGCGCAGCAGGGCCGCGACCGCCGAGGAGGCGGGATCTTGCTCCGGAGGCGGCAACGCGATCAGCGGACGGCCCTGCAACCGCGCCATCGGCACGGCGCCGAGACGTGCGAGCGGCGAGCGGATCGGCACTGCCAGCATAAATGGCTGCGCACCGATCCGAGCCACCTGGATCTCAGGATGGTTGATGGCCGGCATGCACAGCGCAACCGTGACGCTGCGGTCGAGCAGTCTGGCCTCGCGCGTCGATGCACTGAGCTCGGCAAAGTCGAGATCGACGCCCGGAACCGAGCGGCGCAGCTCAGGGATGAGCCGCGGCAGCATCGCATTCGCCAGGACGAACATGTAGCCGACCGAGAGCCGCCCGCGCTTGCCGGCGGCGACCGCGCGCGCGGCTTCGGCGCCGTCGACGGCCAGCGCCAGAGCTTCGCTCGCACGCGCCAGCAGCGCCTGGCCGGCCTCGGTCAGGTCCATGCCGCGGGTGCCGCGGCGGAACAGCGGCGCGCCGATCTCGGCCTCGAGCTTGCGGATCTGGACGGACAGCGGAGGCTGAGCCATCCGTAGCCGCTCGGCGGCCTTGCCGACGCTGCGTGTCTCGGCGACAGCGACGAAATAGCGGAGGCGGCGTAGATCCATTGGCATACCGAAAACGTATGGGTTGGCGACCAAAATCGTATTGGACGGCGAGTTAACAAAACTGTCATTCTCGCTGTCAATGCTTTGGGCCAACGACGGCCCGCTTCGGAGCGTGATGTGACGATGAACGGCGATCCCTGTCTGCTGTCCGCAACCGAACTGCGCGGCCTCATCGCCGAAAAGCGGATTTCCCCCGTCGACATCATCAGTGCCGTGCTCGCGCGCGCCGAGGCGCTCCAGCCCGAGCTGAACTGTTTCATCACGCTGTGTGGCGACGAGGCGATGGCGCAGGCGCGCGTCGCCGAGCGCAAAATAATGGCCGGCGAGCCGCTCGGCCTGCTCCACGGCATCCCCGTCACCGTCAAGGACATCGTCAACACCAAGGGCGTCAAGACCACCTTTGGCGCCGTTCCCTACAAGGACAATGTGCCGACCGAGGATGCCGTCGCGGTGGCGCGGCTGCGCAGCGAAGGCGCGATTCTGATCGGCAAGACCACGACGCCGGAATTCGGCAGCAAGTGCCTGACGGATTCGCCTTTGTTCGGTCGCACCCGCAATGCCTGGGACGCGTGCCGTTCCTCCGGCGGCTCCAGCGGCGGCGCGGCGGTGGCGGTGGCCAGCGGCATCGCGCCGCTCGCGATCGCGACCGACGGCGGCGGCTCGACGCGAATTCCCGCCGCCTGCAATGGCGTGGTCGGCTTGAAGCAGAGCAACGGTGTGATCCCGCACAGCCAGGCGCTGGATGTGTTCGGCAACCAGACCTATGTCACGCCGACCACGCGGACCGTCGCCGACACCGCGTTGATGATGCAGGCGATGGTAGGCGACGATGCCTGCGACCCCTGGTCGATCGGCGTTCCCGTGCCCGATTTCATCGGCACGGCCGCCCCGCGCGGCGATTTGCGCGGGCAGCGGATCCTGTACTGCCTGACGCCGCCGGGCCGTCCGGTGTCCGCCGAGGTCGCAGCCAGCTTCAAGGCGAGCCTCGACCGGCTGGCGGGGCTCGGCGCCGAGCTCGAGGAATTTTCCGGCGACGGTTTCGACATCGAGCCGATCTGGCGCGCCATCAACCACACGGTCTGGCGCACGCGCTTTGCAAAACTCGCAGCCGAGCACAAGGACGAGCTGAGCGAGGCCTTCCTCAAGCAGCTCGCGCTTGCGACCGAAGTCAGCGGCGTCGACTATCAGGAGGCGATGTTCGCGCGCACCGCGCTGTTTCGGCGCGTGCAATCGCTGCTTGCGCGCGGACACTTCCTGGCGATGCCGACGCTCACGCGCACCGCGCTGCCGATCAAGCAGGATCTGTTCGGCACCATCGAAATCGACGGAGCGCATTTCGACAGCGTCCGGCCGCATTGGTTCCCCTGGACCATGCCGTTCAACATGACCGGCCATCCCGCCGTCAGCCTGCCCTCTGGCTTCGGCCGCGACGGCCTGCCGATCGGGCTTCAGCTCGTCGGCCGCTTCCGTGCCGATGCGGAATTGCTGCGTGTCAGCGCACTGTTCGAAGCCTCGCACGACCTCCTGTCCCGCTGGCCGGCTTGAGGAGAGGGGCATGCAGCAAAGGGCTCGGGTGCAAAGGACTTGTGTGCAAAAGGCTTGCCTCAGCCGCCCGGACATGTTGATCGTGCCGCAGCTGAGCCCTGAAGCCGAGCGCGCATGAGCGTATTTGTCCTCCGACGTCTGTTGACCTTGCTGGCGACGCTGGTCGGCGCATCCCTGATCATTTTCCTGGTGCTCGATGCGCTCCCCGGCAATGCCGCGCAGATGCTGATGGGCGCCGATGCCTCGCCAGACGCAGTGCGTGCGCTCACCGTCAAGCTCGGGCTCGACCAGCCGCTGGCGGTTCGCTATCTGCAATGGATCAAGGGCCTCCTCGTCGGCGATCTCGGCAACTCCTATGTCTACGGCACGTCGGTCGCCAGCCTGATCGCGGAGCGGCTGGTGCTGACCGTTCCGCTCGCGATCATGGCGATGACGATCACGGTGACGCTGGCGCTCTCGGCCGGCATCTACACCGCCGCCAACCACAACAAGCTCGGCGACGTCGGCGTGATGTCGCTGACGCAGGTCGGCATCGCGTTGCCGAATTTCTGGTTCGCGATCCTGCTGGTTCTCCTGTTCTCGGTACGGCTGCAATGGCTCTCGGCGGGGGGATTCTCCGGCTGGGAGGAAGGCATCTGGCTCGGCGTCAAGTCGCTGCTGCTGCCGGCGATCTCGCTCGCGGTGGTGCAGGCTGCGATCCTCGCGCGTGTCACGCGCTCGGCCGTCCTCGAAGTGCTGCGCGAGGACTTCGTCCGCACCGCCCGCGCGAAGGGGCTCGGCAAGCGCGAGGTGCTTTGGAGCCACGTGCTGCGCAATGCGATGATCCCCGTCATGACGGTCATGGGGTTGCAATTCGCCAATCTGCTCGCCGGCACTATCGTGATCGAGAACGTGTTCTATCTGCCGGGCCTCGGCCGGCTGATCTTCCAGTCGATCGCCAACCGCGACCTGATCGTGGTGCGCAATTGCGTGATGCTGCTGGCGACCATGGTCGTCATCGTCAATTTCGTGGTCGACGTGCTCTATGCCTTCATCGATCCCCGCATCAAGGTCCACGACCTGTGAGCACCCCCCTGACCACTCCGATTGACGCGCCGGTCGCAACACGCCGCCTGCCGGCCAGGACCTTCTGGGGCCGCGCGCTGCGCCATCGCAGTTTCGTGCTCGGTAGTTCGCTGAGCCTGCTGGTGCTTGCCTCGGCGCTGCTCTCGCTGGTGTGGACGCCGTGGTCGCCCTACGAGATCGACATCGCCTCGAAGCTGCGGCCGCCCTCGGCGGCGCACTGGCTCGGCACCGATTCCTTCGGCCGCGACATCGTCTCGCTGCTGCTCGCCGGCGCCCGCTCCACCATCATGGTCGGCGTCATCGCCGTCAGCATCGGTCTAAGTTTCGGCGTCACGCTGGGCCTGATCGCCTCGGCCCGGCGCGGCTGGACCGAAGAGATCATCATGCGCTTCTCCGACTTCACCTTCGCCTTTCCGGCGGTGCTCTCCGCGATCATGCTCGCCGCGGTGGTGGGGCCGGGGATGGTCACCTCGATCGTCGCGATCGGCATTTTCCAGATCCCGACGCTGACCCGGCTGACGCGCGGCTCCGCCAACGCGATCTGGGCGCGCGAATTCGTGCTGGCCGCGCGCGCGGCAGGCAAGGGTGCCTTCCGCATCACCATCGAGCACGTGCTGCCGAATATTCTGTCGATCCTGATCGTGCAGGTCACCATCCAGTTCGCGCTCGCGATCCTCGCCGAAGCCGCTTTGTCCTATCTCGGCCTCGGCACGCAGCCGCCGCAGCCGTCCTGGGGACGGATGCTGAACGATGCGCAGACGCTGCTGTTCCAGTCGCCGATGCTCGCGGTCTATCCGGGCGCTGCGATCGCGATCGCGGTGCTCGGCCTCAATCTTCTCGGTGACGGATTGCGCGACCTGCTCGATCCCAGACTGGCACGGGAGCGATGACGATGGGCGAGCAACGCGTCATGCCGCTGATCGAGGTTGAAAATCTTGGCGTCCGCCTCAATACCAGCCGCGGGCCGGCGCAGGCCGTGCGCGGCGTCAGCTTTGCCCTGAAGCGCGGCGAGACACTGGGGCTGGTCGGCGAGTCCGGCTGCGGCAAATCGGTCACGGCGATGTCCCTGATGGGGCTGCTGCCCGATAGCGCCGTGGTCTCGGGCAGCATCAAGCTCGACGGCAACGAGCTCGCGCGATTGCCGGATGCGGATTATTGCCGTCTGCGCGGCAACCGCATCAGTATGATCTTCCAGGAGCCGATGACTGCGCTCAATCCGATGCACACGATCGGGCATCAGGTCGCCGAGCCGCTGCGACGTCACAAGAAGCACTCGGCGGCGCAGGCGCGCAAGGAGGCGATCGCCTTGCTCGACCGCGTCGGGCTGCCCGATCCCGCGCGGCGCGTCGATGCCTATCCGCATCAGTTTTCTGGCGGCCAGCGCCAACGCATCACCATCGCCATGGCGCTCGCCTGCGAGCCGGATCTGTTGATCGCGGACGAGCCGACCACTGCGCTCGACGTCACCATCCAGGGCCAGATCCTCGACCTCATCGCCGATCTCGTCGAGGAGCGCGGCATGTCGATGATCCTGATCTCGCACGATCTCGGCGTCATCGCCGAGAACGTGCAGCGCATGATGGTGATGTATGGCGGCACCGTCGTCGAGAGCGGGCCGACCGACGAGGTGTTTCGCCGGATGGGGCATCCCTATACGCAGGGCCTGTTTCGCGCCCGGCCGAAGCTCGGCGCGCGCAAGGGGACGCGGCTGAAGACGATATCGGGCACCGTGCCGGAGCTCGCAGATCTGGCGGCGGGGTGCACGTTCTCCGACCGATGTCCGTTCGTGATCGATCAATGCCGCGCCGCGCTTCCGCGGATGGTCGACGTCGGACCCGGGCACTTCGTGCGTTGCATCAGGACGGATGTCTCAATGGCTGAGAACGTTGGAGCGGTGACCGCATGACCGCTGCGCCTCTTCTCGACGTGAAGGATCTCGAACAGCGCTACGCCCTGCCGAGGGAAAGCCTGTTCCGTCCGCCGGGGCAGGTGCGCGCGCTCAATGGCGTGAGCGTGCAGGTCGCCGCCGGCAAGAGCATCGGCGTCGTCGGCGAGTCGGGCTCGGGCAAGTCGACCTTCGCGCGGCTGGTGATGGCGCTGGAGCGGCCGACGTCGGGCCAGGTCGCGCTGCTCGGCCGTGATCTCAATCGCATCTCGGCCGACGAACTGCGTCGCGCCCGGCGCGATTTCCAGATGGTGTTCCAGGACCCCTACGGATCGCTCGATCCGCGCCAGACCGTCGCCCGCATCGTCGCCGAGCCGCTCACCGTGCTGGAAGACGCCGACCGTACCACCTTTCGCGCGCGCGTCGCCGCAGTGCTGCGCCAGGTCGGCTTGCGCGATGCCGACATGGAGAAATATCCGCACGAGTTCTCCGGCGGCCAGCGCCAGCGCATCGCCATTGCACGTGCGCTGATCACCCAGCCGAAGCTCATCGTCGCCGACGAGCCGGTCTCCGCGCTCGACGTCTCCGTGCAGGCGCAGGTGCTGAACCTGATGCAGGATCTGCAGGAGCAGTTTGGCCTGAGCTACATCCTGATCAGCCATGACCTCGCCGTCGTCGACTATCTTTGCGACGAGGTCGCGGTGATGTATCTCGGCCGGATCGTCGAGCAGGGCCGGCCCGAAGACCTGTTCGAGCATTGCGCCCATCCCTATACGCGGGCGCTGCTGGAGGCGGTGCCGCGGGCGCGCGCCGGCGGCGGCCGGCGGCGGCGCGGTGGCCAGGCGATCGCCTCGCAATCGGCGGCCGCGACCGGATGCCCCTATGTCGCGCGCTGTCCGCTCGCTGACCAGCATTGCCGCGAGGCCATGCCTGAGTTACGCAAGGTGGGCGAGGGGCACCTTGCCGCCTGCCACAAGGCCGAGGCTGTGATGGCGTTGCCGCAGGCGGCCATGGAAGGTTAGTGTCCGGAGCAGGATTGGCGTAGGCTTAGAACAGAACTGGCCGGGGAGTTACGCATGTTCAGGAAATTGTCGATCGTTGCATTTGCCGCCGCGTTGGTCGCAACGCCTTTGCCGGTGCTTGCGCAGAGCAAGAAGGACAGCGTCGTCATGGCGATGGCGCTGGAGCCGCCGGGGCTCGATCCGACCAATGCGGCCGCTGCCGCGATCGCCGAGGTCACGCTCTACAACATCTATGAGACCCTGACCAAGATCAACGAGGACGGCTCCGTTTCGCCCTTGCTGGCGGAGAACTGGACAGCCTCGCCCGACCTGAAGACCTATACGTTCAAGCTGCGCAAGGGCGTCAAATTCCACAACGGCGAGGTATTCGATTCTGCCGCGGTGAAGTTCTCGTTCGAGCGCAACGCCGCGCCGAACAGCACCAACAAGGACAAGAGCCTCTACCAGGCCTTCGAGAAGGTCGAGGCGCCCGATGCCGACACGGTCGTGATCACCTTGAAATACGGCGAGCCGAACCTGCCGTTCCTGCTGGGTCAGGCGGGCGGCTCGATCGTCGAGCCGAAGAGCGCTGCCTCCAACGTCACGCAGCCGGTCGGCACCGGGCCCTATCAGCTCGGTGCCTGGGCCAAGGGCTCCTCGATCACCTTGACCAAATGGGCAGACTACCGCAACGCCGCCGCGGTCAAGCTCTCCAAGGTGACGATCCGCTTCATCTCCGATCCGGCCGCGCAGACCGCGGCGCTGCTTTCGGGCGACGTCGATGCGTTCCCGCGCGTCTCGGCCCAGCGCACCATTGCCCAGTTCAAGGCCGATCCGCGCTTCACGGTATTGGTCGGCGGCTCCAGGGCCAAGACCATCGTCGCGATCAACCACCGCAAGAAGCCGCTGGATGACGTCCGCGTCCGCCGCGCCATCCTCGCCGCGATCGACCGCAAGGCCATGATCGACGGCGCCGTCGACGGTTTCGGCACGCCGATAGGCAGCTTCTATGTGCCGGGGGCGCTCGGCTATGTCGACACCACCGGCATCAATCCCTACGACCCCGAGAAGGCCAAGAAGCTGCTCACTGAAGCCGGCGTCACCACGCCGCTCGAAGTGTCGCTCAAGCTGCCGCCGCCGTCCTATGCGCGGCAGGGCGGCGAGATCGCCGCGGCCCAGCTCGCCAAGGTCGGCATCGTCGCCAAGATCGAGAACGTCGAATGGGCGCAATGGCTGTCGCAGGTGTTCGCCGGCAACGGTCCGCACAATTTCGACCTCACCATCATCAGCCATGTCGAGCCGTTCGATCTCGTCAAGATCACCGAGGCGGACTACTATCTCGGCTACAACAACGAGGCGTTCAACGCACTCTACAAGCAGATCGTATCGACGCCGGACGAGGCCGCCCGCGCAAAACTGCTCGGCGACGCCCAGCGTATGCTCGCGACCGACGCCGTCTCCGCCTACCTGTACCAGCCGCAGCTCATCACCATCACCAACAAGAAGTTGAAGGGCGTCTGGAAGGACGTCCCGCAATACGAGAACGATTTCTCGACGTGGTCTTGGGAGTAGGAGCGCTCGATCGAGTCGAGCCTGTCGTTTCAATCTGGCCTCTCCCCATTGGGAGAGGCCAATCGTTTGCACGTCCAAAACAAGAGCCCGAAAAACAACCCGGTGCACAACAGCCGGGGATTTCAATAGCTTGCGTGTTGCGAGCTTCGATGGTTGGCGCAATGCGCTGGACATTGACCCGTCGGGCAAACCACGATCTCGACAACGCCTGTCGACGACGAGTCCGACCGACCACAACGGGTACGACGAGCGCTCCGCCTTCCTGATCACGGTGGACGGAGGCAAGTTCCGCCTGGTGCCGTAGCAGGCGGACATGCTCGCGTGCGCCAGCGCGCTTTTGCAGGTCATCAGAGTTTCACGGATGCGCAACCTGCGGCGAGGTTCCTCGCGGTGTCAGCGCGGTTCCATGCGCCCAATCAAACTCTCTCCCGAATTCCTGCAAATCTCTGCCATCTACCAAAGGTAGATTCGCTGCCGGTGAAGCGTGGTCAACAACGCGTCTTGCAAGAAAATTCTGCACGCGTCAGGCCCGTTTCCGACAATGAAATGGGAGTTACGCCATGCAGCATCTGCCGAACGATACCTACGACGTCACGCTGGACCAGTTTGGTCAAATCGAAACCATCTACGGCGATCCGAACTTCCCGACCACCGCGGACGCCTGGGGTGGCAACGACACCGTGACGGCGACCATCAGCCAGCCCGAAGCAGACGTCACGATCTTTGGCGACGACAGCACGACGCTGCATGGCCAGTCCCACGGCGGCAACGACTCGCTCACGGTCAACTTCAACTACGGCTGGAACGAAGCCCTCGTGGCCGGCGATGCCCAGGCGATGACTGACGACGCCCGCGGCGGCAACGACACCATCAATGTCCTGGCCGACTCGATGTACACCAACGTGCATGCTTTCGGCGACGTCGCCGGCGACATGTCGGGCAATTCGCACGGCGGCAGTGACACCATCACCGGCGCGGTGGGTTGGCGAGACTACGACAATGTGTATGCTGGCGATGCCGGTGGTTCCATGAGCGGCACGGCGAAGGGCGGCAATGACACGCTCGACATCAGCGTGATCACCAGGGAGGGCTCAGCGGTAGCCAGCGGCGACGCCATCGGCGCCATCAGCGGTGATGCGCATGGCGGCAACGACAATATCACCTTCACCTTCGGCACCGACATCGTCTGGACCGGTGGATTTGGCTACGGAGATTCCGCGACCTCGCTGACCGACAATGCCGAGGGGGGCGATGACATTCTCACGCTCAAGGCCGATAGCCCCGACACCCTCCACCTTACGCACCCTTCGCTCTACGGTGATGCGCCGACCATGTCCGGCAATGCCCATGGCGGTAACGATATTCTCATGGGCGGGACAACCAATGATTTCCTGTATGGTGATGCGAAGGTCTATGCCCCCGCGACGCCGGGCTCGATCACCGGCGGCAGGGATATCCTCAACGGCGGCACCGGCGATGACCAGCTTTCGGGCGGAGGAAACAGCGACACCTTCGTCTTCAACGCCGGCTCCGGCAATGACCTGATCACTGATTTCGACCAGGGCAACAAGGCGGTCGGCAGCACCGTGACCGAACATGATTTGATCAATGTGCACGATTACGGGTTCGCGGATTGGGCGGCGCTGTCGAGCCTGATCAGCGACAATGCCGCCGGCGACGCCGTGATTCATCTGTCGGCGAGCGATACCATCACGCTCGACGGCGTGCAGGCGGCGAGCCTGCACCAGACCGACTTCCTCATCTGAGCGAGCTGCGCTGGGAGCAACGACCTCCCCCCGCCCACAGCGGGGGGAGACGCGGGTGGCACCGTTCCGCCCAGCAGCAGGACCACTTCCCGCTTGCGTTTCCAGTTTCATACGGTCGGCCCCAGTTTGGCACGAGGCAGGACTGTCACCATGCTGCGCCCGGAAACCGTCTCAACCGGGGCTCCCGGCAAGGCCATTCAGCTCATCGATCGCATCATCCGGCAAATCGAGTTCGGCCGCGGCGAGATTCTCGCGCAGATGCGCGACGGACGAAGTGCCGGGGATAAGGAGGATGTTAGGTGAGCGACGAAGTAGCCAAGCAAGCGCGACCTGCATAGGCGTTGCACCGAGGCGAGCAGCGACATCGGTTAGAGTGGACGATTGCAGGGGGGTGAACCCGCCGAGCGGAAAGAACGGCACGTAGGCAGTGCCGTCCCGGGCAAGGTCGTCGATCAAGGAGTCGTCAGACCTGTGGGCCAGATTGTATTGGTTCTGCACGCAGACGATCTTGCAAATCTTGCGTCCTTCCGCGACCTGCGTGGCGGTCACGTTGCTCAGCCCAATATGCCTTATCAGGCCCTGACGTTGGAGATCGGCCAAGACGTTCAGCGGCGCTTCGATCGAGCCCTCGGCCGGGCCATGCCGGTCGATCATGACGCGAAAGTTGACGACATCGAGTGCGTCGACCCCGAGATTTTTCAGATTGTCGTGGACCGCCTGGGTGAGCTCTTCGCGCGAGAAGGCCGGATTCCATGAGGCGTCCGCGCCACGCCGAGCCCCGATTTTGGTGTCGATGACGAGATCCTTGGGGTAGGGGTGCAGCGCCTCACGGATCAACTGGTTTGTGACATGCGGGCCGTAGAAGTCGGCTGTGTCGATATGGTTCACGCCGGACGCGATGGCCGCTCGCAGCACAGCCAATGCGGCGGCGCGATCTCTGGGCGGACCGAACACGTGCGGGCCAGCAAGCTGCATGGCACCGTAGCCAAGCCGCTTCACGCGGCGGTCTCCGAGGTCAAAGCTGGCAGTTTGGTCGGTGTTGGGCATAGGTCATCTCCCTCGCCGCTTATCCTGACATCCGGCTGGAAGTGATTGCGGAGAATAGCTTTATCGACGTTCTGGCCGCTGGTTGTGATGCTGGCATCCGATACGACGAGCGTCTGGAGCAGGACATGATGGCGATTCCAATCGGTCCTCGCGTTCAGCGCTTTGCAACCGCTGCCTCTCCAAGCTACCTGGATCGCTACGGCCGGCCCAATCATCCTCGCGAGCTCGTCAACCACGCTTGCCTTGGCAGTCGTCTTTCGTCCGGCGCGATGGTGGCTCCGTGGGAGTTTGAACGGGAGGGCGAAATCGTTCGCGTCGAACCCAAAGGACCGCTGCTGGTCAGCGTCGGGGCGGCGACAGATCTCGCCGTTGCCGCCGCCATCGCCGGTACCGGCATTGTCACCCTCTTCGAGGACTGGCTTCGTCCCCATCTCGCCAGTGGTCAGCTCGAGCCGGTCCTCGAACCCTGGTGGCAGAGCTTTTCGGGGCCCTTTCTCTACTATCCTGGTCGACGTCTCGTGCCGGCGCCGTTGCGCGCATTCATAGACTTCGTAAGGGGTGTACCATCGCACTCAGCGCATGGCGCGACGCCCACCGCGTAGGCAATGCGTTTGCCAGTAGCGAAATGCTCACTTGTTGAGAGTTCAGAGGCGGCTGGATTCCACTCCAGACGCCATGCGGACGCGACGTGAGACAGTCGAGCATCCCTTCGGCGCGATCAAGGCCGTATGGGTGCGACCTACGATGGGCGGTTCGAGTGAAGGCGGCGGCGCACCGTTTGGAAACGATGCGCTGCCTGCCAGGTCATGCTGCCTTGGCGTCGACGTTGCCGATCCAGTCGCGGGCGAGCGTCAAATCGGCTTGCGACAATTGATGGCCCGCCGGCAGGACCCTGTGGGTCACGCTCGCGCCTGCTTGCGAGAGCAGAGCCGCAAGCTTGGCCGAATTGCTGGCCGGCACGATCGGATCAGCCTGTCCGGACAGCAGCAGGACTGGCTTGCCACCAAGCTCGGCCTTGGGCGGATCCGACAGCGGCACCATCGCGCGCAGCAGGATCGCGCCTGCAAGCACCTCCGGCTTCAGCAGCAACAGCGCGGCTGCGATGTTGGCGCCATTGGAGAAGCCGACGGCGACCGGCGCGGCGATGCCGTAGCGCTGCCGCGCCGCGTTGACGAACTCGCCGAGCTCGTTCGCGCGGCGGCGGACGTCGTCCTCGTCGAATACACCTTCGGCGAGACGGCGGAAGAAGCGCGGCATGCCGTGCTCGAGCACGCGGCCGCGCGGCGAGAGCAGGGCGGACCCCGGCGAGATCATCTTGCCGAGCCCGAGCAGGTCGTTCTCGTCGCCGCCGGTGCCGTGCAACAGGAGGAGCGGAGGAGAGCCCGCGCTGGCCGCGGGCTCGAAACGATGGATGAATTCAGTCTCGGTCATGACACGGTCTCTTCCAGATTCAGCAGAACACCCTCGATCTGCTTGCGCTGCGCTTCGAGGAAAACAGGCAGCTTGAGGTCACGTCCCAGCGTCGCGACGGGTTCGTCGACGGTGAAGCCGGGGATGTCGGTCGCGATCTCGAACAGCACGCCGCCGGGCTCGCGGAAGTAGATCGAGCGGAAGTAGTTGCGGTCCCTCTGCTCGGTCGGATGCAGGCCGTGATTGCTCACGAGCCTTTGCGCCATCTTGCCCTGCTCGGCATCGTCAGCCGCGCGGAACGCGATGTGATGCACCGAGCCGCCGCCCTGATGGCCGCGCAAAAAGCCCTTGGCCTCGTAGATGTCGACAACGCTGCCCACGACATCGTCGGGCGCCTTGAAGCGGATCACCGAGCCTTCACGGCCGGTCTCCTTGAAGCCGAACACGTCGGTGAGGACAGCGGCCGTCTTCGCCGCGCTGTCGAGCAGCAAGGTCACGCCATGGAAACCGCGGATCGCGTGCTCGGCCGGCACGTCGCCGTTGCTCCAGCCGGGCTCGCTCTCGGCGCCGGGAATGGCGACCAGCGCCAGCGCCATGCCATCGGGATCGGTGAACGGCAGCACGGATTCGCCGAAGCGCTTCTCCAGCGCCTCGTAGGCAATGCCCTTCTCGGTGAAACGCTGGGTCCAGTAGCCGAGCGAGCGCTGCGGCACGCGGAAGGCGGTCTGATGAGTTTCGCCGACGCCGCGGCGCCCGGCCGGAACGCCCGCCCACGGAAAGAAGGTCAGGATGGTGCCGGGGCGGCCGGTCTCGTCGCCATAATAGAAGTGATAGGTGCCGGGATCATCGAAATTGACCGTCTTCTTGACGAAGCGCAGGCCGAGATCCCGCGTGTAGAAGCCGAAATTCCTGATGGGGTCGCCGGCAATCGCGGTGACATGGTGCAGTCCAGACATTGTCGTCCTCCAGAGTTCGGGGAGCGTCTTGCTCTGGCCGGAAATATCGTTCCGCTTTGGATTGGAGACAATCCATGCAAATATGACGGCCATGTCTATGATTTGGAAACAATCGGCGGAAGCAGCCCTTGGATAAGCTCGGCAGTCTCCGGGCCTTCGTGAAGGTGGTGGAAAGCGGCAGCTTTGCGGAAGCTGGCCGGCAGCTGCGGCTGTCGCGCTCGGCGATCAGCAAGTACATCGCCGACCTCGAGGAGAGCCTCGGCGTCCAGCTGTTGAACCGGACCACACGGCATGCCAGCCCGACCGAGAACGGCCAGCGCTATTTCGAACGCGCGCTCGTCATCCTCTCGGAGGTCGAGGCGGCCGACCAGGCGGTGACGCAGGCGCAGTCGGCGCCGCGCGGATTGTTGCGCGTCAACGCGCCGATGTCGTTCGGCACGATGCGGCTCGGGCCCGTGCTCGCCGATTTCATGGCGCGCTATGGCGAGCTCCAGCTCCAGATCGTGCTCAGTGACGACCTGCTCGATCCCGTCCAGGACGGTTTTGACGTGACCTTGCGGATCGCGGAACTGGAATCGTCGAGCTTGATCGCGCGAAAAATCATGCCGGTGGCGCGCATGATCTGCGCTTCGCCGGACTATCTCGCACGTCACGGCACGCCAAAGCACCCGCAGGATCTGCGCGAGCACGCCTCGCTGACCTACGGCTACCTGCTCACCGGCAATCAGTGGAAGCTAACAAGCGCCGACGGCGATCACTGGATCCAGCCGGCCTGGTCGCTGTGCGTGAACAATGCCGAGGTGCTGCGCGACGTCGCGATCAAGGGCAGGGGGCTCGCGCTGCTGCCGGAGTTCATCGCTGCCGACGCGTTGCGGACAGGCAAGCTGCGCGCAGTCCTGGAAGACTATTTTGCGCCGCCGCTCGCGCTCTATGCGGTCTATCCGCCGACGCGGCACCTGTCGGTGAAGGTCAGGCTCTTCATCGACTTTCTCGTTGAGCGGTTTGGCCGCGATGAAGAAGTCGGCGCGCAGGGGGGCTGAGGCTGGGTCGGGAAGCCATGACTCTGCCCGGGCAACGGCTCGCAGCGATCTCTCGCGATGAGTCAAGAAGGCGAGCTACACGGCGGACAGTCGGGGGATTTCCTTTGAAAGGGTGAGCGGCAAGGGTTCTTCTATTGTCAACGTTGCTGACAGTGATTCCTCGGAATTGCTCTCCCGCGAACGACTGGATGAAGTCCGGCTACCAGCAAAGGCCATGATGGTTGTGCCTTTGCTGAGAGTCCGCGCAGTGGCTTGATACGATTATACCGCACCGGAAAGTTGAACTTTCTTCCCGCGCCTTGGGACTCATATTAGCGTCCCGACTTCGCGCCTCAGGACAGAAAGAGTTCAACCGCTGTCGGGGCGTTCCGAGGGCTCTCTTCCGTGCCACCGCGAAGAGCCGGGCACGATGAGTAGCTCACACTTCTCGACTTGATTTCAACAAGCGCAGGAGGAAGCTATGCGGAAGTCTCTCACCCTTTTCCTTTCTGGCGTGGCATTGGCCGTCGCGGCGTCAACAGCCGTAGCCGGTGAGCGGGTGCTTGAGTTCAAGCTGGTTACGAAGCCGATCGACCTCAAGGTCATAGAGGCCGCAAACGTCGAGGGACAGACGGTTGTGTCTGGCAAATTCTTTGGGGTCGCCGTCTTCAACGATGGCCGTATCGGAGTGAAAGAGTTCGTCAATACTTCGGACCTGCTCAAAGGGTCGGGCCCCTTCTTCGGCTACAGCACGTACACATTCGAGGAAGGCTCGATTACCGCGCGCTACACCGGTTCGGCCAAAGACGGCAAATCGACGGGCGAATACACCATCCTGTCGGGCACAGGTGCCTATGCGAACGCCACGGGCACGGGAACAATCGAAAGCGCGCCGAACCCATTCAAGGGCGTCAACCTGCTGAACATAAAGCTCGTCGTTAAAACGTCCGGTTCGTGACAGCGCAATGGTCACAGGTCCCACACGAAGGAAGTTGATCCCTTGGGTGGCGTGTTGGCTCGGCCGGCGGCACATTGCCGGCCGGGCGACCTGCTGAAGAACCGACCGGAGTCGTTGAGATTGACCTCCTTCTTGGCCGGTTAACCGGAATAAGTCCGCGCGCAGACATGGAGCGAACGCTTAGGGTGGCTTTGGGCCAGAATCGGACCCTCATGAGCGCAGGAAGCGCGCCGGCTGGCCCACTCTGCACAGCCCCGAAGAATGTTATTGCTTGAGCGACGCTGAAAAGGCGACCAGCGCGATCATGTCGTCGACGCCGAGATTCTCGACAACCGGTTTCATGAGTTCGCTATTGGCCCCCTTCCGCGCACCCGATTTGAAGTCATAGAGCTGCCGGAACATGTAGGTGGGCGAACGGGACGCAAGCCCCGGCGCGATGGCAGTCCCGCTGAGGTCAGCACCGTGACAGGTCCCGCACTGGACGCGCGGATCGCTGTTCGTTGCCAGCGTCCGTCCTTTCTGGACGCTGCCCACCGGGACGTAGGCGATGAAACGAGCGCGCGAGTCTCGGCTGACAAAGTGTTCAACGTTTTCCGGGATCTCGATGATGCGCTGGCCGATGGGCTCTTTCTCGGCGCCGTCCAGCGGAGCCAGGAACAGGTCTCTCACCTGTGTTTTTGGCACCGCCTCGGCCTCTACGACGACAATATTCGATCTGGGCTTGATGGAGGCGAAGTAGGCTGCGGCCTCTGCGAGTTCCTGATCGGTCACCGCTTTGGACAACTTGATCATCAGGTCGGTGGCGACGCGAGGCACCGAGTTCGTGCGCAGGCCCGTCTTGAACTCCGCCGTTTGCTGAATGATGTATTCCGCGGAGAGGCCAAATAGGCTGGCATTCTCAGGACCGCCCGGTCCGTCTGCCCGGTGGCAGACGCCGCACGCGAACACCTCCGGCTTTCTCCCCCTCGCCACGATGTCTGGCATTGGTGGATGATCGTCCGGATGCCAATCGGGCGCGGCGAACAGATCGCGCACTTGCGTGAGCGTAAAACCGGCGGCGCTGTCAGGAACGTGCCTGATCGTGCCATCGTCTGGCGTGCGTTGAAAATTGGGCGGGTTGACCGGGTAGGCCCATGATGGCGGGCCCTCCTGGATTTGCGCTCGCGCCCCGGCCGCGGAGAGCAATGCCAACGAGACCACGCATAGAGCAGTTGGAAATCTCATGGCTCTCGACCTCCCAGCGCGTCGGTGAAGCCAAACTGTACTTCCCGAAGGCGAAGATCAGGAGCGGCTAACCGACCGCTTGTCGGGCGACGGGACGCCGCAGCTCCTCCGCCACGTCGAAAACTCCATTCAACGCCGGGGACTCTCAGACGTCAATGTGCGATTTCAGCCGCCTTGGACTGCTCGGGGGCAAAACGCTAAGAGCTCGATCTGAGCAAATCTAGCTGACCGACCGCTGCTCGGCGGGCCGGAGCAGATCGTCGAGCGCGCTCATCGAGGCTGCTCGCAGCGCAGCGAGCTCACGCGCGGCACTCTGGCACTCAGGCGCCGACATCGCAGGCGACGCCAGCTCGATCTCGCGGCAGCGCTCGAACAGGCGGACGAGGCCGAGCGCGCCGGCGGCGCTGCCGAGTTGATGTGCGTGTCGGGCGAGCTGTTTATGGTCGCCGGTCGCGGCAGCCTTGGTGATGTCGTCGATCAGCTTTTCGCTGGTCTCCTCCAGCAAGTGGTGGAGCTTTGTGATTTGCGCGGCGCCGAGCAGCTCCTTCTGGTCGTCGAGATAGTGCCGGTCGATCAAGGCGCCCGCGGCGAGTTGCACGGCTGCCGGCGCGACCTCCGGATCGTCCTCGATCGCCTCGCGCAACGCGTTGATCAGGATCGGCTTGCTGACGATCTGGACAATGCCTGCGTCGGCGAGCCGCTCGCGTGCGCTGGAGGACACGTCCGCGGTGACGGCGATGATGCGCGGCATTTTCGGCAGACCGAGCTTGCCGATCCGCGACGCCGCCTCGACGCCGTCCATGTCGGGCATGTGCAGGTCCATCAGGATGACGTCGAACGCGTGATCGCGGGCGAGTGCGACGGCCGAGGCGCCGTTTCTGGCGATCGTGGCATGATGGCCGAGCCGATTCAGCATTGCTTCGCCGACCTCGCAATTGATGGGGTCGTCGTCGACCAGCAGCACGCGGAGGCGCCGCGACGGTGGCGGAAGTGCACCTTGGGCAATGCCGCTGACGGCCGGATCGAGCGGCACTTCGAGTGTGAACGTGCTACCCGCGCCCGGCGTGCTCTCCACCGTCAGCTCGCCGCGCATCAAACGGCTGAGACGCCGCGCGATCGCGAGTCCGAGGCCGGTGCCGCCGAACCGCCGCGCGATGCTGTCGTCCGCCTGCACGAAATCCTCAAAAATCCGCTCATGCATGTCGGGGGCGATGCCGATGCCGGTGTCGCGAACGGTCACGCGCAGCAGGACATGACCATCATGGCGCTCGGCGGCTGCGTTGACGGCGATCGCGCCTGATGGCGTGAACTTGATGGCGTTGCCGATTAAATTGAGCAGGATTCGATTGAGCCTGACAGGATCGCCGTGCACCGAGGTCCTGACCGAGGCATCGCAGGCAAGGTCGAAGGTCACTCCCTTGCCGAAGGCCTGGGGCCGCATCAGGTCGGCGGCCGTTTCGATCAGCTGGTCGAGGTGGAAATTACGCGGCTCCAGGGCTTCGGCGCTGGCCTCCAGGCGCGCATATTCCAGGATGGCATCGACCAGCGCGATCAGCGTCTCCCCCGATGCCGCCGCGGTCGTGAGGTGGCGCCGCTGCGCCTCGCCGAGTTTGCCGTCGTCGAGCAGCTGCAGCACGCCCATGACGCCGTTCAGCGGCGTGCGCAGCTCGTGGCTGACGACGGCAAGGAAGCGCGATTTGGTCTCATTGGCCGCCACCGCCGCGCTGCGCGCGCGCTCGGCGGCATCGTGCTCGGCAAGGGCCTGATCGCGCGCTTTCTCCAGCTCCGAGGTGCGCTCGATCACCTTGCGCTCCAGCGTCGCGTAGGAATAGCGCAGTTGCGCGGCCATCCGGTTGAACTGGTCGCCGAGCGCTTCCAGCTCGTCGCCGGTCTTGATCGCGAGCCGCAGGCCGAGATCGCCGCTCCCGATCCGCCGTGCGCCCTGCGTCAGCAGCTGGATCGGCCCCGTCATGCGCCGGCTGAGAAAGAGAGAGACCAGCACCGCACCGGCCAGCAGGACGACGAGGAGAAAGGTCGAACGGCCAATCGACGCATAGATCGGCGCATAGGCCTCGCTGAGCGGCAGCTCGACGAACACCAGCAAGCCGAGCGAGGGGACCGTCGCATAGGTCGACAGCACGCGCTGGCCGGACAGATCCTCCTTGATCAGGCCGCCGGAGGGCGGCCCCACGCCGTCGAGCGCGGCGCGGACGTCGGCATGGCCGGAGAGATCGCTGCGTTGCAGGGCTCGCCACAAATCGGGATGCGCGATCAAGATACCCGTGCGGTCCACCACGTAGGCCTTGCCGGTGTTGCCGACCCTGATCCCGGCGACGAGGTCCCAAATGAAACGCAAATTGACCTCGGCGACGATCACATTGGGATTGCGGCCAATCCCCCGCGTGGCGAGCGTCATGAAGGGTTCGGTATCGCCGAAGAAGTAGACCGGCCCGTAATAGGCCCGGCTTTCATTGGCTCCGCGAAAGGCGGGCGAGGCGGAGAGGTCGGCTTTACTGCCGATTCGGTCTGCCACACGGCGGGACACACGCATCTGTTCAAGCCCGTGCGAGTCGAGCTCGGCGATTTCCGCGATCGCCGGGGAGAGGCGCAGGAGACGGATGGCGTTCAGGCGTTCGTCTTCGTTGGTCGACAGCTCCGGCGGCAGGCGCGAGAGCCATCTGATCTGGTTTTCGATCTGGCCGATGAATTGGCCGATCTGAATCGCAGCGGACGCCGCCTGCTCGCGCTGGGTCGCCGCCAGAAGCTGCTTCTGCTCGCGATAGGAGAACCAGACGTCGAAGCCCGTGTTGATGGCGAGCGCGGCAAAGGCGAGGGCGACGATCGAGTAGAGATATTTGCGGAACAGCCGGCCGGGAGGCGTTCGCAAATGTCCCTGGTCGACCGTTTCGTTCACTCGCGGATCTCGTCGGCGCGCGCGAGCAGCGTGAATGGTATGGTCAATCCCAGCGTGCGGGCGACGGTGCGGTTGATCAAGAGCTCGTATTTGCGCGGCGATTGCACCGGCAGGTCGCCGGCCTTGGTGCCGCGCAGGATGAGATCGACATAGTCGGCCGAGCGCACTTCCAGCGTCGGCCCGTAGCTCATCAACCCGCCGGCGTCCATGAAGTAATGAAACGGATAGATCGTGGGCACGCGATACTTGGCGGCCGCCGCCACGACCGCCTTCCGGTTGACGACCAGGAAGCTGTCGACCAGCGCAATCATCGCCGCCTTCGGCGGCTCGGAGAAGCGCCTGACGGCTTCGTCGATGTCCGCCGGCGCGTCGACGGGGGCGGGGATTGCGGACACTCCGGACTCGGCGGCCTCTTGCTCGATCGAGTCGAGGAAGAAGCGCCCGCCGCGAGGGGTGGTCGAAGGGTTGAACAGGATACCGACGCGCGCAAGATCGGGCACGGCCTCGCGGATCAGCTGCAGCCATTTGCCGCCCATCTCGGCGGTGCTGTTGGTGAAGCCGGTGACGTTGCCGCCGGGATGCGCAAGGCTTTCGACGAAGCCATTGCCGACGGGATCGTTGGCGGTCGCGAAGACGATCGGGATGGTCCTGGTGGCGGCAAGGACCGCCACGGTTTCGACCGTCGACCCCGTCAGGATCACGTCCGGCTTCAGCTCCAGCAATTCCTGAATCGCGGCCTTCAGCCGGTCCGGTGCGCCGAAGGTCGAACGGAGCTCGAGGCGGAAGTTGACGCCTTCGACCCAGCCGCGCTGCCTCAAGCCGGCGACGAGGCCACCGAGGCGGGAGGTCGTGCTGTCGATCAGGCTCCGCCGGGTCAGCTCGTCGTCGAGCGGCAATGCGGTCAGCGATCCGACGATCCGCATGCGATCCGACGTTGCGCCGAGCGCAACCCATCCCGCGGCGGTTGCGCCCGCAAGGCGAATGAACCCGCGGCGATCGACCGCGAGAGCGGAAGGCCGTTCGGTCATGAAACTCTTCGCATGGTGGCTTGCCCCGGAGCGGATGCTTAGCGCGAACGGCCGGCATCCACAATTGATGAAAAAATGCGCTTATGAATGCTCATTCGCAGCGTTTGGCAGCCCGATACCGTATTCCTACGCTGCCAAAGAGTCGCTGTTTCGAGCGTTGTCTCCTTCGTGACGCCTTGTAACGCCTTCGCGTTGCAACATTTTCCGTCTCGTTTGCGACGACGGTTCGCGGAAGGCGATTTCGCAGCTGCCGATTTTTGAAGCGTTGTTTCAAGTTGTTTCGAAGGTTCTCGATGCGCAAAATCTATCTCATTCCGGCCGTCGTCGGCCTGCTCACCGTCATTGCTGCCGGACCGCTCGCGGCCCAGGGCGCCGTACCGAAGCAGAAGGCTGCGCCGGCACCCAGAGCGGCTGCGGCCGGCGCTCCCGCTGCAGCCGGCACGCCCGTCGCCGCCGGGGCGAATTCGGCCGAGACACCGGCCGCGGACGACAAGATCAAGGCGATTGACGGTTTCCGCTCCGCCAAGTTCGGCATGAACGAGGCCGATGTGCGCGCGGCGATGACGAAGGATTTCAACGCCAAGCCCGACGCCATCAAGTCACAGGACAACGCGTCCGAGCTGACGCACAGCATTCTGCTGTCCGTTCCGGAGTTGCTGCCGAACGGCGGCACCGCCGAGCTCTCCTACGTGTTCGGCTACAAGTCGAAGTCGCTGATTCAGGTCGGCGCGGTCTGGTCGAAGGCGACTGACGCAGCGATCACGCCGGAGAAGCTGTTCTCCAACGCCAACATCCTGCGCGCCCATTTCATGGGTGAAGGCTTCAAGCCCGACTCCATCGCGGTCAACATGCCCGTCGCCGGCGGCATCGTGATGTTCCGCGGCAGCGACGCCAGGGATCGCTCGGTGATCCTGCTCCTCCAGGGCACGTTCGAGAACAAGGAGAACAACCAGCGTGTGCTGACCCCGACCAGCCTGCTGCTGTTCTACGTGGCCGACGCCAAGAGCCCCGACATCTTCAAGCTGCCGCCCGGCCAGTTCTGATGTCGGGATCGCACGACATTCTCCCACCCGGTTGTGGATCGGCGCCAATGCCGATGACGAGGATCTGACATGCGCGGACCATCTGCGGCGCGAAACGATGACGAGCGGACGACGCTGCGCCGGCTGGCGCGGTTCCGTTCGATGTCGCTGCTCTGCGCGATGCAGATGGTCTTCCTGCCGGTGTTCAGCGTCCGCCTTCAGGCGCAGACGGCGAACGTCATCGTTCCCGACGGCCGCACCGGGACCAGCCTTCAGACCTCCGGCAGCGTCACCAACGTCACGACGTCGACGGTCTCGGGCAACAACGCCTTCAACTCCTTCTCGCAGTTCAGCGTCGGGCAGGGCAATACGGTCAACCTGCAACTGCCGACGGGGACGCGAAATCTCGTCAACATCGTTCGCGACGCGCCGGTCTACGTCAACGGCACGCTGAACTCCTACATGAACGGCTCAATCGGCGGTAACGTCTATTTCGCCGACCCCAAGGGGTTCGTGGTCGGCCGCAGCGGCGTGGTCAATGTCGGCAGCCTCAACGTCTCGACCCCGACACGGGAGTTCACCGACAGCCTGATCGGTCCCGGCGGCGCGATCAACGGCACGGCCGTCGGCAATCTCATGGCGGGCTCGTTCCCGGTCTCGCCGGACGGCAACATCCGAATCTACGGCCGGGTCAATGCCCAGGACGGCGTGCGTCTGACCGGGCAGAACGTCTTCGTTGGCGGCGCGACCCAGCGCGACATCGCCAATCTCGACCACGCCGCCAAGTTCGCGGCATCCGTCAATTCCAAGGGCCTGCGCAGCGCCAGCTCGATCACCGTCAGCAACGGTTCGATCCATATCGGCGCCGTCAACAACGCTCGCGTCAACGGCCGCCTGACCGCGCACAGCAAGACCTCGACGCCGAGCAACATCACGGTGCAGGCCGGCAACAACATCGATATCGGCAAGAACGCCAGGCTGAATATCGCCAGCAAGACCGGCGATGCCGGCGAGATCCGTCTGAAGGCGGCGCAGAATCTGACCGTGACGGGCGGGGCCAGGTTCAACGCCAGCGCGAAGACCGGCAATGCAGGTCTGGTCGATTTCAGCGCGAACGGCGTCATCGACATCGGCCGGGGCATCGAGGTCAATCTCAGCGCGGCCAACGGCAAGGCCGGCACGCTGCTGATCGATCCGACCGACCTGGTCGTCGGCGACGCCTCCCAGGGCGACACCGGCGTGACGCTTTCGAACAGCTCCGTCGCGGCTGCGCTCGCCGGGCTCAGCGCCGGTGCCAATTACCTCATTCAGGCCGATCATTCCATTACGCTCGCCGCACATGCGGTGATCGATGCCCGCCGCCTCGACGGCTCCGGCCATTCGACCGGCAACGCCAACAACGTCATCATCGACGCGCCGAACATCGATATCAAGAATGGTGCGCAGATCCTGGCGCAGTCGGTCAATTTCGGTGGGACCAGCTACGCCGACGGCAACGTCACGCTGACGGCAACGGCGAGCGACATCAAGCTGTCCGGTCAGGCCACAGCCACGACGGCGATCACGGTCGACGGCAAGATTACCGGTGGTACCGTCTCGATCACCGCGACCTCGACCGCCGTGTCGAGTTTCCTGAACGGTTCTGCGGTCGGTGATCTCGCGCTCGTCGGCTCGACGCTCGCCGCCTCGCTGCTCGGGCTCAATGGCGGCTATGTCGCGGCCAGCGCGACCGCGACGATCAACATCAACAGCCATGCCGACATCAACGGCCGCGGCGACGTCACCATTTCCGCACATGCCACCGAGACCGCGTCGGATCCGGCGGTCGCATCCACCTTGCTCGGCAGTCTCACGCCGGTCGCGGCCGGTGTGGTCGTCGGTAAGATCGATGGCAACGTGACCACCAACATCGCCTCGGGCGCGACGATCAACGCCGGCGGCAACCTCGAGATCAAGGCGCTCAACGATGCGACCATCGCCGTCTCTGCCCTCGCGGCATCGACGAGCGCGCAGATCGTCCCGACGGTGGCCTATTCCAAGGGCTCGGTGACGACGACCGCCAACGTCGAGACCGGCGCGCATATTGCTGCCGGCACGGTGAACACGAGCGGCAGCACCCTGAAGGTGCGCGCGATCAACAACAACTCGTTCTCGACCAGCGCAACGTCGGTTGCGGCGCCCGGAACGGGGGCGAGCGGTGCTGTCGGCGGCGCGTTCGCCATCAGCGACATCACGACGTCCGCGACCGCGACGCTCGGCGCATCGCTCGGAACCGATACCGCCAACCGGATGAACGGCTCCGTCCTGGTCGAAGCGACGTCCGACACCACGCTCAATTCCACGATGGCTTCGTCCATCGCCGGCCTGCCGGCACTGATCGCGGCGATCGAACGAGGACTGCGCGCCGTCACCTCGCCGACGTCGATCATCAGGGACCACATGGGATCGCTGGTGCCGTTGAGCTTCGATTTCAAGGTCGCAGGCGCGCTGTCGCTGGCCAACAGCACCCAGAGCGCGACCGCTGCGATCGCGCAGAATCCGAGCGGCGGCGCGCCGAGCATCTATGCCAGCGGCAACGTTGCCGTTGCCAGCAATGTCATTGATCGCGGCGTTCGCAGCAATGCGACGTCCAGCGCGATCACGAAGGACCCGGTGTCCGGCGAGAGCACCGCGATCAGCGCGGCCGTCGCCTGGGGCAATTTCACGCATAATTCGAACGCCTATGTCGGCAATGGCACGCTGATCAACGCGGCGAACATCGCCGTCGATGCCACCACCGAACTGCCGATCACCATTTCCTGGCTGAAGTGGGATGGTTTGGGCGCGGTGCTGAGCCACC
The DNA here is from genome assembly GCF_002278135.3 of Bradyrhizobium ottawaense. Lineage (NCBI taxonomy): Bacteria > Pseudomonadati > Pseudomonadota > Alphaproteobacteria > Hyphomicrobiales > Nitrobacteraceae > Bradyrhizobium > Bradyrhizobium ottawaense. The sequence goes on along the minus strand of NZ_CP029425.2, from coordinate 5,605,782 downwards.
TCAACGGCAATCTCGGCGTCGGCGGCAACATCCTGACCAGCTACGCCAATGCCACGGCGGACGCCGGCGACACGATCGGCATCGCCGGCTCGCTGAACCATTTCGTCGTGAACAACAACACCACGGCGTGGGTGGCCGGCAGCGCGAGCCTGACGGCAACCTGCGCGACCGCGGCCTGCGGCAGTGGCACCGGCTGGTCGGTCGGGATGGACAATGGCGACGTCCATACCTACAACGCCAGCCTCCAGATCGCGGCCACCACGACCACGGCGTCGATCGACGCCGCCGGCAATGTCGGCACGCTCGGCTTCCTGTTCGGCAACACCTCGGGCGGCTCCTCGGTCGGCGGAGCGCTCAATCTCGTCCAGTTCAACACCAATACCATCGCCGGCGTTTCGGACCGTGCGACGCTGCGTGCGGCGGACGACATCGCCGTCAACGCGATCACTTCCGACCAGTTCGTCGCCGTCGCACCGTCGTCCGGCAAGGCTGCCGGCACGCTGGCGCTGAACGGCATCACTTCGCTCGGTTTCCTGAACAACACGACGCACGCGTCGATCTCGAGCCAGGCGACCGTCTATGCACCGACCGTCGGCATCCTGGCGCAGCAGGATTTGTCGGTCGTGACGCTGTCCGGCGCGATGAGCTATAACGGGAGCGGCGGTTCGGCGGTCGGCTTGTCGGTCGCCTATCTCGGCGCAAATACCGACACCTCCGCCTATATCGGCGACAACCATTCCGACATCCGGCCCGGCGTGTTCAGCGCCAACGATCCGTTCGCCGGCACCAGCGGCGGAAGCGGGGCGGTCAATGTCGACAATCTGACACTCAGCGCGACCACTTCGGGGCGCATCACCGCTGCTGCCGTCGCGGCAGCCGTCTCCGACCCGGCGTCGTCGAGTTTCTCCGACAAGGCAGGCGCTGCCGGCGCCGCCTCGACCGGAGGCACCGCCGGCGTGACGACGGCGGCGGGCAAGATCGGTTCGACCTCGGGATCGAGCACCAGCGGCTTCAGCCTCGATCTTGCCGGCAGCTCGTCGGTGAGCGACGTCTCGCTGGCTACCAGCGCCTACATCAAGAATACGACAGTCAACAAATACACCACGATCGGTGCGGTGGTGACCAACACGATCGTTCAGGCGCTCAACGACACCATGCTCAACAATGGTTCCGGCTCTGCGGCGCTCAATCTGGCCGGAGGGTCCGCCACGGGGGCCGCGATCGGCGGTGCGATCGCGGCGGCGATGTCGAACAATTCGACGCTCGCCTATATCTACGGCACCACCATGAACAACCAGAGTTCGGTGACGGTGCAGGCGCTCAATGGCGGCTGGGAGACCGTCGTCGCCCTCGGCGTGGCGGGCTCGAAATCCAATGCGGCGTCGCTGTCGGCCTCGGTCGGCATCATCACTGACAGCGCCAACGCCTACATCGAGAGTTCGACGATCACGGGCCAATCCTCCGGCGTCAACCGCGCGCTCGAGGTCGACGCCTACCAGACCACGAACATCGCGATCGGTGGCGGCTCGCTCTATATCTCGGGTGGCCAGGCTGGCGTCGGCATCGGGCTGACCTATGCTTCGATCGCCGATCCCACCGGCGGCAACGCGACCGATGCGCATATCCGCAGCACCTCGATCTCGAACTACGACACCCTGCTGGTGCTGGCCGACAGCGCCAGCGTGATCGCGGCCGGCGCGGCCTCGGGCGGGGCGGGGTCCAACGGGCTTGCCGGCGCGATCGTCGTCAGCGAGATCTCGCCGACCACGACGGCCTACATCAACAGCGGCGCGACGGTGAGCATCAACGTCGGGCGCGTGACGGTGCTGGCGGACAGCGGCGCCGTCTCGGCGCTGGACACCGCGCTCGGCAACCTCGTCAAGAAGTCGAACAACAACCATCTCGCCACCGACACCTGCACGGTCGCTGGCGGCACGGGCGGGCAGAACTGCATCGACTTCAGCGCGGCCGCGCTCAACGACGGCACGGGCAATGGTCCCGGCGCTAGCATCGTCTCCGTTGCGGGTCTCATCCAGGCCGGCAAGAACAATGCGGGCGCCTCGATTGTCTACAACACCATCGCCACCACGCATTCGGCCTACATAGCCAACGTGCTGATGTCGGCCCCAGGCAATGTCCGCGTCAGTGCGGTCGATTCCTCGAAGATCCAGGCGGTTACGATCGGGTTCGGCCTTGCGACCGGCCAGTTTGCCGGCGTCGGCGGCACAACGATCAGCTCGATCGCCAACACCGTTTCGGCCGCCATCGGCAACAACCTGTCGAGCGCGTCGCAATCCTCCGTCACCGGACGCAACATATCCGTCAACGCGACCGACAATTCCAGCATCACCGGCACCGCCGCCATTGCGGGCGCCGCGTCGCAAGGCAGCGCCGCGGGCCTGGCGCTGGTCTACAGCAGCATCGCCAACAATGTCAGTGCCGGCGTCACTGGCTCCAAGCTGACGGCCTCGGGCAGCGTTGCCGTCGGTGCGAACTCGAATGCCAGCATCTCGACGGTCGCCGTCGGTGTCGCGATGTCCTCGCAGGTCGGGCTGGCCGGTTCGGTCGCCACCAATCTGATGGGGACCAATGTCACGGCTAGCATCACCGCCGCCGGTACCAACGGCATCAACGGCGCTGACGTCACCGCCGCCAACAATGTCGGGGTGATCGCCGGCAACAACGACAAGGCGGCCGTGTTCGCCGGTGCCTTGTCGATCAGCAAGGGGGCGGCCGGCGGCGCGGGTTCGCTGGTGACCAACCAGATCACCGGAACCACCGCAGCCTATATCAGTGGTGCCAACACCAAAGTCGATGCGCTCGGAACCAGTTCGTCCGATACGCTGTCGGTCAACAACGGCACGCTCGTCCATGCGTTCGATCTCGGCGCCGCCCATGCGCCGACCGACACCACGCCCGACCTCTCCGAGAACCAGGACACCGTGCGCGGCCTTGCCGTGGTCGCGAGCTCGCACCAGGCCGTCGTGACCAACGTCGCCTCGCTTGCCGCGAGTTCCAGCATCGCGATCATGATCAACCCCATCACCAATGTGATGAGCGGGGCGACGCGAGCCTATATCGACAGCGCGGCCATCGACACGCGCCTGACCTCCTCGACGCTCAAGCCGCAGATCGAGGTAGCCGCGTCGAGCTTCTCCTATTCCGGCGCGTTCGGCGCCGGCATCGCTTACGGCAGCAGTGGCGGCGGTGGCGCGACGATCATCTCGACGACGATGTCGCGCGAGACCTTGGCCTATATCACGAATGCCACTGTCGGCGGCGTGCAGTCGTCGAGCGAGACGGTCGGCGCCGTCACTGTGAAGGCCAATGCGGAGCAGGATGCGTCGTCGATCGCGATCGGTTTCAACACCGGCTCGGTCGGGCTCAACGTCTTCCAGGCGACCACGGAAGCCTATGTTGACGGCGGCGCGCTGACGGCTTCGTCACTGACGGTGAACGCCAACAACAACACCGGCATCTTCTCCGCGAACGGCTCCGGCGCCTATGGCAGCCAGGCCGCGATCGGCGCGGCGTTCCTGGTCCAGGTCTCCTCGAACCGGACGCTGGCCTATGTCGGCGACGAGTTCCGCTATCAGGGCAACGGCGCGGCGCACACGACCGCGCTCAATCTGAGCGGCGCGCTCGACGTCGAGGCCAAGACCAAGAACCGTTTCGAGGCCTATGCGATCGGCGGCGCGCTCTCGACCGGGACGGCGGCTATCGCCGGCATGGCCAACATTGAGGTCGCCAACAACACTACCATCGCCGGCGTCTACGACACTACGCTGCAGGGGGTGACGGGCGGTACGGCCGGTGCGGTGACGATCAACGCCAACGAAGACGTGGCGATCAAGGAGATCGCAGGCGCACTTGCGGTCGGCGCCAGCGGGGGAGGCGTCGGCGTCGGCGCCGCAGCCAACGTCATCGTGTTCAAGAGCCGGACCGTTGCCGAGAGCTGGAACAGCAATCTGAACTCGTCAGGCGCGATCAACGTCAATGCGCTCAGCACTAAGGAGGTGCTGTCCTACGCGGTCACCGCCGGCATCGGCGGCAGCGTCGGCATCGGCGCGACCGTCGGCGTCATCATCATCGGCACCAACACCGCCGATGCCGACACCCAGGGCCAGCAGACCGGTCAGCTCAATCAGGGCGGCAGCGGCACCATCGCGTCGGTCAACAGTGGCACCAGCAACACCCACGGGAGCAACGCCGTCGCCAGCGGCACGGCCGGCAATCCGAACAGTGCCAATGTCAGCTCGACCTACGACGTCAGCAATGTGCTGAGCGGCGGCAACGACGTCGTCGTCGCGCAGATCGCGGGCGGCAACGTCACGGGCACGCAGGTCAACGTCGCCGCCACCAGCGCCAACGCGGCCAAGATGTATCTGCTCGGCGCCGGCTTTGCCAAGAATGTCGGCATCGGTGCGGGCATCGGCTACACCAGCGTCAACAGCACCGTGCTCGCCAATCTGAGTGACTACGGACGCAACGGCTCCGGCGTGCTGGTGGCCGCCGATACGCCTTTGGCGGTCTCGGCGCCGATTGTCACCGTTGCGGCGGTCGTCAAGGACGCGACTACCGGGCCTTATGCCGGCAAGACCGTCGACACCGAGGCCATCGCCGGCGGTGCGGCGCTTTACTTTGGCGCCCAGGCGGCTGTCGCGGTCGGCAATGTCAGCAACTCCGTGGTGGCCATGCTCGGCGGCCAGATCACCGGCACGGGCGGCACCGGCAATGGCGCCGCCGTCATGGCGCAGGATTCGACGACCCAGGTCGTCTTCACCGGTGGCGTCACCGGCGGTGCCGTGGCGGTCGGTGCTTCGGTCGCGACGGCAAGCCGAGCGAGTTCGGTCGCCGCGAGGGTTCTGAACGGCTCCACCGTCAACGTCGCGACTCTGGCAGTTGGCGCAAGCGGTGCCGGCACGCTGACGACGACGGCCACCGCGCTCGGCGGCGGTATCGTCGCGGGCGTCGGTGCGGATGCGGAGGCGCACGAGAACTCGTCCGTGCTGGCGGAGATCGGCAGCAGTGCCTCGATCACGACATCCGCGACCGGCGTCGGCACACTGGTGTCGGCCTCGATCACGCCCAATCTATCGAGCGAGGCGATCGGCGTTTCGGTCGGCGGTGCCGCGGTCGGCGTCGCCATCGCCCAGTCCACGGTCGGCGCCACGGTCACTGCCGATGTTGGCGACAACACGAGCTTCTCGGGTGGTGCGCTTGCGGTGACCGCCATGGCGCTGGTTCCGACCAGCGGCACGACGACGTGGGCCAAGGCGCTCGCGGGCGGCGGCGGCTCGCTGATCGGCGCGCAGGGCAGCTACGCCAAGGCGTCGGAAAACGCGACCGTGAGCGCCTATGGCGGGACGGGGATTACGTTGCCCAACGCCGATGTGAGCATCGCGGCCGAAAACGACAGCGCCCAATACGCCGAGGCGACGGGTCTTTCGACCGGATTCCTGGCGCTCGGCGCCACCGTCGCGCAGACCTCGTCCAGCGCGCATACCTACGCCTATCTGGGTGCGCCTGCCGACATGGATAATCTGAATCACGGCAATTACACCGGTATCCTGCGGATCACGGCCACCGGCACGGATACCAACGTCTCCAACGCGACGGTCGGCGCGGGCGGCACCTATGCCGGCGCGGCCGCGGTCGCAACGACCAGCTCGACCGCCGTGACCAACGCGCGCTTCGACGGCGGCACGGCTGATGACACGCTCTATTTCGGCGGTCTCCGCATCAATGCCAAGCACACCACGAATTACGCGGCGAGCGGCGATGCCTATCAGGCGTCCACGGCCGGCGTATCCGCCGGCAAGGCGCGGAACGACGTCGACTCCACCACCACGGCCGAGATCGGGACGCATCTGATCATCAATTCGGCGGCCGGCGACATGGTCGTGATCGCCAACGATATCGTCAACCAGGGTGGCGGCGGCGCGCGTTCGGGTTCCGGCGGCTCGTTCTCAGGGGCGGCCGCGCTCAGCGAGTCCTTTGTGACGCAGAACGTCACCACCAATATCGGCGCCGGCACGGTGCTGAGCCTCAACGACGATCCCAGGACCTCGACGGCCGTGATCAACATCGAGGCCTACAACACGCTGAACACCAACGACACCGCGAGCCTTGCCACCGCCAGCTTCTTCGCCGGCGGCGGCGCCGAATCCAACATGACGGCGAACGCCACGCTCGCGGTCAACATCAACGCCCACGAGCTGTTCAGCGCCGGCAAGATCTATATTGGCACGGCCGCGAAGATGGCGGCGGCGACCAACGCCAATGCCAGCCTCTATGGCGCGATCGCTGGCGTCGGCGCCAGCACCAACAGCTGGGTTCACGCCAACCAGTCCGTCAATGTCGGCGCCGGCGCGAAGATCATGGCCTGGCGTGACATCACCATGTATGCCGGCCTGTCCGGCGATGGCCTCGTTTTCAGCAGCGTGCAGGCGACGGCGACGACGGTCGTCTACAACAACACCGCCATTCCGATCTCCACGCTGTACCGCGGCACGGCCAATGCCGACGACAGCACGAGCCTGACGCTGGCCCCGACCTCGAGCATCCTCGGCGCGCGGAATATCTATCTGGGCGCAACGCAAGGGCAGGTCACGGCCGCCGGCAACGGCAGCAATTACAATCCGTATCTGGACATCTTCAGCGCCAAGAACAGCGACAATCACAGCCACACCAGCGGAACCGGCGATGTCGCGCTCAACGGCCTGGTGGTGGCGGGCATCAACAACGACGTGACCATCACGATCGAGCTCGGCGCGAGCACGCCGACCCTGAGCACGACCAGCCCTTACTCCGCGCTGACCCTCGAGGCCGTATCCGACGTCAATCACTTCAGCCCGGTGATGAGCTGGAACCACCAGACGGTCCAGTACACTGTGGTCGGCAACTTCAATCCGTACCAGCTGGTGGTCAACCAGCTGGCGTCGCTGACGGGCCTGACAGAGGCGCAAGTACGCTCCCAGCTCGCGGCGGCCACGCCTACGGCGCCCGCGACGATGGCGCCGTCCGGCACCGATCCGACCGGCGACATCCAGCGCCAGATCGACACGCTGATCAAGCAGGCGCCGTTCACCTCCGACGCACCCGGCAACGCCTTCGCGTTCGGCGACATGCTGGTGTCCGCCGGCAACGTCTCGATCCTGGCGCAGAAGCTGACCGGAAACAGCGGCACGAACCCGGCCGCGCCTGCGGTGATTGCGCGCAGCTCGCCCTTGATCAAGATCGAGAACAAGGGCCTCGACTTCATGAGCCTCGGCAACCTCACGGTCACCGACGTGAGCGGAGGCAACATCACCTACCGCCAGATCGACCATGTCGACCCGGATTCGCACTCCAATGTGACCTTCACCGCGATGCCGAGCGCAACACCGGTCATCGACATCTCGGCCACCTATAACCGCCTGGATCCTGACTCCGGTCAAGGCATTGACCAGAACGGCAACGTGCTGACCCGCACGCCCGACATCTATTTCAATGGCGCCGTCAACAACGCGAACGGCCTGCTCAAGATCATCAACAATCTCGGCAGCGTCGTCGCATCGCAGTCGCTCAGTGCCGCGACCGTCCAGATCGTGGTGCCAAAAGGCACCTTCACCTTCCTCGGCGGTATCGGGAGCTTCTACGACAGCGGCAGCGCCGTCACCTCGCAATGGGCCACCACTGAAAACAGGCCGGAAGACACGCTGACCGCGGTGATGACGGCGGCGACCTATCTCGGCGCCTACGGCGACTACTATACCGCTCCGCATATCGCTTCGGGAACCGATCACCCCTATTTCTATTACTGCTGCACCGACGGCAGCCACGGCGTGTATCAACCCGTCGGCAACGCCGACGCCAGCACGATCTTCACCGCGCGCATGCTGATGACGTATTACGACGGCACCTCGCTCTATTCATCGATCTTCCTGCCGGTGGGCAGGGGTACGCCTGGGAACACCAGCACTCCCGATGCCGGCAGCGTGCCTGACATCGCGACCCTCAAGATCATCGAGGGGCAGTCGCAGGACTCGACCAATGTCGTGCTCGCGCAGTGGAAGAAAACGACTTATGACGGCCGCAACGTTTACACCGATAGCGGTCCGTACAAGACGCCGTTCAACTGTGCGTCAGCCTGCGACAGCTCGGGCTTCTTCCAGGTGATCAACATCCAGCCGGATGCGATCACGCCGAAGACCGCCAATTCGCCGGCCACCGCGACAGCCTCCCGGACCATCAGCGGCCAGGCGGTCATCATCTCGGCGTCGGTGATCAACATCAACGGCACCATCCAGGCCGGCTCGAGCAGCAATTACTCGGTCGACATCGGCGCCGCGGCGTACGATGCCATCTATGGCAGCAACGGCCTCAAGAACCGCAACGGCGGCGCGGACTTTGCCGCGGCCCAGGCCAATGCGCGCAACGGCGTCTATTACGATATCTCGGGCTCCGTGACGGCGTCGGCCAGCGGCGACGCCAAGATCGGGGTCAGGTACAACGCTCTCACCGACCAGCTCATCCTGAATGGCGTGGCGCAGGGCGCCGGCGGCTACGTCTACCTCAACGGCAAGATCATCTCGACCTCGACCGACAGCACACAGACCCAGGGTAACATCGAGATCAAAGGCGGCGCCGGCACGGTCACCGTCAACAACACCAGCGGGCTCCAGCTCGTCACCAACACCATCAATACCAGCGTCACTGCCCAGAGCGTGGTCGAGATCGTCGACCAGCTCAAGGGGAAGACGACGTGGTGGGTCTACGATCCCAAGGCTGCAAGCAGCCAGCAGGTGTCGCGGTACGAGACCAACAGTGTCACTGCGGCCGCGATCGACCCGTCGATGCTTGCAGCGAGGACCGGTACGGCGGGTATCCAGTACGCGACGAAGGAGAACATGCTCTATCAATGGGTCGACACCGCGACGCTGGATCGTCTACCCACCAGCACGCAGTTCGACTACGGCTGGAGCTTCACGCCCAATCAGACCACCGGCGAGAGCTGGACCCGCTCGACCAGCCTGGTTTCAGGCACGCAGAGCACCAACTACCAGAAGGTCACGACCGCCACCGGCAGCTATCACTGGGCGGGGGGCACGAACCCGGACGGGAGCCCCGTTGGACTCAACACCCACTCCAACGCGTGCTGCGGCGCAGATGCCCAGTACAACTGGTACCAGGCGATCTATGATCATTTGACGCTCTCGCTGACCAACACGGTCAAGGCGTCGAACCCGATCAACATCAAGTTCACCGGTGGCAGTAGCAGCGACGTCGTGGTCAATTCGACCTCAGGCATCGTCATCAACGGGTCGATCAACAACCAGCAGGGAACGACGACGCTGGCCGCCACCGGCGCCAACTCGTCCATCACGGTCGGCGCCAATGCCAACAACCCGGTGATCTCGGGTACGAGCGTGACGCTTCGGGGTGACGGCGGCATCGGCACGCTCGGCGCCAACAGGACGCCCGTCCAGGTGCAGATCTATGGTGGCAGCCTGACCGCCAGCTCGATCGACCGCGACATCGCGATTTCGGCCATCGGCTCGCTGTCGATCAACCAGGTGAAGGTGAATTCGGCAGGCGCCACGCCGCAGGGCAACGTGTTCCTGTCGGCGACCGGCGACATCAACTCGGCCTCCGCCTACAACCCCGCCAATCCCGTCGTGATCGGCAAGAACATCGAGATCAACTCCGCCTCCGGTGCCATCGGCGCGACGAGCGCGGTGGTCAACGGCGCGTCCACCCTGACCAACATCAATCCGCTGGTGATCCAGGCGACGGGGACGGTTCAGGCGGGCGGCAGCGTGGATGGCGGCGTGCTCGACAGCGCCTCGGCCACCGGCACCTACATCATTCAGTCCAAGGGCGACCTCCGCCTAGGCACGATCCAGTCGACCGGTGGCCCGGTGTTCCTGGAGGCCGCCGGCTCCGACGGCAACCAGGCCAACATCCTGAACGGCCGGGCAGCGGTCGGCCTGACCCAGGCACAGAGCCAGCATCTTCAGGACGTCCAGGCCAGCCTCGACCTTGTCAGTGGCAACGCCGCCACCAACGCCGTCAACAGCTATCAGTCGATGGTGACGTCGGCCTACAACGACTATTTCCAGCTCAAGAACATCGCCTTTACGAACGGCAGCACCTACAACCCGACCTCGGTGGGGCAGACGGTGCTGCGGGCGCAGGTGGCCGCCAAGCTCGGCATCGACCCTGCCGACGTCACCGCGACGCAGATGAAGACCGAGGCCACGACGCGGTTCCTGAGGGATCAGTTCCTGCTCGGCAAGATCACCACCGACGAGCTCAAGACCTCGCTGACGACATTGCTCGGTGCCGCTCCCGCGGATCCGCTGGGGACCGTGTTCGGCAGCTCGCTGTCGGCAACCCTGTTCACCAAGCTGTTCGACGGCGTGGCGACCACCAGCCAGCGGATGCCGAGCAACACGGCGTTGCAAACGGCGCTTGGCGCTTACAATGCAAACTACAGCTACACGCTCGCATCGACCGAGCGGGTCTACAGCATCATCACCGCGGGCTCGCAGTGGACCCAGAGCCAGCTCGCCTACACGGTGTCGTCGTCGGCCGTCGGTGCGGCACCGCCGCCGATCGACGAGAACGTCATCGCCAATGTCAGCGCCAACCAGATCATGCTCTACGCGCCGCGCGGCTCGGTCGGCAATTCGGCGGCGCCCCAGACCTTCACCTTCACAAGCGTCGATTCCTCGTCGCTGACGCCGGAGCAGAGGGGTTTGCTGGCCACCGCCGGCCCCGGCCAGCTCACCGTCGGCGCGGTCACGGATCCGACGACCCATGTCACAACCTATACGGTCAGCCTGTCGCAGCAGAACCTCGTCGTCGTCGACAACCCGATCGCGATCTCGGCCAAGGCGCTGACCAACGTCTATCTCGGCAGCAAAAACAGCCTCGCGCTCGGCGGCGTCACCGCCAATTACGGCCCGGTCACGGCCGCGCAGACCAACGGCATCGAGGTGACCGGCCGCGGCGACGTCAAGCTCGACGCCGTGACCAGCATCTCCGCCAATGTGGGCGGGGCCGTGATCTCGGGCGATATCGCCAACCTGACCCTGATCGCCGAGCACGGCAATGTCGGCGCGCCGGGCGCTGCCGGAAGCAATCCCGCGACCAACGCCAACGCGCTTCAGATCGCTTTTGCCGATCCGGGCAACGACCAGCTCGACCAGGTCTCGTCGGCGCAGGGCATCTATGTGAAGCAGACCACCGGCGATCTCATCCTCGGCAACATCGCCGCCGGCAATGCGATCCACCTCGCCGCGACCGGCAGCATCTACGCCGAGGCCGGCTTCACGGACCGCTCCGCGATCCACATCCTTGGCACCGACCTCGACCTGCGCGCCGGCGGCAGCATCGGCTTCAACGGCGGGGCCTTCCAGCCGCTGCAGGTGAACATCTCCGGCGCGGTGACCGGCTCGGCGGTCGGCGACGTCAGCATCCTCGCGGTCACCGGCGATCTCGCGGTCGGCACCAGCGGCCCCTATGGGGCGCTGACGGCCGGCGGCGCGTTGACGCTGAACGTGGCGCGCGGCGCGCTCACCATCAATACTGGCATCACCAGCGACGGCCTGATGCAGCTGCTCGCCAATCGCGGCATGACCTTCGCGGCCGGCACCAGTGCGGCGCCGGTGGTTGCGACCAGCAGCACGGGCGGCGTGACGCTGGTTGCCGCGACGCTATCGATGGGCGCCTATTCGGCCATCAACGCGCCCGGGTTGATCTCGGTGACCACCACGGGCGATGCGACGATCGGCCAGCTGAACTCCTCGCTGTCCTACGCTGCCGCCTCGAACGCCCCGTCGATCATCGTCACCGCCGGCGGCGTCGCCTCGCTCGGTGCGATCATCGACAATGGCGACGGCCAGACCAAGTTCATCGCCTCCGGCGCGGGCGCCGAGCTCTCGCTGAGCGCATCGAACGGCATCGGCAGTGCGACCGGGCGGTTTACCTTAAGTGCCGCGCGGCTGTCTGCGAGCGCGAGCGCCGGCGATATCTACGTCAAGGTTCTCGCTGACACCGAGGTGAGCCTGCTGTCCGCGGTGAAGGGCAGTGTGGACATCATCGGCACCGGCGGACTGAGGCTCGACCAGGTGCTGGCGGGCACGGCGACCGGCGCGAGCGGATCTTTCCGCGCCGTCGCGAACAATGGCAGCATCCTCATCGGCACAGCCGACAGCAGCGGTTCGCAGATGGTCCACGCGACCCAGAATGTGACGTTCAAGTCGCTCGCGGCCACCGGCAATAGCGGCGACGTCGGCAACATCAACGTCACCGCCGACACCGGCTTCATCCTGGCGCAGACGGTGACGTCGGGCGGTGTGACCACGTACGGCTCGGTCTCGGCCCATGGCTCGGCGAGCCTCGTTGCGGCCACGACCATCAGCGGCAACACGCTCGCGGCTTCAACAGGCTCGGGCCTGCTGACTGCCGCCGGCCCGATCAACTGGAACGTCCTCAACGTCGGCACGACACTGGGTGCGACGGCGAGCCAGGGTGGCATCACCTTCCAGACCGCGCAGAGCGGCGGCACGCTGACCATTCGCGCCCGCGACAACGTCACCTTCAACGCGCTGACGGCGACCGGCATCAACGGCGATGCCGGCAGCATCAACGTCACCGCCGACACTGGCTTCATCCTGGCGCAGACGGTGACCTCGGGCGGTGCGACCACGATGGGCTCGGTTTCGGCCCATGGCTCCGCGAGCCTCGTTGCGGCCACGACCATCAGCGGCAACACGCTCGCGGCTTCGACGGGCTCGGGCCTGCTGACTGCCGCCGGCCCGATCAACTGGAACGTCCTCAATGTCGGGACGACGCTGGTCGCGACCGCGGGGCAGGGCAGCATCACCTTCCAGACCGCGCAGAGCGGCGGCACGCAGACCATCCACGCCCATGACAACGTCACCTTCAATGCGTTGACGGCGACGGGCATCAATGGCGATGCCGGCAGCGTCAACGTCAACGCGGACAACGGTTTCATCCTCGCGCAGACCGTGATTTCAGGCGGCGCGCCGACGCTCGGCTCGGTCTCGGCCCACGGCTCGGCGAGACTGATCGCGGCGGGTGCGAACACCGGGCATAACCTCACGGCCACCGCCGGCAATGCAGTCCTCAGCGGCACGGTCGTTCATTGGGATAATCTCAACGTTGGCGGCACGCTCGACGTCACCGCGACGACCGGAGGGATCACCGTCGGCACCGCCATCAGCGGCGGCACGCAGACCCTGCATGCCGTGAACGACGTCGTCTTCAGCCAGCTCACCACGACGGGGATCCCGGGCGATGCCGGCGATCTCAACATCAAGTCCGACACGGGCTCGCTCCGCGGCGGATCGATCTCCGCCCACGGCGACACGCATTTCGATGTGGTCGGACCGGTCTCGCTCGACCGGATCAGCGGCGACGTCGTCAAGATGACCTCGTCGGGTGATTTGACGATCAACTGGGTCAGCGTCGTGCGGGAGCTCGACCTCGCGGCCGATACGATCAACGTCAAGGGCGAGCAGATCCGTTCGAACCCGGCGGTCCCGCTGATCCTGAACGTCACCGGCTACAACGGCGGCGTTGCGAAGTCCGCCAACATCTCGATCGACCCCGACCACATCATCGTCAACCAGTTCAGGGTGGTGGACGCGACCTTCTGGACCGATGCGCCGGCCGTCTCGATCCTGAACGGCTACGTGCCGGGCCAACTCATGCTCACCACGGCGACCCAGCAGATACTCCTGAACAATCGTACGCCGGCGCCGTCCAATTGGCCGTCGCTGCAGCTGTATCAGCCGGGCGGCGTGTTCACGATGAGCCAGCTCGGCAACGCCAATGTCGGCAATGCCTATGTGGTGTTCTACACCGGCGACGTCTCGGCGACCGTCACCAATTACGGCCCGACCCACAGCTGCTGCAATGTCTTCACCGGTGCCAGCATGGCGCGCAACATCTCGGTCGACGGCGAGGGCAAAGAGAGCATCGAGACCTGGCTCGCGAAGAAGGATGGGGGGACCTTCTACCTGCTCGGTCTCTCCGGCCAGGCGCGGCTCGACGCGCTGCTGACGCCACGGCCGGTCGAGGCCGTCGGCTCCGGCCCCGCCGTTAACGTCGAAGGGCTCAGCGACATGCGCAAGCTGCGCCAGAAGGGGCAGCGTGCGGGACGTCCGGGCTGGAAGGATGCGGCGGTTGAAACGGAAAAGCCGGCCGTTGGCCGTCTCGCACAGGCATGGTAATTGGATTCGGGATGCGGATTCTGGGGGCGTCGTTGGCGATCGGGCTTGCAGCTTGCTGCATCGCCTCTGCGCGCGCCCAGTCGATCAATCCCGGCGTGATCCAGAACGACGTCGACCGGCAGCGGCGGCAGCTCGAGCAGCAGAGCGCGCCGCCCAAGCTCACCGGGCCGGCGGTGATCGGCGGCGAGCGGGAAAAGTCCCAGCTCCTGAAGCCAGGCGGGCCGAAATTTCGCCTGCGCAAGGTCACGTTCGACGAGTCCAAGTTCATCACGCCGGCGGAGCTGGATGAGATCGCGAAGAGATATGTCGGCAAGGACGTCGACATCGCCTCGCTGTTGCAGCTCGTTGCCGACATCAATGCGGTCTATGCCGCGCGCGGCATCGTCACGGGCATCGCGACCCTGCCCGAGCAGGATGCCAAGGGCGGCGTCGTCCGCGTCAAGCTGACCGAGGGACGGCTGCAGAAGACGACCGTCGAGGGCAACAAGCAGACTCGCACCGATTACATCCTCGATCGCGTGAAGGAGCCCGAAGGCGAGGTCCTCGACGTTCCAAAGCTCAACCGCGACGTGATCTGGTTCAACCGGACCAACGACGTGCAGATCAAGGCGCTGCTGCAGCCCGGCACGAGCTTCGGCCTCACCGACCTCCAGTTCGCGGTGATCGAGCCGCCGGTCGACACCTTGCAGCTCTTCACCGACAATCAGGGTTCCGAAAATACCGGGCGTTGGGAGGGCGGCGCCTTCTACAAGCGCCACGGATTGTTCGGCGTCGACGACCGCCTGACCTTCTACGGCGTCCGCTCCGACGGCAATCTCAACGGCAATGTCGCCTACAGCATCCCGGTCAATCCCTGGGGCGGCCGCGCCGGCGTCAGCTATACCGAAGGCAAGATCAAGATCGTCCAGGGGCCGTTCGTCGCGCTCGACGTCACCGGTCGCTCGAGCCAGGCCGCTGTCAATTTCAGCCAGCCGGTCTGGGTGACGCAGGACTGGCTGGTGCTGCTCAACGCGGCCTTGACCGAGGGCAAGACTGTCAGCCGCTTTGCCACGGTCGCCGTCACCGACGACCACTACGACAAGACCACGGCTGGAATCTCGGTGACCAAGTCCGGCAACACCTATTCGATCACGGTCTCGCCGGCAGTGAACTACGTCGCGTGGCATGACTATGTGCTCGGCAACAACCGCGCGTTCAACACCTATACCGGCTCGCTGATCGCGACGAGCGCCGCAGGGCCCCAGAACTTCAGCGCCAATGTGCTGGCGAGCTGGCAGTACACGCAGGAGAAGCTGCTGCCGGGCGATCAGATCTTCTCGATCGGCGGCCCCACCACCGTACGCGGTTATCCCTCCAATGCGGCCTCCGGCGACAGCGGCTATTATCTCAACGCCGAGCTGCACTACAACTGGTCGCAATGGCTCAGGGGTTTCGACACCTACATCTTCACCGACTGGGGTGCGGTGTATTCGACCTTCCCCGGCGTCACCGAAATGGCCTCGGTCGGCGTCGGTTTCTCCTGGACCTATGCGCAGTTCATGACCTTCGAGGCAAATTACGCGACGCCACTGAAGATGGCGGTCTCGACCCAGAACCATTACGAGGCCTATGGCCGCGTCATCTTCCGCCCGCTGCTGATGTTCCAGAAGCCGGAGCCACCTGCGCCTGTGGCGGCGGTGGCCGGCAGGAGCAGGTCGTAGCGGAAGGTTGTGCCGCTCTCTCCGCCGTCATTGCGAAGAGCCCTCGCGATCCTGGATTGCTTCGCTTCGCTCGCAATGACAGAGGATGGATCGACTGCTGGTATCTGACTGGCGAGCTTGAGGCGCGATCCGCTTAACGCCGCAACGTAAACTCGTCCGCGCTGCGCCGGTGCTCCCATTTCGCCTGCTCCAGCTCGGGCTGGTCGCATTCGGCTTCCGGATAGCCGATGCAGAGATAGGCGATGAACTTCCAGGTATCGGGCACGTCGAGGACGACGTGGATGCGATCCGGGTTGAGGATCGAGACCCAGCCGATGCCGATGCTCTCGGCGCGCGCGGCGAGCCACATCGCGGTGATGGCGGCGACCACGGAATACTCGGTCGTCTCCGGCATGGTCGCACGGCCGAGGCCGTGGCCGATGTCGCTGGCCTTGTCGGCGAACACGGCGAGGTGACCGGGGGCCTGCTCAAGGCCCGACAGTTTCAGCGTGGCGTAGCGGGCCGCGCGTTCGCCGGAATAGCAATTCAGTGCGTCGGCGTTGCACGCCGTGAAATCATCGATGATGGCGCGACGTCGTGCAGCATCATCGACGGTGACGAAGCGCCAGGGCTGGCTGAGGCCGACCGAGGGCGACAGGCAGGCGGTCTCGATCAGGCGATCGATGGCGCCGGCCGGCAGCGGGTCAGCTCGAAAGCGGCGGACATCGCGGCGCCACACGAACAGCTCGCGCAAGTGCTGACGGAAGGTGTCGTCGAACTCGACCATGAGATCAGCCTCCCATCCGGAAGGATGCCGCGACCAGCAGAATGAGAATCTCGCCGATCTGCTCGAACGCACCGAGGATGTCGCCGGTCTGCCCGCCGATCTGGCGCACGGCAAGCCGCGCCAGCAACAGGCCGGCGAGCGACAGCAGGATCAGGCCGACCAGCGCCTTGCCCGGCCCCAACGCGAGAGCGAGCGCGAGCGTTCCAAGAGCGAAGGCGATGGCGACGCTGCGGCCCGGCGGCGATCCCGCGCTCGCCGACAGCCCGTCAGGCCGCGCTGGCGGTACCAGTGACATGAAGGCCGGCACGCCCGCGCGGGCGGCGGCGTGCGCGGCGCAAAGCGCAAATGCCACCAGCAAGGGATCGGCGATCGCCGCGAGTGCGCTCCAGCGCAGGCCGAACGACAGGATCAGCGCGCAGACGCCGTAGGTCCCGATCCGGCTGTCGCGCATGATCTCGAGCTTGCGCTCGCGCGTGCGGCCGCCGCCGAGCCCATCGGCCGTATCGGCAAGACCGTCTTCGTGCAGCGCGCCGGTGATGAGGGCGGTCGTGGCCAGTGCGAGCAGGGCGGCAATGTTCGGCGTCAGTCCGAAGCGGATGGCGACCTTGTAGACGAAAGCGCCGGCAAGGCCGACCAGCAGTCCGGCCACGGGTAGCGCCCATGTCGCACGCGCGACGGCGCCATCGGCCGCGGGCTTGGACGATGCCACGGGAAGGATCGTGACGAACGACGCCGCCATCCTGAGATCGGCGACCATGTCCTTGAAGAGTTCGGAGCGCGGCATCATTTCAATTTCATGGGCAAACCGGCGACGACGAACTCGACCTCGTCGGCGGCTTCGGCGATGATCTGGTTCATGATGCCGGCGGCGTCGCGATAGCTGCGCGCCAGCGCGTTGTCGGGGACGATGCCGAGACCGACTTCGTTGGTCACGAAGACGACGGGGCTTTTCAGGCGGGGCAGGGCGGCGGCGAGTTCTCCGACTTCGCGCTCCCAGTCGCGCTCGGCATGCATCAGGTTGGAGAGCCACAGCGTCAGGCAGTCCACGAGCGTTGCGCCGCCACCGTCGGTCGCGATCAGCGCGGGGACGAGATCGAGCGGCACCTCGCGCTCGATCCAGTCCGTTCCGCGGCGCGCGCGGTGCTTGGCGATCCGCGCTTCCATTTCGCTGTCAAGCGCCTCAGCCGTCGCGACATAGACGGGCCGCCCGGGGAAGGCGCGCGTGCGCATTTCCGCACGCTTGCTCTTGCCCGATCGCGCTCCGCCCGTGATCAAGATGACGGCCATAAAGGTCTCCTGTAAGCCTGACTAATCACCAAACGCGGCCAAAGACAAAGCCGAAATCAGCCGGGCGGGGGCTTGCACTCTGCCTTCGCTTTGCGCAACAGGGGCGGGACAGGAGGCGTGTGTGGGCTTTGCGGGCGCGATGGTGGTGGCGATGGCGGTGGATGCCCTCCTGGGCTGGCCGTCTTGGCTGTTCGCGCGGATCGGTCATCCCGTGACCTGGCTGGGTCGGCTGATCGGTGCAATTGATCGCGGCTGGAATCGCGGGTCAGATCCGCCGGCGCTCCGCCGCGCTGCTGGTGTCGCCGGATCGCTCCTGGTGATCGCATTTTCCGTTGCGATCGGCTGCGCGCTTCAGGCCTTGCTTTCCTCGAGTTGGATCCAAATCGTGCTGGTCGGTATCCTGGCCTGGCCGCTGGTTGCGCTGCGCTCGCTGCATGATCACGTGGCCGCCGTCGCAAATCCATTGCTGGCTGGCGATATCGCCGCCGCGCGCGACGCGGTTTCGCGGATCGTCGGCCGCGATCCCGCAGCGCTCGATGAAGCCGGCATCGCGCGCGCGGCGATCGAGAGCCTTGCGGAAAATGCCTCCGACGGCATCGTGGCGCCGGTGTTCTGGGGCGCGTTGTTCGGCCTGCCGGGCATCCTCGGCTACAAGGCGATCAACACGCTGGACTCCATGATCGGCCATCGCAACGAGCGGCACGAGGCCTTCGGCTGGGCGGCGGCGCGCATCGACGATGTCGCCAATTTCATTCCGGCGCGGCTGACCGGATTTTTGTTCGTGCTGCTAGCGCCGCGGCGATCGGAGGCGTTGTCGTGCATGACGCGCGACGCACGGCGTCACCGCTCGCCCAATGCCGGCTGGCCGGAGGCGGCCATGGCGGGGGCGCTTGGCGTCCGGCTCAGCGGCCCCCGCATCTATCACGGCAGCGCGACCGACGAGCCTTGGCTCAACGAGGGCGCGCGCGATCCGCGCGCCGCTGATATCGCCGAGGCACTGACGGTCTACCGCCGCGCCATGGTGCTGCTCGCTGGCACCCTTGCGATCCTGGCTTTCGCATGAAAGAACGGGACATGCGCGAGCACGGTGGAAATCTGGATCTGGCACAGCAGCGTTTCGGCGGACGCGCGGAAGATTGGATCGATCTGTCGACAGGGATCAACCGGCTGCCTTATCCCGTCGGCGAGATCGATGCGCACTATTGGAATGCGCTGCCCTCGCAATCCGACATCAACGCCCTGCATCAGGCGGCGCAGCATGCCTATCGCACCAGCGCACCGATCGTTGCGATGGGCGGCGCGCAGGCTGCCATTCAATTGCTGCCGCGGCTGTTACGAACCGGCCGCGCCCGCATCCTCGGACCGACGTACAATGAATACGCAGGGGTTCTGTCGGCCGCAGGCTGGGATGTCCAGGAGGTCAGGGAACTCGACGCGCTGGCGGGCGCGGATCTTGCGGTGATCGTCAATCCCAACAACCCCGGCGGACAGCATCGTGCACCAAAGGATCTGCTCGCACTGCTGCCGCGCGTCGGCCGCCTCGTCATCGACGAGAGCTTCGTCGACGCCGTTTCGCAGCTGTCGCTTGCATCGGAAGCCGATCGACCGGGACTGCTGATCCTGCGCTCGTTCGGAAAGTTCTATGGCCTTGCCGGCCTGCGGCTCGGCTTCGCGATCGGCAATGCCGCCGACATTGGCAAGCTTGCGTCGATGTCGGGTCCATGGCCGGTTTCGGGAGCGGCGATCGCGATCGGCTGTCGCGCGCTGCGCGACGACGCCTGGGCTGAGACCACGTCAGCGCGACTTGCCCGGGACTGTGTTCGCCTCGATGCCATAGCGCAAGCGCAAGGCTGGATGCTGCTTGGGGGGACGCCGCTGTTCCGTCTCTACGAGACACCCGACGCGCTCGCCGCGCAAGACAGACTGGCACAAAGCCAGATCTGGTCGCGCGTCTTTGCGCAAAAGCCGACATGGCTTCGGCTCGGGCTTCCCGGCAGCGAAGCCGAATGGATGCGCCTTGCCGAGGTGCTAGCGCGCTAGCGCAAGCAGACCTTCGACGTCGAGATGCTTTTCGATGTGGTCGGCGAGCGCATCGAGCGCACTCTCGACCCGGGCGTGGTAGGGCTCGTTGCCAGCGGGAATGTCGAGCTTTGCGAGGTACGCCTTGCGGAAATCATCCGACGTGAACAGGCCGTGCAGGTAGCTGCCCTGCACGCG
This sequence comes from Bradyrhizobium ottawaense, assembly GCF_002278135.3. Lineage (NCBI taxonomy): Bacteria > Pseudomonadati > Pseudomonadota > Alphaproteobacteria > Hyphomicrobiales > Nitrobacteraceae > Bradyrhizobium > Bradyrhizobium ottawaense. Next base: position 5,585,566 of record NZ_CP029425.2, on the reverse strand, counting down.
GCCATCGCGCGAGATCGCGCCTTCGGTCTCGCCGTTCAGTGTCGCAAACGGGCGCGCACGATCGGGCCCATCGGTACGGCCGATGTGAATTTCGTACGCCTCGATCGGCTGATCCGTAGCGGCATGCACAGCCGTAACCCGCGTCAGCGTCTTCTGCGGACTCATCACCGTGTCCACATCCAGCAGCCCGAGCCCCGCCGTGTCGCCCGCGGGACCTTCAATTCCCTGTGGGTCCGCGACGCTGCGTCCCAGCATCTGATAGCCGCCGCAGAGGCCGAGCACATAGCCACCCCTGCGGTGATGCGCGAGCAGATCGATGTCCCAGCCTTGCGCGCGCAGGAAGGCGAGATCGCCGCGGGTGGACTTTGAGCCGGGGATGATGACGAGGCGGACATCGCCGGGGATGGCTTCGCCGGGGCGTACCATCACGAGATCGACGCCCGGCTCGAGCTTGAGTGGATCGAGATCGTCGAAATTGGCGATCCGCGACAGCGCGAGGCAGGCGATCTTGCATTGGCCCGGCTTGCGCGCATCGCTGAGGCCCTGCGCATCCTCGGCCGGCAGCTCGCCGGCGCGGGCGAACCAGGGCAGCACGCCAAGGCCGCGCCACGCGGTCTTTTGCTCGATCAGCCTGTAGCCGTCGTCGAACAGGGTGGGATCGCCGCGGAACTTGTTGATGACAAAACCCCGGATTATCGCGGCATCGTCGGGGTCGATCACCGTCTTGATGCCGACGAGCTGGGCGATGACGCCGCCGCGGTCGATGTCGCCGATCAGCACGACCGGCACGTCGGCCTTGCGCGCAAAACCCATATTGGCGATGTCGGCCTTACGCAAATTCACCTCGGCCGGACTGCCGGCGCCTTCCACCAGCACTAGATCGGCGCGTGCCTTCAGCCGCTCAAAGCTCTCCAGCACCGCGCCCATCAGCGAGGGCTTCATCGCGGCGTAGTCACGCGCGCGCGCAGTCGCGATGCGCTTTCCGTGGACGATCACCTGCGCGCCGACATCGGTCTCGGGCTTGAGCAGCACGGGGTTCATGTCGGTGTGCGGTTCGACGCCTGCTGCCAGCGCCTGCAGCGCCTGGGCGCGGCCGATCTCGCCGCCATCGATGGTGACGGCGGCGTTGTTCGACATGTTCTGCGGCTTGAACGGCAGCACGCGCAGGCCGCGCCGCGTGAAGGCACGCGCAAGGCCTGCGACGATGAGCGACTTGCCCACGTCCGAGCCGGCCCCCTGGATCATCAATGCGCGCGCCATCGAACTCAGAACTCGACGCCGGCCTGCGCCTTGATGCCGGAGCGGAAGGGATGCTTGACCAGCGTCATCTCGGTGACGAGATCGGCGATCTCGATCAGCTCGTCCTTGGCGTTGCGCCCGGTGAGGACGACATGCGTCATCGGCGGCTTCGAGGTGGTCAGAAACTCGACGACCTCGGCGATGTCGAGATAGTCGTAGCGCAGCGCGATGTTGATCTCGTCGAGCACGACCATGCGCAAGCTCTCATCGAGGATCAGCTCCTTGGCCTTCTCCCAGCCGGCGCGCGCGGCGGCGATGTCGCGGGCGCGGTCCTGCGTCTCCCAGGTAAAACCTTCGCCCATGGCGTGGAACTGGCAGAGGTCGCCGAAATGGCCGGTGAGCAGGCGTCGCTCGCCGGTATCCCAGGCGCCCTTGATGAACTGCACGACCGCACAGGGGAAGCCATGGGCGACGCAGCGGACGATCATGCCGAAGGCCGAGGAGGACTTGCCCTTGCCGGCGCCGGTGTGGACGATGATGAGGCCCTTTTCGCCGCTCTTGGTCGCCATGATCTTGTCGCGGGCGGCCTTCTTCTTCGCCATTTTCGTGGCGTGGCGGGCGTCGGTTTCCTCGGCCGTTTTTGTATCCGGTTCAGGCGTCATCGGTCCCGGTCCTTCGGCTTGACAAGTGGCGGCCACCGGCAAATGGTGGCCCGGCGTTGGTTCCTGTCCTATGACAGGCGAAGAGGGAATGCGATAGGGTCCGAATCGGCAAGATTTGGGTCCAAAATGCAGCCGCCCCCGCGACCGTGACCGGAGAGATGCCCGAAGCCACTGATTCCCGCGGGAATCGGGAAGGCGGGGATCGAAGGGCAAAACCCTGCTCCGCAAGCCGGGAGACCTGCCAGCGCGGACGAGTTTTGGACCGGCGGACGGGGTGTTCCGCGACGGGGAAACGGGCCTTCTGAAGAATGGTCCGTGTGCCTCATCGCCTCCCGCTGTTATCTGGAAGAGGCGATGACCGTCACACTTCACGTCTGCATCACCTGCCGTGCCGGCGAGACGCCTGGCGAGGGCGAGGCGACGCCCGGCAAGCGCCTGCATGGGGCGATCCTCGACGCCGGCGTGCCCGAGGGCGTCAATGTGGTTCCCGTCGAATGCCTGTCGGCCTGCAATCAGGGCTGCTCGGTCGCGCTCAGCGCGCCCGGCCGCTGGTCGTATGTCTATGGCCGCCTGTCGGATGCGAATGCGCGGGATGTGGTCGCGGGCGCCGCGGCTTATGCGGCGGCGCCGGATGGTCTCGTGCCCTGGCGCAGCCGGCCGGAAATATTCCGCAAGCAATCGCTTGCCCGCATTCCCCCCATTGCCGTCGTGCCGGAGGCCGCCGAATGAACTCGCTCGCAAAAGTCCCTGTGACGGTGGTCACCGGTTTTCTCGGCTCCGGCAAGACGACGCTGATCCAGCATCTGCTCAGCAATGCCGGCGGCAAGAAGCTCGCGGTGCTCGTGAACGAGTTCGGCAGTGAGGGCGTCGACGGCGAGATATTGAAATCCTGCGCCGATGCCAATTGCCCGGAGGAGAACATCATCGAGCTCGCCAATGGCTGCATCTGCTGCACGGTCGCCGACGATTTCATCCCGACCATGGAAAAACTGCTGGCGCGGCCCGTGCGGCCCGATCACATCCTGATCGAGACCTCGGGCCTGGCGCTGCCGAAGCCGCTGCTGAAGGCGTTCGACTGGCCGGAGATCCGCTCGCGCATCACCGTCGACGGTGTGATCGCACTTGCCGATGCCGAGGCCGTCGCCGCCGGCCGCTTTGCGCCGGATCCTGATGCCGTCGAAGCGCAGCGGGCGGCAGACCAAAATCTCGATCACGAGACGCCGCTGTCGGAGGTGTTCGAGGATCAGATCGCCTGCGCCGATATCGTGCTGCTGACCAAGGCCGATCTTGCGGGCGCGGCGGGGCTTGAAGCGGCCAAGGCGGCGATTATTGCCGAGATGCCACGCCGCGTGCCGATGCTCCCCGTGACCGACGGCGCGATCGATGCGCGCGTCATCCTCGGTCTCGGCGCCGCCGCCGAGAACGATCTCGCCGCGCGCCCCTCGCATCATGACGGCGAGGAGGAGCACGAGCACGATGACTTCGCCTCCGTCGTGGTCGACCTTCCTGAAGTCGCCGACGTCGATGCGCTGGTCGCATCCGTCCAGAAGCTGGCACGCGAGCAGAACGTGCTGCGGGCCAAGGGTTACATCGCGGTCGCGGGCAAGCCGATGCGGTTGCTGCTGCAGGCCGTCGGCGAGCGCGTGCGCCACCAGTTCGACAAGCCGTGGGGTGCCGGTCACAGGCGGTCGAAGCTCGTCGTGATCGGCGAGCACGGCGATATCGACGAGGCCGCCATCAAGGCAGGACTAGGTATCTGATGCACGTCGTCTTCCGCGAGAGCCGCGGTCTGGAGGAGACCGCGACGCCAAGGGATATCGGCCAGGACCCGGCCGATCTCGTGGTGCTCTCGTATTCGGATTCGGATCTCGCGGCGTTCGCAGCCGGCTGGCGGCGTGGCCGCGAGAACCTGCCGACGCTGCGGCTCGCGAACCTTGCTGAGCTGCGTCATCCGCTGTCGGTCGACACCTATATCGAGCGCACGCTGTCGCAGGCGCGCGGCATTCTGGTGCGGTTGATCGGCGGGGAGTCCTACTGGCCGTATGGGCTTGCGGCCCTGCAACAGCTTGCGAAGGACCGTGGCATTGTGCTGGCCGTGCTACCGGCCGATGGCCGTGACGACACGCGGCTCGATGCATACTCGACCTTGCCGGTCTCGACGCTGCGCCGGCTCAAGGTGCTCTGCGACACCGGCGGCCCGGTCGCGGCGCAGGCCGCGATTGCACAGCTCGCGCTGGCCTCGGGCCTCTATGCCGGGCCAGTTATCGGCGAGACGACCGCGCCCGAGATGGGGTTCTACGATCCCGCGCGTGGTGTCATTGCTGCGCCGGTGGGCGGCGAGGGCAGGCCGCGCGCGCTGGTGACGTTCTATCGCTCCTATCTCACCGCTGCCGACACCGGCCCGGTCGATGCCCTGATCGCGACGTTGCGTCAGAAGGGATTTGACACTTGTGGCGCGTTCGTCACGTCGCTGAAGGCTGCGGGCGTTGCGGATTGGCTGCGCGCGTATCTTGCGCAAAATCCTCCGGCGGCGATCGTCAATGCAACGGCGTTCTCGGCCATGGGCGACGACGGCACGACACCATTCGACGCCGCATCCTGCCCGGTGTTTCAGGTCGCGCTCTCCACCGCGCGGCGCGAGGACTGGGTGGACTCGCTGCGCGGCCTGTCGCCCGGCGACCTTGCGATGCATGTGGTGCTGCCCGAGGTCGATGGCCGCCTGTTCGCGGGCGTGGTGAGCTTCAAATCGGCGGGGATGCGTGACCCCGATCTGCAATTTTCGCGTCTTGCGCACGGCGCCGATGAAGGGCGCGTGACGGCCGTCGCCGCGCGCGTCGCGGCTTGGCGGGGCCTCGCGGAGAAGCCAGCAGCCGAGAAGCGCATTGCGCTCGTGCTCTCCAATTATCCGGGCCGGCCGCATCAGATCGCGCATGCGGTCGGTCTCGATGCGCTGGCTTCGGTCGAGGCGCTGGTGTCGGATCTCGCGGAGGCCGGCTTCGATGTTGCGCCGGTCCACACCCTTGGCGAGACGCTGCTCAAGCGGCAACTGACCTGGGACGTTGCCGATTACCGCGCGGCGCTTTCGCGCCTGCCGCAAGTCTTGCAGGATGATCTCGCGCAAGCCTGGGGCGCGCCGGAGGATGATCCGAGCTGCCAGGACGGCGTGTTTCAATTCGCGGCCGTCGCTTGCGGCAAGTCGATCATCGCGGTTCAGCCGGAACGCGGCGATGCGACCACGCGCGATATTGATTATCACGATCTCGCCCGCACGCCGCGCCACGGTTATGTCGCGTTCTATCTCTGGCTCCGGCAGCAGGCCTGCGATGCCGTCGTGCATATGGGCGCACATGGCACGTTGGAATGGCTGCCCGGAAAATCCGTGGCGCTGTCATCGCACTGCTGGCCGGAAGCCCTGATCGGCGATCTCCCAATCATCTATCCCTTCATCGTCAACGATCCCGGCGAGGCCGCGCAGGCGAAACGGCGCATTGGCGCCGTCACCATCGGCCATCTGCCGCCGCCGCTGGAAACATCCTCGGTGCCGGAGGCCCTGCGCCGGCTCGAACGACTTCTCGACGAATATTCGACCGCTGATGGTCTCGATCCCGCGCGCCGCCAACGGCTGATTGCCGCGATCCGCGACGAGGCGCGCGTGGCAGGCCTCGAAGACGATCTCGGTTTGGATGCCTCGGCCGCGCCCGCCGAAGCCATTCCGCGGATTGATCGCTTCGTCTGCGATCTCAAGGAAAGCCAATTCGGGGACGGCCTGCACGTATTCGGCCGCGGCGCCTGCGGCGAGGCGGAGCGCGGAGCGCTGCGCGCCGCGCTTGCCGGCCAGCGCGTTGCGCCGGGACCGTCGGGCTCGCCCTATCGCGGCCGTCAAGACGTGCTGCCGACCGGGCGCAATCTCTTTGCGGTCGATCCGCGCTCCGTGCCGACGCCGTCGGCACATGCGCAGGGGATAAAACTCGCCGAAGAGCTGCTGCGCCGCCATCTGCAGGATCACGGCGACTGGCCGAAGGGGCTCGTCGTCGATCTCTGGGGTTCGGCAACGATGCGCACTGCGGGCGAGGAGTTCGCGATGGCGCTGCATCTGGCCGGCCTTTCGCCGCGCTGGGATCACGCCTCCGGCCGCGTCACCGGTTACGACATCATCGCGCCGGCCGAGCTCGGCCGCCCCCGCATCGACGTGACGCTGCGCGTGTCCGGCCTGTTCCGCGACGTCTTCGCAGGCCTTGCGCAATTGTTCGAGGCCGCCTCCGAAGCGCTTGCGGCGCGCGAGGACGAGGGCGATGAGAATCCGTACCGCCACCGCGCCTCCCGCGTGTTCGCGCCGCGCCCCGGACAATACGGCGTGGGCCTATCCGCGATCCCTGATGCCTTCACGCCGGAGACCCGCGAGGCAGCCGGTGAAGCCTGGCTGGCGGCATCGTCCTGGGCGTTCTCGGCCGACGGCGAGATGCAGCCGAATCGCGCCGGCATCGAACAGCGCCTCGCTGCGGCCGATGGCTTTGTCCATGTCCAGGACTTGCCGGAGACCGATCTGCTGCTCGCGGCCGACTATGCCGCGCATGAAGCCGGCGTTGCGGCCGCGGCCGCGCATCTCGGCGCGGCAGGGCCGGCGCTCTATCACCTCGACACGACGCGTCCCGAGCAGCCGCATGCGCGCACCCTGACCGAGGAAATCGCGCGTGTCGTCCGTGCGCGTGCCGCGAATCCGGCCTGGATCGCCGGCATGATGCGTCACGGCTTTCGCGGCGCCGCCGAAATCACCGCGACGCTGGAGCACATGGCCGCTTTCGCGCATCTCGCCGGCACCGTGCCGCCGCATCTGTTCGATCTCTACTACGATGCAACGCTCGGCAATGATGACGTCCGCGCTTTCATGGCGCGTGAAAATCCGTCGGCGCTCGCCGCGATGGAAACCTGTTTTGCGCGCCTGCACGATGCGGCGCTTTGGCAAACGCGCCGCAATTCGATCGCCGCGGCGCTGCGGGAGGCCTCATGAGCGCGGCCACGGTCAAGGGCTGGTGTCCCGGCGCGCTGCGCCCGATGCTCTCGGGCGACGGGCTCGTGGTGCGCGTGCGTCCGTTCGGTGGACGGCTGGAAGCACCGCAAATTTCCGGACTTGCCGAGCTCGCCGGGCAACACGGCAATGGTCTGATCGACGTGACGAGCCGCGCCAATCTGCAGATCAGGGGCGTCAGTGAAGCAGGCCATCGACCGTTGATCGACGGCCTTGCACGATTGGCGCTGCTCGATCCCGATCCGGCCACGGAAGCCCGTCGCAACATCCTCGTCACGCCGTTCTGGCGCGCTGGCGACGCGACACAATCGCTTGCCGCCGAGCTGGAAGAAGCGCTCGAGGATAATTCGCTCGCGCTTCCAACGAAATTCGGCTTCGCCATCGATGACGGGACCTCGCGCGTGCTCGCCGGCGATTCCGCCGACATCCGCATCGAGCGCGATCGCACAGGCCGTCTCCTGGTGCGGGCCGATGGCGCAAAGCTGGGCCGCTCCGTCGCACGCGGAGAAGCCGTGAGCACGGCGCTCGCGCTCGCAAGCTGGTTCCTGGTCTCCGGCGGCGCGACAGGCGGGCGAGGGCGCATGGCGGCCCACATCGCGTCCGGCGCGGCATTGCCTCAATCGCTGCGCGGCGAGACCGAGCCCGCGCCCGTGATGGCCGCCTCGCGTCCCGGGCACTATCCGCAAGGCGCGATGGTCGGCGTCGCGTTCGGGCAGATGCTGCATACGACGCTGCATCAGTTCGCCGGTTGTGGACATGCGCTGCGCATGACGCCCTGGCGGATGGTGCTGAGCGAAGGCGAGCGCGAGATGCCGAGCGCCCCGGGCCTGATCACCGAGCCCTTTGATCCCGCGCTGCGCGTCATCGCCTGCAGCGGCGCGCCGCGCTGCCGCGAAGCCCATGCCGATACGCGTGCGCTCGCAGCAGCGCTCGCCCCGCGCATCGCCTCCGATGCGCGGCTCCACGTCTCCGGCTGCGGCAAGGGCTGTGCCCATTCCGGCACGGCCGCGGTCACGCTGGTGGCGACCCGCGCCGGCTTCGATCTCGTCCGTGACGGCTCGATCCGCGACGAGCCGGTGCTGCGCGGCCTGAACGGCGCGGACATCGTCAGCGATCCCTCCATTCTCGTGGGAGGAAACTGATGCCGCACACTTACGAGACCGACGGCGCGGCCATCTACCGGCAGTCCTTTGCGACCATCCGCGCCGAGGCCGATCTTGCCCGCTTCACGCCGGACGAAGAACAAATCGTGGTGCGGATGATCCATGCCGCCGGCATGGTCGGCCTGGAGGCGCATATCCGCTTCACGCAGGGCATGGCGACCGCTGCGCGCGCCGCCCTGCAACGAGGCGCGCCGATCCTGTGCGATGCGCGCATGGTCTCTGAAGGGATTACGCGCGCGAGGTTACCGGCAGCCAATGCCGTCATCTGCACGCTCGGCGACGAGGCCGTTCCAGCGCTGGCGCAATCCATGCGCAACACGCGTTCGGCCGCGGCGCTGGAGCTGTGGCGGCCGCATCTCGATGGTGCGATCGTTGCGATCGGCAATGCGCCGACCGCGCTGTTTCATCTGCTCAACATGCTGGAGAACCGTGACTGCCCACGGCCCGCGGCGATCATCGGCTGTCCCGTCGGATTCGTCGGCGCTGCCGAATCCAAGGCCGCGCTGATGGCCGATCCGCCGGCGCCGGCGCTGACGGTCGAGGGCCGCCTCGGCGGTTCCGCGATTACCGTTGCCGCCGTGAACGCCTTGGCGAGCCGGAGCGAATAGCGATGGGGCGCATCATCTGCTGCGGTCTCGGCCCTGGCGATCCTGATCTGATGAGCGTGCGCGCCAATCGCACCGTGCGCGCCGCAAGCCACGTCGCCTATTTCCGCAAGAAGGGCCGGCCGGGCCAGGCGCGGCGCATCGTCGAGGGCATGCTGGCGGCCGATGTCACCGAATATCCCATGGAATATCCGGTCACCACCGAGATCGCCTTCGACAGCGCCGAGTACGTGCAGCTGCTGGCGGGCTTCTACGACGAGTGGGCGGAGCGTCTGGCGCGGCTTTCGCGCGCGGTCGACGTCGTCGTGCTCTGCGAGGGCGACCCTTATTTCTACGGCTCCTTCATGCATCTGCACATACGCCTGCAGGGCCGTGTCGAGATCGAGGTGATTGCGGGCATTCCCGGCATGGTCGGCTGCTGGAACGGCGTCGGGCAGCCGATCGCGCTCGGCGATGACGTGACGACCGTGCTGATGGGAACGCTGGCCGAGGACGAGCTCGAGCGGCGCATGCGCGATTCCGATGCGGTTGTCGTCATGAAGACCGGGCGCAATCTCGCAAAGGTGCGCCGCGCGCTCAGCTCAGCCGGCCGGCTCGATGATGCCTGGCTGGTCGAGTGCGGCACCATGGCGGGCGAGCGCGTGGTGCGGCTTGCCGAGGTCGACGGCGCCGACTGTCCTTACTTCGCGATCGTGCTGGTACACGGCAAGGGCCGGCACCTGGACGCCGCCGAATGACGGGCACGCTGACCATCGCGGGCCTCGGGCCGGGCAGCGATGCTCTGGTGACGCCCGAGGTCACGGCTGCGCTGGCCTCCGCAACCGATATTCTGGGCTATGCGCCCTATGTCGCGCGCGTGCCCGCGCGCGCTGGGCTCAAGCTGCATCCCTCGGATAACCGCGAGGAGCTGCAGCGCGCGAGCGAAGCCCTGCGGCTTGCCGCAGACGGCGGGCAGGTCGTCGTCGTCTCCTCCGGCGATCCCGGCGTCTTCGCGATGGCCTCTGCCGTGTTTGAGGCGCTCGAACAGGCGCCGCAATGGCGGAATCTTTCGATTCGCGTGCTGCCTGGCATCACGGCGATGCTGGCAGCTGCCGCGCGCGCGGGCGCGCCGCTCGGCCATGATTTCTGCGCCATCAATCTCTCCGACAATCTCAAGCCGTGGGCAGTCATCGAGAAGCGCCTGCGGCTCGCCGCCGAAGCTGATTTTTCGATTGCGATGTACAATCCGCGCTCCGCAAGTCGGCCCGAAGGATTTGGCCGCGCGCTCGCGGTGCTGAAGGACGCCGGTTGCGGCGAGCGCCTCGTGATTTTTGCGCGCGCGGTCAGCACAGCTGACGAGAGGATCGAAACTGTCACGCTGCACGAAGCCCGGCCCGAGATGGCCGATATGCGCACGCTGGTGATCGTCGGCAATTCGCAGACGCGCCGCGTCGGCCGCTGGGTCTATGCGCCGAGGCGGGTAGAATGACCGAGCCATTGCATGATCTCGGCCACGCTCTCGACCCGCAGCCGCTCGGGCAGCTTTGGCCGCGAGATCATGAGCACGGGCAGGCCGAGCAAGCGGGCCGCGTCGATCTTGGCGCGCGCGCCATCGCCGCCGGAATTGCGGGCGACGATCCAGCCGATGCCGCGTTCGCGCATCATCTCCAATTCACCGTCCAACGTGAACGGTCCACGCGACACGATCACATCGGCGGCGAAGGGCAGCGGCGATTCCGGCGGATCGACGAAACGCAGCGTGTAGGCATGCTGCGGCTTCGTCGCGAACGGCGCGATATGCTGGCGGCCGATGGCGAGGAACACGTTTGCGGGCGGCTCGGGCAGCGCCGCGGCCGCGGCGCTGACATTCGCGACCTCAATCCAATTGTCGCCGGACATCCCGGTCCAAGGCGCGCGCTCCAGCGCGATCAGCGGCGTATCGGTTTCCGCGCACGCCTCGACCGCATTGCGGCTCATCTCCGCAGCGAAAGGATGCGTCGCGTCGATCACATGCGTAATGCCTTCGCTGCGGATGGTGTCGGCAAGCCCGCTCACGCCGCCGAAGCCGCCGATGCGGGTCGGCAGCGGCTGATCCGCAGGCGCGCGGGTGCGGCCGCCATAGGAATAGATGGCCTCGATGCCTGCGCGCGCGATCGCCGCGGCGAGCAGGCTCGCATCGGCAGTTCCGCCCAGAATGAGGGCGCGCGTCATGGCTGATTCCTTGGCTGATCCCTGGCTGACCATCATCGGTATCGGCGAAGATGGCCTTGCCGGGCTGTCCGAAGCAAGCCGAAAGGCGCTCAATGAGGCCGAAACCGTCTTCGGTGGTGCACGGCATCTCGCGCTTGCCGGCGTCGGCAGCCGCGGCCGTCCGTGGCCGGTGCCGTTCGACGCCGACGTCGTTCTGAGCAGCCGCGGCCGGCCGACAGTGGTGCTCGCTTCCGGCGATCCGTTCTGGCATGGCGCAGGTGCTGGTCTCGCCGAGAAGCTGCAGACCGGCGAGTGGACCGCGCATTCCGCTCCGTCGACCTTCTCGCTTGCGGCCGCACGGCTGGGCTGGCGGCTCGAATCCGCCGTCTGCCTCGGGCTTCACGCCGCACCGTTCGAACGTCTCGTTCCGCATCTGGCGCGAGGGGCGCGCATCATCTGCCTCGTGCGCGATGGGAAAGCGGCAAGCGATCTCGCAAAATGGTTGAGCGAGCGCGGATGGGGCGCCTCGGCCTTCTGGACGCTCGCCGCACTCGGTGGTCCGCGCGAAAGCATCCAAGAACATCGCGCCGACGGTTTCGCCGGTGATCCCGCTGGAAACCTGATCACCGTCGCCGTTGAGGCGAAGGGCACGCATGGTATGCCCCACGCCTCGGGGCGTCCTGACGATCTGTTCGTCCATGACGGCCAGATCACCAAGCGGCCGGTGCGTGCGCTCGCGCTCTCGGCGCTGGCGCCGCGTCCGGGCGAACGGCTGTGGGATATCGGCGCCGGTTCGGGGTCGATCTCGGTCGAGTGGGCGCTGTGCGGCGGGACGGCGACCGCAATCGAGCCGCGCGAGGATCGCGTCGCGAATATCCGCAAGAATGCCGCTGCGTTCGGGCTCGTGCACCGGATCACCATTGTGACGGGGAAAGCGCCTGAAGTGCTCGCTGCGCTGGACGCACCGGATGCGGTCTTCATCGGCGGCGGTCTCGACATCGCGATGTTCGATGCAATCTGGTCGCGGCTTGCACCGGGCACACGGCTGGTTGCACATTCGGTCACATTGGAGACGGAAGCGTTGCTCGGCGATCTGCACCAGCGCCACGGCGGCGAGCTGATGCGGGTCGACATCGCTTATGCTGGCCCGCTCGGCCGTTATCGGTCCTGGGAGGCGGCACGGCCGGTGGTGCAGTGGAGTACGGTCCGATGAAGGTGGCCGGGTTTGGGTTCAGGAGAGATGTCACTCTCGCTTCGCTGCGCGAAGCGCTGCTGGCTGCGGGTGATCCCGAAGGCCTCACTGCGATGGCAACTGTCAGCGACAAGGCCGACGCGGAGCCGTTGAAGCAGCTCGCGCTTGAGTGCGGCGTGCCGATCAAGGCTGTTCCGGCCGACATGTTGGCGAGGATAGCCACGCCGACCCGGTCCAATCTCGTGATGGAGAAGTTCGGCATCGGATCGGTCGCCGAAGCAGCAGCTCTCGCTGCGGCGGGGCCGCGTGCACGGCTGATCTCGACACGCGTTGTCTCGCGGGATCGCACTGCGACCGCCGCGATCGCGGAAGGAGACGGCGCATGACGGTGCATTTCATCGGGGCAGGGCCGGGCGCGCCCGATTTGCTGACGTTGCGCGGCCGCGACCTGATCGCGGCCTGTCCGGTCTGCCTCTATGCGGGCTCACTGGTCCCCGAAGGCGTGCTGGCGCATTGCCCGCCGGGCGCGCGCATCGTCAATACCGCGCCGCTATCGCTCGACGAGATCATCGCGGAGATCGCCGCCGCGCATGCCGAAGGCAAGGACGTCGCTCGCCTGCATTCCGGCGATCTCTCGATCTGGTCGGCGATGGGCGAGCAGCTCCGCCGCCTGCGCGCACTCGGTATCCCTTTCACCGTGACGCCTGGCGTGCCGTCCTTCTCCGCCGCCGCCGCCGCTCTGGAGGCTGAGCTGACGCTGCCCGGTCTCGCCCAGACGGTGGTGCTGACGCGCACGCCCGGCCGCGCCAGTGCGATGCCCGAGCGCGAGAAGCTCGCCGCATTCGCCGCGACCGGTGCGGTGCTTGCGATCCATCTGTCGATCCATCTGCTCGACAAGGTCGTCGCCGAGCTCGCGCCGCGTTATGGCGCGGATTGCCCGGTCGCCATCGTCTGGCGCGCGAGCTGGCCGGACCAGCGCATCGTCCGCGCCACGCTTGCTACGCTCGATGCTGCCGTCGGCACCGAGATGGAGCGCACCGCGATCATTCTGGTCGGCAGAACGCTTGGCGCTGCGGATTTCGACGAGAGCCGCCTCTATGCCGCCGACTACGATCGTCGCTATCGGCCTGTCGGTGCCGAGCCACGCTTTCCGGAGGCCTCGTGATGGCGGCAGGCTTCGTCATCTCCGCGCCGGCTTCCGGCGTCGGCAAGACCACGCTGACGCTGGCGCTCGCGCGCGCCTGGCGCAATCGCGGATTGAACGTGCAGTGCTTCAAGAGCGGTCCCGATTACATCGATCCCGCCTTCCACGCCGCCGCCACGGGGCGCGCTTCCGTCAACGTCGATAGCTGGGCGATGGACCGCGGGGGCATCGCCCATCTCGTCAGCCGCGGCGCGGACGCCGATGTCGTGCTCGCCGAGGGATCGATGGGCCTGTTCGACGGCGTCGCCGCGCGCGGTGTCTCCGGCACCGGTGCCACCGCCGACATTGCGGAGATGCTGGGCTGGCCGGTGGTGCTGGTGATCGATCCTTCCGGTCAGGCGCAGACCGCGGCGGCGATCGCCGCGGGACTTCGCGATTATCGCCCCGGTGTGCGCCTTGCGGGCGTCGTGCTCAACCGCGTTGCCAGCCCGCGCCACGAAGACCTCGTGCGGCGTGCGCTCAACGATTCCGGCATTGCCGTGTTCGGCGCGCTGCCGCGTCATGCCGAGATCAGCCTGCCGAAGCGACATCTCGGCCTGGTGCAGGCCGAAGAGCAGGGCGAGATCGGCAAGCTGATCGACGAGGCCGCGCGCTTCGTCGCCGAGCATGTCGATCTCGATGCGGTGCTGCGATCGGCTGCCAGCTGGTCGCCGCAACCTGCCGCGAATGGGCTGAACGTGACACCGCCGGGGCAGCGCATCGCGCTGGCCCGCGATGCGGCGTTCTCCTTCGTCTATCCGCATATGCTGGAAGCCTGGCGCCGGGCGGGCGCGGAGATCTCGACATTCTCGCCGCTCTCCGATGAAGCGCCTGACGCGAGCGCCGATGTGTGCTGGCTGCCCGGCGGTTATCCCGAGTTGCATGCCGGCAAGATCGCGGCCAATGCGCGTTTTCGCAGCGGCCTGCGCGCCTTCGCCGAAACGCGGCCGGTGCACGGCGAATGCGGGGGCTATATGGTGCTGGGAACCGCTTTGACCGATGCGGACGGAATCCGCCACGAGATGACAGGCCTGCTTGGCCTGGAGACGAGCTTTGCCAAACGCCGCATGCATCTCGGTTATCGTCTGGCCGAACTCGCCGCGCCGATGCCGGGACATCGCTCCGGCGCGCGCCTGCGCGGCCACGAATTCCACTATTCGACCATTCTTGCCCAGCCTGATACGCCGCTGGCGGTCGTGCATGATGCGACTGGCGCAGTCATCGCCGAGACCGGCTCGCAGCGCGGCCACGCCACCGGCACCTTCTTTCATCTGATCGCGGAGGACCGGTGAGCGGATTCGTCTCCTTCATCTCCGCCGGGCCCGGCGACCCCGAGCTTCTCACGCTCAAGGGCGCCGCGCGGCTGCGCGAAGCCGACGTCGTGCTCTATGACGATCTTGCCTCTGGCGCGATCCTCGATCTCGCCCGGCCAGGCGCCAATCTCGTCGCGGTGGGGAAACGGGCAGGGCGTCCCTCGACCAAGCAGCACCACGTCAACCGCCTGCTGGTCGACTATGCGGCGACAGGCGCACGCGTGGTGCGGCTCAAGTCGGGCGACGCCGGCATTTTCGGCCGGCTCGAGGAAGAACTTGAGACGCTGCGTGAGGCCGGCATCGGCTACGAGATCGTTCCCGGCGTGACATCGGCCTGCGTTGCCGCGGCGCAAGCCGGCATTCCCCTGACCCGGCGCCATACCTCGCGCCGGGTGCAGTTCGTGACCGGGGCTGATGTCACCGGCGCGTTGCCGCCTAACCTGAACTGGGGGGCACTGGCCGACCCGGAAGCGACGACCGTGGTCTATATGGGCCGGCGCACCTTTCCGGCGCTTGCCGCAAAGTTGATCGCGCACGGGCTCGCTGCGGATACCCCCGCGCTGTTCGCCGAATCCCTCGGACGCCCCGACGAACGGCTGGTCCGCACCACCATCGCCGAGCTTGCCGAGCAGCTTGCGCGCGGCGGGGCCGCCTCGACGGCCGCCGTGATCCTGTTTGGGGCGCTGGCGGGGGATTATCCCACATGACGGCCTTGGCCGCCCTTCGCCCCTTGACGCAGGCTCAGCGAAAGGGGCACACAAGAGAGGCATGGTGCTCGACGCGGCGCAAAGCGCCGGAGCATAATCGGGAATGGGGGTGGGCGGACCCAGTTGCGGCGCCCAAAACCCCAGCCGCCCCCGCGACTGTAAGCGGTGAGGGACTCCGATCAGCCACTGGGCCGCAAGGTCCGGGAAGGCCGGAAATCCCGGGGAACCGCGAGCCAGGAGACCGGCCCTGCACGTTTTGAGGCCAAGGCCGTCGGGTGTGACGGCAGGAAGGAACTGAGCCATGCATATCGAACCCGGGGTCGTGACGGGCGCCAAGCTCGTGTTGAGTTACGCAACCGGCATCGCCGCAGGCGGCGTTGCGCTGAAGCTCGCGGTCGAGACCGTGCGTGAGCAGGGCATCACGTCGTTCGCGGCGCGGACGCTGGCCACCACAGTCCTCGTCTTCACTTTCTTCGAGATCCTGCCGCACTTCCCGGTCGGCGTCTCCGAGGTGCACTTCATTCTCGGCTCGACACTGTTCCTGCTGTTCGGCGCGGCGCCGGCGGCGTTCGGCCTTGCCTTCGGTCTGCTGCTCCAGGGCGTGTTCTTCGAGCCGGCCGACATCCCGCAATACGGCATGAACGTCACCACGCTGCTGGTGCCGCTGTTCGCGATCCAGGCGATCGCCACACGGATCATCTCGCGCAACACCGCCTATGTCGATTTGAAGTATCGGCAGGCGTTGGCGCTCTCGACGACCTACCAGGCCGGCGTGATCGCCTGGGTGGCGTTCTGGGCGCTCTATGGCTCGGGCTTTGCGATGAGCAACCTCGCCAACATCGCGACGTTCGCGGCGTCCTATGCGCTCGTCATCGTGATCGAGCCGCTCGCCGATCTCGCGGTGCTGGCACTGGCGAAGTCGCTGCGCGGCGTCACCGCGCCCGGCCTCGTCACCCCGCGCCTGCACAACGCGGCCTGAGAGACAAGCGAACGGGCGGCCAGCAGGGCCGCCCGTCGCGTTCGCGATGCTCACACTCTCCCTGATAGGCATCGGTTGCGGCGATCCCGACCAGCTCACGCGCGCCGCTGTTCAGGCGATCAACGCCGCCGATCTCGTCCTGATTCCGCGCAAGGGGGCGGCAAAGTCCGATCTCGCCGATCTCAGGCGGACGATCTGCGCGGACGTGCTCACCAGCGACAAGACAATCATTGCCGAATTCGACCTTCCCGTGCGCGACGCTGGTGAAGCTGACTATCGCAAGGGCGTGGACGATTGGCATGATGCGGTTGCCGCGGCCTGGTCGAAAGCGATCGCAAACCATCTCGAAGGCGAAGGCAAGGTTGCGCTGCTGATCTGGGGCGATCCCTCGCTCTATGACTCCTCGCTGCGCATTGCACGACGGCTCAATCCGTTGCCGACGATCGAGGTCGTGCCCGGTATCACCTCGATCCAGGCGCTGTGCGCGGCGCATGCGCTGCCGCTCAACGACATCGGCGAGCCTTTTCTGGTCACGACGGGGCGGCGCTTGCGCGAAGGCGGCTGGCCGCAAGATGTCGATACCGTGGTGGTGATGCTCGACGGCGGCACGGCGTTTCAATCGCTCGATCAGCGGGGCTTGCAGATCTGGTGGGGCGCCTATCTCGGCATGCCCGACCAGATCATCATGTCCGGCGCGCTCGCCGAGGTTGGCCCGCGCATCGTCGCGGCGCGGCAGGAAGCGCGCGAGCGGCACGGCTGGATCATGGACAGCTACATTCTCAAGCGCGCACGTTAAGCGAGGCAGCATGCTCCCCGAATGGGTCCCCCAGAACTGCCCCGATGTCTCCGCGGCCCATCGCGAGGCGGCGATTGCGCGGCAGGCGCAACTGACAAAACCGACCGGCGCGCTCGGCCGGCTCGAGCAGCTCGCAATCGAGCTTGCGGGCCTGCAGGCGACCGAACAGCCGCGTGCCGCACGGGTGCCGATCATCATCTTCGCCGGCGACCACGGCATCGTCGCGCAGGGCGTATCGGCCTATCCGCAAGCCGTGACTATCGCGATGATGGCGAATTTCGCCGCCGGCGGCGCCGCGATCTCGGTGCTGGCGCGCGAGCTTGGCTCGAGCCTGGAGGTGGTCGACGCCGGCACGCTGGCGCAGGACGAGATGGCAGGAATCGTCACCGACAAGCCGCGCCACGGCACACGCGATTTCAGCGTCGAAGCCGCTCTCGCACCCGCCGAGCTGGGGTATGCGTTCGAGGCCGGCCAGCGCGCCGTCGCACGTGCGGCTGCCCATCAGCCTGATCTCCTGATCTTCGGCGAGATGGGGATCGGCAACACCACGACCTCGGCGGCAATCGCGGCGGGCCTGCTCGGCATCAGCGCCGAAGAGATTGCGGGGAGCGGCACCGGGATCGATGCGGCGGGGCGCGCGCACAAGTCCCGTGTGATTGATGCTGCGATCGCGCGTCACGGCGTTGGCGGCGCTTCGCCGGAAAAAATCCTATGCGCCGTTGGCGGCCTGGAGATCGCGGCGATCTCAGGTGCGATCATCGCGGCCGCGCAGCGCCGCATCCCTGTATTGATCGATGGCTTCATCGTATCGGTGGCGGCGCTGGCGGCGGCACGTCTCAATCCGTCGTGCCAGCCGTTCCTGCTGCCGTCGCATCAATCGGCGGAGCAAGGGCATCGGCTGGTGCTGCGCGCGCTGAACGTGCAGCCGTTGATCAGCCTCGATCTCCGGCTCGGCGAGGGATCGGGCGCCGCCATCGCGCTGCCGCTGGTGCGCCTCGCCTGCAGCCTCCACAACGGCATGGCGACGTTTGCGCAGGCCAATGTGCCGGATCGTCCTAACTGATCCGCTGATTGACGGAGACGACGCGCCAGCCGCTCAGGAGGCGATCGATCCGGGTCAGCGACAGCGGATCGACCACGAA
This sequence comes from Bradyrhizobium ottawaense, assembly GCF_002278135.3. Taxonomy (NCBI): domain Bacteria; kingdom Pseudomonadati; phylum Pseudomonadota; class Alphaproteobacteria; order Hyphomicrobiales; family Nitrobacteraceae; genus Bradyrhizobium; species Bradyrhizobium ottawaense. Next base: position 5,567,390 of record NZ_CP029425.2, on the reverse strand, counting down.
GCGCAAGGCCGCCGTCGGCGTCAGGTCCAGCGCGATGCAGAGCGCGGCGCGGATGGTGCCGGAATGCACGACGAGCGTGGCCGATCCGGCTGCGATCCGCGACAGGCCCAGCCGGACACGCGCGACCTGATCCGCAAAGCTCTCGCCGCCCGGCGGTCGTCCGCCAGCTGGATCGTTCCAGAACTGCGCATAGGCCTCACCGCGGGTCGCCTCGAGTTCGTCATGGCGATGGCCGGTCCAGTCACCAAAATCCTGCTCGCGGAATTCACTGACGGGCTCCGGCTCGAGGCCCAGCGCGCGCGCCGTCTCGACCGTACGCCGCGACGGGCTGGCATAGCCGGCGGCATCCGGTGGCAGGTGCCGTCGCACAGCGTCCAGTTGCGCGCGATCGCTGAGATCGGCCGGCGCGTCGGACGCGTGGATCGTGCCTGTGACGCCCGCGACGGGCGCGTGCCGTATCAACCAGAGGAAGGTCTCGCCTTCCATGCTCATCTCCAAGGAAGTTGGTCGTTGTGGCCATAACGCCGCAACTGGCACATTGACTCTGTTGTGATGGTAATCCTAGATGCTCGCGACGGTTTCCCCGAGAGGGGATGAAAAGGGAATACGGTGCGGGGACATTGTCCCCAACGCCGTGGCTGCCCCCGCAACTGTGAGCGGATAATCCTTCGTCAGAAGCCACTGGGTCCTCGGTCCCGGGAAGGCGACGAAGTGGTGATGACCCGCGAGCCAGGAGACCTGCCGTCAGCCGTGGTCACACGCGAAGATGTCGGTCGGGGAGTACAGACATTCGGCTTCATCGGACGGCTGAAGGGCCAAAAGGTGAGACCTCGTTCGCTGTGACGTGCCACTGACGTCATACCGAGGCCCGAAACCGTGTCTTCCATCCGTATCGTACGACCGCGAAAATTCCTGCTCGCCTCCGCGGCACTCACATCCTTTGCCGCTCTCGATCCGCCCGCTGCGCTGGCGCAGCAGGCCCGAGAGCCCCTGCCGCCGGTCGAGGTGTCGCCGGCCCAATCCCGCAAGCAGGCCAAGCCTGCCGGCCGGGAGGCGCAGAGCACGCGCCGCGCAGCAGCGCGCAGGCCGGCGACCGCAGCAGCGATGCCGAAGCCTGCCGTGCCGACTGCGGCACCCCCGACGCCGCTCAACAGCAATGCCGTGGCCGAAAGCGCCTCGCGGCTCGGCCTGACGGTGCGCGAGACGCCCGCGACCGTCGAGGTGATCTCCGCGGAGACCATGCGCGAGCAGGGTTATCGCACCGTGTCCGACGTGGCGCAGGGGGCGGTCGGCGTCACCTCCGGCGATAATCCGGCCGAGCCTTCCGCCTTCTCGATGCGCGGCTTCACCAACAGCCAGATCAACACGCTCTACAACGGCATCAAGATCGGTCCGCAGAACATGACCTCGCGGATCATGGACACCGCCAATCTGGAAGCCGTGGAATTCCTGAAGGGCCCGGCATCGCTGATCTCGGGCGAGGGCGCCGCCGGCGGGGCGATCAATTTTGTGACCAAGCAGCCGCACACGGGAGCGATCCGGAACGAAGCTGATTTCTCCTGGGATTCGCTGAATTCGTTCCGCGCGCATTACGGCTCGGGCGGCAGCACCAATGTGCAGGGCCTCGACTACCGCTTCGACATCAGCAGTTCGGCGCTCAACGGCTTTGCCGACGACACCAATACCAAGATGCTCGATGTGTCGGGCCAGCTCAACTATCGCATCTCGGACAGTCTCAAGATCTGGGGCGCGATCGAGTATCGCGAGGATCGCTCGAAAGCCTATTGGGGCGCGCCGCTGGTGCCGATCGCTTTCAGTGGATCGCACGCGACGACGGGGATCGTCTCCGGCAACTACTTCAACAGGACTGATCTTGGGGCTGTCACGATCGACGACCGCACCTTCAATACCAACTACAATGTCCTCGACAACCGCAATGTCGCGCAGGAGGTGTGGCTGCGCGGCGGTTTCGAGCTGAAGCTGGCGCCGGACCTGACGCTGAAAAGTCAGGCCTATGGTTACGGTGCGGAGCGCACCTGGTTCAACAACGAGATCGAGGCGTTCGATTCCACCAACAACCAGGTGTATCGCGAGCGCTTCTATGTCGCGCACAGCCAGCGCCTCGTCGGCAACATCACCGATTTGATCTGGGACACGAATATCGCAGGCTTCGACAACCGGCTGGTCACGACGCTGTCGTCGAGCTATCTCGACTTCGTCAGGCCGGGCGCGGCAAACTTCCCGAACGATTATGTTTCGCTGGTCGATCCCAACCGCGGCTTCTACGGTCTGCTCACGACCAAGCAGCAGACCGCGCGTATCGACAACGAGGCGCTGTCGTTCGAGGACCGGCTGAAGCTGACGCGGACCTTCGCGCTGATCGGCGGCCTGCGCGTCGAGCATATCGGGCTCGATCGCAACTCGACGGATGCCGCCGGCCTGGTGAACGCGGGCTTCCCGTTCACGAAAGACTGGGCGCCGGTGACGGGCCGCATCGGCTATACGTGGGAGGTCGTGCCCGGCATGACTTTCTTCAGCCAGTACGCCACCGGCGCCGACGTCTCCGCGAACACCAGCTTCCTGTTGTCGCCGACCCAGCCGCTCGACCTGACGACCTCGCGTACCTACGAGACCGGCGTCAAGCACCTGTTCTGGGACAACAGGGCGGAGTGGTCTTTCTCGGCCTACGACATCGTGCGCAAGAACGTCTATGCCGCGGCCGGCGGCATGGCGCTCAACATCGCCGGGCGACAGGAGTCGAAGGGCGTCGAGCTCGCCGCTTCGGTCCGTCCGATCGATCCACTGCGTCTGTGGGGCAACATCGCCTATGTCGACGCCCGCTATGCCGACTACAATTTCGTCGGCGGCTCGTTCTCCGGCAATACGCCGCCGAACGTGCCGCGCATCGTGGCGAATGCGGGTGCATCCTGGCGCTTCTTCACGCCCTGGCCGGTGGAGCTCGGCATCACCGGCCGCCATGTCGGCGACCGCTACAACACCGATGCCAATGTCGTGACGATGAAGGCGTATACCGTCGCCGACGTCTACGCCTTCGTCGATATCCCCAAGACGGTATTCAACGCGGTCGACCAGGCCCGCCTGACCTTCCGCGTGCGCAACATCACCGATAAGCGCTATGCGATCTGGGGCGATCCATTCTATCCCGACCAGATCCTCCTCGGTGCGCCGCGCACCTATGAGCTCTCGGCCGCGTTCAAATGGTAGGGCGCTGAACGGATGATGAGCGCGATCGTCGTTACGCATCGCTGGCTCGGGATCGCGTTCTGCCTGCTGTTCGCGATGTGGTTTGCGACGGGGATCGTGATGCACTTCGTTCCGTTTCCGTCGCTGACGGAAGCGGAACGGTTTGCCGGCCTTGCGCCGGTGGATCGCGGAGCGGCGAGGATCCCGGTTGTGGAGGCGGTCGCTGCGAGCGGGGTCGCGGGCGCCGTGCACGTCCGGCTGATCCAGCGGAGCGATGCAGCGGTCTACATCGTGTCGGGATCATCGCGCGTGCGCGCGGTCCGCGCCTCCGACGGAGGCGATGCGTCGGTCGCGATTGCCGATACCGCGCTTGCCATCGCGCGGGAGCACGGGCGCAATCGCGGGCCCGATGCCGCGCGGGCCGCGGTCGTTGCGCTCTCGGACCATGATCAGTGGAGCGTGCCGAACGGCTTCGATCGCCACCGGCCGCTGTTTCGTGTGGCGCTCGGCGATGCCGCCGGGACGGAAGTCTATGTCTCCTCGTCCACCGGCGAGATCGTCCTGGACACGAGGCGGCGCGAGCGGGGCTGGAATTGGGCCGGCAGTGTGCTGCACTGGATTTACCCGACAGTCCTGAGAAGCAATTGGTCGCTGTGGGATCGCGTCGTCTGGACGCTGTCCTTGCTGGCCTTGATCGCGGCGATGCTTGGCGCGGTGCTCGGGATCGCGCGAGTGCAGCTGCGAGGGCGCCGGATGTCCTCGCCCTATCGTGGCTGGCACGCGTTGCACCACGTCATTGGCCTCACGGCAACAATGTTCGTGCTGACATGGAGTCTCAGCGGCTGGCTCTCCATGGATCACGGCCGGCTGTTCTCGCGCGGACAATTGACCGCGGCCGAATCCGGCGTGATGAACGCGTTGCCTGATTGGGCGGCTGCCTCATGGCTCGATCGGCAGCCGATATCGCTCTCGGCCCGGGAGATCGAATGGTTTGCCTTCAACGGCACTGTCTACCGGCGCGACCGGGTGGGCCTCGACCGTCAGGTCTTGATCAAGGCAGGGGACGCGCCCCGCGATGGACCAACGGAATTTCTGGACGTGCATGAGATCCAGAATCTGGTGGCGCGCCTCGCCGCCGGCTGCGGCGCGCCGTCCGTTCTTGCTGGCAACGACGACTACCCCGCGCAATCAGCTATTCCCGGTGCGCCCGTCTACCGCTTGCGCTGCGGCGACCTCTGGTTCGATATCGACGGTGCCGATGGCAGTGTGCTGCAAAGGCTGGATGCCTCGCGGCGAGCCTACCGCTGGTTCTACAGCGCGCTCCACACGCTCGATTTTCCGGTCCTGCTGGCGCATCCGCGTCTGCGCGATGCCCTTATCGTTGGACTGTGTGCGTTGGGACTGGCGTTCTCCGTCACCGGGATCGCGATTGGCTGGCGGCGTCTGCGGTCCTGACCGAGACCGCGTGTCTTGACCAACGGCCGGCGGTTCTATCGGCTCCTCTCTAGTCCAGGCCGGTCTTGCCCGGTGCCCAATAGGCTTTTGCCCTGATCCGCGATAATGCGACGCCGGCGGCCTTCAAGGCGCGGCCGACACGCTGGATCGAGGATGCCTTGCCGGTCAGGACGAACTGTGCGCCGTTTGCGGCAAGGCGGAGCAACTCGGATTCGGCGGTTGCAAGATGGGTGTCATCGGCGCTGCGTGCCATTAGCCTGGCGTGGCCGAGGCCGATGGAGCCCAGCACAAGTCTCGACTCCGCGATATCAGCGGCTTCGAACAGATGGAGCGCGCCGCAAGCCTGCAGGCTGTCGCGCAACGCCGCCGCAAGGCCGAACGAGGTTTCATCGCCGAACAGAACGATGGGCGCTTGGAGGTCGGCAAGGTCGAGCGAGCGGCGTGGACCAAAGAACTGGCAGCTGTCACCTTCGCGCAAACTGCTAGCCCAGCGGCTGCCGGGGCCTTCGCCATGTGCAAAGGCCAGCAGCCGCGTTCTGCCGTTGCCGGCGTCCCACCACATCGGCGTATAGGTGCGCGCGCTCAGGCCCGAGCCCATCGCGACCTGGATCTTGTCGCCGGCCGCCCAGGCGACGTTTCTGAGCGCTTCGCCTTCGAGCTCGACGAGCCGGAAGTGCGGCGAGAGCGTCTTGATGCCGGCAACGCGCGCAGGGCGCATCAGCCATCGCAGCAACATCCGCGTGACCCGTCCCTGCGGTGCCCGCGATGGCTCGGACGTTTGTGGCTCGTGAGCGGGCTCGTTCAAGTTTGGCTCCATCGCAGGGTTCACCGCCATGCCGATCATCTGGTCTTGATCGTGAATTCGTTGCCGCGTCCCGGCTCGAACGGCAGCGACAGTGAGAGGTAACCGTTCTCGGGATCGCGCACGTAGTCGATATAGCCCGAGGCTTCCTCGAGCGCGTTCTCGCCGACGATGAGCGCGCCGCGCTTCAAGTGCGGCTCCAGCAGCCTGAGAATGGGAAGATAAAGAGTGAAAGCGCCATCGAGCATCACCATGTCGATCTCGTCGCCAAGGCCGGAGCTGAGCGTTTCGCGCGCATCGCCGTGCCTGAACTCGACGAGGTCGGCGAGCCCCGCGGCGGCAAGATTTGCCCGCGCCCGCTCGATCTTGCCGGGTTCGAGATCGGTCCCGATCAGGCGGCCGCCACCGATGTCGCGCAAGCCCGCCGCCATGTAGATCGCGGAAATCCCCATCGAGGAGCCGAACTCGACGATGCGCTGTGCCTTGGAGGCGCGGACGCACATGTAGAGGAAGCGTCCGAACCGCGGAGAGACGCTCAGGAAATTGTCCGCAAGTCCGCGATAGACTTCGTTCAGATCGCGGCTCTCGGCCGCGATGGCCTTGCTGATGATCTCATCCCGGCTCTTCGCTTCGTTCGCGAAGGTTTGCATCAGTTGGCCGTCGGCGATCTCCGCTTCCTGATGAAGACGATGGAGGACGTCGGCGACGACGCCCTTGCTGAGTGAATCCATGTCGGTCGGCTCCTTGCGATGCGCCCGCCGGGCGCTTCGGAGCCTGGATACGAAATGGTCCCTCAGACCGCATTCCGCGAACGGGACAATCGATTGCGAATTCCGGTCAGTGTGCGCCGATGCGGCGTTCGGCCAGGTATCGCGCCGGTGGCTTGCCCAGTGCCTTGCGGAACATGGTGACGAAGGCGCTGGCCCCCTCATAGCCGAGATCGAGCGCCACGGCCTGGACCGATGCGCCCTGGTCGAGGCGCTGAAGCGCGATCAGGATGTGGAGCTGCTGGCGCCAGCGGCCGAAGCTCATGCCGGTCTCGCGTTGCAGGATGCGGGTGAGGGTGCGCGGGGCGACGGCCATGCGCCGGCTCCAATCCTCGATCGTCGCGCGATCGGAAGGATCGGTCATCATCGCGCTGGCGATCCGGCGCAGCCTGGCATCGGCCGGCATGGGGAAGCGCAGCTCTTCGGCGGGGGCCAGCGACAGCTGGTCGAGCAGCACCGCGGCGATCCTGCCGTCGGCGCCGTCGGGATCGTACATGACCGGCATGTGGGTGGCGTGCACCAGCAAATGCTCGAGCAAGGGCGAGATCGTCAGCGTGCAACATTGCCGCGGGAGCGCCGGCACCGCATCCGGTTCGACGAACAGGCAATGCATCTCGACGTCGCCAGCGACGCTGACGCTGTGCGGAACATGGCCGGGAATCCACACCGCACAGCGCGGCGGGACGATCCAGACGCCGTGACCGGCCTCCAGCCTGACGATGCCACGCATGGTCAGGACGAGCTCGTCCTTGCGATGCTCGTGCATGGCCAGCTCCATGCCCTTGGTGACCATGTGGCCCCCGAAAGCGGCGACGGCGCGAGGCACGGTTTCAGGATCGAAATCCCCGAGATCATCGGGGTTCATATGGTCGTCGTTGAGCCGGAAGAAGGGCATGCGGGCGATGGTCGATCCGAACATGACTGGCGGGTTCAGGCAATATCTGGCCCGCGATCGTGACTTTCAACGCAGGACGTCCGAATCTCGATGGTTTCTAACGAGCTGGTCTCAACGGATGGCTGCGCTGTCGCCCATCGATTGGACCGGACGATATCCTCGCTTACTGACCGTACAATAAAGAAAGGCTGAGCCGCCTGCCGTGCATAGCTCATGGGCATCCGAACCTCGCGCAGCGCCGTTCGATCGCCTGCAAATTAGACAGGTGATTTCGGATGTTCGGATTGCAGCGCAACGGACGTGACGGTTTGCGCCGAAAAATCCGTGGTGCGATGCACTCTGCTGGCGTCCAGCACTCGACATCTGCATGCTCTCCGCGCGGGCACAGCTGCACCAAAACGTGCAACCGAACTTGCAGCTCGCGGCGCCAGCCCGGTGGTTTGCGACAAACCTGGCTCTATCCCGACCTGACCGCTCTGTCGCACACTCGCGGACAATGGCAAGACAAGGGATGCATGATGAGCGCTCTCGGTTGGGCATTGGATGTCGCGATGGACGGTAACAGCCCGGCGTCCGGTTCGGACCTCATCCGTCGCTGCCCCCGCACATGAGCTCCCCCGAAAATCACTGGGAGGTCGGCACCGATATCGGCGGCACCTTCACCGATATCATCGCGATCCGGCGCGATTCATCGGAGGCGCGGATTGCAAAGGTGCCGTCGCGCCCCGACGCTCCGGTTCAGGCGATGCTGGAGGCGATCGAGGCGGTGGGCCTGCGCAGAAGCGAGGTCAGGCGCTTCGTCCACGGCACCACGCGCGTGACCAACGCCATCGTCGAGGGCCGACTGCCGAAGGTGGCGCTGGTCGCGACCGAGGGATTTGCCGATGTGCTCGAGATCGCGCGTTATCGCCGCCGCGATCTCTACCGTCTCGACATTCCGCCGAAATCGCCGCCGCTCGTGCCGCCTGAGCGCTGCTTCGGGCTCGCCGAGCGCCTCGATCACGAGGGACGGGTGCTGAAGCCGCTGGAACAAGCGGAGATCGAGCGCCTGGTGGCCTGGCTGAAGGAGACCGGCGTTCAGAGCGTCGCGGTGGCTCTCCTTCACGCCTATGCCAATCCCGTGCACGAAAAAATGCTCGGCGAGCGCCTCAAGGACGTCGTCGCCCATGTCTCGCTGTCACATGAGGTCAACCCCGAGGCACGCGAGTATGAGCGGACCTCGGCGACCGTGTTCAACGCGGCCGCGATGCCTATTGCGGTCGAGTATCTGAGCGAGCTGGAGCAACGCCTGCCGATTGGCCCCGGCCTGCAGGTGTTTCATTCCGCCGGCGCGATGATCCCGATCTCCGCGGTGAAGCGTCGCCCGCTTGTGATGGCGATGTCGGGCCCGGCCGCCGGCGTCTCGGCGTCGGTCAGCATCGCGCGCCAGCTCGGCACGCCGCGCATGCTCACCTTCGACATGGGCGGCACCACGACGGACGTGTGCCTGATCGTCGACGGCCAGGCCGAGATGACCGACGGCCGCATGCTCGGCGACAAGCCGCTGCGCCAGCCGATGCTTGCGGTCCACTCCATCGGGGCGGGCGGCGGATCGATCGTGCGCAACGGCCCGGGTGGCCTGACGGTCGGGCCGGAGAGTGCCGGTTCCGAGCCGGGTCCGGCCTGCTACGGCCGCGGCGGCAGCGAGCCAACCATCACCGACGCCAACGCCGTGCTCGGCTATCTCAATCCCGAAACGAAGCTTGGCGACCGCATCGGCATCGACATCGATGCGGCCAAGCGCGTCATCGCGCCGATCGCGCGGGCGTTGGGGCTGAGCCTGACCGAAACGGCGCTCGGCATCATCAAGGTCGCCAACGCGACGATGGCCCGCGCGCTGCGCCGCGTCACGGTCGAGCGCGGCATCGACGGGCGCGACTGCACGCTGCTCGCCTTCGGCGGCGGCGGCCCCATGCATGCTGCGGGCCTCGCCGATCTCTACGGGATTGCGCAGGTCGTCGTGCCCAGCGCATCGAGCGCGTTCTCGGCGCTGGGCTGTCTCACCGCCGATTTCAGCTTCCTGCAGCAGCAGACCCTGCGCGCCGATCTCGACGGCATCGATCTCGTGCGCGTATCGGAGCGCATTGGGACGCTCATTGACGATGCGTCGGCGCCCCTGATCGCCAACGGTGTCGCGAAGGCGGAGATCGAAGTCGAGCTGGTGGCGCTGATGCGTTACGCGGCGCAGAACGACGCCATTCCAGTCCCGCTCGCACTGCCGCTCGACGTGATCAGGCTCAAGAGCGATTTTCTGGCGCGGCATCACGAACTCTTCGGCTATGCGACGAGCGAGCCCTGCGTCATCGAATCCGTGCGGATACAGGCGCGTCGGCCGTCGACAACGGTGGTGGGCCGGCCGGCGACGGCGGCGAGGGCGCTGTCATCAGGCACGCGCCTCTGCTCGTTCGACGGCTTCCACGACATCGCGACAGGGATTATCGACCGCGCATCGCTGGCCGACACCGTCAGTGGCCCGGCCATCATCGAAGACGCGTGGTCGACGGTGGTGGTGCCGCCGGGCTGGCAGGCGAGGCCGGACGTTTCAGGCAATTTGTTCCTGACGCGGAGGGCAACGTGAAGCTCGATCCGTTCGTCGTCGAAGTCATCCGGCACGGACTCTCGGCTGCGGCCGAGGAGATGAGCCTGGTGATGACGCGCTCGGCGCGCTCGCCGCTGCTGCGCGAGGCCGGCGATTTGTCGTCGGCGATCACGGACGGCCATGGCGGTCTGGTCGGGCAGGGCCGCGACATCCCCATCCACCTCGGCGCGATGGCTTACACGGTCCCCGAATTGCTGAAGGTGGTGCCGCGCGACAGCCTGAACGACGGTGACGTGCTGATCTACAATGTCGGCGCGCTCGGCGGCAATCATCTCAACGACGTCAAGGTCGTCCGCCCCGTCTTTGTCGATGTCGAGATCGTGGCGTTCGCGGTCAGCCTCGCGCACTGGCCGGATATCGGCGGCACCTGGCCCGGCAGCTATTTTGCAAAAGCCATCGACACGTTTCAGGAGGCGATGCGTATCCCGCCAGTGCTGATCGCGACCGCGGCCGGAATCAACGCGCCGATCGTGCAATTGCTCAAGGCCAACGTTCGGGACGCCGAATCCTGTGAGGGCGACCTTCTCGCGCAGATCGCGGCGACCAAGGCCGGCGAGCGGCGCATCGTCGATCTCTGCCGCGAGCACGGCAAGGCGGTGTTCACCGCGACGCAGTCGCGCCTGCACGACCTCTCCGAAATCGAGATGCGCGAGGCTATCCGCGCGTTGCCGGACGGGGTCTACGAGGGCGAAGACCATCTCGACGACGGCAGCGTGAACGACGCGCCCGCGCGTATCCACGTCAGGATTACCATTGCCGGCGACGAGGCGACCTTCGACCTTTCGGGGAGCTGCGACCGCGTCTCGAATTTCTGCAACACGACGCCGTTCATGGCGCGCTCGGCCGTCGCCTACGCCGCGCGCATCATGAGCGGGCGCGACATGCAGCAGAATGCCGGTGCGCTCCGCCCCCTGACCATCGTCACCCGCCCGGGCTCGATCCTGGAGCCGGGCTGGTCGGCCTCCGTCGCCGCGGGCAACCACGAGACGTCGATGCGCATCGTCGATGCGATCTTCCGCGCCATGCAGGATACCATCCCCGAACGATTGTCCGCGGGCGGCGCGACCACCGCGGGCGTCCTGTTCTTTGCGCAGCCGCGGCAGGACGGTTCCTGGAAGATGCTCTACGAGGTCCACGGGGGCGGCGAAGGCGCGCGGCACGATCGGGCCGGCATCTCGGCGACCCGGGTGCATCTGTCCAACACCTCCAACACGCCGGTCGAGGTGATCGAGGCGAACTACGCGATCCGCCTCGAGCAGCAGTCCATTCGCCGGCAATCCGGCGGCGCTGGCGCCCACCGCGGCGGCGATGGTGTCGTGCGTGCCTACCGCATTCTGGCGCCCTCGATGCATCTGACGACCTGCATCGAGCGCATGGTGATTCCGCCATTCGGGATGCAGGGCGGCGAACCCGGGAAGGCCTGTCGCATCTCGCTTGTCAGGCAGGGCGCCAACGTCGCGATCGACGGCAAATCCAACCTCGTGCTGCAGCAAGGCGATCTTGTCACCGTCGAGACTTGCGGCGGCGGTGGCTACGGCGCTGATGCTGCGGAGTGAAGGGATTGCGATGAGCAGATTGTTGCGAACCGGGCTGAACGCGGGCGACAGCGCGCCCATGGCCGTGGTCGGCGGCGAGGGCGCCTATTTTCATCTTGCGGACGGCCGCAAGCTCATCGACGGCAGCAACACCGGCGGCGGTCTCGGTCACCGTCATCCCGCGATGGTGGAGGCGATCCGCCGGGCGGCGGACACGCCCGTGGTCAACGAGGGCTGGACCTGGGTCGGTCGCGAGCAGGCCGCCGACGATCTGATGGCCATTGCGTTCAAGGGCGAGGACGATTGGGTCGGCGCGGTGCGCTTCTGCATCAGCGGCAGCGAGGCTAACGACATGGCGCTGTCGCTCTGCCAGGCCATGACGCAGCGCTCCGCGCTGGCGACGCGCGAGCGCGCCTATCACGGCATCACGGGTCTGTCGCGCAGCATGACGGTGCAGCCGCAATGGCACGGCGGACTCGCGGTGCATGCAGGCGGCTCGAAGCTGCCGGCGCCGATGGCGCCGGTGCGAATCCTGCCGGCGCCGGATGGCGCGATCTACGGTGGACCGGCCAACAGCAAGCCACCGAGCGAATATCTGGCCGACGCCAGGCGTCTGTTGTCGGATACCGCGGCGACGATCATCGACTACACCCAGGGCGGCATCTATTACGACGGCGCCTATCAGGACGAAGTCGCCCGCTGCGCGCGAGAGGCTGGATCATACTGGATCGCGGACGAGGTCGTCACCGGTGCAGGGCGCGCGGGGCGCTGGTTCGCGTTTCAGGGCGCGCAAAGCCGTCCTGATATCGTGACGCTTGGAAAATCGCTTGGCGGTGGTGCCGCCGCCGTCGCTGCAGTCGTGGTGTCGAAGGAGATCGTCGAGCGATTGAAGGGCACGAGCTGGCAGAATTACGGCACCTTGCGCGGCCATCCGATCAGCATGGCCGCCGTCAGCGCCTACCTGAAGGTTGTCAGCGAAGACAATATTCTCGAGCATGTGAAGAGCCTCGAGAAGCTGTTCAGCCGCCGCTTGCTTGCGATCGCTCAGAAACACCCCAGCGTGCAGCGCGTGGCGGGGCAGGGGCTGCACTGGACGGTGGAGCTGCACGGACCGGACTGGCGCTCCTGGCGCGCCGACACTACCGAAGATCCGATCGCCTCGCGCGTCGCGACGCGGGCGCTGGAAGCCGGCGCGGTGATCGGAACCAGCGGCGAGCAGGTTTCGCTGTTCCTGGCACCGCCACTCGTCATTTCCGACCGCGAGGCGGACCAGCTTCTGGATGCGCTCGACCATGGCCTCGATATTGCCGACGAGGAGCACCGATGAGCGCCGATCACGCCTTGCAAGCCGTCCAGCCCATCCGGCTGGAAACCATCGGCGGTGCCGCGTTATGTTGCAGGCGCCGGCAATTTGTTGAAGCTTTCACTTCCTCCAAGAGATCACCGGGAAATCGCTGATGCGTATCGTCAATGTTGCCGCCGCCCAGATGGGCCCGATCCAGAAGGCCGATAGCCGCGAGGCCGTGGTCAAGCGCATGATCGCGCTGATGGACGAAGCCAAGGCCAAAGGCGCCGACCTTATCGTCTATCCGGAACTGGCACTGACGACGTTCTTCCCGCGCTGGTACGCGGAGGACCGCGCCGAGTTCGACATCTGGTTCGAGCGCGAGATGCCGAACGAGGCGACGAAGCCGCTGTTCGAGCGCGCGGCGCAGCACCGGATGGCAATGAACTTCGGCTATGCGGAGCTGACGCCGGACGGCCATCACTTCAACACGGCGATCCTGACAGACAAGTCTGGCAAGATCGTTGGCAAATATCGCAAGGTCCATCTGCCGGGCCATGTGGAGTACGACACCAAGCGCTCGCACCAGCATCTGGAGAAGCGCTATTTCGAGCCGGGCGATCTCGGCTTCAACGTCTGGCGCGAGCTGGGTGGCATCATCGGCATGGCGATCTGTAACGACCGGCGCTGGCCGGAGACCTATCGCGTCATGGGCCTGCAAGGTGTCGAGATGGTGCTGATCGGCTACAATACGCCCTCCGTCAATGCGGAGCGAATCGAGGAGGGCGTCGAGAAGCGCCTGTTTCACAACCGCCTCTCCGTGCAGGCCGGCGCCTATCAGAATTCGACCTGGGTCGTCGCGGTGGCCAAGGCCGGCAATGAGGATGGCCATCCGCTGTTCGGCGGCAGCCTGATCGTCGATCCTAACGGCGAGATCGTCGCGGAAGCCAGGACGGAGGACGACGAGCTTCTGGTCCATCCCTGCGATCTCGACGCCACAAATTTCGGCAAGACCACGATCTTCAATTTCGCGCAGCATCGCCGGATCGAGCATTACGGCCTGATCACCAGCCAAACCGGCGCGGTGCCGCCGCCGCAGAAATGACGCCGATGTCGGATCATGGCATTTCCTTGCGCGAGCTTGATCCGCGCGATCGCTACAAGCTGCTCTGCGGCGTAATCGTGCCGCGGCCGATCGCGCTGGTGACGACGTTGGACGAGAACGGGGCGGTCAATGCGGCCCCGTTCAGCTTCTTCAATGTGTTCTCCGAGAGCCCCGCGCTGATCGTGCTCGGTCTTCAGCACAAGCCGGATCACAGCCCGAAGGATACCACCCGCAACATCCATCGCGACGGCGAGTTCGTCGTGCACATGGTGGACGAGGCGCTGTCGGTCGCGATGAACGATTGCGCGGTCGATTTCCCCTCCGGCGACAGCGAGGTGGCTGCGACCGGGCTTGCGATTCTTCCCTCAGTCGATGTGAAAGTGCCGCGGCTCGCTGCTGCGCCCTTTGCGCTGGAATGCCGCCGCCATGTGGTGCTGACTTTCTCGCCTGACCGGGAGTTGCTGGTTGGCGAGGTGCTCAGGATTCACGCCCGCGAGGGCCTGGTCGACGAGGCCAACATGTATGTCGATCTCGACGCTTACCGGCCGATCGGCCGCATGTTTGGCAATCTCTACACCACCCAGCGGGATGTCTTTTCGCTGACGCGCGAGAGCCATGCGCAATGGCGCGCGCGGCAGGATGCCAAAGAGCTGAAGGACGCCTAGTGAGCCGAGAACTGCACCGTACCCAGCGCCATGCTGACGGCCGCCTGTGTCGGGTCGATCACGGGGATGCCCAGCGCGTCTTCGAGCGGGCGACGGTGCCGTGCCATGCCGGCACAGCCCATCACGATGGCGCGGGCGCCGTCCTGGTCGCGCAGTGCGCGGCCGACGTCGATCATCCTCGCCAGCGTGCCTTCGCCCGAAGCGGTCTCCGCAACGCTCATATTGAGCGGCCGCTCGCCGGCGAGGCGATCGGTCAGTCCCATCTGCCTGAGATAGCGCATGTGACGCGGGATCGAGCGCTGCGCGATGGCGATGACGCCGAACGTTTCGGCGCGGGCGAGCGCCGTCAGCACGCCGCACTCGGCAATGCCGAACACGGGCCGTTCGGTGCCTTCGCGGCAGACCTGAAGACCGGGATCGCTGTAGCAGGCGATGACGAAGGCAGCCGAGCTGTTGTCACCTTCCACCAGCCGTCGCAGCGGCATCGCGACGCCGTCGACATCGGCCTGGCTCTCAATGCCGAACGGACCTTCGGCCAGCGTCTGGCAGACCAGTTCCGGTCCACCCTCCAAACCGAGCGGCCTCAAGGCGTCCTCCAGCCCCTGCGTGACCGCGGGGTTGGAGTTCGGATTGATGACGAGAATGCGCGGCCGGGACATGATGGTCTTCCTGCGAAATGGAGAGCATTTGCCCAAGCCTATCACGGAGTGCCTCATGACTGAACCCACCTACGACCTGATCATCCGCGGCGGACGCGTCGCCACCACCACCGACGTGTTCGAGGCCGACGTTGCCATCTCCGGCGAGACCATCGCTGCGATCGGCCGCAGGCTTCCGGCGGCCAGGCGCGAGATCGACGCGCGCGGCAAGTTGGTGCTGCCCGGCGGCGTCGACAGCCACGCCCATATCGAGCAGCTGTCCGCTGCCGGCATCATGAACGCCGATACGTTCGAGAGCGCGACTGTCTCTGCCGCTTTTGGCGGCACCACGACGGTGATCCCGTTCGCCGCCCAACATGTCGGCATGAAGCTGCCGCAGGTGGTGGAGGATTATCATGCGCTGGCGAAGAAGGGCGCCGTGATCGACTACGCCTTTCACATGATCATCGCGGACGCGACCAAGGAGACGGTCGAGGAGCACATTCCCGCGCTGGTGAAGCAGGGCCACGCCTCGATCAAGATCTTCATGACCTATGACCGCCTCAAGGTCGACGACGAGCCGTTGCTCGACATCCTGCTCGCCGCGCGCCAGTCCGGCGCGATGCTGTGCGCCCATGCCGAAAATCACGGCATCATCGCCTGGGTGGTGAAGCGCCTGCTCGCGCGCGGCTACACGATGCCGAAATACCACGCCGTCAGTCATGCCCGTGTCTCCGAAGCCGAAGCCTTCACGCGGCTGATCGGCATGGCCGCGCTGATCGATCAGCCGATCATGGTCTTCCACGTCTCGACCGCCGAAGGCGCCAGAGTGATCCGTGACTCCCGCGGGCAGGGGCTGAAGGTCTTCGCCGAGACCTGTCCGCAATACCTGTTCCTGACCGCGAACGATCTCGACAAGCCCGGCGCGGAAGGCGCCAAGTGGATGTGCAGCCCGCCGCCGCGCACGCATGCAGACCAGGAGGCGCTGTGGCAGGCGCTGGCGCTCGGCGATCTCCAGACCATTTCCTCCGATCATGCGCCGTATCGTTACGACGAGACCGGCAAGCTGCGGGCCGGTCCCAATCCGAATTTCAAGCAAGTCGCGAACGGCCTGCCGGGGCTGGAGCTGCGGCTGCCGCTGCTGTTCGACGCGATGGTGTCGAGGGGGCGGCTGGGGCTGGAAAAGTTCGTCGAGCTGACTTCCACGGCGCCTGCCAAGATTTACAATCTGCACCCCCGCAAGGGCTCGATCGCGATCGGTGCCGACGCCGATATCGCGATCTGGGATCCCAACCGCGAGACCGTGATCGCGGATGAGATGATGCACGACCTCGCCGGCTACACGCCGTTTGCAGGCCGCAAGCTGAAGGGCTGGCCGGTCAGCGTGCTGTCGCGCGGCCGGGTCATCATCGACGGCAACAAGTGCCTCGCCGATGCCGGCAGCGGAAAATTCCTGGCACGCAGCGGCGGCAAGGCGGCCAAGCCCACCGGCCGTCTCGTCGCCGACATGGACCCGGAACGGAATTTCGGGGCAAAACTGCTGTGATGGTGGATCGCGCGCGATGAGGACCGTCATCTTCGGCGGCACCGGCTTTGTCGGGCTCAACCTCGCCGAGGTGCTGCTCGCGCGCGGGCATGAGGTGACGCTGTATGACCGCAAGCAATTGCCGGTGGGAGCGGAGCGATCCCTTGTCGACTACCGGGAGCGGCTTACCCTTGTTCAGGGCGAGATCACGGACGTCGAGAGGATCGACGTACTTCTGAAACAGCGTTTCGATGCGATTGTCCTTGGCGCTGCGATAACGGCCGGTGATCAGCTCGAGCGATCCACGACCTCGAACATCCTCGAAATTAATGTGATGGCTCAGATGCCGATCCTGAGCGCGGCGATCCGCCGTGGCGTTCGGCGCGTGATCAATCTGTCTTCGGCGTCCGCCTATGGTGCCGCGGGGCACCGTTACCCGGTCCTCGACGAGGAAACGCCGTGCGATCCCATTTCCTTCTACGCGATCAGCAAATTCACCTCGGAACGATCGGTGGCGCGGCACGCCGAGCTCTTTGGCGGTGATTTCCTGAGCGTGCGTTTGAGCGCGGTGTTCGGTCCTTGGGAGCGGATCGGCAAAGTGCGGGATACGCCGAGCCTTCAGTTTCAGATCCTTGCCGAGTTCGCTCGCTGCGGGCTGGCGCTCATGCCAGGTCCAGGAGTGAAGGACTGGATTTATGCCGTAGACGCCGCCGAAGCCGTCGCTGTGCTGATCGAGGCAGAGCGGCCACGCCACCGGCTCTACAACATCTCCAGCGGTGCGGCGTGGTCTGCGCTGCAATGGGGCGAGGCCTTTGCGGCGTTGCATCCCGGTTTGCAATGCCGGCTGGCGGCACCCGGAGAGAGCACCTTCATCAGACTGCAAGGGCCGGAACGCGCTCCGCTCTCGGTTACACGGATGGCGGACGAATTCGGCTGGCACGCGCGGTTCGGCTGCGCAGAGTCTGCGGCGGCGATGAGCACCTGGTGGATGCAGCACCGGGAGGAGATTTGACATGCCACCGCAAGGGCGCTCGGCCATCATCGTCGGAGGTTGGCTCGCGGCATGAGTGGCGCACTGACAGAGCTCGAAGCGAGCATTCGCGCCGATCTCGCCAGGATCGCGCATCCCGGCGCCGCCTGGCTCGAGCCGAAGATGGGCCCGAACGGCAAGCCTGCGCTGGACGTGCTCATCGTCGGCGCCGGCCAATCCGGCGTGGCTATCGGCTTCGGCCTGATGCGCTCCCGCGTCAGCAACATCCTGCTGCTCGACAAGGCCGCGGAGGGGAAAGAGGGCCCGTGGCTGACCTATGCCCGCATGCCGACCTTGCGCAGCCCGAAGGATTATACGGGGCCAGACCTCGATATCCCCAGCCTGACTTATCAGTCCTGGCATGAAGCCCGTTTCGGCAAGGAGAGCTGGCAGGGGCTTGGCCTGATCGAGCGCGAGCATTGGGCGGACTATCTGCTCTGGCTGCGGCGCACGATCGCGTTGCCGGTGCGCAATGGCTGCGAGCTACTGAAGATTGCGCCAGCGGCCGACGGCCTGCTGGCTGCCCTCGTGACACGTGCCGACGGCGTCGAGACGCTCCATGCGCGCAAGATCGTGCTCGCGACGGGGCAGGAGGGCATGGGCGGCTGGATGATCCCCGAGCCGCTGCGCGATCTGCCGGCCGGGTCGGTCGCAACTGTCGCCGACGAGATCGATTTCGAAAACCTTCGCGGCAAGCGCGTCGCCGTGATCGGTGCCGGCGCATCTGCGTTCGACAATGCGGCCACGGCGCTGGAGGCGGGGGCTGCGGAAGTGCACCTACTGTGTCGCCGTGCGCAGATCCAGGTGATCCAGCCCTATCGCTGGCTGACCTTCCGCGGCTTCCTGCGTCATCTCAGCGATCTCGATGATGCCTGGCGCTGGCGTTTCATGCGCACGATCCTGGAAATGCGCGAGGGATTTCCGCAAGCGACCTACGACCGCTGCGCGCGCCACGCCAATTTCACATTGCACGAGGGCGCGCCGATCGAAGCCGCGTGCGCGACCGGAAAAGGCATTGAATTGCACACGCCGCGCGGAACCATCGCGGCGGACTTCGTCATCTGCGGGACCGGTATCGACATGAACTTTGCTGGCCGCGGCGAACTCAGCCGATTTGCCGGCAATATCGCGACTTGGGCCGACCGTTACCAGCCGCCGGACAACGAGCGCAACGAACGGCTCGGCCGCTTCCCTTATCTCGCCGACGACTACGCCTTCACTGAACGCGTGCCGGGCGAGACGCCCTGGATTTCCGACATCCATCTGTTCGCCATCGCCTCGACCATGAGTTTCGGCCCGTCGGGATCGTCGATCAACGCGATGACGACCGCGGTGCCCAAGCTGGTTCATGGCCTGACGCGTGGCCTGTTCCGCGCCGATGTTGCGCGGCACTGGGCCTCGCTCAGCGCCTATGACGTGCCGCAGGCCGTGGTCACGCGGCAAGCGCGAAGCAGCGGGAAATTGCGATGATCATCCATGCGCCGCCGCGACGAAGCGTCCGCAGAAGCGCATCATGAGACTGGCGCGCAACTTGCTTCTTTCTTAACCTGCCTTGCGTTGTTGTCGAAATCTTGGGGAAAACGAATGCGTTTTGTGTCTTTCAGGCCGGCGTCCTCCGTGCTCGCCGCCACTGCGCTGTTGCTCATCGCCACCGCGCCTTCGCAGGCGCAAACCCGGGCGGAGACGCTGCGCTATGTCACCGGCGCATCCGTCAACACGCTCGATCCCAACATCCCCGGTTCGACCCGCGAATCCTTCGCGCTGAGCATGAGCACCTACGACCGGCTGGTGGCGTTCGGTCGCAAGCAGCTCAATGGCAAATGGGTGTTCGATCTCGACAAGATCACCGGCGAGCTCGCCGAATCCTACGACGTCAGCCCCAACGGGTTGAAGCTCACCTTCCGCCTGCGCAAGGATGCAAAATTCCAGGACGGCTCGCCGGTCACGGCCGAGGACGTGAAATGGTCGCTCGATCGCTGCGTCACCGCGCCGATCCTCGGCAAGGCGCAGCTGCTGACTGGCTCCCTGACGTCGGCCGACCAGTTCAAGGTCATCGATCCCCTCACGATCGAGGTGACGTTGCCGAAGCCCGACAAGCTCGCGCTGCCGAACTTGGCCACCGTCTATCCCATGATCATCAATTCGAAGGTGGCGAAGGAGCACGCGACAGCGGATGATCCCTGGGCCACCGCCTGGCTGAAGGAGCACACCGCCGGCAGCGGCGCCTATGTGATCGAGACGTTCAAGCCGGGCGAGCAGGTGATCGTCAAGCGCAACGAGGCCTGGAATCGTGGCTCGCCCGACAAGCCGGCGTTCTTCAAGCGCGTGATCATTCAGTCGGTGCCGGAGCCGGCGACGCGCGCCAATCTGGTCGAGCGCGGCGATGCCGATCTCGTCGTTGATCTGCAGGCCAGCGACGTGCAGTCGCTGGAGTCCAAGGGCAAGCTCAAGGTGATCTCGACGCCGCAATACAATTCGATCACCTTCGTCTCGATGAACAATCAGATCCCGCCTTTCGACAACGTCAATGTCCGCCGCGCCGTCGCCTTCGCGCTGCCCTATGACGACATGTTCAAGGCCGCCCTGTTCGGCCGCGGCGCGCCGCTGTTCGGTGCGAGCTGGCCGGACGGCAAGCCGCTGAACGGCATCTATCCGTTCCAGCAACCCGTCAAGATCGATCTCGACAAGGCCAGGGAATATCTCAAGGCCGCCGGGCTCCCCGAGGGCTTCTCGACCACCTTCAGCTTCAATGTCGGCCAAGCCTCGACCGCCGAGCCGATGGCGGCGCTGGTGAAGGAATCGCTCGGCAAGATCGGGATCAAGGTCGACATCCAGAAGCTGCCGGATGCGCAGATGTCGACGCAGATCAACGAGAAGAAGCTGCCCTTCTACACCGAAGGCATCGTTGCCTGGCTGCCGTCCACGGACTACTTCTACCGCAACTTCTACACCGGCAATCAGCGCTGGAATTACAGCTCGATCAACAACGCGGAGCTCGCCGCGATCGCGCAGGAAGCCCGCTTCGAGCCGGACAAGGCGAAGTATGAGGAAGCAGGCCGCAAGCTCAACGCGATGCATTTCGATCTGATGCCGCAAATCATGCTGTGGCAGCCAAATCAGGATGCGGTGATGGCGTCCTCGATCGAGGGCTACACCTACGAGTTCCACCGCCAGGTCGACTATCGCGATGTCAGCCGCAAGTGATAGCGTCAGACGAAAGGAGCTCTGGAAGGTGAGGACCGGTCTTGGCGCAACGATGGTGCGGGCGGGCGGGCGGCTGCTGTCGTCGCTGCCGGCGCTGTTCGGTGTGCTGGTCTTCACTTTCCTCCTGATGCGCGTCCTGCCCGGCGACCCCGCGGTGTTCTTCGCCTCCGGGCCCAACGCCGGCAAGGAGGAGATCGAGCAGATCCGCAAGCAGATGGGGCTCGACAAGTCGGTGCCGGAGCAGCTCGTGTTCTATCTCTCCGACATCGGCCGCGGCAATCTCGGCCGTTCCATGATGACCGGGCAGCCGGTGCTGAAGGATCTGCGCGAGCGGCTGCCGGCCTCGCTCGAGCTCACCTTCACCGCGCTCCTGATCGCGCTGATCGCCGCGGTGCCGCTCGGCGTGCTCGCGGCCTTGAGGCCGGGCTCCGTCGTCGATCACGGCGTCCGGCTGTTCTGCGCGCTCGGCGTCTGCGTGCCGACTTTTGTGTCGGGCCTGCTGCTGATCTACGTCTTCTACTATCTGCTCGGCCTTGCACCCGATCCGACAGGGCGGATTGACGTCTTCACGTCGCTGCCGCCGCAGCACACCGGGTTTCTCTCGATCGACTTCGTGCTCGCCGGCGATTTCGAGGGCTGGTGGGCGGCCTGCAAGCAGTTGATCCTGCCGGCGGTGAGCATGGCGCTGTTCGTGATTGCGCCGCTGGCGCGGATCACGCGTGCCTCGATGCTGGTCTCGCTCGGCAGTGACTTCGTGCGCACCGCGCGCTCGGTCGGACTGTCCTGGCGCAAGGTGGTCGTGACCTACGCGCTACGCAATGCGATCCTCCCCGTGATCACCATCGCCGGCATCGTATTCTCGACTATGCTGGGCGCCAATGTGCTGGTGGAGAAAGTGTTCTCCTGGCCGGGCGTTGCCTCCTATGCGCTCGATGCGCTGCTGTCCTCCGACTATGCGCCGGTGCAAGGCTTTGTGCTGCTGATGGCCAGCCTGTTTGTGCTGGTCAACCTGGTCGTGGACATCTGCTACGGCATCGCCGATCCCAGGGTGTCGATCGGATGACCAGCGCAACCCTCCGCCATTCGGTCTGGATCCTGCGCGGAAACCCGCTCACCGCCGTTGCCGCCACCGGCGTGCTCCTGTTCGTGCTGGTCGCGATCTTCGGACCGTGGATCGTGCCTTACGATCCCGTGGCCTCCAATGTCTCGGAGGCGTTGCTGCCGCCGAGCGCGGCGCACATTGCCGGCACCGACCAACTCGGGCGCGACGTGTTCAGCCGTCTTATCATCGCCGCGCGTCTAGATCTTGCCATTGCGGTCTCGGCCGTCGGCATCTCCTTCGCGATCGGAGCCGTGGTCGGCTCGTTCTGTGGCTATGCCGGTGGCCGGCTCGATCGCGGCGTCGGCCGCTTCGTCGACGTGATGATGGCCTTTCCGCTGTTCGTGCTGGCGATGGCCATGGTCGCAGCCCTCGGCAACCGGATCGAGAACATCGTGATCGCGACCGCGATCATCAATCTTCCCTTCTACATCCGCTTCGCGCGGGCCGAGGTCAATGTCCGCCGGAATGTCGGTTGGGTGGAGGCGGCGCGGGCCTGCGGCGAGAGCCATTTCTCGGTGGTGCTGCGCTTCCTGCTGCCGAACATCCTGCCGGCGATGGCGGTGCAGATCTCGCTCAACCTCGGCTGGGCCATTCTCAACGCCGCGGGCCTGTCATTCATCGGTCTGGGCGTCAAGCCGCCGACGCCGGAATGGGGCATCATGGTCGCGGAGGGCGCGCGCTT
The DNA here is from genome assembly GCF_002278135.3 of Bradyrhizobium ottawaense. Lineage (NCBI taxonomy): Bacteria > Pseudomonadati > Pseudomonadota > Alphaproteobacteria > Hyphomicrobiales > Nitrobacteraceae > Bradyrhizobium > Bradyrhizobium ottawaense. The sequence goes on along the minus strand of NZ_CP029425.2, from coordinate 5,544,858 downwards.
CATCTCGACCGGGCGGTGGTGGCTGGTCGCATTTCCGGGCCTGGCACTGATGATGGCGGTGCTGTGCTTCAATCTCCTCGGGGACGGGATGCGGGACATTCTCGACCCCCGCATGCGCACATGAGCGAGGCGCTGCTCAGCATTGACGACCTCCACGTCGCGTTCTCGACGCGACGCGGCATGGTCGAGGCCGTGCGCGGCGTGACGCTCACGCTCGAGAAGGGCGAGATGCTCGGCCTCGTCGGCGAGAGCGGCTCGGGCAAGTCTGTGACGGGCTTCGCCACGACGCGGCTGCTCGACGCAGCGGGGCGCGTCACCGGCGGCAAGATCCTGTTTCGTGGACAGGACGTGACCAAACTCAGGGGCGATGACCTTCGTCAGCTCCAGGGAGCCGCGATGTCGATGATCTTCCAGAACCCGCGGGCGGCGCTCAATCCGATCCGGGCCATCGGCCTGCAAATCGCGGACGCGATCCTCACCCACAAGCGGATCTCCAAGGACGCCGCGCGCGCCGAGGCGCTGGACCTGCTGCGCGCCGTTCAGATCCGCGAACCCGAGGCGCGGATGAACGCCTATCCGCACGAGCTCTCCGGCGGCATGTGCCAGCGCGTCATGATAGCGATCGCGATCTCCTGCAATCCCGCGCTGCTGATCGCGGACGAGCCGACCACCGGCCTCGACGTCACCACCCAGAAAGTGGTGATGGATCTCCTGGCGGATATCGCCGCCGCGCGCGGCATGGCCACGATCCTGATCACGCACGATCTCGGGCTCGCGGCGCGTTATTGCCGCCGCATCGCCGTGATGGAACGTGGCCGCATCGTCGAGGAGGCGAGTTCCAGGACACTCTTCGGCGCGCCGCAGCACGCTTATACCAGGCGCCTGGTCGCGGCATCGCCGACCGCGACGTCCCGTATCGAAGACCTCGTGACGGAAGAGGAGAGAGAGCGCTACGCGACTGTCGTCGGCAAGCCCCGAACGGAGCTAGCGCACGGCACGCCGCCGCTCCTGGAAGTGCGAAAACTGGCAAAACGCTTCGACCAGGGCTCTGCTGCGGTGTCCGACTTCTCGATGACCATGGCCGGCGGCGAGAGCGTCGGTCTCGTCGGGGAGTCCGGCTCCGGCAAGAGCACGACGTCGCGGATGATCTGCCGCCTGATCGACCCAAGCGAAGGCGACATCGTGTTCGACGGGCATTCGATCGGACACGTGGCCTCGCGCGACTTTCACCGCTCGCCCTTGCGCAAAGACATCCAGATGGTGTTCCAGGATCCGAATGAGAGCCTCAATCCGCGCTTTACGGCCTTCGATTGTATCGCCCACCCCCTGATGCGGCTTGGCGGCATGCGCCCGGGTGAGGCGCTTCGCGAACGGGTGGAGGAATGCGCCGTGCGGGTGGGATTGCCGCTGGATCTGTTGCCGCGGTTTCCGCACCAGCTCTCTGGCGGCCAGAAGGCCCGCGTCGGCATCGCCCGCGCCATCGCCTGCCGGCCGCGGCTCCTGGTGCTGGACGAGCCGACCGCCGCGCTCGATGTCTCGGTGCAGGCGGTTGTGCTGCAACTGCTCGACCGCTTGCGGCGCGAGAACGACATCGCGCTGCTGTTCGTCAGCCACGATCTCAACGTGGTGCGCATGCTCTGCGACCGCACCATCGTGCTGCGCAATGGCGGAATCGTCGAACAGGGCGAGAGCCGGGCGCTGTTCGACAATCCGAAGACCGATTACACGCGCAAGCTGGTCGAGGCGATCCCGCATATCGAGACCGGCGAGATGCTGGCGGCAGCTCTGTGAGGCCTGGGCCGGCCCAAATGGCGGTGAGATCCCGCTGGCGAAGGTCCGGTTAGTGGCATACCATTTGCACGCCAATGGGTTCTGGTTTCACCTGCTCTTGGCCAACGATGGCCGGCATCACGGCATTGGGAGGATTTCATGGATCGCAGGACCGTATTGAAGGGACTGGCTGGCGCGGGCGGTCTGGCATTGACGGGCCTCTCGGCCCCCGCGATCGCGCAAGGCGCATCAGCCCGCACCCTCCGCTTCGTGCCGCAAGCCAATCTCGCCAATTTCGATCCGATCTGGGGCACGCAATATGTCGTGCGCAATGCCGCCGCTCTGGTCTGGGACACGCTTTACGGCATCGATTCCTCGTTGCAGCCGCAGCGCCAGATGGTCGAGTCCGAGGAGACCTCGGACGACGGCAAGACCTGGACGTTCAAATTGCGCCCCGGTCTCAAGTTTCACGACGGCGAGCCGGTGCTGAGCAAGGATGTCGTCGCGAGCCTGTCGCGCTGGGCTGCGCGCGATCCGATGGGGCTGATGATCCTCGCCAACCAGCAGGAATTGACCGTCGTCGACGACCGCACCTTCAAATGGGTCTTGAAGCAGCCCTTCCCGAAAATGCTCTACGCGCTGGCCAAGAACAACGCGCCGTGCTCCTTCGTCATGCCTGAGCGCATTGCCAAGACCGATCCGTTCAAGCAGATCACCGAGTATGTCGGCTCGGGTCCGATGAAATTCGCCAAGGGCGAATGGGTCCCCGGCGCCAAGGCCGTGTTCGAGAAATTCGCAGACTACGTCCCGCGGCAGGAGAAAGCCTCCTGGCTTGCCGGCGGCAAGCAGATCCTGGTCGATCGCGTGGAATGGATCGTGATGCCGGATCCGGCCACCGCGGCCGCCGCCCTGCAGAACGGCGAGGTCGACTGGTGGGAGAATCCGATCGCCGATCTCGTGCCCGTGCTGAAGAAGAACAAGAACATCAGCGTCGACATCGGCGATCCCCTCGGCAATATCGGCTCGTTCCGCATGAACCATCTATTCGCGCCGTTCAACGACGTGCGGGCGCGGCGCGCGGTGCTGATGGCGATGAGCCAGGAAGACTACATGCGCGCGATCGTCGGCGACGACAACGCATTGTGGAAGGCGTTGCCGGGTTTCTTCACGCCGGATACGCCGCTCTACAGCGAGCTCGGCGGCGAGATCCTGAAGGGCAAGCGCGATCTCGATGCGGCCAAGAAGCTGCTGGCCGAAAGCGGCTATTCCGGCCAGCCGGTGACTTGCTTGGTGGCGCAGGATCAGCCGATCACCAAGGCGCAAGGCGACGTGACCGCGGATCTCCTGAAGCGGCTCGGCATGAATGTCGACTTCGTCGCGACGGACTGGGGCACGGTCGGCTCGCGCCGCGCGGCGAAGACGCCGCCCGGGCAGGGTGGCTGGAACATGTTCCACAGCTGGCACGCCGGCGCCGACTGCATCACGCCCGCCGCCTATACCGCCATCCGCGCCAATGGCGAAAAGGCCTGGTTCGGCTGGCCCAATAGTCCGAATACCGAGAAGGAGATCACGACCTGGTTCGACGCCAAGAATATCGAGGAAGAGAAGGCGGCGATCGGGCGGGTCAACAAGGCGGCGCTCGAGGATGTCGTCTATGCGCCGACCGGCTTCTTCCTGACCTACACGGCCTGGCGCAAGAACGTCTCCGGCATCACCAAGGGGCCGCTGCCGTTCTTCTGGGGCGTGTCGAAGTCTGCATGATCGTGCGTTGAGGCCAGATGCTCTCCTATATCCTCCGTCGCATCGTCGCGACCCTGCCGGTCATGGCAATCGTCGCGCTGTTTGTGTTCAGCCTGCTCTACATTGCGCCGGGTGATCCCGCGGTGGTGATCGCGGGCGACCAGGCGAGTCCGGAGGATGTGGAGCGCATCCGCCAGAGCCTCGGTCTCGATCGGCCCTTCCTGGTCCAGTTCGGAGGCTGGGTCTGGCGCATCCTGCACGGCGATCTCGGCACCTCGATCTTCACCAATCTGCCGGTCTCGGCGATGATCGGACAGCGCTTAGGGCCGACGCTGTCGCTGATGATCGTCACGCTGCTGCTCACGATCGTGGTGGCAGTGCCGCTCGGCGTGGTGGCGGCCTGGAAGGCCGGCAGCCTGATCGACCGCGTCATCATGGGCTTTGCCGTTTTCGGCTTCTCGCTGCCCGTCTTCGTGGTCGGCTACATGCTCGCCTACATCTTCGCGCTCGAGCTCGAATGGCTGCCGGTGCAGGGCTATACGCCGCTCACGCAAGGCTTCTGGCCGTGGCTCGAGAACCTGATCCTGCCCGCGATCGCGCTCGGCTGCGTCTACATCGCTCTGGTGGCGCGCATCACGCGCGCCGCCATGCTCGAAGTGTTGCAGCAGGACTATATCCGCACCGCGCGCGCCAAGGGCCTCGGGCAGGGCGGCATCCTGTTCATTCACGCGCTGAAGAACGCGGCGGTGCCGATCGTGACCGTGATCGGGATCGGCATCGCGCTCCTGATCGGCGGCGCGGTCGTCACCGAAAGCGTGTTCGCGATTCCGGGTCTCGGTCGGCTCACGATCGACGCGATCCTGCGCCGCGACTATCCGGTGATTCAGGGCATCGTCCTGCTGTTCAGCTTCGTCTACGTCCTCGTCAATCTGATGATCGACGTCATTTATACGCTCGTTGACCCGAGGATCCGCTATTGACCGACACGACCATCAATCCGCAGGCGCTCCCGGCCGGGCTCGTTCTTGCGCCACAACTGCCGGAAATCCTGCGGCCGGTCACGATCCGGCGCGGCTTCGTCGGGTTTTTGCGCGGCCATCCGACGGTCGCCATTGGTGGCGCGCTGCTGCTGACGCTCGTTCTTATCGCGGTCTTCGCGCCTTATCTCGGAACGGTCGATCCGACCGCGCTCGCCCCCGCCAAGCGCACGCGTGCGCCGTCCGCCGATTTCTGGTTCGGCACCGACGTGCTCGGCCGCGACATCTACTCGCGCGTGCTGTTCGGTGCGCGGGTCTCGCTCACGGTCGGCCTGTCGGTCGCGATCTTCGCATCCGTGGCCGGCCTGGCCATCGGCATGGTCTCCGGCTTCATCCGCTGGGCCGACGGCATCCTGATGCGCTTCATGGACGGGTTGATGTCGATCCCGCCGATCCTGCTGGCGATTGCGCTGATGGCGCTGACGCGCGGCAGCGTCGGCAACGTCATCCTCGCCATCACGGTTGCCGAGATCCCGCGCGTTTCGCGGCTCGTGCGCAGCGTGGTGCTGTCGCTGCGCGAGCAGCCCTATGTGGATGCCGCGGTCGCCTGCGGCACGCGCACGCCGATGATCATCCTCCGTCACATCCTGCCGAATACGCTGGCGCCGATGCTGGTGCAGGCGACCTACATCTGCGCCAGCGCCATGATCACCGAGGCGATCCTGTCCTTCATCGGCGCCGGAACACCGCCGACCATTCCGTCCTGGGGCAACATCATGGCCGAGGGCCGCGCGCTGTGGCAGGTCAAGCCCTACATCGTGTTCTTTCCGGCGGCCTTCTTGTCCGTCACCGTGCTTGCGGTGAATCTGCTCGGCGACGGCCTTCGCGATGCGCTCGATCCGCGCATGGCCAAGCGTCTCTGACCGGGGCTGATCGCGATGGCGCTGCTCGAAGTCGATAACCTCCAGACTCATTTCCGCACCCCCGGCGGCATCAACCGCGCGGTGGACGGGGTGTCTTTCCATGTCAACGAGGGCGAGACGCTGGCCATCGTCGGGGAGTCCGGCTGCGGCAAGTCGGTGACATCGATGTCGCTGATGCGGCTGATCCCGGAGCCGCCGGGCAGGATCGCAGGTGCGATCCGCTTTGCCGGGAGAGACCTGCTACAACTCTCCGATCGCGAGATGCGCGCGATCCGTGGCAACGACATCTCGATGATCTTTCAGGAGCCGATGACCAGCCTCAATCCGGTTCTGACCGTCGGCCGGCAGATCCGCGAGACGCTGATGATCCATCAGGGCCTGGACAAGCAGGCGGCCGAGGCGCACGCGATCGAGATGTTGACGCTGGTCGGCATTCCCGAGCCGAAGCGGCGCGTGCGCGAATATCCGCACCAGCTCTCCGGCGGCATGCGCCAGCGCGTGATGATCGCCATTGCGCTGGCCTGCAATCCCAAGCTTCTCATTGCCGACGAGCCGACCACCGCGCTCGACGTGACGATCCAGGCGCAGATCCTGAAGCTGATGCTGGACCTCAAGCGCCGTGTCGGCGCGGCCATCATCCTGATCACCCACGACCTCGGCGTTGTCGCCGAGATCGCCGAGCGCGTCATGGTGATGTATGCGGGCCGCAAGGTCGAGGAGGCGCCGGTGGCGGAACTGTTCCGCTCGCCGCGTCATCCCTATACGCAAGGCCTGTTAGGTGCGGTGCCGCGGCTCGGCTCGTCGCTCACGGGCACGGCAAGACGGCTCGCCGAAATTCCCGGGCAGGTGCCCGATCTCAGAAAGCCGATCACCGGCTGCGTCTTTGCCGGTCGCTGTGCGCTCGCGACCGATCTGTGCCGCCAATATGCGCCGGGGCTCGAGGAGAAGGGCCCTCGTCACGTCGCCGCCTGCCACTATGCGGCCAAAGGAGCTGTCGCGGCATGAGCCCTCCGCTGCTCCAGGTCAACGACCTCAAGAAGCACTTTCCGGTCAAGTCCGGCCTGTTCGGCCGCAAGTCCGAATTCGTCTATGCGGTCGACGGCGTCTCCTTCGAGATCGCGCGCGGCGAGACGCTGTCGCTCGTCGGTGAGTCCGGCTGCGGCAAGTCGACGGTCGGCCGCGCCATCTTGCGGCTGTTCGACATCACCGCGGGCCAAGTCATCCTCGACGGCCAGCGTATCGACGACGCACATCCGGGCACGATGCGCCAGATGCGCCGGCGCGTGCAGGTGGTGTTCCAGGATCCGTTCTCCAGCCTCAATCCGCGCATGCGAGTGCGTGACATTCTGGCCGAGCCAATCCGGAATTTCGGCCTCGCCAAATCCGCCGAAGATCTCGAGGTCCGCGTCACCTCCCTGATGGACACGGTGCGGCTGCCGCGCGAGGCGCTGAACCGCCGGCCGCACGAGTTCTCCGGCGGCCAGCGCCAGCGCATCGGCATCGCGCGGGCGCTCGCGGCCGAACCCGAGCTGATCGTGTGCGACGAGGCGGTCTCGGCGCTCGACGTCTCGGTCAAGGCGCAGATCGTCAATTTGCTGCAGGATCTCCAGAGCGAGTTCGGGCTCGCGCTGCTGTTCATCAGCCACGACCTCGCGATCGTCGAGCACATGACCCACCGCGTCGCCGTGATGTATCTCGGCAAGATCGTCGAGATAGCGCCGCGCCGAGAGATCTTTGCCGCGCCAAGGCATCCCTACACCAGAGCGCTGCTGTCCGCGGTGCCGCTCCCCGAGCCGGGCGCCCAGCGCAATCCCATCATCCTCAAGGGCGACGTGCCGAGCCCGATCAATCCGCCGAAGGGATGCCGCTTCCACACTCGCTGCCCGCTCGTCTTCGATCGCTGCCGGGTCGAAGAGCCGGTGCTTCGCGCAGTTGGGACCGAGCAGTGGGTGGCCTGTCATCTCGAAGACGGAGCTGTGGCGACGAGCGGCTGAAGGGTGAGATTCGCGCCGGAAATTCGTCAGCAAAAACAACCCCATTCTACTGTGCATGGGGTTGTTTTCGCATTTTTGATGGGGCCGGCCTCAACCCTGCCGGCGCAGGAAGCTCGTGATCGTGACCTTTTCCCAGATGCCGGCGGCGGCAAAGGGGTCGGCGCGATTGAAGGCTTCGACTTCGCCACGACCCGGTGCCTCGATCAGGAACAGGCTGCCGATCATCGTCTGACCATCGTCGGAGACGAGCGGCCCCGACATCACGATCTTGACGCCGAAGCGCGAGGTGTCGCTGAGGAAAGCCTTGTGGGCATCGTAATTGGCAAGCCGGGTCGGCAGCGCGCCGGCGCGGTCGACGGCGTGAATGGCGAACAGCATGGTGGTCTCCGTTTCTTGACTCGGTTCTTGGGACGGCCGCCGCGACGGCCGTCCGAGATTGTCGTGAGTGCGCTTACTTCGCGCTGAGCTTGCCGGCCTCCTCGAAGGTCGGGCAGGTCCGCTGCTCCAGCGGCACGTCGAACGGCCCAAAATTGTCCTTGGTGATGACAGTCGGCTTCAGCACGATCTCGGCGATGACGGGCTGGTTGCGCAAGGACCGGATCGCCATCATGGTGCCGAGGCAGCCTTGGGCAAATCCGTTGTAGTCGCCGCTCGCGAGCAGCTTGCCGGACTTGATCGCGTCGATCGCCTCCTTGGTACCGTTGATGCCGATCACCTGGGCCTTGCGGTTGGCGCCGTCGAGCGCCTCGATCGCGCCGACCGCCATGGCGTCGTTGGCCGCCAGCACGCCGTCGATCTGCGAATTCGACTGCATCAGGTTCTCCATCACCTGGAGCGCCTGGAGGCGCTGGTAGTTACCCGGCTGCGACGCCAGGAGTTTCGCACCGGGGGTCTCCTTCAGCGCGTCGTTGAAGCCGCGGACGCGATCGACATTGGTCAGCGAGCCCTTGACGCCCTCGATGATGACGATGTTGCCCTTGCCGCCCAGCGTCTTGAGCAGGAAGCGCGCGGTCTCGAGCCCGAGGCTGTAATCGTCGGCGCCGACGAAGGAGAGGAACTTGCCGCCCGCGGAGCGGTCGGTGATGTTGACGACGGGGATCTTGGCCTCGTTGATCTTCTCGACCCCGGGCACCATCGCCTTGTAGTCAACCGGCGTGAACACGATCGCGCTCGGCTTCTTCACGACGACGTCCTCGATCTGGCTCAGCTGCTCCGGGATGCTGTCGGGCTTGGTCGGGATGTATTGCAGCGTCTTGGCGTTCAGCGTCTTCGCCATGTTGTCGGCGCCGACCCGCACCGTCTGGAAGAACGGGTTGGTCTGGTTCTTGGTGAAGACGGCGATGGTCTCGCCGTCGGCGCGCGCCTCGCTGGTGAACGCGGCCGCCATCAGCAGCGGCAGTGCGAGGTAAGCCAGTTTCTGTTGTCTCATGTTGCCTCCATCCCTCATTTTGCTTGTTGGAACTCAATGAACTCATTGCGCGCGGCGGCGGGTCTTCATGTCGAGCCACACCGCGAGAATGACGATGATGCCTGTCACCAGCGGCTGCCAGTTGGCGCTGACCGAGAGCAGGTTCATGCCGTTCAGCACCAGCGTCAGGATCAGCGCGCCGATGAAGGTGCCGAACACGGTGCCGACGCCGCCGAACAGCGAGGTGCCGCCGATCAGAACGGCCGCGATCGCCGGCAGCGTCAGGCTCTCGCCGATATCGGCCTCGGCCGAATTGAGCCGCGACAGGAAGATGATCGAGGCAAGTCCCGCCATGGTGCCTGAGACCGCATAGACCAGCAGCAGGCGGCGCGGGACCGGAATGCCGGAGAGGCGCGCGGCGACCGGATTAGCGCCGATCGCATAGATCTCCTGGCCCCAGATCGTCCGTTGCGCAAACAGCGTCCCGATCCCGAGGAACACCAGCAGCAGATAGACCGGGATGGGCAGGCCGAACAGATAACCGCTGCCGATCTGTCGGAAGCCCGCCGGGAAGCCGTGCAGCGTCTCGCCGGCCATGTACCAATAGGTGAGGCCGTTCAGCACCCAGAGCATGCCATAGGTGGCGATGAAGGAGGGGATGCGCAGCGCGGTGACCATGACGCCGTTGAGCAGGCCAACGATGCCGCCGCAGGCAAGCCCGGTGAGGATGCCGAGCGCCGGCGAGCCGGTCTTGTGGATCACGGTCCCGGCGATGCAGGCCGACAGCGCAACATTGGCGCCAACGGAGAGGTCGAGGCCGGCCGTCAGCACCACCAGCGTCAGGCCGGAGGCGATGAAGAAGGTCAGGCTCGCCTGCCGGAGCACGTTGAGGATGTTGCCGAGGCTCAGGAAGGAATCGCTGAGCACGGCGAGCACCGCGCAGATCAAGAGGGCCGCGAGCAGGCGATAGAACACCTGGATCGCATCCTGCGACAGGAAGGAACGGGGCGGCATCATCGCCTCTTTGGTGATGTCGGTCATGCCCGGCTCCTGAGACCATCGAGGAACAGCGCGACGATGACGAGGACGCCGACGCTTGCGACCTGCACCGAGGACGGCAGCGAGATCAGGTTCAACCCGTTGCGCAACACGCCGACCGAGAGGACGCCGAGCAGGGTACCGAGCAGCCAGCCATTGCCGCGCTCGAACGAGGTGCCGCCGACCGCGACGGCGGCGATGGCATCGAATTCAAGTCCGAGGCCGGCGGTGGGGTGGCCGGAATTCATCCGCGCGGTCATCAACAGGCCCGCGATGCCCGCCATGGCGCCACCGATCGCGTAGACCGCGATCAGCAGACGGTTCGGCGAGAGGCCGGCATAGCGCAGCGCCTCGCGATTGCCGCCGAGTGCGAAAATGTAGGTGCCGAAGCGGGTGTGATAGAGCAGGCCGTGGAACGCCGCGTAGGTCACGAGAGCCATCACGATCGGCACGGGAATGCCGAGCAGCGTCGCTGAATAAATGTCGCGGACGCCGTGGGGGATGCCGACCACGCTCTGGCCGTCGCTGACGATCAGCGACAGGCCCTGCGCCATGCCGAGCGTACCGAGCGTGGCGACGAAGGGCGGAATGCCCAGGATCGCCACCAGCCAGCCGTTGGCGACGCCGAAGGCCGCGCCGACCAGCAGGCCGGCGCCTAAACCGAGCAGCATCGATTTGGTGGCGAGCGACACGATCGCGACGCAGAGCGAGGTCAGCGTCAGCACCGCGCCCATCGACAGGTCCAGCCCCTCGGTCATGATGATCAGCGTCATCGGCAGCGCGAGCATGGTCAGGATGGTCGACTGCACGAGCACGTTGGAGAGATTGGCGACCGACAGAAATCCCGGCGCGATCACGCTGAACAGCGTGACCAGGAGCACGAGCACGATGGCAACGCCGGGAATGCGTTGCAGCGGATTGGGCTGTGAAACGACCGCGGCTTCACGCATGATGCATCCCCAGTCGCACGATGTTCTCCTCGGTCAGTTCGTTGCGGTTCAGGTGGCCGGCGATGCGCCCCTCGCGCATCACATAGGCGCGGTCGCAGACATGGCAGATCTCGACCTGTTCGGACGAGATCATCAGCGCCGCCGCGCCTTCCGCGACCAGGCGGTCGATCAGCGCAAAGATCTCGGACTTGGCGCCGATGTCGATGCCGCGCGTCGGCTCGTCGAAGATGAAGAGCTTTGAGCCGGCCGCCAGCCATTTGCCGATCACGACCTTCTGCTGGTTGCCGCCCGAGAGCAGGCCGACGGTCTGACGCGCACTCGGTGTCGCGATCCTCAATTGCCGGATCAGGGCATCGGAGGTGCGCTGCGCACCGCGCTGGTCGAACAGCCCGCTCGGGAACAGCTTTCGCAGCGCCGACACCACCAGATTGTCGCTCACCGAGCGCAGCAGCGCGAGACCTTCGCTCTTGCGACTCTCCGGGATCAGCGCGATGCCGCGGCGAGCGGCGAGGTCCGGCTCGCCGGAGATGGCCTTGCCGTCGAAGATGATCTCGCCCGACGTCACGGGATCGGCGCCGAAGATGGCGCGTGCGACTTCGCTGCGGCCCGAGCCGACCAGGCCGCACAGGCCGACGATCTCGCCGCGGCGCACCTCGATGTTGATGTCGGAGATGCCGGTCGAGGCGGTCAGGCCCTTGACCTCGAGCAGCAGCTCGCCAGGCTTGTCGGCAAAATTGCGCGGATAGGTCATGTCGACGTTGCGGCCGACCATCATGCGGACGAGCTGGTCCGGCGTGACGTCGGCGGGCCGGACGCCGTCGATGCGTCGGCCGTCGCGCAGTACCGTGATACGATCACCGAGTGCGAACACTTCGGCCATGCGGTGCGAGATGTAGACGATCGACACGCCGTCGGCCTTCAGCCGTGCGATCAGGGCAAACAGCAGCTCGGTCTCGCGGTCGGACAGCGCCGCGGTCGGCTCGTCCATCACGAGGATGCGGGCGTCCTGGCTGATCGCCTTGGCGATCTCGACCATCTGCTGCTGCGCGACGCCGAGCTTGTCGACGATGGTGGAGGGATCGATGTCGAAGCCGATGGTGTCGAGCACGCGCTTTGCGTCAGCCAGGATCTTGCGGCGGTCGATGGCGCCGGGGATGTGGCCTTTCGGCTCGCGGCCGAGGAAGATGTTCTGTGCGATATCGAGATAGGGGACCAGCGAGAATTCCTGGAAGATCACGGCAATGCCGAGCTTCTGCGCATCCGCGGTCGAGGAGATCGCGACCTTCTTGCCCTCAAAATAGAACTCGCCAGCGTCGGCGCGGTAGGCACCGCACAGCACCTTCATCAGGCTCGACTTGCCGGCGCCGTTCTCCCCGAGCAGCATGTGGACTTCGCCGGGGTAGACGGCAAAGGACACGTCATCCAGCGCCTTGACGCCGGGAAACTCCTTGCTGATGCCGCGCAGCTCCAGCAGCGGGGTGGGCGAGGTGACCTCGATCGGAAGCGCGTCGCTCATGCCTTGTCACTCATGCCTTGGCTCCGCTCGCAAAGATCTTTCCGGGGTTCATCAGATCATTCGGATCGAGTGCGGCCTTGATGGATCGCATCACATCGACGGCTTCGCCAAGCTCGTCGGTGAGATAGTCGATCTTGCCGAGCCCGATGCCATGCTCGCCGGTACAGGTGCCGTCCATGGCGATGGCGCGGGCGACCATGCGGGCCTGAAGCGCCTTAGCGCCTTCGGCCTCCTCGGGCTGAGCCGGGTCGATCAGGATCAGCATGTGGAAATTGCCGTCGCCGACATGGCCAACGATCGGCGCGGTAAAGCCGTGCTCGTCAGCGTCGCGCCGCGTCTCGGTCAGGCATTCCGCCAGCCGCGAGATCGGCACGCAGACATCGGTGATCACGGCGCGTGCGCCGGGCCGGAGGCCGAGGCCGGCATAGAGCGTGTTGTCGCGGGCGTGCCAGAGCCGGCTGCGGTCTTCCTGTGCCTTGGCCCAGGCAAAGCCATGGCCGCCATGGTCGGCGGCGATCGCCTGCGCGGCCTCGGCCTGCTCGTCGACCGAGGTCTCGGATCCGTGAAATTCGAAGAACAGGGTGGGCGCTTCGCGGTAACCGAGCTTGGCATAGGCATTGATGCCGCGCATCATGACGTCGTCGAGCAGCTCGATGCGCGCCACGGGGATCGCGGACTGGATCACGGAGATCGCGGTATCGACGGCGTCGTGCAGGGTGTCGAAGCTGCAGACCGCGGCCGAGATCGCCTGTGGGACGGGATGCACCTTCAGCGTGATCTCGGTGATGATTCCGAGCGTGCCCTCCGCGCCGACGAACAGGCGCGTCAGGTCGTAGCCGGCTGCCGACTTCCGCGCACGCTTCGCGGTCCGGATCACCCGGCCGTCGGCCAGCACCACCTCCAGCGCCATGACATTGTCCTTCATCGTGCCGTAGCGCACCGCCATGGTGCCGGAGGCGCGCGTCGAGGTCATGCCGCCAATCGAGGCGTCGGCGCCGGGGTCGATCGGGAAGAACAGGCCGGTGTTGCGCAGCTCTGCATTGAGCTGCTTGCGGGTAATGCCGGGCTGCACCACGACATCCATGTCGCTGTCGTGCACGCTGAGCACCCTGTTCATGCGGGCTAAGTCGAAGCAGACGCCGCCCGCGACCGAGGCCGCATTGCCTTCGAGCGAGGTGCCGGCGCCGTACGGGACGATCGGCATGCCCGCGCTCGCGCACAGCTTGACGATCTCCGCGACCTCCTGCGTGGTCTCAGGGAAGACGACGATGTCCGGCGGCAAATTGCGATAATGCGACTCGCTCTGCCCGTGCTGATCGAGCACGCCGCGCGCAACGCTCGCGCGCGGGCCGATCATGCCCGTGAGGCGCTCGGCCAAGATGCTCGTGCTGACCCGCGGTCCCATCCTCAGCTCCCGTCTGCCCCCTGTTGCCGGACTCTTGCTGGTCCGTCGCCGCTCTAGCTTAAGCGGCTCTTGCGTTGCTCGCGACCTGCTTTAGGCCGAAATCATAGTTGAGATGGAAATACTCGCTGTCCACCATGCGACCATCCGGCGCACGGCCGGCCGGATGCCTGGTGAATTCGCGGATCAGGCTGTCTTTGACGCCGAACACCACGTCCGAGTCGAGATACTGGTCGCCGGCAACGAACACATGTGTGACGAGCTGCTCGAAGCCGGGCGCGGAAATCATGAAATGCACATGCGCGGGGCGCCAGGGATGGCGGCCCTGCGCCTCCAGCATCTCGCCGACCGGGCCGTCATGCGGAACGGGATAGGCGGCCGGCTTGATCGACCAGAAATGGAATCTGCCATCGGCGTCGGTGTGGAAGCGCGCGCGCATCGCGAGATCGCCAATGGCATCGAGCTGCTGCACGTCGTAATAACCATCATCGTCGGAGTGCCAGACGTCGACGACGGCACCCACGAGCGGCTTGCCGTCGACGGTCGCCACCGAGCCGGTGACCAGCATCGGATCGCCCTCCATCGGACCGGAGATATCCGCGCCGCTGTCCTTTTCCGGTGCGGCCTGGACGAAGAACGGGCCGAGCACCGTGGTTTCGGTCGCGCCCTCTGGCACCGGATGGTTGATCGCGTCGACCAGCATGGAGACGCCGAGCGTGTCCGACAACAGGATGAACTCCTGGCGCTTGTCGTCGCACATGTGGCCGGTGCGGGTCAGGAAATCGATGCCGAATTCCCATTCCTTCTGGGTCGGCCGCACCTCGCGGACGAAGGCATGAAGGTGGCGCACCAGCGCTTCGCTGACCTGCTTGATGCGCGGATCGGTTGCGTCCTTGATCCGCTCCAGCACGGCGTCGGTGATCGTGTTCTCGTTGAAATTGCGCATATGTGTGCCTTCCGCCGATCAGAGTTTGGGCTCGCCGAGCCCGGACAGCCGTTCCAGGTGCTTGACCGTCGCGATGAAGTCGGTGTCGCCGTCGCCTTGCGCGACCAGCGAGCCGTAGGTCTCGCGCACCTGGGCCGCGAGCTGCAACGGCACGCCGACGGCATGGCCGGCACCCAGGATCAGGTCGAGATCCTTGGCCATCTGCTTGCAGGAGAAGGTCGACTCGAAATCGCGGGTTCGTAGCGGCGCGGTCTTGTATTTCACCATCGGCGAGGCCACCGCGCTGTCGTCGAGCACCTTCAAGATATCCTGCCAGGCGATGCCGCCCTTGCGCGCCAGCGCCAGGCTCTCGGCCATCATCGCGGCCGACACCGCGATCATCAGATTGACCGAGAGCTTTGCGTAGCGGGCTTCCTCAGCTGGTCCAAGATAGGTCTGTGCGCGGGTGAAGGCGGCGAACAGCGGCTTTGCGTTTTCGAAGGCGTCATTCGGCCCCGAGACGAAGCAGGTCAAGGCGCCGGTATGAACGATGCTGGCATTGCCGGAGACCGGTGCGCGCAGATAGGCAATCCCGCGGGCCTGTGCCGCGGCCGCGACTTCAGTAGAAGCCTCGACACTGACAGTGCTGGTTTCGATCAAAATGGCGCCCGGCGCCATCGCGGCGATGACGCCGGTGGGGCCGAGCAGGGCGCCGCGCAACGCGACGTCGTCGGGCAGGGAGGTGACGACAGCCGCCTTGCCGCTCACGGCCTCGGCCGGCGATGCGGCAATCGCAATACCTTGCGCGCGTGCCTCGTTGATCCGCGCCGCGCTCTGGTCGAACGCGGTGACGGCAAAACCGGCCTTGGCGACGAGCGCCGACATCGGCAGCCCCATCTTGCCGATTCCGATGAAAGCGATGTTTTTCGAGGTATCTGTCATTGTTGTTGTCCGTTGGTGCCTCAGGCGGCGCGTCCCTGTCGTTCGATGTCCTGCACCAGCCGCCGGCCGGATTGCGCCAGCAGCTCTTTCTTGGTCTCCAACCCCTCAGCCAGCAGTCGGCCGTTCCGCTTCTTCCAGGCGCCGCCGATCATGACGGCCTCGATATTGGCGAGGCTCGTCTGCATCACGACTGTGGCGACGGGATCATGCACCGGGACGAGGTTGAGATCGGAGACGTTGATGATGACGAGATCGGCGAGCTTGCCTGGCGTCAGCGAGCCGATCTGGCGCTCGCGGCCGAGCATGCGGGCGCCTTCCGTCGTGATCCAGCGCAGCGCCTCGCGCACGGGGATCGTGGTCGTCGCGGGGATGGTGCCGCGGGTCTTGCGGGACTCCGCATTGTCGAGCGACCGCTGCATCGAGAGCGCAATGCGCGCGGCGGAGAACAGGTCGCCGGCCAGGATGGATTCGAGGTCAATGCCGATGGTCGGCCGCACGCCACGCCTGAGCAACCGTCCGGTGATCGGAAAGCCATGGCCCTGGATCATCTCGTTCTCGGGCGTCACCGAGAAGGAGACGCCGAGATCGACCATCATGTCGAGGAGATTGTCGGGCAAATCGTTGCCATGGACGATGTTGATGTCGGTGCCGACGAGGCCGGCTTCGATCAACTTCTCCCAGCCGCCGGGCGTCTTGGCCGGACCGCCGCCCTGATGCATCGATGCAATCAGCTTGAGCTCGCGCGCCATGCGGAAATCATGCATGGCGACCTCGAGCGTCGAATAATGCGGGCCGAGGATCGCCAGGCCCAGCGTGACCAGGCCGTCGCGGTCGGCGAGGGGACCCGTGAGCAGCCGCTCGACCTCGCGGCGCGGATGCGGCACTTCCGAGAAATGCGGCTCGCCGGGCTTTGGCTCCGGCTTTGGCGAGCCATGGAAGAACGCGGCACGAATGCCGCTCTCGATCAGGCCGCGCACGGCAGCGTCGGTATGATCAGGTGTCGGATTGTTGTGACACCAGTCGACGAGTGTTGTCGTGCCGCAGTTGATCTGGTTCAGCGCGCCGACCAGCGTCGCGATATGGATGTCGTCGGGCCGGAACACGGTGGCCAGCCCGGCATGCATGCGGCGGAAATATTCCAGCAGTGTCCAGTTCGCGGCATAGCCGCGCAGGCCCGTCTGCCAGGTGTGCATATGCGCGTTGATCAGGCCGGGGATGACGATGCGACCCTTTCCGTCGATGATCTCCGTATCGGTCGCGACATCGATCGATGGTCGCACCTCGACGATCCGGTTGCCCTCGACCAGCACGTCGCCGGTGCCGAGGTCGCCGATCGCGTCATCCATGCTGATGACGGTCGCGGATCTGATCAGCGTGCGTCGCATGATCTCACGCCGCCGTTTTGACAGCGCCCGGCGGCTCGCCGGCCCAGGCGCGTGCGATCAGATCGCGAATGGCGCCGCGCTCGAGCGGGCGCGGATTCCAGTAGGCGTTGGTGACGGCAAGATCAGCCGCCTTGTCGATGCCGCCCTCGGGCATGCCGATATCGCGCAGCGCCGTCTTCGCACCCAGCCGCTTCGCAAGTTCGAAAAGTCCCTGCGATGCATCGGCAGCGCCAATCGCGCGCGAGATGCGCATCATGGCGTCGGGCACCGCCGGCGCATTGTAGGCCAGCGCATGCGGCAGCACGATGGTGTGGGTCTCGGCATGCGGCAGGTCGAAGGTTCCGCCGAGCGTGTGGCAGAGCTTGTGATGCAGCGCCATGCCGACGGTGCCCAGACAAACACCGCACAGCCAGGCGCCGTAAAGCGCTTCTGTGCGGGCCTCACGGTCGTCGCTCTTGGCGGCGATGGCGGGCAGGGCGCGGGCCAGTGCGCGGATGCCTTCTTCCGCCATCAGCGACGTCACGGGATTGGTGTCGCGCGCGTAAAGCGCTTCCACCGCGTGGGCGATCGCGTTGATGCCTGATGTCGCGGCGAGACCCGCCGGCAGCGTCAAAGTGAGATCGACATCGTAGATCACGGTCTCCGGCAGGATAGCCGCATCGCGCACGGTGGTCTTCAGGCCGTTCTCGGTCTGGCCGACGATCGGCGTCATCTCCGAGCCTGCATAGGTGGTGGGAATGCAGAGCTGGTTGACGCCGGTTCGCAGCGCCAGCGCCTTGCCGAGGCCGGTGGTCGAGCCGCCGCCGAGCGAGACGACGCAATCGGCCTCGCACGCCTTCATTGCCGCGAGCGCACGCTCCGTGACCTCGACCGGCGTGTGCATGGTGGCGCCGGGAAAGATGCCGGCATAGAGCGGGCCGAGCGCCGCCCCAAGGCTCTTGCCCTGCGCCTCCTGCTGCGGCGTCGTCAGCACAAGCGCGCGCTTGCCGCCGAGCCGTTCCACCTCGGCCTTGGCGGAGCCAAGCGTTCCGCTACCGAAGACGACGCGGCAGGGCAGGTTTTCAAAGGTGAACGAACCGATCATGCGCCGGTCTCTTTGATGGGATAATCGACCTGGAAGCGCCCGATCCGCAAGTCGCCAAGCGCCTCGCGCACGCGTAGATGTTCGGGATGGTTGGCATAGGCCGAGAGCGCGGCCTGGTCGGTAAATTCCGAGAACAGCACCACGTCGCAGGCGTAGTCGACCGCACTGACGTCCATGCCGACTTCGATATGGGTGAGGCCATCGATCCTACCCTTGAGGCCCTCGAACAGGGTCTTGACCTTGACCCGGGCGGCGGAGCGCTCCTCGGGGCTTTCCCCGCGCAACCGCCACATCACGATGTGCCTGATCGGGCCCGACATTTCCTGATTTCCTCGCCTGCGATTATGTCTCGTTGTGGCTATTTTGCCTTGCAGAAAACGGAAATAAAGGCCAAAATTTGTAAGTCTCTTTTCCTCATTTAGCAAAAATGGACCGGCTGCTCCAACTCGAAGTCTTCTCCAAAACCGCCGAACTCGGCAGCCTGTCCAAGGCCGCCGAAATCCTGCGGATGTCGAACGCGGCCGCCAGCCGCCACCTCAGCGCGCTGGAGGAACGGCTCGCAGTCCGGCTGATCGAACGCAACACGCGCCGGCTATGGCTGACGGAGGCAGGGCAGGAGCTTCTGCAGCGCTGCAGCACGTTGTTGAACGAGCTCGCCGAAGCCGAGGATGCCGTCTCCGACCGCGCGCTGTCGCCGAAGGGCATGCTGCGCGTGACGAGTTCGCTGTCCTTTGCGATGATCTATCTCGCGCCGATGCTGCCCGCCTTCCGCGCGCTGTATCCTGATCTCAGCGTGCAGATCATCAGCGCAAACCGCTACCTGGACTTCATCGAGGCCGGCATCGACGTGGCGATCCGCACGCGCGAGCACGAGCCGGATTCCAACATCATCGTCCGCCGCATCGGCCAGATGCACCGCGTGCTCGCGGCGGCGCCGTCATATCTGGAGAAGCACGGCCGGCCGGAGCACCCCGCCGATCTCGCCCGCCACAACATGCTGATCTACAATCTCGCCAACGATCCCTATTCGCTGCGGCTCAGCCAGGGCAGCACGACGCAGACGGTGCGGATCGCGCCGACGCTCGACAGCAATGATGGCCAGATCATCTGCGGTGCGGCACGCGCGGGGCTCGGCATCCTGATCCAGCCGCTTTACATCGTGCAGAGCGATATCGCGGCCGGCCGGCTGGTGCCTGTCCTGACGGGCTGGGAGTTGCCGCTGCTCACCATGAACATCGCCTATCAAAACCGCGTCCGGCTGCCTGCCAAGATCAGGGTGTTTTCCGACTTCCTGGTCAGCCACATCCGCGAGCATTCCGAGCCGGGGATCTGGATCGACGCGGCGAAGTGAGCGGAAGCAGTCATGTATCTCGGCATCGATCTCGGCACCTCCGCAGTCAAGACCGTTCTCGTCGACGGCGCCCAGCGCGTGATTGCAAGCGAGAGCCGGCCGCTGATGATCACCTCGACGCAATCGGGTTATTACGAGCAGGACCCCGCGCAATGGATCGAGGCGACCTTCGCCACGCTCGATGCCCTGAAGACGTCGCATGGAAAAGAGCTGGCGACGGTCGAGGGCATTGGGCTGTCCGGCCAGATGCATGGCGCCACGCTGCTCGATGCGAGCTCGAGGCCGCTGCGGCCTTGCATCCTGTGGAACGACGGACGCGCTGCCGCCGAGTGTCGCGTCCTGGAGCAGCGCTGGCCTGCCTTGCGTGCCGTGACGGGCAATAAGGCGATGCCAGGCTTTACCGCGCCGAAACTGCTCTGGGTCGCGACGCACGAACCTGAAGTCTTTGCAGCGACGAAATTGGTGCTGCTGCCAAAGGCCTATCTGCGCCTGGTGATGTCAGGCGAGGCCGTCGAGGACGTGTCGGATGCGTCGGGATCCCTATGGCTCGACGTCGCGCGCCGGGACTGGTCGGACGAGGCCTTGGCCGCGACCGGCCTGTCGCGCGATCACATGCCGCGGCTGGTCGAGGGATGCGCGGCAGCAGCAACATTGCGCAGCGACCTCGCGCAGCGCTGGGGCATGGTGAGGCAGCCGGTGATCGCGGGCGGCGCTGGCGACAATCCGGCGGGCGCCGTCGGCATCGGTGCGATCCAGCCGGGAACCGCGTTCGTATCTTTGGGAACCTCGGGTGCCCTGCTGGCGCCGACCAGCACAATCGCTGCGAACCCGGACTGTGCGGTGCATACCTTCTGCCACGCCATTCCCGGCATGTGGATTCAGGCTGGCGCGATGCTGTCGGCCGCCTCCTGCCTCGCCTGGGCCGCGCGCCTGTTCGGCGTCAGCGAGGCCGAGTTGCTGGCGCCGCTTGGATCGCATCCACAGGCGCCGTCGCCGGTGAGCTTCCTGCCTTATCTCGCGGGTGAGCGGACCCCGCACGACGATCCCGTCGTGCGCGGCATGCTCGATGGTTTGAGCCATGGCACCGATCGCGCGGCGATCGTGCAGGCGGTGCTCGAGGGCGTTGCCTTCGCGCTAGCCGATTGCCGCGACGCGCTCGCCGATGCTGGCATTGTGATTACGGAAGCCGATGCCATTGGCGGTGGTTCACGGTCCGGCTTCTGGCTCTCGGTGCTGGCGAACGTGCTGAATATTCCGATCCACCGCTTCGCCGGAGGTGAGACCGGCGCAGCGTTCGGTGCGGCGAGATTGGGGCGACTTGCTGTCACCGGTGAGGCGATCGCCACCGTTTGCACCCGGCCGCAGCGCATCGAGACGTACAAACCTGACACCGGGCTGACTGATGCTTATGCCGAGCGGCTTCCCGCCTGGCGCGAACTGTATCGGCCGCGCCACTAGCATCGCCTCGATGCTACATTCCCGTCTGTTCGGTATTGCCCTGTGCCGCGGCCTTTTGTTTAATGCGCAAGCCGCGCTGACAGAATGATTGAGACGCGGGTGGGAAACGCATTGTGCGCCGGGAGGCACGATGAACGATCCGATCCTCGAGATGCGCGGGGTCTCAAAGTCCTTCTTCGGCATCAAGGCGCTGCGCGCCGTCGATCTCACTGTCTATGCCGGTGAAATTCATGCCCTGATGGGTGAGAACGGCGCCGGCAAGTCGACGCTGATGAAGATCCTGTCCGGCGCCTATCGGCCGGATCCCGGCGGCGAGATCCGCATCGAAGGACAGCCGGTACGGATCGAAGGTCCGCTCGGCGGCCGCGCGGCAGGCATCTCCATCATCTATCAGGAGCTGTCGCTCGCGCCCAATCTCAGCGTTGCCGAGAATATCTATCTGGGGCGAGAGATATCGCGGACAGGCTTGCTGGCGCGCGGCGCCATGCGCGAGGGCGTCGGTCCCATCCTGAAGCGGCTCGGTGCGGACTTCCTGCCGTCGACGCTGGTGGCGCATCTGTCCATGGGGCAGCGGCAACTGGTCGAGATCGCGCGTGCGCTGCACGCGAGATCAAGGATCCTGATCATGGACGAGCCGACCACGGCGCTGTCGGCCGGCGAGAGCGCACGGCTGTTCGCGCTGATCCGCCAGCTTCGCGCCGAGGGCCTCGCCATCATCTACATCTCGCATCGCATGGACGAGGTCTACGCGCTCGGCGACCGCGTCACCGTGCTGCGCGACGGCCGGCTGGTCGGCTCGCTCGACAAGCCCGAGATCCGTGCGGACACCATCGTGCGGCTGATGGTCGGGCGCGACGTCTCATCGTTCTACAAGAAGGACCATGATCCGGAGGCGGGACGCGGCCATCCCGTGCTCGCCGCGATCGACATGGCCGATGGCCTGCGCGTCAAGGGCTGCTCGCTGACCGTGCACGCGGGTGAGGTGGTCGGTCTCGCCGGCCTGATCGGCGCCGGGCGTACCGAGCTTGCGCATCTCATCATCGGCGCGTTGCCAAAAACCTCCGGCCGGCTCGAGCTGGAGGGACGGCCGGTCGAGATCCGCACGCCGGGTGAGGCGCTTGAGGCCGGCATCGCCTATCTGACGGAGGACCGCAAGGCGCTCGGCCTGTTTCTCGACATGTCATGTCTGGACAACATCAACCTCGCGGTCCTCAGCCGCGATGCGAAGCTCGGCTGGTTCCTGGATCGCGATAAGGCACGCGAGCGCGCCGATCGGGCCTTCGCAGGGCTCAGCATCCGCGCCGCCAATGTCGGCGTTCCCGCCGGCGGCCTGTCCGGCGGCAATCAGCAGAAGCTGCTGTTGTCGCGGCTTCTTGCCATTGCGCCTAAGGTGCTGATCCTCGACGAGCCGACACGCGGCGTCGACGTCGGCGCCAAATCCGAGATCTATTCGATCATCGACAATCTTGCCAAAGCCGGCACCGCGATCCTCGTCATCTCGTCCGACCTGCCCGAGATCATCGGTATCTGTGACCGCGTCGTCGTGATGCGGTCGGGACTGGTTGCAGGCGAGGTCCGGCGAACCGAGACGGCGCCGTTGAACCAGGAAGACATCATGGCGCTTGCCACGGGGATGGAGCATCTCGATGCCTGACAATGGTGCCTCGCAGGCCAAGCCCGCACCGGCGACGACCAACGGTGCTGCCGCAGAGTCAAAGCGCCAGCGGGTGAGGGTGCTGATCAGCGCGCTCGGTATGTTGCCGGTGCTCCTGATCCTCTGCATCGGCTTCCACTTCCTGTCCGAGGGCCGCTTCTTCACCGGACAAAATCTCGGCATCGTGCTGCAGCAGGCCGCGGTGAACACCGTGCTCGCCGCGGGCATGACCTTCGTCATCCTCACCGGCGGCATCGACCTTTCGGTCGGCTCGATCCTGGCGGCTTCCGCCATGGCCGGGTTGACGCTCTCCAAGATGCCGGAGCTCGGGATGCTTTGGCTGCCGGCCGCGCTGCTCACCGGCCTTGGCTTCGGTGTCGTCAACGGCGCGCTGATCGCGCTGCTCCGATTGCCGCCCTTCATCGTCACGCTCGGCTCGCTCACTGCGGTACGCGGCCTGGCGCGACTGCTCGGGGCCGATACCACCGTGTTCAATCCGTCCATTCCCTATGCCTTCATCGGCAACGGCTCGCTGACCCTCATCCCCGGCGTCGCGTCGATCCCGTGGCTCTCGGTGATCGCCTTGCTCGTCATCCTCGTCTCGTGGCTGGTGCTGCGCCGGACCGTACTCGGCGTGCACATCTATGCGGTGGGCGGCAATGAAAGCGCGGCGCGGCTTGCCGGCATCAAGGTCTGGGGCGTGCTGATCTTCGTCTACGGCGTCTCCGGGCTTTTCGCCGGGCTCGGCGGCGCCATGCAGGCGGCGCGGCTCTATGCGGCCAACGGCCTGCAGCTCGGCCAGTCCTACGAACTCGACGCGATCACCGCCGTGATCCTCGGCGGCACCTCCTTCGTCGGCGGCATCGGCTCGATCTGGGGCACGCTGGTCGGCGCGTTGATCATCGCCGTGCTGTCGAACGGCCTGATCCTCGTCGGCGTCTCCGACATCTGGCAATATGTCATCAAGGGCCTGGTGATCATCGGCGCCGTGGCGCTCGATCGCTACCGGCTGCAGGGCTCCGCCAGAACTTGAAGGGCTCTGCCAGAACGTGAATGCGAGGTTCCGTTGCGGCAACTGGTCTGCCGCGCCGGGGACGAAGACAGACCAGGGAGGAAGTCCATGTTGAAGACGATCATGCTCGCCGGCGCCGCGACGGCGCTTGCCCTCAGCGCCGCGCCATCCTTCGCCAAGGAGCTCAAGTCGATCGGGGTCTCGCTGGGATCGATGGGCAATCCGTTCTTCGTCGCGCTGTCGAAGGGCGCCGAGTTCGAGGCGAAGAAGACCAATCCCAATGTGAAGATCACCGCCGTCGGCTTCGAATACGACCTCGGCAAGCAGGTCACCCAGATCGACAATTTCATTGCCGCTGGTGTCGACCTGATCTTGCTCAACCCCGGCGATCCCAAGGCAATCGGGCCGGCGATCAAGAAGGCGCAGGCGGCAGGCATCGTCGTCGTCGCGGTCGACACCGCGGCCGAAGGCGCCGACGCCACCGTGACCACGAACAACGTGCAGGCCGGTGAGATCTCCTGCCAGTACATCGTCGACAAGCTGGGCGGCAAGGGCGACGTCATCATCGAGAATGGGCCGCAGGTCTCCGCCGTGATCGACCGCGTCGTCGGCTGCAAGAACGTCTTCTCGAAGAATGCCGGCATCAAGGTGTTGTCCAACGACCAGGACGGCAAAGGCTCGCGCGAAGGCGGCCTCACCGTCGCGCAGGGTTATCTGACGCGCTTCCCCAAGATCGACGCCATCTTCGCCATCAACGACCCGCAGGCGATCGGCACCGACCTTGCGGCGCGCCAGCAGAACCGCAGCGGAATCGTCATCACCGCGGTCGACGGCGCGCCCGATATCGAGGCCGCGCTGAAGGATCCGCAGTCGCCGCAGATCCAGGCCTCGGCTTCGCAGGACCCGTTCTTCATGGCGCGGCGGGCTGTGCAGGTGGGCGTCGGCATTCTCAATGGCCAGAAGCCGGCCTCGACCGTCGAGCTGCTGCCGTCCAAGCTGGTGACCAGAGACAATGTCGCCGAGTACAAGGGCTGGACCTCGGATCGTTCCCAGTAAGATGCCGTCCCTTACCGGCAGCGCTTGAAACGGGGGATGGCGGGCGGCGTTTTGAAACCACGCCGCCCGTGGTGCGATAGCCGCCAATGCACGTGCTGATCTGCCGTATGAGCGCGCGGCCTGCCTCATGTGTTAGCCTCGCGCAATCTCGATCAGTCCGAATCGGAAGCAGTTCTCGTGAAATCCAGGATATCCGGCGCCACATCCGGCACCGCGTGGCGGCATGCCAATATCGGTCGCCTGCTCAACAACGCCGTGCGGCGCTTCGAAGGCCGCGTGCTCGAATTGATGAGCGAGAAGGGGCACGACGAGACGCGCATCGCGCATGTCAGCCTGACCCGCAATCTCGACGTCGAGGGAACGAGGCTCACCGAGCTCGCCCGCCGCGCC
This sequence comes from Bradyrhizobium ottawaense, assembly GCF_002278135.3. Taxonomy (NCBI): domain Bacteria; kingdom Pseudomonadati; phylum Pseudomonadota; class Alphaproteobacteria; order Hyphomicrobiales; family Nitrobacteraceae; genus Bradyrhizobium; species Bradyrhizobium ottawaense. The sequence goes on along the minus strand of NZ_CP029425.2, from coordinate 5,519,883 downwards.
TCCATGAGCAAGCAGGCGATGGGCGAGCTGGTCGATCAATGCGCCGAGCTCGGCCTCGTCAATCGTATCGCCGATCCGACCGACCGGCGCGCGCGCATCGTCATGTTCACGCCCGCCGGGCGCAAATGGCTGGATGCGTTCCGCGATGCCGTGGACATCGCCGAGCAGGAGATGCGCGCCGAGCTCGGCAAGGCCACGATGGACGCGATCCTGAAGGGACTGGCGGTCTATGGCGAGAGGTTCGACACGCTCGAGGATGTCGATTAGTCAGGCGACTTGACGATATCGTCAGGCTTCCTTACCATGCAAGATAATGCTGGTAGGGAGAAGCGTCTTGGAAACACGTCTGACGGCCGCGGTGCTCATCGTGGGCGGGGGGCCCTGCGGGCTGATGCTGGCCAACGAGCTCGGCCGTCGCGGTGTGTCCGCGATCCTGGTCGACGAGAAGCCGGGGACCGCGTTCAATCCGCAGGCCAATGCAACGCAGGCGCGCTCGATGGAGCACTACCGGCGGCTGGGTTTTGCCGACGAGATCAGGCGCGAAGGCCTGCCCGCGGACTACCCGACCGACGTTGCGTACTTCACCCGTTATGCCGGCTACGAGCTGGCGCGGTTTGCCCTGCCGTCCTCGTCGCGCGCGGGCGAGCTGATCAAGGGCATGTCGGGCTCCTGGAGCGCGGCGGAGCTGCCGCACCGGGTCTCGCAGAAATATGTCGAGGCGGTGCTGCGTCGCCATGCCGAACGGCTTGCCGGCATCAAGCTGAACTATGGCCACCGGCTGATCGGCTACGTCGAAAGCGATGACGGCATCGTCGGCGAGATCGAATGTCTTGAGGACGGCAGCCGTTTTCAGGTCCGGGCCAACTTCCTGGTCGGAGCGGACGGGCCGCGCTCGACGGTCCGCCAGTCGCTCGGCATTGTCTATGGCGGCGAGACCGGAACGCAGCGTGACTTCATGGGCGGCCGCATGCTGGCGGTCTATCTCCGCTCACCGGAGTTCTACGCGAGCATCCCGCATGCCAAGGCGTGGATGTACAATTGCTTCAACGGCGACCGCCGCGCCTTCATGGCCTCGGTGAACGGGCGTGACGAATTCGCGTTTCACACGCAGCTTCGGCCGGGCGAGGACGAAAGTGCGATCACGATCAACGAGGCCAAGGCCGCGTTCCAACGCGCGTGCGGCGCGCCGATCGATTGCGAGGTGCTGTCCTTCCTGACCTGGACCGCCGGTCACGCGCTGGTGGCGGACGGCATGCAACGGGGCAGGGTGTTCCTCGGCGGCGACGCCGCGCATCTGTTCACGCCGACCGGCGGGCTCGGATACAACACCGCGATCGAGGATGCGGTCAATCTCGGCTGGAAGCTCGCAAGCGTCGTCAAGAGTCTGAGCCCGGCAACGCTGCTCGACAGCTACGAGGTCGAGCGGCGTCCGGTGGCGCTCCGCAATACCGACTATGCGCGGCGCTTTGCGGACTCCCTTGGTCTGTTCGCACCGGCGCCTGAGATCGAGGACGGCACCGACGAAGGCAGCGAGGCGCGGCGGACGGCGGGCATCTATCTCGAGCAGCACGCCCGTGCCGAATTCAACATCCCCGGTGTCACCTTCGGCGGACGGTACCACGGCTCGCCGATCATCGTCTCCGATGGCAGCCAGCCGCCGCCCGATGCCGCAAACGTCTACGTTCCCAGCGCCTGCCCCGGTGGCCGCGCACCGCATGCGTGGTTGGACGATGGCGTGTCCCTGTACGACCTGTTCGGGTTCGAATGGACGCTGCTCCAGTTCGGCGAGATCGCGTCGTCTCACGCGGCGGTCACCGATGCCGTCCGCAACCTCGGCGTCGACGTGAAGCTCGTCACGCTGCCGGCATCCTTGCGCGACCTCTATGAGGCGGACCTCGCTATGATACGCCCCGACCAGATCGTGGCCTGGCGCGGCGGCGCGTCACAGGCCGGAACGCTCGGGCACGTCCTTGCCCGAGCGCTCGGACGCAGCGCAAGCGACAGCGCGCCGGCGGCTTCAGCCGGCGGTGTATGAACTGGTGCGCGGAGACTGAACGGCGGACGGAAATCTGCCCGCGAAGGCGCGGGTCTTGGGTTGGACACGCGATCCGTCGATCACCTCGAGCCGGCCGCAGCGGTTCAGGGTGTGGAGCTTCCTGCCGGGCCACACCGGTCCGGGCTTCAGAGAATGGCGCACGATCTGCTTGAAGGCGGTCGGCGACAGTTCGATCACTTCCGCCAGCGCGAGCGCAGCGCCGTATCCGTCGGTGCAGTTCTGAACCGGTCGCCACAATTTGTCATTGATCGTGACGAAATTCCCCGCCGGCCGCGTGCTCGCGCGGTCGATCAGGACCGGATTGCTGGCATGGGGCAACCAGGGGCCCAGGAGGTGCACGGCGTAATAGATCGCCAGCGAATCCGAGTAACCGCCGGCTCCGTCGCGCCAGGCGCCGAACAGATAGTTCAGGCCGTTGTGCCGCGTGATCGTGACGTCTGCCAGCTCAAGGCCTGACAGCAGCGTCGCGTGCCGCTCCCATTTGTCCGGGAACCGAACGCATTTGTAGAGGGCGACGTCCCCGTGGAGCGAGCTCTCCGGGATCATCCACAAATCGCCGCCGTCTTCGATCAGGAACGGGTAGGAGAGGTGCCAGGGCTCTTCCAGCACGGGCACGACTTGTCCTACCGGGCCGGTGTCGTTGAATTCGATCGCCGATATGATGCCTTTTCCAACGCGGTGATCGAGGTCTTCGAAGAAGACGAATGTTCGTCCCTGCCAGGTCATGGGAAAGGGATCGGCGTAGAAGTGGTTTCCAGGATCTCCCAGAACGTTCCAGCTTGGACCTGATAGATCTCCGGTCTGCCAGACGCCCGCGCCGTCATTGAAGCGCCACCCGACATGCCAGTGAGGGGCATAGCAGCACAGGCGATAAATCTCCTTGGCGATCGACACGGCAAGGCCGCGCGCAACATAGCCAACGGGGCCACGACGCGGGCCATCCGCTGCCGGACGCGCCAGTTGCGGCACAAGCCGCGGTCGTCCCGATAGGATCGCCGCCACCATGGTCAGGGTTCGCGCCATGACGGTTTCGAGTGCGCCGCTCAGGCCGGCGGCAATTTCTCCGGATGGATGGCCGCGATCGCGGACCGAACCGTCGACCTCGTTGACGATGTCGATCACCGGCAGGTCGCCAGTCAGAATGGCGGCGAGCGCGGCGTTCTCGCCTGCAACGCCATTGAACAGCGGACGGAGATACAGCCGAGCGGAGTCGTTCGGATCGCGCGCGCCGCCGGTGAAGTCGACGATTACGTCGGCTGTCTCGGTGCGAGCCCGCGTCGGTCCCGGAATGACGTTCAGCCTGTGGACGCTGCTGTGTTTGCCCTTGTGCAGCACCATGCGTTCGAGCTCGAACAGGGCGTCGAGACCTGCGGGCCGCGGCTCGGCCTTCGCCGTCCACGCGATTTGAACCGGAACTTCCCGGCCGTCGATCAGCAGCGTCTCGCGACCCATCCACCGCCGCGCGTACTCACGTTCACAGCGAAACTCGATGATCATGTCGAGCCCATCTATTCCAATCGTCCGGTCAGATGACCTGGCCGAGAATTCGAACGTATTCCTCCACCATGGCATCTACCGAATAGCGCAACCGCAAGCCTTTGGCGTTTTGTCGCAGTTCGTCGCTTTGATGTTGGTCCGTCAGCAGCCTGGAGACGGCCGCGGAGAGCTTCGCATGATCGGAAGCGTCGACGAAGAGTGCCGTCGGTCTTCCTTCGTAGGACAACACTTCGCGCAGGACGGGAAGATCGGTGACGACGGAGGGAACACCGGCGTTCGCAGCCTCGACCGCGGCCAGACCGAAGGTCTCGGCCTGTGTCGGGAATACGAACACGTCCAGGCAGGCGAGAAAGTCCGCCATCCGGGTGGGCGGGATTTCCCCAAGCAAATGCAGCCTGTCCGACACCTTCAATTCACTCGCCAGCAGCTTCAGCCGGCCCTCGTCGGCTCCCTGGCCGGCAAGCGCAAGGTGCCAGGACGGCTGATCCGGTAACAGACGTATCGCCAGATCGAGACGCTTGTGCGGATGCAGTCTCGCTGCGCAGCCGAGCAATATGCGATCCGGCGGCAGGCTGAGTTTTTGTCGTGCGGCTTCCTTCGACAGGGTAAGGGCCTTGTCATCGAAGCCGTGCGGGACATGCACCATGCGCGACCGGTAGGCCGCGGGGTAGCGCGAATATTCGCGCTGCATGTCCTGCGAATTGAGCGTGATGCGGTCGAAGAAGCCAAGGCTACCCATGAAGATGTCGGCCGTGCGGACCGGCCAGCTCATCGACAGCGCGGATGAAACCTGATTGGCGATGACAGGTGCGCGGCTGACGAGGCGCGTCACGCCGCCGCCGATCACGTTGCCGAAATGCTGGAAGGTCAGGACGGCGTCGGGTTTGATGGTGCTGATATGGCGGCCGAGTGTCCACAGCATCCGCAGCAACGCCATCGGATTGCCCGGCCGGCTCGGCGCGCAGTAGAGCGTATCGGGCGGCTCATCGAAGGAATGCGATTTACGGAAGAAGAACAGATTGGTGACGCGGTAGCCGCGCGCGGTCAGCCCGGCGCCAAGAAGCCTGGAGATCTCCTGCGCTCCGGCGTTCTCGGCCTGGGTTTGCGCGAGAAGCACGTGCAGCTTTCGTCTGCTGCCGTTCGACCGCGCGGGTGCCGTCGCGGTCGTCTCGCCCAATTCCTTATTCGGCTGATAGTGGAGCACCGATCCCGACCCGCTAAAGAAACGAAATCTTCACCTTCTTAACTCCGTACCTATCATGCGGGGATCGCGCGGACACCGACTAGCAGCAAACGGAGTTAATGCCAGGCTTGGCAGTCGACATCGTTCCCGCAGGCATTTCGCTGGTTCCCGGCTGCTGCGCGGCGAGCGCGTTAACCAATCGATCTTGCGCGCGGCCAGCGCGTGATTGCGGACCATCGGGCGACGGCGTGATTGAGCCTAGTCGCTGGAGTCGGCGCCGCGCACTGCATAATTGCGGCGCTTCAAGGCGGAGAAGCGCAGCAGCACGAGGATCGAAGGATCCACCCCTGTTCGCCGGCGGCAGAGGACGTTCAGGGCGATGGTCGCGAGCGCCAGCGACACGGTCGCCGAAATCGCCGCGCCAAGCACGCCGAGCCAGGGAATGAGGATGAGAAAACCCACGAGCCGCAGCGCGACATTGGCGGCAACCACGGGAACGTAGATCCGTTCGTGGCCGGTCAGCTGCAGGATCGCAGCAGATGGGCCGCCTGCGGCCTGGATGGCCGTCCCGATTGCGAGCACGATCAAGACCGAGTGCTGCGCGGTGAAATGAGGTCCGAACAGGTTGAGGAGATAGGGGCCGCCGATCCAGATCATGGCGAGCCCGGCGACCACGCATAGCGCGGTCACCTCCGCCATCAGCTGCAAGGTTCGCTCGAACTCCTGGTGGTTCTTGCTGAAATACAGCGAGGGAAGCCGGCGGGCTCCGAACGTATATAGCGCCGCAGACAGCATGGCGAAGATATTGGCAAGGCGCGATGCGGCAAAGTAGATACCGGCAGTTACTGGATCCAGCATCCAGTACACCAGAATGACGTCGAAATACTGGTTTGCGGCTTCAAGAATGGATGCAAGCCAGAAGTGCAGGGCGCTCGAGCGCCAGCGGGACGTTTCGGAGCGCGCCGGCGTACCGCGCAAATCCGGCAGCACGCGCGCGATCGAAACGATTTGCGCAACCAGGCCCACCGATATGGCAATTGTCATCACCGCCATCAACTCGGCGGGATCGAGTTGCCGATGACCGAGCAGCATGGCGAGCAGAAACAGGACGACGATGACTCGCCAGAAGAACTCGCGATTTCCTTCGCCCGTGAGAATGCTGACCAGTGAGCGTGCGATCTGGCTGCCGAGCATTACGCCGGCATTCGCGGCCGTGTAGGCCGATACCGCAAGTATGAGCAGCCACCCATCGCCTCTCATGTTCGCCGCGATGGCGATCCCCGCGATCACGATCAGCATTGCGATCGAGGTAATCTTGAAGCTCGATAAGAGGACACCTTTGGTGAGATCCGGCCTGTCGCCGACCTGATACTCGTTCAGGAACCGCACCAGCAACGATTCCTGGCCGACCAGTCCCACGACGGCGGCGATCTGGGCAACCGAAAGCCAGGTCGCAAAGATACCGAAGCCGTCGGGCGACATCGTTCGTGCCGCCAGCGAAAACAGCGCAAACGCGAGCGCGCCGCTACCAACCTTGAGCAGGATGGTCCCGACGACACCGCGCGTGACGTCGCGCCGCATGAGCTGGAGGATGGATTTGATCATGAAGTTTAAGGAGCTGCTCTCTCCTGAAGAGACATGTTCCGATACCGGTGACAACCTAGCATGCCGAAGAAATGCGAGTGTTAATGCAGGGCATCCAGGATCTCGCCTGCGGCGTCGATGTCGCGGTCATGCCGGTTGCTTCACTGTGGAACATCACCGTCCCCATTGTCCCAAATAGACCAGGGCCGAGCTCAGGCCGACTGACGGCATAGCGCCGCATCGACGGCCGAGAAAGGCGAGATCAGCGGCTTGAATGCCGAATGCCTCCCCGGGACCGACCGCAGAACTGCCAGAAGCCGGAATTTACGGAGAATCCCGAGCAAGAGGCGTGCCGGCTTTAGTCCGGGCGGCCGGCTCCCCCGCTTCATTAACCTCGATACCGAGAAATGATCGCGTTTGGTCCTGCGATGCGACATCAGGCCGGAGAATTGCACGTACGGCTTTGGTTGACCGTGGGAGCCTGGATCATGACGGCGGATAGAACTGTGACCGAGCCGATCGGCGCAGCTGGCACTTCGACGATCGTTGCGGACATCGCGATCGTCGGTGGTGGCCTTGCAGGATCGCTTGCGGCGGCCGTGCTGGCGCGGGCAGGGCATCGCATCGTCCTGATCGACAAGCGGGCGGTCTATCCGGACGAGTTCCGGGTCGAAAAGATCGGCGGCCATCAGTTGGCGATGCTCCGCAAGCTGGGCTTCCTCGACGCGCTCGAAAATGTCGCTTGTCGATATGATCAGGTGCTCAATATCCGGGAAGGCAAGGTGGTCGATGTCAGCGTCGGCCAGGCCTACGGATTTCCCTATGCTGATCTCGTTGCCATGGCGCGCGGCCGGATCCCCGAGCCATCCGATCTGATTGTCGACGAGGTCACCGCGATCAGCTGCAGCGACGACGTCCAGCACCTCGAGCTGGCGTCCGGACGGCGCGTGACTGCGCGTCTCGTCGTTCTCGCCACGGGCATGGCGGCGGCTCTCGGTTATAAACTCGGTATCAAGCGGCAGATTCTGGCCGAGCGCCATTCGGTGTCGTTCGGTTTCACGATCGCCCGCCGCGATGGCGCGCCGTTCGATTTCGAGGCACTGACCTGCTATGGCGAGCGCACGGCCGACGGCATCGACTATCTCAGCCTGTTTCCCGTGCGCGCCGGCATGCGGGCCAATCTCTTCATGTTCCGCGACCCGACCGATCCGATCATGCGCGAGCTGCGTCGTGAACCGGAAGCGACCGTTCTGCGTCTGCTGCCGGGATTGCGGCCCTATCTCGGCGATTTCCGCGTCACCGACCGTGTCCAGAACTGGGTCATGGATCTGACCGTCGTCGAGGGACATCTCCAGCCCGGCATCGTGCTCATCGGCGATGCGTTCCAGACCAATTGTCCCGCCGCCGGCACGGGCGTCGCGCGCCTGCTGGTGGACGTCGATCGTCTGTGCACCGAATATGCGCCGAAGTGGCTCGCGACCCCAGGCATGGACCAGGAGAAGATTACGCAGTTCTATTCCGATCGCGACAAGATCGCGGCGGATCAGCAGTCCCTCAAAATGGCGCGCTTCCGCCAGGCCCTGACATCCCGCAACGATATCGGCTGGGATGTCCGGCGCCGGCTGCACTTCCTGCGGCGCAGCCTGACACACCGCGTCGATCAAATGCATCCCGGCTGGCTCGGGCGTGTTCGCGGGGCGTTGCGCGCCTGAGTTCCGCGGCCCTTCGCCTGCCGTTCTTCAGCGCGTGGGCGTCGAGGTGCGGGCGGGCAGGAGCCGCAAATCCGAGAGCCGCTTGGCCGCCAGTTTGAGCCAGGGAGCCTGCTTTAGCGCGAACAGGGCGATGGCACCTGCGGTGCTGCCGGCTTTCGTGATCGCCCACATCGGCGAGGGCTGTCCGCCGAACAGTTTCTTGTATGGCTCGTCACCGATGGTGAAATCGAGCATCTGATCGCCGCGCTCGATGCAATCCCGCGCTACCTGCTCGAACATCAGCGCGCCCAGGGACTGGCTCTTGTACCCGGCAATGTCGAAGGCGCTCATGATGATGAGGAAGCTGCCGTGATGGCAGAGGCCGAGCACGGCGGCGATCACTTCGCCGTCCATCTTCATGGCATAGAGACGCACAAAGGAGCCGAGCCCACGAAGGGCCACGTCGGAATAGAAGCCGAAATATTCGGGACGCTGGAGCAGATCTCCGTCGCCTTGCGCCTGAAAGCGCGGACCGCGAAACTTCCTCATCACGTCCATCGCCTCGAGCACGGAGGCGCTGTCGTTGCAGCATGAGAAGCTCAGCGCGCCCTTCTTCTGGAGCTGACGATATTTCTTTGCGAGCTCCTTCTGATAGGAGCGATCGATCGCACCGGCCCGCCATTGCTCGAACGGCGCGACCAGGACCGTCGCGTAGGCGTTGGTGTCCATCGATACGCGGCGCGATGCGGCCAGGAGGTTCTCGATCGGAAGCCGCCCGTCGGGCAGTTTGGTGATCCGGAGCAGATCGAAAGGGCGAACGAGGCGCCGAATCTCCGCGCATGCGTCCGCGTCATCGAGCAGTTGCGAGAACACTTTCGGGCTGCAAACCGGCGCCAGATAGTCGGAGACGCGGAGGTCGGCGAACTCGACGGTTCGGATCGGGCCGCGCCGGATCCGGAGCAAGGGCAGCACCATCGCAAGGGCGCCTGTCGCGCGGTGGCGGACCACGACGACCAGAGGTGTCGCACCCGCATCCGAAGCGAGCCTGGTGTAGAGGCTGTGCAGCCAGATTGGATGCTGGAACGCAGTGGCGGCCGAGCGATCAAACAGCTCGGCATATTCCGGAGACAGAAAGTCGAACGCCTGCTCGATGACGATGTCGAACGTGTTGCTAAGTTTGTTCATGCGCAATCAGGGAAACCGGATAATTCGCGAAGTCGATCGAGCCGTGGCTACGCTTTATAGCAGGGTCGTTACGGGCGAGACACCGGCGGTGTGCGATTTGCATTAACGCGCTCAACCACGTTCGTATCGTTACCAAATTCTTAAATCCCAGAGCCGTTTGGGCTTGGTCTCGGGATGAGATCGTGCAGAGGCGGCTCGATACCAGACGGGGCCCCCAAGGCCAGCTGAAGTTCACTCGCCCCAACGAAACCGACAGCTGGCAGAGACATCCGTCGTTCGTGCGGCAAGCGACGATGCTCTCGGCTGGGCGTGGGCCTCCTGGCAGCTCGGCACGCAGCTTTCAATAGCCCGCCGGAAACCGGACGTCAGGCGTGCCCTGGTGTCTCCGCCGCATCGAAGCGGCGCCCTTGGCTCGGCTGCATAGTTTTGCTGCACCACGATATGAATCGCGGCAGCTTTCGCTGCAATAACGCGCTTGACTTCGTAACTGATCTCAACGACCGTATCATGCAAGCGTTGGGCAGTTCAGCCCGTCAACGCAACGAGCTTCAACCATTTCCAACATCACGCTGATTTGGCGTGCTCAGTTGGCGGCGAGGGCGCCCTCGGCTTAACAGCCGGTGGGCGCTTTTTTGTTTTGGAACGAGTGATGGCGCGGACGAACTATCGGATCGGCGTGATGCTGTCGACGACGGGATCCTACAGCGTCGTTGCGCGCTCGATGCTGAACGGGGCGCTGCTCGCGTTTCGCGAAATCAATGCGGGCCGTGACGACATTGCGCTGGAGCCGGTCGTGGTCAACCCGGCCGGCGACCTTGCGAGCTATCGTTCGCTCAGCCTCGAGCTGCTCGGTTCCGGCGTCCGGCATGTGGTCGGCTGCTACACCTCGTCGAGCCGCAAGGAAGTGATCCCCTGCTTCGAAAAGTTCGACGGACTGCTGTGGTATCCGTCTCACTACGAGGGCTTCGAGAGCTCCGACAACGTCATCTATACCGGCGCCGCGCCGAACCAGCACGTGCTGCCGCTCGTCGATTATTTGGCATCCCGGGTCGGCTCGCGCGCCTTCTGCGTCGGCTCCAATTACATCTGGGCCTGGGAAAACAATCGCATCTTCCGGGAGGCACTCGCCGCGCGCGGTGGCACCGTGCTTGCCGAGCGGTATCTCTCGGTTGGCGACACCGAGGTCGACCAGGTGATCGCAGCGATCATCGATCAGCGTCCGGACTTCGTCTTCAACAATTTGATCGGCACCAGCGCTTACGCCTTCTTCCGGGCGTTCCGGACCGCCTGCCGTGCGCGTGGCATCGACCAGGCGGCTGAACTCCCGGTCGCGAGCTGCACCCTGTCGGAGCCAGAGTTGCCTGAGATCGGCCCGGACGCCGTCGATGGACATCTGTCCTCGAGTGTCTATTTCTCCTCGCTGAACTCGGCCGAAAACGGCGCCTTCATTCGTGCCTACACCACGTCCTTTCCGGATGGACCGGTCTCGTCGGCTGATGCCGAAGCTTCCTACATCGCCGTCAAACTGCTCGGAGCGGCCCTGTCACAGGCCGGCACCGACGACGCTCGCACGGTACGCGCCGCCGTCGCAGACCAGCGGCTGCACGCTCCGCAAGGCGAGGTCCGCATCGACCGCCAGACCTTCCACGCCTGGCTGACGCCCCGGATCGGCCGGTCGACCGTCAGCGGGCAGTTCGAAGTGCTGCTGGAATCGCGCGAGCCAATCGCACCGGATCCCTATCTCGTTCAGTCGTCGCCGCGCTTTGCCAGCGCAATGCGCTCTCCGCTTTTGAAGGTGGTGCAATCATGAGCTCCCGACTGCTACAGAACTTCAAGGGCGGCCGTGCCATCGTCGTCACCCGGCGAGGCGGATGGGAGAGCGCGCTCGAAACGACGCTGGCCAAGCTTGGCGTCTCCACCGAATATCCGGAGATCATCGACGGTCGTGCGCAGATTGACGTCGCAAGCCTTCAGGCCGAGCGGGACATCCTGTTCATCGACGGCGATCTCGAAGGCGCGGTAGCGATCGAGGTCAATCCCGGCTCGCGTTTGCCGCCGGTGCCGGTGATCGGCCTCGTCGGCGTCGAAGCGCCGAGCCGGCTCAAGGCGCTCGTCAATCTCGGTGCAACCTCGTTCCTGCGTAAGCCCGTGCATGGCGGCGCGGTCTACACGTCCCTGTTCATGGGCATCAACCAGTTCCTGCTGCGCGCCGAGATGTATGAGCGCCTTCAAGGCCTCGAGGAGCGCCGCCGCGGCCGGCGCGCGGTGATCCGGGCGGTCGTCCTGCTGATGCAGCAAGACGGCCTCGACGAGGAGGGAGCCTATTCCCAGCTCCGCCGCGACAGCATGCGCGCGCGGCAGAACATGGAACTCTATTGCGAGGAGTTTATGAGCAAGCGGGCGAAGCCGCCCGATACGTCCGGCCGCACAACCGGCATCACGCTGCAAGGCGGCAATAAGCAGGCCATCTAGGAGAAGCAAAAATGAGCAAGTCTGTATTGCGGGGGCTGCGTGCCGCAGCCCTCACGGGGACGCTTGTCCTCGGATCACCCCTTGGACCACAAATGGCACTCGCGGCGGAAAATCCGATCAAGCTCGGCGTGCTTGAAGATCAGTCCGGCGATTTTGCCGCAGCGACGATCGGCAAGGTCCACGCCATCCAGCTCGCCGCCGACGAAATCAACAAGGCCGGCGGCATCATGGGCCGGCCGCTCGAGCTCGTCGCTTACGACACGCAATCCGACAACACCCGCTACCAGGAGTTCATGCGGCGCGTCCTCCAGCGCGACAAGGTCGACGTCGTGTTCGCGGGCTTTTCGTCGGCCTCGCGAGAGGCGTACCGTCCGATCGTCGACCAGTTCAATGGCTTCGCATTCTACAACAACCAGTACGAAGGCGGTGTCTGTGACGGCCACATGATCGTGACAGGCGCGGTGCCCGAGCAGCAGTTCTCCACGCTCATCCCCTACATGATGGAGAAGTACGGCAAGAACGTCTACACGCTCGCGGCCGACTACAATTTCGGCCAGATCTCGGCGGAATGGGTGCGCAAGATCGTCAAGGAGAACGGGGGCAAGATGGCCGGCGAGGAGTTCATCCCGCTCGGCGTGTCGCAGTTCTCCCAGAGCATCCAGAACATCCAGAAGGCCAAGCCCGACTTCGTGGTCACCCTGCTGGTCGGCACCGCGCAGGCCTCCTATTACGAGCAGGCGGCCTCCGCCAACGTCAACCTGCCGATGGCCTCCTCGGTCAACGTCGGCCAGGGCTACGAGCACAAGCGCTTCAAGCCGCCGAGCCTGAAGGACATGTACGTCACCACCAACTACATCGAGGAGATCTCTTCGCCGAAGAGCAAGGAGTTCTACGCCAAGTTCAAGGCGAAGTTCCCGAGCGAGCCCTATGTCAACCAGGAGGCGGAGAACTCCTATCTCGCCGTCTATCTATACAAGCAGATGGTGGAGCGCGCGAAGTCGACCAAGCGCGAGGACATCCGCAAGGTGATCGCGCTCGGCGACGTCTGCATGGACGCGCCGGAGGGCAAGGTCTGCATCGACCCGAAGAGCCAGCACATGTCGCACACGATCTATCTCGCCAAGGTCGGTGCGGATCACGCGATCTCTTTCCCGAAAGTCTGGGAAGACATCAAGCCGTACTGGCTGGGTGAGGCCGGCTGCGATCTGACCAAGAAGGATCCGATGGCCCAGTACACGCCGTCGAATCCCCCGCCGAAACCGTGACGGCGGCTGGTTGCCCCGGCGTTCCCGGCACGCCGGGGCGACCCTCGAATATCTGCGACGACAGTCTCGCGCCTTCCCACATTCTGGTTGTTTCATGGACCTTGCGACCCTCGTCTTCTCTGCGCTTTATCAATTCGGCGACGCTTTCGCGTTCCTGGTGCTCTCGGCCTGTGGGCTCGCGGTGATCTTCGGCATGATGGGCGTGATCAATCTCGCCCATGGTGAGTTCATCATGTGCGGCGCTTATGTGACGGCCGCCACCGTGCATGCCGGCCTGCCGTTGCCGCTCGGAATCCTCGCCGGCACCATCGTGTCGGCGTTGGTCGGCGTCGTGGTGGAGCTGGTGGTCATCCGCCATCTCTACGACCGGCCGCTCGACACCATCGTCGCCACCTGGGGCCTCAGCCTGATCGCGACGCAAGGCACGCTGATCATGGTCGGTTCGACCATGGCGGGCGTCGGCACGCCGTTCGGCAGCTTTCAGGTCGGCGACTACTCCTATTCGATCTATCGCATCGTGCTGTTCTGCGCTGCGCTCGGTGTGCTGGCGGGGCTTTATGCCCTGTTCAACTGGACGCGCTTCGGCGTGCTGGCGCGTGCCACGATCCAGGTGCCGCACATGGCCGCGGCGCTCGGTGTCGATACGCGTTTGATCTATAGCCTCACCTTCGCCTGCGGCGCGGGGCTCGCCGGACTTGCCGGCGGCCTTTACGCGCCGACCATGACGCTGGTGCCGACCATGGGAGCAACCTTCATCATGGAAGCGTTCGTCACCGTGGTGATCGGCGGCGCCGACGTGTTCCTCGGCACGGCGCCTGCCGGCGGCCTGCTTGCGATCGTTAAGTCGGGGATGACGTCCTGGCAGGGGCAGCTGTTCGGCCAGATCGGCCTCCTGGTCGCGGTGATCATCGTCGTCCGGGTGCTGCCGAAGGGCATTTCCGGCTTCGTGCTGCGCGAGCGCACCTGACGGGGGATGGCGTCGTGACCGGTTTTCTCTCGTTGTTTCGCCGTCTCGAAGGACCGCAGACCGTCGGTCGCGGTCCGGCTTTCTGGGGCCTGTTCGCCGTCGTGCTCGCTGCCGCACTGGCGTATCCGCTGGTGAGCGACGGCTACACCGTCGGCAACACGGTCTACTTCTTCGTCTGGGTCTTCATCGCTCTCAGCCTCTGCCTGATCTGGGGGTATGGCGGCTCGCTGTCCTTCGGCCAGACCGCCTTTTTCGGGATTGCGGGCTACGGCTATGGCATCCTCACCATCAATTTCGGCTCGGCCTACGGCTTCACGCTGGTGGCGCTGGTGGTAGCCGTCGCGATCGCTGCGCTGTTCGCGATCCTGCTCGGCTATTTCATGTTCTTCGGCCGCATCGCCGGTGTCTTCCTCGGCATCGTTACGCTCGCCGTGACGTTGATGCTGGAGCGATTCATGGCCCAGACCGCAGGGCCGGAGTGGCGTATCGGCAGTGCGCGACTGAACGGCTTCAACGGCATGAGCGCGATGCCGCCGCTGACCATCCCCTGGCCGGGCGAGCCGATCGTGCTGTTCGCGGATGTCGGCCTCTATTACTTCGTGCTCGGACTTCTCATCTTCGTCTATCTGGGCCTGCGCATTCTGATGAACTCGTCGTTCGGCAACGTCATTGTCGCGATCCGGGAGAATCCGGAACGGGCCGAGATGCTCGGCTACGACGTGCGCAAATACCAGCTCATCACCTTCGTCATCGGCGCGGCGCTCGCAGGGCTCTCCGGCGTGCTCTACACGGTGTGGGGACAGTACATCACGCCCTCGAGCATGGGCATGACGGCGGCGGCGCTGCCGCTGATCTGGGTCGCTGTCGGGGGCCGCAGCGACCTGACGTCGACCGTGATCGGCACGCTGATGGTGCTGGCCGCGTTCCAGGCGCTCACGATCTATGGCAGCCAGTATGCGCTGGTGTTCATGGGCGTGCTGCTGGTGCTCACGGTGCTGATCGCCCCGAACGGCCTCGTGCTCGGGGCGATGAACTGGCTCGGCAGGCTCGTCGCCCGCCTGACGCAGAGGGCCGGCTGATGTCGCTGCTCGAACTGCGCAAGCTGAACAAGCATTTCGGCGGGTTGCACGTCACCAACGCCGTCGACCTCACGCTTCAGACCGGCGAAATCCATTGCCTGATCGGCCCGAACGGCGCCGGCAAGAGCACGCTGTTCCGCCTGATTCTGGGTGAGCATCATCCCGGCAGCGGCGAAATTGTCTTCGCCGGGGAGAACATCACCTCTCTGAAATCCTTTGCGCGAATCCATCGCGGCCTCTCGGTCAAATTCCAGGTGCCCGGCGTGTTCAAGGGTCTGTCGGTCCGCCAGAACCTGGAGATCGCACTTCAGATCCGTCATCGCGGCGCCGAGCTCGAAGCCGAGATCGACCGGCTGCTCGCCTTCCTCGGGCTCGGGTCCGAGCAGGCCCAGACGGCCGGCAATCTCAGCCATGGCCAGAAGCAATGGCTCGAGATCGGCATGGCGATCAGCCTGAAGCCGCGCCTGTTGCTGCTGGACGAGCCGACGGCCGGCATGTCGCCGGAGGAAACCCATCTGACCGGAGAGATGGTGCAGCGGCTCAATGCGGACGGCATGACGGTGCTCGCGATCGAGCACGACATGGCCTTTGTCCGCCAGGTCGCCCAGCGTGTCACGGTGCTGCATCTCGGCCAGGTCTTCGCGCAGGGCTCGATCGACGAGATCGTGGCGGATGAGCGCGTGGCGGCGATTTATCTGGGGCAGGCCCATGCTTGATGTGCCGCGCAAGGAGGTCATCCTCTCGACGCTGGCCTTGCGCGCCGGCTATGGCGGCAAGCCCGTGCTCCAGGGCCTCGAGATCGAGGTACGCGAAGGCGAGATCGTCGCCGTCATCGGGCGCAATGGCGTCGGCAAATCCACGCTGATGAAGAGCCTGATCGGCCTCGTGCCGGCGATGAGCGGCTCGGTCGTCTATCGCGGCGAAGCGGTGGAATCGCTGCCGGCGCACAAGCGGGCGCGCCTCGGCATGGGCTATGTGCCGCAGGGACGCGACGTATTTCCACGACTGACCGTCGGCGAGAACGTCGCGGTCGGCGCCGCGATCAAGGGCGGCGGCATTCCCGAAGCGGGCCGACGCAGGATCGTCGCGGCGTTTCCGATCCTCGCCGAACGCTGGCACCAGCGCGCCGGCACCATGTCCGGCGGCCAGCAGCAGCAACTCGCGATAGGACGAGTCTTGATCGCGAACCCCAATCTCATCCTGCTCGATGAACCGTCGGAAGGTATCCAGCCCAACATCGTCCAGGATATCGCGCGCAACATGGTCGAGCTCAACCGCAGCACGGGCGTGACCATCATTCTGGTCGAGCAGAACCTCGACATGATCCGCGCCATGGCGCAGCGCTGCTACGTCATGGACAAGGGCCGCATCGTCGCAAATCTCGATCGCGCAGCGCTCGACGACGAAGCGGAGATGCGGCGCCATCTCGCCGTTTGAACGCTGCCCTACGACAGAAGGAGAAAAGAAAATGTCCTGGCACAAAGATTCGATCATGGCTCGCAAGGGCGTGGCCAAGGGAGAGCGCGGCACCTCGTATACGATCACCGAAAGCGAGCAGGGCAAGTATCACTATGTCTACGGCCCCTACGTGAATCCGGTGCTGACCGTGGATCCTGGAGCGGTCGTCTCCGCCGAGACCCACGACGCCTTCGAGGGCGCCATCAAGCACGAAACCGACAGCCCGTCGAAGATTCTCAATTTTCCGTTCCTCAATCCGCAGAATGGACCGATCCACGTCAACGGCGCCGAGAAGGGCGACACGCTCGCGGTCTATATCGAGAGCATCGTGCCGCGCGGGCCGCAGCCGTGCGGCACCACCGTGGTCATGCCGGACTTCGGCGGCCTCGTCAGCACGGGGCAGACCGCGCTGCTCAACCCGGCGCTGCCAGAGCGGGTCAAGAAGCTGGAGATCGACGCCAAGACCGGCACCAAATGGAACGACAAGATCACGTTGCCCTACGAGCCTTTCATCGGCACGATCGGAACGTCGCCGGAGATCGAGGCGATCTCCTCGCTCGTCCCCGATTATTACGGAGGCAACATGGACCTGCCGGACGTCGGCGTCGGCGCCATCGTCTATCTGCCGGTCAACACCAAGGGCGCGCTGCTCTATCTCGGAGACTGCCACGCCGCGCAGGGGGACGGCGAACTCTGCGGCGTCGCGATCGAGCATCCGACCGTGACCACGGTCCAGGTCGATCTCATCAAAGGCTGGACGATCGCCTGGCCACGGCTCGAGACCAAGGATTTCATCATGACCATCGGCTCGGCCCGGCCGATGGAGGATGCCGCGCGCATTGCCTATCGCGAGCTGTGCCGCTGGATGGCGGCGGACTACGGTTTCGAGGAGATCGACGCCTACATGCTGTTGACCCAGGCCGGCCGGGTGCGTCTCGGCAACATGGTCGATCCGAAATACACGCTCGGCGCCTCCATCAAGAAATCCTATTTGCGCTAACGGGGGGATGTCGATCATGCCGTCCGTGCACAAGGTCGCCACTGTCCAGTTCGAGCCGACAATGTTCGAGAAGGAGCGCAACATCGCGCGCCTGCTCGAACTCTGCGAACAGGCAGCGGCGGCCGGCGCGAAGCTCATCGTCACGCCGGAAATGGGAACCACGGGCTATTGCTGGTTCAACCGGGCCGAGGTTCGGCCCTTTGTCGAGAAGGTTCCGGGGCCGACCACCGACCGCTTCGCGGCGCTGGCACGCAAGTACGACTGCTACCTCGTGGTCGGCATGCCCGAAGTCGACGAGGACTACATCTACTTCAACTCGGCCGTCTTGATCGGGCCTGATGGCATCGTCGGCCGCCATCGCAAGACCCATCCCTATATCTCGGAGCCGAAATGGGCGGCGGCGGGCGACCTGCACAACCAGGTCTTCGATACGCCGATCGGACGGATTGCACTCCTCATTTGCATGGACATCCATTTTGTGGAAACCGCACGGCTGATGGCGCTGGGGGGCGCGGATGTCATCTGCCATATCTCCAACTGGCTCGCGGAGCGAACGCCGGCGCCTTACTGGATCAGCCGAGCCTTCGAGAACGGTTGTTACGTGATCGAGAGTAATCGCTGGGGGCGTGAGCGCACCGTCCAGTTCAGCGGCGGGAGCTGTGTGATCGCGCCGGATGGCGAAGTGGTCACGGTCCTTGACAAGGGCGACGGGTTCGCTCTGGCCGAGATCGATCTCGACATGGCTCGTGCGCGCCGCGTGCTCGGTGAGCCGGTGTTCGTTCAGCGCCGGCCCGAGCTGTATCCGGAGTTGCTGACCGATACCTTCAGCTGGAATTCGCGCGAATTCTTCGGTCTCTATGGTCACGAGCCCTGGCCTGAAGGAATGCGCTCGCGCGTCAGCGTGGCCCAATTCGCACCTGGTGACAGCGTTTCAGGAAATCTCGAGGCGATCGCGAATCTTGCCCGCCGGGCCAAGGCCGACGGTGCCAATCTCGTGGTATTCCCGGAACTCGCGGTCACCGGCCTGGCAGGTTCGGCGAAATCGGCCCAGCCGATACCGGGACCTGCCACGGACAGTCTGCACGCGCTCGCTGCGCAGCTCGAAATCTACATCGTTTGTGGAATGGCCGAACGCGCGGGCGATGCCGTTTACAACAGCGCCTGCCTGTTCACGCCGGATGGAAGGATCACGCGTTATCGCAAGACGCATTTGACGGAAGAGGAGCGGAGCTGGGCCACGGCTGGCGATGACTGGGCTGTCGTCGACACGCCTGTCGGGCGCATCGGCCTGCTGATCGGCCACGATGCGGCATTTCCGGAAGCGGGGAGGGTGCTCGCGCTTCGCGGTTGCGACGTCATCGCGTGCTGCGCAGCAGTCAAGGGCCCCTTTGGATCGCCACATGCGGGGACGGCGGTCCAGCAGTCGGCGCCGATTCCGACCGGCGCCGATCCGCATCATTGGCATCACTTCCGCGTCCGCGCCGGCGAGAACAATGTGTTTCTGGCGTTTGCCAATGTGTTCGATCCCGAACACGGCTATCCCGGCCTCAGCGGCGTCTTCGGCCCCGATACCTTCGAGTTTCCGCGCCGCGAGGCGATTGCAGCTGACGACACGGGCCTTGCCACGGCTCTGGTCGACACCACCAATCTCGACAGCGTTTATCCGACCAACGTCGTGCGCCGAAAGGATCTCGTTTCGATGCGGATGCCGCACAGCTATCGGGGATTGGTCAGGACGGTGGCGAATAACCATTGAACGTGCGAGACTGCAGGAAAAGAAAAGGAACCGATCATGGATCTAGGACTTTCGGGCGCCAAGGTTCTCGTCACCGGCAGCACCAAGGGGATCGGTCGCGCGATCGCCGAGACCTTTGCGGCGGAGGGCGCGAATGTCGGCATTTGTGCGCGCAATCAGGCGGATGTCGACAGCACTGTTGCAGCGCTCAAGAGCAAAGGCGTGGCCGCCTTTGGTGCCTCGGTCGACGTTGCCGATGGTGCGGCGCTCAGGGCCTGGGTGGTCGACATGGCGACCAAACTGGACGGGATCGACGTCGTCGTGGCGAATGTGAGTGCGCTGGCTATCGGGCAGGACGATGAAAGCTGGGCGAGGGAATTTTCGACCGACATGATGGGCACGGTCCGGCTGGTGAATGCGGCCATGCCCTATCTCGAGAAGAGCGACGCCGGTGCGATCGTCGCCATATCGAGCGTTTCCGGGCGCGAGGTCGATTTCGCGGCCGGCCCCTACGGCACCTTCAAGGCCGCCATCATCCACTACACGCAAGGTCTCGCCAATCAGCTTGCACACAAGGGCATTCGCGCCAACACGGTCTCGCCGGGCAACACCTATTTCGAAGGCGGGGTCTGGAACACGATCAAGGACAACAATCCCGAGCTCTACAAGACGGCGCTTGCGCTCAATCCCACGGGCCGGATGGGGACCCCGCAGGAGATGGCCAACGCGGTCGTATTCCTCGCAAGTCGTGCCGCGAGCTTCATCACGGGAACGAACCTCGTCGTCGACGGTGCCCTGACGCGCGGTGTGCAGTTCTGAGGTGTCTCCGCCGCGTTGATCGCGGCGGTCGTCGCAAGGAATGTCAGGAGGCCCTCGGCCCGGATCGGCTCAGGCCAGATCCGGGCCGAAGGCAGGGGCCTGCGCTCGCAAATCAGCCGCAGCTCAGCGGCAACGGCGCGTTGGGATGCAGGTCGTACCAGTCGTAGCAGTCGGGATAGGCGCCGTAGAATCCATACGCGGACCGATAGCGACCATACTGATGCAGTGCTTGGTGACTGAGGCCTGTGCCGCGGGAGGCGATGTGATCGCCGAGACCGAGATGGCCTCCGTCAAAGCGCTGTCCGCCACCGAATGCCGCGGTCCCGCCGGGGTGGAATCCTCCGCCGAACCCGCCGGCATGGGCCATGCCGCCGAAATGCGCTCCCCCGCCAAAGCCCATATGTCCGCCGCCAAAGCCGCCGCCGCCAAAACCACCGTGGCCGCCTCCACCACCGCCGCCGCGTGCCTCGGCCGCCCCGACGGTCAACGTCGAGGCAAGTGCCGCTGCGGCCAAAATCATCAATACTCGTTTCATGGGAGCACTCCTTTTCTATCAAGGTGCCCGGCGATCCCTGCAGTTCGCTTCAGCGTCGTGGTGTCGCCAAGCTTCGTGATGAAAGGAAGATAGGAACCGCGCTCGTCAATCCCACTAAATTCGGTTTCAGGAAGGCGAGGGCCGATCGGCAAGGTGATGCGGTCGGCCGACCGAGGTGCCCGGTCGGCCGCAAAAGCCGTAGCGATCAGAAGCTTCCGGTGCCCGGCTCACACGGGACGTTGTCGCCGGTCCACGGCGCCGTCGCAAATGCGCCAACACGCGGCGCCGGAACGCAGGCGCGACCATCCCGATAGAGGGATGCGTTCGATGCGGCCGGATTGGCTTCCATGGAGGACGGCCGCACGACGGCATGCCGTTCGCGTGCCATGACAGGTCCTCCCAGCATGGCGACTGCGATCAATCCGGTCGACAAGAGCTTGAGGGTAGACATTGTGGCTTCTCCTTTGATGACAGCAGGCAGACCAAGCCGGCTCCCCAAGGAGGTGCGGACGATCGCGACCCAACAAAATGCACGAATTGCTCACCGGAGTTCAACGGCCCGTGATCGCTATTCGCATGGCGGCGACGATCGTGCGAATCCGCAATGTTCGCCGCAGAATCCCATCCTTGCGCGTAACGACGGACCCATCGAGAACATATCTATGGTGCATCGCGAGTCCCGGACGGAGATGGGAGATGACCACGACCACAGCACACCTTTCTGCTCGCGCATCGTCGCTGGCCGGCCTCCCAGGCTTCCTGAATTGCAATTTAGTGGTGTTCCATCCTGAGCCGGACTATGTCCCCGCAGGGCGAGCGGTTCATCGCATGCAGGCTCAGCACGGCGCCTTCGGGCGCAATGGGCGTGGAATATGACGACAAGAGCCGCCGAACCCATGCTTCGTCGCCGCAGGCCGAAGCGCCTCCCAGGAGGTGGGACCGGGACAATGACGCGGATTCTTCTGATCGAGGACGACGCCGAGACCGCCGAGTCGGTCATCGCCGAGCTTGCGGATCGTGGCTTTGAGGTTCAGTGGTCGCCCGATGGCATCGATGGTCTCGATCGGGCGCGCTCGTCATGTCCAGATGCCTTGATCGTCGATCGCATGCTGCCCGGAATGGATGGGCTGACCGTCATCGAGGCGTTGCGCAAGGACGAGGTCGGAACGCCCGTCCTGGTGCTGAGCGCTCTCGGCGCGGTCGATGACCGGGTGCGCGGCTTGCGCATGGGAGGAGACGACTATCTCACCAAGCCGTTCGCGCTCATCGAGCTCGTCGCTCGCGTAGAGGCATTGCTGCGCCGTCCGACCGACAGTCGAGAAACCACACTGCGCGCCGGGCCGCTGGAGCTCGACCTGATCGACCGGACCGCGCGGCGCGGCGAGCGTGAGATCGATCTGCTGCCGCGCGAGTTCCGCCTGCTCGAATACATGATGCGTCGCAGCGACCAGCTGTTGACGCGTGCGATGCTGCTCGAGGAGGTTTGGAACTATAAATTCGTTCCTGCAACCACGAACCTGATCGACGTGCATATGGGCCGGCTCCGTCACAAGGTCGACGGCCCCGGGGAGATGCAACTCATCCATAACGTTCGAGGATCGGGATTCCTGCTGCGCGTGCGCCAATAGCTGCGGCGGTCACTTCCGAAATCGCGCAGCATGCACGACTATCGAGCGTCGAACCGATGCGCCAGTTCCACTTTATTCGTTCGAACACGTTTCTCTGGGCCTTGGCGGTGGCGGCGGCCTTTGCGCTGTTCGTGGTCGGGCTGTTCGCGTTCATCTATTGGAAGATCGATGACTATCTGATCGTCCGGTCGGATCGGATGATCACGACGCAGATCGACTTCCTGGCCAGGCTGCCTTCGGCCCGCCGTGTCAACGCGATCACCGATCACCTCGAACAGGACTCCAGGGGCGTGCAGTACGCGGGACTGTTCGACGCCGCCGGAGCCCGGCTCGCCGGCAACATCCAGCGCGTGCCGCAGGAGCTCGAGCTCGACGGGGTGGTGCAGGGGGTGCGGCTCGATCGCATCACCCAATCGACTGACCACGATCCGGTTGTCAGGGCGGCGGCCAGGCGCCTGGAGGGCGGAGCCATCCTGGTCATGGGGAGAAATGTCGATGAGACGCGCGAGATATCGAGTGTCGTGGGGCAGGCTCTCGCGCTCGGCCTGCTGCCGGCATTTTGCCTCTGCCTGCTGGCCGGAGCGTGCTTGAGCATCCGTGCCCAGAGGCGCGTGGAGGAAGTGAACCAGCGGGTCCGGCGGATCGTGGCCGGTGATCTGCGCGAGCGTTTACCACAGGACAATGTGGATGATCCGTTCGCGCGGCTGGCCGGCATCGTCAATGGGATGCTCGACGAAATGGAGACGATGATCAACGCCCTGACTGGCGTCGGTAACGACATTGCTCATGATCTCAGGACACCGCTCACCCGTGCCCGGCTGGCGCTGGAGAGAGGCCGCACGCACGCGGCCACGCTGGAGCAACTCCATGAGGTCGTCGACAAGGCGGTCGCCGGGATCGATCAGTCGCTCGCAATCGTCACCGCGTTGCTGCGTTTGGCTGAGATCGAGAACAACCGCCGGATGGCCGGTTTCGGCGATGTCGCGCTCGACGAGATCCTGCGCGAGGTCTGCGACGTCTACGAGCCCATTGCCGAAGACAAGAACGTCGCGCTTGGCGTCGCCATCGATCGCAAGGTGCAGGTATGGGGCGATCGCGACCTGCTATTCGAGACGGTCGCCAATCTCGTGGACAATGCCGTCAAGTTCACGCCCGCGGGCGGAATGGTCAGGCTCGAGCTGGTGTCGACCGACAAGACCGCGTTCGTGCGCGTGAGCGATACCGGGCTTGGCATCAACGAGCAGGAACGTGAGGCCGTGCTGCGGCGCTTCTATCGTTCCGACAAGATGCGCCACACGCCCGGGGTAGGACTGGGACTGAGCCTGGTGGCTGCCATCGTCAAGCTTCACGGTTTCAGGCTGATCATTTACCCGCCCCCCGGAGGGAGGGTCGAGATCCTTGTCTCGACAGGAGCAAAGGGACCGCGCCCCAGCACCTCGAGATCGCGCGTCACGCGAGGCTTGACCGGACGTAACGTCGGCGGTGATGCGTGGCTCGCGAACGGGGAAAGTCGAGATGCCTGAAAACGAATTCAGGATTCTCAAGTCCAATTTAGTGGCAGCTCCGCGCGAAGGCCTCCTACGCTGACTCGCCAAGTTCGAGCGCGGGAGCAGTGGATGCAAACTCGTCACGTGATTGTGAGAACCAAGACCTCGACGTTCGGCCGAACTCCGTCGGCGAGCGCGGTCAATGCCTACGCAGCAGCCATCAGGCGGTATGATCTGCTGCAGCCTGATCAGGAGCAGCGGCTGGCACGTCGTTGGCAGGAAACGCGGGATCCTGACGCCGCCAACGTGCTCGTCACCAGTCACCTCCGCCTCGCAGCAAGGTTGGCGCGAGGTTACAGGGGATATGGCCTTCCGCTGGCTGATCTCATTGCTGAAGCAAATCTCGGGCTCGTGATCGCGGCCTCCCGTTTCGAGGCCGGTCGCGGCGCGCGGTTTTCCAGCTATGCAGTGTGGTGGGTCAAAGCAACCATTCACGAGTACATCCTGCGGTCCTGGTCGCTGGTCCGCATCGGTACGACGACGGCCCAGAGGAAGCTGTTCTTCAGGCTCCGCAGCGAGATGAGGAGAGCGACAGGCGGTGAGATGGCGGGCCTCACGCTGGAGGCTGCCAGGATGATTGCCGGGAGGCTCGACGTTGCGACGCGCGACGTGATCGAGATGGACTCCCGCTTGAACGGCGACCTCTCGCTGAATGCGCGCGTTGGATGCGACGAGGAGGGAGCCGAGTGGCAGAGCTTGCTGGTTGACGATGCAATCGACGCCGAGACGGTCATCGCCGAGCAGGAACAGACAGAGCGTCGCACCAACGCGTTGCGCCTGGCACTCGATGTCCTTACGGAGCGCGAGCGGCGCGTGTTGGAGGCGAGGCGGCTGGCTGAGCACCCCCGCACGCTCGAACAGCTTGGTCGTGAACTCTCCATCTCGAGCGAGCGGGTCCGGCAGATCGAGATCTGCGCATTCGCAAGGGTCAGACGGGCCGTGGTACTGGCGGCGCAGAATGCGGCGTGCGCTTTCGAATCGCGTGGACGCGTATCTCCCGCGCCGCGTGATTATTCTCGTGGCGTTACGGAATCCACTCCGGAAGAACTCACGTCTCTCTGAGCGATCGAGAACCGGTGATGGACGCGGCCGAGCGCAGTCGTTCCGGCAAGACGTCCTGAATTGGTTTTCATTTGAACGGATGCCGGCTCGTCATCATCTGTTCGAAGTTAGGCGCAATTGTCTTCAGGCGGAAGTCATCATGGGAATTGTTCGATTCGCGCTGAGGTTTCCGCATACGTTCTACGTGCTTGCGGCGCTGATCCTGTTTCTCGGCGGCATCGCGATTTGGTCGATGCCGACGGACGTCTTTCCCGAGATCCGCATTCCCGTCGTCACCGTCATCTGGAGTTACACCGGCCTCTCCACTCCGGAGATGGAGCAGCGTGTCAGCACGTACAGCCAGTATTCGATCAGCGCCAATGTCAGCGGCATCAAGAACATCGAGGCGCAGACGCTCAACGGCTTGTCGGTTCAGAAGATCTACTTCCAGCCGGACGTCAATCTCGATCTCGCGATCTCGCAGATCGTCTCGGCGACGAACGCCATCCGCGCCTTGATGCCGCCGGGTATTCAGCCGCCGGTCATCGTGCAGTTCAATGCCTCGAGCGTGCCGGTGCTGCAGCTCAGCCTCGAGTCCGACAAGCTGAACGAACAGCAATTATACGATTTCGGCATCTACCGGATCCGGCAGCAGATGGCTCCTGTCCCCGGGGTGACGCTGCCAACGCCTGCGGGCGGCAAGTATCGTCAGATCATGGTCGACATCGATCCGAGCAAGCTGCTGTCGCGCGGACTGACGCCGCTCGACATCGTCAATGCAGTGAATACCCAGAAGCTGACGCTGCCGACAGGCACGGCGAAGATCGGCGACACCCAGTACACCGTCCGGACCAATGCGACACCGGCCTCGATCAAGGATCTCAATATGATCCCGGTCAAGTTCGCGAAT
Source organism: Bradyrhizobium ottawaense (assembly GCF_002278135.3). Classification (NCBI taxonomy): domain Bacteria; kingdom Pseudomonadati; phylum Pseudomonadota; class Alphaproteobacteria; order Hyphomicrobiales; family Nitrobacteraceae; genus Bradyrhizobium; species Bradyrhizobium ottawaense. The sequence continues at coordinate 5,494,231 of NZ_CP029425.2, read as the reverse complement.
GGCGCCACGATCCTGCTGCAAGATGTTGCCCAGGTCCGCGATGGATCACAGGTGCAGCAGAACATCGTGCGCGAGGACGGCCATCGTTCGGTCCTGCTCAGCGTGATCAAGAACGGCAACGCTTCGACACTTGCGGTCGTCAACGGTGTCAAGCACGCCTTGAAGTCGATTCGGGCCTCGGCACCTGCCGGGCTGAAGATCAACGAGCTGTTCGATCAATCTGTCTTCGTCACCCATTCGGTCGACGGCGTGCTGCGGGAAGGCGCGATCGCGGCGGGCCTCACGGCGCTGATGATCCTGGTGTTTCTCGGATCGTGGCGGTCGACGCTCGTCGTCCTGATCTCGATCCCGCTCGCGATGCTGTCCTCGCTCGTCGTTCTGCATTTTCTGGGAGAGACCCTCAACACGATGACGCTGGGGGGACTCGCGCTTGCGGTCGGCATACTGGTCGACGATTCGACGGTGACGATCGAGAACACGCATCGGCTCTGGACGGAGGAGGGGATGCCGCTGTCGGACGCAACGCTGCATGGCGCAGCCGAAATCGCGGTGCCGACGCTCGTCTCTACGCTCGCGATCAGTTGCGTGTTCACTTCGGTGGTGTTCCTGCAGGGACCGGCCAAGTACCTCTTCACTCCGCTCGGTCTGGCGGTGGTGTTCGCGATGCTGGCGTCATACGGGCTGTCGCGGACGCTGACACCAATCACGATCGGTCTGCTGCTGAAGGGCGAGCGGCGCCATTCCAAGGACGAGAGTCCGTCCGGGGTTTTCGCGAGGGCCTCCGCCATGTTCGAGCGTGGATTCGAGCGGCTGCGCGACGGCTATTCCGATCTCCTGATGGTTTTACTTCGGCGCCGGAGCATCGTCCCGGTGGTGGCCGCGCTGATGCTGGCCCTCGGGGGCGTCATGTTCATCTACGTCGGCAGGGACTTCTACCCCTTGATCGACGGTGGTCAGATCCAGCTCCATGTTCGCGCACCCGCCGGCACCCGCATCGAGCACACGGAGGCGATCTTCCAGGCGGTCGAGGACAAGATCCGCGAAGTCATTCCGGACAAGGACCGGGCACTGATCGTCGACAATATCGGACTGCCGGCGCGCTCCTATAATCTGGCATTCACCGACGGTTCGACGATAGGGGTGAACGACGGCACCATCCTCGTGTCGCTCAAGGACGGACACAGGCCGACCGCGGATTATGTCAAGAAGCTGCGCCAGGTGCTGCCATCCGCATTTCCCGAGGATCTGTTCTATTTTCAGGCGGCGGATATCGTCACGCAGATCCTGAACTTCGGCCTGCCGGCGCAGATCGACGTCCGGACGGCCGGCTACGGCGCCAACAATCTGGCGGTCGCAGAGCAGGTGCAGAAGAGCCTGGCGGCAGTTCCCGGGATCGTCGATGCGCATCTTCAGCAGGAGGTCGACGCTCCCGCATTCTACGCTGACATAGACCGCACCCGCGCTGCGCAGCTCGGGCTCAATGCCAGCACGGTTGCGACAAACATCAATGTCAGCCTCAGCTCGTCCGCCCAGGTCTCGCCCAATTTCTGGACCGATCCGACGTCAGGCATCCCGTACTATCTGGCTGTGCAGACCCCCGAATACAAGGCCAATACGCTCAACGCTTTGGGTAACACACCGGTTTCGGCCTCGCTTGCTGCAAGCGGGCAGACAGTCCCGGGCCTGCTCAGCAACGTCGCAACGTTCAAGCGGGGCACCGTGCCCACCAATTTGAACCAGGCCAATGTCCAGCCGGTGTTCGACGTCTATGCGAGCGTCCAGGGCCGCGATCTCGGCAGCGTCGCAGCCGATATCGACAGGGTGACCGCGACGCTGCAGAAGCAGCTCCAGCCCGGCAATTCGATCCAGGTCCTGGGCCAGATCCAAAGCATGCATCAGTCGTTTCGCGATCTCGGGATCGGGCTGCTGTTTGCAGCCATCCTGGTCTATCTGCTGATGGTTGTGAACTACCAGAACTTCGGCGATCCCTTCGTCGTCATCCTGGCGCTGCCGGCAACCTTCTGCGGTATCGTGACGATGCTGTTCATCACGGGAACGACGTTGAACGTGCCTTCGCTGATGGGCGCGATCATGGCGATCGGCGTCGCGTCCGCCAATTCGATCCTGCTCGTGACCTTCGCGCGTGACGAGCAGCTGAAGGGGCAGTCGGCCCTCCAGGCTGCGTTGAGCGCGGGTCGCACGCGAATCCGTCCGGTCCTGATGACGGCCGCCGCGATGATCGTGGGCATGATCCCGATGGCGATCGGAGGCCCGGGCGAGGAGCAAAACGCGGCGCTCGCGCGTGCCGTTATTGGTGGGCTGCTGTTTGCAACGCCGACGACATTGCTGATCGTGCCCTATCTCTTCGCCATGCTGCGCAAGCGCAACGATGGCAGGCCTCATCACGGCGTATTCGAGGAGATACCGAAATGAGCGATGTTGGCGCGCGGACCAATGATGACGACGCAAGGGACCGATCTGATGCGGAGAGCTGCCGGATCGTGGAATTGCCCGGAAGGGGCGGGCGGCCGCAGCGCCGCTACGGCGGCGTGTTGCTCGGAGGTGGTGTGCTCCTGCTGCTCGCAGGCGGTCTTGGTATCGGCGGCTGGCGGCACTATCAGGCCGCGCGCGACGTCGCTGCAGTGACAGAGAAGAGCAGGACCGCCGTTCCGGAGGTTCGGGTGGCCACGGTTCGACCCAGCAGCGACATCATGAAGGTCACCTTGCCTGCGACGACGACGGCATTCGAGGCGGCAAATATTTTCGCGCGGGCCAGCGGCTATATCGAGAAGCGTTACGTGGATATCGGTGATCGGGTGAAGAAGGGCGACCTTCTGGTGGAGATCACCGCGCCGGAGCTCGACCAGCAGATCGCGCAGGCCCAGGCGACGCTGGCGCAGAACCAGGCCTCGCTGCAGCAGGCGCAGGCGAGCCGGGAGCTTGCCGACGTCACCAATGCGCGGGATGGCAATCTGGTCAAGCAGGGCTGGCTGACGGCACAGCAGGGTGACAACGACCGTCTCACACTGCGTGCCCAGCAGGCGGCCGTGAATGTGGCCCAATCGAATATCACGGCGCAGGAAGCGCAGATTCGCGTTCTTCAGCAGGAGAAGGCGTACCAGCGCGTGGTGGCGCCGTTCGACGGCGTGATCACGCAGCGTAATGTGGACAATGGCAGCCTGGTACAGGCCGGATCGACCTTCATGTTCACGCTGATGCATGCCAACGTGATCCGAACGCAGGTGTTCGTTCCACAGGACGAGGCCTTCGGAGTCGCGCCGGGCGTTGATGCCGAGATCCGCGTCCCCGAGATTCCGGACCGGACGTTTCCGGGCAAAGTTACGCGCATCGCAACCGCGTTGCAGCCGGGAAGCCGAACGCTGCTGACCGAGATCGACGTCCCGAATCCGGATGGAGCCTTAAGTCCCGGCATCTATTGCACGGTCGAGCTGTCGATCCCGCGCAAGACCCCATCGATGACGGTTTCGTCCGATGCGCTGGTCTTCGATCAAAACGGACTTCACGTCGTGGTGGTGCGGAATGGCACCGTTCATCTGCAGAAGGTGTCGATCGCGCGGGATTTCGGTACGTCGGTCGAAGTCCGCGACGGCGTGCAGCCTGGCGAGCAGGTCGTGCTCAATCCGGCGATCAATCTGGCGGAGGGCAGCAAGGTCGCCATTCGCAAGCAGGACGCAAGCTAGGGCACGGGCATGATCCGGATCGTACCCGCCGCGCTGATTGTCCTGCAGCTGGGCTGTTGTCCCAGCGACGCCCAGGTGGCAACGACCGGGAGCACGGCAATGAGTCTTCCAACCGTGCCGGGGGCTGTCGTCATCTCGCCGCTCAACAGCCCTGGCCCGTTTTCCGCAACGACCGAGCCCGGCGCACCCGATACGACGCTGGCGCCGGTTCCGCTCGCCTCTAATCCGACGACGCCGGGTACGGTTGTTGTCTGCGCGCCGCCGTCGAATTCTCCGGCATTGGCGCCGGCGATACCGGTCGTGTCGAGCACGGGCCTGCCGATGCCGGGCAGTGTGGCTCCAGTACTTCCGGTCATGGGGCAGATCAGCAGCTCCACGGGGACAATTCCTGCGGCTGCGCCCGCGGGAGCGGGAACGACAGTCACCTGCAGTTCAACGCCTGGAGGGCAGACGACGAGTGCTGCGTCTCTGCCGCTCTTGATCCCGCAAGTGCCGGCCAATCCGGTGCCTGGGACGATCCTGGAGGACACCAGCGGGGCCGGCGGCACTGGCATTGATCCAAATGCCGTCGTGCCTAGTCCGAACAGCTCCGCCTGCATGGAAGGGGTTTCGATGAACCTGGCGTCGCCTGCGACAATGTTACCGGCCAATGCGTCGGGTGCCGCGCCAACGCCGGGAGTGTCGCCGATCCCGCCGCCGGGATGCTGACGAAAGCCGTGCCGCGTCGAACTGCTGGGTCGCGGCAGTCTTCTTCCTTGAGGCCGGCACTTCGCTGGGCGGCGGCAGCGACGTGGCGAACGATTCAATATGTGTCGATCCCGGAAGGAAGAATGGCAGCATCAGGGAAAGTTGCCATTCTTCCTTCCATCCGTGAGGCAGACAAGCCTCCTGACCGCGTGACGATCCCTTCAGCTCAGCGCCGGCAGTTGCCTTGTGCCGAGGGGGCGTCGTCCAGCGCGCGCAATCAGTAGCCGGATGTCGGCTCGCAGGGCGGACGGCGCCATGGCGCGGATGCGTAGGCGCCGACGTCCGGAGCCCTCACGCAGCCGCGCTTGGCAGTGACCGGAATACGTTGCGTCGAGGCGTAGGCGTCGACATTCGTCCGCCGCGCGTTCGTATTGCCTTCGCGAGCCATCGCGGGGGAGGCAACCATGGCTGCGGCGATCAAGCCGGCGGAAAAGAGTTTCAGTGTAGTCATTGCAGGTCTCCTTGACCAAGCGACGCCGGGAACGCCTCGGCTCGCCGGCCAGACATGTGGATGCGAACGACGATCATTTTCGTCTTTGCATGAAGTCATGGTCACGCATGGATTCCGGGGATTTCAGCAAAGGACTGTCGCTTCCGATCGGTCGCGCCCGAGACATCGTTCTTGTCTCATTGGCGCCAGTGGTGGTCGTGAACGTGAACCGCGCCGAACACGGGGGCCGCGCCGCCGGGACGTTCGAGCCCCATGCGTCCCGCCGGAGTCAACGCGCCGCCATTCAGCACGTCGCGATCGGGAAACATCGAGGCAAAGGCAGCGGGCTCCTGGTCGGCGAAGGACCAGGCCGCGGACGCTGACGATGCCGTCGCTGTTGAAATCAGTGTCGCGGCAATCAGGATCTTGAATGCACTCATAGCGCTTCTCCGTTTCTTGGTGTGCGCGGAGAGTCGCTTGGCGATGATCGCTGCTCGGCTGGTGGCGTTTCCGGAAGTGTCTTCTATACCAAGCTATATAGGCAGCGCGGTCAGCAAAGCTCGCTGGACATGCATCACTCTTGCGAGACGATGATCGAATGTCAGCGATGGCCGCGCCGTCGATGATTGCTAGTGCGCCGTCGAAACGGAGTTCTGTCACCGATGTCATAATTGATCGCGCGATCGTGCATGGTCAGTTTGCGCGCGGCGTCCAGTTCTAGATGACAAGTCATGCAACATGTGGAGTGTGGACCATGAGACAGCTTTCGTTTCTCTGCATCGTCGCCTGCCTTGCTCTCTCAGGCGCGGCGTCCGCGCGTGGCGGCATTGGTTCACACATGTCCATGACGAGCGGCGGGGCGCTCGGCTCGAGTGCCGCCGTGCCGGGGACGAACTCGCTCGGCACGGCGCTGCCATCGTCCGAGAGCGGTCATCGCGCGACGAAGGGGCCGTTGCTCGGCACGGACCCGACAATCGACAAGGACGACGCCCAACTCGAGAAGATGCTCGAAGGATCGATCTGCCGCGGCTGCTGAGGACGCGAATAGTGACGGTGCGGCGCTTTGTCGCCAGCACAGTGCAGGGCAGCGATCTCCCCGAGCGGATTTTCAAGGACCTTCATTCGTGTAAGATGACCGCGACGGTCCTGAATACGCAGAAGATGTCTCTCCTTTCACGCCGAGAACTGCTCGATAGGGCGGCGCGTATCACGGCGCTCGCCGCATGGCCCGGCTGTGCTGCAGCCGACGACTATCCCTCCCGTCCCATCCGGCTGGTCATTCCCTATACGGCTGGCGCCGCTGGTGATCAGATCGGCCGTCCCTGGGCCGACAGGATTACCTCGCTGCTGGGGCCGATCTATGTCGAGAATATCGGCGGCGCCGGCGGTGCGATCGGCTCGGCCGCGGTGGCGCAGAGCGCACCCGACGGCTATTCGCTTCTGCTCGGCAATGGCAGCACCCATGTGATGATTCCGTTGTCCTCCACGCAGCCTGCCTACGACACGGTTCGCGATTTCCGCGCCGTCTATCGCCTGATCACCAGCACGCTGGCATTCGCGGTTCATCCTTCCTTGCCTGTGAAGGACCTGCGAGAGCTGGCAGCTTTTGCGAAAGCCAATCCGGGCAGGCTGTCCTATGGCACTCCGGGGGTGGGCACCGGCAATCATCTCATCGGAGAGATGTTCAGGCAGCAATCCGGTGTTGCAGCGGACCTTGTCCACGTTCCTTATCGAGGCATGGGCCCCGCCACCAACGACCTCGTCAGTGGCCAGATCTCGTCGGTCATTGCCGTGGTCTCGAGCCAGATCCTGCAATTGCACCATGCGGGCAAGCTGCGGCTGATCGCCGTGACGAGCGATCGGCGGCTGAGCGGCGCGCCGGACATTCCGACGGTGATCGAATCCGGCATGCCGGGCCTCAGATATGCCGGCTGGTTCGGCTTGTTCGCTCCAAGAGCGACCCCGGATGTGATCGTGGAGCGGATCGCTGCTGCGACCCATACTGCGATGGCAGATCCACGGTTGCAGGAAAACTATCGTTCGCAAGGTCTGGAGCCGGACGTCGATTCAGGTCCCGACCAGTTTCAGCACCTGGTCGCGGACGAGCTGGCCCGACTGGCTCCCATCATTAAGTTGATCGGGCTCAAGCGCGACTGAGATCACGCCGGGGCGCCTCGCAGCCAAAGGGTCGTAGCGCTCGGCCTCCGGGAATTTCGCCGATTTAAGCAACGCGTCCGTCCTGTCGCAACTCTCGCCGGCCGGATCGGCACTGGCGATCTCCCGGCCGTAGGAGCAGCATTGACTTAAGTCAACCGCTGCCATGGCCGATTGGCGCGAGTGTGGCATGCTCGCTAACGTCAATTTCCAGGCCTTCGCCGTGGCCGACGAGGGGAAAACGCGACGGCGCGTCGACGGGCGGACCTTTGGCATCGTTTGGCGGGGACGTAAGACGTCCCGGGGCAAATTGAGGGCGGGTGGGTTGCCATGATGCTACAGTTCCTCGCCGGCACGCTGGTCAGCATGATCAATATCGGACTCCACGCGCTCGTAACGGTCGTGGCCGTCGGGATCGCGCGCAGCGCGGGTTTGCGTCACTCCGAGCGACCGAAATTGCACCTGATGGGCGTCATGATCGCGACCGCCGTGGTGCTGAAGGTCGCGCACATGCTGGAAATCCTGATGTGGGCCGCGACCTACGGCATCGTCCAGGCTGCCGCCGCCGACACTGACCTGCTCTACTTTGCTTTCGTCAACTACACCACGCTCGGTTATGGCGACATCACGCCGGTGCGCGAATGGCGGCTGATCGGCCCGTTCACCGCCATGAATGGCGTACTGTTGTTCGGCTGGTCCGCCGCCATTCTTTTCGAGGTATTGCGCAAGACGCTCGAGCATCTTGGACTGACTGAAGCGCCTGGCCCAGTTTCACGCCGGCCATGAAGGGCGCGGCGAGCGGCGCCCCGGATCGTCCGGCAACCGCGACCGACGTTTCGCCAGTTCAAGGATGCAGATCGAGGCTGGCGAGCTGATTCCGGTCGAGCAACACGATCTGCCGTTGGGTGTTGCCGATGAACCCGAGGATGCCGAGCTCGTGCAGGCGCGACAGAGCGCGCGAGACGGTCTCCAGCGTCAGGCCGAGATAGTCGGCAATATCGCGTCGCGACATCGGGAGCGCGATGACGCCTGCCGCCGTCAGCCGCTTGTCCATCTCGAGCAGGAACGCCGCGACCCGCTCCAGCGAGGTCTTGCGGCCGAGCAACAGCATGTGGTCTTCCGCGTGCTGGAGATTGTTCGTGGTCATGCTGAGCAGGTTTCTGGCCACCATGGCATCGCTCTCGGCCACTGATTCAAGACTTTGTCGCTTGATCAGGCGCACCGTGGTGTCGACGACCGCTTCCGTCGTGAATCGATGCTCCCCACCGTTCTCGAGCCCAAAGATGTCGCCGATGAGGTGGAATGCGCCGATCTGCCGGCGACCATCCGACAACAGCTTGTAGCTTCGCACCGCGCCCGCCTTGACCTGATAGACATATTTGGCGGGCTCTTTCTCGCCGTAAATCTCGGTGCCTTTTCTGTACGAAAATTCGCTTAAACTGACGAGCGCATTTGAATCGCTGGTCATGCCGAGGTCACGGAGGGAATTGGGACGCAGTGCGGAATCGGTTGTGATGCGAACAAACATGGGCCAGGTCCTCAGCTCATCGCCGAATTTGGTCCGTCCGACGAAGTATTTTCGCTACTGGGAATGCGCCGCGCTGTTCCGCTCCCGCCGGGTTGATTTACGCCCAAGGCGGTATTCCAATCCATTGTCCCTAGGTTCATTGTACCAAGGGACAGCTCTGGCGCTTGGTGCGCGGAATGAGAAAGCGCTGTTGCTGCGAGGATTTGGTTCATTGGAGCAGATATTTCGGTTCTGAAGCTGTTGAAGACGACTTTGTCGAGCGAGAGGACGTCAATGGTCCTCGCTGGAACTGGCCGAGAGGTTGAAGGTGTCGGGTCTCGTTCACGTGGTTGATGACGACGAGTCCTTTCGGACCGCGATCGCACGGCGTCTGAAGCTCGCCGGCTATGAGGTCGCGACCTATGCGTCGGCACTGGAGTTGGAGGAGTCTGCGCTGGATCCCGAGCAGGCCGGATGCATTCTGCTCGACGTGCGCATACCTGGATTGAGCGGCCCCGATTTGCAGGCGCGATTGATCGCGTCCGGCTCGACGCTGCCGATCATCTTCCTGACCGGGCATGCAGACACGCCGACCACCGTGCGGGCGATCAAGGCGGGTGCGGAAGACTTCCTGACCAAGCCGATATCCTCCGAGCAGTTGATCGATGCGATCGAGCGCGCTCTGGCAGGTCAGCGGACGGCGCGCGTCCAGCGCAGCAAGCTGGAGACGTTTCGTACCCATCTGGCCACGCTGACGCATCGCGAGCGACAGGTGTTCAATCTCATCGTGCGCGGCCGGATCAACAAGCAGATTGCGCATGAACTCGGGACGACCGAACGCACCGTGAAAGCACACCGCCATCAGGTCATGGAGAAGATGCAGGTACATTCGCTTGCGGAACTCGTTTCGATCGCGGAACGGCTCGGAATGCTCGGTACGAACGAGGATTAGCTGCTTCTTCACCGCAAGCCCGGTTCCCACGGTGTGATTGCCCCAAAGGACAGTATCAAGGCGTGTTGACAGTGCACGGCGAGGCGTGCGCAATGATGCACGGGCGCCGGGTCGGCAACGCAGTGCAGGCGGATGCAGTATCCCACCGCCGTTACAGCGCTCTCAGTTCGTTCATCTCCTGGAAAGGCAGATCGCCTTGCCGCTATGCCGGTCCGTTTTTGTCGTCGATGACGATCCGTCCATGCGGGCCAGCCTGAACAGGTTGCTGCGCGGCCACGGTTTCGACGCCGCGCTATTCGAGTCCGCGGGGGCCTTGCTCCAACACGACAAATTCCACACCGCGATCTGCATCGTCCTCGACATCGATCTTGGTGGAAAATCCGGCATCGACGTGCGGCGAAGCTTGACCGAGCAGGGCGTCACCGCGCCGGTGATCTACATCACCGGCAACGACAGCCCGGCGAACCGCGCTGCGGCGCTTGGGTCCGGCTGCCTCGCCTATCTGACCAAGCCCTTCACGGCGGAGTCGCTGATCGGATCCATTGAACGCGTTGGCATCTCCTGAGATCAACTCGCCCCGTCATTCGTCGATATCCTGCTCCAGCGTCCTGGCTGGCGTCCCTTTGCGGACGGTGGCGAACTGCGCCAGGGGAATTGAAGTCGTCATGGCGAGAAGGTTCGAATCGACCAGTTCAAGCGTCAGGGTCTTGCCGGACTCCATCTCCCTGATGATCTTCGGCGCCGCCACATCGGCAGCGATGCACAGATTGGTGAGACACCAGGTATAGGGCAGGCGGAAGGGCGCGCCCTGGTCGACGCTCAACCTGGGCGACTGTTGCAGGTACATGCCGACAGGCACGAACAGTTGCAGCCGGGCCGCGGCGGCGTCTTCGCGTTCGATCAGATCGACGCGCACCGCCGTCTGTCCGGTCGCGAACTGGCCGGTGATCGAGGTCCGGCACAGTGTGGGCGCGCCGCCTGCCTTGAAGCAGAGCTTCTGCCAACCGCCGTAGCTGATGTCCTTTGCTTCACGCTGACCACGTGTGGCGACTTCGGCCGGCCTCTCGGCCTGGGCACCCTTCGGTGCGGCATGGCCGGGCGCCGCCGTGGCGGCGGCGATGGCGATAAGCAGGAGACTGGCAAGGCCGTTACGGGCATTGGTCATGATTGGGCCTCCGGATCTGGGCATCTATTTCAGCGCGTCGAGGAACGTCGTTACCAGTGGCGACCAGAGCGGGATGGCATCCCTCGAGCCGATGAAGAAATGGCCCTCATTGCCGAACGGCGGCATCAGGTGATACTCGGCCCGGCCGCCGGCGACGGTGAAGGCCGTATGCATGCGCTTCGACAGGTCCGGCCCGAAGAAGGTGTCGTTCTCGATATAGATCCACAGCATCGGCACACGCGATGTGCGGCCGAAATCCGCGGTGGCCTCAACCAGTCTGTCGGGGGCGCAGTTGTTGTTCGGCTTGCCGCCGACGCGTCCACCACGGCCCGCAGCGAAGGTGATGATGGCCTTCACCTGCGGCGGGTTCATGCTCGACAAGGCGATCGAGGCCCAGCCACCGGCGGACTGCCCGATCACGATCACGTCCTTGGGGATGATGCGCTTCTCGGCGGCCAGATAGTCGATGATATCGAGGTCGACCTTGGCGACCGCGAGCCCGGCGTCGTGGAAATTGGGATTGCTGCACTTGCCGATCTTGGAGAAGAACGGTCCGTAGACCGCGCGCTCGGGAATGTCGATGGCGGCTGCGCCATAGCCGGAGCCGACCGGCGCCACCACGAGGTAGCCGCGCCTTGCGAACCATTGGGCGGCGTCGCGGAATTCGACCAGCGGAAAGAAGCTGCGGTCGGTCGGGTTGAGCGAGACGCCGTGGTTCATGATCACGAGCGGGAAGGGGCCGTCGCCGACGGGACGCACCAGATAGGCGAACATCGGAAGCGCTAGTGGCAGCGCCCAGATCTCTTCCTGGATGCGGAGGTCATCCTCCGCGCGCGCGGCCGCGGCGAAGGCGGCCCACGCGAACAAGATGGCCGCGAAGCATCCCAGCACCGATCTGGCCGGTCGCCGCATCATGGGTCTCCGTCATCCGCTGTAGGTTGCCGCGACGATGATCGGCCCGAGCACCGTGAGCACCACGTTTCCGACCGCATATGGCACGGCGACGCCAAGGACCGGCGTCTGGCTCTCGGCCACCTCGCACGCGCCGGTCACCGCGGCATCCACGGTCATGGCGCCGGCCAGTGCGCCGCAGGTCACGACCGGGTTCATGCGCAGCACATAGAAGGCAAACAGCGTCGCGACGATCAGCGGCACGAGCGTGATGACGAGACCCATGCCGACCAGAAACAGCCCGTGGGCCTGGATCGCGGCCCAGGCCGCGGCGCCGTTGCCGAGCCCGATCGCCGCGATGAAGCCGCCGAGTCCGAGATCGCTCAGGGTCTGTTGCGCCGCCGGCGGCAATGCGCCCATGGTCGGCTTGCGCGACCGTAGCCAGCCGCAGACGAGGCCCGCGATCAGCGCGCCGCCGCCACCGCCGAGCGTGAGCGCGACGCCGCCGATCCTGAAGCTGACGAGCCCCGCGAGCAGGCCGGCCGCAATGCCGGCGGCAAGAAAGGCGATGTCGGCGCGATCACCCGACCGCAGGATCTGGCCGATGGCCTTTGCCGCACGTTCGATATTGCGCGTGCTGCCGACCAGCGTCATGACATCGCCGACATAGATCCGTGTGTCCGCGCTCAAGGGAACCTCGCGGCCCATGCGGGTGAGTGCGCGTAGAAAGACGCCCCGGGCGTCGGTGCCGACACGCGTTGCGATCTCCTGGATCGAGCGGCCGTGGAGATGGCGATTGTCCACGAGCACCTCCAGCACGTTGCCCGGGACGGCCTTCAAGATTTCGTCGGCGTCGATCTCGGTGCCGATGATCGGCTTGGCGGCGACGATGACCGCAGTGCGGCCGGCGATGACGATGTCGTCGCCGGCCTCGAGCTCGGTCTCCAAATGTGGCTCGATGTCCGAGCCTTGGCGGACGATGCGCTCGACCACCGTGCGGCTTCCGATTTCCTCCTCGATCGACTTGACCGTGCGCCCGGCGCCCGCGGTCACGCGATAGGCGCGGGCCTGGAACTTGCGATAAGAGAGGTTTTCGGTTTTGGGCGGTTCGCCGCCGGCAAGCTCCGCCTCGAGCTTCTTTGCCTCGGCCTTCAGGTCGATCCGCATCAATTTCGGCGCGACGAAGGGGACGAACAGCAGCGTCAGGATATAGCCGAGCACATAGGTCACGGCGTAGCCCGCTGCGATGTTCGCCTCCTGCTGGCTCAGCACATCCCTGGACAGGCCGAGCTGGGCCAGTGCGCCCGAGGCGGTGCCGATGACCGACGATTGCGTCAAGGCTCCGGCCGCAATCCCCGAAGCGGTGCCGGGATCGAGCCGGAAGCCGTGGGCAAACAACAGGACGACGACCAGACCGGTGCCGCCCAGCACCAGCGCCATGGCGACCTGCGCGAGCGTGCGGACGCTCAAGGAGGCGAAGAACTCGGGCCCGGACCGGTAGCCGATCGTGAACACGAACAGGCTGAACAGGATCACGCGGAGCAGCGGCGGAAACGCAAAACTGCCGAGCTGTCCGAGCAGCACGGAAACGATCAGGATGCAGGCCGTGGTCCCGACGGCGAAGCCGCGGATCCGGACTCGGCCCAGGATCGTGCCGATGGCGACGGCCAGCAGCAGAAAGATTTCGGGAGCGGTGGAGATGATCCACCTGACGGTATCCATGTCGCATCTCCCCATGCGCTTTGCCGTGATCTCAGTCGGGAAATCGCGGGCATTGCTTGATCCAGATCAAGCCCTGCGAGCGGCAAGGCCCCGCCTATCGGACGATGCGGAATTCGCGACAGTCGGCATCGTCAACATGAGCGCTCTCGACCTCGCAGCCGGCGCGATCCGCCGCGACGAAACGGTGGAGATCGTTCTGCTGCTCGCGTTCGCGGGCGGCTATATCGACGCCTATACCTGGATCATCCACGGCGTGATGGCGAATGCCCAGACGGCCAACCTGATCTTCCTCTGGGTTTATGCGACGGCCGGCGACTGGACGAAGGCGCTTCACTTCGTGCCGCCGCTTCTCGCCTTTGCGGCCGGTATCGTGATTGCCGCATGGCTGCGCCGCGTAGCGGGCGGGCGGGCCAGCGCAATCAGCACCCTGCTCGAGATATTGCTGCTGATCGCGATCAGCATCCTGCACAACAGGCTGCCGGATCTGGCTGGAACGCTCGGCATCTCGTTCGTCGCCGCGATGCAGACCGCGATCTTCACCAGGGTCGAAGGCGTTGTTTGCAGCACGGTGATGGTCACGGGCAACATGCGCCAGGCGATCGAGACGGTCTTCGAGGCCGCCGCCGGAGGCGCGCCGCTCGGCACGCTGCGCCGCTCGGGCATCTTCTTCGCCTTGTGTGCGGTGTTCGGCTTGGGCGCCGCGGTGGGCGCCTTCGCCACCAAGGCTATTCCGGATCTCGCGCTCGGCATTCCCGTGGTCGCGCTGTTGGTCGTCTTGCTGCGCTGCGAAGCCTCGCATCAGAGGGCCGTCCAATGAGCGCGCCGTCCGAACCTGGATGGATACGGTCGTTCCCGCCGGCCGGCTGGCTTGGCGCCTACCGGCGAGAGTGGTTTTCCTCCGACGCCGTCGCCGGCGTCACGCTGGCTGCTTACGCCATCCCGGTTTCGCTCGCCTATGCCGCGCTGGCCGGCCTGCCGCCTCAGATCGGCGTTTACGGCTATATGCTCGGCGGCATCGGCTATGCGTTGCTCGGCTCGTCCCGGCAGCTTGCGATCGGGCCGACCTCGGCGATCTCCCTGATGATCGCGGGCACCGTCGGCGCGCTGGCCGGAGGCGATGCGATCCGCTATGCGCAGATCGCAAGCCTTGCGGCCTTTGCAGTGGCGGTGCTGTGCTTCATCGCGTGGTTGTTCAAGCTGAGCGTGCTGGTCCGCCTCGTCAGCGACAGCATCCTGGTCGGCTTCAAGGCCGGCGCCGGGCTCACCATCATCATGAGCCAGCTGCCGAGCCTGCTCGGCGTTGCCGGCGGCGGCCACAATTTCTTCGACCGCGCCATCAAGCTCGCCGGCCAGCTCGGAGCCGTCAACCTGCTCGTGCTCGCCGTCGGCGCGGTCGCGCTGCTGCTCCTCCTGTTCGGCGAACGGCTGCTGCCGGGCAAACCGGTCGGCATCACCATCGTCGCGCTCGCGATCGGGACGGCGACGCTGCTCGGCCTGCCGGCGTACGGCGTGCCCGTCACCGGGAAGATACCGGAAGGTCTGCCGGCCCTCGGCATTCCGACGATCGGCCTGCTGGACTTCGACGACCTCTTCCCGCTCGCCGCAGGGTGTATCCTGCTGGCCTATATCGAGGGCGTTTCGGCCGCCCGCAGCTTCGCCGCCAAGCACGGCTATCCCCTCGATGTCCGGCAGGAGTTCCTGGGGCTGGGGGCAGCGAACCTCGTCGTTGCCTTCGGCCATGGCTATCCGGTTGCCGGCGGGCTGTCGCAATCGGCCGTCAATGACAGCGCCGGCGCACGGACGCCGCTCGCTTTGGTGATCTGCTCGGTGACGCTCGGGCTGTGCCTTCTGTTCTTCACGGGACTCTTGACCAACCTGCCCAAGGCCGTGCTTGCAGCCATCGTCTTTGCCGCCGTCTACAAGCTCGTCGACGTCCGCGCGCTGGTGCGGATGTGGCAGGTCAGCCGGATCGATTTCTACGCCGCAACGATTGCGCTGGTCTCCGTGCTATTGCTCGGAATCCTGCAAGGCGTGCTGCTGGCGTCGATCGCTTCGATCTTTTTGCTGCTGGCCCGGGCCTCGCGGCCAAACGTCGCGTTCCTCGGCCGCTTGCCCGGCAGCGGCCGTTATTCGGACAGTTCAAGGCACGCAGACGTCGAGCCGCTGATCGGCGTCATCGCGTTCCGGCCCGAAGCCTCGCTGCTCTACATCAACGCCGAGACGATCCTCGATACCGTCCTGATCGCGCTTCGGCGCGCGCCCGGGATCCGGCTGGTGGTCTGCGACCTCTCGGCTTCGCCCTATATCGATCTCGCCGGCGCGGGCATGCTGCACGACCTCTACGACGAGCTCGCCGCGCGAAAGGTCATTTTCTCCATCGTCGGCGCACACGCGCAGCTCCGCGACCTCTTGCGGGCGGAAGGGCTGGCGGAGAGGACGGATAGCAGCCAGTGGCTGCGATCGCTCGACAGCGTCCTCGGCGACGAGCAGGCCGTGACGGCGCAGCGGACGGCCTGAGCGGGCGTGTTGCAATGCGAATGACCGCTGCGGCCGACGGTCTCGCCAGAATGCGCCCGACCGTTGACTTGGATCAATGGAGCCACCGGCGCCGAACTCACGATCACGCTCATCTTCGCCCAATTGGCATCAAATGACCATCGAGTGACCATCAAGGCACCGCCGAGGATCGGGAGAGACACATGTCCAAGGACACCAAGCCGGCGCAAAAGCGCATCGATCAGTTCTTCTCCGGGCCCGGCGCGCGGGCGGATGACTGGCGCGACCTCGTGGAGGCCGCGAAGGCGTGGGCTCGGGTCGGCAATCGCGCGGTCTACGATACGGCACTGGCCGATCTTGCGGTGACGGAGGAGTTTTACGGCTATCCTGGCCTGCACCTGATGGCGGCACTGCGGGAAGCGGCCTCAGCAGGCGATGGGGCAACGTCGCTGGCCCTTGCGACGCGGATTACCCAGGCACTTGCGACGCGGTCTTTCCGGCAGCATGCCGGCGACTGGAGCGCGAAGGATGATGGTAATGGCGACGCGCCCGAGCTGGTGCCACCGACGTTCGGTGCGCATACGGCACGCCGGCCCTATTTCGAAACCCTGATCGTGACCGGCGTGTCGTCAAGTCAGTGGCCGGCGCTCGCCGCCGAATGGCGCAAGTTGCGGCGTCCAATCGATGGCTTCATCTATGAGCCCGTCGTCGTCGGCAGCCTGGAAGACGCATTCTGCGCGACCATGCTCAATCCCAATATCGCGGCCGTCATCATCAACGAAGGCTTCGGGCTGCGCTCGCGCCACAATGCACCCGTGCTGCGCTCGATCACGGCTTCGGCCGGCCTCAACGACGAGTCCGACGCCTCCGCGCTCCGGCTCGCCCAAATCATCAAGCGCGTCCGACCCGAGCTCGACCTCTACATGATCTCGAACCGCGACGTCGAGGAGTTGGCTGGAAACCCTGAAGCCAACGTCGTTCGCCGCATCTTCTACTCCGTCGAGGAGCTCCTCGAGCTGCATCTGTCCATCCTCGAAGGCATTCAGGATCGCTACGACACCCCGTTCTTCGACAATCTGAAGAAATATGCGCAGCGTCCGATCGGCACGTTCCATGCGTTGCCGATCGCCCGCGGAAAGTCGATCTTCAAGTCCGACTGGATCCGCGACATGGGCGAATTCTACGGGCCGAACCTGTTCCTGGCCGAGAGCAGCGCCACCACGGGCGGCCTCGACAGCATGCTGGAGCCGACCGGCAACATCAAGAAGGCGCAGGAGAAAGCGGCGAGGGCGCTCGGCGCTGACCGCGTCTTCTTCGTCACCAACGGCACCTCGACATCGAACAAGATGGCGGTGCAGGCGCTGCTCGCGCCGGGCGACATCGCGATCGTCGATCGCAACTGCCACAAGTCGCACCACTATGGAATGGTTCTGGCCGGTGCGCAGCCGCTTTACGTCGAAGCCTTCCCGATGACGGAATACTCGATGTACGGCGCGGTGCCGCTGAAGACGATCAAGCAGGCGCTGCTCGGCGCCAGGGCCGACGGCCGGCTCGACCGCGTCAAGATGATCGACCTCACCAACTGCACCTTCGACGGCCACATCTACAACACCCGCCGGGTGATGGAGGAATGTCTCGCTATCAAGCCGGACCTGATCTTCCTCTGGGACGAGGCCTGGTTCGGCTTCGCGCGCTTCTCGCCGTTCCTGCGCCGCCGCACCGCCATGGGGGCGGCGAACGAGATCGAGGCGTGGATGCACGACCCGAAGTCGGTCGCGACCTATGAGAAGCAGCAGGCCGAACTCGGCAAGAGCCCGTCGGACGAGATGCTGCTCAAGACCCGGCTGATTCCCGATCCCAGGCAGATCCGGCTGCGGGTCTACCAGACCAACTCGACCCACAAGTCGATGTCGGCGATCCGCCAGGGCTCCATGCTCTCGGTCAAGGACGTCGAATTCCACACGGTCGAACAGCAGTTCAAGGAGGCCGTGTTCACCCACGCTTCCACCAGCCCGAACCAGCAACTCATCGCCAGCCTCGATATATCGCGGCGGCAGATGGAACTGGAAGGTTACGGCCTCGTGGCCAATGCGATGGAGATCGCGCTTGCCATTCGCCAGGCGGTCAACAACAACCCGCTGATCTCGAAATATTTCCGCATCCTCGGCGCCGACGCCATGGTGCCTGCCCAGTATCGCCAGAGCGGCTTTACCGATTATCTCGCCGCGGGCGTGAATTGGGTCAACACCCTCAAGAGCCTGGACGAGGACGAGTTCTGCCTCGATCCGACCCGCATGACGTTGGTGTGCGGCATGGCCGGTTATGACGGCACCCAGTTCAAGGGTATCCTCGCCAATGAGTACAACATCCAGGTCAACAAGACCTCGCGCAACTCGGTCCTGGTCCAGTCCAACATCAACAACACCCGCAGCGACGTCGCGCATCTCATCCGCGTCCTCGCCGACATCGCGGGCGAGGTCGATCGCGGGTTGGCGCAGGGCGGTGCCAATGCGAGGAAGACCTTCGAAGCACGGGTCAAGAGCCTGATGACCGACGTGCCTGATCTGCCCAACTTCTCGCATTTCCACCCGAGCTTCCGCGGCGATGCCGGCAGCAAGACCAATGAAGGCGACATTCGCAGCGGCTTTTACGCGGCCTACGACGTGGCGGGTTGCGAGCACATCCGCCTCAATGATCCCGAGATCGATCGCCGGCTCAAGTCGGGACCAGAGCTCGTCTCGGCCAATTTCGTGATCCCGTATCCGCCGGGCTTCCCGATCATGGTGCCCGGTCAGGTCATCACGCAGGAGACCATCGACTTCATGCGCAAGCTCGATGTGAAGGAGATCCACGGCTACGACGCCAAGGAAGGGCTGAAGCTCGTGCGGTCCGAAGCCCTGGCGAAGATCGGACGTCCAAAGCCCAGTGCACAGCCCAAGCTCAAGGCTGCGTCATAAGTCTTGGAGGGGACCAACATGCAGGCGTTTTTCACCTTCCTGCAGCAGAATCCGTACCTGCTGCTGTTCTTTGTCGTCGGCCTCGCCGTCTATATCGGTCGGGCCAGCATCAAGGGGTATGGCCTCGGCATGGTTGCCGGCGCCATCGTGGTCGGCGCCGGCGTCTCGGTGTGGGCGTCGACCTACGGCGTGAAGCTCGAGCTGAACAATTTCGCCAAGAGTCTGTTCTACTATCTCTTCATGTATGGCGTCGGGTTGCGTGTCGGGCCGTCCTTCATCAACAGCCTGAAGGGCGACGGCCTGAAGTTCTGCATCCTCGCGGTGGTATCGAGCGTTATCGGGCTCGCGCTAGTGGTGATCGGCGCCAAGATGTTCTCTCTCCCGCCAGGCGCAGCCGGCGGCATGTTGGCGGGATCGCAGACCATGTCGGCGGCGATCGGCTCGGCCGAGCAGGCCATCACGTCGGGCGTCGTTAAGCTGCCCGAGGGAATGAAGCCTGAGGATGCCTCAGGCATGATCGCGCTGTCCTACGGCATCACCTACATCTGGGGCACCGTCGGCATCATCCTGATCTGCAAATACCTGCCGCGCTGGTGGGGCGTCGATGCCAAGGCCGCCGCGAAGCAGTACGAGCGTGAATTCGGCGTCAAGGATCTGGAAGGCGGCGGCCTGACCGGCTATCGCCAGTTCGGTTTGCGGGCCTACCGGCTGGAAAACCCGGCGACGGTCGGTATGAGCATCGCGAAATTCCGCTCGATAAATCCGGAATACCGGATCGTCAATGTCGGGCGGAACGGCGAGCCGCAAGGCGCGGATGCCGACCTCGTGCTGCAGAAGGGCGACATCGTCGCCCTCGGCGGCTCGACCGAGCACCTCACCGAGAAGATGGGCCTGATCGGTCCGGAGGTCTCGGATGCCAAGACGCTCGGCATTCCCATGGACCAGGCGGACATCCTCATCACCAACAAGGAGATGGTGGGGCGCACCTTCGAGTCCTTCCGTGACACCGCGATCGCCGGCCAGCTGCAGGTCACCAAGGTCGAGCGCGGCGGTGTGCAGATTCCGGCCGGTCTCAAGACCAAGCTGGAGCGGATGGACATCGTCTCCGTGGTCGGCTTGAAGTCTGCCGTCAACGAGCTCGGCGAGATGTGGGGCCGGATCGCCCGGTCCAACACCTCGACCGATCTGCTGACGTTGGCGGTCGGGATGATCATCGGCTTCCTGATCGGCAAGATCGAATTCCCGGCGTTCGGTGCCAAGATCGGCCTCGGCAACGCGGGCGGTCTGTTGCTGTCGGGTGTGATCGTGTCGTCGGTCGTGTCGCGTCTGCGCTTCTTCGGCAACACGCCGAACGCGGCGCGCAACGTGCTGGAGGATCTCGGCCTCGTGGTCTTCGTCGCCATCGTTGGCGTCAATGCCGGCGCGGGGCTGCTGTCGCAGCTCACGGGTGCAGTCGCCTTGAAGATATTCCTCGTCGGCTTCATTGCCTGCACGATCCCGCCGTTCATCGTCTGGGCGATCGGCTTCCACGTCTTCAAGATCAACCCGGCCGTGCTGATGGGCGGCGTTGCCGGCGCGCGGTCGCACTCCGGTCCGTGCCGTGAGGCCGCGGTCGAGATCCAGAGTTCCGTGCCGTGGATCGGATTCCCGGTCGGCTATGCCGTCTCGGGCATCTTGCTCACCGTGTTCGGCTACTTCGCAATGATCCTTGCGCAATGATCAAAAGGGGGAAGAAAGTCATGAAGACACTTGCCGTTGGCGTCGCCCTGGTTGCCTCGATTGCGGCCCTGACCGGTCTCAGCACGCCGTCGCGTGCCGAGACCGGCGAGGTCGCCGTCGTCTTCACCAAGGGCGGCTTCATCGTCGGCGTCGGGGGCGGCGAGGGCGTTCTGCTCCTCCGGGGCAAGAAATATCCCTTCACCGTCTCCGGCATGAGCGTTGGCCTCACGGTCGGGGCATCGACGACCAAGTTCGTCGGCCGGGCGCTCAATCTGAAGGGACCAGCATCCATCGAAGGCTCTTACGCCGTGGGCGGAGCGGGCGGAGCCGTGGCCGCGGGCGCCGGTGCCGTTCAGCTGCAGAACGCCAACGGCGTGATCCTCCAGCTCAGCGGTCCGAGGGTCGGCGCGGAAGTATCGGCGGCGGTCGGCGGCGTCACGATCCGCCTCAAGTGATCCAGACGAGACGGCGGGCTGCGGCAGCGCAGCCCGCTCGCGTCTCAATATCGCTCGGCGACGAAGTTCATCCCCTTCAGGCTGGTCTGGTCATTGTAGCGTCCCTTGTCGGAACGCTTCGGCAGCTTGATCTTGTCCTTCTTGATGCGCTTGTAGGGGATGCCGCCCAGAAGGTGGGCGATGCAGTTCAGCCGCGCCTTCCGCTTGTCGTCGGAGCGGATGATATACCAAGGTGCGTCCTTCGTGCTCGTCTTCTTCAGCATCAGGTCGCGCGCCCGCGAATAGTCGTACCACCGCCGATAGGATTCCAGATCCATCGGGCTGAGCTTCCATTGCCGGACGGGATCGTCAATGCGGGCATTGAAGCGGCGCTCCTGCTCGTCCATGCCGACCTCGAGCCAGATCTTGATCAGGATGATGCCGCCGTCGATGACG
Organism: Bradyrhizobium ottawaense; assembly: GCF_002278135.3. Classification (NCBI taxonomy): domain Bacteria; kingdom Pseudomonadati; phylum Pseudomonadota; class Alphaproteobacteria; order Hyphomicrobiales; family Nitrobacteraceae; genus Bradyrhizobium; species Bradyrhizobium ottawaense. The sequence continues at coordinate 5,472,900 of NZ_CP029425.2, read as the reverse complement.
TATTTCTCCATCTGCGGACACAGCGAGAGGAAGCGCTCGTGCTCGGCGGGAGTGCAGAAGCCCATGACATATTCGACGCCCGCGCGGTTGTACCAGCTCCGGTCGAAGATCACGATCTCGCCGCCGGCCGGAAATTTCTCCATGTAGCGCTGGAAGAACATTTGCGTCTTCTCGCGATCTGACGGCGCGGGCAGGGCGACCACACGAAACACGCGCGGGCTGACCTTCTCGGTAATCGCCTTGATCGTGCCGCCCTTGCCGGCTGCGTCCCGGCCTTCGAACAGCACGATGACCCGGAGCTTATTCTCCCGCACGTAGTCCTGGAGGTGACACAGCTCGACCTGGAGCTTCCCCAGCTCCTTCTCATAGTCCTTCCGCTTCATCTTCTCCGCGGTCCCGTCCTTGGCCATGCCGGTCCCCTCGCTGCTGCGCTCGTCGTCGTCCGGAGGATCAATCGTCCCAGGAAATGGTCACGCCGATATCGCCCGGCACACCGCCGGGGAAATCGATGATCTGGTAGGCGATGCGATAGCCGCGCGGCTTCAGATAATCGGTCCAGAGCTGGAAGATCTCCTTGGGGATGCCGGTCAGCGTGGTCTCCCAGCCCTTTTCCATCTGGTTGATGGCGCGCCCCTTGTCGGTGCAAAGCGAGTTGGGGAAGCGATAGACCAGCACCTCCGTCAGGCCGTTTCGCACCGCACGCTGGATGATGGTCGAGGCGAGTTTGATCTTCTCCTCCTCGCTCTTGCCGGAGGGTTTGCTGAGCCGCTCGATCAGCGCGCGCTTCTCGGCTTCGACCGCGGCGGCGAGGCGGACATACTCCTCGGCCTTCTCGGCCTCCTTGAGAGCGGCTTCCTTCCGAATCTGAGCGGCGTTGGGGATGAGATCGTCGAGGCCGGGCATGGCTGGCGGCTCCTGGTGGTTATCCAATCAGCATCCGGGAAACGCTAGGTCCGGCGGAGGATGTTCCCTTGATTCAAATCAAGCAAACCGCGGCCAGCCCGAACACAATATCGCACATGCGCATTTGATCGGGAGAGACGCCTTGAGCGACCAGCTTCATCCGATGGCTCCGCACCATCTGCCGTTTTATCTGGCGCCGGGGAGCGGGACTGATACGCTGATGGTCGTGATGGGGCTGTTCCTGATCGGCACCGTGCTCTGGGTCGGTACGCTCTATTGGAAGCTGCACAGCCTGCCCGAGCGGATGGCGCACAAATCGCAAAAACTGCAGTTCGAGTTCGTCGCGGTGCTCGGCCTGATCTCGTTGTTCACGCATATGCACATCTTCTGGATCGCGGGCCTCCTGCTCGCGTTGATCGATCTTCCCGATTTCGGCACGCCGCTGCGCAGCATCGCCGGGTCGGTCGAGAAGATTGCAGAGGCAGCGCCTGCCGCCGGTGGCGAAGAGATTCGGACAGAGGCCGCGACGCCTCCCGAACAGAAGCCGGAAGCCGCAAAGAAGGAGCACAGCCATGTTTGAGCTGATGTTCTGCTCGCTGCTGACGATCCTGCCGGACTATCTCTACCGCCGCTACGCCCAGGGCAAGCGTTTCGGCAAGGAGATCACCTTCTTCTCGATCTGGTACGAGCTGCGCTGGGGCATCACCGGCTGCCTGATGCTGACGGTGTCGCTGATCACCATGATCTTCTATTTCCATCCGACGACGTCATCGGCGACGCTCTATTTCCGCACCGTGCCGATCCTGCCGGAAGGCTCCGGCCGCGTTGCCGAGGTCAAGGTCGGCTTCAGCGCGCCGGTGAAGAAGGGCGACGTGCTGTTCACGCTCGACGCATCGAAACAGCAGGCCGCGTTCGAAACCGCCAAGCGGAAGGTCGCGGAGGTCGATGCCGCCATGCAGACGGCGCAGGCCGACGTGGTCAAGGCCGAGGCACAGATCGGGGAAGCGAAGGCGAACTACCAGCAGGCCAAGGACGAGCTCGAGGTCAAGACCGAGCTGCAGCGCCGCAATCCGGGCATCGTTCCGCAGCGTGATATCGACAAGCTCCAGGTTTTGGTCGATCAACGTCAGTCCGGGATCGATGCCGCGACTGCCGCGAAGCAATCCGTATCGATGCAGATCTCCATCCTGCTGCCGGCGCAGAAGGCCAGCGCGGAGGCCGCGCTCGACCAGGCCCAGGTCGATATCGACAAGACCTTCGTCCGCGCCGGTGTCGATGGGCGGGTCGAGCAATTCCTGATCCGTCCCGGCGACGTCGTCAATCAACTCATGCGGCCCGCAGGCGTTCTCATCCCGGAGGGGGCCGGCCGCAAGGTGCTCCAGGCCGGGTTCGGCCAGATCGAGGCACAGGTGATGAAAGAGGGCATGGTGGCGGAAGCGACCTGCATCTCCAGGCCATGGGTGATCATCCCCATGGTGATCACGTCAGTCCAGGACTACATCGCTGCCGGACAATTCCGATCCGGGGAGCAATTGGTCGATCCGCAGAACGCCGTCCGCCCCGGCACCATCCTGGTGTTCCTGGAGCCGCTTTACAAGGGTGGCATCGATGGCGTGACGCCGGGCAGTAGCTGCGTCGTCAATGCCTACACCAGCAACCACGAGGAAATCTCGGCCAAGGGGACTTCGACCAGCCGGAAGATCGCGCTGCATGTCGTCGACGGCGTCGGCCTGGTGCATGCCCTGCTCCTGCGCATCCAGGCGCTGCTGCTGCCGATCCAGACGCTGGTGCTGAGCGGGCATTGAGCTTTGAAGCCGCCCCGGGCCTGTCGCAGCGGTGCAATTCCCGCTAGAATTGCCGCGACAGCAGTTGCTGGAGCTGCAAGGATGGAGCATGAGCGGGCCCACGTCCATCTCCAAGGTCAGGCCGAGGGCCGTGGCGGCGCTACTCTGTCTCGCGCTGCTTTTCACCGTGTGCCTGTCAGCCGGGCGAGTTGGTGCAGTCGAGCGGAGCCTCCGCGGCGAGCTGAAGCGCGTCCTGATATTGCATTCTTTCGGCCGTGATTTTCGGCCGTGGAGCGAGTATGCGCGCGATATCAAGGCCAAGCTCGAACGGCAATCGCCCTGGCCCCTCGACATCCAGGAGCACGCGCTGCTCACCGCGCGCTTCAATAATCCTGGTCCCGAGGCGCCTTTCGTCGACTATCTGCAGTCGCTGTACCACGGAGCGATGCCCGACATCGTATTGAGCATCGGCGCGCCGGCGGCCCGGTTTGCGCAGAAATACCGCGGAAGACTGTTCCCTGATGTGCCATTGATTTTCTCCGCGGTCGAGCATCGGCTGATCAATCGCGCCGATCTCAGCGACAACGACGTCGTCGTGGCGATCCGCAACGATTTCATGGCCGCGTTCGGCAACATCCTTCAGGTTCTGCCGGACACAAAGTCGATTGCGGTCGTGATCGGCGCATCGCCGCTCGAGAAGTTCTGGGTAGAGGAGGTGAAGCGGGAACTGCAACCTTTGGGAGAAGGGATTGAGCTGGTCTGGTACTCGGACTTGTCATTCGAGGAAATCCTGAAACGCGCATCAAGGCTGCCGCCGCACACCGCGCTGTTCTGGGGGTTGATGTCGGTCGATGCGGCCGGGGTCGTCCACGAGAGCGACATCGCCTTGCGCAGCCTGTACGCGGCCGCGAATGCCCCGATCTTCTCCTACCAGGAGCCGTTCTTCGGTGACGGCACCGTCGGGGGACCGATGCATATGATCGCGGAAACGAGCTCCCGGACCGTCAGTGCCGCGATTGGCATTCTCGGCGGCGCGAAACCAGCGAGCATCAGTTACGAGCCGATCGGATTCGCCGCGCCGAGATATGATTGGCGCCAATTGCAGCACTGGGGCATCAGCGAGAGCCGTTTGCCTCCCGGCAGCGAAATCGTGTTTCGCGAACAGAGCATCTGGGAGCGCTATCGCTGGCAGATGCTGCTGATCGCGTCCGTGATTCTGGTGCAGGCCGGCCTGATCAGCGGGATGCTGCATGAGCGGCGTCGGCGCCAGGTCGCCGAAGTCGAGTCACGCCAGCGTCTGGCCGAGCTCGCTCACGCCAACCGCTATTCGGCCGTTGGCGAGTTGACCACGTCGATCGCCCATGAGCTGAACCAGCCGCTCGGCTCCATCCTGACCAACGCCGAGACCGCGGAGCTCATGCTCAAGGCCGCTTCGCCCGACATCGACGAGATCCGGCAGATCCTCGCGGACATCAGGCGTGATGATCAGCGGGCGAGCGAAGTCATCCGCAGGCTACGCAGTATTCTGAAAAAGACACCGTTCGAGGTCAAGGACATCGAGCTCAACGATATGGTCCGCGAAGCGATCGGCCTTGTGCGGGCTGTCGCCGGCGGACGCCGGATCACATTGATCTACACGCCCGCTTTGGCTGACCTGCATGTCAGAGGTGATCCGATCCAGCTTCAGCAGGTCGTTCTCAACCTCGTCATCAACGCGATGGATGCGATCTTCGACGCCGATCCCGGAAAGCGCCAGGTCAACGTCTCGACCCAGCGCGTCGGCAATGCAGCGGAGATCCGGGTCTCCGATACTGGTCCCGGGATTGCCGCCTCCGACCTCGCCGACGTGTTCGATCCGTTCTTCACGACCAAGCCTCAGGGCATGGGCATGGGGCTCGCGATCGCCAAAACCATCATCGAGGCCCATCACGGCACGATCGCCGCGGCGAACCAGCCTGCGGGCGGGGCGCTGTTCACGATCCAGCTTCCGATCATCCGCTGACAGACGATGTGGCGAGCCGCCAATGCCCCTGGACTGAGGGCGCCGCGCCGGCTCCGGATGGATGCCGGGCTGGTTGAATGACAGTTTGCTCTCGCGCTGCAGCAGCCACGAGGGCTTCGTTTCGTTGATCTCGATCAACAAACGTCTGCGCCCCGGCCCGATCGTCCCACCCTGGAAGTGCAAGGGAGGGTGCAATGTTTCGCTGCGGCAAGACCCTGATGGCGCTTGCGCTCGTCATGGCGACATCGTTCGCCGCAACGGCGCAAACCAACACGACGCCTGCGGCCCCGTCTCCGCAAGCGCAGCCGGCTCCTCCGCCTGCGCCGACCGCCGAGCTTCTGAAGCCGGAGCAGCTCGAGGCCTTGGTAGCGCCGATCGCGCTCTATCCGGACGAGCTCCTTGCCAATGTGCTCGCCGCCTCAACCTATCCGTTGGAGGTGGTGCAGGCCGACCGCTGGCTGAAGGAGCGCAAGACCCTGAAGGGCGATGCGCTGAAGACGGAGGTCGAGAAGCAGGCCTGGGACGACAGCGTCAAGGCGCTGGCCAGCACCGCCGATGTGTTGACCATGATGAGCGACCAGCTCGAATGGACCAAGAAGCTCGGGGATGCCTTTCTCGCCCAGCAGCCCGACGTGATGGATGCGATCCAGCGCCTGCGCAACAAGGCCTATGACAACAAGAAGCTGGTCACGACCAAGCAGCAGAAGGTCAGTGTCCAGTCGCAGGAAGGCAAGCAGGTCGTCGTGATCCAGCAGGCCGACCCCTCGGCGATGTACGTGCCATATTACGATCCGGCGACGGTCTATGGCAGCTGGCCCTATGCGGAGTATCCGCCGTATTATTGGGGCTACCCGTCCTATATCGGTGCCGGCGTGGTCGCGGCCGGCCTCGCCTTCGGCACCGCCTGGGCGATCGGGCGCTGGGGCAATTACTGGGGCGGCGGCTGCAATTGGGGCAACCGCAACGTCTACGTCAATCATCGCACCACCAACATCGGTAACGGCTGGCAGCACAATCCGGCGCATCGCCAGGGCGTGCGCTACAACAACAGCAATGTTCAGCAGCGCTTTGGCAACAACAACCTGAAGGCGGGCGTGTCGGATCGGATGGATTTCCGAGGTCGTGACGGCAATCAGGTGCTGCGACCCAATCAGGGCGCAGGAGATCGGACAGGCGATCGTGCAGGAGATCGCGCGGGTGATCGCGCGGGTGATCGTGCGGGCGATCGTGCTGGTGATCGAGCCGGCGATCGAGCGGGTGACCGTGCCGGCAATCGCGGCGATCGGCCGGGCGGTGGTGATCGCGCTGGTGCCGGGGATCGTGCCAAGGGCGGAGGCGACCGGGCCAAGGGTGGCGGCGATCGTGCGAAGGCCGCCAGCCGCCCCAGCGGCGGTGCGGCCAACCGCGGCGGTGGCGGCAATCGCGGCGGCGCGATGAACGTCTCCTCCGGCCGGTCGGCAGCCGCAGCATCTGCGCGCGGAAGATCCAGCATGGCGAGCATGCCGCGCGGTGGTGGCGGCGGACCAAGCATGGCTGGCCGCGGCGGAGGTGGCGGAATGGCGATGCGCGGCGGCGGAGGTGGCTTTGGTGGTGGCGGCCGCGGAGGGGGCGGTGGTGGCCGGCGTTCCGACATCGCACTGAAGCACGATGTCGTCCTGCTCGGCTATCTCGCAAGCGGCCTCGGCTACTACCGCTTCAGCTATATCGGCAGCGACAAGAGCTATGTCGGCGTGATGGCGCAGGAGGTCGAGCGGGTGGCGCCCGATGCTGTCACGCGCGGCAGCGATGGCTATCTGCGGGTCTACTACGACAAGCTCGGATTGAGATTCCGATCCTACGGTGACTGGCTCGCCAATGGCGCAAAGATCCCTGCGGAGGACTTGCCATGACCGGCTTGAAGTTGCTTCGTCGCGCCGCTCTGCCGGGCATCGTGGCACTGGCTCTCGTCACCACGGCCCGAGCCCAGCAATCTTATCCGACGCCGGAGGATGCCGCCTCGGCACTCGCGGCGGCGGCCAGGAGCGGTCCACGTGACGTTCTGAAAGTGCTCGGAAGGGCGGGTGATGACATCGTCTCGTCGGGCGACGACGTCGCCGACGCCGATATCCGCGCCCGCTTTGTTTCGATGTACGACGCCAAGCACTCGGTCAGGGCGGAGGGCAACAAGAGGGCGACGCTGGTGCTCGGGCCTGACGATTTCCCGTTCCCGATTCCCCTCGTCAACACCAAGGCAGGCTGGGAGTTCGACACTGACGAGGGACGGATCGAAGTGCTGCGCCGCCGCATCGGCCGTAACGAGCTCGACGCGATCCAGACCGCGCTCGCCTATGTCGACGCGCAGAATGAATATGCCGACAAGGATCGCGGCGAGGGCGCCGGCATCTACGCACAGCGCTTCCTCTCGACGTCAGGCAAGAAGGACGGTCTGTTCTGGCGCGACGACAGTGACCCGAGTCCGCTCGGTCCCCTCGTCGCGGAGGCTTCAGCCGAGGGCTACAAGCCGGGCGAAAGGCTCGCGCCCTATCACGGCTATTACTTCCGCATCCTGAAGGGGCAGGGTTCTGACGCACCCGGCGGCGCGCTCAATTATGTCGTCAAGGGCAAGATGATCGGCGGCTTCGGGCTGATCGCCTGGCCCGCCGAGTACGGCAATTCCGGTGTGATGACGTTCGTGGTGAACCATGCCGGCACCGTTTACGAGAAGGATTTGGGGGCGAGAACCGAATTCATCGCGCCGCGCACGACCTTGTTCGATCCCGACCAGACTTGGAAGAAAGTCGATGCCGCAAAGCCTTGAACGGATCATGGCATCGCCGCTGCGCCTATGTCGCCTGATTGCGATGCTGGTGCTGGTGATCAGCTTCGCAGTGCCGGCTACGCCGTCATTCGCGCAAGCCGCCGGTCACGTGCGTGCCAAGATCGTCAAGGCGGGTCTCCTTGTCGGCGGTGGCGCTGGAAGCGGTGTGCTGACCTATCGGGGCAATAAGTATCCCTTCAAAATTACGGGCATGAGTTTCGGCATCACCGCCGGCGCGACGATCGGCCGGCTCGACGGCTGGGCCTCGGGTATCCGCGAGGTCGGCGACTTCGCCGGCACCTACAGCTCCGTCGGCGGCGGCTTCGCTTTGGTCGGGGGCGTCAGCGGCGTCCACCTGCGCAACGAGAAGGGGGTGACGATCGTGATGCAGGGGCCGAAAGCGGGCCTGGAGCTTGCGGCCAACATCAGCCAGATCATGATTTCGCTGAGATAGAGCGTGTCAGCGGCAGATGTCGTCGCGATAAAGGCCACGGCAACGAAGTGATGATGCCGAGGCGTTCCTGACGAGCGCACTCCGAGCAAGCCTTCCCGCGGCATCTTGACCGCACCGATCTGGAATCATCCAAAGCGTATTTGAATCGTTCCAGACATTCTCCTCCCAGTTGGCGATGATCGAGGCATTCTAAGCCGCAGCGCACGCATTTGCGTTGCCGTCACGATGGCGTCTTCTTAAAGAAGCGATGCAGATGCTGACATTCGGATGTTGCCGCCAAGACGAAGGCAGCAAACGCGCGTGCGCGTCTGCAGAGCAACTGATTGACGGGCCATGCTTGCCGGCCGAGCTCGGATACGAAGAGCTGCTCTTCGATCCATGGTCGTTGCTGGCCAAACGCGGAAGCCGCTTCACGGCGGGCTGCGCGCTATTGATGAAGGACTTTCTGGAATGCGACGTGCGGGTGGGGATAAGACGGTAGCTCGCTTTGGTGCGGCGCTGCTGGGTGGTGTGGCGTGGCTGACGTGGTTCGAATCGCCTGCTCAATCCCAAACGCCTCAGGGCGGCAGCTCCCTTCCGCCCGTGACCGTCGAAGCTCCGACGCAACAGTCGGTTCGCCGTGCGCCAACCAGGCGAAACGACGCGCGGGTCCGATCGACCTCACGGCGCGCCCCGCAAGCCCCGACGGTCGCAGTGCAATCGCAACCGGCTGTCGTCCCGCCATTTGCCGGCGGGCAGGTCGCTCAAGGCGCGCGACTGGGGATGCTCGGAAATACCAACACCATGAAGTCACCCTTCAGCGTGACGAGCTACACGGACAAGTTCATTCGGGATCAACAGGCGGCAACGGGTGCGGATGCCCTGATCCTCGATCCCTCCGTGCGAAGTTCCCACCCGACGGGCGGTATCGTCGACTCCTTCAACATACGCGGCTTCCCGATCAACGAAGGCAATAACGGTGAGTTCGCCTTCGAGGGCCTTTACGGAATCGCGCCGACATATCGGATCTTCACGGACTACGTCGAGCGCATCGAAGTGCTCAGGGGTCCCTCGGCCGCGCTCTCGGGCATGGCGCCCAATGGCGGTGTTGGCGGCGTCATCAATGTCGTGCCCAAGCGCGCGGAAGAGGATTTGACCCGCTTGACCGCGAGCTACGGCTCGACCGCACGTTTCGGCGGTCACTGGGATGTTGCGAGGCGCTACGGCGATGGCAAGGAATGGGGCGTACGCGCCAGCGGAAGCGTCCGCGGCGGCGACACGCCCATCGACCGCCAGTCCGAGACGACAGGTGTCGGATCGCTGGCGCTCGACTATCAAGGCGAACGGTTCAGGTCCTGGCTCTATCTCATCGCCCAGACCGATCGGTTCGACGCGCCGTCACGTCCCTTTCTGATGGCTCCCGGCCTGCAGGTGCCGAAGGCGCCGGACGGCAAGCTGAACGTGACCCAGCCCTGGGAATGGTCGCGCATCAACGACCAGTCTGCCTTGCTGCGGACGGAGTACGATCTCACCGAGCAGGTCACGCTGTTCGCGGATGTCGGCGGCTCCAAGACCAACGTCGAGCGGTTCTTCGGTCTTCCGACCATTGTCAACACGAGCGGCAATACGACCTCGACGCCCCAGTACTTCGGCCTCAGCATCGATCGAACTACATATGATGGCGGTGTTCGCGCCCGCTTCGATACCGGCTTCGTCCACCATGCCGTCGCCTTCCAGGCCTCGGTCTATCACGACGCGCTGCACCGGCGGCTCACCAATGGCAGTCTGGTCACCTCGAACATCTACAGCCCGACCGTCGCGCCGACGCAGTTCGCGAACGAGATCAGCGACCGCCCTCGGCTCTCGGACAGCGAGCTTACCGGGCTTTCGATTGCCGACACCTTGTCCGTGCTCGATGAGCGCGTCCTGTTGACTTTGGGCGTCCGCCGCCAGGGCATCGAGGCGAACAACTATTCCTCCAATGTCGGGACACCGACGTCGTCCTATGACAGGAGCGCGGTCACCCCGGTGGTCGGCCTGGTCGTCCGTCCCCAGGACAACGTCTCCCTCTACGCGAACTATGTCGAAGGTCTCGCGCGGGGCGACATTGCCCCTCAGGGGACGTCCAATTTCGGTGAAGTGCTGCAGCCCTACATCGCCAAGCAGTACGAGGCCGGTATCAAGGTGGAGTTTGGCCGGATCGCGACCACCTTCAGCGCGTTCGAGATATCGAAGGCGAGCGGCGAGTCGTCTGCTGGGCGCTTCGCGGCGACAGGCGAGCAACGTGTCCGCGGGCTCGAATTCAACGTCTACGGCGAACTCTTGCCGGATGTTCGTGTCCTCGGAGGTGTCTCGCTGCTGGACGGCACCCTGACGAAGACCGCCGTCGCGGCCAATGTGGGCAACACGCCGATCGGCGTTCCGAACATACAGGCCAATATCGGCGCGGAGTGGGACCTCCCGTGGATGAGGGGGCTTACCGTGAATGGAGCAGTGATCTACACGGGCAGGCAGTTCGTCGACGCCGCGAACAAGCAGCCGATTCCCGAGTGGACGCGGCTCGACCTCGGCGCTCGCTACACCACCGCGATCAACGGCAAGAAGACGGTTTTCCGCGCAAACATCCAGAACGTGACCGGTGAGAGTTACTGGTCCAGCGTGGCTTCGTTCGGAACATTCTTCCTGGGAGCACCACGCACATATCTCCTGTCGATGACCGTGGATATGTGACCGCGCACGCGCTTGCGTGAAACGCAGCCCAGCATTCCGCTCCGGCGCTGTGATGCGCCGGACTAAAAAAGTCTCCATGGAATCAACGAGGTGACTTCCATCTCGAGGGCCCTTTCGGCCGCCGGGCCGAAAAGTGGCGCGGCTCTTGCTCTTGCCAGTATGAGGGTTCTTGATAAACGTCATACTGCGGGATCAGGTGGATGGAGCGAGCGGTGAGGCGGACTTTGCGGGCGGTCGAGCCCGGAACGGTGGTGCTGTTCGGAGGGCTGATCGCCGCCAACATCGCCGCATGGGCCTGGGCCTTCGCGCTGTTCGGCGACCGGCCGACGGTGCTGGCGACCGCGCTGCTGGCCTGGGTGTTCGGCCTGCGCCACGCTGTCGATGCCGACCACATCGCCGCCATCGACAACGTCGTGCGCAAGCTGATGCAGACGGGTGGTGCGCCACGCAGCGTCGGCCTCTATTTTGCGCTCGGCCATTCCACCGTCGTCGTGGTGGCTACCATATTGCTTGCGCTCGGCGTGGTGAGCCTGGGCGGCGACAGCCTGCTCAAGGAGATCGGCGGCCTCATCGGCACGTCGGTGTCGGCCCTGTTCCTGCTGGTGATCGCGGCCATCAATCTCGTCATCTTCGTCGGCCTGTGGCGGACGTTTCGCGCTGCCCGGGAGCAGGGCGTCCGCGACGCCGAAGGGCTCGAGAGGCTGCTCGCCAATCGCGGCTTCCTCGCGCGACTGCTCGAACCGCTGTTCCGCCTGGTCACAAAACCCTGGCACATGTATCCACTCGGCTTCCTGTTCGGGCTCGGCTTCGACACGGCGACCGAGATCGGCCTGCTCAGCATCTCCGCAACCGAAGCCGCGCGCGGCGCGTCGGTTGCCGACGTGCTAGTTTTCCCTGCACTGTTCGCGTCGGGCATGGCGCTGGTCGACACCGCCGATTCCGCTCTGATGGTGAGCGCCTATCGATGGGCCTTCGTCGATCCCTTGCGAAAGCTCTGGTACAACCTCACGATCACCGGTGCCTCGGTGGCGGTCGCGCTGTTCATCGGCGGTATCGAGGCGCTCGGGCTGATCGCCGACCGGCTCGATCTGTCCGGAGGGATGTGGACGCTGGTCGACGGCCTCAACGAGTCGCTCGCCAATGTCGGCTTTGCCGTGATCGCGCTGTTCGCGGTCGCCTGGCTCGTCTCGGTCGTGCTCTATCGCCGCGTCTTTGCGGACGGCCGGAACCGGGCCGCGACGAAAGCTCTGGCATGCGCCGATGCGACCGAAGTGGCGTGAGCCCTGTCGTGGCGGCGGCGCGCTGACGGCACTCTCGGCCCTGGTTCTGCTCGCGGATGACGGCCGCGCTTTCGCGCAGAGCGAGAGCACCTCACGCGAGCTGCCGCCAATCCAAATCGGCGGCGGCGAGGCGGCGGAGCGCAAGAAGCCGGTCGCATCGCGCCGGGCCGGCAAGCCGTCCCCAGCGGATCACCGCATCCCCGTGTATCCGGCAGCGGCGCAAGCGTCGGATATGCGCAGCGTCGCCTCGGGTGCAAAGGGTCAGCTTGGCATGGCCAGCGAGATCTCCGTCTCGGGCGAGGAGATCAATGCACGCCCTTTCGCGCGGCCGGGCGAAGCGCTCGAAGCCGTGCCGGGTCTCATCGTGACGCAGCATTCCGGCGAGGGCAAAGCCAACCAGTATTTCCTGCGCGGCTATAATCTCGACCACGGTACCGACCTTGCCATCACCGTTGACGGCGTCCCCGTAAACATGCGCACCCACGCGCACGGCCAGGGCTATGCCGATCTCAACTGGCTGATTCCGGAGGCTATCGCAGCAGTGGACGTGCGCAAGGGTCCGTACTTCGCCGACGAGGGCGATTTCGCATCAGTCGGCAGCGTCCATATCGATCTGATCGACCGCACCAGGGGGATAGCGCAGGTGACCGCCGGCAGCTTCGGCTATCGCCGTCTGCTCGGCATGGACTCCGCGAAGGTCGGTGACGGCTCCTTGCTCGTGGCCGGGGAGATCGGGACCTACAACGGCCCGTGGGACAACCCGGACAATGTGCGAAAGCTCAACGGTCTCGTGCGCTACAGTCAGGGCACCGCGACCGACGGCGTCTCCGTCACCGGCATGGCTTACGCCAACAAATGGAATTCGACGGACCAGGTCCCGCAGCGCGCGATCGCATCCGGCTTTCTCGATCGCTTCGGCGCGGAAGATCCAAGCGACGGCGGCAACACCAACCGCTTCGCGCTCTCGAGCCGCATCGCGCAGAGCGACGATCTCGGCTCCTGGAAAGCCAACGCTTACGTCGTGAAGAGCCAGCTCGACCTCTTCAACAATTTCACCTACTACCTCAGCGATCCCGTGCTCGGCGACCAGTTCCACCAGCACGACGATCGCCTGATGGCGGGCACCAACATCTCGCGCACGCTGAACGGCGCGTTGGCGGGCTTGCCGATGCAGACCACCTTTGGCCTGCAGTCGCGCTATGATGCGATTGATCTCGCGCTCACCAACACCTTCCAGCGAGGCTTCCTTGCCAGCGTTCGCAGCGACAAGGTCGGCGAGGGCAGCGTCGGCGTCTATGCCGAAAACACGGTGCGCTGGACTGACTGGCTCAGGACGACGGTGGGCTGGCGCGGCGACTATTATGCCGCCGACGTCACGTCGCGGTTCAATGCCAACAATTCCGGCCGTACCGACGCCGCGCTCGGAAGCCCGAAATTCAGGATGGTGCTCGGTCCGTTCAACCAGACCGAATTCTTCTTCGGCGCCGGCTACGGCATGCACTCCAACGACGCCCGCGGCGCGACCACGACGGAGGATCCTAGCGACCCCGCGACGAGGCTGACGCCATCGTCGCTCCTGGTGCGCACCAGGGGTGCAGAGGTCGGCGTGCGCAGCAGGATCGTTCCCGGCCTCGACACCTCGCTCAGCCTCTTCATCCTGGATCAGGATTCCGAGATCCTGTTCTCCGGCGATGCCGGGGATACGTCGGCGACCCGCGCCAGCCGCCGCTACGGCTTTGAATGGACCAACCACTACCGGCCCAGATCCTGGATCGACATCGACGCCGATCTCGCAATGACCCATGCACGCTTCCGCGGTTATGACAGCGAGCAGGCGGACGTCTATGCCTCGCTCGCCGGCTATCCCGAGGCGCAGATCGGCAATGCGCCCGGCAACTACATTCCGAACTCGCCCGCGATGGTGGCTTCAGCCGGCGTCACGCTGGGCGAGAGGACCGGCTGGTTCGGGACCTTGCGCTGGCGGTATCTGGCGTCGAGCCCACTGACGGAGGACAACGCGTTCCGTTCCTCTGCGACCAGCATTTTCAACGGCCGCCTCGGCTATCGTATCGACAATGGCTGGCGCCTTCAGCTCGACGTGTTGAACCTCCTCAACACGAGGGCGAACCAGATCAGTTATGCCTATGGCTCGCTGCTCAAGACCGATACGCTCTACAACCTCTGCGCATCGGGCACTGCGCCAACTTCAGTCTGTCAGAACGGCGTGATGGACTACGTGCTGCACCCCGTGGAGCCGTTGACGTTCCGTCTTACCATCGCCGGGACGTTCTAGGTCTGGTCAGGTCGTGGGCGGCGAAAGTCTCCGCGACGAAAAAATGGCCTCGCAACGCGCGATGCGTTGCAGGCGAGGTGTGTTGTGGTAGTGAACGGCCAGGTTGGCGGCACATCGCGGCCTGACAGCGCACCAGGGGACCGTCGATGAACCGTGACCTCGATCTCGCCGACTTCGAACTGCATCCGCAGCGCGGTGCGGTGCTGGCCGAGGTGCATGCACGCCCATTCACCCGGTTGACGGCGCCGGTCACGGTGCTGCGCTTTGCCTTTCTCGGCCAAGGCGAGGTCGCTGCGGCGGACCGGCAGAGCTTCGTGGCATTTTGTATGTCGCACGGGCAGGCGCCGCCGGACGCCGGAACAAAGCATCACCAGGTGACGATCGGTGACACCCAGCTGCGCTGGGAGCAACACTCGGAGTTCAGCACCTTCACCTGGATCCTGAGCAGCCCGCAGACGCCCGCGCGCCGGTTCGGCGAGATCGGTGAAGAGCCGGCCGCGTTGATCCGGTCTCTGCGGCAATCGGGCCAATTGCTGGTCACCGTCAAGCTCGAGGTCGAGCAGATTTCGGCGGCGCTGGAGCGTGCGCAGCAGCTGTTCGAGAGAGGCAGTCTCGCCATCGCCGCGGTCCGCAGCGGTCCCGCCGTCGTTGCATCCGACTTTCGCACCGATGATCAGGGCTTCGTCCGCATCCTCGTTTGCAACGACGGCCTCTCGCCCGGCCGGCTCGGCGCCCTCGTGCAGCGTGTGCTGGAGATCGAGACCTATCGCACGCTGGCGCTGCTCGGTCTGCCCGCCGCGCTCGAGCTTGCGCCCTCTGTCGACCATATCGGCCGACGGCTCGTCGAAGTGCTCGAGGAGATGCAGGGTGCCGAGGATCTCAAGCTCAACAATCATCTCCTGACGGAACTGACGGCATTGGCGGCTTCGCTCGAAAGGGGAGCTGCCGGCAGCTCGTTCCGGTTCGGCGCCAGCCGCGCCTACAACGACATCGTGCAGGCCCGCCTCGCCGTGATCGAAGGCGGCGAGATCGCGGGCTATCCGACCTGGTCCTCCTTCCTCGCCCGCCGCATGGCACCTGCGATGCGCACCTGCGCGACGATGGAGGACCGGCAGGCGGATCTGTCGATCAAGCTCGCGCGCGCGGCTGATCTGTTGCGCACACGCGTCGATGTCGAGCTCGAGGAGCAGAATCGCGATCTGCTGCGCTCGATGGATGAGCGCACCCGGTTGCAATTGAGGCTGCAGAGCACGGTCGAAGGCTTGTCGGTGGCGGCCATTGGCTATTACGTCGTCAGCCTGTTCGGCTACCTCGCCAAGGGGGCCCACGACGGTGGCCTGCATGTCGAGCCTTCGCTGGCAACCGCGATCTTCGTGCCGGTTGCCGTGGCCGTGGTCTGGATCGTCACCCGCAATATCCGCAGGCGGCACTTGAAGCACGACGAAATGTCGGGCGCTCACGACTGAGGGCGCAAACGAGGCTCTTGCGCTTCGTCGATAAGCGGGTTGAAGCGAGGTCGACTGGGAGACGTGGATGAGCCGATCCGACGGAACCGTGCCTGTGTCGCCCTCTGTCAATCCCCGCGCGCAGAAATATTCCACTTTACCGAAATTCGGTTTCGGCGTATGTGTTGCCCATCCCGGCTCACCCAAGAGGGGCGATCATGTGTCGTCACGCATCGCGAGCCGGGCTTGCGGTGGACGCGGCAGCGCCGGCACGAGAGGCGCGGGCAGGGCGGGTAGTCCCTGTGAGCCCGAGGCTTCGTGCGACGAGCGGCGCTGCTAGGCTTCGTCTCGTCTGTAAGTTTCCGGCTTCGTCGACAGGGCTGGAAAAACTGCGGCGAAATGGCGGGCCGTGCGTACGGCAAAACCGTGTGGTCCTGGCCGTCGTTGCTACGGTCAAGTCCTGCGAAGGTGCGAGCGAGCCCAACCGGGCAGACTGCATCATCCAATTCGTGGGGTGAGGGAGGCCAGAAGGAATGGTCGGCTCCCGGGAGATCACGGCATAAGCCGTCCGACCATCGCGCAGGGAAGGCCGAGTGATCGGCACCACCTGTATGCTGCTGTGCGGTTCTTTCTGCGTGCGCTTTTCGCGCAGCGGACCGCGGGTGCGAGCCAGCACCCGGCCTTCCCTGCGCCCTCTTGGCTATGAGGGTCGCGAGACGAAGCAAAGCTCGGGCGAATTGCGCCGCGAGAATGCGAAGGTGTGTCTGCCGTCATGCTTGAAGGGGCAACCGGGTTGCAGGAGGATACGAGGCCGGCAGTTCGACGGCGATTTGACGCCGATCCGCGTTTTTCGATTTAGGTCGAGACCCCGAACAGTCTGCGCACCGCCGGCAGCCACTCGCCGGTCATCGTGAACTCGAGCCCAAGGCGCGCGCCGCAGGCGATGGCCAACATCGTGACGGGGGCCGAAACCGCGAGCGTCGACAGCGCGCTCAGGCCCTGACCGATGGTGCAGCCCATCGACATGATGCCGCCGATGCCCATCAGCAGCGCGCCGATCATGTGACGCTTCAACTCGCGAGCGTCGTCGCACGCTTCCCAGCGGAAGCCGCGCGCGAGCATCGCGGCGGCAAACGAGCCTGCGACGACGCCGGCAACCGAGCCGATGCCGAAATTGAGCCGCGCGCCGGAGAAGGTGGCGACGTAAAGGATGGCATCACCAAGCGGCGCCACGAAGCTGAGCGAGGAGACCCGCGCGGGATCGAACTCGTCGTCGGCAAGCCATCCGGTGGCAAACCAGCCGAACGCGATTGCTGCGCCGACGGCAAGACCGGAGGCGAGCAGCCGCGGCGACCGGATCAGCCTGCCATCCGCAAGGGCCCAGAAGGCCAGCGCGGCGGAAATCGCCACGACGAGGATCGCGCGCATCGCGCTGCCTGCGCCGAGCAGCGACGTCAAGGTCTGGGTGCTTCCCTCGGGCAGCCTCACCGACAACGGCTCGATCAGCATCAGCCGCAGCATGCCGGTGATGCCACGCATGGTCGCGAGCGCCGACAGGCCGAGCACGAGAAAGACCACGATGGCCCTTAGATCGCCGCCACCGACGCGCACCAGCGTGCCGAAGCCACAGGTGCCGACCAGCGCCATGCCGACGCCGAACATCAGACCGCCGATGATCGCACCGCCAAGACCGATCGACGCCGTGAGGTAGATTGACCGCGACAGATCGACAATGCCGAACGCGGCGAGCGCCTGGGTCGCGAGCAGGGCGACTGCCGCGGCCAGCGCGAAGGATTTCAGCCGACGAAAATCCGATCCGAAGAATGCGTCCTCGAGCATCGCCAGCGTACAGAAACGACCCGCTCGGCCGGCAACGCCGAGCACGGCGCCGGCGGCAAGCCCGCATGCAAACGCTATGGTCGAAGGGCTCAGCATTCCTCCCGCTTCGTTTTTGGTTCTGCCTTGCGGGTAGTCTGCGCCGGTGGGGCGCGAAAATCCAGCGCGGAGAACTACCGGCGGCGCCGGCGTACCGGCTCGCAGAACACGTCGTAGACGGCGGTGAGAATCTTGCGAACGTCCTCGCTGGCGAGACTGTAGTAGATCGTCTTGCCGTCGCGGCGGGTCGTCACCAGCCGATCGAGCCGCAACCGCGCGAGCTGCTGGGAGACGGTCGATTGGCGTTCGCCCAGGAACTGCTCGAGCTCGGTCACGGACTTCTCGCCCTCGGCGAGGATGCAGAGCAGCAGCAATCGGGACTCGTGCGACAGCGCCTTGAGCATGTCGCTGGCCTCGCGCGCCTTCTCGATCATCTGCTCGAGTTCGGCGGAGCCCTCGATATCCTTCAGCTTTGGCAACGGCATCGCGTCAAGTTCCTCTCAGAAAATCCGCAAGGTGGTCACGACCCCCCGGGTTCCGATCCCGTGTTTGACAGGATTCGGTCCAACAGGCCGAAGAAGAAGGCATCGCCGGGATAGCCGCGAATGCGCCCGATCTCACGGCCCTCTTGTACCACGACGAAGGTCGGCGTGAAGGGACCCGGATCGATTCCGGCGAGATCGGCGGGAAGGGGCCTGTTCAGGTCGACCCGTCGCAGCGGTGCGGCCCGGCCTTCGTCGGTCTTGCCGTAGATCGGGGCGATCTCGGCGTTGAAGCGCGCGCACCAGACGCAGCCAGCGCGCTCGAGCATGACGAGCTCGGCGGCGCGCGAGGCCATCGCGGGCAGCGCGAGCCCGACGGCCAGGGCGAGCAAAACGACGATTCTGTTCATGCTGCGTAACCGGCCCTTTGCGGACTTGCTTGCAAACGTCCCTGGGGCTTATATCATTAAATTCGTATATGTGCTAGGGATGGGGCGGAAATGACCTTGGACGTCACGCTTGGTGCGGCCTTCGTCGCGGGCCTGTTGTCGTTCCTGTCGCCCTGCATCCTGCCCCTGGTGCCGCCTTTCCTGTGCTACATGGCCGGCGTCTCGGTCACGGATCTATCCGGCGACAGGCCGGATCTGCGGCCACGGATCCTGCTCTCCGCGCTGGCCTTCGTGGCGGGCTTTTCGCTGGTGTTCGTCGCGCTCGGCTCGACCGCCTCGATCGCGGGACGCTTCATTTCCGTGCATCTGTCGACGCTCGGCATCGTCGCCGGCGGGCTGATCATCGTCATGGGCTTGCATTTTCTGGGGCTGCTCAGGATTCCGCTGCTCTATCGCAGCGCGACCGTGCAGGTCGACAACCGCCCGGCCGGCGTGGCGGGGGCCTTCGTCATGGGCCTGGCCTTTGCGTTTGGCTGGACGCCCTGTGCCGGCCCCATCCTCGCCGCCGTGCTGCTGATGGCGGGATCCGAGGACACGACTGGGCGGGGCGCACTGCTGCTGCTCGCCTATTCGGTCGGGACCGGCATTCCCTTCCTGATCGCGGCGGCCTTCACCGGCCGCTTCATTGCCGCGCTCGGTCGTGTGCGCCGGCATCTCGGCCTGATCGAGAAGACGATGGGCGTATTCCTGGTGGCGACGGGTCTGATGTTCCTGACCGGCTTGATGCCCGCGGTCTCGCAATGGCTGCTCGAGTATTTCCCTGCATTGACCAGCATCGGCTGAGGCTAGCCGTAACGGAAGTCGAGCAACTGGGCAAAGGACTGCAACTCGATGAGGTAACGATGCACGAGGGGGCCGTCGCCCGCCATCGCGGCATGAGCGATCTCGCCGCTGCTGGCGATTGCGCCGTCGATCAGGCGGCGGAATTCACCTTGGGCCGCGATCTCGCTGTTTGCCCATTCGTTACAGCGTTGAAGCCGATCGCGGAACGCGCCTGCAGTGGCAACGGTCTCCTCGGCGTTTGCGGGTGCCGGCCGTTCGCCATACCCGATGGCTGCGACACGCAGCGTTTCCATGGCGGGCGCGATCTCGAAGATGCAATCGCCGAGATCGTAGAGGCCTGCGCGACGCCTGAGCGCGTGAGAAGCCTGCCGGAGCGCAAGCAGCTCGCGGCCGGCGGCGACATCGTCTCCGCGGTCCAGTGCAGCCGTCGCCGTCGCCAGCCGTTCGCGACCTCCGTCGAAAAATCTCGACAACTCGGACGGTCCGTCAGCGGGCAGGGAAGCGAGCCGCTTCCACCCGGCGACCGCCTCGTCGGTCTCGATCTGTGCCAGCGCGATATTTCCGGTGCGCGCATAGCTCGCAGCGGTGCGCAGATTGGCCATGATCGGCGCCATCGCCGATGCGACATCCGCAAGTCTATCGGCTTCCGCACCGAGCGCGAGCGCGCTCGAGGCCAGCCATGCCAGCAGCACGATGGTGCAGCGCAAGATCGGATCTCCTTGTCACATTCGTGTATTCGAATATCATAATGAAAATGAGCAGCGCGCAAGATCTTCCGATACACGAAACCCCGACGTCGCTTCGCACGCCGACGCGACGCGGCGTCCTCGCATTCGCAGCAGGCGTGGCCTTGGCCGGCCGCGGCGCGGCGGCGGCCGAGCCCGCCGTCGGAGAAGACGGGCTCTATCACGAGCCCTGGTTCCTGCAGAGCTTCCTCGATCTGCGCGAGGACCTGGATAGCGCTGCGGCCGGCGGCAAGCGCCTTGCCATCATGTGGGAGCTGCGCGGCTGCCCCTATTGCCGCGAGACGCACCTGGTGAACTTCGCCGATGCCGGCATCGCGAGCTACATCCGCGACAATTTCGAGGTGTTGCAGCTCAACCTGATCGGCTCGCGCAAGGTGACGGACTTCGATCGCCAGGAATTGACAGAGAAAGAGCTCGCCCAGAAATACGGGATCCGGTTCACGCCGACCTTTCAGTTTTTTCCGCCATCCGCCGATGGCCTCGAAGCAAAGGACGCGATGGCGCGCGAGGTGGCGCGGGCACCCGGCTATCTCAAGCCGCCGCACTTCCTGGCGATGTTTCGTTTCGTGCGGGAGCGCGCTTACGAGCGCGGCTCGTTCCGGGAGTTTCTGGCCGCGAACGGCTGACCATGAGCGCCTTTCGAATTCCGCTTGACGTCAGCGTTTATATGAACATATCATAATAAATGAATTTGATGGATTGTGAGTCCGTCGTAACCAAGAGCGGGGGTCACCCCGCGATCCGAGGGTAGGGAACATGCGGCGCTCGCTTGCTGCTGCGTTTGCACTTTGTCTGTCGGCCGGAAGCGCTTTGGCGCAAGAGCCGAACAAGGAGCCGATCAGGCTCGAAATCGTCAACGACTCCGTGCCGAAATCCCTGACCGGCGCGCCAGGAAATGCCGCCGCCGGCAAGAAGGTGTTTCTGACCCGCACGCTCGGCAATTGCCTGGCCTGCCATCAGGTCACCAGCCTGAAGTCCGAGGAATTCCACGGCGAGTTCGGTCCGTCGCTGGACGATGTCGCCGGCCGCTACACCGAGGCGCAATTGCGCCTCATTGTCGCCGACCCCAAGCGCATCTTCACCAACACCGTCATGCCGGCGTTCTTCAGGAACGACGGCCTCAGCCGGGTGCGCCCGGAATTCGTAGGCAAATCCATTTTGACGGCCGCGCAGGTCGAGGACGTCATCGCTTTTCTCAAGACGCTGAACTGACAGCGAGGAGGATCAGGAATGAAAGCCATCAATCGACGGCAGGCATTTGCGCTCGGGGGCGGCTTCGTCATGCTGACGCTGATGCCCATGGCAGCCGATGCCGAAGTGACGGGCGATGCGGCGAAATGGATCGAGACGTTCACCGGCGGCAAGCAGCCTGCCAAGGGAAAGATCGCGCTCGACCTGCCGGAGATCGCGGAGAACGGCAACACCGTGCCGCTGTCGATCAACATCGAGAGCCCGATGACGGCGGACGCCTATGTGAAAGACGTTCTGATCATCGCGGACGGCAACCCCAATGCGGGCGTGGCGACGTTGTCGTTCACAGCGCTGTCGGGCAAGGCGGAAGCCTCGATCCGGATCCGGCTCGCGACCACGCAGAACGTGATTGCGGTCGCGAAGATGAGTGACGGTTCGCTGTTCATGGAGCAGAAGACCGTCAAGGTCACTATCGGCGGCTGCGGCGGCTAAGGGCGTCAGGAGAGGAACAATGGCAGACAAACCGCGCATCAAGCTTCCCAAGGAAGCGGCCAAGGGCGAGGTCATCCAGATCAAGACCCTGGTCTCGCATGTCATGGAATCCGGCCAGCGCAAGGACGCACAGGGCAAGGCCATTCCGCGCAAGATCATCAACAAGTTCGCCTGCGAGTTCAACGGCAAGCCGGTGTTCTCCTGCGCGCTCGAACCGGCGATCTCGGCCAATCCCTACGTCCAGTTCGACGCGCGGGTCGACGAAGCCGGCACGTTCAAGTTCTCCTGGACGGATGACGACGGCACGGTGATCACGGCCGAAGAGAAGATTGCGCTCAAGGCATGATGCGCATCGCGCATTGAGGGAGGCACGCAATGGCGCGACGATTTGTTGGGTTGGCCGCTCTGGTCGTGGCCGCCGCGTCGGTTGCGACGCTCGCTGTCGCAGAGGACGCCGAGCGCAAAGGCATCGCGGCGCCGCCCGGCCACGTCTTCAAGACCATCATCTCCGGCTACGAGTTTCGCAGCAAGGAGACCCGCGCGCTGCAGGACGATGATCTCGAAAATCCGGGCTTCCTCGCCGTGGAGCGCGCGGCGGATGTCTGGAAGAAGGTCGAGGGCGGTGAGGGCAAGTCCTGCATGAGCTGCCACGGCGAAGCCGAGACCAGCATGAAGGGCGTCGGCGCCGCCATGCCGAAATGGGACGACAAGCTGAAGAAGCCGGTCAACCTCGAGCAGCGCATCAACATCTGCCGCAGCGAGCACATGAAGGCGGAGCCCTGGAAGTTCAAATCCCGTGAGCTGACCGACATGACAGCGTTCGTGCGCTACCAGTCGCACGGCATGAAGGTCGCGGTGAAGACCGACGGCCCGATGTCGCCCTGGTTCGATCGCGGCAAGCAGATCTATTACACGCGCTACGGCCAGCTCGATCTCGCTTGCGAGTCCTGCCACGAGCGCAACAACGGCAAGTTCATGCGCGCGGACTTCCTGAGCCAGGGCCAGACCAACGGCTTTCCGACCTATCGGTTGCGCGACCAGCGCCTGGTGCCGCTGCATGAGCGGTTCGAAGGCTGCATGTTCGACGTACGCGCCGAGCCGTTCAAGCCGCTCTCGGACGAGTTCCTCGCGCTCGAGCTCTATGTGGCCTGGCGCGGCATCGGGTTGCCGGTCGAGACGCCGTCGGTGCGCAACTGAAACGTTGAGCTTGCAGGAGTATTGCGCATGATCTCTCGCCGCGAGTTCATTCAGGTTGCCGCGGCAACGGCGGGGCTCTCGACCGGTGCGGGCTCCGGCCTGACCCGCGCGTTCGCCCAGCAGCGCTTGACTGAAAAGGAATTGTTGGCCTTCGAGCCGCTCGGCAACGTCACGCTCGTGCACGTGACCGATATCCACGGTCAGCTGATGCCGCTCTATTTCCGCGAGCCCTCGACCAATCTCGGCGTGGGCGAGGCCAAGGGCCTTCCGCCGCACGTCACCGGCAAGGAGTTTCTCGCCCGGTTCGGCATCGCGCCCGGCTCGTCGGCGGCTTATGCCCTGACCTCGGAGGATTTCGAGGCCCTTGCGAAGAGCTACGGCCGGATCGGCGGCCTCGATCGTGCCGCGACCGTGATCAAGGCGATCCGGGCCGAGCGCGGCGACAAGGTCGCGCTGCTCGACGGCGGGGACACCTGGCAGGGCTCGTGGTCTTCGCTGAAGACGCGCGGTCAGGACATGATCGACTGCATGGCGCTGCTCAAGCCCGACGCCATGACCGGCCATTGGGAGTTCACCTACGGCGCCGATCGGGTCAAGCAGGCCATCGAAGGCCTCGGCTTCCCGTTCCTCGGCCTCAACATCCGCGACACCGAGTGGAACGAGGCGGCGTTCGACGCCTCGACCATGATCGAGCGCGGCGGGGTCAAGATCGCGGTGCTCGGCCAGGCGTTCCCCTATACGCCGGTCGCCAATCCGCGCTGGATGATTCCGAACTGGTCGTTCGGCGTGCGCGAGGAGGACGTTCAGGCGCAGGTCGACAAGGCGCGCAAGGGCGGCGCGCAACTGGTCGTGCTGCTGTCGCATAACGGTTTCGATGTCGACCGCAAGCTCGCGAGCCGCGTCAAGGGCATCGACGTCATCCTGACCGGGCATACCCATGACGCGCTGCCCGAGGCTGTCAAAGTCGGCAAGACTCTGCTGATCGCCTCGGGCTCGTCCGGCAAGTTCGTCTCGCGGCTCGATCTCGATGTTCGCGACGGTGAGGTCAAGGCTTTCAGGTACAAGCTCATTCCGCTGTTCTCCGATGTGATCACGGCGGACGCCGAGATGGCCGCGAAGATCGCCGAGGTCCGCAAACCCTTCGCCTCCGATCTGGCCAAGGTGCTCGGCAAGACCGACTCGCTGCTCTACCGGCGCGGCAATTTCAACGGTACGTTCGACGATCTGATCTGCCAGGCGCTGCTGCAGGAACGCGACGCCGAGATCGCGCTCTCACCCGGCTTCCGTTGGGGCACCAGCGTGCTGCCGGGGCAGGACGTCACCTTCGAGGATGTCACCAACGCCACCGCGATCACCTATCCCGCGGTCTACCGCATGGGCATGACCGGTTCGCGGTTGAAGGAGATCATCGAGGACGTTGCCGACAATCTCTTCAACGTCGATCCCTATTATCAACAGGGCGGCGATATGGTGCGGATCGGCGGGCTCTCCTACGCGATCGACGTCGCCAAGCCGCAGGGGCAGCGCATCTCCGGCATGCAGGTCCTCAAGACCGGCACGCCGATCGAGCCCGCCAGGGAATATCAGGTCGCCGGCTGGGCCAGCGTCAACGAAGGAACCGAAGGGCCGCCGATCTGGGACGTCGTCGCGAACTACCTGACGCAACAGAAAACCGTTCGGCTCGAGCCCAACCGGGCCGTCAAAGTTACCGGAGCGTAAGAAGCGATGTCGAAGATGGACAGTCAATCCCGTCGCAGCTTCCTGGCCGCCGGGGCCGGCGTCGCGGCCACGATGCTGGCAAGGCCGGCGGCCGCAGGCGGAAATCCCGCTAACCAGCCGCCCAATGTGCCGGAATGGACCAAGTCGCTCGGCGAGGGCGTCGCGGTGCGCCCGTATGGCAAGCCGTCGAACTTCGAGAAGGACGTTGTCCGGCGCGACGTCGAATGGCTGACTGCCTCGCGAGAATCCTCGGTGAGCTTCACGCCGCTGCACGAACTCGAAGGCATCATTACCCCGAACGGCCTCTGCTTCGAACGCCATCACGGCGGCATCGCCGAGGTCGATCCGGCCGATCATCGCCTGATGATCCATGGCCTCGTCGAGCGTCCGCTCATCCTCACGCTGGAGGAGCTGAAGCGCTATCCGCGCGTCAACCGCATCCACTTCATGGAGTGCGCGGCGAATTCGGGCATGGAGTGGCGCGGCGCCCAGCTCAATGGCTGCCAGTTCACCCACGGCATGATCCACTGCGTGCAGTACACCGGCGTCTCGCTGCGCACTCTGCTGGAGGAAGCCGGCGTCAAGACGAGCGGCAAGTGGCTGCTGGTCGAAGGCGCCGACGCGGCTGCGATGGACCGCAGCCTGCCGATCGAGAAGGCGCTCGACGACTGCATCATCGCCTACAAGATGAACGGCGAGGCGCTCTATCCCGAGCAGGGCTATCCGATGCGGCTTGTGGTGCCGGGCTGGCAGGGCAATCTCTGGGTCAAGTGGCTGCGCCGCATCAAGGTCGGCGACCAGCCCTGGCACACTCGCGAGGAGACGTCGAAATACACGGACCTCATGCCGAGCGGCAAGGCGCGCCGCTTCACCTGGTCGATGGACGCCAAGTCCGTGATCACCAGCCCGAGCCCGCAAGCGCCGATCAAGCACGGCAAAGGCTTTACCATCGTCTCGGGTCTGGCCTGGAGCGGCAACGGCAAGGTCAAGCGCGTGGACGTGTCGCTCGACGGCGGCCGAAATTGGTGGCCGGCGCGGCTCGACGGGCCCGTTCTCGACAAGGCGCTGACGCGTTTTTACTACGAATTCGACTGGAACGGCGAGCCGCTGCTGCTGCAATCGCGCGTGCAGGACGAGACGGGTTACGTGCAGCCGAGCAAGGCGGAGCTGCGCAAGATCCGCGGCGTCAACTCCATCTATCACAACAATGGCATCCAGACCTGGCATGTGCAGGCCAATGGTGAGGTCGAGAATGTCGAAGTCGCTTAAGTTCGTTGCAGCCGCGCTGCTCGCCTGTGCGCTGAGCGCGCCGGCGCTTGCACAGCAGAAGGCGGACGCCAAGAGCGGTCCCCGCTATCACATCGGCCGCGCGCCGACCGCGGACGAGATCCGCGGCTGGGATATCGACGTGCGCCCGGACGGCCAGGGCCTGCCGGAAGGCAAGGGCACGGCCATGCAGGGCGAAAAGCTGTTCATGGACAATTGCTCGAGCTGCCACGGGGAGTTCGGCGAGGGGAACGGCCGCTGGCCGGTGCTGGCCGGCGGCAAGGGCTCACTGACGTCGGACAATCCGGTCAAGACCGTGGGCTCGTACTGGCCCTACGCGTCCACCGTGTTCGACTACGTCCGTCACGCCATGCCTTACGGCAATACGGGATCCCTGTCCGTCGATGAATATTATGCGCTGGTCGCGTACGTCCTCTATCTGAACGACGTCGTCACCGATCAAAACTTCGAGCTGAACAAGAAGACCCTTGCGACGATCAAGATGCCGAACGAGCAGGGGTTCGTGATGGACGACCGCGCCACCACCGAGAAGTCGTTCTGGCAGAAAGACCCCTGCATGAATAACTGCGTCGCCCCGGTGAAGATTATCGGGCGCGCTGCCGCCATCGACGTGACGCCCGAGGACGGCAAGGAGAAGAAGTCGCGGGGCGTGGAGTGATACACGGCCGGGCGAACCGCCGCGCGCTGCTGCATGCGGCTCTCGCT
The DNA here is from genome assembly GCF_002278135.3 of Bradyrhizobium ottawaense. Lineage (NCBI taxonomy): Bacteria > Pseudomonadati > Pseudomonadota > Alphaproteobacteria > Hyphomicrobiales > Nitrobacteraceae > Bradyrhizobium > Bradyrhizobium ottawaense. The sequence continues at coordinate 5,446,307 of NZ_CP029425.2, read as the reverse complement.
GTTGGCTCGCTCATCGCAATCCGTCCCGCCGCGGCCCAGGCGGCCGAATTTCACAGGCTCGCGCTGCAGATCAGCGACGACGACCCGGTCAAGATGCGTGCCGTGCTCGATGTCGCGGCCAACGTCTCGCGGCACTATTCCGGACAGGGCGAGGACGTCGAAATCGCTGTGGTCGCTTTCAACGGCGGCCTCGACATGCTGCTCGCGGACCGCTCGCCGGTGAAGGAGCGCCTGGGGAATTTCCTGAAATCGATGCCGAATGTGAGCTTCATCGCCTGCGGCAACACGCTGGAGACGCTGGCGGCGAAGGAGGACAAGCGGCCGCCGCTGATCGATGGCGTCAGCGTCACGCAGGTTGGGGTTGCCGCGCTGATGGATTTGGCGGAGAAAAACTGGACAATTGTCCGGCCCTGAGGAGAAAGCTGCTGATGCGATGGTTGATAGCACTGACAGTCTTGCTCGCGTTCGCAGGGTCCGCATATGCGGCCGAGCAGGAGCTCGAGTTGTCGGTCGACGGCCGCACCACGCTCGCAACACTGCGCACGCCAGCCTCGACGAAACCCGATACGCCGCTTGTCGTAATGACCCACGGCACGCTCGCGCACAAGGACATGGAGGTCATTCAGGGCGTTGCCAAGGCGCTTGAGCAGCGCGGCATCGCTTCGCTCGCCCATACGCTGTCGCTGGGGCTCGATCGCCGCAAGGGCATGTACGACTGTACCGCGCGGCATGACTATGTCGTTGAGGATGCAGTTGCGGAGATCAGCGCCTGGGTCACGCGGGCGAGGGGCATGTCCCGGCTCGTCTTCGCGTTCGGCCATTCGCGCGGCGGCAACCAGGTCGCACGGTATCTCGTTGCAAGCGAAGCCACGCCGGTGGCGGGTGGGGTGTTGCTGGCGCCGGTGACCGCGAAGGCCGAGGCTGATCTGCGCGCCTCCTACGCCAAGACCTATGGCAAGCCGCTCGAACCGTTTCTGGAGCTGGCAACCAAGGCGGTTGCGGCCGGCCGCGGCGGGGAGTGGATGGACGTGCCGGGCTTCGTCTATTGCCGCAATGCCGTGGTTACCGCGCGGACCTTTGCGTCATTCTACGGTCCCGATGCCGGCCAGGACACGGCCGCGCTCGTAGCGCGCGTGAAGCTGCCGGTGCTGGTGCTCGCCGCCACCAAGGATAGCGTTGTGCCCGATGTAGCACAGGCCTTCGATTCGCTTGCTGGTTCGAGCGGGGGCAGAGTGCAGCTCGACAAGATCGAGGATGCCGATCATTTCTTCCGCGACCTGTTCGCGGAAGACGTCGCCGATCGAATCGCCGAGTTCATCAAGCAGGCACGATAGGAGGGGGACCATGCAGCGTCGATCCATGCTTCGCGCGAGCCTTGCCGGGCTATTTGGTGCGTTCGCGGTGCGCGAGGCGTCCGCGGCGACGGAAACGCCCGCGCGGCAGCGCGTCGTCTATCATCTCGCCGATGCCGATCGCGTCGTCTTCGTTCTGGGCAATCTGCAGAACCATGTCGACGGCGTCGGCGGGCCTGGCAAGGCCGACATCAGGCTGGTCGTGCACGGGCCGGCGCTGCGTGCCTTCCACGCACTCGCGGCACAGGACCACACCGTTACGATGATGACGAAGCTCGTCGATGCCGGCGTCGGCTTCGATGCCTGCGCCAATACGATGAAGGCGCAGGGCGTCAAGCTGGACGATCTCACGCCCGGCTTCGTGGTGGCCGAGAAGGGCGGCGTGGTGCGGCTCGTCGAGCTGCAACAGCAGGGATATGCTTATCTACGGCCATGAGGCCGCTCCGCTCCGGCATCCTGAGACGTCGAGCCTTGATCTGGCTCATGGGACGCGACGACGCGATCGCTAGAATTGCATGCTCGCAGGAACAACCGAGGCGGACGTGCTGACGCCGATCATCGATCTCTTGGGTGAAGATTCGCTGTCATGGTTCGGCGGCCTCGTGGTCGGAGGTCTGTTCGGGTTCTTCGCGCAGCGCAGCCGCTTCTGCCTGCGTGCCGCGGCGGTCGAATTCTCCCGCGGCGAGGGCGGCCGGCGCCTTGCAGTCTGGCTGCTGACCTTTGCCGCGGCGCTGGTCGGCACGCAAGGTTTTGTCGCGCTCGGCTGGCTCGAAATATCCGAGGCGCGCCAGCTCGCGCAGCAGGGCAGTATCTCCGGCGCTCTCCTCGGCGGCGTGATGTTCGGTTGCGGGATGATCCTGGCGCGGGGTTGCGCCAGCCGGCTGCTGGTGCTCTCGGCGAACGGAAACCTCCGGGCGTTGTTGTCGGGGCTGGTGTTTGCCGTGACCGCGCAAGCCTCCTATCGCGGCCTGCTGTCGCCCGCCCGTGAATGGGTGACCAACCTGTGGCTGGTCGATGGCGGTCCGTCGCGCGACATCATGGCCATGTTCGGTGCCGGCACGCCCGAGAAGCTAGCATTCGGAGGTTTGTGGCTGATTGCCGGGCTGGCCTTCGCCTTTCGCAGCCGGTTGCCGCGCCGGCTGATCCTCGCCGCGCTCGCAACCGGAACGGCCGTCGTCGCCGGCTGGCTCTTCACCTACCTGCTGTCGCAGGCTTCCTTCGCGCCGGTGACGCTGAAGAGCCTCACATTCAGCGGGCCTTCGGCCGAGTTGCTGATGCTGGTGCTCAACAGCGCGCAGCTCCGGCTCGGCTTCGACCTCGGCATCGTCCCCGGCGTATTCCTCGGCTCGTTTCTGGCCGCGGCGCGTGCGCACGAACTGAGGCTCGAGGGATTCTCCGACGGGCTCGGCATGCGACGCTATCTGCTTGGCGCGGTGCTGATGGGGTTTGGTGCGATGCTGGCCGGCGGCTGCGCGGTCGGCGCCGGCGTGACCGGTGCCTCGGTCTTCGCACTCACCGCCTGGCTCGTGCTTGGCGGCATGTGGTTTGGAGCGGGGCTCACGGATCTGCTTGTCGACCGCGCTGGCATGCCGCAGCAGACGACGAGCTTGCCGGCAGCGAGCGGCTGAAATCAACTCAGCGTCAGAACACATTCGCGACTGCGCGCCGCAGGCCTCCACCTCGTCTGGCTGAGGTGCGTAGATCAGAATTTTAGTTGCGCACCTCAAAAATCGGGAGCAGGATCGCGGCAAAGAATAAGATCCGGTCGGGAGGAGATGTGATGAGACTGCTCGGGAAGCTGGGACTCGCCGCTGCCGCATGCCTGCTTTTGGCCGACGTCGCCGCAGCCGACACGATCGTAAAGTGGCTGCACATCGAGGCAAATCCGGCCCAGGTGAAAATCTGGGAGGAGGTCGCGCGCGCCTATGAGGCCTCCCATCCTGGCGTCAAGGTCGAGATGCAGTTTCTCGAGAACGAAGCCTACAAGGCCAAGCTGCCGACCATCCTGCAATCCAAGGACCGGCCGAACATCATCTACAGCTGGGCCGGCGGCGTCCTGAAGACCCAGATCGAGGCAGGCGTTCTCGACGACATCACCGAACAGGTGAAGGGATACAGCGACAGTCTCACCCCGGCCGCGCTCGCCGCGTTCACCGCTAACGGCCGCGTTTATGGTCTGCCGACCGCGCTGTCGCAGGTCGGCTTCCTCTGCAACAAGGAACTGATGGCCAAGGCGAAAGTCGATCCTGCCGGGATCAAGAGCTGGGACGATCTGCTTGCGGCGGTGAAGACGCTGAAGGCCGCCGGCGTGACCCCGATCGTGGTCGGCGGCGCCGACAAATGGCCGTTGCACTTCTACTGGACCCATCTTGCGGTGCGCATCGGCGGCAAGCCGGCATTCGACGCTGCATTGCGCGGCGAGGACAGCGGCTTCGCCGGCGAGACCTTCCAGAAGTCCGGCGAGCTGTTCAAGCAACTCGTCGATCTCCAGCCGTTCCAGAATGGCTTCCTTGGTTTCAAGAATCCGCAGGCCGTCGGCTATTTCGGCGACGGCAAGGCGGCGATGACGCTCGCGATCAGCACGGTCTATCATTTGCAGCGCGCTCTCGCCGCCGACAAGGTCGGATTGAGCGAAGACAAGATCTGCTGGTTCGACTTCCCGGTGGTATCAGGCGGCAAGGGCGCGCCCACCGACACGCTCGGCGGCATCACCGGCTGGCTGGTCACGAAAGGCTCGCCGAAGGAGGCGGTCGATTTCCTGAAGTACTTCGTCTCGAAGGACGTGCAGACGCGACTTGCGGCGGGTAACTTCATCATCCCGGTGGTGCAGGGCGCGGACGCTGGTCTCAACAATGCCTTCATGAAGCTGATCGCGGCCAATCTGGCGAAGTCGAACTACCACCAGAACTTCTATGATCAGAGCCTTGGTCCGTCGGTCGGCCGCGTCGTCAACGACGTCACCGCGGAGATCGCCGGTGGCAGCATGAGCCCGCAGAATGCGGCGAAGGCGATCGAGGCGGCGTGGAAGCAGGGCAACTGACGGTGGCCCGGCGTATCGCGAATTCCCCCGCGATTGGCGTTGCGGAGACACCGTTCTCTTCGCTCGCGGTCCGCGGCCCGGCTTGGGACGGCCGCTTCACGGTCCTGATCCTGTTCCTGCCGCCGGCGCTGCTATTGTTCACGCTGTTCGTGGTGCTGCCGATCGGCGAGGCCGCCTGGTATTCGGCCTTCAACTGGAACGGGTTCGGCAGGCCGACCAACTGGATCGGCTTCGACAATTACCGCTTCGTGCTGGAGACGCGCGCCTTCTGGCTCGCGCTGCGCAACAATGGGCTGATTATTGCGGTCTCGCTCGCGGTCCAGCTGCCGCTCGCTCTGACGCTGGCCTTGATGCTCGCCGAACGCTTTCGCGGGTCGGTGGCGCTGCGCATGCTGTTCTTCATGCCCTATATCCTGGCCGAGATCGCGACCGGGCTGATCTTCAGCTTCGTCTATGACGGTGACTACGGCCTCGTCGCCTCGATCTGGCGCAGTTTCGGCGCCGAGCCGCCGCACCTGCTGGCCTCGACCGACACGTCGATGCTGGCCGTGCTGATCGTGATCGTGTGGAAGTATTTTGGCTTCCACATGATGCTGTTCATCGCGGCGCTCCAGAGCCTCGACAAGAGCCTGATCGAGGCGGCGCGCATCGACGGTGCGACGCGGCTGCAAGCCCTGCGCCATGTCGTCATTCCCTTGCTCTATCCGACGATTCGCCTCTCGGTGTTTTTCGCCATTGTCGGCTCGCTGCAGCTGTTCGACCTCGTCATGCCGCTGACACGCGGGGGGCCTGCGGACTCCTCGAACACGATGGTGAGCTTCCTCTACAACAACGGCATCTCTCGCATGCGGGTCGGCTATGGCAGCGCCATCGGCGTCATCTTGTTCGCGATCTGCGTGACCTTTGCTTTTACCTACAAGCGTTGGTTCATGCGCGATGAGTAGTGCGAAGATCTCTCGTACGCCGGTCGATCCCGCCGTGCTGTTCAAGGCGGTGTTCCTCGCCATCGTGGCCATCTTCGTGCTGGTGCCGCTGCTCGCGACGTTGCTCGGCGGCTTCAAATCGCTCGGCGAATTGCGTGTCAACCCGTTCGGTTTGCCGCGTCACTGGGAGTGGCAGAATTATTCCGACATCCTGTTCTCCGCGCGCTACTGGCAGCTCCTGCGCAATTCGCTGATCATATCGTCGCTCGCGGTGGTGTTGACCCTGATCACGGCCTCGATGGCGGCGTTCACCTTTGCCCATGTCAGGTTCTACGGCAGCTCGATGCTGCTGAGCTATCTCACGCTCGGCCTGCTGTTTCCGGCGGCGACTGCGGTGCTTCCGTTGTTCATCAAGGTGCGCGATCTCGGGCTGCTCGATACCTATTTCGGCGTTGCGTTGCCGCAGGTGGCCTTCAGCCTCGCGATGAGCGTGCTGCTGCTCCGGCGTTTCTTCAAGGACATTCCCTATGAACTGCTCGAGGCTGCGCTGGTCGACGGCTGCAGCTACATCAAGTTCTTCCGCTATGTGACGTTGCCGCTGTCGCGGCCGATCCTGGCGACCGTCGGGACCATCACCTTCGTCAACAGCTGGAACGCCTATCTGTTGCCGCTGGTGATGCTCAACACGGATGCGCTCTATCCCTGGCCGCTCGGCATCATGGTCTATCAGGGCGAGTATTCGTCCGAATGGCACCTGATCCTGGCCTTCATCACGTTGACCATCCTGCCGACGATCATTCTCTTCCTTCTGGCGCAGAAGCACATCGTTGCCGGCCTCACTGCAGGTGCGGTCAAGGGATAAACGGACCTTACGGAGACCACAATGAGAAAAGTCGGAATTGGAATCATCGGCTGCGGTGTCATCAGCACCGCCTATCTCAAGGCGGCGCAACGCTTCCCGGTCATGGAGGTCAGGGCGCTCGCCGATATGCGCAGTGAAGTCGCGGAGCGGCAGGGTGCCGCTTTCGGGCTGCCGGCGATGCGGGTCGATCAATTGCTCAGACGCGATGACGTCGAGGTCGTCGTCAATCTCACGGTGCCGCTGGCCCACACCGACGTCAGTCTGGCGGTGCTGAATGCCGGAAAGCATGTCCATTCCGAGAAGCCGCTCGGCATCAACGCCGCCGAAGCCCGCAAGGTGATCGATCTCGCCGCACAGAAGAACCTGCGCGTCGGCTGCGCGCCCGACACGTTCCTCGGCGGCGGGCACCAGACCGCCCGCAAGCTGATCGACGACGGCGCGATCGGCACGCCGGTGGCGGGCAGCGCCTTCTTCGGCTGCCCCGGCCATGAGCGCTGGCACCCGGCGCCGGGCTTCTATTACTTGCGCGGCGGCGGGCCGATGCTCGACATGGGGCCGTACTACATCACCGATCTCGTGCAGTTGCTCGGCCCGGTCGCGAGCGTGATGGGCTCGACCGCGAGGCCGAAATCGGAGCGCCTGGTCACCAGCCAGCCGATGAACGGCACGCTGATCCCGGTCGAGGTTTCGACCCATGTCGCGGGTACGCTTGAATTCGAGAGCGGAGCAGTCATCTCGATCGCGATGAGCTTCGATGTACCGAAGCACCGGCATGCGCCGATCGAGATCTATGGCGACAAGGGCAGCATGCAGGTGCCGGACCCGAACCGTTTCGGCGGCGAGGTGCACCTCGCCAGGACCGGTGGCGAATGGGAAACGATGCCGTTGACGCACGGCCATGTCGAGGGTGAGTTCCGCTCCATCGGGGTCGCCGACATGGCATCCGCGATCCTGAACAACCGTCCGCACCGCGCCAGCGGTGCGCTTGCGTTTCACGTGCTGGAGGTGATGGAGGCGTTCCAGACCTCCGCCGATGAAGGGCGGCGCGTCAAGATCGAGAGCAGCGTCGAGCGGCCGGCGATGCTGCCGGCGGGACGTGAAACGGGTCAGATCGATTGAGGGAATGACCATGCGCAAGGCAATGATTGTATGGGGCGGCTGGCCGGGACACGATCCGGATCTCTGCGCCTCGATGATTCGCGGCTGGCTGAGAGCAGAAGGCTTCGAGGTGCGGATCGAGACGACGACGGCGGCATTCGCCGATCCTGCGATCCACGACATGTCGCTGATCATCCCGATCTACACGATGTCGAAGATCGAGAAGGCGGAAGCGCTCAATCTCTGCGCAGCAGTGCGGAGCGGCGTCGGGCTCGCCGGCCATCATGGCGGCATGTGCGATGCGTTCCGCGATTCCGTCGACTACCAATTCATGTGCGGCGGGCAGTGGGTGGCCCATCCCGGCAACATCATCGACTACAAGGTCGACTTGACGAAGCCGGATGACCCCATCATGAAGGGCCTGAACAGTTTCGAACATCGTTCCGAGCAATATTACATGCATGTCGACCCCGCCAACGAGGTGCTGGCGACGACGACCTTCACCGGCGAGCACGCGCCGTGGATCGAGGGCGTGGTGATGCCCGTGGTCTGGAAGAAGCGCTACGGCGCGGGCAGGGTGTTCTATTCCTCGCTCGGCCACCGTGCCTACGAGCTCGACGTGCCGGAGATCCGGACACTGATGACCCGCGGCATGCTTTGGGCGGCGCGCGAATGACGGGAGGGGCGACACAGCCGGCGATTCGCGCCACGCTCGAGGACGTCGCACGTGCGGCCGGCGTTTCGCTTGCGACCGTCGATCGCGTCGTCAACCGCCGCGAGGGCGTGCGCGCCAAGACCGTCGCGCGTGTCGAGGCCGCGGTGGCAAAACTCGGCTATCGCGCCGACGTCGCGGCCGCGCGGCTCGCCCGCGGGCAGACGTTCCGCTTCGCCTTCGTGCTGCCGACCGGCAGCAACAGCTTCATGACCAATCTGAGCGAGCAGGTCCAGCGCACCGCGGACTGGCTCGCCGGCCAGCGCGGCTTCATCGACATTCTCCGTGTCGACGTGTTCGATCCGGATCTGCTCGCCGGCGCGCTGGAAACCCTGTCGCCGGCCTACCAGGGCGTCGCCGTCATCGCGCTCGATCATCCCAGGGTTCGGGCCGCGATCGACGAACTCGTCGGACGCGGGGTCGCCGTGGTGACCCTCGTGTCGGACGCGCCAAGCTCGCGCCGCCTGCATTATGTCGGCATCGACAATCCGGCCGCAGGCCGCACCGCCGCAACGCTGATGGGGCGCTTCCTTGCTGGGCGCGAGGGGACGGTCGCGGTGATCGCGGGGTCGCTGTCGCTGCGCGATCACACTGAACGGCAGTTCGGTTTCCATCAGATCCTGTCCAGCGAGTATCCGAACCTGCCCGCGCTACCGGTCATCGAGGGCCGGGACGACAGCGATCGCACGCGGGAGCTTACGGCCGCGCTGCTCGCGCGCCATGCCGATCTTCGCGGCATATACTGCTGCGGCGCCGGAAACCGCGGCATCGCCGATGCGCTCGAGGCCTCGGGCCGCGCTCGCGAGGTGGTCTGGATCACCCATGAGCTGACCCAATATACACGGCGTTTCCTGGTTCGCGGCACGCTCGATGCCGTGATCAATCAGGATCCCGGGCACGAGGCGCGCTCTGCGGCACGCGTTCTGCTCGCGCACTGTTCGGGCGAGCCAATCAGCCCCGACCAAGAACGCATCCGCATCGACATTTTTCTGCGGGACAATCTGCCGTAACGCGAGCTCATACCGCCAGCGCCGCTGCGTTGAGCCATGCGCGAGCCGGTTCAGCGAGCGAGCTTTGGGCGAGCAGGGCGCGGGTGGCGGATCACGCGGAAGAGGCTGATTACCCAAAAGCTGAAGTCACATCGGCTCGATGCCGATCTTCTTGATGATCCCGGCCCATTTTGTGGTTTCCGCGGTCATGAAATCCTTCAGACCTTGGGGGGCCATCACCAGGGGCTCGGCGCCCTGCTCCACCAGGAGGGTGCGCACCTTCGGATCGTTCATGGCTTCGATCATGGCGGCATAGAGCTTGTCGATAACGGCGGTGCCGGTGCCCGCGGGCGCGAGCAGGGCAAGCCACGCCGCGCTCTCGTAGTCCTTCAGGCCAGCCTCGGCCGCGGTCGGCACGTCCGGCAGCGCCGTCATGCGCTTGTCGCTGGCAACCGCGAGCGGGCGCGCATCGCCGCTCCTGATCAGACCGATGACGTTCGGCAAGAGCTGGAAGTCGAGCGGGACCTGGCCCGCGATGAAGTCCGGCGTGTAAGCAGCGATGTTGCGGTAAGGAACGTGGGTGATCTCGGTGCCCGTGAGCTGCTCGAAATAGGCAGCCGCGAGGTGCTGCGACGAGCCGACTCCGACCGTCCCGTAGTTCAGCTCCCGGGGGCGGGCCTTGGTGTACTCGATCAGCTCGTGCAGGGATTTCGGCGGCAGCCTCGAATTGATTACGATGACATTCGGCAACGTGGCGAACAGTCCGATCGGGGCGAAATCCTTCAGCGGATCGTAGGGCAGCTCCTTGTACAATGATCGGTTCGCGGCCAGTGGGCCGGAGGTGCTCATCAGCAACGTGTAGCTGTCCGGGGCGGCATGTGCAGCGGCCGCGGTACCGATATTGCCGCCGGCGCCAGGGCGGTTGTCGACTACGAAGGCCTGCCCCAGTGACGTCGACATGCGGTTGAGCAGGATGCGCGTGATGACGTCGCTGGCGCTGCCGCCGGCGAAGGGCACGAGCACCTGGATCGGACGCGCGGGGTAGTCTTGGGCTTGCGCGGGACGCAGCCCGGTGGCGGAGAGAGCCGCGCCCAGGCCGAGCGAGAGCAAAGACCTGCGGTCAGGGTGAAATCCTTCAACGTGCGGCGCTGTGTCGTCCGCGATCCTGCTGTGACCGAACCTTGCCATCTCGGACTGAATCTCCCGACCGCGTCTTGTTCTGCGAGCCTTGGGAGCGTCCGTGACAGGAGTTGTCCGGAGGAGCGCCAGGCCGCGATTTTCTGCGCCTGGACCGTAGTTAGCGGCTTGACGTGACCGTCATGCCGGCTCGTCTCGAAACTTACCAACCCGTCTCATTTTGCAAAGAGGCGCGACATCTTGTCCAAATGAGCGTTCGGGATTCAGGAAATCGTCTTCCCGGTCTTGCGACGTTTTTTGCGGGATGACGAGGCTGCGCCGCCGGAGCCAGGTTCAGCCAACTGCTTTGCCACCGCCGCGGCCTGCGCCAGATCGTGGCTGATGACGTCCAGCACGGCCTTGGCCGCAACCGAGACCGCTCGCCGCGGGTGATGCACCCAGGCGATGGAGCGAACGATCCGTTGCGCGTCGAAACGGTGGGCTCGAATGGTCCCGCTTGCCAGCGACTGCCGGAGCGCGATGGTCGGCAGCACGGTCGCGAAATCGGTGGTCGCGATCACGTCGCAGAGGGCGGGCAGGGTGTCGAGCTCCAGGCGCGGCCGCAGGTCGATGCCGAGGGCTGCGGCGCGCTCGTCCAGGATCAGCCGCAGGCCGTGGCGCTTCGAGGGTAGCACCAGATCGAAATTCGCGATGTGGTCGAAGCGCAGCTTGGCCGGCGGCCGGATCGGGCCGTCCTTGCGGCAGGCGAACACCATCTCCTCGTCCATGATGTGATGCGCGGCGAGCGGCGTCCTTCGGCGCGGCACGTTGATCAGCGCGAAATCGAGTTGGCCGCTGTTGACCCAGTCGACCAGCGTCTCGGTGTAGCCTTCGCACGCGGAGAGGATGATCTCGGGATAGCGGCGCGCGACAGTCGCTGACGAGCTCGCCATCGTGCTCTGCGCAACGGAGGTGATGAGGCCTACCGCGACGCGGCCTGAAATCCGCCCGCCGATCTGGGCCATCTCCTGGCGCGCATACTCCGCATCGCGCACGATCGGCGCCGTCAGCCGCACCAGCGCCTCGCCGGCGCTGGTCAGCGTCATGCCCTGGACGCTGCGGTCGAACAGCCTTTGGCCGAGCTCGGCCTCGAGCTTGGCGATCTGCATGCTGAGCGCCGGCTGCACGATGTTGAGCCGGCGCGCGGCCCGCGTGACGTTCTTTTCATCGGCCAGGCACAGGAAATACTGCATCTGCCTGAGTTCCACGGGGCCAGTCCTTCGTTCGCCAACTCGTTCGCGGGCCATCATCTTCGATGATGAATGATATAATCAATCATTATTTGTTGTGATGGCCGAGATTGCCTAGTTTTGCGACCGGCTACGAGACCTCGAGGGTACGTGGCCACGGGAGCGAAATCAGACATATGCAGCACGCAGCGCCCACGCGGATGATCATCGGCATTTCCGGCGCCTCGGGCGTCACCTATGGCGTGCGCCTGCTGCAACTCCTGCGCAATGCCGGCGTCGAGACTCACCTGGTGATGTCGAAGACGGCCGAGCAGACCTTTGCCTACGAGACCGACCTGAAGATCGCGGAGGTGAGGGAGCTCGCCAATGTCAGCCATGCGATCGACGACATGGCTTCGGCAATCTCGAGCGGCTCGTTCCGTACCGCGGGCATGATTGTGGCGCCGTGCTCGATGCGCTCGATGTCCGAGATCGCCTCGGGCGTCACCACGACGCTTTTGACCCGCGCCGCCGATGTTGTGCTCAAGGAGCGCCGGCGCCTGGTGCTGATGGTGCGCGAGACCCCGCTGCACACCGGGCATCTCAGGACGATGACGGCGCTATCAGAGATGGGCGCGATCATCGCGCCACCTGTGCCCGCCTTCTACGCAAAACCCGAGAATCTCGAAGACATGGTCGAGCACACCGTCGGCCGGGTGCTCGACCTCTTCGATATCGATATCGGCGTGGTGCGCCGCTGGGGCGAGGACGAAGCGCTCAAGCGCCGCTCGCCGTCGCTGCGCAAGATCGCGCCCTGACCCGAACGCCCGAGGAGAGATACGTCATATGCGAATGCAAAATTCGGCGAGGCAAAATTCGGCGAAGAGCACGAACGCACCGGCCGATCTGCGTGCCTGGCTCGCTTACCTCGCCGAGCGCGGCAAGCTCGCGATTGCCCGCGAGGGTATTGCGCTGATCGATGAGCTCGCCGCCATCGCGAAGCGGCTGGAGCGCGACAGCGCGGTGCTGTTCCCGCGTCCCGATGGGCACGAGATTCCCGTCATCGCCAACCTGTTTGCCGGTCGTGACTGGGTCGCCGATTCCATCGGCGTCACCGAGGACCAGTTGCTGCCGCGATTCCTTGCCGCCGCAAGCAATCCACTGCCGACCCGCGAGGTTCCGGACGGTCCAGTGCAGGAGGTCGTTCACGACGACGTCGACCTGCTCCGACAACTTCCGGTGCCGAAGCACAATGAACGCGATAGCGGTCCCTATATCACGGCCGGCCTGTTGATCGCGCGCAATCCGAAGACCGGCGTTCAGAACGTTTCGATTCACCGTTGTCAGGTCAGCAGCAAGAATCGTATCGGCGTTCTGCTGCTGCCGCGGCACACGTTCTCTTACTATCGCATCGCGGAAGAACTGGGCCAGGCACTGGAGATCGCCATCGTCATCGGCGCGCATCCGGCGCTGCTGCTGGCTTCGCAGGCGATTGCCGCGCTGGACGAGGACGAGATGGCGATTGCGGGCGCGCTGCTCGGCTCGCCCGTGGACGTCGTCAAATGTCGCACCATTTCGGTTCGCGTTCCCGCCCATGCGGAGATCGTGATTGAAGGACGGATCCTGCAAGGCGTGCGCGAGCCGGAGGGCCCGTTCGGTGAATTCCCGCAATATTACGGCCCGCGCGCCAATCGCGAGGTGATCGAAGTCGATGCCATCACGCATCGCGCCAAGCCGATCTTCCACACCATCGTCGGCGGCGGTTTCGAGCACCTGATACTCGGCGGCGTGCCGCGCGAAGCGACGCTGCTCCAGCATCTGCGCCGCAGCTTCCCGACCGTGCTGGATGTTCGCCTCACGCGCGGCGGCACCTGCCGCTATCATCTCGCGATCAAGATGGACAAGACCAATGAGGGCGAGCCGAAGAACGTCATGATGTGCGCTTTCGGCGCGCATTACGACATCAAGCAGGTGGTTGTGGTCGACAAGGACGTCGATATCTCTTCCTCCGAGGAGATCGAATGGGCGGTGGCGACGCGCTTCCAGGCCGACCGCGATCTCATGGTCGTCGCCGGCGCGCTCGGCTCGAAACTCGATCCGACCACGGATGACGGTATCGGCGCCAAGATGGGCCTCGATGCGACAGCGCCGGTCAGCGCGTCCGAGCTCGCCTTCAAGCGCATCCGCGTCAAGGGCGAGGAGGACGTCGACCTGACGGCAGCCTTGCAGGCCGATCCGGGCGCTGCGGTCGCGCGCCTTCTTGCGGAGGCGCGGATGTGAGCGGGTTACCGCCGGAAGCGGCTTGCGTCCGTTTGCGCCGTTGGAATATGTAGCAAGGGCGGCCTATAGTGCCGCACCAGCAAGGCAACCATTTTGCGGCGCAACGCCGGGAGGAAGAAACTTATGTCGACGGCCCTGCGCATCGCTCATGGCGCTTTCGGCAGGGTCGCTCTGCTCGACATGGATCGTTCGCTGGTCCGCCACGCCCATCATCACTGCCACGTCCTGCTCAAGGTCGAGGGCTCCGACACCCAGTTCCTGGTCGGCGACCAGGTCACGCCGCTCACGGACACGGCCGCCGTTCTGGTCGACGGCTGGAAGCCGCATGCCTATGTGCATGACGTCAATCGCCCGCGCACGCTCATCATGGCGCTCTATATCGAGCCGGAGTGGCTGAAGGAGTTCCGGCGCGGATGGGCCGCGAGCGGCGCGCCGGGCTTTTTCGAGCGTCCCTCGGGCGAAGTCTCGCCGCGCATTCGCCAGCTCACGCTGCATCTTGCGGCCGAAATGATGGCGAATCCCGACGCGGTGCGAACCCACGAGCAGACCCTTTCTGACCTCATGATTGCGGTGATCGAGCGTTTCACGCCCTGGCGCAGCTTTCCGACCTCGATCCGCGGCATGGGCGCGGTGAGCTGCGACTGGCGGATCCGCCGCGCGATGGACGCGATGCGCGTGAACGATTCCTATGCCAACGTCGACCAGTTCGTGAAGGGCGCGGGCCTGTCGCGCGCGCAGTTCTTCCGCCTGTTCGAGACCTCGCTCGGCGTTTCGCCGAAGCTTTACCTCAACGTCGTCCGCATGGAGCGCGCGCTCGACGCGGTGATGCGCGAGGACACAGCGCTCGGCGAGCTCAGCGAGCGCTTTGGTTTTCCGGAGCCGGCACATTTCACGCGCTTCTTCCGCGATCATGCCGGCGTCAGCCCGCGCGAGTTTCGCAACGTCTCCCGCCTCGCGGGTTGATCCTTGCGGGCTGATATTGCGCTGCACGCTCTCGAATGAGACGATTTGGTAAGTCGTGAGAGCGGGCGGTATGGCCCTCGCGCCTCCTGTCCTGACAAACGTCGCCGTCGCGTCAGAGAACGCGTCGGGAGGTATGCCGGGACATGGTGCAGGCTGCGGTTAAGTCCGCAAATTCGGTTGATCAGAGCGGTGACAAGCCGTGGGTCGGGCGTTCAATCGAGCGCGTCGAGGATGCCGCGCTGCTCAGCGGCCGCGGCCGTTTCATCGACGACCTCGGCGTCCAGCCCGGCACGCTGCATGCGACGATCCTGCGCTCGCCGCACGCCCACGCCGATATTATTTCGATCGACGCCGAAGCGGCCAGGCGGCTGCCGGGCGTTGCAGCGGTCCTGACTGGCGAGCAGATCAAGGCGGTCACCACTAGTCTCGTCGTCGGCGTGAAGGCGCCGGTCGAGTGCTGGCCGATCGCAGTCGAGCGTGTGCGCTATGTCGGCGAACCGGTCGCCGTGATCGTGGCGACTGATCGTGCCCGCGCCGAAGATGCGGCCGAACTCATCAATGTCGAGTATCGCCCTCGAGCGGCTACAGTCGATCCGCTCGGAGCGATGGCACCGGGTGCGCCGGTCCTGCACGACGGTTTTCCCGGCAATCTCGCCAGCGACCGCGCGTTTCGCTACGGCGATCCTGAAAAGGCGTTTGCGGATGCGCCGCACCGCTTCTCCATCGACATCCGCTATCCCCGCAACTCCTGCACACCGATCGAGACTTATGGTGTCGTTGCCTCGCATGATGCCGGCGAGGACGCCTTTGAGGTTCTCGCGAATTTTCAGGGGCCCTTCAGCATCCACACCGTGATTGCGCGTGCACTGAAAGTGCCGGGCAATCGGCTGCGGCTGCGCACGCCGCCGGATTCCGGCGGCAGCTTTGGTGTCAAGCAGGGTGTGTTTCCGTACATCGTTCTGATCGCGGCTGCGGCGCGCGTCACGGGGCGGCCGGTGAAGTGGATCGAGGACCGGCTCGAGCATCTCACCGCGTCGGTGTCAGCGACCAACCGCGCGACGACATTGGCCGCGGCGGTTGCGGCCGACGGCAAGATTCTCGCGCTCGACTGGGACCAGGTCGAGGATTGCGGCGCGCATCTGCGCGCACCCGAGCCGGCCACGCTCTACCGCATGCACGGCAACATGACGGGGGCCTACGACATCAACCACGTCAGAATCCGCAACCGCGTCGTCGTCACCAACAAGACACCGACCGGCCTCAACCGCGGCTTCGGCGGGCCGCAGGTCTATTTCGCGCTGGAACGCCTGGTGCAGCGGATCGCGATCGGGCTCGGTCTCGATCCGCTCGATGTCATCAAGCGCAATCTGATCGAGGCGGGTGCTTTTCCCTATCGTACAGCGACCGGCGCATTGCTCGATTCCGGCAATTACCAGGACGCGATCGCGCGCGCGGTCGAGCAGGGCAGGCTGGCGGAATTGAAGGCGCGGCGCGACGCGGCGCGGGCGGAGGGGCGGCTTTACGGCATCGGCTTCACGGCGGTGGTCGAGCCCAGCGTCTCCAATATGGGCTACATCACAACGGTGCTGACCGCGGCCGAGCGCCGCAAGGCCGGGCCGAAGAACGGCGCGGAGGCGACAGCGACCGTCGGCCTCGATCCAGTCGGCAGCGTCACCGTTCATGTCGCTTCAGTGCCGCAGGGGCAGGGCCATCGCACCGTGCTGTCGCAGGTGGTCGCCGACGTCTTCGGCCTGGAGCCGAAGGACATCCGCGTCAACACCGAGATCGATACCGCCAAGGACGCCTGGTCGATCGCGTCGGGCAATTACGCCAGCCGCTTCGCCGCCGCGGTGGCCGGCACGGCTAAGCTCGCAGCCGAGCGCGTTGCCGGCCGCCTTGCCCGCATCGCCGCCAGCCAGCTGAACGTCGAAGCCGCGGACATCGTGTTTGCAAAGGGTTTCGTTGCCTCCAGGCACAATCCGGAGAACCGGATCGCGTTTTCGCGTGTCGCCGCGCTCAGCCATTGGTCGCCGGGCTCACTGCCTGACGATGTCGGCCAGACCATCCGTGAGACCGTGTTCTGGACGCCGCCGGAGCTGACGCCGCCCGGCGAGGACGACCGCATCAACTCCTCGCTGTGCCATGGCTTCATCTTCGACTTCTGCGGCGTCGAGATCGACCGCATTACCCTGCAGACGCGGATCGACCGCTACGTCACCATGCACGATTGCGGCACCATCCTGCATCCCGGCATGGTCAATGGCCAGATCCGTGGCGGCTTCGCGCAGGCGCTCGGTGCCGCGCTCTACGAGGAATATGCCTACGCTGAGGACGGCAGTTTCCTCACTGGAACGCTCGCGGACTATCTGCTGCCCACCACCACCGAGGTGCCGGAGCCCGAGATCTTCCACGTGGAGACGCCATCGCCGTTCACGCCACTCGGCGCAAAAGGCGTCGGCGAAGGCAATTGCATGTCGACGCCGGTGTGCCTCGCCAATGCGGTCGCGGATGCGCTCGGCGTTGCCGACATCACGTTGCCTCTGGTGCCTGCCCGGCTTGCCGAGCTGGTGCGCGGCGCCGAGCCGCCGCCTCCCGCGGGGGGCGTGGCTGCGGTGCCTGCGCGCGAAGCGGATCGGCGGCTTCGCGGCGAAGGGCAGGCCTCGGTGAGGGCGACGCCCGAGCAGGTCTGGGCCATGCTGCTCGATCCCGCTACGCTCCAATCGATCATTCCCGGCTGCCAGCGTGTCGACAAGATCACCGAGACGCATTTCCGCGCGGATGTCACGCTCGGCATCGGACCCGTCACCGGGCGCTATCGCGCCGACGTGGAGCTGTTCGATCTCGATCCGCCGCGCGCGGTCACCTTGCGCGGCGGCGCCACCGGCGCGCTCGGCTTCGGCAGCGCTGAGGGGCGCATCATGCTCGCGCCCGACGGCAGCGGCGGGACGAAGCTGACCTACAGCTATGACGCCGCGATCGGTGGCAAGATCGCAAGCATCGGCGGCCGTCTGCTCGACGGCGCGACGCGGGTGATCATCGGCCAGTTCTTCGCAGCGCTGGCCCGCAAGGCCGGCGGCGGCGCCTCGGGCGGCTTTTCGCTGTTCGCCCTGCTGGCGAAATTCGCCGGCCGGTTTGGGGGGCGCCGATGAAGCCGCCCGCATTCGACTATCTCCGCGCCGAAGCCGTCGGTGATGTCCTCGGTGCGCTGGCGCAGCAGGGCGGCGATGCTCGTGTGCTCGCCGGTGGACAGTCGCTGATGGCGATGCTCAATATGCGCCTCGCCAAGCCGAAGCTTCTGATCGACATCATGCGGATCAGAGAGCTGCGCAAGATCGAGCGGACAGCCGATGCCGTCGTCATCGGTGCCGGTGTGCGCCAGGCCGATCTGCTGGCCTGGCCGGATCTGGCCGAGGCATTGCCGCTGGTGGCGTTGGCGCTGCCCTGCGTCGGTCACATGCAGACCCGCAGCCGCGGCACCATCTGCGGCTCGCTCGCGCATGCCGATCCCAGCGCCGAGATGCCGCTCGCGCTGGTCGCGCTCGGCGGCGAGGTGCTTTTGCGCAGTGCCAGGCGTCGTCGCCGCGTCGCGGCCAGGGATTTCTTCGCCGGCATGATGCTGACGGCGCGCAACGACGACGAGCTGATCGAGGGCATCTCGCTCCCGGTCATCAATGGATCTCGCTTCGCGTTCCGCGAGGTCGCGCGCCGGCACGGCGATTTTGCCATCGTGGCCTGCGCCGCGATGAAGACGCCATCCGGCGTCCGCCTCGCGGTCGGTGGCGTTGCGGACGTCCCGACCGCGCGGGACTGGCCGCGACTCGAGGGCAGCGCGCTCGACGATGCCCTCAACGCCTTTGCCTACGAACTCGGTGCGCGCGACGACGTTCATGCCACCGCGCGCTATCGCCGCGACCTCGTGCGCATGATCGGCCGCGATCTGATCGGCGAGGTTCTGCGATGACCCGTCTCAAATCCGACGCCCGCCACCCCATCCACGTCTCGCTGAATGGCGAGCCCCTCGCGGGGGAAGCCGAGCCTCGGACGCTGCTGTGCGACTTCCTGCGGCACCAGCTGGGCGCCACCGGCACCCATGTCGGCTGCGAGCACGGCGTCTGCGGCGCCTGCACGGTCGTCGTCGACGGCATGCTGACCCGTTCCTGCCTCACCCTGGCAGCGCAGGTCGACGGCTGCGAGATCAAGACGGTTGAAGGGCTTGCACCCGCGGCCGATCGCCTCGGCGTGCTGCAACAGGCCTTCCGCCGTCACCACGCGCTCCAGTGCGGCTTCTGCACGGCCGGCATCCTGATGTCGCTCGATCATTTTCTCGCCAGGAACCCGGCGCCGACCGAGGCGGAGATTCGCGATCTTCTCAGCGGGCATCTGTGCCGCTGCACCGGCTACACGCCGATCGTCCAGGCGGCCCTCGAAGCCGCCGCCCAGCTCGCTTCATCGAAAGAAGAGACGTCAGATGCTTGATCTCGCCAGCAGCTTCATGGCCAGCGCCGCGCGCGATCCGCGCGCCATCGGGCTGGTCGACGGCGATCGCCGCCTGACCTACCGGCAATGGTACGACAAGATCTCTGCTTTGGTCGCATCCTTCGGCCGCCTGGACCTCAAGCCCGGCGACCACGTCGTCACGCTGCTGCAAAACCGCTGGGAGGCCGCGACGCTGCATTGGGCCTGCCAGTTCGCAGGCCTCGTAGTCACCCCGATCAACTGGCGCGCCAAGGCCGACGAGCTGGACTTCTGCATCGAGAACGCGGAGGGCCGCGCAGTTTTCTACCAGGATGTTTCCGCTGAGGCGGTGCAGGGTTCGGCTCTCGCCGGCCGGCTGCTACGCGTGTCGGTCGATCCGGGCACAGGCGAGGCGGTCGGCTTTGCCGATCTGATCAGGGGCAGCGCGCCCGATGCCGAGCCGTGCGTCGGCTCTGATGCCTGGTCGATCATGCTCTACACATCGGGCACCACCTCGCGGCCAAAGGGCGTGCCGCGGCGTCATCGCGCCGAGCGTGCCGCGGCCATCGCCCATGTCGCGCAAAATCTCTACGGCCGCGGCGAGCGCACGCTCGGTGTGATGCCGCTCTACCACACCATGGGTGTCCGCTCGTTGCTCGCGATGTCGCTGATCGGCGGCAGCTTCATCTGCCTGCCGCGCTATGACAGCCGCCAGGCGCTGGAGCTGATCCAGCGGGAAGGGATCACCAACCTCTATCTGGTGCCGACGCTCTATCACGATCTCGTCCATCACGACGCCTTCGACCGGACCGACGTCTCCAGCGTGCGCAAGCTCGGCTTTGCCGGCGCCTCGATGACGGACGGCCTGCTGAAAAAGCTGGACGAGGCCTTCAGGCCGGAGCTGTTCGTCAATCATTACGGCAGCTCCGAGATCTACACCTTCACGATCGATCAGAACGCTACGGCAAAACCCGGCTCCGCCGGTAAGGCCGGGCTGAACCAGCACGTCAAGGTCGTGCGCATCGGCGCGCGTTCGGTCGCGGAGCTTGCCGCGGTCGGCGAGGAGGGCGAGATCATCGCCACGCTCGCGGGCGACGAAGCCTTTGAGGGCTACTGGCGCCGCCCCGAGGCCGACGCCAAATCGTTGCGCGAAGGCTGGTATTTCACCGGCGATACCGGCTTCGTCGATCCCGATGGCGACCTGTTCGTCACGGGCCGCGTCGACGACATGATCATCACCGGCGGCGAGAACGTCTCTCCGGTCGAGATCGAGAGCTGCCTGTCGCTGCATCCCGGGGTCGACGAGGTCGCCGTGGTCGGTGTCGCCGACGAAAAATGGGGCAAGGTCGTCGCCGCCTTCGTCAAGCGCAATCGCAACGTTTCCGAGAGCGAGCTGGAGCAGTTCTGCCGCACCTCGGGCCTCGCCAACTTCAAGCGGCCGCGCCGCTACGTCTTCGTCGACGCGATTCCCAAATCGCCGGTCGGCAAGCTGCTGCGGCGCCTGCTCGTCGCCGGAGAATACGAGACCGAGCGTCGGCCGCCATCGGACGCCGCTTGATCGTCACGCATCAACAGAAGGAAGCGAAAATGCCGTCACCCTATACGTTTGCCGATCCTCGGCTTGCCAAGCTCGACGGGTTCAAGGTCGAGATCGATGAGGCGCATGAGCGCGCGGACATCATCCTGGGACGCCCGCCCTACAACGTCGTGGCGATGCCGCAGCGCGACCAGCTCCGGCTGACCTTCGAGACTCTGGACGAGGATCCG
Organism: Bradyrhizobium ottawaense; assembly: GCF_002278135.3. Classification (NCBI taxonomy): domain Bacteria; kingdom Pseudomonadati; phylum Pseudomonadota; class Alphaproteobacteria; order Hyphomicrobiales; family Nitrobacteraceae; genus Bradyrhizobium; species Bradyrhizobium ottawaense. Next base: position 5,425,521 of record NZ_CP029425.2, on the reverse strand, counting down.
CGCGTGCGCATCATCGTGCTGCGCGGGGAGGGCGAGCATTTCTCGAGCGGCGGGAACATCGGAGGCTTCATGGAAGCGAGCCCCGAGCACGTCTCCAAGCTCGCCTGGAACATCGCCGCGCCGGCGCGTTGCGCCAAGCCTGTTATCGTCGCCAATCGCGGCTATTGTTTCGGCGTTGGCTTCGAGCTGTCGCTGGCTTGCGATTTCCGTATCGCCTCGGAGACCACGCAGTACGCGCTGCCCGAGCAGAAGCTCGGCCAGATCCCGGGTTCCGGCGGGTCGGCGCGGCTGCAGAAGATGGTCGGCATCACCCGCACCAAGGACATCGTGATGCGCTCCAAGCGCATCTCGGCGAAGCAGGCGCTGGAGTGGGGCATCGCCACCGAATGCGTGCCCGATTCCGAACTGGAGAAGGCGACCGACAAGCTTGTCGACGAGCTCCGCAGCTTCTCGCCGCTGGCGCAGCGTACCGCCAAGAAGCTGCTCAACGACACCGAGGATTCGACGCTCGCGATCGCCATGGAACTCGAAGGCCATTGCTACAGCCGTCTGCGACAGTCGGAAGACTTCAAGGAAGGCGTCGAGGCCTTCAACGCCAAGCGTCCGCCGAAATTCGTCGGCCGTTGATACGCGACGCAACAAGCTGCCGCGGTTCGCAATGGCGCGGACCGCGGCCCTATTCAAACGGGGAGGGTAAAACAAGATGGCTGAGATGGATATGCCGGTGGCCGGTGCACGGGCATCGACGGGTAACAAGCAGATGGTCAATGCGATCATCGCGTCAGTGCTCGGATGGGCACTCGACCTGTTCGACTTGTTCATTCTGCTCTATGTAGCGCCGGTGGTCGGCGCGCTGTTCTTTCCGTCGAGCAATGCGGCGCTGTCGCTCGCCGCAGTCTACGGTTCGTTCGCCGTTACGCTGCTGATGCGGCCGCTCGGTTCGGCGGTGTTCGGGCACTACGCCGACGTGCACGGCCGCAAGCAGGCCATGCTGATCGCCATCATCGGCGTCGGCATCAGCACGGCCGCGTTCGGCCTGCTGCCGACCATCGCGCAGGTCGGCGTGATCGCTCCCATCGTGTTCCTGATCCTGCGCCTGGTGCAGGGCGTGTTCGTCGGTGGTGTCGTGGCCTCGACCCACACGATCGGCACGGAATCGGTGCCGCCGCATTGGCGCGGGGCGATGTCGGGCCTGGTCGGCGGCGGCGGCGCCGGCATTGGCGCGCTGCTGGCGTCCTTCATCTTCCTGATCACGTCCTCGGTATTCCCCGGAGATGCCTTTGCCGTGTGGGGCTGGCGCTTCATGTTCTTCTCAGGGCTGCTGAGCTCTCTGCTCGGCTGGTTCATCTTCCGGAACCTCGAAGAGTCCCCGTACTTCAAGGACCTCAAGCGCCAGCAGGGCAATAAGCAGGCAAAGGTCTCGAAGGCGCCGGTCAAGGACGTATTGTCCCGCGAGTATCGCGGCGTCCTGCTGATCAACCTGCTCATTACCTTCGGCGGCGGCGCCGGTTATTATCTGACCTCGGGGTACCTGCCGAGCTTCCTGAAAGTCATCAACGCGGTTCCGAACCAGACCTCCTCGCTGATCCTGATGGGCGCCAGCGTCTCGGCGTTCTTCGCCGCGGTGCTGGTCGGCGCGCTGAGCGATCTTATCGGCCGCAAGAAGACGTTCCTGCTGATCGGGATCCTGGCGGCGGTGCTGTTGCCGCTGTGCTATCTGAATCTTGCCACGACCAAGGACACCACGCAGATTACGCTCTATGCGCTTGCCATCGCCTTCATCGGCAATGCCGGTTATGCGCCGGTGCTGATCTTCCTGAACGAACGGTTCCCCACGGCGCTTCGAGCCAGCGGCACCGGCCTGTCCTGGAATATCGGCTTTGCGCTGGGCGGAATGATGCCGACCTTCGTCTCGCTGGTGAGCGGCAGCCCCGCACAGATTCCGATGTCGCTGGCTTACTTTGCAGTCGGCGTGTTCGTGATCTATTTGATCGGTGCGGTCGTGATCCCCGAGACCAAGGGCAACTTCCGCTGAGCTAGATCGGCGCGGCTGCACCTGCAGCCGCGCCAGCTTGCGAACGTGTGACAGCTGCCGCTAGCCCGCAAGAAAACCACCATCCACCGCGATCACCGTTCCGGTCGCGTATTGCGAGGCTGGCATGCAGAGAAAGGCGACGGCACCGGCGATGTCCTCGGGCTGGCCCCAGCGCTTGAACGCGGTGCGGTCGGCGATGCGTTCATAATGGGCGCGGTCGGTACGGCCGGCGGCATTGATCGCGGTTTCGACATAACCGGGCGCGACGGCGTTGACGCGGATGCCGTCTTCGGCCCACGCCATGGCCAGCGCCTTGGTCAGCATCACGACGCCGCCCTTGCTGGCGCAATAGGCCGGAATCCGCGGCAGGGCCAGGGTTGCATTCATCGAGGCGATGTTGACGATCGAGCCCTTCATCTTCGCCAGCTGCGGGCGGAACGCCATGCAGGTTCGGAAAGTGCCCGTCAGATTGACGTCGAGCACTTTCATGAAGGTCTCGATTTCGTATTCCTTGTCCCGTGCCAGGATGCCGGCGCAATTGATCAGCGCATCGACGCGTTCGTGCCGCCCGGCGAGTGACGCGACGGCTTGATCGCTCGTGACATCGAGCGTCGTGAGCGCAAGTCCGGCGCGCGGCTTGAGCAGGGAGCGTGCGAGATCGGCGTCATTGACGCCTGTGGCGGTCACCGTCGCCCCGAGGTCGCAGAACTGGTTGCTGATCGCGGCGCCGATGTCGCCGGCGCCGCCGATCACGACGGCATGAAAACCGGAGGTGAGAGAAAAGCTGGTACTCATCGGAGGATCTCACTTCAGGATTGCGGGAGGCGGAGCCGTCGATTCCCGGACCACCAGCGAGAAGTCGATCTCACGATGCATGATGGTCTGCTCACCGGCGAGGCTGCGCACCAGATATTCTCCGGCACGCTGCCAGGTCTCGTCGGTTGGGACGTGGATCGTCGTCAGGCTCGGTCGCAAATGGCGGCTCCAGTCGAGGTCGTCGAAGCCGACGACCGACAGATCACGCGGCACCGAAAAGCCGCTGCGCTCCGCTTCCAACAGGACGCCGTAGGCAATGACGTCGTTGCCGCAGACCACTGCCGTCGGGCGATTCTTGAGGTTGAGGAGATGGCGGGCCGCCTCGCGCGCGTCGTCCAGGGTATAGGGCACCTCGACATGCCATTCCGGAGGCAGCTCCAGGCCGTTCTCCGCGAGCGCGCGGCGAAAGCCGGCGACGCGGGCGCCGGCGCGGTCGTTGTTGCGCTGGAGGGCGGAAACGATTCCGATCCGGCGATGGCCGAGCTCGATGACATGCCCGGCTGCCCGATGGGCAGCGGCCTCGTTGTTCGTGCCGACGCAAGGGTAGGGCCGGTCGGGCTGATAGATCCCGACATTGATGAAAGGCACCGCATTGTCCGCGAGTAGCTTGCGCAACCCCTCGTGATGGCAGTCGCCCCGCAGCACGAGGCCATCGACGCCGCGACCGATCAAGTTGCGGGCCTGTTGCAGCTCGACGTCGAGATCGTATCCGCTCGTGGTGAGAAACAGCATGTAGCCCACCGAGGACAGGTATCTTTGCAGTGAGGCGATGCCGCGCGCGAACATCGTGTTGTCGATCGTCGGCACGATCGCGCCAAGCGTACGCGATCGCCGCGATGACAGAATGCGGGCCGGCGCATGCGGGATGTAACCGACGGCTTCGATTGCCTGCGCAATGCGCGCGCGCAGGGACGGGCTCACTGCATCGGGATTGTTGAGCGCACGCGAGACCGATGCCGTCGACACACCGGCTCGTGCCGCAACGGCGCGGATGCCTTGCTTCGTCAATTTGGCGGACGGTCGATTCATGATGTAACGTTACAATCTCGGATCGTGAGCGCGGCAAGGTGAGTAGTACCTGCGATATTGCCGCACAAAAGATAGATTGTCTATCGCTTGACAGAGGTGAGATGGCGCTTAGGATGTAACCGTTTTCAGAAAGCGCCGACAGCATAAAGCGGCCAGCGGGAGGAGAGTTCGATGAAGGCCAGGATGCTCGCGACGCGCGTCGCGTTGCCCGTTCTTGCGATTGCCGCCGTGAGCGCGCAGGCGCGCGCGGCCGAATTCGACTGGATGAAGTTCAAGGGCAAGACCGTCACCTTTCTCGCCAACAACAATCCGGTTTCGCAGGCGCTGCTTACCTATAAGGCCGATTTCGAGAAGCTGACCGGCATGACCCTGAAGGTCGACGGCTATCAGGAACAGCAGATGCGCCAGCGTCTGGTCACCGTCATGAATGCGAACAGCGACGAGGTCGATGTGTTCATGACGCTGCCCTCGCGCGAAGGCGAGCAGTTCGCCGCTGCCGGCTGGTACGGCGATCTCACCGCGATGGCCAAGAACGAGGTCGCCAAGGACTACGATCCGGCGGGGTTGAGCCAGGCCCTGCTGAAGGCCGCGACGTTCGGCGGCAAGCTGACCAGCATGCCGATGAACATCGAGGGCCCGATTTTCTATTACCGCACCGATATCTTCAAGAAGTGCGGCCTCGAGGCGCCGAAGACCATCAAGGACGTCGAGGCTGCCGCCGAGAAGATCAAGACTTGCGACAGCACGGTGACGCCGTTCGTCTCGCGTGGCCTCAAGCCTGCGATCGCCTACACCTTCAGCAACATGCTGCACAATATCGGCGGCGCGTATATCGCGAGCGGCAAGTCGAGCCTGTGCTCGGCCAAGGGCAAGGAGGCGCTCGACACCTATAGCCGGCTGCTGCGTGACTTCGGACCGCCCGGCGTCGTCAATTACAGCTTCCAGCAGATTTCGGCGCTGTATCGCGGCGGCCGCGCGGCGATGGCGTTCGAATCCTCCAATGAACTGCGCACGGTGATGGAAGGCGGCGCGCGCCTGAAGGATACCGGCCTGTTGCCGTTCCCGGCGGGCGAGGCCGGCCAGGTGCCGACCACGATCGGCTGGGGTATGGCGGTGTCCTCACACAGCAAGCAGCCTGATGCGGCCTGGTACTTCGTGCAGTGGGCAACGAGCCCCGAGGTGCAGAAGAAGATGGCCCTGCAGGGTATTGCCCCGCCGCGTCCGTCCGTCGCCAAGGACCCCGAATATCGCAAGTGGATCGACGAGGAGCCAGTGCGCAAGGAATGGCAGGCCGCGCTCGACGTGCTCGCCACCAAGGGCTCGTCCGAAGTCGGCTATCCCATCGTCGCCAATCCCCAATCGCGCGAGTTCATTGGTCAGGCGGTGCAGGATTTGATCCTGAAGCAAAAGACCGTCGATCAGGCTTGCGCGGACGCCGACAAGGCGCTGGACGCGCTGATCGCGCTGAACTGACCGCCCGGTGCCGGCTGGTTTCGCGCCGGCCGGCACCTAACTCGATCGAGGACAGGAATACATGTCTGACACGGCTGCGACACTCACGCAGGACCGGCAGGAGCTGGAAATGGCGGCGCTCTCGGCGCCGGCCGTGATCTTCACGGTCGCGATGATCGCATTTCCGGTCGTCTATACGATCTGGCTCGGCTTCCAGACTTTCTCTTCGACCGGCAAGCAGTCCTTTGCCGGCCTTGCTAATTACACGAAGCTGATGTCCGACGTCGAGTTCTGGCATGGGTTGTGGATCACCATTGCGCTGTTCGTGCTCTCGCTGGTGCTGCAACTCGTCTTCGGCGTCTGGCTTGCGTTGGTCCTGTTTCATGCCAAGCGCCTTCCTGGGATCGTGCGATCGCTGTTCATCTCGCCGTTCATGATGCCGCCGGTGGTCGCCGGCATGATGTGGCTTGTGATCCTCGATCCGTCGCTGGGCGCGGCCAACTACATCCTGCAATCGTTCGGCCTGCCGCCGTCGGACTGGCTGGCCTCGCCGACATGGGTCATTCCGACGGTCGCGCTGATCGATAGCTGGCAGTGGACGCCGTACGTCGCCCTGATCGTGCTCGGCGGCCTGCAATCTCTGCCGCCGAGCGTCTACGAGGCCGCGCAGATCGATGGCGCATCTGCGTTCAAGACCTTCCAGCGCATCACGCTGCCGCTGCTGCTGCCGACCATCGTCACTGCAGCCATCCTGCGCAGCGTCGATCTCCTGCGCTTCTTCGACATCATCTACATCACGACCCAGGGCGGGCCCGGCAACGCCTCGAATACGCTCAATATCTACGGCTTCCGGGTCGGCTTCGAATTCTTCAACATCGGCTATGCCAGCGCGTTGATGCTGACGCTGACCGCGATCGTGTTCGGCGCCGTGCTCGCCTTCAACCGCCTGCGCGGCGCGGTGGCGTGGTGATCTCATGACCGACGCAGTCAACACCGACCGCTGGATAAGCTGGCTCAACCTGGTGCAGCTCGTGCTGGCCGGCGTTATCATCATGACGCCAACGGTCTGGATGGTGCTGGCCTCCTTCAAGCCGTCCTTCGAGGTGACGGCCTATCCGCCGACACTGATCTTCACGCCGACGCTGGACAATTATGTCGAGCTGACCAAGACGACGCCGTTCCTGAGCTATGCCCTCAACAGCCTGATCGTCACCGTCGGCTCGACCGCGCTTGGGCTCCTGTTCGGAATTCCGGCCGCGTTCGCCGTCTCCTGGACGCGTATTTCGTGGCCGGCGATCCTGACGCTCGCGGCGCGCATGGCACCGGGAACGCTGTTCCTGCTGCCGTGGTATGTCATGTTCCGGCAGGTCGGCATGATCGGGTCGTACACGGCGCTAATCCTCAGCCACGCGGTGATCACGCTCCCGATCGTGATCTGGGTCTTGCTGCCGTCGTTTGACGGCATCCCGCGCAGCGTGTTCGAGGCGGCGCAGGTCGATGGATGCAGCGTCACCCGCATCCTCTGGCGCATCGCGCTGCCGCTGGTGGCGTCCGGCATCGCAGTCTCGGCCATACTGGCCTTCGTATTCTCGTGGAACTACTTCCTGTTTGCGCTGGTGCTTTCCAATGGCGACACCAAGACGCTGATCGCGGCAGCATTCAATTTCATCGGCGAAGGCTCGACGCAATGGGGCGCCCTGATGGCCGCGGCGACGCTGATCGCATTGCCGCCGCTGGTACTGGCAGCTCTGGTTCAGCGTTGGCTGGTGTCCGGGCTGACGCTCGGCGCGGTGAAAGGTTAGGTATCTGATGAACGTAACGCCACGTCCGAACGCGATCATGCAGGCTGCGGTGTTCCATGGTCACGAACGCATCACCATCGAGCCGGTACGGATGCCCGACGTTGGGGCAGGCGAGGTGCTGGTGCGGGTCTCGCGCACCGCGCTGTGCGGCTCGGACTTCAAGCTCTGGCACAAAGGCGCCGAGTTCACCGCCGGCCACGAGATTTTTGGCGTCGTCGAGCAGCCCGGCCATCGCCTGCATGGCCGCCGCTGCGCCGTCTATATCCCGTTGCACTGTGACCACTGTGCGGCCTGCAAGCGCGGCGACACCCAGATGTGCCTGGAGGTCTCGAGCCTGATCGGCTGGAACAGGCCGGGCGGCTACGCCGAATACGTGCCGGTGCCGGAGAATTGCCTGCTGCCGGTGCCCGACGATATCGAGGACAGCCTCGCGCCGCTCTTGCTCGACACTATCGGCACCTCCGGCCACGCCGTGCGGTTCGTCAGTCGCGTAGTGCAGCCGGACGAGGCAGGTGCGGTCCTCGTGATGGGAGCGGGGCCTGTCGGTCTCGGCGTCGTGCTGGCGCTCCGTAGTCTCGGTTATGACGACATCCACGTGGCCGATCCGAACGCTGCACGCTTGAATATCGCCCGATCGTTCGGCGTGAAACCGCATCCGGTCGGCGACACGTCGAAACGGTTCGCCCTCATCATGGAATGCTCCGGCGCGCACGCGGCGCGCAACCTCGGTATCGAGCTCGTCCTGCCGCGCGGGGCGCTGGTGCTGGTCGGCGAGAACGCCGCGCCCTGGACCATCGAGGAAGGCAAGGTGTTCCGCCGCAAGGATTTCTACATGATCCGGACCTTCTACTTCCCGGTTTCGGATTTCGAGCCGAACGTCGAACTGCTGCGCAGGTACAAGGACGAATACCGCGTTCTCGTCGACGGCGAGTTCGGCCTGTCCGCCTTGCCCGAGAATTTCGCCCGCTTCGCCAAAGGCGAGTTGATCAAGCCTGTACTGGCGCTGGACTAAGCGATATGGCCTCGATCTCGATCCGCAACCTTACCAAACGCTACGGCAATTTCACTGTGATCCCCGATCTCAACCTGGAGATCGCGGACCACGAATTCGTGGTTTTCGTCGGCCCGTCCGGTTGCGGCAAGTCGACTTTGCTCCGGATCATCGCAGGCCTCGAGCCGATTTCCTCCGGCGACCTCTACATCGGCGATACGCGCGTCAACGGCGTGCAGGCGGCGCAGCGCGACATCGCGATGGTGTTCCAGGATTACGCGCTCTATCCGCACATGCGGGTTTACGACAACATGTCCTTTGCGCTGGAGCTGCGGGGAACGCCGAAGGCGGAGATCGACGCGCGGGTGAAGCGCGCGGCGTCGCTGCTGCACATCGAGCCGTATCTCGACCGCAAGCCGAAGGAGCTCTCCGGCGGCCAGCGCCAGCGCGTCGCCATGGGGCGTGCGATCGTGCGCAATCCAAAAGCCTTCCTGTTCGATGAGCCGCTCTCGAATCTCGACGCCAAGCTGCGCGGGCAGGTGCGTGCCGAGATCAAGGCGCTGTCGCAGGAGCTCAAGACCACCATGGTCTTCGTGACGCATGACCAGATCGAGGCCATGACCATGGCCGACCGCATCGTGGTGCTTCAGAGCGGCACGATCCAGCAATACGACACGCCTGAGGCGGTCTACGAGCGGCCGGCCAACCAGTTCGTGGCCGGCTTCATCGGCTCGCCAGCCATGAATTTCTTTCCGGTCGAATGGCGACAGGAGCGTGCGATCCTTTCGCAAGGCGGAACGGTGGTGCCGCTGGGCGAGGAGACGGCAAACGGGCTGCGGCGGGCCGGCAGCGCTGTGCTTGGCATTCGTCCCGAACATTTTGCCGTTGCCACCGATGCCGCCGACGGTATTGCAGTGAACGTCAAGCTCGTTGAGCCGCTCGGCTCGGACACGCTGATCCATTTCGATCTCGCCGGCGCGGCATCCATCGCGCGGGTCGATCCGTCGCTACGACCGAAGGTCGGCGATCGCCTCAGCCTCCGCCCGCAACCCGGCCGGACGCATCTGTTCGACGCCGCAGACGGGCGGGTCTTGCGGTGAGCTCGCCGGCGAACATTGGAAATCCGTCGGCGCTGGCAGAGCTCGTGTCCAAGGCGGATCGCGTGCAGGTGATTTGCCTCGGGCTGTCGGCGCTCGATCAGATCTGGCGCGTCGACCGGCTCTTTGCAGGCAGAAGCGAGAAGATCAAGGCCGCCGGCTACGGGACCCTCGGCGGCGGCATGGCCGCCAACGCCGCGGTTACGGTTGCAAGGCTCGGCGCGGCGGTCGCGTTCTGGGGCCGGGCAGGCAATGATGCCGCCGGCCAGGAGATGCGGTCCGCCTTCGGCGCCGAGGGCATCGATGTCGAGAATTTCCGGCTGTTTCCCGATGGCCGCTCGTCGGTCTCCGGGATCATCGTCGACAGCTCGGGCGAACGGCAGATCGTCAATTTCCGCGGTCTCTATCCGGAAGCAGCCGACTGGCTGCCGTTGGAGACGGTTGCCCGCGCATCCTCGGTGCTGGCAGATCCGCGCTGGGTCGAGGGGGCGGCAACGTTGTTCCGCGAAGCCCGCGCGCGCGGGATCCCGACGGTGCTCGACGGCGACATGGCCGATGCCGAGGTGTTCGAGCGGCTGTTGCCCCTGACTGACCACGCAATCTTCTCCGAGCCCGCGCTCACGGCTTTTGGCGGCTCGGCCAAGGATGAAACCCTCGCCGCGCTCGCCCGCTTCGGGTGTCGCATCATCGCCGTGACGCGCGGTGGCGAGGGTGTGAGCTGGTACGAGAACGGCCGCCTGCACCGGCAGGCGGCCTTCGCGGTCGATGTGGTCGACACCACGGGCGCCGGCGACGTCTTCCATGGCGCTTATGCCCTCGCGGTCGGCGCCGGCCTCGACGTGCGCGACGCGATGGCGTTTTCCGCCGCGGCGGCCGCAATGAAATGCCGCCACGCAGGCGGACGCAACGGAATCCCCACCATCAACGAGTGTCTTGCATTCATGAGGACGAAGCCATGAGAACGATTGGAAAGAACCGCGGCCTGGCGCGTCTGGCCGACGCGGACGGTCATTTTCGCATGGTCGCGCTGGATCAGCGGCCGCCGCTGTTTGACGCTATTGCGAAAGCAAAGGGGATTACGCGGGACCAGGTCGAGTATTCCGACGTGACGGCAGCAAAGCGTCTGCTCGTCGAGAACCTCGCGCCACATTGCAGCTCGATGCTGTTCGATCCGAATTTCGCGGTGCCCGCGGCCATCGATCTTCTGCCGCCGCGTTGCGGTCTCATCATGACCCTTGAAGAGCACCGGGTGGATGAGACATCGGGCGGACGCAAGTCGCGGGCGATCACCGATTGGAGCGTTGAGAAGATCCGCGCCATGGGCGGCGACGCCGTCAAGGTGCTGGCGTGGTACCGGCCGGACGCCGATGCTGCGGTCAACGAGCATCAGAAGCGGTTCGTTCGCGAGATCGGGCAGGATTGCGCCCGTCACGACATTCCCTACGTCCTGGAGCTGTTGGTCTATCCGTTCCTCGGCAGCGCCAATCACACCGCTGACTACGTGGAGTCGCCCGAAAAACTTCCAGGTCTGGTCATCGAGAGCGTGCGCGAGTTCGCCAAGCCGGAATATGGCGTCGACCTTCTGAAGCTGGAGAGCCCGCTGGCGGCCAACAATCTGCCTGCCCGGGATGGCGGCGCCGAGGCGAAAGCCGCGCAGACGGAGTTCGACGCGATCGGCGACATCTGCCGCGCGCGCAGCATCCCCTGGGTGCTGCTCTCCGGCGGTGCTGCGCCGGAGAAATTCGAACGGGTACTCGACTTTGCCTATGCCGCGGGCGCGGGCGGGTTTTTGGCGGGCCGCACGATCTGGCTCGATGCCGTCTTGAAGAATTTCCCGGACCGCGCGGCGGTTTCCGCCAGCCTGCGCAAGGATGGCCTTGGTGTGCTCGAACGGCTCAACGAGTTGACAAAGGCCAAGGGAACGCCGTGGAAGGCGCGCTTTCCCGTATTCACTGATATCAAGCGGGAAGGGGACTTCGCGCGCGCGTATTGAGCTGATGGCCGTTCCGCGTGGTCCGATCTCGATCGCAGGATCTGCAACATGACGTCTGACAGCTTCACCATCCGCTCGATCGAAGCGTTCTGCTATCGCTATCCGTTGGCGACGCCGGTGGTGACGTCGTTCGGCCGCATGCTCAACCGCCCCGCCGTCTTCATTCGCGCCGTCGATGAAGATGGCGTCGAGGGGTGGGGCGAGGCCTGGTCGAATTTTCCCGCGCCCGGTGCGGAGCATCGTGCGCGGCTCGTGAACGAGGTGCTCGCGCCCGGTCTCGTCGGGCGCAAATTCGACGGTCCGGCTCAAGCCTTCGAGAGCCTGACGAGGGGCACCGAAGTGCTGGCGCTGCAATGCGGCGAACCCGGTCCGTTTGCGCAGGCGATCGCGGGCATCGATCTCGCGCTGTGGGACCTCTCGGCGCGCCGTCGGCGCTTGCCGCTCTGGCGGCTGCTCGGGGGGCACGGCAGTACGATCAAGGTCTATGCCAGCGGCATCAATCCCGGCGGAGCCACGCAGACGGCCGAAGCCGCACTCGAGCGAGGTCATCGCGCATTGAAGTTGAAGGTCGGATTCGGCGCCGACATCGACCTCGGCAACCTCGCGGCTCTGCGCCAGATCGTCGGCGCGGGCATGCTAGCGGCGGATGCCAATCAGGGCTGGTCGGTCGAACAGGCGCTTCAGATGCTGGAGCGGCTTGGCGGGTTCGATCTGCGTTGGCTGGAAGAGCCTATCCGCGCCGATCGGCCACGCGAAGAATGGCTAAGACTGCGGGCAGGCGCGGACATGCCGATTGCGGCCGGCGAGAACATCTCGAGCGCCGAAGGCTTCAGGCAGGTGTTGACCGAGGACGTGCTCGGCGTGGTTCAGCCGGACATCGCGAAGTGGGGCGGGCTCACGGTCTGTGTCGGACTGGCGCGCGACATCCTCGACGCGCGCAAGACGTTTTGCCCGCACTATCTCGGCGGCGGCGTTGGACTGCTTGCCTCGGCTCATCTGCTTGCCGGCATCGGAGGGGATGGCTGGCTGGAGGTCGACGCCAACGACAATCCGTTGCGCGATTTGTTTTGCGGCTCCCTGGTCGACGTGCGCGAAGGCACGGTTCAGCTGAGTGACGACCCGGGGCTCGGAACAGTGCCGGATCTTTCAGCTATCGAGCGCTATCGCAGCATCTAGATCAGTGCGGGGGGCTTCGCCTAAAGTACCTCGGCCAAAGATTGGCCATGCAGCTCGATGTTCAATCCGCGCATGCCGAGGTCGTTGATCTCGCCGCCCATCGCCTTCAGGCTCTCCTCGCGGATCAGGGACATCAGCCCGCGGCGCAGCGCCAAAAATTCCGAGGACATCATCATGGATTGCTGTCGCGGCCGTTCCAGCGGAATTGGGATCTCCGCCTTGATCGAGCCGGGGCGCGCGGTCATGCAGTAGACCCGGTCGGACAGGAAGATCGCCTCGTCGATGTCGTGGGTGACGAACAGCACCGAGATCTTCAGCCGTTGCCACATGTTGGTGAGGATCTGCTGCATGATGACGCGGGTCTGGGCGTCGAGTGCACCGAAGGGCTCGTCCAGCAACAGCACTTTCGGCCCCGTGGCGAGCGCGCGGACGATGCCGACGCGCTGCTTCATGCCGCCGGAGAGCTTTTCCGGATAGTGCTTCTCGAAAGCCTCCAGGCCCGCCAGCCCGAGCAGCGTCCGGGCGGCGCGCTCACGCTGCGAGCGAGGCATGCCGCGCATCTTCAGCCCGAATTCGACGTTCTCCCGCACCGTCTTCCAGGGGAACAGCGAATATTGCTGGAACACCATGCCGCGCTCGGCACTGGGTCCGCTCACACGCTCGCCGTCGACGGTGACAATACCGGTGGTCGGCTTGAGGAAGCCCGCGACCGCATTGAGCAGCGTCGATTTTCCGCAGCCGGAGGGCCCGACGATCGAGACGAACTCGCCCGGCTTCACATGGATCTGCGTATCGGTGACCGCCTGGACCGGTCCCTCGATGCCGTCATAGCTGAGGGAGAAGCTCCTGACGTCGATATGGCCTTGCGGTGCCTTGGCGGGGATCTCGCTCATTTTGCTCTCCACGGCATCACCAATTGTCCGGCGCCCCGGATCAGCAGGCTCGATCCCAGGCCGAGAACGCCGATTGCGATCATGCCGAGCGCGATGTCGGCGTACTGGACCAGCGAATAGGCCTCCCAGGTGAAGTAGCCGATGCCGTACTGGCCGGAGATCATCTCGGCCGCGATCAGCGAGACCCATGCTACGCCCATGCCGACCGTGAGGCCGGTGAAGATGTGCGGCAGCGATGCCGGAAAATACACCTCCCGGAAGATCGAGCGCTCCCGCGCGCCGAGGCACTGTGCTGCGCGCACCAGCACGGGATCGACCAGCGTCATGCCGTGAAGTGTATTCACCAGGATCGGGAAGAACGAGCCGAGGAAGGTGATGTAGACGATGCTCTGCTCGTTGGTCGGCCACAGCATGATCGCCATCGGCACCCAGGCGATTGCCGGGATCGGTCGCAGCACTTCGGCGACCGGGAAGATGATCTCATGGACGAGCTTGAAGCGGCCCATCACGAGACCGAGCGGCACCCCGACGATGGCTGCAAGGGAGAAGCCGACGAGGATGCGCCGGCAGCTCAAGACGATGTGCATCAGGAATTTGGGATCGTGGATCGCCTTGGTGAAACTGGCATAGACCGCGAGCGGCGAGGGCACATTGGTGAATCGCACGAAGAACACGACGCGATAGGTCGTGAGCAGGTGCCAGACCAGCAGGAATGCCAGCAGCGAGGTGATGCCGATCGCGATCGCGCGCAGGCCGCCGCGGTTCAGTCGATACCAGCGCAGCGCGAGCGTTCCGAAGGAGGGCGGGGTGGCGACGGGCTCCACGCCCGTCTCTGCAATGGCTGTTGCCGGCATGCTGTCCTCGGGATGTCTGAGGATGGCGGGACTACTCACGTCTTGCCTCCGCCGACCGCCGCCTTCACCGCGTCGTCGAAGCCCAGCACCTTGCCGCCGATCCTGGCGGCATAGGCTTCGGCGTCCTTCTTCAGCAGGAACGGCGCGACGTCGCCATCGCCGACGGCGAAGAAGGCCTGGTCGGCGAACAGCTTGATGCCGCGCGTGGTGTCGAAGACGTAGGCGACGTTGATCTTCTTGCCCTTGGCCTTGAAGTCGGCATAGGCCCCCAGGGTGCACGCCGCGGACGCAAACGGCATGATGCCGGCATCATCCACCCAGACCTCACCGGCCTTGCGCGGATCGGTGATCGGCTTCTTGCAGAAGGTGTCTTCGCCGGCGATCTCGTAATTCTTGGTGCTCGCGAGCTGCGCGTCGTAATCGAGCTTCATCTCGGCATAGGCTTTGCGGATATGGCCATCGTCGACCCATTTTTTCGGATCGAATTCCTTCATCCGGCCGAGATTTTGCAGAACCTTGACGTCGGCGGTGGCAGCGTCGATCAATGCCGGCTTGACCGTGGGATCGGTGGTCATGTTGCCGCTGGGCCCCAGGAAGATGTACACCACTTCCTTGCTGATGCCGGTCCATTCCTGGATCTTCTCCGCGGCCAGCTTGGGATCGTCGCGCAGCCACTGATTGGCGGCAATGACCGCCTTCAGATAGGCGGTGACGACCTCCGGGTATTTATCGGCGAAATCGGTGCGGACCACGATGCCGTGGAAGGTCGGTACGTTGGTCTCGACGCCGTCAAAGATCTTCCGCGCGAAGCCGCGGAACGGCAGCAGCTCGGCGAAGGGAACGAAGTCGGCATGCGCGTCGATCTTCTTTTCCTGGAGATTGGTCGAGCCGACCTCCGGGCTCTGGCTGACGAGCTGGAAGAAGTCGGACGTGTAGCCACGGTCCTGCATCGCCTTGAGCACCATGCCATGGGCGGCGGAGCCGAACGGTACACTGACGAGCTTGCCCTTGAGATCAGCGAGATCGTAATAGGGCGAGTCCTTGTGAACGACGATGCCGTTGCCGGAGCCGGACAGGCTGTAGGCGGCGATACCGATCAGCCGGCTCTTGCTTTCGGGGTTACTTTCGAAGGTGAAGCCGTTCACGATCAGCGGATAGTCGCCCATCATGCCGATCTGCAGCTTGTTCGCCATCATCGCGTTGGTGACGGGCGGGCCGGAGGTGAAGTTCTGCCACTCCAGCTCGAACTTGATGTTGCTGTATTTGCCGTCCTTCGGCAGATATTTTTCGAGCAGGTGCAATTGGCGGATGACGACACCGGCGGTCACCGTGTTGGTTGTCGTATCCTGCGTTCCGATGCCAAGCGTGACGGTTTCCGCCGAGGCCGGCTGCGCGACCAGAAGGGCAAGCGACGTCACCGACGTCGCGATCGAGAGCGTGGAAAGACGGCGGACCATTCTCATCCTCATTCGGTTGGATGTGCTGTGGTTGCCATGATTGGGTGAGGGCCCGGACAGGGCAAATCCGGAATGAGCGCTGCAGTCGATTAGTTGCCGGGAAAGGCTGATTGCATACTCCTTGAGCAGTTCTGCACTATAAAGCCGCTTGCCTGAGCAGGGGCGATGGTCGCAAATTCGGTCAATCGGATGCGTGGCCGCGCATCTCCTCCAGCACGTCCGTCCGGCAGACCACGATCTGTGACCGCCTGGTTTGCACGATTCCCTTCTCCTGCATCCGCTTCAGGCTGATCGTGACCCATTGCCTGGTGGCACCGACCATGTGCGCGATGTCGGCATGGGTAAAGGCGGCCGCGATCACCCTGCCGTCGGCGTCCTCAACACCATAGAGCTCGACGAGATGCAGCAGCAAATGCGAAAGGCGCTGCGTGATCGAGCGCGTTCCCAGCATCTGGGCGAGAGCCGAATAGCATTTGCCCTTGAACGTCAGGCCTTCGATCAGGCCGATCGCGAGGTTCGGGATCTCGACGGCAAGGGATCGCAGCTCCTTTCCGGGAAGGTGCACGACGCTGCAATTGCTGGACGCAACACCGGACCATTGATGCACCGTGCCCTCGAACACTTCCGGCCCGCCGACGAAATTGCCGACATGCCAATAGGCCAGCGTGATCTCGCGCCCGAGTGGGGAGGTGTAGAACACCCGGATACGGCCGCTCTCGATCAGCCAGATGCCGTCATGCTTGCCCCCCTGGCTGAACAGCGTCTGGCCGCGGTTGAGCACTTTTCGGCGGCCTTGCTTCAGCACCTGCTCCCGCTCGCGCGGGGAGAGCTTATCCATCAGCGGCGGGGGCCCGCCGATCCATTGCTGGTTCTCGGTGAGCAGCAGCGAGGAGCTGCCTGCTGGCCGGACTGCCGGGGGAACAGCCCCGCGAACCGCATTCGCCGCCTGCAACATCATCTGCCTCCGGAACGTTCAAATCGTTCTAAAGAGGAGCAATGTCCGTGCCAGATGGGAAAGCGCAAACTTCCTGCGTCATTCCGGGATGCGCGCAAAGCGCGCAGGCCCGGAATCAATAGCCACGAGCGGGGGTTATGGATTCCGGGCTGGCCCTTCGGGCGCCCCGGAATGACGAGTGTGGATGCGGGTCAGCGCCCCGCCAGGCTCAGCAAATACGTCTTCGGATAAATCCCCCTGTTATGTCCGTCCGAGAACGAGATGTTCAGCCCATAGCCGAGATCGCCGATCTCGGTGATGGCGATGCCGGGAAAGTGTTCGGGGAAACGGCCGTCGAAGCGGGCACGGATGCAGTGGGCGCATTTGCAGGAGAGGCGAAGTTTTTCGGCAGGGACGCTCAGCGCGTCGTCCAGCGTGGTGCGGACGAGGAGCATCGCCAGATCGGCGCTGGCTTCGTAGTCGGCCACGGTCGGTACTACCAAGGTCATGGTCATGACGTATCTCCGACCCTCTTCTACGGCGTTGCAGACGAGTGCGAATAGCAACTAGTTGCCAACGCCGGCCGCTCTCCGATCATCGCCCGCGAAATGTGAAACTAATCGACCGGGAGTTTCACTTCCGCGTTGCCGGATGCCCGTCTCTCCGAAACCTTGTGCGCGATCGAGGCACGGAGACGAGATGAGCGCATTTCAGAAAGAGACGGTTCTGTCGGTCCGGCACTGGACCGAGTCCCTGTTCAGCTTTACCGCGACGCGCGATCCCGGCTTTCGCTTCCAGAACGGCCAGTTCGCCATGATCGGGCTGGAGGTCGAGGGCAAGCCCTTGATGCGGGCCTACAGCATGGCGAGTGCCAATCACGAGGAAGCGCTCGAGTTCTTCTCGATCAAGGTGCAGGACGGTCCGCTGACCTCGCGCCTCCAGAAGATCAGCGAAGGCGACATCATCCTGGTCGGCCGCAAGGCGACGGGGACGTTGATCACCGGCAACCTCATTCCGGGAAAGCGCCTCCTGCTGCTTTCGACCGGCACGGGGCTCGCGCCGTTCGCCAGCCTGATCAAGGACCCCGACGTCTACGAGAACTATGAGACGATCGTGCTCGCCCATGGCTGCCGCCAAGTCTCTGAGCTCGCCTATGGCGAGCACGTGATCGAAGGCCTCCGCAATCACGAGTTCTTCGGACCGCTGATCCGCGACAACCTCGTCTACTATCCGACGGTCACCCGAGAGCCGTTCAGGAATCGTGGCCGCATCACCGATCTGATCGCCTCGGGCCAGCTCTTCGACGATATCGGGCAGGGCAGCCTCGATATCGAGACCGACCGCATCATGCTCTGCGGCAGCCCGGCGATGCTGGAGGAACTGCCCGCAATGTTCTCCGCGCGTGGCTTCGTCGAGGGGAACCACAGCCAGCCCGGGCATTTCGTGATCGAAAAGGCGTTCGTCGAGCGCTGAGGGGCAAATCGCGTCCCGTCGACAACTAATTGCTATCGCCGCGACGCCCTCTGAACAAATCTGATGCAAAGGCGCCGGAAATGCCGGCGAACCAGGAGCAAGCGATGGCACTAGATCAGATCGTCGACGGACTTTCGGAGGTTTCCTGCGATGTGCTGGTCATCGGCGGCGGCACAGCCGGCCCGATGGCTGCACTGAAGGCGAAGCTGAAGAATCCGAAGGCCAATGTCGTCCTGCTCGAAAAGGCCAACGTCAAGCGCTCCGGCGCGATCTCGATGGGCATGGACGGCTTGAATAATGCCGTCATCCCCGGCTATGCGACACCGGAGCAGTACACCAAGGAAATCACCATCGCCAATGACGGCATCGTCGACCAGAAGGCGGTCTATAAGTACGCGCAGAACTGCTACGGCATCATCGAAGAGCTCGACAGCTTCGGCATCCGCTTCCTGAAGAACGAGAACGGCGACTACGCCGTCAAGAAGGTGCATCATATCGGCACCTACGTGCTGCCGATGCCGAACGGCGAGACAGTGAAAAAGGCGCTCTACCGCCAGCTCCGGCGCGCCCGAATCCTGATCTCCAATCGCTACATGGCGACGCGACTGCTCAAGTCGGCAGATGGGCGCATCGCTGGCGCGGTCAGCGTCAATACGCGTACCGCAGAGATGCTGGTGATCAAGGCCAAGGCCGTCATCCTGTGCATGGGCGCGGCCGGCCGCCTGGGTCTGCCGACCTCCGGCTACATGTTCGGAACCTACGAGAATGCTGCCAATTCCGGCGATGGCTATTCGATGGCCTATCACGCCGGCGCCGCGCTTGCGAACCTCGAATGCTACCAGATCAATCCGCTGATCAAGGATTACAACGGTCCCGCATGCGCCTATGTCGCCGGTCCCTTCGGCGCCTTTACCGCCAACAACGAGGGATCGCGCTTTATCGAATGCGACTACTGGTCCGGACAGATGATGCTCGAATTCTACAACGAGCTGCTGTCGGGTAAGGGCCCGGTGTTCCTCCAGCTCAAGCATCTCCACCCGGATACGATCTCGGAAATCGAATCAACGCTGCACAAGGTGGAGCGGCCGACGCGTGGCCTGTTCCAGCAGGGACGCGGGGTCGATTACCGCAACGATTCGATCGAGATGCACATCTCCGAGATAGGCTTTTGCTCCGGCCATAGCGCCTCCGGCGTGTTCGTCGACGACAATGCGCGCACCACCGTGCCCGGCCTCTACGCCGCCGGCGACATGGCGAGCGTGCCGCACAATTACATGCTCGGCGCCTTCACCAACGGCGCGGTGGCCGGCATCGACGCGATGGAGTTCGCCGACAGCCACGACTTCGCGGAGTTCGATGCCGCCGACGTGGCCAGGGAGCGCGACCGCGTGATGGCGCCGACCAGGCGCGAGGACGGCATTCCGCCGAACCAGGTCGAGTACAAGACGCGGCGCCTGGTCAACGACTATCTCCAGCCGCCGAAGGTCACGCGCAAATACGAGCTCGGCATGCGCCGCCTCGCCGAGGCGCGGCAAGACATGCAGGAGCATATGATCGCACGTAACGCACACGAGCTGCTCCGCGCCCTTGAAGTGCAGTCGATCATGGACTGCGCCGACATGGCGGTACATGCCTCTTTGTATCGCGAGGAGAGCCGCTGGGGCCTCTATCACTGGCGCACGGATTTCCCGGAGAAGGACAACGAGAACTGGTTCTGCCACACCCTGCTGAGCAAACAGAACGGCAGGATGACCAGTGAGAAGCGCGCGGTCGAACCCTATGTCGTCCCGATCGCGGACGACGAGAAGGACCTCTACGACAAGCAGCGCATCCGCGCGACCGCCTGATCCATCGAACGACAAGCAACAGGAGATCTACGATGCCTCTCGCGTCCTATCAGACGTCGGTCCCGGTGGTCGTCGACGACGCCAAATGCATCGCCGACAAGGGCTGCACCGTCTGCGTCGACGTCTGCCCGCTCGACGTGCTCCGCATCAGCGACATGACCAACAAGGCCTACATGGCCTATGACGAGTGCTGGTACTGCATGCCCTGCGAGGCCGATTGCCCGACCGGCGCCGTCACCGTGAACATTCCCTATCTCTTGAGGTAGTCATGTCGAGTCCGTTCGAATCCTATGACGATCTCGAAGACGCCGACGAGCGGTTGCAAGCCGCAGATCCGGCCGAGCGGCGCGTCGCCATCATTGCGCTCGGCCATTCCGGCGATCCGGTTGCGGTCGCGCATCTCGCCAACATGGTGTCTGATCCCGACGCGGGCGTGCGCCAGCAGGTCGCGATGGCGCTCGGCGAGTTCGACGGGCGGGAAGCGGCGAATGCACTGGTCAAGCTGCTCGTCGATCCCGAGCGGATCGTGGCGTCGGCCGCAGCCGACAGTTTGGCCGAATTCAAGGATCCCGCTTGCGCCGAAATCATCCTGCCGCTGGTCAAGCATGCCCACGCCTTCGTCCGCATGGGCGCGCTGCGCGCGCTCAAGGAGTTGCGCCGCAAGGACACGCTGAAGCCTGCGCTGGAAGCGCTCCAGGATGGTGACGCGGCCGTCCGCGTGCAGGCGATCGGCGTCATCGGTTTCCTGAAGCTCGAAGAGTCGATCCCGGCGCTCACCGCGCTGATCCATGATCCCGACGCCCATGTGCGCCGCGCCGCGGTGAGCGCGCTCGCCTTCTCCCAGATGAAGCCTGCGGCCGAGACGATCACCCGCGCACTCAGGGATGCGGACTGGATGGTCCGGGAGATGGCAGCCGAGACGCTCGGGCTCAACGTCAACGGCTCGCTCGCCGCCGATCAGCTTATCGTCTCACTTGCCGACGGGTTTTGGCAGGTTCGGCTCAAGGCGATCCGCAGCCTCGGCAAGATGAAGGTCGAGCGCGCCCTGCGTCCGATCGGTAACTGCATCAACCATGAGCAGGCGAATTTGCGGAAGGAGGCGGCTGCCGCGCTCGGCGAGATCGCCGCCCCCGAAGGCGAGGCATACCTCGTGGTGATCGCCAACGATCCCGATCCTGACGTGCGCAAGAACGCGCGCTGGGCGCTACAGCAGATCGCCGCGCGAAAGGGGAAGGCGGGGCCGTAGGGCGGAAAGGGCCAGTACAGTTTTATTGTACCGTTGTGCCAGGTGGCGACCTTCATGTCTTGCTCTCGCGCAACGCGGCTTTCAGAACCTTGCCGTTTGCATTGCGCGGTGGCGGTGTCATGCGCAGTGAGACTGTTTCCGGCACCTTGTAGTCTGACAATCGCTCCGCGCAGCGCGGATTGGCGAGCGACCCCATCTTGGAATCAGGGTCGCTGCCGTCCGACCTTGAACGTCTTGGCGCCATCCACGAACTTGGGCCCGTAGCGTCCGTGTCGCGAGATCACGGGCGGCGTCGCCTGCGCCCGGAACGTCTTGAAGACCCTGGAATTCTCCCCTCTCAGTGAAGCGTGCTCCCGCTTTGACGTTCCTTTGTCTATGGCCTGAGCCCTTCAATCGAGCGCCGCGCATCTAAGCGGATCGCTGGCCTGCTGGCCGGGCGTGTTGCAGCGCAGCCCTCGGTGCCATTTTACGGTTCACCTCCGATCATCTCGTAAGTTCAAGAACAGAATGAACTGGTCTTGTATTGTGACGCGCGATATCCGGGGCCGAAAGGGGCGTCTCCGCGCCTGGAATCGGTATCAGCCTCTACCTCTGCCGGTGTCGAATTATGCGTACAACTCTTCGAAAAATCGCAAGCGCTTCGTCCTTTGTCAGGGGTGATGCATCTAAGCGCTTGACGAGTTCAAAAAAAGAACTGTAGATTCGAGGAATGAGGCGGCCGATCCAAGAGCCGCAACGGTTGACGCGCTTGGCCATCGACGCTTGGCGAGCGCGCTCGATCTCGCACGGCATGACGCCTGGCGAGCCGTAGAGACACATAAGAATTGAACGGCGCACCCGAAGAGTGCGCATCAGGGAGGATGCCGATGTTGCCGAGATGGAAGAGTCTTGCCGTTCTGCTTGTGCTGTTGGGCAGCCCGGCATTCGCGGCCGACGAGCCCGGGGTTACGGCGACGGAAATCAAGATTGGCGGGGTGTTTCCGTTCAGCGGACCGGCTTCATCGATCGGTCTCGTGGGCAAGGGGCTGATCGCCTACATTCAGTCCCTGAATGATCGCGGCGGCATCAGCGGGCGCAAGATCAATTACGTCGCCTATGACGATGCCTATAGCCCGCCCAAGGCCGTGGAGCAGGTTCGCAAGCTCGTTGAGAGCGATGAAGTTGCATTCATGTTCGGCCAGCTCGGCACTCCCGCCATTTCGGCAACGTCAAAATACCTGAAGTCGAAAGGGGTGCCCAGCATCGCGATCGTCAGCGGATCGTCCAAGTTCACCGACGTCGCCAGTTACCCGCTGATCACGACAGGTCTCGTCAGCTACGATACCGAGGGAAAGATCTACGCAAAATACCTCACGAAGGCTCTGCCGAACGCCAAATATGCGATCCTCTACCAGAATGACGACCTCGGAAAAGACTACGTCAACGCCTTCAAGGCGTTTCTCGGTAAGGACTACGATCGCAGGGTCGTCACCGCGTCCTATGAGGTCACTGAACCGACCGTCGATTCGCAGATCACCAACCTGAAGAGCTCCGGTGCGGATGCCCTGATGATCGCGGGCACGCCGAAATTCGCTGCGCAGGCGATCCGGCAGGCCTCTTTGATCGGCTGGAAGGCGACCGTCATCATCAACTTTCCGTCCGGCTCGGTTGGAGGCACGCTCACGCCGGCCGGCCTCGACAAGTCGACTGGCGTGATCGTCGGCACCATCAACAAGGATGTCGTGGATCCGAAGTGGAAAGATGATCCCGGCATGCAGGCCTATCGGGCGTTTATCGACAAATATCTGCCCGGCGTCGATATCACCAACGGCAGCTATCTCACCGGTTATCAGCAGGGCATCCTGCTGGAACAGATCTTGAAACAATGCGGCGATGACCTGTCCCGCAAGAACATCCTGGCGCAGGCCAAGAACCTCCGGGACTTCGTCGTCCCGACCGCACTGCCGGGCATCAAGATCAACACCAGCGAAACCGAGAACATGATCTGGACGCAGATGCGCCTGCAGCGATGGACCGGCTCGACTTGGGAAGCCTTCGGAGAAGTGCTGGACGCCAGGTCCGAATGAGCACGTAACAGGCGAGAGGCGAGCGGCATTGACGACGTGCCGGCGCCGGCGTCCTGCTCGACACGAGCGCAACGGCTGCGATCGCCATTCCGGTACTTCAGGAGATCAATTCGATGTCGACGAAGGCACTGACGTTTGCGCCGCGCGAGGTTTCAATCGAGCGCCGACCAGATGGCGCGCTCATATTGAGCTCACCCCTCGAGTGGAAGCCGTGTGACTGGCGTATCACGGACTTTCTGCCGAGCTGGGCAAGCGCCACCCCGGACCGGATATTTCTCGCGCAGCGCAATGCGAAGGGTGGGTGGGACGAGATCACCTACAGCGAGGCATGGTCTCAGGTCCAGGCGGTAGGCCAGAGTCTGCTTGATCTGGGCGCAAAGCCAGCGGACAAGCTGGCCATCCTCTCCGGAAACTCGATCGAGAACGCCGTGGTTTCGTTTGCGGCGATGTCTATCGGCGTCATCCTGGCGTCGATATCGCCAAACTACACGCTGATGCCCGGTGGACTTGCTCGTCTCAAGGACATCGCCGAAGTGCTGCGCCCGAGCTTCGTGTTCGTCCAAAGCGGACGTGAGTTTTCCGCAGGCCGTACCATTCCGGAATTGGCGGCCGCGACCTGGATCAGTGTCGATGGCGCGCCGGACACGGTGCCCTTTCGTACCCTCACAGCCAAAACCGCGTGCGACGGATTTGCCGAGGCATCTCGTGCGGTCTCGTGCGACGCGGTCGCCAAGATACTCTTCACGTCGGGTTCGACAGGCTTTCCGAAAGGCGTGCTCAACACCCACCGCATGATGGCAAGCTCCCTGCAAATGGGTAGCCAGCTCGTGTCTCCTCCGGCTGCGCCAGTCCAGGTGGAGTGGCTGCCTTGGCACCACACGATGGGGAGCAACGTCATTCTTCACGGCATCCTCAAGAACGGCGGGACGCTCTATATCGACGACGGCCGTCCGCTGCCGCAGCTCTTTCATAAGACTGTCGCCAATCTCAAGGAAGTGTCGCCGACCGCCATGTTCAACGTGCCTGCCGGCTATAACCTGCTGTGTGACGCGGTCGAGAAGGATCTCGATCTGGGCGCCAGTGTCTTCAAGCGGATGGACCGAATGAGTTATGCCGGCGCTGCAATTTCAAAGGACACGCTGGAGAAGCTCTATCGCTTGACACTCTCGGTGACCGGCCGGCGAATTCCGGTCATGTCGGGTTACGGTACGACCGAAACCGCCCCGACCATCAGTACGACCCATTGGGCGACAGATCGACCCGGCGAGATCGGTCTTCCCGCGCCGGGACTGCGGCTCAAGCTCATTCCGGTCTCGGATACTTACGAGGTCAGGGTCAAGGGACCCAACGTCACGCCGGGTTATCTCGGGCGGCCGGATTTGACGGAAATGGCCTTCGACGAGGAAGGCTTCTATCGCATCGGCGATACTGTCTCGTTTCTGGATCCGCAGAAGCCTGAGCTCGGGCTGCGCTTTACCGGACGAATTTCCGAGAACTTCAAGCTTGCGAATGGGACCTGGGTCTCGATCAGCAATATGCGCGCGGCAATCCTGGCCGCAACGCGCGGTGTCTTGCTCGACATGGTGGTCGCGGGCGAAAATCGTGAGGCGTGCGCGCTGCTCTGCTGGTTGAATCCCACGGAGGCCGCACGGATCTCGAAAACTCCGGGTGCGGATTTGACCTCGGATCCCGCCGTGGTCGGGTTCCTGCTGGATCGCTTTCGGGACTACAATGAGGCCGTCGGAAGCAGCGAACGGATCTGCTCCTTCGTTCTGCTGAAAGACCCGCCATCAATGGCGGCAGGCGAGATCACCGACAAGGCCTATGTCAACCAACGCGCGGTGCTGAAAGTTCGATCCGAACAGGTTGAGCGTCTCTACACCCACGAAGCTGGCGCCGATGTGATCCGGGTCTGAGAGCGAGCCTGTCCCGTGCGGTCGTTACTCACTCCCTTGCCGCCAGATCGCATCTGGCGGCACCTCCGGCCGCGGGAGGCCTTCGATGCGCGAGCCTCAGGCGGCCCGCGAGCGTGCCTTTGTTTTCGAGGTCGTCGGCGCCGCTGCCGCCGGCGCGCTGCGAGCACCCGGCCCGGGATGAGTATGAACCTCCTTGGCCGACAGCGGCTCGCCGCATTCGGAGCACACCATGACCGGATCGAAATCTTTTCCGCACTTGCGATGCTGGTGCAGCAAGGGGCGGCCGCGCTCGTCGACCATGTGAATATCGCCCCAATGCACGATTGCCATCATGATCGGATACAGATCGAGCCCCTTCTGGGTCAGGATATATTCGTGCCGCTTGGGGGAGTCCTGGTAGGGAATGCGGCGCAGGATGCCCTGCCGAACCAACTTCTTCAGACGTTCGGCAAGCAAATGCCGCGTGATTCCGAGTGCCGACTGAAATCCCTCGAAGCGGCGCGTGCGCAGAAAACACTCGCGCAGGATAAGAAGAGTCCAGCGATCGCCGATCACGCCGATAGTTCGGGCCATCGAGCACGGCTCTTCCTCGAGTTCCTTCCACTTCATCCACACACTCCAGTCGCCGCCGCGGCACGGACCTCGTCTCGAATCGTTGCAGAGGTCGGCGCGGATTTGCCATTCTAGATAGGTACTAAACTCCAAACAATACCCTTCCAGACTAGACGAAATCAGCAGATTGCGGGAGCGTTTGACAGTTCTATTTTAGAACGGTATGTTTGAGGAAAGTCAGGCCGGCGACCGGATCGCCAGTGCAAGCACATGTTCCGCGGGAGGAGCCGAGATGACCTTGAAGATTGAATTCCAATTCGATTTCGGCAGCCCGAACGCTTATCTGGCCGAGGTGGCAATTCCGGGCATCGAGCAGCGCACCGGTGCGAAATTCGATTATGTTCCGGTCTTGCTTGGCGGCATCTACAAGGCGACGGGCAACATGTCGCCGTTCGACTCGCTTCGTGGGATCAAGAACAAGCCGGAATATCAGGCGCTTGAGACCCAGCGGTTTATCCGCCGCCACAACGTCACGAAATTCCGCCAGAATCCCTTCTTTCCCGTCAACACGCTGATGCTGATGCGGGGCGCCGTGGCAGCCCAGTTCGAGGGCGTGTTCGAGTCCTATTTTCGTGCGGCCTATCACCATATGTGGGAGGAGCCGAAGAAGATGGACAACGTCGAAATCTTCCGGAACGCGTTCATGGCTTCGGGGCTCGATATCGACAGATTGATCGCTCGCGCCCAGCAGGACGACGTCAAGAAGAGGTTGATTGATCTGACCAACGATGCCGTCAGCCGAGGCGCGTTCGGGTCACCAACCTTCTTCGTCGGCAAGGAGATGTTCTTCGGCAAGGATCAGCTTCGTGACGTCGAGGAGTCCATCCTCGAGCAAACGAGGCCGGTCGCAAGGACGGCATAGAGCCGCCGAGCTAACGAAGTTCAATCCAACCGGGAGACGATCCATGCAAAAGAGAAATGCAACCGTCGCAGTGATCGGTGCAGGCGACTATATCGGCGGCGAGATCGCCAAGAAGTTCGCCTCGGAGGGCTTCACGGTGTTCGCCGGGCGCCGGAACGGGGCCAAGCTCGAGCCGCTCGTCAAGGAGATCGAGGCCGCCGGAGGCGAAATCCATGCATGCTCGCTGGATGCCCGCAAGGAGGAGGAGGTCATCTCCTTCCTCGCCGATGCCGACAAGCATGCGCCGCTCGAGGTCTGCATCTTCAACATCGGCGCCAACGTCAACTTTCCGATCCTCGATACGACCGAGCGGGTCTTCCGCAAGGTCTGGGAGATGGCCTGCTATTCCGGCTTTCTCGCCGGCCGCGAGGCCGCGCGGCTGATGCTGCCTCGCGGCGGCGGCAAGATCTTCTTCACCGGCGCGACAGCGTCGCTCCGCGGCGGCAGCGGCTATGCCGCCTTTGCCAGCGCGAAGTTCGGCCTGCGGGCGGTGGCCCAGGCGATGGCGCGCGAGCTCGGCCCCAAGAACATTCACGTCGCGCATCTCATCATCGATTCCGGCGTCGATACGGAATGGGTGCGGCAGCGCCGGCTCGAGGCACTCGGTCCGAATGCGCTCGACGATCCCGATCTCTTGATGCCGCCGTCGTCCGTCGCTGCGTCCTATTGGCAGCTTTATCAGCAGCCGAAGAGCGCGTGGACATTCGAGCTGGAAATCCGTCCCTTCGGCGAGAAGTGGTAAGGAGGCCCTTACGATGGAGCTTGCGCTGTCTGCCGATGACGCGGCTTTCCGCGATGAAGTGCGCGCCTTCATCGCGGACAATTATCCGGCGGAGATGCGCGTGCCCAATCCGGAGACCGACCTGACCAAGGAGCAGTCACTGCTCTGGCACCGGATCCTCCACAAGAAGGGCTGGATCGCGCCGCTGTGGCCCAAGGAGTATGGCGGGCCGGGCTGGACGGTCACACAGCGGTTCATCTTTGAGCAGGAAACCTCCCGGGCGGGAACGCTGCCGCCGCTTGCCTTCAGCGTGACCATGGTCGGGCCGGTGATCTACACGTTCGGCAACGAGGCGCAGAAGAGGAAGTTTCTGCCGCGAATTCTGTCCGGCGAGGATTGGTGGTGCCAGGGCTATTCCGAGCCGGGCTCCGGCTCTGACCTTGCTACGGTTAGAACCAAGGCGGTGCGCGAGGGCGACCATTACGTCGTCAACGGGCACAAGACCTGGACCACGCTGGCCCAGCACGCCGACTGGATCTTCTGCCTGGTGCGAACCGATCCGAATGCGAAGCCGCAATCGGGAATCTCCTTCCTGTTGATCAACATGAAGTCGCCCGGCGTCACCGTTCGGCCGATCATCACGATCGACGGCAGTCACGAGGTCAACGACGTCTTTCTGGAGGACGTCCGCGTGCCCGTCGAGAACCTGGTCGGCGAGGAGAACAAGGGCTGGACGTACGCCAAATTCCTGCTCGGCAACGAGCGCACCAGCATGGCGGGCATCGGCCGGTCCACCCGCTATCTCCGGAAGCTGAAGCAGATCGTGAAGGCCGAGATACCGGCCGACGATCCGGCGCATCTGGAATTTCTACGCGACATCGCCCGCGTCGAGCTCGACGTACTGGCGCTGGAGGCGACCGAACTACGCGTGGTTGCCCAGATGGCGCGTGGTGTCGATCCCGGTCCGGCGGCGTCGCTGTTCAAGGTCCGCGGCACCGAGATCTTCCAGGACATCACCGAGCTCACGCACCGCGCGATCGGCAATTATGGTCTTGCCATCCGCGAGCATCCGGTCAGTGACAACCACTTCATGCCGGGTCCGGACTACGGCCACACCGCGTCCGAGAAATATCTGAACGCGCGCAAGCTCAGCATCTACGGCGGATCCAACGAGATCCAGCGAAACATCATCGCCAAAGCCGTGCTCGGGCTCTAAGCCACGGCGGATCGGGAGGACCGGATGGATATTCAGTTCACGGAAGAGCAGGAATTACTGCGATCCAGCGTTCAGCGCCTTCTGCGCGACCAGTATGATTTCGAGGCGCGGCGCAAGATCGTGGCGAGCGAGGAGGGGTTCAGCCGGACGCGGTGGAGGGCCTTCGCCGAGCTCGGCCTGCTCGCGGCACCGTTTTCCGAGGATGCCGGCGGCCTCGGCGGCGGTCCGTTGTCGACCATGATCGTCATGCAGGAGTTCGGCCGTCACCTCGTCGTCGAGCCTTTCGTCGAAACGGTGGTGCTTGCTGGCGGCCTGATCGAGCAGCTTGGTACGTCCGAGCAGAAGCAGGCATTCATCCCAGGCATCATCGACGGTTCCAGGATCTGGGCGCTGGCCTGGACCGAGAGGGCCTCCCGGTTCGATTTCGCCAATATCGCGACCAAGGTGCGGCGTGAGGGAGACGACTACGTTCTGAGCGGCGAGAAGACCATGGTGATGGCAGCACCGTGGGCGGATCATCTGATCGTTTCGGCGCGGACCGCCGGCGACAATCGCGACCGCGGCGGCGTCAGCCTGTTCGTGGTCGACCGCCATGCCGCGGGCGTCAATCTCCAGAGCTTCAAGACGATCGACGGACGCCGCGCGGCCGAGATCAGCTTGCGCGAGGTCCGCGGGCAATTGCTGGGAGCAGAAGGCGAGGGCGTTGCCGCGCTGGAAACCTGTCGTGACCGCGCGATCGGCGCGCTCTGCGCCGAGGTCGTCGGCGCGATCGGCGAGCTGAATGCCGCAACGCTGGACTATTCAAAGACCCGAAAGCAGTTCGGCACCGCCATCGGCTCCTTTCAGGTGTTGCAGCATCGCATGGTCGACATGTTCATTGCCCATCAGGAGGCGCTCTCCCTGATGCAGCATCTCAATCTCAGCCTCGACGCCGGTGATTCAGGCCTGTCGCGGCTCGCCTCCGGGGCCAAGTCAAAGATTGGCTATGCCGGGAAGTTCGTAGCCGACCAGGCGGTGCAGCTTCACGGCGGCATGGGAATGACCGACGAGCTGAACGTCGGACACTATTTCAAGCGAATCTCCTCCATCAACATCCAGTTCGGCGATCCCGCGTTCCACGTGCTGCGCTACGCGCAGCTGGATGCGGCCGCGTAAAGAGAAGAGGCCAGCATGACGACTGAAGCAGTCATCGTTTCCACCGCACGCACGGCCGTCGGCAAGGCCTATCGTGGCGCGCTCAACAACACGGACGGCCCGACCATGGCGGGGCATGTGATGGCCGAAGCCGTGAAGCGCGCCGGCATCACGCCGGGCGAGGTGGAAGACGTGGTGATGGGCTGCGCGATGCAGCAAGGCACCATGGTGATGAACGTGGCGCGCAAGGGCGCGATCCGCGCTGGCCTGCCCGTGACGGTGGCCGGCACCACGATCGACCGGCAATGCGCGTCCGGCCTGCAGGCCATCGCCGTTGCCGCGCGCTCGGTGATGCTGGACGGGGTCGAGGTCGCCATCGGCGGCGGGATCGAGTCGATCAGCCTCGTGCAGAACGAGCACATGAACAAATTCCACGCCGTTGACGACGAGCTGATGGCGATGAAGCCCGAAATGTACATGTCGATGCTCGATACGGCGGAGGTCGTCGCCGAGCGGTACACGATCGGCCGCGACAAGCAGGACGAGTACAGCCTCGAATGCCAGCGCCGCGTCGGCGCCGCTCTGCAGGCCGGCCGCTTCAGCGATGAAATCGTGCCGTTCACGACCATGATGGCGCTCGTCAACAAGGACACCAAGGAGGTCACCTACGAACCGGTGACGCTCACGAAAGACGAGGGCCCGCGTCCGGAAACCACGGCCGAGGGCCTCGCCAAGATCAAGCCGGTGTTCGAGGGCAAGACCATCAGCGCGGGCAATGCCAGCCAGCTCTCGGACGGTGCTTCGGCCTGTGTGATCACGAGCGGCAAGTTTGCAGCCAGCAAGGGGTTGAAGCCGCTCGGTATCTTCCGCGGCTTCGTCGCCGCCGGGGTCGAGCCGGACGAGATGGGCGTCGGCCCGGTCGCTGCGATCCCGCGCCTGCTCAAGCGCCACGGTTTGAGGATCGACGACATCGATCTCTGGGAGCTCAACGAGGCGTATGCGGTGCAGGTAATCCATTGCCGCGACAAGCTCGGCATCGATCCGGACAAGCTCAACGTCAACGGCGGCTCGATCGCGATCGGCCACCCCTATGGCATGACCGGCTCGCGGCTCACCGGCCACCTCCTGATCGAGGGACGGCGGCGCAAGGCGAAATACGGCGTGGTGACCATGTGCATCGGTGGTGGCATGGGCGCCGCGGGCTTGTTTGAAATCATCCACTGACGGAAACGCGGGGAGATCATTCGTGAAGACAGCGATCACTGAACTGTTCGGTATCGAACATCCGATCATCCAGGGCGGAATGCACTATGTCGGCTTCGCCGAAATGGCAGCCGCGGTATCCAACGCCGGCGGGCTCGGCTTGATCACCGGCCTCACCCAGCGGACGCCGGAGCTGCTTGCCAAGGAGATCGCGCGCTGCCGGGACATGACGGACAAGCCGTTCGGCGTGAACTTGACCTTCCTGCCGACCTTCAGCGCCCCGCCTTATCCGGAGTATATCGCTGCCATCAGGGAGGGCGGCGTCAGGATCGTCGAGACGGCCGGACGTAGCCCTGAACAATACATGCCGGCCCTGAAGGCGGGCGGCATCAAGGTGATCCACAAATGCACCTCGGTCCGGCATTCGTTGAAGGCCGAACAGATCGGCTGCGATGCCGTCAGCGTCGACGGCTTCGAGTGCGGCGGCCATCCGGGCGAGGATGACATGCCCAACATGATCCTGCTGCCGCGTGCGGCCGAAGAACTGAAGATCCCGTTCGTGGCATCCGGCGGCATGGCCGACGCGCGCAGCCTGGTTGCGGCGCTTGCGATGGGAGCGGCGGGAATGAACATGGGTACGCGGTTCATCGCCACCAAGGAAGCGCCGGTGCACGAGAACGTCAAGAAGGCGCTGGTCGCGGCGTCCGAGCTCGACACCAGGCTCGTTATGCGCGCGCTCCGCAACACCGAGCGGGTCCTGAACAACAAGGGCGTCGAGCATCTGCTCGAGGTCGAGCGCGAGAAGGGCAAGAGCCTCAAGATCGACGACATCCATGATCAGGTAGCGGGCGTCTATCCCAGGGTGATGATCGACGGTGACATGGACGCGGGCGCCTGGAGCTGCGGCATGGTCGTCGGACTCATTCACGATATTCCGACCGTGAAGGAGTTGATCGACCGCATCATGGCGGACGCCGAGCGATTGATCAGGGGCAGGCTGACGGGATTCCTTGATGCCGACAGTGGGGCCAATCTCAAGGTCGCGTGAAGCCACGGCTTGCGACCCGCGCTGCAGACGACATTTCGTCGTCTCTGCGTGGGCTGGAAGCTCCGGCCGTGATGGGATCGTCAACAGCGAATATCTTGTGCCATCCCGGAGCAGGCGATGCGTTACCCGAAAGACCATGGGCAGCATACCCGCAGACGCATCGTCGAAAGCGCTTCCCGCGGTCTGCGCCAGGCCGGCGCCGATGGCCTGAGTGTGGCCGACCTGATGAAGCTCGCCAATCTGACGCATGGCAGCTTCTACGCCTACTTCAAATCGCGCGACGCGTTGGTCGTCGAAGGGCTCGCCCTGGCCATGGATCGAACGATCGTGCATTGGCTCAGCCTCACGCAGGGGCTGCCCGCCGGGAAGGGATTCGACGCACTTGTCGAGTCTTACCTGGGTCCTCTCCACCGTGACGATCCGGGGCGCGGTTGCGCGTTGCCGGCCTTGGCCGCCGACATCGGACGTTCAGGTCCGGAGGCGCGGCGCACCCTTGAACGGGGGCTCAGCAAGATGATCGATATCATCGCGCGGCTGACCTCGGCGAGGCCGTCATCGGATGTGAGACAGAGGGCCGCCGGGGCAATTGCGACCATGGTCGGTGCGGTCGTGCTGGCGCGTGCGGTCGACGACAAGCGTTTGTCCGACCTCCTGCTGGAGGCCGGACGGCAGGCTTTGGGCAGCCCGGTCGCGAGCGACTGCGAGAGAACGCATTCGGCCGACAATTGAGACACGGCTTAACTGACGTTGGCTTCTGGGCGGAGCGGGGCGATGGCGGAGGCAAGCGGCCGTGCCTCTACCATCGGCCGCCGCCATGGCAGCTACGCGGCCATTCGCAGCAGATCGACGATTTCGGCTTGGTCGTTGAAGGGGCGCGGATTGGCTTTGACGAAGCGATGGTTGATCGCGATTTCGCTGATCTTGCCGAACTTGTCTTCGCCGATGCCGACCTCAGCGAGGCGGCCCGGTAGTCCAAGTTGCCTGACGAACTCCGCAAAGGCGTCTGCCGCGTCCCCACCGGGAGCACCCAAAGCTGCCGCCAAACGCTTCTGCGCGTCATCGGTGAACGGCTTGTTATAGCGAAGAAGGCTCGGCATGATGACGGGCGTGCAATAATAGTGAGGAACCCCGAAAGTCCCACCAAGCACGTGGCCGATGCCGTGGCTTGCGCCCATGGGAACGCGTGCCTGCAGTCCAAAGGACGCAAGCCATGAGCCGTATTGAGACAAGCGGCGCGCCTCGAAATCGTCAGGTTGTTGCAGGGTCCGGAGCATTCCATCGCGCAGCGTGCGGATACCCGCCAGAACCACTTCGTCAGCAAGGGGGGTGCCAGCTGGCGAGCACAATGCTTCGATGCCGTGATCCATGGAGCGAGTGCCAGATCCCATCCAGAGGTTCGAAGGCGTATGAAGCGTGAGGGCAGGGTCGAGGATGACTGCCACCGGCATCATGTGGGGGTGAAAGAATATTTGCTTCAGCTTGTTGCGCTCATCGGTGACAAGCGCTGCGGCATTGTATTCGCCGCCGTTCAGCGTTGACGGCACGGCGATCTGTCGGACTGCAGGCGTGCGGAACGGGGAATGGCTCACGCCCGGGCCCATGGGGAACGGATCGAAGCCGGCTTCATCGCGGATATCGTGCTCCATCGCCATGATGACGATCTTGGCGAGGTCAACGGCAGAACCGCCGCCGACGGCCACGACGAGATCGGCGTGTGCTTCCTTGGCGTGGAGCGCAACTTCGGCAGCTTGCTTGCGCGTGGTGTGCTGTGCAATTCCGTCGAAGGTCGCAGCATGTTTGTCGCCCAGCGTGTGCCGGATTTTCTCAATCTCGTCGGTCTGGGTGTTCAAGGTGCGGCTGACGATAAGGAAGACGCGCGTTGCCTTCAGTCGTTCCGCTTCTTCGTTGATGGCCTCAGCCGCCGGTTTGCCATAGATCACGCGATCAATTGCCGGAAAATTGTGTGCACCAGTCCTGCGCATTTTATCCTCCCATCGGAACTGCGGTCGAAGCGGAGATAGTCTTTTATATTATGATTATCATGCAATAGCTGTCCAAAAATATTGCACGAACTCAGGGTTTTACGGCCTTCGCCGGGTTCCACGCAAAGCACCGGCCTGGCTTGCTGACTTCGCGGTCACCCATCCTTCGCCTTGCGCCGTCGGAAAGCCTCAGTCGCATCAATGTCTTGTAGCGGGCTCCGACGCGCCAGTTTCCTGATGCCGATTGAGTGAAGGCCACACGGATGTGCACTCCGGCTTTCGTATGCACCGAAAGGCCAAAACGGGTAGGGCTAGTCGAGAAAAGCTGACGCCGAACGCTGCGATGGTCCACACCCTCGGCGTTTGCAGCATACCTTGCACCGCAAACGCCAAGGCCCGTGCACGAAAGTTGCTCGATGCTCTCGAACTCCTCGCGTGTCGTCTTGCCGATACAGGATGCCCCGACGGTCTCGAAAGCCGAGACGATCGTGGGGTCTTTCGCACGCGGAAGCGTGGAGAATGGCACCGGCCGACGGGGCCTAACGCTCTGCGGGATTTGAGTGTCTTAGAGACGCACGCCGGTCGTAGCAAACGCCTGGGCGACGGGCTCCTGGACCCGATTCAAGGCCGCCATTCCCGCAATCGCGATCACCATGGCCGCGACGCAGCCAAGAAGAAAAGCCTTCATCCGCAGCCTCCTTCGATCGAAACGTCAAGGTGTTTTATACGACACGGCTTGCCGCGAGCAAACTCGTTGATCGCACCAAGGCACAGGCGATCTTATGGGCTCTTGAAGATGGGATCGATGGAAAATCCATCGCCCAGCAAGCCTACGGACCGAAGCGCCGCGCTATTCAGATCGACTTCTAATATCGCAAGAAGAAGCGCAAGCACGATGGCAACGAGGATCAGGAAGGGCGAGGCTTCTCGGGAAATGGGATCTTGCGGCCCATCGAGCGCGCGGACAGCGCGCAGCCGCGCCATCATCCGCAGAAATGGCCGCGTTGGCCCCTGCATGCCAGTCGTCCTTGACGTGACCAGCGCGAGACTAGTCTTCGGACCACCGGCGTTCAAGCGGAGGATGAGCGAAGTCAGGTTGTTGCAATGCACGCTCCGGAACGGAAGGCAGCGTTGCCCTGTTTAGTACACGCACCGGAGGATCCGACGTGAAATTGCCAACAACGATCTTGTGCTTCGCGGCACTCTGCTTCTTCCAGAGCGCCTCCGCCCAACCCGCGCAAACCAACTCGTCTGCGGCACCAACCCCTCCCGAGGAGAAGGGCCAACCACAGCCGCAAGGCTGGACGGGCCCCATCAATACAGGCTCGGGTGGCGCGCCCGCCGAAAGTCCCCAGGGTCAGAGTCCGCCTGGAATGCAGGCCGCGCCTCAAGGATCGTCCAAAACCACGACGGCACCAGCCAAATAGATCGGTTCGGATATTCTCCTCCGTCGGCTCTTCTGGCAATCTTGAGAGCGTGAACGGGACGCGGCGAGGGTCAATGACACTACCTTTCTGCGCGGGCGGCGCCGCAGCCTTGTGGGCCATCTTGGCCGTATCATCCGTGCACGCCGACATGGCGGGACACGGCGGCTCCGTGCGGGCTCTTGCTATTTCCCCCGATGGGGACGGCCTCTTGTCCGGCAGCTTCGACTCAGCCGCCATTCGCTGGTCGCTAAAGGCGGAGACAGCGGAGGAGGTGCTGCGGTATCATGCTGATGCGGTCAATGCCGTCGCCTTTCTGAACGACGGCCGCATGATCACGGCGGGTGCCGATGCACGAATTGCGGTCTGGACGGCGGGCCGGCGGCAGCCGGACCGGGTGTTCGAGGGACACGTCGGTCCAATCGTCGCACTCGCGGTCTCCCCCGACGGCGCACTGCTCGCATCGGCTTCATGGGATCGGACGGTGCGGCTCTGGTCGCTGTCGGACGGCGTGTCGCGCGTGCTCGAAGGGCATTCGCAGAACGTCAACGGCGTCGCCTTCACGCCGGACGGCAGGTCGCTCGTCAGCGCCGGCTATGACCTTACGTTGCGCATCTGGCGGTTGTCGGGCGGCCAGCCTGAAGTCGTGACGTTGCCGGCTCCGCTCAACGCAGTAGCCGTGGCGCCGGACGGTGAAATCGTCACAGGCGCGGTCGACGGCATGCTGCGGATGCTGACCACGGACGGCAAGGTCAGCGGCGAGATATCGGCCGGCCCAACACCAGTGGTGGCCGTGACCATGTCGGCCGACGGCAAGCTGATTGCCGCTGCCGGCATCGGCGGCACAGTTGCGATCATCGATCGCAAGTCGCGCAGCCTGCTACGCACGCTGGTCGGGCCCGGGCTGCCGGTGTGGTCGGTTGCCTTCCTTCCGGATCGCGAGACGCTGATGACGGGGGGCGCGGACGGCAAGATCAGGCGGTGGAATGCACGCACCGGCGATCCCGTCGGCTCGAGTCGGATGGGCTCTCCGGCCGATCCGCTCGCTGCCTATGCCGGCGATCATGGCGCCGACGTATTCCGGGCGTGCGTTGCCTGTCACACGCTGTCGGACAAGGAGGTCCAGCGCGCAGGCCCGACGCTTGCCGGATTGTTTGGCCGTAAGATCGCATCGCTGCCGGGTTACCGCTTCTCGGATGCCCTGAAGACGATGGACATCGTCTGGACGCCGGAGACGGTTGCAAAGCTGTTCGAGGTTGGACCGAATGCCTACACCCCCGGTACCAAGATGCCCGAGCAGCGCATCGGCTCGCCCGAGGATCGCCGCGCGCTCACCGATTTCCTTGGCCGCGTGACGTCGCGATAGCTGCCTCTCAGATCGAATCCCAATTGTCCATCGGAAGATCCCTCATCTCCGGATGTTGCTTGAGGATCTGAATGACGTCGATGCTGGGGTGCTCCTTGAGCGCTTCCGCGACGCAGTGATTGACGTATTTGCGACGCGACAGCCATGCGATCTTCTTGCCCTTGGCCTCGGCTTTGCAGGCGGCGATCGCCTGTTTCACGGCAACCTTTTGTGCCTTGGTCAGTGGAGGAGCGGCAGCTTCGGCCGCTGTGCCGGCGAAAGCGATGGAGATCAAGCACGTCGACAGAGCTGTGATCAAACGAGACATGGTGATGCTTCCCCTGGTTTCCTGCCCCTGCGTAGATGTCTGCTGGTCTTGTCTAGTCCTTGCCCTCGCGCTGACGTAGGTAGTCGTCCGTCGTTCGCGGCGGCGTGCGTTCGGGAATGCCCTTGAACGGATTGAACTGCTGCTCGCTCATGACGATGACGCGGCAGTCGGCGCACATCTTGAGCGCCTCGATCCGTTTGTCGCCGGCGGGATACATCCAGTGCCGCCCCTCGAGCTTGGCGGCGATCCGGTCGATCGTGCTCTTCACCCCGAACGCCGTGCCGCAGCGGACACAGAGCGCGGGCTCCTCTTCCTTGATGACCGCGGCGGGAGCGCGGGCGGCGCGGAAATCGATCTGCGGCTTGAGCGTGATGACCTTTTCCGGACAGGTGGTCTGGCACAGGCCGCATTGCACGCAGGCGTCCTCGATGAATTTCAGCACCGGCCGCTCGGGATCGTCGCGCAGCGCGCCGGTCGGGCAGGCGGAGACACACGAGAGACACAGCGTGCACCCGTCCGTGTCGACGCTGATCGCGCCGACTGGAGCGCCCTGCGGCAGCGCAATCACGTCCACCGGCTTTGGCGCAAGACGATGCAGCTCGCTGAGGCCGAAGCGCAGGAGGTCGCGCCGCTTGCCGACGGTTCTGAAGGTCGCCGGTGTTGCGACCGCCGCAAGCGGGCCGATGCCGGTCAGATGGCTGCCGAGCGCGTCAGGGTCGTCGGTCTCGATCGTGGCGACGCGCTGGCCATCAAAGCCGAGACCGCCAAGGATCGCATCGGCCATGCCGATCGTCTGCGATAGTCCGGTCACATCGTGGCGCGGCTTTGCGCGCAGCAGATAGCGCACGGCTGTTACACCATAAGCGAATGCGCCGACGATCGCTTCCAACCCGACCTGCGTGAGTTCGTTGACGACAAAGGGAAGCACGTTCGCGGGAAGACCGTCGCCATGTCGTGCCAGAGCTTCGATCAACGGTGTGCCGTGCGAGCCGTCATGGAACAGCAGCACCGCGTTGGCGCCGCCGGCCGCGTGGTAGGCGAGCAGCATGGCGCGAAGTCTTTGAAGCTGCGTATCGGCGGGCGGTAACGTGTAAGATGCAGCGCCAGTCGGGCAGGCGGCGGCGCATTGCCCGCAGCCCGCGCAGATGTTCGGATCAACAGCGACATGATCGCCGGCGGGCGTGATTGCGCCGGTCGGGCAGAGATCGAGGCAGCGATGGCACCCCGTGCGCTTCGAGCGCGAATGGGCGCAAAGACCGGGCGTAACGTCGACATATTTCGGCTTGTCGAAGCTGCCGACGAGGTCGCGTGCGGTCAAGACGGCGCGCAGCACCGCGGCGGGATCGTTCGGGTCGGCGCGGAGATACCCGTCGCGCAGGTCGTGTGCGGGAAACAGCGGCATCCCGCCCGAAAGGTCCAGCACGATATCGCAGTGCGACGTCACTCCGTCTCGGGAAGCGTCAAGCACGAAGCGATCGCGCGAGGAGGGGCGGGGCCTGGCATAGTCGTCGATCATGAGCTCGAAGGCGCCAAAGTGTCCTTTTGCAGAGCGGATGGTGCCCCTCACGATCGGGAAGACCGTTGCCGCCTGCGGCACGGTGTCACTGATCTGCTTCAGCATGACCGTGACGTCGAGGTGATCCGCAAGCAGCCGGCCGGCCTCGATCGCAGCTTCGTTGCGCCCATAGATCAGGATCACGCCGTCGCTCGACAGGGTGACCAGCGGATAGTCGGGCGCCGGGATGGAGGCGGCCGCCAACAGGGCGACCATTTTCGCGCCGGCGCGCGCCCCTTCGTGTGACCAGCCGGCCGTCTCACGGATATTGACAAAGCTGATCGCCTTGGCCCGTTCGCCGGCCTCGTCCGAAAACTGCGCGGCCTGCTGCGTGCAGGCGACCGTCAGCGGGCCAGTCTCCGCGGCTGCCTTGCGAAAATGATCGAGTTCGGGCCCGCAGAGATGGCGAAAGCCTCTGATCTCGCTGTTCGGACATCCGCGCCGGATCGCGGCCATGTCGAGACGCATCGTGTCTTCGCACGAGCAGATCAAGACGGTCTTCGACGGCTGCGACAGGTTAATCCCTCCGCTAGTCGGGCGCCGACTGTGGACTCGCGCCGGCCCTTTGCCTCGTATAGACATTATCCATCGGGAAGAAAAGGAAAGCGGAGGACGGCCTG
This sequence comes from Bradyrhizobium ottawaense, assembly GCF_002278135.3. NCBI lineage: Bacteria > Pseudomonadati > Pseudomonadota > Alphaproteobacteria > Hyphomicrobiales > Nitrobacteraceae > Bradyrhizobium > Bradyrhizobium ottawaense. The sequence goes on along the minus strand of NZ_CP029425.2, from coordinate 5,386,355 downwards.
CCGTCGACCCCAGTCAGCCACGTTTCCCCGGTGGAACCGATCCGCCTGCCGCCGCCGTTCACCTTGGTGCGGCTGCGCGAGAGTGGCGATGCTTTTGCCCATGCATGCCGCATTGCACCGGAGAGTGGTGCGGGCACATTGGTCTATGTCGGCCGCTTCGATCTTGCTGAGTTTGCCGTGGTCCTTGAGCCCCGAGAGCCTCTGTGCAGCGCGCGTCGCGCGTTCTACGCCGGCATGGTCGCACTCACCGATGCGCTGCGCGCCTATGCGCCGCCGAGCAAGCCGATCACCATCGATTGGCCTGACGCGGTCAGGGTCGACGGGGGATTGGTCGGCGGCGGACGGTTGGGATGGCCACGCGACGCCGACGAAGACACACCGCCGCCATGGCTGGTGTTTGGCGCCATGATCCGGACGGTTGCCATGGACGACGACGAGCCGGGCGTTCACCCGCTTGCCTCGGCGCTCGACCAGGAAGGGTTTGGTGAGGCCGGCGCCGAGCAATTGACAGAGAGCTTTGCCCGGCACCTGATGCTGGTGATTGACGGCTGGCAGGCAGACGGTTTTGACGGTGTCGCGCGCGATTATGTCTCGCGTATGCCGCGCGAGCGACAGACCGTGCGGCGCATCGACGATCTCGGCGATCTGCTGACGCGCCGGGTTGGGGCGGGCGCGATCGAGCGTGGCGACCTCGTCCAGGCGCTTGCGACCCCATCCTGGCTCGATCCGGCACTCGGGGGGCCGCGGCTGTGAAGCTCCTGCGTACCATCGCGCTCGATCCCTCCGACACATTCGTGTTTGACGTGGCGGCAGAGCCGGGCGAATGGGCCGTCTCCGGCGTTTTCCGCTTTTGGGATTGCGATCCTGCGAAGCTCGAGGGCAAGGCGCGCGCGGCCTTCCGCGGCGGTTTCCTCGGGGTGCAGTCCTGGGGCTGGTCGACGCTGGCGCAGATCGTTCCGGCCACCGAGGACGATTACCGCAACCTGGTCGATCTCCTTGCCGGGCAACTGGTCGATCGTTTCGGCGCGCCGGATATGGCGACAGCGAAGAGCGCCGCAGAAGAGGAGGTGGCGTTTTCGCAGTCGCTCTGCAGCCATCCGATCAGCTCCCTTGTTGCGGTGCACCGGGCCGTAAGCGACGGCGAGGTCCGCGAGTCCTTCCGCCGACTGCAACTGCGCGAAGGGCAGGGGCACGGCAAGGCGTTCTCGTTCATGGAAATGGAGGACGACATCGAGCCTGACGGCAATCTCAAGCTTGTGGATCTGGGCCGGAGGCCAACTGCCAGATGAACGATTTCTGGATTGCCTGCGGCCATCATCTGCTCGATCGCGACGAGGGCGGCGGGCTCCGCGTTACCGACGAATTCCTCAAGGCCTATTTTGCCCGTCCCGAACTGATGCCGCCGGAGGATGCGTGTCAGGTCGAACGCCGGCTGCACCGGGAATTGCTCTCCGATCCGCGCCAACCGGTCAGCGCCGGCGAAATCGCCGGTATTGCCGATCCCGACGCCCGGGAGAACTGGCAGTTCGTGCTGGCCTTTCGCGATCTCCTGTTGCGGCATCCGACGCTCGAAGCTGCTTATCTTGCAACGGTGCGCGCAGGCGCGAACGATCTGCCGCCGCTGTTCGTCAATCAGCTCGTGCACGTCATCCTGCGCAATGCGCTCGACGGTTGCGACGATCCGTTCGTGCTGCGCGCGGCCGAACTGTTCTTCCGGGCCCAGCGGATTCTGCCGCATGAGCAGGCCCTGCTGCTCGGCGACGAGGAGATTGTCGGCGGAATTAGCCCAACTCCGGTGCTATCGCTGATGTCGATGCTGGGCGCCACAACCGATGCGGTGGTCGATGTCTTGAACGCGGAGAATGTTGCTGCCTATTGGCAGCGCAGCGACCAGTTCGACATGGCCTTCGACCTCACGGCCGACGGCTTGGGGCCGACCGCCCTGGCGCAGGTGATGAGGCGCTGGCTCTCTCATCTGCTCGGTTTGGACGTCACGATCGAACCGCTGCGCGCACTGCAGGACGCAAAGCTCACCTGGTATGTCGGGCTCGATGCCGATGCCACAAGGCTCGGCGATCGTCTCTGGCACGGCGAGGACCTCGACGGGCCCAGCGCCGAGCGTGTGCTCGCGCTCTTCCGCCTCACCTTCGTCGATTCAATGCTCGCGCTCGACGATGTCGAGGACGAGCCGGTCTACCTGATCCTGTCGATGTCGGCGGATCAAAAACTGCGCATGAAGCCCCAGAATCTGCTGACAGGCTTGCCGGTCAAACGTCTGGAGATGGTGACATGAGCCCCGCGGCGCTGCCATTGCTGTCGATTCCGGTCGGTGTCGTGGTCGAGCGGCGCAAGGCCGACTCCCCTTGGGTCGATTTCATCTGGCGTGGCGTCGCCATCCTGCCGGACGAGCCCGCCATGAGACCCTGGACCGTGCTTCGCGAGCAGGACGGCACGACGCTGTTCTATGCCGGAAGCGCGACCGTGGATCTTTATCCCTCCGAGACGGCGCGCTATCGCGACAATCTCGCCTCCGGCAGTCCGAGCATCTGGACCGTGCTGTCCCCTTCGGAAGGCGTGTGGCCCTATGTCGTCACGACCGTTACCGCCGATCCCTCGGAAGGCGAGGGCTTTACCGAGGCTGCCGACAATCTCGTCGAGGCGGTGCCGATGCCGGAGGTGCTGAGGGAGGCGATTGAAAGCTTCATTGTCGAGCACCATGTTGAGCGGGAATTCGTCAAGCGCAAGCGGCGCCGGGCTGACCCCGAGGCGCTCGCCCGGCGCGAACATGAAGGCGGACAGGAATGAGCGAGGAAGAGTTCCTTGCGCGTTGGTCCCGCCGCAAGCGCGAGTCGCGACCAGAGCCGGCGAAGCCTGCCGAGGCGCAGCCCGCGCCGCCGCCCGAGGCCAAGGATGGTGCAAAGGACGTTGCGAAGGACGGCGAGAGCGAGTTCGACCTCTCAAGCCTGCCATCGATCGACGAGATCAACGCTGCGACCGACGTCACCGCGTTCCTGCGCAAGGGTATTCCACAGGAGTTGAGCCGTGCGGCCCTTCGCCGCGCTTGGGTCGCCGATCCTGCCATCCGCGACTTCGTCGGGCTTGCGGAGAACGCATGGGATTTCAACGACCCGACCGCAATGCCGGGATTTGGACCGCTGGATTGTACCTCGGAAGAACTGGCGGCTCTCGTCGATCGCGTCATTGGCGGTGTGCGCGAAGTGGCAGAGTCATTGCCCGATGCGCTTGGTGAATCAGCGGATTCTTCGGAGGAATTGCATCAAGCCGACACGAGCGCTGCCCTCGAGGCTCCTGAGCAGGCGAATGCGCCGGAACTGCCAACAGCCCCTGTTGCAGCGCAACCGATCGTGGCGGAGAGAAACGCGGATTTTGCCGAGCCCGTCATGCCGCGCACGCATGGTGGTGCACTGCCGTCCTGAGCAGCGCGACGAAAGGCTATAGCCTCCGGCTATGGCCAAGCGATTGACCGTCCGTGGAACCAGGACTACCCTCCATACTGCTTTGTAACAAAAGAATAATCGAGCAGGTGGGACTAGGCAGACGGGACTCGGATGGGAGGTCCACGTGCGGGATGACGGTCTTGATCGCGCGATCGATGCCGCGGGCGGCATAGCCGAGCTTGCGCGCAAAATCGGCATCAGCCAGCCATCCGTCTCGAACTGGACCAAGGTACCCGCACAACGGGTGGTTGCAGTCGAAGCCGCCACCGGCGTAGCTCGCAACGATCTGCGGCCCGATCTCTACAGCGAACAGGCCTTCTCCGCAGAACCACTCGATCCCGTCGATGCGGCGCGCGCGCAGGAATACGCGCTTCTGGCAACGCTTCTATCTGCGCCACCGTCGCGACGATTGCTCGACCAGCTTTCCATGTTGACGGGCGACGCGACGCCGCTCGGGCGCGCGCATGTTGCGCTGGCTGAGGCGGCCTCAAGCGCTGTCGCGGCGAAAGCCGAGCGCGAATATTTCGACCTGTTCGTCGGGCTCGGCCGCGGGGAATTGCTGCCCTATGCCTCGTACTACCTCACCGGCTTCCTCAACGAGCGGCCGTTGTCACGGCTGCGCGCGGATATGGCCGCGCTCGGCATCGAGCGGGTCGCCAACAATTCCGAGCCCGAGGATCACGCCGCCATCCTCTGCGAGATCATGTCGGGCTTTGCCGACGGCAGCCTCGACGCCTCGCCGGAGGCTCAACGCGCCTTTTTTGAAAAACACGTGTCGCCCTGGATCGGGCGGCTGTTCGCCGACATGGAAAGCACCGACAACGCCCGATTCTATCGGGTCGTGGGGGCGCTCGGCCGTGCCTTTATCGAGATCGAGACGGAAGCATTCACATTCGCCAACTGACCGACGCGCGTCGGTGCGGGAGAGATGCGATGAGTGACGAGACGAAAGCCAAGGTGGGACGCCGCGATTTCCTGCGCAAGGTCGGCATCGGCACGGTCGGCGCCGGCGCGACGCTCGCGACACCGCTGGTCGGGCCGGCACAAGCCGACAGCGAGAACAACGATGAGAAGCGCAAGGCGCGCTACAAGGAATCCGACCACGTAAAAACCTATTACCGCGTCAATCGCTATCCGGCTTGAGGGAGGCTTCCCGTGCTTATCAAGCGAACACACCAGCGTTCCGATCGTCGCGGCTCCGTCGCTGAATCCCTTGCGGGTCAGGCCGGCGGTCTGGATCGCCGTTCCTTCCTGCGCAGGTCCGGCCTTGCCGGCGGCGCGCTTGCGGCACTCAGCACCATGCCGATCGGCAGTGTGCGCAAGGCGGAAGCCGCGGTGGCCGGACCGCTCGCGGCCGGGGCCGTCGTCAAGAAGAGCATCTGCACTCATTGCGCCGTCGGATGCACGGTGACCGCGGAAGTGCTCAACGGCGTCTGGATCGGCCAGGAGCCGAGCTGGGATTCGCCGATCAACCGCGGCTCACATTGTGCGAAAGGTGCCTCCGTACGCGAGCTCGTGCACAGTGATCGGCGGTTGCGCTATCCGATGAAGCTTGTGAACGGCCAATGGACGCGCGTGTCCTGGGACACCGCGGTGAACGAGATCGGCGACTTGCTCTTACAGGTTCGCGAAAAATCGGGCAGCGATTCCGTCTACTGGCTCGGTTCCGCCAAGATGACGAACGAGGGCTCCTATCTGTTCCGCAAGCTCGGCGCGTTCTGGGGGACCAACAACACCGACCACCAGGCGCGTATCTGCCATTCCACCACGGTCACGGGCGTCGCCAATACCTGGGGCTACGGTGCCATGACCAACAGCATCAACGACATGCGCAACTCCAAGACGATGCTGTTCATCGGTAGCAATGCCGCGGAGGCGCATCCCGTCAGCATGCAGCATCTCCTGGAATCGAAGGAGCTCAACAAGGCGAACTTCATCGTCTTCGATCCGCGCCTGACCCGCACCGCGGCCCATGCCACCGAATATGTTCGGATCCGTCCCGGCACGGACATTCCCGTGCTCTACGGCATGATGTGGCACATCCTGAAGAACGGCTGGGAGGACAAGGAGTTCATCGCCTCGCGCGTCTACGGTTTCGACGATTTGCGCAAGGAGGTCGAGAAGTGGAATCCGCAGGAGGTCGAACGCGTCACCGGCGTGCCCGCTGCGCAGCTCGAACGCGTCGCCAAGATGTTCGCGACCGTGAAGCCCGCGACCATCATCTGGTGCATGGGGCAGACCCAGCACACCGTCGGCACGGCCAATGTGCGGGCGAGCTGCATCGCGCTGCTGATGACCGGCAATGTCGGCAAGGCGGGCGCCGGTGCCAACATCCTGCGCGGCCATGACAACGTGCAAGGCGCAACCGACGTTGGCCTCGATATCGTGACCCTGCCGTTCTATTACGGCCTTGCGGAAGGCGCCTGGAAGCACTGGTCGCGGGTCTGGGAGGTCGACTACGAGTACCTGGTCTCCCGCTTCGACGAGAAGAAGCAGATGGAGACCCCAGGCATCCCGCTGACGCGATGGTTCGATGCTGCGCTGTTGCCGAAGGCCGACGTTGCACAGAAGGACAACGTCAAGGCCGTATTCGTGCAAGGCCACGCCAGCAACAGCATCACCCGCATTCCGGAATCGATGAAGGGTTTGAAGGCACTGGACCTGCTGGTGATCGCGGATCCGCACCCGACCACCTGGGCGTCGCTCGCGGTCGAGGCCGGACGGAAGGACGGCGTCTATATCCTGCCTGTCGCCACGCAATTCGAATGCTCGGGATCGCGCGTCGCCTCCAACCGCTCGATGCAGTGGGGCGAGCAGATCGTCAAGCCGATCTTCGAATCCAAGGACGATCTCGAGGTCATCTACCTGATGGCGAAGAAGTTCGGATTCGCCGACAAGATGTTCAAGAACATCAAGGTCGAGAACAACCTTCCGCTCGCGGAGGACGTGCTCCGCGAGATCAACCGCGGAAGCTGGTCGACCGGCTATTGCGGCCAGTCGCCGGAGCGCATCAAGGCGCATATGAAGAACCAGAACAAATTCGATCTGGTGACGATGCGCGCGCCGAAGGACGATCCGGAGGTCGGCGGCGACTATTACGGCCTGCCTTGGCCGTGTTGGGGCTCGCCGGAGGTGAAACATCCCGGCTCGCCGCTGCTCTACAACAACAATTTGCATGTCATGGACGGCGGCGGCGCTTTCCGCCCACGCTTCGGCATCGAGCGCGAGGAAAAACTGCCGGACGGCACGACGCGGAAGGTGAGCCTGCTTGCCGACAAATCCTTTTCCAAGGGGTCGGAGATCGAGGACGGCTACCCCGAGTTCACGCTGGCAAGCCTGAAGAAGCTCGGCTGGGACAAGGATCTCACCGAGGCTGAAATGGCGACGATCCAGAAGGTCAACGCGGCTAATCCGGATGCCGTATCCTGGGCACTCGACCTCTCAGGCGGCATCCAGCGCGTCGCGCTGAAGCACGGCTGCGTGCCCTTCGGCAACGGCAAGGCGCGCATGAACGCGTTCGGTCTGCCGGACCCGATTCCGGTGCATCGTGAACCGATCTATACGCCGCGCGTCGACCTGGTGGAGAAGTATCCGACCCTGCCTGACGCCAAGCAGTTCCGTCTGCCCAATATCGGCTTCTCCGTGCAGAAGGCGGCGGTCGAAAAGGGGATCGCAAAGCAGTTTCCGCTCATCCTCTCCTCGGGGCGGCTGGTGGAGTATGAGGGGGGCGGGGAGGAGACGCGCACCAATCCCTGGCTCGCGGAATTGCAGCAGGACATGTTCATCGAGATCAGCGTCGCCGATGCCGCCGATCGCGGCATCAAGGACGGCGGCTGGGTCTGGGTGAGCGGCGCCGAAAACAATTCGCGCGCCCGGATGAAGGCGCTGGTTACGGAGCGTGTCGGCAAGGGCGTGGCCTGGATGCCGTTCCACTTCGGCGGCTGGCTGGGCGGCGCCGACCTGCGCAAGAACTATCCGGCCGGCACCGACCCGATCGTGCTCGGTGAGAGCGCCAACACCATCACGAGCTACGGCTACGACCCGGCGACGGGCATGCAGGAGCCGAAGGTCACGCTTTGTCAGATCGTCGCGGCTTGAGGGAGCAACGAACATGGCTCGAATGAAGTTTCTTTGCGACGCTGACCGGTGCATCGAATGCAACGCCTGCGTCACGGCGTGCAAGAACGAACACGAGGTGCCCTGGGGCATCAACCGGCGCCGCGTCGTCACCATCAACGACGGCAAACCGGGCGAGCGCTCGATCTCGATGGCCTGCATGCACTGCACGGACGCGCCTTGCGCGGCCGTGTGTCCGGTGAACTGTTTCTACACCACGGCGGATGCCGTGGTGCTGCACTCCAAGGATCTCTGCATCGGCTGCGGCTATTGCTTCTACGCCTGTCCCTTCGGGGCGCCGCAATATCCGAAGGTTGGCAATTTCGGCTCGCGCGGCAAGATGGACAAATGCACCTTTTGCGCGGGCGGCCCCGAGGCCGACGGCAGCAAGGAAGAATACGAGAAATACGGTGCGAACCGGCTGGCCGAAGGCAAGCTGCCGCTCTGCGCCGAAATGTGCTCGACCAAGTCGTTGCTCGCCGGCGACGGCGAGATCATTGCCCAGATCTACAAAGAGCGGGTCATGAAGCGCGGCTATGGTTCGGGCGCGTGGGGCTGGAAGACCGCCTATCGCGAGACGATCGAATCTTGAGGTGGGCAGCCGAGGGCGCGCAATACCGGGGAGGACGTGATGGCGTCATTTGGAATGTTCATTCGCCTGGCTTTCGGCGTCTGCACGCTGCTTCTCTTAGTGATGGCGGCGCCCGCGAGTGCTCAACAGGTCAATCCGACTGCAAGTTCGGTCAAGGAGCAGCAGCTTCTGCAGGAGCTGAACCGGATCCAGGGCCGGGTGAGCATTCCGGACCAGCGGTCCGGCGTCCTGGAGCAGCCACAGGGACGTGAGTGGCGCGAGTTCCGCGATGTCACGCTGCGCTGGATCGGTGGCATCGCGATCATCGGGATGACCGCCCTGATCATGATCTTCTATCTCACCCGCGGCATGGTCCGGCTGGAAAGTGGCCGATCGGGTCGTACCATTGTGCGCTTCAACGTCTTCGAGCGCTTCGTGCACTGGATGACGGCAACCTGCTTCATCATCCTGGCGATCTCCGGCCTCAACATCACCTTCGGCCGGCCGCTGCTCTTGCCGCTGATCGGCTTCGAGGCCTTTTCCGAATGGTCGCAATGGGCGAAGTACGCCCACAATTATCTGAGCTTCCCGTTCACGCTCGGCGTGGTCCTGATCTTCCTGATGTGGATTGGCGGCAACATTCCCAACAAGGTGGATATCGAATGGGCGAAACGTGGCGGCGGCTTGTTCGGGCATGACCATCCGCCGGCCAATCGCTTCAATGGCGGGCAGAAGGCGATTTACTGGATCGTCGTGATCGGCGGCGGGCTCGTCGCCGCGACCGGCTATGCGCTGATGTTTCCGTTCTACGGCACGGGGATCGAGGGCATGCAGATTGCCCAGGTGGTGCACTCCGTCGTGGCCGTCTTGTTTGTCGCGGCGATGCTCGCGCACATCTATATCGGCACGATCGGAATGGAAGGTGCGTTCGAGGCCATGGGCACGGGTGAGGTCGACGTCAATTGGGCTCGCGAGCACCATAGCCTCTGGTTCGACCAGGAGACGGCACGAGCGGGGCCAAACGACGGACAGTCACGACCCGCAACCGAGGCGGCCGAGTAAGACGGACAGCCGGGAAAGCGGGCGGTTCGCTCTATTGCGCCGGTTCTTTCGCAAACAAGATCGAACGGTCCTGCATCTCCTGTTCAGGGAGCTTGTTTGCCTGACCTGTCTGCAGTTCCTGGATGGATGGCATGCCGCTCTGGTCGAACAGTGCGTGCGATCTGAGCATGCTGTTGGCCGCTCCGGCGAGAAGCAAGGCTGCAATGAGCGAGAGCATGAGGCGTTTCATGCGCATCTCCGTCTGCCATGTCCACCCAGCACGACGGATACACGTATATTGTCTTGCGCAATGTGAGCCACTTCACAGCCAGCGGTTCCAAAGTCGTCGATGCGTTCCGTCCAACGAAGCCGGAAGTATGAAGCGAGGAAACTGGAAGAGCTCGATCGGACTCGCGCCAACGCGCTCTGCGCCGTCTGTTGTGATGCGGCTTTGTCGTGATGAAAGCCGGAATCAGGGTTCAAGCCTGCGATGTATGCCGGCCAGCGCCTGTCGAAAGCGGGCTAGAGAGAACACGGCACGCTTGCGGTGAATAGGCCTTGCGCATCCATGCTGGTCCTTGATTCAGCCAGCATGATGATCAGAATTGCACTGACCTGGGAATCGTTCGCGTGCGATATCTCGTTGCTCGGGGCCTTCGCGCACGCGACGCCGATTGCCGTCTTTCTCCCGAGCGCCGTGCTTCCGCCCTTCGTACTCTCTCCCGGAGCCGCTTCAATTGAGCGAGCAGGCTAACGAGCTCGATCGCTGTATGATGCAGAACAGCCAGGCTGCAAAACCCACTACTCACTATAATACCCCAACAGGCCTTGCCGAAGCCGTGACGGAAAGATCGAATTTGTGACGACGTGCCAATAATTTGTAAGCAATGGATCCCGGAGCCGTCCGTTCGCTTTACGACGATACGCAGAAATATTTTCGAGCACTCTAGTGCATTGCACCAAAATGCTCGCATCGGAAAAGGGAATTTGGACGCGCTCTTTCAAACGGCCTTGGCATTTATGTCAGCGCGAAGGAGCCGCACGAAGGATATCCACCGTCCGGATGATTGACTCTTCGACCCAGGCCTCGCGGGCGAACCAGTTATGATTGGCCTCACAGATTGGGCAACGAGTATTGCCGAAAAACACGATGCTCCGCAGGAAAGTCTCGCGATCGGATTTGATGCCGGTAGGAATCGCGCGACCCGTTTGCGGACACTCGACCATGACCATACCCATGTGAGCCTCCCAGAAACATACGGCTGAAAAAGGGGCCGGTCGGCTGGAGTGCGCTCTCGTCGGTGCGGGTTACTTGGGGGGGCATCGCACCTGGTGTCGTTGTCGAGCAAAGGGCAGCTTGCTCGTGACGACGCTTCTCCAACCGACCGGATTCCTGCTTGGCGAATTCTCGGGGATACCGCCGGCTTTGGCCGGCAGGCCTATGAAATGAGGCTTCGGCTTCAACCGAAGGCTTCTGGGAGGCCCCTCACAATTAGCATGTTCAAATCCCTGCGGCTTCGTGCCGAATATTCCGCTCGCAACGAAGCCAATATCTTCCCTTTGACGGACAGATCAGCCAACCGGATCACTGGTCTCACTCCCCCCTCACGCAATTCGTCAACATTATCGTTTTTTTATTTAATGCGCAATTAAATGCGCGTTGTCGGTCCGGTTTGCGACTCTCGACCGATTTATTTTGCGGGCTGTCGCGGCGGGCCCTTTCGTACGCTCAGCCTATCCCTCGCCACCTGCCATCAGTTCGGCGCGCGCTGCGATTTGGCTTTGGTAAACGGGTGGTTAGGTTCGGTTCAAATATGAAATAAATTTTGATTATATGGCACTGATGTAAATATCGTTGTTAATTGCTGCCGATCACGTAAGCTAAGCTCGTCCAGGTTTTGTTCGGCTGGAGGAGACAATGTGGGATTTAACTCTTAGCGAGTACGATTTCGCCCCCGATGCGCCGCAGTTGGCCCAGATGCGTGCCGAATTGGTAGGTATTGGCGAGAAGGAGCGCATTCTGCGGGAACGCAGTGCCGATCGCGAAGCCTATCGGTACCTCCTGGATGCTCATCGGTTGAGTGCGAGCGCGCTTTCTTTGAGAGCAGGTGTTGAACATTTCTCCGGAGGGAGGGGGTAGGGGCGTCAGCTGTGGCGTGCCGGACCGGATTGTCGTTTCGAAACGAGACCGATTGGGTCACTTGTGCCCGGCAGACGGGAATTGCCACGCCGCGGACGGTTCAGATTGAACTTCGTGGCTGCCGAGGGCCGCGACGCTAGCATCCCGGGCGCTGTCGTCGCTTCGTCGGCACAGGACGAGGCAGATGTCTTCACATTGGTTGGAACCGTGCTGGAAAGATCGTCGGCAGAGATGGTATTGAGACCGGCTTCGGATGCAGTGTTCGCGCTGCTGGACGGTCGATCAATGCTCTTTAGCGAAGCAGGGCAGAAGATCTTTGAACTGGACCGAGTAGGGGCATTCATCTGGTGTAAGCTGGCGCAAGGCGCCTCTCTGGAAGACACCTGTAAGGGGCTTGGGACCCTAGGCATCGACGAGCAGACCGCGCGCCAGTTCACCCGACAGGTCGTAGATGTCTGGATCGATCGAGCGTTGCTCGAGGTCGACTGGCGAATGCCGACCGATTTTGCCTTCTCGGCGGTACTAGGCCGGCACCGAATAGGGGTCCGGGCTGCAAATCGGGACCTCTTGAGGCGGCTGTGTTCGCTGTTTTGTGTTTCGGACCAGAGCGCCGGCGGCGACGACGACATTGCGATCGAGGCAATGATGCTGGACGAGCAAGTGCTCTTGCGCGGAGAGGATTCCAGCATCTCCAGATGTCAAGTCGAAGCACTTGCCCCAACGATCAAAGCTCACATCACCGAGCGGCTTATTCGAAGCGATCGCTGGACCTTCTCCCTTCATGCCGCTTCTCTTGTGAAGGACGGTATGGGACTATTGTTGTGCGGCCAGCCGGGAGCCGGAAAGTCTACCCTCACATTGCAGCTGGTGGATGCCGGACTTCGGTACGCCGGCGATGACGTTGCGCTGGTTGGCGCTGACGGAGCGATCTGCGGCATCCCGTTTGCTCTCACGCTCAAGGAGGGGTCGTGGGACTTGCTCTCGCGACTACATGGCGGCCGGTACGACGCGACGCATCGCCGCTCCGACGGCGTTCTGGTGCGATACGTACCCATTGCGGATGCGTACCACCAAAGCTTTTCCGCAGGCTGGATCATCTTCTTGAACCGTGTCGCGAGCGGTCCGGCCGAACTAACCGCGATAGATCAACTGGATTCGATGAAGCGGCTCATCGACAACGGATTTGCTGCTGACGGAAGACTTTCGCAGGCCGGCTTTTTCGCTTTGAAGCGGATCGTCGCGGGCGCGCCATCGCTTCAACTCACCTATTGCGAGGCCGTGGAGGCTCGCCGCGTGCTTATGGATCTATGCAATGGCAAGGCATAGCGCGGCGCTCACGAGCCTCTGCAATTGCCTGCAAGGCATGCCACCTGTCGATGTCGAATGGACGTCCGTAATCGGGCTCGCAAATCAGACTCTGACGACACCGGCGCTCATCGATTTTGTCGACAAATTTGCACCGGTCCTGTCGGAGGACGTCTGCGGATATATTCGCCAGATCCACGGCCGAAACGTGCTGCGGAACAATCGGCTCGTCGCTCAACTCGAAGAAGCCGTCGTTGCGATGAACGACCTGGGAATTACGCCAATCATGCTCAAGGGGGCATCGACGCTGGTGACCGCGCCTGAAGAGCGACGAGGCGTTCGGCTAATGTCCGACCTGGATATTATGGTTATGCCGGACGAAGCCAGAATGGCAGTCTCCGCTCTATGCGCAATTGGCTACGATGTTGACTATGAGACCCCTCCCGAAAGCCACAGATGGCATGTCGAGCTGAATCGCTCGCAGGATGTCGGGACCATCGACCTGCAGCGGGCAGCTCCAGGTCCCGCGTACCTCTACCGGAGCTTCGGGCACCCGCTGAACCATTGTGTGCCCGCGCCGCTGGGGCGCGGACGCGTGTATATCCCCGCGCCTACCTACCGGGCGCTCATGTTGATCATCCATGATCAATTTCAAGACTACGGTTATTGGCTGGGCGACCTCGACCTGCGGCACCTAGTTGAATTGCGCGATATGAGCAATTCCGCCGAGGGCCTGGATTGGAAAGAGCTTGCCTCTCTTGTCTCGGGCGAATTGATGAAGAACGCGGTTGAAACCCAGCTGTTTGCTCTTGCTGAGTTGCTTGGCGTCGAGATTCCGCAAGAGTTGCGCTCTCGGCTGATTCCCCGTCTGCAGTTCATGCGACAGTTGATGCAAGCACGATTTCCAGCCACGCGCGTGCCCTTCCTCGCAATGATGATGCTGGATCTCGGAAACTACCGGAAGGTAGCGAATGACACCATCCAACCCACTGCGCGCCGGCGTGGATTGTGGTCCCTGCCGAGGATGGGAACCCTGCAGTTTCTGTTGAAGGCGGCCGTCGCGGTGCGCGCAGGGAAGGCCTAAAATCACAAGCCGCTCCGTTAGGGCGGTAGCTCCGAAGCGAACGACCTCAATTGGCCGGTTCCGACCGGGCGCCAGCTTCCCTGGATCCAACGACTTTGCGCATGCGGGGATTTGCAGTGGTAGGGCAATCAGTGCCCCTGACCACCAGCATTCTGGTTGGAGGCTTCACCGTTCTCGTGAATCCTGAACTCCTCCAATGTGTGCCCGGATTGTAGTGCGGCGACCAGCCAGCGCGGCTGTTTGCCACGCCCGGACCAAGTTTCTGTCGGTTTGAGAGGGTTGAAGTATTTCGGTACGACCTTTGGGTATTTGCGGCGGGGAGGCTGGCCTAGGCCCATCTCTGCCGCCCCGCTTTCGGGCCCACCGACCTGTTCCGGTTGATTGAGTTGCGCCAGGCGCTTCTCCAGCTCCCGCTTTTCGGCCGTGATCTTTTCAGCAAGAATCTTTGTTAGCTCCTCGTGGAGGAGCCATAGTTCTTCAAAATCCATGGCTTCGAGATCTTGCCTGCGCATAGCATTCTCGTCACCGTTCAACTCACGCTCCCGACTACCTTGTCATCTCCACGCCGAGTATCGTTTTCGAGCGCAAAATACGGATAGGTCCAAGGCTGGTCTTTCAAATTGGCGTGACAATAAATAATAATATATTATTTAATTATTAATTGCGAGGATTATTTTCATCAGTTTTTAATGCGAGCCAGACGAGAAACATTGGATGTTACGATTGCCCTCTGGGGCGCCCTTCAGGAAGCAATCAGCCGGTTCATCGCTGCCGCGGCTAGATTGATTGATATCCAGGCTTGAAGCCACAAATCCAGCTGCGATGGCTCGCGCTGAGGGTAACTGAGTCGTACGCTCCCTGTTGCCGAGGGTAAGAACGATGCAACGCGGCCTCGGATGCCGAGCATATTTGTCGAAAGTGCGGCGTGGCAGATTGATCCCAGGCCCGGCTTAACGTGTCGTTCTTCACTTGAGTCGGGGCATCGGTGCACGTAAGGCGCGTAATGTTACTTTGGCCGCTATTAAATTGAGCGGATAAGTTCATTTTTTTGACTTGATTAGAACCAGCGGCGCAGTTATGTGGAGCACGAACTTGCCGTTCAGTTCCACATATTTTTGTTTAAGCTGACCACTTGGTTCTTGATTAGCCGACCGGGACAATATTAAATGGGCGCAACTACAGGATGCTAGCATGTCGACCAAGAAGCTCGAACTAGAAGCGATGTCTCTGGACGATCTATGGTCGCTTCATGAGGAAATTAGCGGCATTTTGTCGGATCGGATCAAGGCGGAAAAGCAGGAACTGGAGAAGCGCCTGGCGGTTCTCGGAGGGGGAATGGCCGTGTTCGAAACAGGCGAAACAGGCGGGCCGGCCGTCTCCCCGACCGGCAAGCAGAGGCGCAAATATCCGCGTGTGCTGCCGAAGTACCGCAACCCCCAGACTTCTGAAACCTGGTCAGGACGTGGCAAGCGGCCGCGGTGGTTGGTTGCTGCCATGAAATCCGGCCGACGGATCGAGGAGTTTCGCATAGGGGCAGCGACTCCGAAGCTTCGGCAGCGGGCGTGAGACGTCGTTACGCCAGCAGTCGGCGCAGCTTGGCACTTTGAGCGGGGACCGAGCCTAGTAGGCGTTGCGGCCCCGCAAGACCTCCATCGGAGTTTGCAACAGGATTGCGAGATCCAGCCGAAGGCTCCAATTGTCGACGTACCAGAGGTCGTACTGTACACGTGCTTCGATCATGGACGCTGTAGGTGTTGCGCCGCGGCAGCCGTGGATCTGGGCCCATCCAGTCAGTCCTGGCCTGACCCTGCGACGAAACGCGTAGTTTCGCACGAGCTTGTCAAACTGTCCGTCGTGGGCCAAGGCGTGGGGGCGCGGACCCACCAGCGACATGCTGCCCTCGAGCACATTCAGCAGTTGCGGCAGTTCATCGAAACTAGACCGACGCAGCCATCTGCCCACGCGGGTGATGCGTTGGTCGACCGGGGTGGCCTGAACTATCACGCTGCCGTCCTCGAGCACGTGCATGGTCCGAAATTTGCGGATCAAGAATGTCCGACCATTAAAACCACAGCGTTGTTGCCGGAAGAACACGGGGCCGGGAGAATCCAGCTTGATTGCGATTGCGGCAAGCGCAAGCAGCGGTGCGGATATCGCCAAGGCGAGCCCCGCGCCAAGGATATCAATGATTCGCTTGGCCGCGCACTCGAACGGGGTAAGGGGACCGCGCTGCAATTCTACGCAAACGGCACTACCAAGGCTGCGCGTAGGATGTCGTAGCAATTCGGCTGTTGTGCCGACCGGCACGAATATGACCGGAAACGGTAATACCCGCAACTCGGCAACAAATGCCCGAAGCTCGGGCCATCGCTCCGGGCTGGCTTCGACCACCACCTGGTCGAGCCGGGCGTTGCGAATGTGGTCGATTACGCGAGACGTGAGGCGCTTGCGACCGGCGGGACCGAACCCAATGGGCGGCAGGCTGAACCGCCCCTGGATGCAATATCCATGCATAGCCAAGGTTTCCGGTAGGCCGGCATTTTTCGAAAGCGGCTGGTCCGTGATTAGAACGATATTCGTGCTGGCAAATCTTCTTTCGCTCAGGCCTCTTATCAGCAGCGATTTGACAGCCCATCGCTCGGCTACAAGCAACCCCAGGCCAAGGATGGCGAAGAGCGGGCCTGCTTCCTGAGATACGCCCGGCCGAATTGCAAAGCCGTCGGCGGCCCAAATCAAGAGCAGTAATGACGCCCACGTCACGCAGACGGCCCGAACCTGATTTTTGAGGACGAGGAGCTCAATCGGGCGATAAAGACCTTGAGCCTTCAGCACGGATGCAACGCAAGCTGCGCTGACCAGCGCTAAGCCAAATGCGTTGCCATGGTCTCCCTCAGCTTGCCCGTTTTGGAGCCGGTACAGTAATGTGGAGACGATGCTGGCCAACAAAATCGTCGCGATATCGGCACAGAGTGCAACAGGTTCGATCCAGTCATAACGGAGGGGCCATTTATGCCTGGAGGACACCGACGGCTCGAGGCTGACACGAGCCGTATCGTTTCGATCGGGGAGGTGCCGGTTCACGAAGTTCATGGCGGGGCACTCGGAATTCGCATTTAATTTATTATTAATATTGAATATATCAAGCAAAATATCTTCATTTAAATGATACCAAATGACGCTCTTCGGATCTGGCGCGTGCTCGAAGAACTGCCCATCGAAGCGGAACGGGTTTGGAACTACCGCGCCGCCCCTCGACCCCATGTCCGGCTCGGCAAAGGTGGATCCGTTTTAGGTCCCGGGATCGGGACTTCCTTGCGCATGCTTTGAAGAGCTGCTGAATCCCATTCCGAAATCAGATTGTCCACCAGGGCCTTCCCCTCCGCCGACGCCGATTGATAGGCAGCAATGAGAGCGGGTCGAAGAGCGGGCTGCCTAGCAAAGGCAATCTTGGCGTCGCGCTGCACCAGTTCACGCAATTCGGGATCGCTGACGACCGAAGCCTCGCCGAGAGCGGCAGTCAGTCGTAGCGGAAGCAGGGCCAGATCGTTTGGAGCTGTGTAGTATGAGAGTTTCAGCAAGGCCGCGACGTCGTATTCGACCGATCTTTGTTCCCTCGACAGTGCCGCAAGCATGAGCCAAAGATCCCCTCGTAATGGCGAGGACCGCAGTGCCTGCGCCAGTACAGTCGGCGCGGCAGGATGGACTCCGAACTCCGGTCTTGAGGCGGCTGCTCCATTGGCCGCGGGCTGTGGGGCGGCAGCGGGTCTCCCAGACCGCAAATCTCCATCACTGCGCAGTGAGTTCTGCGGCAGCACTCTCAGAAGTGCTTGGCGTGAGGCATCATTGGGAACGAGCGCTTCAACCGGCAAACCGCCGGGATACGACGGCTGAGCGAGCAGCCAGACCGTTTGCGCGATCAGCGCGACTGCGATGGTGCCCAATCCAACACGCATCGATGCATTGCCAATCCCATATGAGCGTATTGGCGCGCATGCCGGGCCCGGACTATCCAGTCCAACGACGGGCCGCGCCGACCGCGACTGCTCGGTTACGGCGCCTGTATCACGCTGGCTTTGGGCGACCGCAAGTCCGAACAGCGCGGCAGCCAACAGCGATGCGCCGAACTCGAGAATGCCGTCTTCGACCAAGGCCAGCACAACCAACGAAGTCGCAGCGCCGGCGCCAATGGCCGCGTAGACGTAGTCATGCCTTCGCCGCAGGGAGCATCTGAGCAAGGCCCCGGCGCCAACCACCGCAACGATCAACACGCCGTACAGAAAGGGGCGGCCCATCTCGATTGCGATGGCCGCGGCAGCCGTCGGGCGCTCTCGTGACAACGGCGCGGCAATATCGCGATGGATTGGCAGCAATGCCGCGTAGGTTCCCGCGCCGGAGCCGGCATGGCCGGCATCCTGCAACATCCGCTCAGTCGCCCCCGGGGGGTGCTCGGACAGGGCGACTGTCAGATCGGCATTAGGCCTTATCGGCATGAGGGTGAAGGCCGCCAGAAACAACACGGCAGCCGTGGCCAGGACGCTCGCGATACCCCAAACCCCAGAGAACCAGTTCCGGATCGCGAACGCGGCGAGCACGATTCCCACTCCGAGCAATGCCGCTGTGGCCGTTCCCATCCCGTCTCCGCTGGCGAGGATTGCCGACAGACAGAGAAGTGTCGCGAGGAGTGCGAACCAAGGGGTCGTTGCCACTCGAAATGGGCGTTGCTTGACACGGCGGCGGTCCTCGAACGCACGGGTCATCATCGCTGCGGACAGCACCAGCCCCAGCACTGCCGGGACTGCGCCGGTCGCTGCGAGGACAGGAGTATCGCCGCGCGAGAAACCGTCCGCTCCGATCGTCTGCCGCAACAGCAGGTACGCACTGACGATCGTCGAGATCGCGACCAGCATGGAGAGGAGTTGCCACGCACGCTGTCTGTCCAGCGCGACGACGGTCGTGATGAGCGCGAGGGCGACGGCAGTGCTGTAGTGCAAGAATGCCTGCACGGTTGCACGGACGTCCACCGTGAGCCGTTCGGCGAGGGGAGCATTCAAGGCGGCCGATGCCGTTTCCCATATCGGATTGCCGAGGCCGTGGACAGGAACTGGCGCGAGCTGGACGGCCATGTAAATCGCCGGTACAGCGAGAATGAGGATGAGAACGAGTCCCGACCGCCGTACCAGACTCGCGATTGCGGAGGATGAGGCGAAGATTGCGGTTGCCAGCACCGCCGTCGCGAGGAGAGCAGAGGATAGAGCTCGCTGCTGCGGGATCTCGGGCATTGCAAAAGCTGCTGCGACGGACACAACGAGTGCCAGCATCAGGAACCTGACGAGCATACCACGTCACCTCTCTGGCTTGACGTTCCTCCGGATGCTCCGATCGGCAGACCGTCTAACGCGCAAATCGTGATGGTGCGCGGCGAGGGGGCCGCTCAAGAGCTCGAAAGACCGTAACGAACATAGTGACTGTCGTCGTAGTAGTCGCTTCGATGGGTGTCGTATCGCGCCATTGCCTTGATGTCCGTCTTGTTCAAGACTGCGCCGATCAGCGAGTCCGAGATCGTCGGGGCAGTGTGCAGTGCATGCTGAACGACCTCGATCTTGGTGCGTCCCCACTCGACGACGAGAACGTAACAATCGATCAGAGGCGCCGTGACCCGTACGTCGACAAGCGGACTCAGCGGCGGAAGATCTACAATGACATAGTCATAGCTTTGTCGCAGGCGATCAAAGAGCTTGCATATCGCGCTGTCGGACAGAAGTTCGCTCGAGTGAAGTACGGGCCCGCGTTGAACGGCCGGAAGAACGGCAAGATTTGTCCTCGGATCCCGCCATACCACCTCCTCGAGTGGGCGATCACCGTTCATGACTTCAATAATGCCATCCACCGCCTTCGGGACGAGACGGGCCGAGAGCGATGGATTCCGGAGATCGCAGTCCACTATGATGACCTTCTTCCCGCTGTGTCCGATAAGTTGCGCCACGGAAGCAGCAATCGTGGTCTTGCCTTCGTTTGGGAGAGCTGACGTCAGGCCAATCACCTGGTTGGGGGTCTTTGCCGGGCTGTGATCGATCGCAATCTTGATCGCACGGATGGCCTCCGTGTACCGAGACAGGGGCATGCCTACGACGGCGCGATGAATGTCCGGAGCGGTCGAAAGTATTCGTTGGCTCGAGTCTTCCTGCGTCTGTTGAAGCCGGGCTGACGGCCTCTGCGGCTTGGGTAAGTTCAGGATTGGCACGAGAGACAGGCACGGCAGTTCCAGCGCGGCCTCGAGCTGGGAAGAGGTACGGAAAACGCGGTCCATTACGTCTCTCACGAAACCGAGCAGTAGTCCCAGCGCGAGGCCACCCAGAAGACCGAAACTCAGCACGACCTTCGTCTTCGGTTTGCTCTTGGTTTGAGCGGCGGAGGCGGGGAAGATGACCCGGGTTTCAGAGATAGGGAAGGTCTCCTGTTGCGTCGAGCCCATGTACTGCTGAAGGAAGGTATCGTAGAGGGCCCGCAGGCTTTTTGCGCGACTTTCCAAATCTCTTATCGTCAGCTCTGCCGAGTTCGTGAGGCGCGACTGCGCAATGGCAACGGACAGACGTTTTTCGATCTCCTGCTGCCGTTGCTTTGCGAGTTCGGCTTCGCTGCGGCTGATCTCGGAAAGTCTCCTCACCTCGTCTAGAATGGAGACCCGAAATTCACGGAGCCTGTTTCGGACGTTAACGACCGCCAGATGGTCGCGCCCGACGCGTGCCGATAACTCGGCCTCACGCCTGGAGAGTTCGAGATATTGCTGGCGTAGCGACGTAATGATTGGACTGTTCATCGCGTCGGAGCCGATGGCATCCAGATTGCTTATCGCGGATGGTTTTGCCGGGTCGGTGCCGAGGAGAGTTTCGTAGCGGGACAGCTTGGCCGCAGCCTCCGAACTCTGCGCACGGGCGGTAGCCAGCCGAGTATTGAGTTCCGTGATCTGCTGCTCGTCGATCGGTTTTCCACCGGGCGAAACGATGTTGTTCTGAGATTTGTAAGCGTCAACGGCACGTTCGGCGGTCAACGCCTCCTCACCGAGGTTTCGCAGCCGTTCCCGCAGCCAATTTGTTGCAGTGCGGCTGGCTTCAAATTTCGCGTCGAGCTGATCGTTGATGTAGGCTTTGGCAATTGCGTTCGCGATTTCCGCCGCTAGCGCTGGATCGCTCGAGGTGAAGTTGACTTCAATAACGTGACTGTAGCCAACTCGACCTGCAGATAGGCGATCCAGAAAGCTCGCAATGGCGGCTTCTGAGAGTTGCTCTGGCGCGGCAGATTGCGCAGCTTCCGACGCATTCGATCGCCATCGTCGAAGCCAGCTCAGTAGCCAGGACTGCAGCGACCGGGACTCCTTGAAATCCGGATGATCGCCCAATTTTAGCTGCTTGATCACGGCCGCAGCGGTTGCCTGCGACTTGATGATCTGCAGCTGCGTTTCGATCTGAGTGACATCGACGATCGGTTCGGAGAGCAACGATTGCTTCTGGAGGAATTGTGCCCTCGGGTTTTCGAACAGGACCTGAACCTGCGCCGTGTAGGCCGGCGAAACCAGTCGGAGATATATCAGGCTGGCGGCACCTGCCAGGACGGTGGTGAAAATGATGACGAGGTATTGCCGCCTTATAAAGACGAGCGCCAATTTAATGAGCTCGCCGATGCCCGCGGCGTCTTGGCGATCCGCCTGCATTGGCATGGAGGAGGGCAGACGTGCCCCATCGGTTTGGAGCGTATTGGTCTGAAGCATCGGACAATTCTCTCGGCTATTGACAGTCGCGCGGGAGCACGGGGCCGTAGGCGATAATTCGAATCCGCGGCCGTATTTAAAATAATATATCTGATAAATTTTGTATTGCCAATTAAATCTGGCTCAGGCATTAATTGTCTGGAAATTAACTCGATGAAGGGCCGGCGTCCGATTAAACCCGATATTTGTCGCGAACTGAGCGAGGCGGACTTGGTCTGCTGCGCCGCTCAGTTGGGAGGACATGGGGAGAATAGGCCGACCGTCCGGGCGCTAGCGCCGCTTATCGGAGCGTGCGGTCATGCTGGAAGTGCGAAGTTTGGCGATTCCGGATGTCAAGCTGGTCCGATCGAAACGCTTTTCCGATACGCGCGGCTATTTTTGCGAGACGTTTCGTCGCTCTGCTTTCGCCGAAAGAGGAATTTCTCACGATTTCATCCAAGACAATCAATCCTGCTCGGAGCGAGTCGGGACGGTTCGCGGATTGCACTTCCAGCAGCCTCCTTTCGCGCAGACCAAGCTGGTTCGCGTGTTAAGGGGAGCGATCGTTGACGTGGTGGTCGACCTTCGGCGGCGGTCGCCGACATTCGGCCGGCACGTCTCGGTCAAACTGGATAGCGAGACTGACGAGCAGTTGCTCGTTCCAAAAGGGTTCGCTCACGGTTTCTGTACGCTCGAGCCTCAAACTACGGTCTTTTACAAGGTCGACGAGGTCTACTCTCCGGACCACGACGCCGGCATCCATTGGGCCGATCCGGAATTGGCTATCGAGTGGCCGGTGAGGGCCTCGGCGGCCCAGCTTTCACCGAAGGATCGGGCGCTTCCCCGTTTCGACCAGCTTGCTTCAGTGTTTGAATAGAGGGCGTGGCATGCGTGTCCTGGTGACCGGAGGAGCGGGATTTATCGGGTCTGCGGTCTGTCGACAGTTGGTGCTGGAAGCCGGTGCCTCGGTCGTCAATGTCGACAAGTTGACCTATGCGGCCAATTTGGCCTCGCTGGCATCCATCGAAGGTACCAGCTGTTATCGATTCGAGCAGCATGACATCTGCGATCAGGAGGCGGTCACTCGCTTGTTTCACGAGTGGGAGCCAAGCGCAGTCATCCACTTGGCAGCGGAGAGCCATGTCGATCGGTCGATTACAGGCTCGGCAGCGTTCGTTAGCACCAACATCGTCGGTACCTATACTCTACTGGAAGCTGCCAGACGATATTACGACGGGCTTTCAAGCCAGAGGCGAAGTCAGTTCAGGTTCATTCACGTGTCGACGGACGAGGTCTACGGTTCATTGGGGCCGGTCGACTGCTTCCGGGAAGATACCCCTTACCGGCCGAGTTCACCCTATTCGGCGAGCAAGGCCGCCTCGGACCACCTCGCGCTCGCCTGGTATAAGACCTATGGCTTGCCGGTGATCGTCTCCAATTGTTCGAACAATTACGGACCATTCCAATTCCCGGAAAAGCTCATTCCCCTGACGGTTCTCAACGCGATTGAGCACAAGCCGTTGCCTGTCTATGGCGACGGCAGCAATGTGCGCGATTGGCTTCATGTCGACGATCACGCCGCAGGCCTGATCAGGCTGCTGTTCGAGGGCAGGGCCGGAGAGAAGTACAATTTCGGCGGCGATAGCGAACGCTCGAACCTGGAGGTAGTCACCCAGATTTGTGACGTGCTTGATCGACTACGTCCGGGGCCGACAGCGAGGCGATCCTTGATCTCGTTTGTGCCGGACCGTCCGGGACACGACGCACGTTACGCAATCGATGCGTCCAAAGCGCGCAGCGAGCTGGGATGGCAGCCGACCCGAAGCTTCGAACAAGGTCTCGCCGACACGGTGGAATGGTATCTGGCCAGCGGCGCCTGGTGGGCGCGGGCTCGCAATATGGTCTACGACGGCGCGCGCCTTGGTCTCCCAGCCACCCGCCACTGAGGTTGCCATGATCGAACGACCGATTCTGATTGCTGGTCGAAACGGCCAATTGGGCAGTTGCCTTCGTGATCTCGCTGCGCTTAGCGGCCTATCTGCAGTGGCCCTCGGACGTGAGGAGCTCGACCTAGAAGTCCGGGACGGGATCGACAGGACGGTCGCCTCGATCGCCCCCTGCATGATCATTAATGCCGCGGCTTATACGGCTGTGGATCGGGCAGAGTCGGAAGTCGGAAAAGCCTTCAGTGTCAACCGCGATGGTGCAGCTGCGTTAGCGGATGTCGCATGGCAGAGAAACATTCCGCTTGTGCATTTATCGACGGATTACGTCTTTGACGGTGCCAAGAGCGAGGCTTACGACGAGACCGACGTTCCGGCGCCGTTGAACACATATGGCGCGTCAAAGTTGGCCGGCGAGGCGGCCGTTCTGGCGGCGCATCCTCTCGCGACTGTCGTCAGGTCGTCTTGGATCTACAGCGCAACAGGCAGCAACTTCGTTCGGACGATGTTGCGGCTGGCCGAAACGCGCCCAATCGCAAGGGTGGTCTGCGACCAACACGGAAGCCCGACGTCAGCAGCGGAGCTGGCCGCAGCGCTCCTGAAGATCGCAGAGCGGTCGATCACAGATGATCGCCGCATCGCGGCAGGCATCTTCCATGTGTCCGGCCAGGGAACAACGAGCTGGCACGGCTTCGCCGAGGCAATTTTCGATGGTTTATCCCGTCGTGGAGTGCGGCCGCCGGCGCTGGAAGCGATCACGACTGAGCAGTACCCCTGCGCTGCGCGCAGGCCCCTGAACTCCCGCCTGGACTCGTCCAAAGTGGAGCGCGTGTTTGGAATTCGATTGCCGGCCTGGCGCCACTCTCTCGAAACCTGTCTCGACCAACTTGTCGGAAAAGGAGACACCGATGCTGAAGGGAATAGTCCTGGCTGGCGGCAGCGGAACGCGGCTCTATCCGATCACGCGTGTGGTGAGCAAGCAGTTGCTGCCCATCTATGATAAGCCGATGATCTACTACCCGCTGTCGACGCTGATGCTGGCAGGAATCCGCGAAATCCTGGTGATCACGACCCCGGCAGACCGGTCTCAGTTTGAGCGATTGCTCGGAAATGGAAGCCAGTGGGGGATTAGCCTCAGCTATGCGGAGCAACCTCGTCCCGGCGGCCTGGCGGAAGCCTTCATCGTAGGTGCCGATTTCATCGGAACCGATCGCGTCGCAATGGTGCTCGGAGACAATATCTTCTTCGGCGGCGGCTTGCGCGAACTTCTCACAAGGGCGGCAGCCCGCGAGGAAGGCGCAACCGTGTTCGCGTATCACGTGCGCGATCCCGAACGATATGGCGTCGTTACGTTCGACGAGGCGGGCCGCCCACTACGAATCGAGGAAAAGCCGAGAAAGCCGACATCGAACTGGGCGATCACCGGTCTTTATTTCTTCGACAACCGGGTCGTGCGATATGCCCGCCGTGTCAAGCCGTCGCCGCGGGGAGAGCTCGAGATCACCGATCTGCAAATGCGCTATCTCGCGGCCGGCGCTCTCCACGTCGAGCGCATGGGACGGGGCTTTGCATGGTTGGACACGGGCACGGTCGAGTCGCTTCTCGACGCAGGGACCTTTGTGCAGACGCTTGAAAAACGACAGGGCATGAAGGTGGCTTGTCTCGAGGAGGTCGCCTTTCGGCAGGGATTCATCGATGAAGATCAGCTTCTTGAACTGATTCAGCCGCTGGAGAAGAGCGGATACGGCAGATACCTCAATGAAATCCTGCGGTTGCCCGGGGCGCGCTCCGGCGTCGCAATCGATGGCTGATTTAAAATTATTATTTACGATTTAATTAATTGACCGGCGCGGTTCTTTTAAATTAAATACTTCGCTTGCGAAGCTCGAGGGCTGGCCATGTTGAATCAAAAGGCGAGCGTCTTCCATCGGCCGGCAAGGCCGCTCCTCCCGGAAGAGGGTGATTTCGGCCAGATAGATGCTGACTTGCTCGGTGCGCCCCTCTGGAATGCGATCCGGAGCAGAGACGCTGCTTGGCTGTGGAGGACGACCAGCACCCTGACGCGCCCGGACAGCCTCGGCTCGCTACTCTCCTCAAGCTCCGATCTGCGAGCGGTGGCCGCGTCTTCGCGTTCGCGAGCCGGTACGACACATTGGATAAGTTCGAGCGGCGGCTATTGGAATGTCGCCACGAATTGGAGTGCGGGTATTCCGACGGCGGCGCACGGCGCCTTCATTGGCGCGCCTGGATCCTATGTTGTCACGACCAGAGCCAATGTCGATGTGGGCAGTTTGATCGTTGAAGCAGGTGTGACGATCGCGCTCGGGGAAGACTCGTCGTTCGTGGTGGAAGGTAACGCCATAAATAACGGGAGCATCAAGGTCGGATCACCCGGCGGCGAGGGGGTTGCCGCAGCGGACTTCAAAGGTGATGTCCGCGGGTCGGGCGCCTTCGCGATTTCCGACAAATCGGCACTCGAGATCGGAGGCTCGGTCTCCGGACAGCTCGTGAACGGTTCGTTTTACGGAATAACCGTCTCGTTCGAGACGGACGTCGGCACCCTGGTTCTCGATCGCTCCGCCCAATTTCATGGCCTGATCGGGAGCTCGTCGCCGGACCGACCGCTTTCAACCGGCAATCTGATCGACCTCAGGGATTTCGCTTTCACGTCGACGATGTCGGCCTCCGTTCATTACGACCTGGGCTCAAACATCAGCACAGTCGATTTCAGCAATGGAGTCGGCAATGTCACTCTGCTGTTCTCCGGCCAGGATACGAACTGGACCTTTGCAAGTGATGGGCAGGGCGGCACGCTCGTTGCAGACCCAGTCACGAACCCGATCGTACTGGAAAATCAGAAACAAGGCACATCGCCAAATATCTGGCAGATCGACCCTGGCGCGGACTCAACGAAAATCCAGGGGTTCACGACAGCGATAAGTACCAACATCGGCGGCACCGTTCAATTCAAGATCAACAACCAGACGGGCAATCCGAATTATCGTATCGATATCTACCGGCTGGGTTATTACGGCGGCAACGGCGCCAGACTGATTACGACCGTACAGCATCAGGCCGCAACTTCGGTTGTGCAGCCGGCGCCATTGAAGAACGCATCGACGGGCCTCGTCGACGCCGGCAACTGGAGCGTGACCGACTCATGGAGCATACCGACTGACGCCGTTTCTGGCGTGTACATCGCCAACGTCATCGACGGAACGCAGATCTTCCAGATTCCATTCGTCATCCGCAACGATGCGTCGCACAGCGCTGTGGTATTTCAGACGGCCGATCAGACATGGCAAGCCTACAACCCCTGGGGCGGAGCCAATCTTTACACCGGCAACGGACCTGGCATCAACGGTTCGGCCTATGCCGTAAGCTACAACCGCCCCATTACGACGCGTGACGGTGGTCTGTACGGCACCGCCAACGATATGGTGTTCTCGGCGGAATATCCGGCGATCTACTGGCTTGAGCAGAACGGATACGACGTCTCCTATATCTCCGGCATCGACGCTGCGACCAGCGGATCACTCCTGCTCAACCATCAAGTCTACATGGATGTCGGTCACGATGAATATTGGACCGACAGCCAGTTTTCCAACGTCCAGGCGGCCGGCCGTGCCGGCGTCAATCTGATGTTTCTCAGTGGCAACGAAGTGTATTGGCAAACGAGACTCGCGCCCAGTATCGATGCCAGCCAGACGGCCAACCGCACCCTGATCTCGTACAAGGACACCCACGCCAATCAGTTGATCGACCCAACTGGAACGGCGACTGGCACCTTCATGGACGCGCGCTTTGCGTCGACTGGAGGCCTGTCGGGAATCCCTTCCAACGCCCTCACCGGCCAGGTATTTCAGGTGGACTCCGATCGCACGGATATTATCCGGATTCCGTACGACATGACGAAGTTGCGCTTCTGGCGCAATACGTCGGTTGCCAATACGCCGGTGGGCCAAACCGCCTCGCTTGTACAGAATCTGCTCGGTTATGAGTGGGATTCGTCGCCTGATAACGGCTTCCGCCCGGCTGGACTGGTAAATGTGTCGTCTTCGACGCTGCAGATCACCGGCCAATATCTCCTGGACTACGGCAACACCACGGGCAACGGAACAGCAACTCATAATCTGGTCGAGTTTCGCGACCCGGTCAGCGGTGCCCTTGTTTTCGGGGCCGGCACGGTGTTCTGGTCGTGGGGCCTCGCCTCCGATCACGACCAGGTGGTTGGGTCCGCTACGCCGATTGATCCGAACGTCCAGCAAGCAACGGTCAATGTGCTCGCCGACATGGGCGTGCAACCCGCGACGCTGCAAGCGAGTCTGGTAATTGCTTCCCAATCGACTGATCACACTGCTCCAACATCCACCGTCACGAACGTCTCGGCCAGCAGCATCCCGGAGGGCCAGTCGGTTACCGTCACCGGATCGGCGAGCGATGCGGGCGGCGTCATCGGCGGTGTTGAAGTCTCGGCAGACAGTGGACAGACGTGGCATCCCGCCAGCAGCAGAGTCGGCATCGCGAATGTGACCTGGTCGTATACATTCTCCGCTGGCGCTTCCGGCCAGTACAACATCAAGAGCCGGGCGGTGGACGACAGCCTGAACCTCGAGACGGCCGGCCAGGGCGTTGCTTACACCGTCACGCCTTCGTCGAACCTGACGATCTTCAATCCGACCGATACGCCGGCCGTAGTCACAACCAACGACGCCGGCGCTGTAGAATTGGGTGTGAAGTTCGTCGCCGCCGAGTCCGGCGATATCACCGGCATCCGGTTCTACAAGGGGCCGCAGAACACGGGGACGCATCTGGGCGATCTCTGGACGACGAATGGCGTACTGCTTGCGAGCGCCACGTTCACCAACGAAAGCGCGAGTGGTTGGCAACAGGTGAATTTCGCGACACCGGTCCATGTGCAGGCCGGGGTCACCTACATCGCCTCCTATCACACGAATACCGGTCAGTACTCTACGACCGACTTCTATTTCGACAATGCCGGCCATACGCACGGTGCGCTGACGGCGACAGGCAGCGGCCTCAACGGTGTCTATGCCTACGGTCCCGGACCGCTTTTCCCGAACACTGTTTCGATTGTGAAGGCTCAGAATTATTGGGTCGATGTCGTCTTCAGAAATACCAGCCAGCAGCCACAGGCCAACAATGACAGCGGTTTTAACGTAACCGAAAACGGTGTTCTGACCATTCCGGCATCGGCGCTGCTCGCCAATGATACGGATCCGGCCGGCCTGTCGTTTTCGATCACCGGCGTGAGCAGCCCAATCAACGGTAGCGTAAGCTACAACGCTCAGGCTCAGACAGTGACGTTCACTCCGACCGCGAATTTCGCGGGATCGGCGCAATTTTCCTATACGATCACTGACACGAGCGAGGCCACCGGAACCGGCCAGGTTCTCCTCAACGTCAACTATCCCGTCTCCGCGCAAAGCCTGTTCGCCACAAACGCCGCGCCGAGCGTGGCCAATTCGGGTGATACGAGCTCCGTCGAGGTCGGAGTCAAGTTTTCCGCTTCTGTGAGCGGGACGATAACCGGTCTTCGTTTCTACAAGGGATCGTCGAATACCGGTACCCATGTCGCGCATCTGTGGAGCTCGACGGGAACGCTCCTTGGTACGGCGACCTTCGCGAACGAGACGGCCAGCGGCTGGCAGCAGGTCAGTTTCGCGAGCCCGATCGCCATTTCCGCGGGAACGACATATGTCGCGTCCTACCACACCAACGGAAATTATTCCGACACTCAGAACTACTTCACGAGCTCAGTTACGAACGGCCAGTTGACCGCGCCAGCGGCGGGGAATGGAGTGTACGCCTACGGAACCGGGACCGTCTTCCCGGCCAACGTCTACAAGTCGACCAACTACTTTGTCGACGTGGTCTTCAATGGATCCGCCGCTACGAACAGGTCGCCGACCGCCGTGGCCGACACCGGCGACGCCACCGAGAAGGGCGGCGTCAATAACAGCACCGGCGGTTCGCTCGCCACTGGAAACGTGCTGACCAACGACACCGATCCGGACGCCGGCGATACGAAGACCGTAACTGCGGTCAGCTTCGGTTCGACCCCCGGCACGATCGGCTCAGCGCTGAATGGCGCGCATGGAAGCCTCGTGCTCAACGCCTCAGGGACCTTCACCTATACGGTCAGCGAGACGGATCCCGCCGTGCAGGCGCTGCGGCTTGCGAACAACACGCTGACGGATGTCTTCAATTACACGATGCGTGATGCCGCCGGCGCAACATCCTCGACCACGCTCACAGTCACCATTCACGGTGCCAATGATGCACCGGTGCTGGCGATCCAGACCGGTAACCAAACCGCGACAGTGGGTTCGGCGTTCTCGCTGACGCTGCCGGCCGGCACCTTCACCGACGTCGATTCCGGCGATTCACTCACCTATGGTGCGACAGCGGCGAACGGCTCCGCACTTCCCACCTGGCTGACCTTTAACGCATCAACTCGAACCTTTAGCGGTACGCCATCGTCAGCGGATGTCGGCACGCTGGGTGTGAAGGCAGCTGTGACGGATCTCGGCAGCCTCACCGCGAGCGAAACGTTCAATATTGTCGTGACAACGACCGCGAACGCCCCGCCAACCGCCGTCGCCGACACGGGTGACGCGACCGAGAAGGGCGGTGTCAGTAACGGCAGCGGCGGCTCACCCGCCACGGGAAACGTTCTGACCAACGACACGGATCCGGACGCAGGCGATACGAAGGCCGTGACTGCGGTCAGCTTCGGTTCGACTTCCGGCACGCTGGGCTCGGCGCTGAATGGAGCGCACGGAAGTCTCGTGCTCAATGCTTCGGGTGCTTTCACCTATACCGTCAATGAAACTGACTCTGCCGTCCAAGCCTTGCGGCTATCGACTACCACGCTGACGGACGTGTTCAATTACACGATGCGTGACGCCGCCGGCGCAACATCGTCGACTACGCTCACAGTCACCATTCATGGCGCCAATGATGCGCCGGTCCTGGCGGCCCAAACCGGCAACCAGACTGCAACGGTTGGTTCGGCCTTCTCGCTGACGCTGCCGGCCGGCACCTTCACCGATGTGGATTCCGGGGATTCACTCGCCTATACGGCAACTGCGGCCGACGGCTCGGCGCTTCCCGCCTGGTTGGCTTTCAATGCGTCGACCCGGACTTTCAGTGGCACGCCGGCGTCGGCCGACGTCGGCACGCTCGGTGTGAAGGCCGCCGCGACTGATCTCGGCGGACTCACGGCCAGCGAGACGTTCAACATAGCAGTGGGCACGGCCTCCTCGACGGTCAGCTTGTTCTCGGCGTCCGATACGCCTTCGGTGCTCTCGACGTCCGACACATCTCAGGTCAATCTCGGCGTACGGTTCACATCCTCCGCTGCCGGCACGATTACCGGGATCAAGTACTACAAGAGTGCAAACGACACCGGCTCTCACACCGGCTCACTGTGGAGCAGCACGGGAACGCTTCTCGCGAGCGCAACCTTCTCCAACGAGACCAGCAGCGGTTGGCAAACCCTCACATTCAGCAGCCCCGTCTCGATTGCGGCCGGATCCACCTACGTGGCGAGCTTCCACAGCAACGGACGCTATGCGACGACGTCAAACTACTTTACCGCCGCACGCACGAACGGGCCGCTCACGGCTCCCGCGAGCAACAATGGTGTGTACACTTATGGAACAGGCAATCTGTTTCCAACCAGTACATTCAGCGCGACAAACTATTGGGTCGATGTGTTGTTCAGCAACGGGAGTGGCGGCACGAACCAGCCGCCGATCGCCAGCAACGACAGCGGCTTCAACGCCACCCAAAACGTGCCACTCAGCATTTCTGGTTCGGCACTCCTCGCAAACGATACCGATCCTAACGGGGATGCGCTAACAATCACCGGGGTCAGCGGGGCCGTCAACGGGACCGCTAGCTTCAGCACCCAGAACAATACGGTGACGTTCACATCGGCGAGCAATTACACCGGACCGGCCTCGTTCAATTACACGATCTCGGACGGTCGAGGCGGGACGGCGAGCGCAAGTGCGACCGTGACCGTTCACGCGCCGTCAGCAAGCACCGTAAGCCTGTTCAGCTCGAATCCAACGCCCAGCGTGGTGACGGTGAATGATCCGAATTCGGTTGAGCTCGGTATGAAGTTCCAGGCGTCCACCACTGGCGACGTCATGGGGCTGCGCTTCTACAAGGGACCATCCAATACCGGCACTCACGTCGCCGATCTTTGGAGCAGCACCGGGACCCTGCTAGCGACGGCCACATTTACCAATGAGACGGCGAGCGGCTGGCAGCAGGTCAATTTCGCGACGCCGGTCACGATCACGGCGGGCACGACCTATGTCGCCTCCTACCACACTGCGGGAAACTACTCGGACGATCCGAATCTATTTGCCAGTTCGGTAACCAACGGACCATTGACCGCTCCGTCATCCGCGTCCAGTGGCGGAAACGGCGTCTATGCATACGGATCCGGAAGTCTCTTCCCCACCAACACCTTCAACGCGACGAGCTACGCGGTTGACGTCCTCTTCAGGCCGCAGCTAGCAGCATAGGAGAACCGCAATGCATACAGAGCTCTATACTGACGGGATTGACGAGGTCACAATTGGCGGGTCGATCGTGCGGGTCGACTTGGTCAGTCTCTCGCCCACGGAACGTGATGCCAACAACGCGCCCAAGAAGGTCTTTCGGCAAAGGCTGATCTTTTCGGCGGAGTCGTTCGCGAACTCCGTGGAGGTGATGCAGAACGCGCTTCAGGGTCTGGTCGACGCCGGCGTCGTCCAGCGCTCTCGGCCCAGGACGCCGATGGCCGCGCCACAGGCGAGTGTGCGCGTCGAGCCAGCCTCGTCAGTTTCGGACAATCCGCGATCTTCCAATGCCTCAACCAACTTCCGTTGAAATCGAGAGGTTCGAACCAGAACCGCCGTCGTCTGAGGACGAGCCGCGTCGGGCTGCTCAAACGGCCCTTGAATGCCTGTCAAGGATCGCTGCCCATCACGGTATCGATCTGCCTTCTGATCGGTTGCGGCACGCCTATGCCGTCGACGAGACCGGCATCTCGACCGATCTCTTGCTCCGCATGGCTCATGATGCGGGCCTTCGCGCCCGCACGGCGCAGCTCGATTGGAAGGCGATATGCCAGCTCGGCGAGGCCTATCCGGCTCTTGTCCAGCTCTCGAACCTCAACTGGGTCCTCGTGGTCGGCGCCGGCCCGGAATGCGACGCTGTAACGGTCTTTGATCCTCTGGCCGAGCGGACGGGAGAGCACCTGCTGGTCGATGCGGACCGCTTCTGTGCCAGGTGGACCGGAAAGGTCGTTCTGTTCAAGCGCGAGAGTTCCCCATCGCAGGGCCACAGGCCCTTCGGGCTGCGCTGGTTCATACCCGAAATGCTGCGGGAGTGGCGGCTCCTTTCCGACGTCGCAATTGCTGCGGTGTTCCTCTATGCGCTCGGGCTGGCGCTTCCGATCTTCTTTCAGCTCGTGATCGACAAGGTTCTTGTCCATGAGAGCCTCACGACACTCTACGTGCTCTCGGCTGGCGCGATCCTTGCGCTCTGTTTCGACGCCGTCTTCAGCTTCTTGCGGCGCTACCTGCTGCTCTATGCCACGAACAAGATCGACATCCGGGTCGCGACCAGGACGTTTCGGCATCTTTTGGGACTTCCGGTAACCTTCTTCGAGCGCATCTCGGCCGGCGTGTTGGTGAAGCACATGCAGCAGGCCGGACGAATCCGTGAGTTCTTGACCGGCCGACTGTTCCTGACCGCCTTGGACGCGCTTTCGCTTTTCGTCTTTCTGCCTGTTCTGGCGCTTTACAGCATCAAGCTGACGTGCGTCGTGCTGGCATTCACCGCCATCAGCGCGGGCGTGATTGCTATTCTGATGGGACCGTTCCGACGGCGGCTCTACCAGCTTTATCAGGCCGAAGCCGGGCGCCAGGCGCTCCTCGTTGAGACCGTGCACGGCATGCGTACCGTGAAGTCGTTGGCCATGGAGCCCGGCCAGAACAGGACATGGGACGATCGTTGCGCGCAGTCGGTATCGATGCGGTTTGGCGTCGAAAAAATCTCGGCGGGCGCTCAGGCCTTGACCGGTTTCCTCGAGAAGATGATGACGCTCGGCATCGTCGCACTTGGTGCGCTCGATGTCTTCGGCGGCGAGATGACGATCGGCGCACTTGTCGCCTTCAACATGCTGGCGGGACGCGTTTCGGGGCCGCTGGTGCAGATGGTGACCATGGTGCATGAATATCAAGAGGTTGCGCTCGCCGTTAAGATGCTCGGCGAGGTCATGAACACGGAGCTGGAACGCGACGGTCGTCGCGAAGGCGTGCGGCCCGACTTCGCCGGGCAGATCGAGTTTGAAAACGTCACGTTTCGCTATGGGGAGGGAACGCCGGCGCTGGACGACGTGTCGTTCTCGATCGCTCCCGGCTCGATCTTCGGAATTGTCGGCCGGAGCGGTTCGGGCAAGACAACGCTGACACGCCTGATCGCGGGAATGTATCCGGTGCAGCAGGGGTTGGTGCGCATCGACGGTCACGATTCGCGCGAGATCGATCTCGCCCATCTGCGACGGAATCTAGGGATCGTGCTCCAGGACAGTTTCCTGTTCCGGGGCACAGTGCGCGAAAATATCGCATGCGTGAAGCGCGACGCCACGTTCGAGGAGGTCGTCCGGGCGGCTCAGCTCGCCGGTGCGGACGAGTTCATAGAGCGGTTGCCGAGGGGGTTCGACACCATGCTCGAGGAGCAGGCATCGAACCTGTCAGGCGGGCAGAAGCAGCGGCTTGCGATCGCGCGGGCCTTGATCGTCAACCCGCGTATCCTGATCCTCGATGAGGCCACCAGCGCACTGGATTCCGAGAGCGAGGCGATCATTCGGCGCAATCTGCGACGTATTGCGGAGGGACGGACCGTCGTCATCGTATCGCATCGGCTTTCGATGTTGTCGGACGCAAGCCAGATCTTGGTGATCGACCGTGGACGGGTCGTCGATGTAGATCGTCATGACGCGCTGCTGTCGAAATGCAGCTTCTACAGGCATCTCTGGAACCAGCAGACGAGGCAGGTCGCATGACTGCGGCTGAAAAGATCAGAGCTGAAGCAGCCTCAGGCAGATCCGGGTCTCCGTCCGGTTCACGGACGAGACGCCGGCTCATGAGGTCCGCGCCCACAGATCCTCGCTTTGTCGCGCAATTTCAATCAGACGCAGCCGAGATCGAGCAGCAGACGCCACCGCGTGTGGGACGGATCACGCTCTATTGCGTCGTCGCCCTGATCGCTGCGGCGATCACATTCGCATGCGTGTCTCGCGTTGATATGATTGTGACTGCGCAGGGTAAGTTGATCACGACGCGTCCGAACCTGGTCGTACAGCCGCTGGAAACGTCGGTTATTCGGGAGATTCGCGTCAAGGCCGGCGACGCCGTCAATCGCGGCGACGTGCTTGCGGTCCTCGATCCGACATTCTCTCAAGCCGATCTTGCTCAACTGCGCGGTCGCCTGGCGGGTCTCGACGCCTCCATCGGCCGGCTTCGAGCCGAGTTGGACGGCACGGACTACGGCCTCGATGAGGCGGCGAACGCCGACCAAGCTCTGCAGAGAAGGGTATTCCTCCAGAGGAAGGCGGCTTACGACCTTCAGATCCAGAACTATGACGCACAGATTGCGTCCGCACAGGCCAATCTAAAAACGGCTCAGAGCGAGGAGTTGGTCCTGGCCCAGCGGCTGGACACGATGCAGTCCATTGAAGCCATGCGAAGCGCGTTGATGGCCAAGGAGGTCGGTTCAAGACTGAACTTCCTGCTATCACGGGATGCGCGGTTGGAGGTCGAAAGCAACCTGGCGCGAGTCCGTGGCAGCATCGTCGACAACACGCATCGTCTGGACAAGGCCCGTGCAGACCAGAAGGTGTTCGCTGCCGAGTTTCGCCGCGGCGCCTATCAGGAACTTGTCGAGACGTTGCCAAAGCGGGATGGCACTGCCGAAGAGCTCAAAAAGGCGGAGCTCCGTCGGCAGCTGATCGTGCTGAATGCACCGGCGGATGCGGTGGTACTCGACATTGCCAATCGGACGGTGGGTTCGGTGGTCCGCGAGGCCGAGACTTTGTTTGTGCTGGTTCCACGGGACGAGACGCTCCGGGCGGAGGTCAACGTGGAGGGTAGGGATATCGGGCAGGTGGCGGTCGGGCAGGCCGTACGAGTGAAGTTCGAGGCATTTCCATTTCAGAAGTACGGCACCGCTACTGGCGAGGTCGGAGTCATTAGTCAGGACTCATTCTCGCCAGAGGCGAAGGCCGAAGGTGTGCGCCGGTCGTCAGCTCCCTATTACCGCGTACTGATCGATCTGCGGGACACGCACCTTCGGCTGCCGTCCGAGCGCGTTCAGTTGATGCCTGGTATGGCGGTCACCGCCGAGATGAAGGTCGGACAGCGAACGGTGATTTCATATTTTCTCTATCCCCTGCTTCGCGGCTTGGATGAAAGCATCCGGGAGTACTGAGCCGAATTTACAATGGTGTACTGGAAATGATGATCAGTCCGAATTCTGGTGTGAAATTCATAGTGCCCGCTGGAGCGAAGGCGCCGTTATCAAACTCGCCCCTGGTGAACTACGCGTTGCAGGGGCTTGAACGCTGCTGGTTGCCTGCGGAGCGTCGTTGGTCGCATGTTTATCACCTCGACCGGCCCGCTTCGCCGCACGAGTCGCTGCCGCATAGCGACGTGTTCTACACTCTCAACGTCTTGCTTGGGATGTCGCGGGTCGCGAAACTTCCGGCTGATATTGATCTCCCGGAGATCTTCTATCGAAATGCCATGAAGCTTACCGCGCTCCCCGTGCGCAAATATGCATTCGGCATGGCGCTGTGGGCCGCCGCCGAGCTCCGCCTCCCGATTCCGGAGCCAGTCAGGCGAGAGTTGAAAGCGGTTCTCTCGGATCAGTCGCGGTGGCACGCTTTCCGGGCGCAGGATCTGGGCATGCTGCTGACGGGTGTCATCGCCCAGGCGAGGGAGGGCGAGAAGGAGTGGCTATGCTTCGCCGGCCCGCTCTACCGTTTCCTGAAGGAACGTTTCCATGGCGATTCCGGATTGTTCTTCGACGCGCCGTCCGGTTTTCGTCGCCGTTTCGCATCATTTGCGACGCAAACCTATCTCTCCATCGCCTGCTATCAGTACGGCGAATTCACCGGCGATGCGTCCGCGCTCGTCATGGCTGATACTTGCGTGCGCGATCTGATTGCGCTGCAAGGTCCCCAAGGTGAATGGCCGTGGTTCTTCGATGCGACGAGCGGCCGCATCCTCGATTTCTACGAGATCTATTCGGTCCATCAGTATGGAATGGCCCCTGCGCTGCTGGAATGGGCCGAGCGCTTTGGACGACGGGGAGCGCGGGAAGCGCTGGTCAAGGGATTCAACTGGGTACTCGGTCAGAACCAGCTGGGCCGGACCATGCTCGTGCCTGAACTGAACCTGACGATCCGCTCGCAGGTCCGCAAGGGTGAACTGACGACCAAGGCGCCGCGGGTGTTGCGCGCGATCAAGAACGTCTGGCGCGAGAGCGGGGGAGAGCTGATCGACCGCCAAAATGTGGGCGTTCGGCTCGAGTGCCGCAGTTACGAGCTCGGTTGGATTTTGTGGTCATTCGGTCGGCGTACCGACCTGCAGGATCTCAGTCACAACGTCGCGTTCGAACAGCCAGCCGGCCCGGCCGGCGGCGTGCCGCAGCGCAACGGCAGCGCGCTCGGCTAGCGATTCCAGACAACCGTGCCCTCTCTCCGGAGCAGGGCCAGCATCCTGGTCGTTCGATGGCTGCGAACCGCGCAGAGAACGGCAATCGCTTTGAGGCGCGCGCTTATCCCATGGAGGCGTCCGCTCGTCAGTACAGTGATGGCGCCGACCGCCGGTGATACCAGGACGAGCAGGGCCGTGGCAAACCAGCGCAGCTGCCAGCCGCGCGCGGCCTGTGCGGTGTTGCGGTAGTGCGCAATTTGGCGGTCCCATTTCGCATACAGCTCTCGAAGCGAGCGGCGCGCAGGGTGGAACACGATCATCCCGGGAATGTAGCGAAATTCGCAGCCGGCGCGGATGGCCATTTGTCCCCATTGCATATCTTCCGCGAACTGTATGCCCGGGAAAGGTCCGATCCTCGCAAAGTCGGCGCGGCGAACCGCCAGATTTGCCGTGACGGAGTAGCCGTGCTTGGTGACGTACAAGCGATTGCGAAAGCCAAAAACGCTTTCATAGGCTTCGATCGCGGTGAAACGCCCTTCGGCGGCAGGCCTGATGCGAACCTCTCCGCCAAGGATCGTCGCCGCCCTGGCTTGCTGGAACGCCTCACGGATCGCGGTCAGCCAGTCCGGATGAGCCCGGCAGTCGGCATCCACAAAAGCGAGGATATCGCCTCTCGCGCAAGCTGCGCCTGTGTTTCGCGCCGGGCCCGGACCGGGAAGCGCTTCGTGCTCCAGCCTGACGCCGGAATGGTCGGCAATGACGTCTATCGGCGGTACGGTCGAGCCGTTGTCCACCACGATGATCTCGAACAAATCCCGTGACAGGGTCTGCGCATCCAGGCTTCGCAGACAGGCTTCCAGGGCGTCAGCCTGATTGAGGTGGGGAATAATGACCGAGATCATTTTGGTGATTCCCTATTTAATTCACGTTGGCCTGCGGCATATCTGTCGGCGCGCTATTTTGGCGTCTCTGAAGGAGGTTGATGCATTTAATCCTTGCAATTAAATGGTAGCCAATTATTATCGTTATTATAATCTTAAATGCAACTTAAACAAATTGCGTTTCGGAGGGTCGGTTCAAATGCGTGCATCGTTCCTGGCCTGCCCCATCGACCTGTTGACAATGGCGGAAACCGTCGAGCTCGCGCGCGGCGCCATGCGTTGCCGCCGACGGCTGCAGCATGTCGCGTTGAACGTTGCCAAATTTGTCAATATGCGATCGGATCCCATGCTCGCGGCCGATGTCGCCAATAGCGACATCGTCAGCATCGACGGCATGGGGATTCTCTGGGGTGCCCGAGCCCTAGGGCTGCCGGCAACCTCCCGAGTCGCCGGCGTCGATCTCCTGGCCGAGTTGCTCGCGGTATGTGCGCGGGAAGGTTACAAGCCCTACTTCCTGGGAGCCACCCCCGCCGTCCTGCAGCAGGCAATGCAGCGCGCGCGAGAGAGATATCCCTCACTCGTCTTCGCCGGCTGGCACGATGGTTACTTCAAGCCGGAGCAGGAAAGGGAGGTCGTGCGGGACATCCAGTCCAGCGCGGCCGATTGTCTCTTCATTGGCATGCCGACACCACGGAAAGAGCGCTTTCTCGCCGCCCATCGTGACGAGCTCGGCGTACCCTTTATCATGGGCGTGGGCGGTGCGTTCGATATCCTTGCAGGCACCGTTCGGCGCGCGCCGGCGCGGATTCAGGGGCTGGGCCTCGAATGGCTTTACCGCATCTATCAAGAGCCCGGGCGGATGTGGTGGCGATACGCCACAACGAACACGCTGTTTGCGGGCATCCTGCTGCAAGCGCTCGCCAAGCAAGCGATAGGGCATACATTTGGCACGCCGGGCGCCGTGCCGCCCGGCCCGAGCCGGATCGGAGGGTGAGACGTGCGCAAGCATTTTTTCATCCTTTTGGGAACCCGACCAGAAGCCATCAAGCTCTTTCCGGTCATCAACCGACTCAAGGCCGAGAATCGCAAGGACATTTCGCTAACGATCTGTGCGACGGCACAGCATCGACAGCTGCTTGATCAGGTCCTCAAGCTTGCCAAGGTAGTTCCGGATTTTGATCTGAACGTCATGACGGCCAATCAGACGCTGGATCATCTAACGGCCCGGTTGCTCGGAGAAGTCGGTGAGCTCCTCGACAAGGTGAAGCCTACCAGGGTTATCGTCCAAGGCGACACGGCGACTGCCATGGTCGGCGCGCTGGCGTCCTATTACCACCGGATACCGGTCTCGCACATCGAGGCGGGACTGCGCAGCGGCGACATCTTCGCTCCGTGGCCCGAGGAGGTGAACCGCAAGATCGTCGGGTCGATCGCCGATCAGCATTTCGCGCCGACAGAGCGCGCTGCCCGCGCGCTGCGCTCTGAGAACGTCTCGGACGACCGCATCCATGTCACCGGAAACACGGTGGTGGACGCGCTCATCTTCGCGAAAGCCATGGTCGAATCCGATCCGGGGCTTTCGTGCCGCTGGGACGGCATCAAGAAGCGACACGGCAATCGGCGCATCATTTTGGTGACCTGCCACCGCCGGGAGAATTTCGGCGGCGGTGTCGTCAACATCGTGAACGCGTTGGAGACGATCCTGCAAAGGGAAGACGTTGCTGTGGTGCTCCCAGTGCATCCGAATCCGAACGTCCGCGACTTGTTCGCGTCCCGATTGTCGGATCACCCGAGGGTCGTCCTCATTTCTCCTCAGGAATACACGGACTTCGTGAGTCTGCTCTCGTTGTCCCATTTGGTCCTGACGGATTCAGGTGGCGTGCAGGAGGAGGCCCCCACCTTTGGCAAACCAGTCCTGGTGATGCGCGATACGACCGAGCGTCCTGAGGGGGTGGAGGCCGGGACGGCGCGCCTGGTCGGCGCGAACTACGACAAGATCGTTGCCGAGACATTTCGCTTGCTCGACGATGACGAGACTTATGCCGCCATGGCCCGTTCGCATAATCCGTTCGGTGACGGGCACGCGAGCGAGCGTATCGTGAAGGTGCTTCTCGATGCCTGAATTTCAGAAGATCAATGTCGTTGGACTTGGCTATATCGGGCTCCCGACCGCAGCGCTGATTGCGAGCCGGGGAATGCAGGTGGTCGGCATCGACACAAACGAGCGTATCGTCGATACGGTCGCATCCGGAAAGATTCACATCGCGGAGCCCGATCTCGATGGTCTCGTTTCCAAGGTCGTGTCGAGCGGTGCCCTGACGACCGCCACCAAGCCGCAGCCTGCGGACGTCTTCATCATCGCAGTGCCGACGCCGATCGACCGCGAAAACCGTCCAGACCTTTCAAGCGTTAATGCTGCAGTCGACCAAATCGTCGACATCCTTGCGCCGGGTAATCTCGTCATCCTCGAATCGACATCGCCGATCGGGACGACCGAGGCCATAGCAAAACGTATCGTCGAACGCAGGCCGGATCTGCACATAGGCGTCAACGGCAAGGAAGACGGAGCGATCTACGTCGCCTACTGTCCAGAACGCGTGTTGCCGGGACGGATCCTGACAGAGCTTATCAACAACGACAGGTGCATTGGGGGAATTACGCCAACATGCACGCGGCGTGCTCAACGCTTCTACAAAATGTTCGTTCGCGGCGCCTGCGTCGGGACCACAGCGCGGGCAGCCGAATTGGTCAAGCTGACGGAAAACGCGTTCCGCGATACCAACATAGCATTCGCGAACGAGCTCTCGTTGATTTGCGACAGGTTCGACATCAATGTCTGGGAGGTGATCGACATCGCCAACCGCCATCCTCGCGTAAACGTATTGCGGCCAGGACCGGGAGTAGGCGGGCACTGCATTGCGGTCGATCCCTGGTTCATCATCGACTCCGCACCAGACCTCGCTCGGGTGATGCGAACGAGCCGGGAAGTCAACAACGCCAAAACTCAGAAGATCATCGAACGTACAGAGGCGCTGATCGACGATCATCCCTATGCAAACGTCGCTTGTTGTGGATTGACCTTCAAGGCCAATGTCGACGATTTGCGTGAGAGTCCCGCCATGGAGATCGCCACGCATCTCGCGGCAAAGTACGGAGAACGAGTCAAGGTCGTTGAGCCGAACCTTCGCCGCCTGCCGCCTCAGTTGGCCGATCACCGTGTCGCTTTCGTGAACATCGAGGAGGCTCTGCGCAGTTGCGAAATCGCGGTTCTCCTCGTCGATCATGACGAATTCAAGATGGTGCCCCTATCGGAGCGCCGACATCTCGACGTCATAGATACCCGGGGCATATGGCAGGACATGCCAGCGCGGACCTAGTGCCCGGCGTGAAGTGATCGTCGGCAATGGGATGATTTGAGGCGTATCACCTGGATGCATCGAGGTTAGCATGCGAGACAGTCAACTGGGAATCGGCGTCGTGGGCTGCGGTTATTGGGGACCCAATCTCGTTCGCAATTTCTCCATCAATCCTGCCACCCGCGTCGTCGGCGTGAGCGACCTGCACCCAGGCAGGCTCGGCGCGATGAAGCAGCTTTACCCGGCGATAGAGACGACCTCTCGCTACGAAGATTTGCTGAAGGACGTCCGTATCGATGCAATCGCTATCGCCACGCCGGTGCATACGCACTACGAGCTGGCAATTGCGGCGTTGAGAGCCGGGAAGCACGTTCTGGTCGAAAAGCCCCTCGCGCCGAGCGCTGAGCTCGTGACCCGCTTGATCGAAGAGGCAGATCGGCGTGGGTTGACGCTCATGGTCGATCATACCTTCCTCTACACGCCGGCGGTCCAGAAGATCCGGGAGCTCCTGCTGAGCCGAGAACTTGGCGACATTTACTACTACGACAGCACGCGCGCGAGTCTCGGGTTGTTCCAAAAGGACGTAAATGTGATCTGGGACTTGGCGGTGCACGATATCTCGATCATCCACCATATCCTCGATGAAGCGCCGATCGCGGTCTCGGCAACCGGCTCGTGCCACGTTGTCGGCTCGCCGGAAAATATGGCGCATATCACGCTGTTCTTTGCCAACGCATGCGTGGCCC
Organism: Bradyrhizobium ottawaense; assembly: GCF_002278135.3. NCBI lineage: Bacteria > Pseudomonadati > Pseudomonadota > Alphaproteobacteria > Hyphomicrobiales > Nitrobacteraceae > Bradyrhizobium > Bradyrhizobium ottawaense. Next base: position 5,344,225 of record NZ_CP029425.2, on the reverse strand, counting down.
ACGTCAGCGTCAATTGGCTGTCGCCCGTCAAGGTGCGCCAGACTTTCATCGGTGGCAGCAAGAAGATGATCGTCTACGACGATCTCGAGCCGACCGAAAAGATCAAGGTCTATGACAAGGGAATTACGCTCGACGCGCCTCCCGAAGATGCACATCAATTCCGGATCGGATATCGCGCCGGCGACATGTGGGCTCCGCATATCTCGACTATGGAGGCGCTACAGACCGAGGTCGATCATTTTGTCGATTGCATCCGCACCGGTGGCCAGCCGATTTCCAGCGGCATCTCGGGACTCCACGTGATCGAGGTTCTGGAGGCGGCATCGTGCTCGATCGCAAAGCAGGGTGCGCCCGTCTTGCTGCGCGAGCCTTACGGAACCCGGCAGCGCGCCAGAGCGATAGCATGACGCGCGCGGCGATCCAGCTCACCTGACCGACATGACAGACGACGCAATGAAGTCCGTGCAGCGCTCCATTCTGTTCTCGGCGCTCGACCGTTACGTCGGCCTGCTGCTGGTCTTTGTTGTGACCGCCGTGCTTGCCCGTTTGCTGTCCCCGGAAGAGTTTGGCATCTATGCCGTCGCGAACGCCGTCACGTCCATCATTGCGGCCTGCTTCCAGGAATTTGCGGGCGCAAGCTATCTGATTCAGAAGCGAGAGTTGTCGCGCGCGAGCGTGCAGACCACGTTCACGATTACCCTCATGATTTCGGCTGCCACGGCTTTCGTGCTGTTCGTGTCTGCCCAGCCGATCGCGCGCTTCTTCGAGCTGGACCGCTTGGGCCGAGGGATCGAGGTTTCCTCGCTAAATCTTCTCTTGCTGCCGTTCTCCGGAACCATAGCCGCATTGTTCCGTCGTGAGATGCAGTTTGGCGTGCTCGCAATCTGCAATCTGGCGGCTGGTACGACGATCGCTGTCGTTTCGGTCGGCCTCGCAATGGCCCACTTCAGCTACATGGCCCCGCTCTGGGGAGGGGTGGCCGGCAACGGGGTGCTGGCCGTGATGCTGCTGATATGGCGGAGAGATTTCGGTGCGATGCGGCCATCCTTGATCGATTGCCGAGAGATCGTCGGTTTCGGCCTCTACTCGGGCGCGGTGAGCGTCGTAAATGTGTTTTTTGGCCTGGCGCCGCAGCTGTTTCTGGCCAGAGTGCTCGACTTCACCGCTGTCGGCCTTTACAGCCGCGCGACCGCCTCGACACAGATATTCGACAAGCTGGTCACGCAGGTGATTAGTCCGGTCGTCATGCCGGCAATTGTTGCGCGAAGCAAAGCGGGTGGTGATCTCAAGGCCGTCTATCTCGAGGCCATCCAGCTGCTCTCCGCCGTGCAGTGGCCGTTCCTGGTCTTTATGGCGATCATGGCGCGGCCGATCATTCTGATCTGGCTCGGCCCGACGTGGCTGGAGATCGTCCCGCTGGTGCAGCTGCTCTGTATCGGAAACCTTGCGCTTTTCGCGGCGTGCCTGACCTACCCGATGTTTGTTGCGGTCGGAAGGGTTCAGGATGCGCTGATCTCGTCGTTGATTTCGCTGCCACCATCACTTCTGGTCATCTTGGGCGCCTCGTTCCTTGGCGTGCACGCCGTTGCTGCATCCGCTCTTGTGACATTGCCATTTCAGGCGTTGGTTGCGTTCTATTTTCTGGGACGACAACTCGGCCTTCGGCCCGCCGAATTTGTACGCACCCTATGGAGAAGCGGAGCTGTAACGGTTCTGGTGATTGCCGGTGTGTCTATTTGCGCGGCGCTGACGGAAGCTGGAGGCCTTACCTCGGGTGCTGGGCTGGCGTCAGCCTTTTCCGTCGCTGTGCTCTGTTGTTGGCTTGGACTGATGGTCACTGGGCACCCGCTCCTGCAGCAGTTTCACTACGCCGCAGCCGGCTTGGCGAGAATGGCGCCGGGGCTGTGGCCCTCGCGGACGGCGCCATAGCGGTTCTACGACATCATTCGGAGTGCGCGATATGCCTATCACACAAGACGTAGAACTTGGTCGCGATGTCCGCATCGTTCACCCGGAACTGGTCAATCTGTACGGTTGCACGGTGGGTGATGAGAGCAGGATCGGAGCTTTCGTCGAAATCCAGGCGGGAGCAAAGATTGGCGCGCGGTGCAAAGTATCATCGCACAGTTTCATCTGCGAAGGCGTCACAATCGAGGACGAAGTGTTCATCGGTCATGGCGTGGTGTTCACGAACGACAAATATCCGAAGGCAACGACCGCGGATGGTCGCCCTCAGCAAGCTTCTGACTGGACATTGGAGCGCACTCGTGTCGGCAGGGGGGCTGCCATCGGTTCCAACGCCACAATCCTATGTGGTGTCACGATCGGCGCGGGAGCGACCGTCGGCGCGGGCTCCGTCGTGACGAGGGATGTTGCCCCGGGTGCCACCGTCGCCGGAGTACCCGCTCGGACCATGTCCGCAGTCGGAAGCAGGGCCACCGCCGATCGTGCCTCCGTCCGCCGGTCTTTCGGGCTAGATTGAATTAACCGAATTTATTTTCTTGAAAATGGCGCTTGATTAAATATTATAATTCGAGTTAATTATTTAATAACGGTTGCTCCAATCCAAGGTTTGAATCTTGATACCCTTCCTGGATCTGAAAGCCCAATACTGTCAAATCAAGCCGGAAGTCGACGCCGCCGTGGCACGGGTCGTCAGCAGCGGGCATTTTGTGCTCGGGCCGGAGGTGGCGGCGTTCGAGGGACGTTTTGCGGAATATTGCCGGACTGCGCGTTGCCTCACCGTGAATAGTGGAACCTCTGCGCTCCACCTTGCGCTGTTGGCGGCGGGCGTCGGGCCGGGCGATGAAGTCATCACCGTGTCCATGACCTTCGTGGCGACAACCGCGGCGATACTCTACAGCGGCGCCAAGCCGGTTTTTGTCGACGTTGACCCGGTCACGTGGACGATGGATCCCGGTCTGATCGAGGCTGCAATCACACCTCGAACCAGAGCCATTGTGCCGGTTCATCTCCATGGATTGATGGCCGACATGGATCCCATCATGTCGATTGCGCAACGTTACGGTCTGGTCGTCATTGAGGACGCCGCGCAGGCGCACGGCGCGGAATACCGAGGACGCCGCGCAGGTTCGATCGGAGATCTGGGGTGCTTCAGCTTTTACCCAGGCAAAAATCTGGGGGCGTTCGGCGAGGGTGGGGCCGTCGTAACCGATCGGCCTGAATTTGCGCACCGCGTGTCGCTGCTGCGGGACTGGGGGCAGGAGACAAAATACGACCACGTCATTCCCGGATACAATTATCGCATGGACGAGATCCAGAGTGCGGTACTGAATGTCAAGCTGGACTACATCGAAGGCTGGACCGAGGCCCGCCGATCGATCGCAGAACGATACAACGAGCTACTTTCCGAGCTCCCATTCGCGCGTCCGCGACCGCCCTCGTACTCCCGCCACGTCTATCATGTCTATTCGATCAGATTGCAGCGTCGCGACGACGCGCTCACATTGTTGCGGGAGGCAGGCATAGGTGCAGGGATTCACTATCCCATTCCGGTGCACCTGCAGAAGGCCTATGCCGAACTCGGCTATCGGGCCGGTGATCTGCCGGTAACCGAGATGCTTGCGAACGACTTTCTCTCCCTTCCCATTTATCCGGAGCTGCTGCCGGACCGGGCGACCGAAATTGTCTCCACGTTGAGGAACGCCGGAGCATTGCGCCCCAGCGAAGCCGCCGGCAACCGGGCGCAGCAATCACAAAGCTTCACAACAAGGTCCTGCAACAGGAGGGCGTCTTGATTGAGCTCAAGGGAAAGCGCGTTCTGATCACTGGCGGGGCAGGGTTCATCGGCTCCCACATCGTCGATCAGCTCTGCGATGAGGGTTGCATCGAGATCGTTGCGCTCGACAACATGGTCAGAGGCCGCCCCGAAAATCTCCGGCGTGCGCTCGGTCGTGGACCGGTGAGACTGGTTCACGGCGACATACGCGATCGCAAGCTGATGGAAGCCTTGGTGAAGGCTGCCGACATCGTGTTTCACCAGGCCGCACTCCGCATCACTCATTGCGCGGCGGAGCCGCGCCTGGCCAAGGAGGTCATGGTGGACGCCACCTACGACCTCCTCGAGCTGTGCATCAAGCACGATATCGAGAAGGTCATCGCAGCCTCCTCGGCGTCCGTATACGGCCTGGCCGAGGAGTTTCCGACGACCGAGCGGCAAAATCCGTACAACAACCGGACGCTATACGGAGCGGCCAAGGCGTTCAACGAAGGGCTGCTGCGGGCCTTCAACGACACATGCGGCCTCGACTACGTGGCATTCCGATATTTCAACGTCTATGGCAGCCGCATGGACATCCACGGACGGTACACCGAGGTCCTGATCCGCTGGATGGAGCGGCTTGAGGCCGGGTTACCTCCCGTTATCTTTGGTGATGGCCGTCAGACGATGGATTTCGTTCACGTCCGTGACGTCGCGCGCGCCAACATCCTTGCGGCCAGGGCGAAGATTACCGACGAGGTTTTCAACGTCGGGAGCGGTACTGAGACCAGCCTGACGCAACTGGCTACGGTGCTTGCCTCGGTGATGGGACGCCGCGGTCTGACTCCCGAATTTGCGCCTGAGCGCTCGGTCAATCCGGTGCCGAGACGGCTGGCATCGACAGGAAAGGCCGATCGTCTGCTGGGGTTCCGCACCACGGTTTCGCTCGAGCAGGGGCTCGCCGACCTCGTGAAATGGTGGCGATCAGAACGCGAACTCCCTTCGGATCGCCAGCGGCAGGTGGCGGCATCGTGATCCCGATCGCAGTTCCGTTGCTTGCGGACGAAGAAGCTGACGCTGCGCGCGCCGTGGTGCTGTCGGGCTGGGTATCGCAAGGTCCGCAGGTGGCTGCGTTCGAAGAGGAGTTCGCCGCACTTGTCGGCGCTCCGCACGCCTGTGCCGTCGCGAATTGCACGACAGCCCTGCAACTTGCCTTGGCCGCGCTGGGTATCGGCAGCGGCGACGAGGTGATCACGGTCAGCCATTCTTTCATCGCAACGGCGAACGTGATCCGATATCAGGGCGCCACTCCAGTTTTCGTCGACATCGAGCCCGAGACGTACAATTTGGATTGCGCTCGGCTGGCTGAAGCCATCACCGAGCGCACACGCGCGATCATCGCAGTGCACCAGATGGGCATGCCATGCGACATGGCAACGCTCATGGCCGTGGCGCGTCGTCACGGGATCGCTGTGATCGAAGATGCGGCTTGTGCCGCCGGATCGCAGATCTGCATGAACGGGCAATGGGAGGCGATCGGCAAGCCGCATGGAGACATTGCCTGCTTTTCATTTCATCCGCGAAAGGTGATCACGACTGGTGAGGGGGGAATGCTCACCACCGCCGATGCCGAACTCGATCGCAAGTTCAGGCTTCTGCGTCAACACGGGATGAGCGTTCCGGATATCGTGCGTCATGGTTCGCAGCGTGTCATTTTCGAGGAGTACGTCCTCGTCGGCTACAATTACAGAATGACGGATATGCAGGCTGCGATCGGGCGCAAACAGCTCGAGCGACTTCCGCAGCTGATTGCGCGGCGGCGGGCGCTGGCATCCCGCTACGCCGAACTGCTTGGAAATATTGAGGGGCTGCGGTTGCCGTTCGAGCCGGCGTGGGCACGATCGAACTGGCAGAGCTACTGCGTACGCTTGCCCGATCGATTGGATCAGCGGGCGACGATGCAATCGCTGCTCGATCAGGGCATCGCTACGCGCAGGGGCATCATGTGCTGCCATCGCGAGGCGCCCTATGCCGGCGCTGGGTCGCGCGATGATCTGCGGCAATCCGAGCTAGCTCAGGATCACGCGATCCTGCTTCCACTTTATGCGCAGATGGACTGCGCGGACCAGGATCGTATCGTAGATGCGGTGAAGGCTGAACTTGCCCGCTCAAACCGCGCTGCCACCGTGGCGGGTCATGTATCGGTCTGCCGGGATATCTTATGAGTCGGATCTGGCGCGGCCCTGTCTGATCGAGGGGCCGCCGACTTTGCGGATAGCACCGCAGAGATTCGTGCCCGATCGTTGTCGTCTTCGGCGGAAGCCAAGCCCATCCAGCGCCGGTATTTTCGCTGCACTTTATAGTTGGCAAGGCTGGCCGAGCATCGCCCGGCGTCTGCCAATCGCTGGCTGGTTGAGGGCTTGCTGCGTAGGGCATGTAGATAGGTTTGCTCTATCGTTTTCGCCGCCTGCGCGAGGCTGAAGCGGTGCTCCACCAGCCGCCGGCCGAATCCGCCAAGCTCCCGACGGAGCGACGCGGAGGCGAGAATGGTCTCGAGAGCCGATCGAAGTGCGCTGGCGCCGGCGCCACGCGAGCCCTTGCCCAATCCGTACCAGCCTTGTTGCAGGAAGGTCGGCGCACTCTCGGGTGTCAACAACTCGCTGAACCCGTCTTCACCAACGACCACCAGCGGCTTTCCAAAGGCCATTCCGCGCAGCGCCGAGCCACCCTGGCCAATGATGACGTCCGCGGCAGCATAGCCAGGGCGCGGATCGGACATCTCGCCCACCAGTACGACGGCGTTCCGGCCGACTAGCGAGTTAATTCTGGCCGCACGCGCTTCGACGTTCGGTCGCGCCGGTCCATTACCAATGATCAGCAACCGCACTGGCAGGCCGTCGAGCGCGATTTCGCCGACAGCATCGCACGCAGATAGCAGGCCCTCCAGTTTAAGGTTCGGCACAAGTCGACAGACCATCGCTATGACGACCTCGTCCGGACCAATATTGTGAGCCGCGCGAAAGCCCGTGCCATCGACGAGGGGGTGGTCGGACTTCGTATCGACTGGCGGCTCGAGCAAGGTAACATCCTGATGTCCTGCAGTGATCGCAGCGCGACGGATCATCTCCGTGCCCACGGTCAGGGGAACGCTGCGCGGCAGGAAGGAGGGGACGGACATCGACATGACCGTTCCCACCACGGCAGCCCTCGTCGATAGTCCAACGCTCAGAAAAGCCTCAACAATAGGGGGCCATTCATGACCGTGCACCACGTCTACGGTGCGTTCGTTGACGATGCTGCGGAGCATCTGGCCAACACGAGGCGAGGGGCGGGCCCGATGGCGAGGAATTTCAATATGTCTGAGGCCGGTCTCCCTTATTCTGTCCAGAAGAGGGCCAGTCTCTGCCGCCACGGTGACCTCATGACCGAGGTCTCGAACCGCCTCGGCGAGCTGGACTGCGTTGAGCTGTGACCCTCCCAGTTCCATGGAATGGGGATAGACCAGCACCTTCATGCGATGGGATTCTCCGGGTGTCGCGCCAAAGCGCTGAGAGACCAACCTGACATTGCTGAGAACCATATCGCGATATAATCTAAATTTAAATCATAATAAATGTCGACCGGTCCGGATTTGGTTATATAATATGCGTGGATTTAAACGCGAGACCCGCTTTTGACCCTCACCGGGACCCCAATCCGATGAACGAGCATGCAGCTCGGCACGTGGCGCGCCAAGACGGCCGTCACCTGCCTCGCGTACTGGTCGCGATTGCAAGCCATGGAACCTCGAATGACCGCTATCTCGAGCGGGTCATCCGGGAATACCGGTCGATGTCCCTCGTCGTTGATATCGTCGTGCTGTCGAACATCGATAAGCGCGCGAGAACGGGGGTGGAATGCATTGTTGGCCTACCCGACAGAAACCCGTGGTCCCTGCCGTTCGCGCACAAGAAGCTGTTTGCGGAACGTCGTGACCAGTACGATCTGTTCATCTACTCGGAAGACGACATTCTGATCACCGAGAGGAACATCCGCGCCTGGCTGGATGCAACGTCGTTTCTATCTCCAGAAGAAGTTGCCGGGTTTCTGCGGGTTGAATTCGGCGAAGACGGCCAGCGTAACTATCCTGATATTCACGCGCACTTTCACTGGGATTCCTCATCGGTCAGGCGGCGCGGCGACTATATTCTCGCGCATTTTACCAACGAGCACGCCGCCTGCTTTGTCCTTACCCGGGAGCAGCTAGGCAACGTCCTACATTCGGGCGGCTTCGATGTAGCTCCGCATCAGGGAAAGTACGATCTGGCCTGTACGGCCGCGACGGATCCATACACCCAATGTGGTTTGCGGAAACTGGTGCCAATCTCACACCTGGAGGATTTCACCGTTCATCACCTCACCAACCGGTACGTCGGCCGGATGGGGATCGGGGAAGAAGAAATTGGCAGGCAGAAGGCAATTTTGCTGCAAATCGCGGACGGCCGCCGCTCGCCCTACTCGTTGCTCCCGACGGAAACGCGCCTTCGCCGCGCTAGCTTTTCCAAGGACTATTATGAACCTGAATCCGAGGCGACGATCGCGCTCGTGCCGGCATCGGCGCGCAGCGTACTTTCGATCGGTTGTGGGTCTGGCAAGACGGAAAAGCGGCTGCAGGCGCGAGGACTGCACGTCACCGCGATTCCGCTCGATCCAGTGATCGCAGCCGGCCCCGCCGGGGACGGGATCGAGATGATCTACGCCGATCTGGACAGTATCGACTCCAATCGCGACACCTACGACTGCGTTTTATGTCTCAATCTGTTGCACCTCGCTCCGGATCCGCAAAAGCTGCTTCTGAGGCTGCGATCGTTCATGCACGAGCAATCGCTCGCAGTGATCCAGATGCCCAACACGATGTCCCCAAGGGGCATTCGGTCTTATCTCGGGGCGAGTCTCCGGTCCGGGCGCTCCAGCGGCTACGAGGCAGTGGGTGCTCATTTCGCTTCGGGGCGCAAGCTGGCGAGTTGGTGCGTCGATTCAGGCCTGCGAATCGAAGCGATGTTCGGAGTTCCGGCGGATCGTGGTGATGGATTGTTTGGCATGACCTCCCGGCTGGGCGAGTTCGCGCCGAGGTTTGTCTCGCTCGGGCTTGCGGCTTCGATCATCGTGACCGTCTCCGGAGGAAGGCCAGGCACTGACGGGGTAACCGAATTCACGGCCTCGTCTCAGTCAAATCGCCCGGCCGGCGAGGTCCGGTCCGGTTAAAATGGGCGCCTCATTTAATTGCGGTTCTATATTAAATGTTATATAATCATGAAGCGGCAGAAAGATCATTTCGCGTGAGAAATCGATGATTTCACTCGGGGCAACGACGATCGGCGATCGGCTTGCCGTCCTTTCGGCCAGAGGCCCCGGTTTTGATCAGATACGACTTGTGGCCGCACTCACGGTGGTTGCTCACCATGCTTGGTGGGGAACAAACGACATCCTCTACCGGTTCAGCGGCGGGTTCATCCAGTTCGGCCTGTTTGCAGTCGTTATTTTCTTCTGCGTCAGCGGCTTCCTGCTGGCGCCTGGCCTGGCCCGATCTGGCGATCTCGTCCGGTTCGCCGTAAACAGGTCGTTGCGTATCCTGCCCGCACTCTTCGTCGTGGTCATCGCGTCGATGTTCGTGCTGGGTCCAGCCCTGACGACCTATTCGCTAGCCGACTATTTCGGCAGCGCCGAGCTTTACCTGTATCTGAAGAACGCCGTTACCCTGATGTCCCACTACCTGCCCGGCGTGGTGCGGCATGGACACGAAGTGCAGGTCAACGGACCGCTATGGACGCTCAATATCGAGGTTTGGTCCTATGCGGTGCTGGCGGCGATGAGCGTGGCGGGCTTTCTCCGCCGACGGGCGCTGACGATGATCACTTTCGCCCTGGTATACTTCATCTATGTTGGGCTGGCGCTTTCGCCATCCCTGCACGCGGCCTGTCCGCAGCGGCTCTTGGATTTCATCGGTCTCTTCGTCTACTTCATCGCCGGCACGACCCTCTACCTCTACCGTGAAAGTATCCCGTTCTCCGGAATCGGGGCCGCGGTCGCCGTGGGAGGCGCGCTGATCGGTCTTGCGAGCGGGTTGGGCGCGGTGGCGATGCCGCTGTGTATACCCTACGTCGTGATCTGTCTCGGGCTCTCCGAGGTCGCCAGTCGCGTGCCACTCAAGCACGATCTGTCCTACGGCGTATACCTGATCCATTCACCGGTCATATTGGCGCTCCTGACGCTGTTCGATCTCGCAGCCGGCTGGCCGTTGGCCTTGCTGTCGGCATCCGTGACTCTCGTTCTGGCGTATGCCTCCTGGCGATTTGTCGAAGCGCCGGCGCTGAAGCAAAAGGTGTGGGTTTCGCGTTGGCTGTCGTCGCACATTGCAGGGCTAGGCAGCCGACGAGGCGTTGGGACTGAGGCCGCGGTGCGCCGTGATGAGCCCGGCAACAATCTGACAGGAACAATCGAGGCCGGTGCGGCGGAGTGAGACCAAACCCGCACCTGAGCTCAGGTTCGAGGGTGATAGCGCGACGAGCGGGCCGCGGTTTCTTTGAAAGGAGCAGAGTCGCTATGAGCAGCGCGTACCATGATGACGAAGGTCCGGACTCGGATCGGCAGCTGGACCTCTCCATCATTGTCGTAAGCTACAATACCCGCGACATGACGCTCGACTGTCTGGCGTCGATCGCCGCTGAGACAATGGGTACGAGGTATGAGGTCATCGTCGTCGACAATAATTCGTCCGACCAGTCAGCTGCCGCAATTGCCCGTCAATTCCCTGACATCAGGCTGATTGCCCTAAACGACAACATCGGCTTTGCACGCGCCAACAATCTGGCTGCAAAACAGGCGCGCGGCCGACGATTGCTTCTGCTCAATCCAGACACCATTATTCTCGACTGCGCGATCGATGTTCTTTTTGAGTTCGCCGAGGCCAATCCGTCATTTCACGTCTGGGGCGGACGCACCCTGTTTCCGGACGGCAGTCTCAATCGCACCTCGTGCTTTCGAAGAATCAGTTTGTGGAATTTGTTCTGCTTCGCGCTGGGGTTCACCTATTTCGGTCGTCGCAGTCCGATTTTCAATTCCGAGGCCTATGGCGGATGGGACCGAGATACCGCGCGGCACGTCGACATCGTTACAGGTTGCTTTCTGCTGATCGACCGGCTGGTGTGGGAGAGGCTCGGCGGGTTCGACCCCACATTCTTCATGTACGGAGAAGAAGCAGACCTCTGTCATCGCGCGCGGTCGCTCGGTGCGCGGCCCGCGGTCACGCCTGAAGCGACCATCGTCCACTATGGCGGGGCATCCGACGTCGTGCCTGTCGACAAGAGGGTGAAGGTTTTCAAGGGGAGAATCACCCTGATCAATCGGCATTTCGGCTGGCCGGCACGGACGATCGGGCAGGCTTTGCACCTGATCGTGCCGCTTACACGCCGGTACGGTTACGGCATGGCAGCCGCCCTGGCGCGGAATGCGGAATGGCAAAAGAACGCTGTTTATTGGGAAGCCGTCTGGAGGCGTCGGCGAGAGTGGGTTGGCGGTTACGAGGCACCGAGGGTCGAGCCGGCATGAGAGCGTCGGGTTGTTTCCGGCGAGAAGAGCGATGAGATCAGATAGCCTAGAAGGACAGCGACGGAGTTGGCGAGGAGCCAGGGGGCTCGCGCTTGGCCATATGCGCTGGGGCGGGATTGTGCTCGAAGCTGCCCGTGTAGCGGTTGCGGTCGCAGCGCTCCAGATTCCGGCGGCTGCTGTGGCAGCCGAGCCGAACGGCGCATCCAAGCTGGCATTCGCCTCCCAATGGCCGGACGCAAGCAACACGGGGCCGCCTCGTGATCTCGTGCTGAAGCCGTCCGGTCCCCTCACGATTGCCGTTTCCGGCACGACGATTTCAGGACTGGACATTCAGGGCGGCGTCGTCGTCAACGCCGATAACGTGACCATCGAGATGTCCCGCATCTCGGCTAGCGCTTGGGCCGTTATCAAGATCGATCCGCATCGGACAGGAGTTGTCGTCAGGGATTGCACGATCGACGGCCAGGGTGCTGGTCCCGATGGCAATGGCAACCAGGGAATCATGGGACAGGGTACGTTCCAGCGCAACAACATCTCGAACGTCGAAAACGGCATCGTCCTGACCGGCAGGGACAATCTGATCGAACACAATTTTATTCACGATCTCAATGCCGGCGGGGCGCCACATTACGATGGTATCCAGATCGATGGCGGCATCTCGGACACGGTCATCCGGCAAAACACGATCATCAATTCTCACGGCGCTGCCGGCGCTATCATGATCGACAACGAGTTTGGCCCGGTCTCCAACATCGTCATCGAAGGCAATCTTCTCGCTGGCGGCAGCTATACGGTCTACTCGGACGCGAAGTTCAACGACAATCCGATCTCGGGTGTTTCGATCACCGACAATCACATCGGCTCGGGGCAGTATGGGCCGACCCTGTTTCGGCGAAACCGGCCCACCTATCTCAGAAATGCGACCGACGGCTGGCGCCTGGTGCGCAATCTGGACTTTGGCAGCGTCGCGGCGCAGGAGGCCATCAGATGAAGCGCCGGCGTGCTCCGCACCAACTCAAGCGCTTGTCGGATCTAATGGCTTGGTCCGGCCTGTCCAGGGAGACAGCCTCATGAGCTATCCTGGCTATGCTCTCCTCGCGGGGCAGCCGCGTATCCGCGCGACGGCGGCCGGATTCCATTCGACCATTCTCCAACGGGGCAGTCTGGCCGTCCCGCTCCTTCTGATGGGCATCGTATTGCCGTCGGGGCTCCAGGTGCTGATCGCCGGGGCAAAGCTAACGCCGACCAGGATATGCCTTCTGGTCCTGCTGCTGCCGGCGGTTGCGCGGCTATTGCAGCCGAGCCGTCGGCTCCTGCTGTCGGACGGGCTCGCGGGGACGCTTGCGCTCGCCATGGTGGCGGCGGCTGGTTACGCCGCCGGACCTCAATCGGCGTTTTCTGCTGTTGCAGAGGCTCTCGACTTTGTCGGAGCATACTTTGTTGCGCGAGCCTTCGTTCTGGAGCCGTCGGCGGTCCAGCAGTTCATTCGTCTCATCAAGGCATTCACGGCGATTGCGATATGCGTTGCGCTAGTGGACGTGTTGACGGGGCATTGGATCGTCCGCGAGATCATGGCCACACTCATGCCGCAGCCTGAGGCGTTCGTGGACGACGGCACGTCGAGCGCAGATGGAGTACGAGCAGGTCTGCGACGCGCAATATCGACGTTCGATCATCCTATTCTCTATGGCGTATTCTGTTCGCTGACTGCGGCCATCGTGCTGTTCTCGGCGACAAGTGCCATCAAGCGTCTGTCGTGGGCGTGTCTGTGCCTATTCGGCGGATTGCTGTCGTTATCTTCGGCCGCTGTCTTGGGGATGGTCGTCGTAATGTCAAGCTACGCCTACGAGCGGTTGTTGCGCCGCTGCCCGTGGCGATGGCCTCTGCTTTGGACGGGAGCGGGCATGTTCCTGCTGGCCGTCACCGCTGTGACGAATAACCCTCTCAGCTGGCTGCTGTCCCACGCGACACTCGAGCCTCAAACGGGATTCTATCGCCTCATGATCTGGGACGCCGTCTCGGCGCAGGTGTGGCAGTCGCCTCTGACGGGAGCCGGATTCGTGACGTTCGGCTATTATCTACTCGATCGCACAGTCGACAGCGTGTGGCTGGTCACGAGCCTTCATTACGGCGTACCGGTCACCATCCTGCTGATCGTTTTGAATCTCTCGGCGGTATTGCCTGTGCCCGGGCGCCGCCCAAGCGGGATTCAGACGGGGTTTACGATCGCTTGCATGGTGTTCCTGTTCACGGGTTTGACGGTGCATTTCTGGAACTACATGTGGACGTTTTGGGGCGTTTGCATCGGTGTGCGTGCTTCGCTTAGGGAATGGCAGATGTTGGGAGCGCAAGATGAGCGATTTTGACGTGGCATCATCGCCGATTGGCGGCATCAAGGGACGTTTGCGACCTTATGTCTGGTCATTACGCAGCGGGCTTCGGACGATCCGTTTCCTGTTCGGACGATTTGAGAGGACCTGTCCGGTATGTGAGTATCGAGGCAGATTTTTCGCGTACGCAAATCCGCTGGCATTGGGAATCAACTTCGACTCGCTCTGTCCGAATTGTCTGTCGCACGAGCGACACCGTCTGTTGGTGCTTTGCGACGCCGAGCAAGGCCTGTTTAAGGGCAAGGATATCCTCCACTTCGCGCCCGAAAAGGGGCTCACGGAGTATATCAAGGCGAGAAAGCCGCGAAGTTACGTCACCTGCGAGTTCGGAGGGAAGGGCGCTGATTTCGACATCAATATCGAAAAGATTGACCTCGAAAGTGACAGGTTCGATCGGATCATCTGCTGCCATATCCTCGAGCACGTCAACGATCGCTTGGCCATCCCCGAACTCTTTCGGATCTTGCGTAAGGGCGGGACGCTGATCGCGATGATCCCTCTCATTGAGGGATGGCAAGAAACGTTCGAGGATCGATCGAGGCAGAAAACAGAAGAAGATCGGATACTGTATTTCAACCAGCATGATCACGTCCGCTTCTTCGGTCGTGATTTCCGACGCCGGCTCGAACGAGCGGGCTTCGTCGTCGACGAGTATACGGCGGTCGAGCCTCAAGTTGCGCAATATGGTCTGATCCGCGGCGAAAAAGTATTTTTGTGCCGGAAGACTTAGGCCAGGCAGTGCTTTGACGTTGCCCGGCGAAATCGGGCCGCACCGCTTTGTCACCTAAGCCCATTTACGAAGTCATCCTGCATCGCCTCTGGCTTCGCCGGTAGGCGCGCATCTCAGCCAACGGAGCAGCACGGCAAAATTCGAGCTGATGTCTTGCCGCTATCTGCTGCAGAGGACATTCGCGCGTCGTATTTAATAATGCGCGTCGTTGGCTATTTATACATTCGATGGTTTATTTAATGTGCGTCGACGTTGAACGGGGCCGATCTCGGAGTCGCTCGACCCGTTGCAACGAGCCAGCACGAAAGAATTTTTCTGTGAAGTGTGGCGCGCGCATGTTTTGCGGTCGTTTGATCGCGGCTAAAACGAAATCGCTTTTAATTTCCGTAACGTAGATTTCCGCGCTGTATTTCCGGAAACAGGAATCTGGCGGCGCTTGTGGCGAAATGACCTTGGCGGAGCCGTGGTCTTGTCAAAAAAAGGCCGTCTGCAGACGACCATTAACGCCGCACAAGCACGGCACCTGGCGTATCTCGATCACCAATTAAATCGAGGGCGCAAACTCGCAATAAGCACTGGTGTCAGTTAACGGGGATAATACAGAGAAGACGGAGAAACTGTTTTGGCAACGACAACGAATGCATGGCCTGACGCGACGAACACCGGGGTGCCGGCGGGGGTAACGCTGACTCCTTCTGGAGATGTGGTCATCACGCAGGCGGGAGCGGTGGTCTCCGGACTCAACATCACCGGCAGCGTCTACATCAAGGCGGACAATGTGACGCTTGAGAACTGCAAGATCACGTCCGGCGGTTGGGCTGGGGTGACCATTGATTCCGGAGCTACGGGCGCGGTGGTCCAGAATTGCACCATCGATGGTACCGGCCGTGCGCCGGATGGCACTGGCAATCAGGGCATCATGGGAAGCGGCACGTTCATCGGGAACAACATCTACAACGTGGAGAACGGCATCGTTCCCGGCAGCAACTCCGTCATCCAGGGCAACTACATCCACGATCTCCAAGCGGGCGGATCGCCTCACTATGACGGCATCCAGATCGACGGTGGCCTCTCCAACATTCAGATCACCGGCAATTCGATCATCAATCAGTGGGGATGGACCTCCGCGGTCATGATCGACAACGACTTCGGGCCGGTCTCGAATGTCACCGTCACCAATAACCTGCTGACTGGTGGCGCCTACACCGTATACGCGGATTCCAACCTGGGCACCGCTTCGATTACCGGCGTGTCGTTCACCAACAATCACATTGGCGGCGCGCAGTATGGTGACGCGTTGATCCGCGGGAATAACTCGGTGTTCTCGGGCAACTACACTGACGGCGCGGCGCTGGCGTCGGCGCTCAATACGTCGGCAAACAGCGGTACGACGACGACCTCACCGACGATGCCCCCCGCAACGCCCGAAGTCCCGGCAGCGCCGAGCATCGCATCCTGGTCACCCGATACGGGCAAGACTGGCGATGGCATCACTGACGCCAGTCAGATCACCCTGCACGGTACCGCCGCGGCTGGCAGCACCGTGAAAGTCTATGACGGTTCGACGCAGATCGGCACGGCGACCGCGACTTCGACCGGAAGCTGGGACTACATCACCAAGGTCTTGACCGATGCGAAGCATACGCTGACGGCGACCGCGACCAACTCGTCGGGGCAAACCAGCGTGGCATCGACTGCGGTGGCGGTCACCGTCGATACCAAGGCGCCAGCTGCACCGGCGATCGCGAGTGACACCGTCAACACTGCCAATCAGGTCGTGATGTCGGGGACCGCTGAAGTGAACAGCGCGATCAAGGTGTTCGACGGAACGACCCAGGTCGGCACCGCGACGACCAACGCGAGCGGTGCGTGGAGCGTCACGACGTCCGCACTGTCGGCCGGTTCGCACGCCCTGACGGCAAAGGCGACCGACGTTGCCGGCAACGTCAGTGCTGCGTCGGCTGCTGTGGATGCGGTCGTCGGTTCTGGAACGACGACGGGCTCCACCGGTTCGGGCACGTCCGGTTCGGGTACCTCGGGTACGGGTACCACCGGCACGGGCACATCAGGCACCGGCACCACTGCGCCGGCCGCGCCGAAGATCGCCTCGTTCTCCAACGATACCGGCACCGCCGGTGATCACATCACGAGCGACAAAACGGTGACCCTGGCGGGGACTGCGGTTGCCAACAGCACGGTCAAGGTGCTCGACGGCACGACCCAGCTCGGCACCGTCACGGCGGATGCGAACGGAGCATGGCACTACACCACCGTCGCACTGCCTGACGGCAAGCACAGCTTCACCGCGACCGACACGGTCTCCGGCGCCACCAGCAAGGCATCGGCTGCGCTGGATGTCACGGTGGATAGCGCTGCCCCCGATGCTCCGATCCTGTTGAGCGATCCCACCACGCATAACCGCGCAACGGTATCCGGTACGGCGGAAGCGGGGAGCTCGATCAAGCTCTATGAGGGCACGACCCTGCTTGGCACCGCGACCGTCGCGAGTGATGGCGACTGGAGCGTGACGACCCCGAATCTCAAGCACGGGTCCCACACCTTCACCGCGACGGCAACCGATGCCGCCGGCAACACCAGCGCCTTGTCGCAGCCGATCGATCCGCCGATTGGTCATGGCGGCACCAAGGACGCTGCGACCGTCGAAGTCACCAATGTGCGCCAGCACTGGGATCACACGGCAACGATCAAGGGCACGGCCGATCCCAACAGCGAGATCAAGCTGTCGGACGGCACGACCTCGGTCGGTTCGGTGACCACGGGAGCCGACGGCAAGTGGAGCTTCCAGACCTCCGACCTGTCGGGCAAGTCTCATGCCTTCACCGCGGAACAGGTCGACACCACAGGTCACGTGGTCGGCACCAGCTCGGGCGCGGCGATGGTCGGCTCGGGCCGCAGCGATACGCTGACCGGCACCACCGGCAACGACGTCATGGTGGGCAAGGCGGGTGCGGATACGTTCCAGTTTGCGTCCAACTTCGGCCAGGACGTCATCAAGGACTTCGCGGCCCGCGGACCTGCTCACGACACGATCGAGTTCAGCAAGAGCGTGTTCGACAGCTTTGCGAGCGTTCTCTCCCACGCGGCCCAGTCAGGCCACGACGTCGTGATCGCGACGGGGAGTGACACCCTCACGCTGAAGAACACGCAGCTCGACAAGCTGAACAGCCACGACTTCCACTTCGCGTAGGATACGGGTCAGCCGCACAAGCTGATACTCAACAACTGCCTCGGGGGATCGCTTGGGGATCCCCCGACAAAGGCATCATTAAAGGGCAGGTGTCATGACTGACGTTGGACGGCGGGGGGTGTTTCCCCCGCCTGCGAATCTTTATCGAATCCCCATTATGCATTTGTCAGGCCTATGGTCGGCCGGGCGCCGGCTGGCGGACGAGGCCGAAGCGCCGACATCGCGGCTCGTCGGCTGGGCAAGGCGCGTGGTTGAAGCCCTTCGGCAACGGATATTCGTCGGCCGTTTCCGGTCGGCGGAGGACTACGAGGAGCCGCACTCAGAGATGTCGGCATTTCTGCGGTCGTGCGGCCGGATATTCTGGGCGCTCGCGGCCTTTAGCGGGATGAGCAATCTCCTCATGCTCACCGGCTCATTCTTCATGCTGCAAGTCTATGATCGGGTGCTGCCCGGGCGCAGCATACCGACGCTGATTGCCTTGCTGGTCCTGGCCGCGGTCCTCTACCTGTTTCAAGGTGGGCTCGACTTCGTCAGAAGCAGGATCAGCGCGCGGGTCGGCCGGTACTTTGATGAACGGCTCGGCATTCGCATTTTCGACGCGCTTGTCCGCTTGCCCTTGAAGACCAGGGCCGATGGCGACGGCTTGCAGCCGGTGCGGGATCTTGATCAGGTCCGCAGCTTTCTTTCGAGCGGCGGGCCGACGGCGCTCTTCGATCTACCCTGGATGCCGATCTATCTCGGCGTTTGCTTCCTCTTTCACTTCTGGATTGGCGTCACTGCGCTGGCCGGCGCGTTGGTGTTGATCGGCATTACCATGCTCACGGAAACTAGGACGCGCGGGCCGGCAAAGGCGTCCTCGCGCCTCGCGGTCTCGCGAACGGCACTCGCGCTCGAGGGTCGACGAAATGCAGAGGTTCTGCAGGCCATGGGCATGCGGCAGCAGGCGGCGTTGCGGTGGCGCGATGTCAACGCGAAGTACCTCGCGGCTCATGAGCGGGCCAGCGATGTAGCCAACAGCCTCGGAGGCGCCTCCAAGATCTTCAGGGCAATCCTGCAGTCGCTGGTTCTTGCCGTTGGCGCAGTCCTTGTCATCAACCAGGAATCGACGGCCGGCATCATCATCGCCGGATCGATCCTCAGCGCGCGGGCGTTGGCGCCCGTCGAACTGGCCATTGCGAACTGGAAAGGGTTCGTCGCTGCGCGGCAGTCGGGACAACGGCTTAATGCTTTGCTGAAGCTTCTCCCCAGCGAGGAAGAACGGCTGGAATTGCCTCCTCCTGTTGACGCTCTCTCGGTCGAGAATCTCTTTATCGGCGCTCCGAACTCGGAGCGGCCTACCGTCAATGACGTGTCGTTCCAATTGCGGCGCGGGCAGGCGGTTGGAATCATTGGGCCGAGCGGATCCGGCAAATCGACGCTGGCACGTGCGCTGGTTGGGGTATGGCCGGGCATTCGAGGCCGGATACGGCTGGACAACGCCGCACTCGACCACTGGTCTTCTGACGCCCTCGGCAAGCACATCGGGTACATGCCTCAGGACGTGGAATTGTTCGACGGCAGCGTTGCGATGAACATCGCGCGGTTCGATCCGCAGGCGACCGCCGCCGCTGTTCTGGAGGCCGCGCATGCCGCGGGCGCGCACGATCTCATCCTCTCGTTTCCGGACGGCTACGGCACGAAGATCGGCGAGGGGGGATTGGCACTGTCGGCGGGGCAGCGGCAGCGCATCGGGCTCGCCCGCGCCTTCTACGGCAAACCATTCCTCGTGGTGCTGGATGAACCCTCCTCCAATCTCGACGCCGAGGGCGAGGAGGCGCTGACCGAGGCGATCCTGAACGTGCGCCGTCGCGGCGGGATCGCCGTCGTGATCGCCCATCGTCCGAAGGCGCTTGAAGCCGTCGATCATGTCTTGTGCCTCGGGGAAGGCAGGGTTCAGTCCTTCGGCAAGAGGGAGGAGGTCCTCAAGAAGGTCTTGCGAAATCCCGTGCCGCTCAAGGTGGTCGCGGAAGCTCAAGGAGGCAACCGATGAACGGCCAGCTGGTAGCGCCGGCGATGCAATCCATCCAGCGTTACATGATCGTCGGTATGATCATGTTGGGTCTGGTGACTTTTGGAATCGGCGGTTGGGCGACAACGAGCCAATTGTCGGGCGCGGTGATCGCCCAGGGTGTCGTCGTCGTGGATTCGAGCGTCAAGAAGGTTCAGCACTCCACGGGTGGGATCGTGGGTGAGTTGCGCGTGCGCCAGGGCGATCGGGTCAATGCAGGCGACGTTTTGATCCGCCTCGACGAGACTCAGACGCTCGCCAATGCGACGATCGTCACGAACAGCATCGATGAGCTGCTCGCGCGCCAGTCCCGGCTCGAGGCCGAGCGCGATGGTGCCGAGCAGGTCGTGTTTCCCAAGGTGCTGCTCGACCGAGCCAAGGAGAACAATTCTGAGGCGAGCCGTGCAATCGCTGCGGAGCGGAAGCTGTTCGACCTCCGCCGTCAGGCAAGGAGCGGCCAAAAAGCGCAGTTGCAGGAAAAAAGCGCGCAGCTGGAGAACGAGATCAAGGGCTATACGGGGCAGACCGAGGCCAAGCAGAAGGAAGTCGAATTTATCCGCCAGGAACTGGAGGGCGTGCGTAGCCTCTGGCAAAAGAATCTGGTGCCGATCACGCGGCTCAATTCCCTCGAGCGCGACTCCGCACGCATCGAAGGCGAGCGCAGCCAGTTGGCCGGCATGATTGCGCAATCGAAAGGCAAGATCTCCGAAATCGGCCTCCAGAGCATTCAGATCGACCAGGACCTGCGGACGGAAGTCGGCAAGGACCTGATTGAAACGCGCTCAAAACTCTCCGAACTGGGCGAGCGCAAGACTGCGGCGGTCGATCAATTGCATCGGATCGATATCAGGGCGCCACAGTCCGGCCGCGTCCATGAACTCAGCGTCCACACGGTCGGAGGCGTGATCTCTCCCGGCGAGCAAATCATGCTGATCGTTCCTGATGCGGACTCGCTTGCGATCGAGGTCAAGATCCCACCGAAGGATATCGACCAAGTTTATGTGGGGCAGACCGCGACGATGCGCTTTGCAGCGTTCAACCAGAAGACCACGCCCGAAATCGACGGCGAGGTCAGCATGGTCTCGGCAGATATCACGCAGGATCAGCGCGCCGGCACGAGTTATTACACGGGCCGTATCCTGCTGAAGCCCGAGGAGCTGGCGAAGCTCGGCTCCGCCAAGCTGCTGCCAGGAATGCCGGTCGAGGTCTTCATCAAGACGGCTGGTCGGACCGCGCTGTCCTATCTGCTCAAGCCGCTGCACGATCAGGCGGAGCGTGCATTCAAGGAGCGCTGAGCTCGGTGCAAGCCGTGGGCAGCGCTTAGCGAAACGCACGCGGGCTGGCGCCCTACACATGGGCGTCAGCGTCGCTGCGCCCACCCCCGCAGTAGATCGCGCGCTCGCCGACCGATCGGCGGGGGCGCGTGCCTGTCGTGCCGCGCTGAGATCACGGGTTGTTCAAGCGATCGCCCGCTCAGCACGTCCATCCGCTTGGCGCGCAGGGCCATCGCGACGACGAAGCCGAGTATTGAAGCTTCGGCTCCCACAATGACGAGCAGCTCAATTGGCATATGAAATCGGTCCGGCCTGCGAGGGCTGTTCTTGCGATTTGAGCATGGCGACCAATTAAATCAATAAAATAATGTTCGGTCCGAATCCGTCCGTCTCGCTCTGGGGCGGCCACGCCTGTCGCCTGTGATTGCACTTCGCGTGGCCCGGATGAAGAGGGCCTGTCTGATCGGGGCTTCTCCATCCATCCGAGTTCCTCGCTTGCAAGCGTCGCCGGCCCTGGTCGTGTCCGTCGCGGTTTAAATGCAGATATTAATTCTATTTAATCTTGCAAATTAAATTATAATATATAATTTAAATAACAACGGATTGCGGCCTGCAGCGTTCGGCTGGGTCGTGCCGCGGCCCGCGTCGATTTGGCATTTGCAGGAGAGCGGCAGGTGCAACGAACCTCAGGCTCGATCATCGCGACAGCCATCATGATCATCATCGGGGGCGTTCAATGGGCGGGTGCGGCATTGCCGGCCGTGCCGAGGGCCCCCCAAGCGGACCCTGCGCGCATCGAGCTGGGGCGTCCGGCTCTTCCCCCCCTCACTTACACCGCGTTTTGCCTGCGCTATCAGGCCGAATGCCGCCCGCGGCGCTTCTTCCGCGGCGGGCCGATCCGGTTGACCGAGAAGCGATGGGCGGAGTTGCGGGAGGTCAATCGCGCGGTCAATCTGGCGATTGAGCCCGCCCGCAACGAGCTCGGCCTTGCGGGCGAGGCGTGGACCATTAATCCCGCACGTGGCGATTGCAACGATTACGCGGTGAGCAAGCGCCACGAGTTGCTTCGGCGCGGCTGGCCGGCGCGTGTCCTGCTATTGAGCGAAGTCGTCGTCAGTTCCGGTGAACATCATCTGGTGCTCCTCATGCGTACCAGGAGCGGCGATCTCGTCCTCGACAATCTCACGCTGCAGGTTAAGCCCTGGTCGCGGACGCCCTATCGCTGGGTTCGCGTGCAAAGCCCGGGCCGTGACGGGCTGTGGGTCACGATTGGACGAGAGGGGGTATGAGGCACTGGCGCGAAAGCCCTGAGCCTTCCTTGGCCAGAGCGTTTGCGTTTACTCGTGAGCGCATTTGAGCCGCTCGAGCGTAGCGAGCCTGTCTTCAAGCGCGACGATCCGGCGAAGAAGATCGAGGCGCGACAGCCCCAGGGTGGCGCGCGTCGATCCGATGGCAGAAGCGGCAGCACATGGTCGCTCGGAGTTGGGAGGAAGGACGCTGAACATGCGCAGGACGCCGTCGCCTGTCAGCACATCCACCCAGCCCTCGGAAGGTGACCGTCCCACGATCCGGCCTGGTACGCGGCCAATATAGCAGGGAGCATCAAGCCGCGGCGACGCGTTGGTGATGATGAGCCGCTGCCCGTCAAGGTGGCTGAAGGCACCTGGAAATGGCGGTGTCAGGCCGCGGATCAGCCGATCGATAGTGTCGGTAGGCTGGCACCAGTCGATCTCTCCATCTTCCGGAACACGGGCGCAGCCATAGGAGGCATTGTCGGTATCTTGAGAAGTGCCTTGGTAGCCGGTGATCGCTCGTACGACGACCCCGCCGAGCTCACGTTCCTGAATCGCGTTGAGGCGCTCGTAGAGCGAGGTGACCGTGTCATTCGCGCCGATCGGAATGGCCTGCTGAAACAGCAGATTGCCGCCATCAAGTTCCGGGATGACGAGGTGAATGCTGATCCCGGCGGTCGTCTCGCCGTTGATGATTGCCCAATTGACGTTGGCGCGGCCGCGATAATGCGGCAGAAGCGAATAGTGCACGTTGACGAAGCGACACAATGCGAGAATCTGCGGCGGGATGATCCGATCGAACGAAGAGATCACAACGGCCGCCGGGCGCAGCTCTGCGATCATTTTCTGAAGCTGGTTCAGGTCCTGCATTGCCGCGACCGGGATGCCGCGGTTGTTGGCAAATGCCTTCAACGCGCTCGCGTCGGGCTGGTCCGGTCTCCGGAATATCTGGACCACGCGGCAGTGCGCAGCCAACGAGCGAAGCGCTGCGAAGCCCGTCGGTCCGTCCGCGAGGAGTACGACATCGGGCTGCGGCTGCTCCGTCATGTCACCTCCGGCCATGGCACGAGCTGGGCGAAACCGTCCTCTGTGACGGCACCGCCCCGGCGGACCCACTCGGCCGCGCGCAAGCCGCCGGTCTGCAATCGTATGATCGGCTCGGGGCCGATCTCCGACAGCAGAATGCCCATATGGCCCTGTCCGACTGATTGTGGGGGCCAGACCGCAAGACCATTGGCGGCTAGCACGGCTCGATCGACGTCGCCCCAGAACTGCACCACAACGGCGCCGTCGGGCGCGCACGCGGCCAGATGCGCAGCCTCCGCCCGGCCGATGCGCGGCGAGTCCGTTGGCTGCAACGCGACCACGAAGGCCTCCCATGCGCCAGGATGGACTGCCGCAACACTGTCGAACGTCTCGACGTTCGCCCCCAGGTTCGTCAGCCCGGTGAGCAGGGGGGCAAGGAAGTCGTTGTCGCAGAGCAGGGCGATTTTGTTACCGAGAACCGCCAGCCCGCAATCGTGCAACTGCTTCACGGCGAGCGGGCCAAGGAATGAGAAGACGTCGATGGCGGGGTGTCGCTCGTTGACGCCGACCACCCGGATTTTGCGTCGCGCGCACGCTTCGATATCCAAGTCCTCGCGACGAAACTCCCAGGCCTCGAACATCAAGGCAATCACGGCGTCGCCGCGCAGCTGGTCGATCAGCGCAGCTGTAAGCGGACGGAGGTGGCCACTGTTGGTCACGATGTCGACGCTGTGAAGCACCTCGGGGCTGATCTTTTCCAGAATCTCGATGCGGTCAGCGACGTCTAGGGTGGCTGCGATCTCGAACGTCTCTCGTTTGGCATCTGTCACAGTCCCATGGCGGCCAGGTTTCGTGAATGCGTAGACCTGCTTGGCTCCGGCCATTGCAGCCAAGACTGGGGTGACGGCATAAGCGCCAGTCGCGGCTTCGGTCAGCACAGTCATTCCCGACATGTCCAGTCCCGTTTCAGCGAGGGCGCGTTTCATCAGCATTCGCAGTCGAACAGGTGAAAAGCCTGGCCTGCGAAGTGCTCTCTTATCCGCATCAGATCGCAATTGCGCGACTGAGGTTCCGGTCGCGGTCATTGATGGGTCCCGCTGTTGCCGCTGGAAGACGCCGGCTTCATGGTGTTCTCGACCGGTGCGCTCTGGATATCCAATCGCGTGCCGCCCGGAGCACGTTGTGGAGCGGATCGGGTAGGAGCGCGCGCACGTGATCCTGCCAGCTCATTTGCTCGATCCCCGGATCTTCGCCGGGTCGCGCTGCCCAATACCGCACGCGGCGTTCGCCCGATGCGACGACACGGCGCGTCGTCGTGTAGTAATAGGATGCGACGGAAAGGCGCATTCGACCGGGGGGACAGGAGACCGGATCCGGAAGGCCGTGGAGAGTGGCACCGTGCGTCTCCCAGAGGATCACGGTGTTGAACCGGGGAAAGATGCGGCATCCGAGCGCCGACATGTCCGCAGGCCACAATTCGAGGCTGCCGCCGTAAGCTTCGGGCCAATCCCGATTGAGATAGATGAGCAGATTGACCCGGTGGAACAGCCCGGTCGTCGGGTGAACCTCGAAATCGCGGTGAATCTTCGTGAAGCCTCCTGGGGGCGTTCGATGAACTCCCGCAAATTTGTGCGTCGGATCGGAATGAAGATCTCGAACGCCGGTGACTGCCGAAATGAATGCTCGAAAGCCGGCACTGTCCACTAGGCTCAGCAGATGCTGAGTGGCCGGCCCCAGTCCGTCCGATACCTCCTGCTTGACCAGGCGATCGGTAGTCGTGGTAATCAGGCGGGCTTCCGGGAGGGCGGCGCATTCGGCCGCGACCATGTCCAACAGCTTCTCGGGAAAGGCATCGTTGAGGACAACGTGCGGCCAAGGTCTTGCAGCTGCGTATTCGGCGCGCAGGGAGCTGGCTCGCGCAAGGAGGCCGCTCAACGAGTGAAGCTGGAAATCAACATGCAATTCCGCAGACTCCGGCTGCAGCGCTTGGAGTCAGGGCCCCCAAGTCCGCCTGCAAATTAAATGTTATTATTAATTGGCTTTGGATTAAATGTCAAAATAAACCGTGAGCTGAATGTTGGGCTCTGTTGCACCGGAGAGTTCAATCTCCGGGCACCGCCGGCAACGCAATCGTGATCTCCAGTCGCGGAATTCAAATCAGCGATTAACTTATTTAATTTGAGGGTCGACGATTTTGGGTCTACCTTGAGGATTGGGCTGGAATACAGCAGGACGAGCCGATGACCCAATTCGACGCGGAAGGCGATGATCGTCGTGAGTTCTTGAAGACCTGCGGAAAATTCGCCGCTGTTACCCCTCCGACAGTGACCCTGTTGCTCTCCACCTCTCTGACCTCGGCCGCAATAGCCAGTTCAGGCGGCCGTATTGTGCGTGGCAACAATGGCTTCGGCAATGGCGGCGGTGACGGCACCCCCAACGGGAAACAGGACGACAATCGGTAAATTCTGCGGTCCAATGGGCCGTCGCGGTGCGGCTGGGCTCAGCCGGTCCGGCGGCGTCTTTGTGCGGACGAGCGGTCGATCAGGAGATCGGTCAGCTTCTTGCCGGCGCGCAGCTGCGCTTTCAGCCAGCGGGGCTGTTTGCCGCGGCCGGACCAGGTTTCGGACGGGTCTTTCGGGTTCTGGTATTTCGGCAGCACCGGCGGGTAGGGGCGGCGCGGACGTTCCCCGTTCGGGGACGAAACGGCGGTCCCCTCAATCTTGCGCAGCCGCTCTTCAAGCTTGACCTTTTCCGCGGTCATCCTGCGACTGAGAACGGTCGTCACCTCATCGTAAAGCCCCCACAGCTCGGCTGTGGTCAAGTCGACCCAGTCACTTTTCCCCATGGAAGCCGTCCCCAGCTACTTCCGAACCGAAACAGGAGGGGGCATTATCAGGTCATGGCAGGGTTGGGCAAGCGCGATCCGGGCGCGCGGCGGCGCTTGTGTGCAGCGCAGTACTTGGTGCTAGCGGTTAAGACTGTATCTCCGACCGGGCGGTCGCCTCCTGAGCGCCCTCCGTCCGTGGGCCCGTCGCTTGGGCGCGAGCAATCGCTCCTCTGCTTTCAACACGCGATTACGTAAGTTCTGCAATTCTGTGAATTGAACGATGAGGGCTTTATGTGTTTGACGCAAAACTGCCGAAGAATACATGTGACCACCTACTCATTGCCGACGACGAATCCGTGCCAATAATTGAAAAATTGCTGAATTAACGAAATCCGGCCTCAAGCGCGGTACTGGGACTTCCGTCGGTGCTACACGGGCTACGATCAACCGCAGCCTTGTTCTGTCCTTGATTACCAGCCGTTGCTTTGATGAATAGTAATACTTTCCCTCCTCCCTTCCCGGAGCTAGGCTTCATGAACGGCCTCGCTTCAGTGAAACTTCGTCGAATGTTAGATTTGAATCGTGAATGTCCCTATATATCGTTGGTAATATCCGGCTCTAACTAAGTTAATTGGATGTTGACCATCATAGCACACCCGCCCGATCAGTGCGCCGATGACATTCTTGGCGTGAATTTTCAGTCCGAAGCCATCAAAAATTGTAGATAGAATGTCGTTATCCTCGCAAAAACCGCAGTTTCGAATTTTGCGTTGAGCACCGCATTCTTACGGTGCTGCACGCATTCTCTGGGCGAGTTACGATAGTGTAAGCCATCGAGCGTTGCCGCAAGGTGCCGTCTCAGACTAGGACCCTGCGACGTTATTGACGGAGCTGACTGGATATAACTCCCGCGTCTCAGAAGGAGGGTGGATTAAACGGCTGCAAGAGGGGTTGTTAGCAACAGGCAAGGGAAGCATGCGCCGCATCAGAATTGTCATCGCTGATCGACACCCGATCGTCTTGCAAGGGATTAGGAGCGTTCTTGCGACGCAGCGTGATTTTGTCGTCGTTGCTTCCTGCAGCGATGGCGCGAGCTGTATCGAGGCAATTCGATTTCTTGCGCCGGACGTAGCGCTTGTCGATGCTGCACTGCCCGACTTCAGTCGACAGCAGATGCTCGCTCGTGCGAACGCCGTCGGCCCACGTGCTCCGATTATCTTCTTCACCGGTATTACGGCCGACAGTGAGTTACAAAGGTCGGCCTTGAACGGCGCCTGCATCGTCCTCTCGAAGGATTCGGATGCGGAGATGCTGGTCGCAACCCTGCGGAAAGCTGCCCAGGGCCAAGCTGCGGCTTCGCCGAACAACGGGCACGTCAGCGAGGCCCCCCTGGCCAGTGTGAAGCCTTTGACACAGCTAACTGACCGGGAGCGGCAGATCATGCGGCTCGTATCGGAGGGGCTATCGAACAAGGAGATTGGGCGTCGGTTGAATCTCGCCGACGGTACGATCAAGGTCCACCTTCATCATATCTTCCAGAAGCTGGAAATCAGCAATCGTACGGTTCTCGCGGCATTGGCGATCTCGCGAAGCGAGCTGCATGCAGCGCCAGATGAGCCGGATTCCCTTGGTCTGTTGCGTCAGGATCCAGCCAGCGCGAACTGAGGGGTACGTCTGGCGCGTCTTCGGCAGTATGCGCGAGGGGCGGCCTATCGCGGTGCCAGATGCTCAATCATGTTGAGGCAGGCCCCCTCGGCCTCGGCCAACGTTCGAAAGGGCGAGCCGCCAATCTTGATTGCGGCTTGGTTATTGTGGAGCGGACGCCAACTCGCCAGGTAGCCGGAGCGGCCGTGAAAGCCTGGACCTCCCGGGCTTCCGAAACTGATCACGAACGAGAAGCCGTGGCTGCTCGCACTCCAGATCTCCATGTCCCGGACGGACCGATAGAATTGCAGTGGCATCGCAATGATCCATTGTAGCCGAGCCCGCGCCCGTTAGTTAAATTCAAGTTAACTAAATTAAATGCTCGGCGCAACTCAAATTGATGCCCCGAGACGGTGCGCCGCAAAAAACCGGGAGTAACACGGGAAATCGCCGGCTTTCCGTCCGGGTCGCGCACGTTCAGTAACCTCTCACCGGACAAAGAAAATTCTTGGTTGAAAATCTATATTTAATATATAATACTGTAAATGTCGTTTTAAATCGAGGAGGACGCATCGTGACCCGGGACGGCAACGAAGATGACGACCGGCGGGCGTTTTTGAAGACCTGCGGAAGATTTGCAGCCGTGACGCCCCCCGTCATGACGCTGCTTCTGTCCACCTCCCTGACCTCAAAAGCCATTGCACGTTCGGGCGGCCTGCACGGGGCGAAGCAAAGCGACAGCGGGCAGTCGTTCTTTGACAATGATCGCTCGTCCGCGGCAGGGCCGGGGAGTTCCAGCGGCGGATCATCAGGGGGTGGGGGAACACCTGGTGGTCGCTCTGCCGGATCTTCTCATGCCGGAGGGGCATCCGGCGGGGCTGGCGGTAGCGGCGGGGCCGGTGCTGGCGGAGGCAATGCAAAAGGGCCCTTCGCAACCGGCGGCGGCTCTGGAATTCCAAGTGCAAATGGTGGGGTCGATTGCGCAGACGAAGAGAACGAGGAAAAGCGCAAGGCCGATTGCCCTGGAGCTAGTACTCGGATTTCCAGCGCAACCCAATCCAGCCCGTAAGATCTTCTCAGCCCATGAAGGAGACCTATGGGCTGCCGTGCGGCCAAGCCAGGCTGGGCCTTGTGCTCCGACAGGCCAAACGCGAGGCCGAAGGCATATCTGGCCAGCCGAGCGGCCTCCCCGGAGGCTCGATCAGGAGGCGTGTCATGAATACCCGCATTCGAGCGGAGAGTCCTGCGGCCCTTCTTCGAGAGCGTCTCGAAGCGCTTGTCGCCCGGCTCGCAGAACTCGAGAAGCTCAGAGACCGGGTAGGTCGAGAAGAGAATCGTCAGCGCAAGCTGCGCAAGGCGGTCAGTCCCCCATGCCCGAGCTCAGACCGCGGGCGGTCGTTCCAGCTTCGCACAGGCGAAGCCCATGCCCGTGCCGCTCGGTTGCAATAAATCGCGGTGTAACGAGCGTCCCAAAGCGAATGGACGACCGAAAGGGGGCGTGCGGATGGTTCGCGAAAGCGAACCGGCCTACGAGCCTGTCTTGGCTATTCGGCTACCGGGCGAGCGGGAGGGGGGGCGCGCTGGAGCCCCAGGGATGAGCCCGACCGCGCCGTGCGAGACTATCCGATCGATTCTGCGGCTCATGACCTTGTAGCACTCGCATGCCACGGCTTCGAGCCGCGGCCGATCAATCTCGAGCTGGCCGCGCCGACTGGATTTCAGCGCTCTTGACGCGCGCATTGTGCACACGACATGCGTGACCGTGGTGCGGCGAACGCCGAGCAACTCCGACAATGTTTCTTGCGTCAGCGGGAGCAGGTCACCTTCATTCGCACGATCATGGATGTGGAGGAGCCAGCGCGCTAAGCGCGCTTCGACGGAATGCAGTGCATTGCAGGCCGCCACGTGCTGGAGTTGCGTCAACAACGACATCGTGAAGACCTGCACCATGGATGCGATTGCGGGGCTGCGATGTTGGGCTGCCAGGAATTGCGCAGGTGAGATCTGCAGCGCGGCCCCGGATAGGCGGGCGACCGCGGTCGCAGGCGCGGCGGATGCGCCAAACGCTGACGTCAAACCCACGGCGCCCTCGCGCCCGATGATCGCCGTGGCAACTGTTTGCCCGTTCGGCAGCTCCGTGATCGCGGCGATGGCGCCGCTGAGGGGGAAGAGAAGATGTTCGATCCGATCGCCCGATCGGATGAGCACGGAATTGCGTTCGATCGCGACTTTCCGGAGATGAGGCGCGAGCAAAGCAAAATCCGCTGGCGGCAACGCTGCTAACAAACGATTTTCAATTCTAGTCGCATGGTCCATCATGGGATTGGCTCCCGACGGATACTCGGCACTAGAACTCATGCCGATGTGTCGAGCTGCTCTGCGGCGTTCCAGCTCAACAGCAAGCCAACCGACCACCACAGACATGGTTCCCATGATCAATGGCGAGTACGGGGGTGGCCCGACAATCGCATGCCGCGTCGTAGGTATATGGCCGCTAGTATCCGTGTTGAAGACGAGTTGGGGCGGCATCGCTTCAAGCTGAAGCCGAGTCTCCAGCGCCTTCACGCGCTCGCGCCGCATTGGCGGTGCAGTAAGCTGGGAAGCCTCCTTAACATCGACGAGTTGGCAGTCTCACTCTGCTGGAGGCGTATCGTCCTTCGACATGCTTTCGCTAACGAGTGGCACGCAACGACGCGTCCGCGGGAACGCCGGCCTTGCCCCGCAAGGCCAACACGTGACCCAACGCGGGCTTGGATCGCGCCAGGGTCGTACGAGATAATGACCCCCTCGTGCCAGGGATTGAGATCGTCCAACGCGCCCGCCGGATATTCTCGGAGGCGATCAATCCGATAGGCACGAAGTGCCTCGTTGCCGGTAATGGTCTTGACGCCCCCGCAGCCGCAGCGAACCACGGCACCTTCGGCATACATTTCCACGATCGCCGCGATGTCGCCCGCGCGGTAAATCGCACTGGCCATCGGGTCAAATGATATATTTATCACCTAAATGCCTTAAAAGCTTGCGATTTTAAGTCATTTTTAGCCAGCTAAGCCTCTTTCCCTATTCTATTAATTGTATTTTAATAATCCCGCTTGGCCTCGGCCATATGCCGAAGTACATAGATGGCCGGGCCGAGGCACAGTCCATGTTAGACGTATCTGTGAAGCAGAGACGGATCCGGCTTCTGATCGTAGATCGACAACCGATCGTTCTACAGGGGCTGAAGTCGGTACTCGGGGCACAGCAGGACTTCGACGTTGTCGCATCGTGCAGCGATGGGACAAGGTGTCTCGAAGCAATTCGGAATCTGACACCCGACGTCACGCTTGTTGCTGACAACCTGCCAGATCTGACGGTCCCCGAGATCCTCGCGATTGCGAAAGCTGAGAATCTCTCCACGCGCTTGGTGTTGTTTACCGAATCCGAAGCAGATCACGATCTAGCCGCCGCTATTGCTGCTGGCGCCTCCAGCGTAATCTCGAAGCATGCTTCCTCGGACACTATGCTGCGACTACTGCGCCTGATGACAGAGCGCAGCGTGTCGCGCGAGCAATCCGATCTCTTGCCAGCCGGCCAGGCAGCTGACGGCGGCGGCAAAGTGGAAACGATGCTGGAGCTGTTGACGCACCGGGAACTTCAAATTGTACGACTAGTCTCAGAAGGAATGTCAAACAAAGAGATTGCGCGCCAGCTAAACGTTTCCCCAGGGACAGTCAAAGTACACCTATACAACATATTTCAGAAGCTTGAAATTACCAACAGAACTGTGCTCGCTACCCTCGCGTTGTTGCAGCGACCGTCTGGCTTCGGCCTGCTTGCGCTGGCGTTTCTGGCGTTCGCAATTGCGGACGAACTCAAGGCGTCGGAAGCGAACGACGTGGATCCGGACGACGACAGCGTCGGTCGCGCGGGAGAGCATGCCGAATATGAGCCCTGGAAGAGAGCTATTCTCCGACACCTCGTGGCCTGGGAATCCGGCGAGACGTCAACCCAGAGGGACTTCCTTGCCAAGGCGAGCCTGGTCACGAACCCGGCGGAGGCACTAGGAGCGCTGAGCCCGGCAGAGCAATCCGCAGGCTCGAAAACGTGGAAGGACCACGGCCCGGTTGGATCGAGCACGCCCAATCTTCCTACGCCATTACTGCGGGGCACCAGCGACACACAGATCGTTGGAGACCCGACCTCTGAACATCAATTCCCGCGGCTTGCTTCCACTCCGACGTCGATTCACGGAGGGTATGGCACCTTCGCCACTCTAACCGGTGCGTTGATCTACGCACTGAACGACCCCCATCTTGCCGTGCAATCGCATGACCCGGGCAAAGCGCCGATCGACAGCTTCGTGGTGGTCACCGGCGAGAATGCGACTACAAAACTGGCCTCGATAACCGATGCCGATACCAATGATGTAGACGGCTTTCCCCCGGCTTTCCCTTTGCACGATTTGCGCCTGCCTGCCGCGCTTGTGACCACCGGCAACGAACGCGTCGCGGGCGAAGGCGCTTCGAACCAAATGAGTCATGGTGCTGCGGACCACAACCTGCAAGAACCCCATGGCTCACCGGGCTCGGGTCGCGATGCCGGTATTGGCGGAGATGGCCGCGATCAACGGATGGGCGGCGACGTTGGCGAAAACGTTGTTTATCGCTCCCCGATCGATTCCAATTCGACCTCTTCCCACTCTGGCTTCGATTTCGCATCTGGATCGAGCCGGATCAATCTTGCGGCTTTCGGAGCGCTTGCCTGGCTCCATATGACAGCAGCAAGCAAGTCCATACCGCCGCATACCCTCGCCTGGATCTACAATCCCGCAACCAACGAAACGATCGTGTACGTGAATCCGACCGATCGGAGTCTCGATGTCGGAGACCGGGGCCTGCTGGAAATCCATCTGCAGGGGATTGTCTCCATTGCGGAGTCGGATTTCGTCGGCCAGCCGGAAGGCGCGGCTGTCGCGATCACCCTGGATCAGCTCGAAGCGCTGACATCGGCGACCGCAACCGAAGCTGTTCTGAGTGCGGATAGTGCCCATACAGTTATCGGGACGAGCGAGAGCGCGCTCGGGAGCGCGGCAGTTTGGAGCACTCTGACCGACAACGGCTTGACGTTCGGATTCGGGCAGGCTCGGACCGGCTCGGGGGGAGCGACAAGGTCCAGAACCTTCACTAGCGATTCGGTGGCTACAACGGATGAGAGCGATGGTGGGTCCGGCGGGTCGGCTCATGTATCACCGATCGCGCTTGCTCATAGCGCGACGGTCACGGCAGTTGAAAATCTCACATCGAAGAATGAGCCGATCAATGGGGGGGCTGCCTCTAGCAGCGCAGCGGGCGATAACTCACAGCACGCTTCGGAGCCAGGGTCTGCAAAGGCGGCAGCGGAATCGACTGAAGCCGGCTTCATGCAGGGGAATGGCGTCGGCAATGACAACGAGAATCATCCCGCCGCTTCGGGGGCTTCGCGAGGGGCAGCGAAGTCAGCAGAAGCCGATGGTGTGGAACACGGCAATTCGGGGCACTCAACCTCTGGAAAGCCACCGGAAGCAGCCGACCCCGGTGAGCCAGGCGTCGCAAAGGCCGGTAGCGCGGGCGGTAACTCCCAGCACGCTTCGAAGCCCCCGGAGTCGACTGAAGCTGGCTTCATACGGGGGAATGGCGTCGGCAATGACAACGAGCATCATCCCCCCGCTTCGGAGGTTTCGCGAGGGGCAGCGAAGACGGCAGAAGCCGATGGCGTGGAACACGGTAATTCGGGGCACTCAACCTCTGCAAAGCCACCGGAAGCAGCCGACCCCGGCGAGCCAGGCGTCGCAAAGGCCGGTAGCGCGGGCGGTAACTCCCAGCACGCTTCGAAGCCCCCGGAGCCGACTGAAGCTGGCTTCATACGGGGAAATGGCGTCGGCAATGACAACGAGCATCATCCCCCCGCTTCGGAGGTTTCGCGAGGGGCAGCGAAGACGGCAGAAGCCGATGGCGTGGAACACGGTAATTCGGGGCACTCAACCTCTGCAAAGCCACCGGAAGTAGCCGACCCCGGTGAACCAGGCGTCGCAAAGGCCGGTAGCGCGGGCGGTAACTCCCAGCACGCTTCGAAGCCACCGGAATTGACTGAAGCTGGCTTCATACGGGGAAATGGCGCCGGCAATGACAACGAGCATCATTCCCCCGCTTCGGAGGCTTCGCGAGGGGCAGCGAAGACGGCAGAAGCCGATGGCGTGGAACACGGTAATTCGGGGCACTCAACCTCTGCAAAGCCACCGGAAGCAGCCGACCCCGGTGAGCCAGGCGTCGCAAAGGCCGGTAGCGCGGGCGGTAACTCCCAGCACGCTTCGAAGCCACCGGAATTGACTGAAGCTGGCTTCATACGGGGAAATGGCGCCGGCAATGACAACGAGCATCATTCCCCCGCTTCGGAGGCTTCGCCGGGTTCAGCGAAGACGGCAG
The DNA here is from genome assembly GCF_002278135.3 of Bradyrhizobium ottawaense. Classification (NCBI taxonomy): domain Bacteria; kingdom Pseudomonadati; phylum Pseudomonadota; class Alphaproteobacteria; order Hyphomicrobiales; family Nitrobacteraceae; genus Bradyrhizobium; species Bradyrhizobium ottawaense. The sequence continues at coordinate 5,310,036 of NZ_CP029425.2, read as the reverse complement.
ACGCAGATGGCGTGGAACGCGGCAATTCGGGGCACTCAACCTCTGCAAAACCACCGGAAGCAGCCGACCCTGAGCCTGGCCTCGGTAGCGCGGGCCGCGATAATTCACAGCACAATTCAGAGCCAGGGTCTGCAAAGGCGGCAGTCACAGAGTTGACTGAAGCTGGTTCTACGCAAGGGCACAGTCTCGGTAACGACAACGAGCATCATTTTCCGCCTTCGGATGCTTCGCCGGGTTCGGCGAAGACGGCAGACGCCGATGGTGTGGAACGCGGCCATTCGGGGCACTCAACTCTTGCAGACGCACCTGAAGCAGCTGAGCTCGATGAGCCAAGCGTCGCGACGGCCGGTAGCGAGGGCCGCGGTGACTCACAGCACGGGCCTGCAAAGGCGGCAGCCACAGAGCTGACTGAATCTGCTTCTGTGCAAGGACACAGCTTCGGTAACGACAACGAGCATCATTTCCCGGCTTCGGATGCTTCGCCAGGTTCGGCGAAGACGGCAGACGCAGATGGTGTGGAACGCGGAAATTCGGGGCACTCAAGTTTTTCAGACGCACCTGAAGCAGCTGAGCTCGATGAGCCAAGCGTCGCAACGGCCGGTAGCGAGGGCCGCGGTGACTCACAGCACGGGCCTGCAAAGGCGGCAGCCACAGAGTTGACTGAGGCTGGCTTCGCGCCGGGAAATGGCGCCGAGCATCAAGCTCCGGTCTTGGATGTTGCGGGAGCGTCAGCCGGGGAAGAACCGACCGTCGTGGAACATGGCAACTCCGAGCACGATTTACATGGCTCTAAAGACGCACCCGAAGCAGCTGAGATGGTCAAACCGAGCGTCGCAAATGGCGGTGACTCCGGAAACTGGCCGCAGGCTGCGCAACCTGCTGCAACCGCGTTGGACCCCGTACAGCCGGCTAAAGTTGCCTTCGAGATTGGGGGTGCGGAATTGGCGTTTCGCTTCGATAGCTATGCGACTCCTCCCACATTCGGCGCGGTAGTTGAGCTTGATGGCCCGCCAGGTCGGCACGTTCCGCCCGGTCAGGAAGTGGACCTCCACACCATCGGCAAATCGATCCCTGATGCACTGGACGAACACGCGGTCGCCCCCGTTCATAACGTTCCGCATCACGCCGTTGTACCCGCGCCTCATGACTTGCTGATTTGAAGCGTCCCATCGTTACAGATGTGGGAGCCCTCCGCATCCACCGTCCTTGCGGCTCCGCGAATTTCGAGTAACGGCCCGGGAATCGATAGGTATCACATCAGCGGCTTCTTCGAGCCGTTCTTTACGACCAAGCAGATCGGCGAGGGCAGCACGGGGTTTGGCCTGGATCGGCTATCGCATCGTCCGCGAAGATGGCGGTGAGCTCCCTTGCAACGCACGAGCCGGAAGGCGGCGCGACCTTCTGACGTCAATTCTTACGCGCCGTTACCCCCTATGGAGCGACTCAGACAGATCTATTGATCGATGTAGCGTGTCCAAATTTGAGCCCGTCGGTTCACAGTCATTGAGTTCTCGGATCAATGGTTGAACGGACCGTTCTGCTTGGGCGATGGATGTTTATCTTTAGCCGGATAGCTGAGAGAGGCCGCTTTTTATGCTCACTCCATCGGATACCTGGGGCGAAGCCGTTGAATCTTAGGGGTCTTTGTTTTCCGTGGCCCCCATGATGGATCGGGCCGAGAATTCAAGTTTTTCAATTGGTTAGACGACTGCGTGCGCGTGGCGTGTGCACCGAGAGATCCATAAAAATCCAGTCATGATCATTTGGGTGAGCGTACGTTTTGAAGAGCACGGCCGCGGTTGTCGCAGCTCATTCCGTGGGGTGAATGCGACAACAGTTAGGCTCAATCACCGTAAAGCCTTCCGCGCAATCGTGACCTGCTGTGCGCAACCGCCGCGCGTGTGCGAGACCGCACTTTCGGTCGAGCCGGTGTTGTGAGGCGCCGGACCCGGTTACGGGGCCGCTGTGAGCTGCACATCAAAAAAGTATCAGTTGCACATTGAAATCGTGGTGGCGGGCCCGGATACCGGTCGCTACGATCCCTAACGAGAGGAAGCGCTGAGCAAATTCAGCCGACAAGGGAACAGGGGCGGATCGTCAAAAACCGCACCGGCCCGAAGGGAGCGGATATGGAACCGGACCTGGAAGTTGTCCAGATACGGCGCGGCGAGTCGTTCAAGGCGTGGTCGCACGGCTACCCATTCCACACGGTCCGCTGGCATTTCCATCCAGAATACGAGCTGCACCAGGTCGTGGCGACCAGCGGTCGGTATTTCGTCGGCGACTTCATCGGCGAATTCGAACCGGGCAATCTCGTTCTTACCGGCCCCAACCTGCCGCACAATTGGGTGAGCGATCTGCCGGCGGAGACCACCATTCCGCTGCGAGGACGCGTCCTCCAGTTCAGCGAAGAATTCATCGGCGACCTGATAAAGGTCATGCCTGAGCTTTCGGGCCTTGCCTCGCTGCTGGAATTCTCCCGCCGCGGCGCGCTTTTCACCCGCAGCACAAGCGAAGCGGTCGCCCCACTCATGGAGGAGATCGCGACGGCGAACGGTGTGCGCCGGATCGAGCTGTTCCTGATGATCCTGGGAACGCTCTCCCGCGCCCGAAGCGCGCGGCCGCTCTCGAGCCCGAACTATTTGCCTGACCCCTCGGGATACATGTCCGCGGGGATGAACAAGGCGCTCGCCTTCATCCGGCAGAACCTGACGCAGCCTTTCGGTGAAGCCGAGCTTGCGGCCATCGCCGGCCAATCGCAGAGCGCGTTTTCGCGCTCCTTCCGCCGGCACACGGGCATGTCGCTGGTGCAATACGTCAAGCGGCTGCGCATCAATCTCGCCTGCCAGATCCTGATGAGCGACGAGCAGGCGTCGATCACCGACATCTGCTTCGAGGTCGGCTTCAACAATCTCTCCAATTTCAACCGGCAGTTTTTGGCCGAGAAAGGCATGCCGCCTTCGCGCTTCAGGCGATTGCTCGCGCAGAACATCAATGCGGCACGCGCGGCCTAGCCGGCGAAAAAGCAAAGGAGGAGACCACCACGGGAAGAATGACGCGGGCATGCCGATGGCAGCCCGCGACAGGAATCGCTTGTCCAGGAATTCTGCGCGGCTTCGGAGCACCGGCACTCATCGCCGCCGGTGACGGGAGCCGCGAAGGCCCGTCTTCAAGGATCAACCACAGCACTCTAGTTCTGGAAAGGAAAGTCCGAATGAAAAGGTTCTCCCCGAAACATACGGGCACACTGGCCCTGGCCCTGTCGCTGCTTGGCACAACAGCCATGTTCTCGCAGGCCGCAGAGGTGAAGGACGCGACCGTTGCCTTCCTGATGCCGGATCAGGCGTCCACCCGCTACGAACAACATGACTATCCGGGCTTCGCTGCGGAGATGAAGAAGCTCTGCGCAAGTTGCAAGGTGATCTATCAGAACGCCAGTGCTGATGCCACACGGCAGCAACAGCAGTTCAACTCGGTCATCTCGCAGGGCGCCAAGGTGATTGTGCTCGACCCCGTCGACTCGACCGCCGCCGCCTCCCTGGTCAAGATGGCACAGTCGCAGGGCATCAAGGTCATTGCCTATGACCGGCCGGTCCCGGACGCCAAGGTCGATTTCTACGTCTCCTTCGATAACGAAGCCATCGGCAAGGCCATCTCCGAATCGCTCATCAAGCATCTGAAGGCCGCCAACGTCACGGCGAAGGAAGGTGAGGGCGTGCTTGAGATCAATGGATCGCCGACCGATGCCGCCGCGGGGCTCATCAAGAAGGGCATTCACGCCGGTCTCGACAAGAGCGGCTATCCAATTCTCGCCGAATACGACACGCCGGACTGGGCGCCGCCGAAGGCGCAGCAATGGGCGAGCGGCCAGGTCACTCGCTTTGGCAAGAAGATTCTCGGCGTCGTGGCGGCCAATGACGGCACCGGCGGCGGCGCAATTGCCGCCTTCAAGGCCGCTGGCGTCGATCCAGTGCCGCCGGTGACGGGCAACGATGCGACGATCGCCGCGCTTCAGCTCGTCATCGCCGGCGATCAGTACAACACGATCTCCAAGCCCAGTGAGATCGTGGCCGCCGCGGCGGCCCAGGCCGCGGTGAAGTTCCTCTCCGGCGAGACACCCAAGGCGGAAACCACGCTCTTCAATGCGCCGTCGAAGCTGTTCGTGCCGGCGGTCGTCACTCAGGAGAACCTGAAGGCGGAGATCATCGACAAGAAGATCCAGACGGCCGATCAACTTTGCACGGGCCGCTATGCCGCCGGCTGCAAGAAGCTCGGCATCACGCAGTAACTGCGTCCGTCCCGGCCGCTCGCGGCGGCCGGGACGAACGACGAGAGGACGGACTGGCACATGACCACGATCTCGGATGTCGATCACGCGCAGGGTGGACCGCGCAAGCCGGTCTTGAGTCTTCGCGGAATTTCCAAGCATTTCGGCGCCGTGTCCGCCCTGACCAACGTCGATCTCGACGTGCATGCCGGCGAGGTCGTGGCGCTCGTGGGCGACAACGGTGCTGGAAAATCCACGCTGGTGAAGATCCTTGCCGGCGTGCACCAGCCCAGCTCTGGATCGATCGCCTTCGGCGGCGAGCCTGTCACCCTATCCGATCCCGCCGCGGCGCTCGGTCTTGGTATCGCCACCGTGTTCCAGGACCTTGCGCTCTGCGAGAATCTTGATGTGGTCGCAAATATCTTCCTCGGCCGCGAGCTCAATCCGATGCGGCTCGACGAGGTCTCCATGGAGCTCCGCGCCTGGACGCTGCTCAACGAATTGTCGGCGCGGATCCCGAGCGTGCGTGAGCCGGTTGCTTCGCTCTCCGGCGGACAGCGCCAGACCGTGGCGATCGCGCGTTCACTGCTGACCGAGCCGAAGCTCATCCTGCTCGACGAGCCCACCGCCGCGCTCGGCGTCGCTCAAACCGCCGAGGTGCTCGACCTCGTCGAGCGCGTCCGCGCCCGCGGCCTCGGCGTCATCATGATCAGCCACAACATGGAGGACGTCCGCGCGGTCGCGGACCGGATCGTGGTGCTGCGCCTCGGCCGCAACAACGGCGAGTTCGAGCCCGACGCTTCCAACCAGGATCTCGTCACCGCGATCACCGGTGCGGACGAAAACTCGGTCTCGCGCCGCGCCAGCCGGCGCCGGGCCCATCAGTCGCCGGAGCTTGGGCGATGACCGACGACACGCAACAGATTTCGACCGCGCGCCTGCTCGACCGCAGCGACGAGCGGGTCAGGCACGCGGACACGCTCGGCAATACGGTCAGCGCCTTTGTGGACCGCGTGCGGTCGGGCGACCTCGGTTCGCTGCCGGTGGTCGTCGGGCTCATTGTCATCTGCACGGCGTTCGAGAGTCTCAATCCTGTTTTTCTGGCGCCTAACAATCTGGTCAATTTGCTGTTCGATTGTTCGACGGTGGGGGTGATCTCCCTGGGCATCGTCTGTATCCTGATGGTCGGCGAGATCGACCTCTCGGTCGGTTCGGTGAGCGGGTTCGCTTCAGCGCTCGTCGGCGTGCTTTGGGTCGGTCAGGATTGGCCCGTCGCTGTGGCGATCGTCACGGCGTTGGTGCTGGGCGCTGCCATCGGCGCGCTCTACGCATTCCTGTTCAATCGCCTGGGGATGCCGAGCTTCGTCTCGACCCTGGCGGGCCTGCTGGGTTGGCTCGGCCTGCAGCTGTATCTGCTCGGCACCTCGGGCTCGATCAACCTTCCGTACGGATCGCCACTGGTCAATTTCGGGCAGATGCTCGTCATGCCGCCAATCGTGTCCTACGTGCTGGCGGCGGTTGCGAGCCTTGTGATGTTCGTGACCAGCTATCGCACAGCGATGCGCCGGCGGCAGGCGGGGCTATCGGCCAGTTCGCTCGGCCGCATGGTGCTGAAGGCGCTGCTGGTCACCGTCATGCTCGAATTCGTCGTCTATTATCTCAATCTCGGCCGCGGCATTCCGTGGATGTTCGGTCTGTTTGTCGGCCTGTGCGTGGTCATGAACTACGCGTTGACGCGGACCAAATGGGGCCGCTCGATGTCTGCCGTCGGCGGCAATCGCGAGGCGGCCCGCCGGGCCGGCATCAACGTTCGCCGGGTCTATCTGACCGCGTTCGTGCTTTGCTCCACGCTGGCGGCGGCCGGCGGCATTCTTGCCGCGGCGCGGCTGGCGTCTTCCAGCCAGCAGGCCGGGACCGGGGATGTGAACCTCAACGCGATCGCCGCCGCGGTCATCGGTGGCACGAGCCTGTTCGGCGGTCGAGGGACCGCCTATTCCGCTCTGCTCGGCGTGATCGTCATCCAGTCCATCGCGAGCGGCCTGACGCTGCTCGATCTCTCCTCGTCGCTACGGTACATGATTACGGGGGCGGTCCTTGCCATTGCGGTCATTGTCGATTCGCTGGCACGGCGCTCGCGTCTCTCCCATGGCCGAGCTTGAATAACTCGAACAAGAAAAGGACAAGCCTTGGCCCAGGAACTTGCAGGAAAAGTTGCCGCGATCACCGGAGCCGCATCGGGCATCGGTCTCGAATGCGCCAGAGCTTTGATCGGCGCGGGCGCGCGGGTGGTGCTGATCGATCGGGCGGAGGAGGCGCTGAGCAAAGCCTGCGTGGAGCTGGGCGATCAGGCGATTCCGTTACGCATCGACCTCACCGATCCCGAGAGCATGCGAGCCGTGATGCCGCAGGTGCTGGAGAAGGCGGGCCAGCTGGACATCTTCCATGCGAATGCAGGTGCCTATGTCGGCGGTGAGGTGCTTGGCGGCGATCCCGACGCCTGGGACCGCATGCTCAATTTGAACATCAATGCGCTGTTCCGGTCGATCCATGCGGTGCTGCCGCATATGGTCGAACGCAAAAGCGGCGACATCATCGTCACCAGTTCGATCGCAGGTCTCGTCCCCGTCGTCTGGGAGCCGATCTATACCGCCTCCAAGCACGCAGTGCAGGCTTTCGTGCATACGCTGCGCCGCCAGGTCGCCAAACACGGTTTGCGCGTCGGCGCCGTTGCACCCGGTCCGGTCGTGACCGCGCTCATCAAAGACTGGCCCAAAGAGAAGATCGAGGAAGAAATGGCGGCAGGTGGCTTGATGCAGCCGGTGGAGGTCGCAGAGGCGGTGCTTTTCATGTTGACGCGTCCGAGGAACGTCACCATCCGCGACCTCGTCATTCTGCCGCAGAGCAACGATCTGTAGCTCTCTCCGATTGGCGATCCAGATGACCAAACAATCCGATGACCAACATTTTCTTGGCATCGATGTCGGCACCGGCAGCGCGCGGGCCGGCGTGTTCGATCGCTCGGGCAAGCTCCTTGCGAGTGACAACGCTCCCATCGCACTTTGGCGGGAGCCAGGCGACATCGTCGAGCACTCGAGCGAGGACATCTGGCGTGCCGTATGCCGCAGCGTGCGCGGCGCGGTGGCGCAGGCCGGCATCGCGCCGGACTGCATCGCCGGCATCGGCTTCGACGCGACCTGCTCGCTGGTGGTGCTGGGCGAAGGGGGCGCGCCGCTGCCCGTCGGGCCGTCCGGCGATCCTGCTCGCAATGTCATCGTATGGATGGATCACCGCGCCGCCGATCAGGCTCGCCGGATCAACCAGACGGGCGAGACGGTTCTCGACTATGTCGGCGGAACGATCTCCCCCGAGATGGAGACGCCGAAACTGTTGTGGCTCGCCGAAAACATGCCCGATACGTTTTCCCGTGCGTGGCAATTCATGGACTTGACCGATTTTCTCACCTGGCGTGCGACGGGGAGCCTGTCTCGCTCCATCTGTACCGTGACGTGCAAGTGGACCTATCTGGGCCACGAAAACCGTTGGGACGATCAATTCTTCCGCAGGGTCGGCCTCGGCGTGCTAGCGGACGAGCAGTTCCGGAGGATCGGCACCGAGATCGTGCCCGGCGGAACGAGGCTTGCGGCGGGCCTGACGGCGGAGGCTGCGGCCGATCTCGGACTTGCGACGGGTACGCCGGTCGCTGCCGGCCTCATCGATGCACATGCCGGCGGTGTTGGTACGGTGGGCGCGCGCGGCACGGCGGGCACGGTGCTGACGCGCATGGCCTATGTGTTCGGAACGTCCGCCTGTACCATGACGACCACGCCGGATCCGTCCTTCGTCCCCGGCGTGTGGGGACCCTATTTCTCCGCCATGGTGCCCGGGCTTTGGCTCAATGAAGGCGGGCAGTCGGCCGCCGGCGCTGCCATCGAGCATCTGTTGCAGATGCATCCGCATTCCGCGCAAGCGACGCAGGCGGCACGCCAGAAGCAGCAGACGCTTGCCGATTGGCTCGCTTCGGAAACCGAATCGCGCGGCGGTGACGGAATGATTCCGCAATTGGTCGGCGAGGTTCATGTCGTCCCCGAGTTCCTCGGCAATCGCGCGCCGTTCGCGGACCCCGAAGCGCGTGCGCTGATTGCCGGGCTCGATATGCGCTCGGATCTGGAGAGCTTGCTGGCGCTTTATCTTGCCGGCCTGTGCGGTCTCGGTTGCGGGGCCAGGCAGATCGTTCGCGCCCAGCAGGACAAGGGCATCGCGGTCGATACGATCGTGGTGAGCGGGGGCGCCGCAAAGAGCCGCCTTGTGCGGCAGGTCCTCGCCGATATGACGGGTTTGACGGTGGCTGCGTCGGCATCCCCGGAGGCCGTCCTGCTCGGCTCCGCCATGCTTGGATCAGTTGCATCGGGCGACCATGACAATCTCGGCGAGGCGATGGAGGCGATGTCGGTTCTGGGAGACATCTCTCGACCCCAGGCCGCTCTCGCAGACTGGGCCGATCGGCGCTTTCGAGCTTTCGAGGCCCTGCAGAAGGTCGGTCGGGCAATCAGAAGCGCTTCGTAGCCCATTGCCAGCTGGACCGGGCGTATCCAGGCACGGCTTGCATCCACGTCGGCGCTGCCTGCGTAGGAAAGGGCATTCGCCCCTCTTTCATCATCTCGACACATATGTCATTGTAAGAATACAAATGTATATGACGGGCATTTTTGTCCGGCGAAGGGAGGGCTGCCCATGGGTAGGAAAGTCGCATTCATTGCGGCCTTGTTCGGCGCGTTGGCATTGGTGGGTCCGGCGCAGGCGCGGGTCGAGGTCCAGTGGTGGCACGCCATGAGTGGCGTCCTCGGCGATCGGCTCAATGAGCTGGTCGAGAAGTTCAACAAGTCGCAGGACAAGTACACGATCGTCGCGGTCGCCAAGGGGAACTATGACGAGGTGACCAACGGGGTGATCGCCGCCTATCGCGCCAAGCGGCCGCCGGAGATGGTGCAGATCGCCGAGCGCGGTTACATGACGATGCTGCTTTCAGGGGCCATTGTCCCCGTGCAGGATTTGGTGGAGCAGAAAGGTTACAAGATCGACTTCTCGGACTTCATCAAGCCCGTCGCAAGCTTCTGGAGCTACAAGGGCCGGATGTCGGCGATGCCCTTCAACTCGTCGACGCCGATCTTCTGGTACAACAAGGATCACTTCCAGAAGGCCGGCTTCGACAAGCCGGCCGACACCTGGCAGGAGCTGGAGAAGCAGCTCTACACCATCAAGTCCAAGGGGATCAGCGAGTGCGGCACGGTCCTGCCAGGCGATTTCTACTGGAGCCTGCTCGAGAACTACAGCGCCATCAACAATCAGCCCTACGGTACGCTAGCGAACGGCTTCGACGGGCTCGGCACCGAGTTCGTCTACAACAAGACGAAGGTGGTGTCGCAAGTCGCGCGGCTCAAGAAATGGCTCGATGACGGCGTGATGCAGATCGCGGGTCAGGGCTTCAGTCCGGAACAATTGTTCACGTCGGGGCGGTGCTCGACCTTCGTCAATTCGACCGCCTCGCACGGCAACATCGAGCGCAATGCGACCATCAATTGGAGCGCCACCTTCCTGCCGCACGAGAGCGACATCAATCCGCCTCTCAACAGCACGATCGGGGGTGGGGCCATCTGGGTCATGAAGGGCCACACGCCGGAGCGATACGAGGCCGTCGCAGCCTTTCTGGATTTCGTCGCGCAGCCGGAAACCCAGGTCTGGTGGCATGGCGCAACCGGCTATGTTCCCGCCACCAATCGCGCCTATGCGGTCGCGCGGGAGCGGGGCTACTACAAGGATCATCCGACCAGGGAGATCGCGGTGCTGCAGCTCTCGCGCGGCACGCCGAACGAGAACTCCCGCGGCTTTCGCTTCGGCAACTTCGTGCAGACGATGCTGGCCCAGCGCCAGGAGGTCGAGGCGGTGTTCGCCGGTCAGAAGCAGCCGCAGCAGGCCATGGATGACGCAGTCAAGCGGGGTAACGAGATCCTGCGGCAGTTCGAAAAGCTGAATGCCGGAAAGACTCCGGAAACCGAGCGTCCATGACGTTGCGCCTGTCCATCCCATGGCGCGAGGCACGCGCACCCGTGCTTCATGGAAGGCGCGGGGGTGGTGGGTTCAAGGCCGTGCCGGCGGCAGTCGCCGGCAGCTCGCGTCGGTCGGGCAGAAGGCGGCCGCGTGAGGAGGCCGGACTGAAGCGCGCCAATTTCGGCGACAGTCCGGGCCTGCCGACTTTGCTCTTGCTGCCGCAATTGCTGATCCTGCTGTTCTTCTTCTTCATTCCGTCGCTGCGGGCGCTGATGCAGTCCGTTCTGCTCAGCGATCCGTTCGGGACCAACGTTCAGTTCGTGTGGTTCGACAATTTCAAGACGCTGCTTGCGAGCGGCGACTACCGCCAGTCGATCGCGGTGACGTTCTGGTTCACGGTGGCGCAGAACGTGCTCACATTGGGCAGCGCGCTCGTGCTGGCCTTTGCCACCGACAGGATCGTGCGTGGCCGTTCGGCCTATCGCACGATCATCCTGCTGCCATATGCCATTGCGCCCGCGATCGCCGGCATCCTGTGGGCCTTCCTGTTCAATCCGGCGGTCGGCCCGCTCGCGCAGGTGCTGCACGGGCTCGGTATTGCATGGGACCCCAACCTCAATCCGACCGATGCGCTGATCCTGGTGACACTGGCCGCGTCATGGAAGCACATCTGCTACGATTATATCTTTCTGGTCGTGGGGCTGCTCGCGGTGCCGGTGTCGCTGATGGAGGCTGCCGCCGTGGATGGCGCGGGACCGATCCGCCGCTTCGTCTCGATCGCGCTGCCGATGCTCGGGCCCACCATCTTCTTCCTCACGGTGATGAATTTCATCTATGGCTTCTTCGAAACCTTCGCCATCATCGATGCCGTAACCAAAGGCGGCCCGGCCGGTGCAACCAACATTCTGGTCTACAAGGTCTTCGTCGACGGCTTCGTCAATCTCGATCTCGGCTCTTCGGCTGCACAGTCGGTTCTCTTGATGAGCTTTGCGCTGATCTGCACGCTGCTGCAATTCCGCTACTTCGACCGCAAGGTCAATTACGGGGTCTAGCCGCATGGTGGAACGCTCACCCGTCCTTAACATGCTCTGCCACGCGATCCTGATCGCGGGCGCACTGACGGTCTGCATACCCCTGTATTTCGCGTTCGTGGCCGGCTCGCTCACGGTGGCCGAGGTGCAGAAGGTGCCGTTGCCATGGCTGCCGGGAGGCCAGTTCTTCGACAATCTGCAGCTGGCCTGGAGCAAGGGCAATTTCAGCCGCACCTTCACGAATTCGATTATCGTGGCGCTCGGCATCACGGCCGGCAAGATCGCGGTATCGCTGCTCTCGGCCTTCGCCATCACCTACTTCCGATTCCGCTATCGAATGCTCGCATTCTGGCTGATCTTCATGTCGCTGATGCTGCCGATCGAGGTCCGGATCGTGCCGACCTTCGAAGCCGTGGCAAATGCCGCGCTGCCGCTGCAATGGCTCTTGGATACGCTGCGTGTCGCCGATCTCTGGCGCTGGATCAGCGGGCACGAGGTCGCGATCGCGCTCGAATGGAACATGGTCAACACCTATCCGGGGCTGATCCTTCCGCTGATCGCCTCGGCCACCGCCACGTTCCTGTTTCGCCAATTCTTCCTGACGATCCCGGAGGAGCTGTGCGAGGCGGCGAGGCTGGATGGCGCCTCGCCGCTGCACTTCTTCTGGAGCATCCTGCTGCCGCTATCCGTGCCGAACATGGTGGCGCTCGCCATCATCCTGTTCCTGTTCGGCTGGAATCAATATCTCTGGCCTTTGCTGTTCACGACCGATAAGGAGATGGCAACGGCGGTCATTGCGTTGAAGGGCCTGATTCCCCGCTCCGACAGCGAGCCAGCCTGGAACATCGCCATGAGTGGTGCGCTCCTCACGATGTTGCCGCCGGTGTTGGTCGTCCTGCTGTTGCAACGCTGGTTCATCAAGGGTCTTGTCGACAGCAGCAAATAGGGACTGATCATGGTTTTCATCGCCGGGCATCGCGGCGGACGCAATCTTTGGCCAGAGAACAGCCTGACGGGCTTCCGCAACCTGTGCAGGGAAGGGGTCGACGCAGTCGAGTTCGACGTCCATCAGAGCACGGATGGCGGTGTCGTCGTGATCCATGATCCGCTGCTCGACCGCACCACATTCGAGAGCGGACCGGTGGGCGAGCGCAGCCTGCAACGCTTGACGGCAATGCGTCTTCGTGATGCGGGCGATGAGTGCATTCCGACCTTGGACGAGGTGCTCGACGTGTTCAGCGAAACCACGCTTGAGCTCCACATCGAGATCAAGACGGATGCGCTTGGCAATTCCTATTCGGGCCTCGAAGCGAGGCTGATCGACCAGATCAAGCGCCGGGGCCTGGAACGGCGTGCAATCATCACCTGCTTCGTGCCCGGCGTGATCGAGACCGTGCTCCGGCTGTGGCCGGAGGCGCGGGTGCTCGTTTCGCTCGACCGTCGTTCGGCGGAGATGATGGGCGGAATTGAGCCTGCGCTGACGCAATTGGCCGCCATTCCCGGCTGCATTGTCGCGGTCGAAAAAACCCTCCTTGGGCTGGCGTTGCCACTCGCCCTCAAGGTGCTCGGATCCGAGCGTCTTGGCGCATGGGTGACTAACGAGCCGGAGGATATCGCCTATTGGCTCTCGCAACCGGTGCGGCAGATCACGACCGATCGGCCGGATATCGCCGTGAGCATTCGCCGCAGGCTCGAAACGATGCCGGCGCGCCCATGATTCCCCGCCGCCGCTTTCTCGTGGGATCGCTGGCGAGCGCCGCCTTGGCTGCACCCGCCGGGTTCGTGCGGGGAGCGCCGGTTTCGTTCAGCGCGGATCCGTTCACGCTCGGTGTTGCGTCCGGATGCCCGCGGGAGGATCGCGTCATCCTGTGGACCCGCCTTGCTCCGCAGCCGCTCGAGGGCGGCGGCATGCGGGACGCGGCAGTGGACGTCGAATGGCAGGTTGCGGAGGACGAGGCCTTCTCGCGCATCGCCTCCCGCGGCGTCGTGCGGACGACCGCGGAGCTTGCGCATTCCGTGCATGCCGAGGCGACGGGGCTGCTGCCGGACCGCGTCTACCTGTATCGCTTCCGCGCCGGCCCGGCGCTCAGCCCGGTCGGACGCACCCGAACCGCGCCCGCCAGGGCGGCGCGGCCTTTACGTTTTGCTTTCGCATCCTGCCAGCAATACGAGCAAGGCTATTTTACCGCCTACCGCGACATGGCCGCGCGTGATCTCGACCTCGTCGTACATCTGGGCGACTATATCTACGAGAAATCCTGGGGATCGCGCCACGTCCGCCAGCATGGCGTCGGAATTCCGACGACGCTCGAGGAATTCCGCAACCGCTACGCGCTCTACAAGAGCGATCCCGACCTGCAAGCCGCGCACGCTGCCTTTCCCTGGCTTTCGGTCTGGGACGACCACGAGGTGATGGACGATTATGCCAATGATCGCTCCTATACGGCGCGCGATGCTGCTCAGTTCCTCAAGATCCGTGCGGCAGCCTATCAGGCCTATTACGAGCACATGCCGCTGCCTCCCTCGGCGCGCCCGCGCGGCGCCGACGCCACGATCTATGAACACTATCGCTTCGGCGAGATGCTCGACGTGCTGCTGCTCGACGACCGGCAATATCGCTCGGCATCGGCCTGCGTCGGAAGCGGGCGTCCGACCTGGGTGGCTGACTGTGCGAGCCGGACGGATGAAGCGCGGACAATGCTCGGCGAACAACAGGAACAGTGGCTCGATGCCCGCCTGCGCGACTGTCGCGGCCGTTGGACGATCGTCGCGCAGCAGACATTGATGGCGCAGGACAAGCGGGAAGGGGACGATGGTGCTCACTTCTGGATGGACGGCTGGGACGGCTATCCCAACGCCCGCCGCCGTCTCCTCGATTCGCTCGTGGCGCAACGCCGACGCAATCCGATTGTGATCGGCGGCGACCGTCACGCCTTCTTTGCCGCCGATCTGAAGCATGATTTCGCCCGGCCAGATCGACCGACCATTGCGACCGAGTTCGTCGGCACGTCGATCACCTCAGACGGTCCGAGCGAAGCCAGCGTGCGCAAGGCGCTGGCGGAGAATCCGCATCTGGTCTACGCGCGAGGCGACAAGCGCGGCTATGCGACCGTGGAGCTCGACGCCCGGCATTGCACTGTGGGATTCGAGGCGCTCGACGACGTCAAGGATGCCGCGAGCGCGGTGCGCCGGCTGACGAGCTTTGTGGTCGAGGATGGCGTGCCGGGCGCGAAGGCCGCATGACGAAATCCGCATCGCAGAGATTTGACGACCAACGAAAGATCGCCTCAAATGCTCCGACGTCTGACTGTGCCTTGGGGCCGCTGCGGGGGGCTGCGCCGTGACTGATCAAACCATCCTGCGGGTCGCTTGGCTCTACTACATGGAGAACCTGACCCAGGCCGAGATCGGCGAGCGGCTGGGGCTGACCCGCGCCCGCGTCAATCGCATGCTGTCGGATGCCCGGCAGACCGGTATCGTCAACATCCGCCTCAACTCCGCCTTTGCGAGCTGCACGGAGCTGGAGCACCGCCTGCGCCGGGAATGCGGTCTGGAGGACGCGGTCGTCATCCCGAGCCCGGAGAATCCCGAGCAGGTCGGCAGCCTGATCGGGATGGCGGCGGGCGCGTATTTATCGAAATTCCTCGAACAGAAGCGGCCGCGCATCATCGGTATCGGATGGGGCGCGACCTTGCGTGAGACCATCCGTTACGTCACGCCGGCGGACTATCCCGAGCTCTCCATCGTCTCCATGATGGGGGGCCTGTCGCGTGGACTCGAGCTCAACACCTTCGAGATTGCGGGTGAGCTCGCGCACCGGCTGCACGCCCAGTGCAGCTATCTGGCCGCCCCGATCTTTGTCAGCAGCCGGCGCTCGCGCGACACCTTCCTGGCCCAGGAGGTCTATCAGGAGGTGCTGAACAGCGTTGAGAAGATCGATCTAGCGCTGTTGAGCATGGGAGATCTGACGCCGCGCTCGCTGCTGATGCGGCATGGGCTGCCGCCGGACGTTCGTGCCGAGCACCTGCGGGCGGCCGGCGCCGTCGGCGACGTCCTGGCGCAATTTCTCGACAAGACCGGCCGGCCCATAGATCACGGCATCAACAGCCGCGCCATTGCGCTGCCGCTCGAGAAGCTGGCGCGCGTGCCGACGTCGATGCTGATCGCCGGGGGGCTCAACAAGGCGCCGATCATCGCCGCGGTGCTGCGCGGGCGGATCGGCAAGGTGTTGGTGACGGACGAGAACACCGCCGTCGCCGCGCTGAAACTGATCGACAAGCAGAAATAGCCGCTTTCTCACAACGAAGAGGGGATCCACGCCTTCGGCACCGAGGGCGCGAGGCCCCGTGCGCGCCGAACGGCGCGCAAAAGCATTTGTCACTGAAGGATTACATATGTAATATGAGGGAGACAACTGCTCAGAAGGATGGCGTCGACATGCGCGCTGCGGTGCTCCAGGACATTCGTGACA
Organism: Bradyrhizobium ottawaense; assembly: GCF_002278135.3. NCBI lineage: Bacteria > Pseudomonadati > Pseudomonadota > Alphaproteobacteria > Hyphomicrobiales > Nitrobacteraceae > Bradyrhizobium > Bradyrhizobium ottawaense. Next base: position 5,294,222 of record NZ_CP029425.2, on the reverse strand, counting down.
TCCGAGTCCTCGATATCCCCGAGCCGAAGCCGCTCGCGGAGGACGAACTCATCATCCGCGTCAAGGCTGTCGGCGTTTGCGGCAGCGATTTGCATTCCTATCTCGAGGGCGGAACAACTGGCCCGACCCAAGTCAGGCCGTTCGTCCTGGGCCATGAGTTCTCGGGTGTCCTCACGCCGGACTCGGCGCGAAAAGCGGGGTTCTCGGCCGACGCGTTGGTGGCGGTCGATCCTTCCATTCCCTGCGGCCGTTGCGAATGGTGTCACCGCGGTCACACCAATCTCTGCCCCAACGTGAAATTCCTGGGCTACGCGCCTCACAACGGCGCCATGGCCGAATTCGTCTGTGTGCCCCGATCCGCCGTGCATCTGGTGCCTGACAGCATCGACCCGGCCGGCGCGGCGATCCTGGAGACGCTTGGCGTCGCGATCCATGCGATGGATCTGGCGCGCCCGCGGCTTCTGGAAAGCGTGGCGGTGCTCGGCTGCGGGCCGGTGGGATTGCTGCTCGTGCAACTGGCGCGGCTTGCAGGTAGCGGAAAGATCATCGCGATCGACCCCGTCGAGCAGCGTACTGCACTGGCCTGCGACCTCGGGGCTGACGTGGCGTGCCGCAGCTACGCCGAGGTCGGGGACGCCACCGAAGGCCGCGGCGTCGATCTGGTGATCGAGGCAACCGACTCATCGCACGGCTTCGAGCATGCGGCCCGCTGCGCCCGCATCGGTGGCCGGGTCGTCCTCGTCGGCATCCCGGAGAATAATCAGTACGTCCTCAGCGGCGCGGAGTCGCGTCGAAAGGGCCTGTCGATCAAGTTTTCACGGCGCATGCCGGAAGTTTATCCGCGCGCCATCGCGCTTGCGCAAGGCGGGCAGGTCAAGCTGGCGCCGCTGGCCACGCATCGTTTCTCGCTCGACCAGACGCCTGCCGCGTTCGAGCAGCAGGTCGCGCGGCGCGACGGCATCATCAAGGCGATCATCTGCCCGTAGATTGAGCGCTCTCTCGCAAGTGCTCGGCAGGACTGGTGCCAATGGCGAAATCGTCGAAGCTGGTCGTCGCAAGAAAGGGACGCGTCCTGATGGTCAGACGCAGGCGCGACGGGCTCTGGATGTTTCCCGGCGGCCGAAGGCGAGCAGGCGAGAGCGACAGGAGATGCCTTCGTCGCGAGATCAAGGAGGAGCTTCCCAAGCTGAAGCTCGGGCCGTTGAAACTATGGAAGGAAGTGAAGGCGAGAAAGAGCCGAACCGGCCGGCGGATGAGTGATGCGATCTTCCTGGCCAAGAAGGTGTCGGGGCGCCTGAAGGTCGGCGACAAGAAGGAGATCGATCGAGCGGTTTGGCGCAAGCCGCGCGGCGCCAGACTGACCCCGACGTCGCGCTACATCCGCGATAAGCTGTTTCCGAGATAAAACTCCGTCATCGCAGCGCCTGGCGCAGGAGAGTCAGCAGTTCCTCATGGATCAATCCGTTGGAGGCGATCTTGTCGAGATCGTCGTTGCTGCACGGACGCCCCGTCAGTGTCGTGACCTTCCCGCCGCCGGCCCATACCATCGGCAACGCGGCAGCGTGCGAAACGATGTCGGCTTTCAATGAGACAAAGCCGTCCAGGCGACCCGAGGCCACCATCGTCGTCTCGAAGGCGCCCGAGACGACGATACGCACGCCGCGCGCCACTTTGCCGAGCAGTTCGATTACACGCGTCGTCCGCTGGACTTCGTCGGGCGAGAAATGCGAGGTCAGAATCACCGAGACGACCGCATCTGACAGCGAACGCGTCGTGGAGACGCGGGCGGGCACGCCATCGATCGTTGCGCCTTCCCCCGCGAGATAGCGCGCAGTCAGTCCGATCTTGGGAGCGTTGATCAGGCCAAGTTTCGTCTCACCGTCGACCTCGTAGGCGACCGTCACGGAAAACCACGGCAGTCCCTGCGCGTAGTTGATCGTGCCGTCGAGCGGATCGATGATCCAGCGCGCCGCATTGTCCCCTTGGCTCGCGCCGCTCTCCTCGGCCAGGATGCCGGCACCCGGCGTCAGCGCCTTCAAGCCCGCGACGACGATCGCCTCGGAGGCAAGATCCGCCTCGGTGACGATATCGAGCCCGTCCTTGCGCTCTGTGCGTAGCGGCGTGGATTGCATCGCGACCAGCCTGGCTGCAGCCTCAGCAACGACGGCCTCTGCGCGCCATAGCAGCGTCGGAAGGCTCTTGCGCTCCTCGGTTCCTGGATCGTCCCGATCGGGCGCGATGTCGAACGGACGACCAAAGTCTCCGATCGGGACGAGATGGCTGCTGATGCCCATGTCTGGCCGCCAACAGTGCAAGGCAAATCCCGGCGGCTCCTTGATGAAGCGGTTACCGCGACCTGGCCGCAGGTCGAGCGCGACCTGGTGCGCCGTGCTCGGCGCCACATAGCCCACGGTCCCCGCGTAGCGCACCGTGATCGAGCGGTGATAGTGACCGCACAGCACACGTTCGGTGTCCGGATGGTCCTTGATGATTGCGTTGAGCGCTGTAGCGTTGCTGATACCGAGCTCGTCCATTCCGTCGGCTCCGACGAGGAACGGCGGATGATGAATGATAATGACCGTCGGCTTGCTGGGGCCTTCCGCGAGCACTTCGCGCAGCCATTGTTGCCGCGCCGCGCAGAAGGTCCCGTGGATCTGTCCGACCTCGACGCTGTCGAGGAAAATCAGCCGGACCGGGAACTCATCCACGACAAAGTTGATGAAGCCGTCGGACGGAAGATAGCGGTGGCGTGATCGCAGCGACCGTATGAACTGCTCGCGCCGGTCGTGGTTGCCGGGAATGACGAATACCGGCATCGGCAGCCTTGCCAGGCCGGCGGCGACAATCTCGTATTCCTCCTCGAGCCCGCAGTCGGTCAGATCGCCGCTGACCACGACGCAGTCGGGTTGCGGACCGAGGTTCAGCACGGCGTCGATCGCGTCGTGAAACATCGCGTTGGTATCGATGTCGCCGTAAGCTTTCCTGCCATGCGGACGCACATGGAAGTCGCTCAGCTGGGCAATGATGAACACGGGAGTCCTGTTCCGGGGAGAAGGGCCTTTAACAGCGCTTGGTCACCTGCTGTGGGCGGCTGTCCGTTGCTTACGAACTCTTCATCAAGGCGTTGCTTTCCTTGACCATGCGATCGAGCCCGGCCTCGGCGGTCGTCTCGCCGCGCATGACGGCATGGATGATCTCGCGCTGCGTGCGCCAGATCTTCACGGACTGTCCGCCCGGATAGCCCTGCCATGGCTTCGCGCGCTCGATCTGCTGCGACACGGTGCGGAAATTCGGGTTCTTGTCGTAAAACGGAGCCAGGAAGTCGGGCCCCGAGGCGCGCAAATTGGTCGGCATGTAGCCCGTGGTCTCCACCACGATTTTCTGCGCTTCAGGTCCGCTCACGAATTTCAGGAACTCCCAGGCGGCCCGCTGCTTCGCCGGATCTTTCGCCGTGATGATTGCCGCGTTGCCGCCGGTGGGCAGCCCACCTTTCTGCTTGTCGTCGATCGGGAAGGTGCAGGTGCGCAAGGTGAACTTGTCGCCGATCAGATCCGTGACCTGGCGCAACCGGGCCGGCGTGTCGGCGAAGATGCCGATTTTCCCGGCGATGAACTGCTGGCGCGAGGAGTCCCAATCGATCAGCGGCATCTTGGCATCGGCCACGAACCGCCGGCAGTGGACCAGAGCCTTCAGCCCGGCATCCTTGCCGAAACCGGCAGTGGTTTCCGACGCGTCGAGCATCTGCCCGCCACCTTGCAGGATCAGGGAACGGAACAGCCAGTCGTCGGGCCAGTCATGGATGTTATAGGCTATGCCGGCGACATCGGGTCCCTTGCTCTTGATGTTGACGGCGAGCGCGATCATGTCCGTCCAGTTGTCGGGCATCCTGTCCGGATCGCCGCCCGCCTCCTTCACGAGCTGCGTGTTGAAATAGATGACCGGCAGCGACGCATTGAATGCGAGGCCGTAGATCTTGCCGTCGACCGCCCCGAGGGCCAGGATTCCGTCGGAATAGTTGGCCTTGCGCCAGGCGGCGTCCTCCTTCTGCAGCAGCGAGGCGACCTCGGTGATCTGGTTGCGTTTCACCAGCGTGCGCACAAGCTCGGCGAGGAGGTGATAACCCGAATAGTAGACGTCGGGCAGCTGGTTGGTGACGGCCTGCCGCAGCATAGTCTGATGACCTTCGTCATAGCTCGCCGCCGGTGCCCGGAACTGGATCTTGATGCCCGACTGCCGCTTCGTGAACTCCTGGGCGATCGGCTCATGGAATTTCGCGAAGGCAGGAAAGGCATAAAGGACATCCAGCGTAACGTCCTGCGCGTGGGCCGATCGCGTCAGGAGCGGGCTTGAAAGCGCGGTCGTCCCAACGGCCGCGGCGCTTTTCAGGAGGTCTCGGCGATGCAGCATGACGGTGTCTCCCTAGCGGTTGTTGAAGTCATTTGATTCCGGTCATCGTGATGCCGGCAAGGAAATGCCGCCGCGCGATCAGGAACGCGATGACCAGCGGCGCCGTGATGATGGTGGCGCCGGCGGCGAGCGCCCCGTAATTCGAGCCCAACTCGGAATCGGCGAAATACATCATGCCGAGCGGCGGCGTCGCGAGCTTGGTGTCGGAGACGACGATGAGCGGCCAATACAGGTCGTTCCAGTGCGCCACGACAGAGAAGATCGAAAACGCCGCGATCGCCGGCCATGCGCTCGGCACGACGATGCGCCACACGATTTCGAACTCACCGACGCCGTCGAGCCGCGCGGCCTGGATGATCTCATCCGGATAGGACTTGAAGAACTGGCGGAACAGGAAAATCGCGAACACCGACAGGAAGAAGGGCATCATCATCGAGAGGTAGGTGTTGAGGATGCCGAGTTCGGCGAACGCGATGTAGAGCGGGAGCGAGGGCGCCTGGACCGGAATGCAGAGTCCGAGCAGGACCAGCGAAAACAGGATCGGCCGTCCCGGAAACTTCAGCTTGGCGAGCGCATAGGCGCAGGGAATTGCGACCAGCAGCTGGACGACGAGGATTCCGCCGCAGACGATGAGTCCGTTGAGCAGAAAACGCAGCAGTGGCGCGGTGCTCAGGGCAGATTCGAAATTCTGCCATCCGTAGAACTGGCGCGGCCAGAGCCGGAACGTCGCCTCGAAGATCTCGCCCGGCGGCTTGATCGCGCTCGTCAGCATGAAAACGAACGGCAGCAGCATGAAGACGGCGCCGCCGATCAGCACCGCATGGACGAGCGCAAGCGACACGAGGCGCCGCATCCGGATCGCCACCGGCGTCGGCGGGCGAGTGATCGTGGCCGATGTGCGCATCAATAGTGCACCCGTCGGTCGAGGATGAAGGTCTGCAGCACCGAGAACACGAGGGTGAACGCCAGGAAGACCAGCGTGAGCGTCGCCGCATAGCTCATGTGGAAGTACTGAAACCCCTCCAGATAGATGGCATACAGCAGCACCTCGGATGCGCCTCCGGGGCCTCCACGCGTCATCACCGCAACCGTGTCGAAGATCTTGAAGGCGGTGATGAAGGTCGTCACGGTCACGAACATCGTCGTCGGACCGAGCATCGGCCACGTCACTTTCAGGAAGCGGTCAATGGGGTGGCTCGCGCCATCGATATCGACGGCTTCGTAGAGATCGCGGGGAATAGCCGAGAGGCCGGCGAGAAACAGCACCATGTTGAAGCCGACGAGCTGCCAGATGCCGATCGCGGCGAGCGTCGGGATGACGAGGCGCGGCTCGCTCAGGAAAGCTGTCTCCGCGAACCCCAGTCCCTTGAGCGCCTGATTGATGAGCCCCAGGGTCGGGTGCAGCAGGAACTGCCACATCGTGGCCATTGCGATGAGCGTCGAGGTGACGGGGAGAAAATAGATAACCTCATAGAGGCTGCGCGTGCGCTTGCGCTGGTGGATCAGGATTGCGACCAGCAGCGAGATCAGGACGCCGCCGGGCACGACAATCGCCACGTAGAGCAGGGTATTGGTAACCGAGCGTCGAATCACGGGATCCTGTAGCGCCGCGCCGAAGTTCTTGAAACCGACGAACGAGAAGTCGAGCGCACCCAGCTCGTAGTTGGTGAAGCTCAGGAAGGCGAGAGCAGCCAGCGGCGCCAGATTCGTCAGGACCAGCAGGATGAAGGCCGGCGCGGCAAAGCCCAAGCCCGCGAACCGCTCGACCCATCGCTGGCGGCCGGCTGGCGGCGCCGCGTCGAGCGGAGTGACTTGAGCAGCGACCGTGGTCATCGGGCCTCGCTCGCGCGGCGCACATCGCGGCCGGCTGCATTGCGGCTTTCCACCTCGAGGCGGCGGCCGTTGTTGTCGAAGACGTGGCAATCCCGTGGCTCGAAGGCCAGCGGGACTTCGCCCTCGGGGATGGGGATGCTGTTGTCGACCCGGCAGAGCACCGCCACTTCCGGGGAGGCCGCGAGATCGAATTGAAGGATGCTTTCCGAGCCGAGATTTTCGCGGCGCCGGAACCTGCACGTGACGGCGCACGGTCCGCCTCCGATCCGCATTGCTTCCGGACGCACGCCGACCGTCAGTTCCGGCGTCGGCGCGTTGCGGACATCGATCGGCAGCGTCCGGCCGAGCAGCTCGACCTGGCCGCCGGGGCCCACATGGGCCGGAAATAGATTGATCGCCGGACTGCCAATGAACTGCGCGACCGCAGTCGTGGCGGGCCGTTCGTAGACCTCGGCGGGGGTGCCGAGCTGGAGTATGTTGCCGTGATCCATCACGGCAAGGCGATCGGACATCGTCATCGCTTCGATCTGGTCGTGTGTCACGTAGATCATCGTAGCGCCGAGACGCGCGTGCAGCTCGGTCAGCTCGCCACGCATGTGCACACGCAGCTTGGCGTCGAGGTTCGACAATGGCTCGTCCATCAGGAAAGCCTGCGGATGACGCACCATTGCGCGGCCGAGCGCGACGCGCTGCCGTTGCCCGCCCGAAAGCTGTCCGGGGCGGCGGTGAAAGAAGGATTCGATGCGAAGCTGCTCCGCGACGGCCCGCACCTCACGCGCGATCCCGTCCATGACGCGCCTGCGGCGAGGCGACAGTTGACGCATCAAGGGCAGGCGCTCGAACAGGTTGAGGCGCGTCATGGTGAGGGGTAGCGCGATGTTGTCGAACACCGACATGTGGGGATAGAGCGCGTAATTCTGGAACACCATGGCGATTCTGCGCTCGTGAGGCCGCAAATGGTCGACCGAAGTCCCGCCGATCGAGACCGAGCCGCGGTCCTGCGATTCGAGCCCGGCGATGATGCGCAGGAGCGTCGACTTGCCGCAGCCGGAGGGGCCGACCAGCGTCAGAAACTCGCCGTCCGCAATATCGAGGTCGATGTCGTTGAGGACGGCCGTGTCGCCGAAAGCCTTATGGATGCCGCGCAATGTGAGGCCGGCCATCGCAGATCACGCCTCAGCATCGCGCGGTGGATAGACTTCGTGCACGACGTCGTCGATCCAGTAATCGGTGAGGCCGGGCACCGGACGAATGCTCACGTCGATATTTTCGCCGTCGATGTCGTAGACCACCGCCCCAAGCCGTGCAGCGCCGCCCATCGGCGGCGCCAGTTTCTCACCGACCAGAAAGCCGGCCGCCGGCCCCCAAATGTAGTGCGTGCCGTTCAGCCGGATTTCGTGCCAGCGATGCAGATGTCCACTGGCCACGATCTCCACCTGGTAGCGTTGCAGCAGATCGAGAAGGGCGCGGCGCGGCTCCGGCTTGACCGACCAGTAACCGGTGTCGGCCTCGGTCGGTAATTCGATGAACAGCGGCCGGTGGGTGAACCAGGCAAGGCGACGCCCCGCAGCATCGGCCATCGCGGCCTCGAGCCATTCGGTCTGCTGCGCCTCTTCGGGGCCGCCGCCGAAGATCATCGAATTGAGGCCGATCAGGCGCCAACCGTCCACATCGCGTAGCCAGCGGTCGTCGCCGAAGTGGCGGCGAAAGCGATCGAGCCGCTCGCCATTTACCGGCTGATGCGGATTGCCGACCTCGCCGACGTCATGATTTCCCGGAACCGCCACGACAGGGACGCCGAGCGAGGCCAGTTGGGTCGCGCAATATGCTGCGTCGGTTTCCTGATCGGCTGCATCGACCGTCACGTCGCCGGTATGTATGACGAGATCTGGCTTATGCTGCGCGATCCAACGGGCAAGTGGCGCCCAGTTCGCGTCGAAGTGCTGCTTGCTCGGGCTGAGATGCGTATCGGAAATCTGAATAACTCGGACCATGACGCCTCTGCTTTGGGTCGCGTGTCATGCCGTGCGTTGGGCGCGCAGCGGTCTGTCGCTCGAATCGAATGCGCTGCCCCGCGCCGCGCGGAGTGGTCATTGTAGTCGTGAGATCTGAAGCTTCCGGCGCCCTCCCTGGCTGACGATGCCGCTTAAGCCGCTTGTGTCATCTCAATCAACTATACATATGATCTGTCATTGTGACAAATGTAATTCACACAAGACAAGCGGATCATGCGCGGATGTGAGCAACCGGGTGTGTCGTCTGACCAGGGACGGAAACTTCGGTCTGCGCGGTCGCGATTGAATGGCGCAGCGTCTGCGCAACCTGGATTCACATGACCGACCGACATGATCGAAGCCGATATCTCCAAGCTGAGTGCTCGAGGGCCTTTGATGCGTGTCCTATGAGTGGCGTGTGCCCTCTCGCTGAGCGTTTGCGTGACGCGTTCACCGGGACTCCGAAGACGCGATTTCCACTTCCAATTCGTGCATATGTGGTTCTAGAAGAGCCAGGTTGCGGAAGCCTCGTCACACCAGATTTCTTAATCGTTCCAATCACATCAAGGGTCGGGCAGAGGCGGAATATCTTAGTAAAATTAACGGGTTAGATCGGAAGTTTTCCATGACCCCGATGATGGATTGGAGCGAGAGTTCTAGTTTTTCAATCGGTTAGGAAGCGGCGTGTGCACGACGTGTGCACCGGGAGATCAAAGAAAATCTCGAGAGCGCCAACGGACTCCATCCGTTTGAGAGCACGACGAGCGTATATTGCCTGCCAATCCGCTCAGCCTGAGCTACGGCTGTGAATCTGAGCGTCGGTTTGCGCTAGGTGTTGGTTTGTGAAGAAGCGCGATCGAGCCGCATAGATAGCTAAATGCTTCGGCGCTCGCGCAGCTTGCGGAAGTCGTCACCGGCGTGGTGTGAGGATCGCGTCAGTGGCGTGGCCGAGACCATGAGAAATCCCTTGGCATAGGCGGTCTTCCGATAGGCCTCGAATTCATCAGGGGGCACGAAGCGCATCACGGCATGGTGCTTGCGCGTCGGCTGGAGATACTGGCCGATGGTCAGGAAATCGACGTCGGCGGAACGCAGATCGTCCATCAACTGCAGCACCTCGCTGCGGTCCTCGCCGAGGCCGACCATGATTCCCGATTTGGTGAAGATGCGCGGGTCGAGCTCCTTCACGCGTTGCAGGAGTCGGACCGAATGGAAATAGCGCGCACCTGGGCGCACCGCGAGATATTTTGACGGCACCGTTTCCAGATTGTGATTGAGCACATCTGGCCTTGCGGCAACGACCGTCTCGAGTGCGCCGTGCTTGCGCAGGAAATCAGGCGTGAGGATTTCGATTGAGGTCGCCGGGCTCATTGCGCGGATCGCCGCAATTGTGGCTGCGAAATGGGCGGCCCCGCCGTCGGCGAGGTCGTCGCGATCGACCGAGGTCACGACCACATGCTCGAGCCCAAGCTTGGCGACGGCGTCGGCGACCTTGCCGGGCTCGTCGGCATCGAGTGGGTCGGGCAGGCCGGTGCGCACGTTGCAGAACGCGCAGGCGCGCGTGCAGGTGTCACCCATAATCATGAAGGTCGCGTGCCTCTTCGCCCAGCACTCGCCGATGTTGGGACAGCCGGCTTCCTCGCAGACGGTCACGAGCTTGTTTTCGCGCACGATACGTCGCGTCTCGGTCCATTGGGCGGAGCCGGGGGCTTTCACGCGGATCCATGCGGGCTTTTTTTGTAGCGGCGTGTCCGGGCGGTTGACCTTTTCGGGATGGCGCGGCCGATCGGTCCGCAGCTTCGTTCGCGGATCGTCGTTGAGGAAATCAAGTAGCACCGTCATGCGCCCACCCCTTGCGATGTGCGAGAGCCGAACATGGCGGCGGCTCCGCTCAGATTGTGCGACACGTTCCGTCTTGCGCGAGCCGTGGCGTGACAACAACGCCGTCCCGCGCGCGGTCGCCGACATTCAGCTATCACGGTGAAGCACGTCAACATGATTTGTAGTCCCGCGTTGATTCACGCGGTGACCGGGCGCGCTGCCTTACGCGGGCGCTTTCGTTCCCGACGTGCAAGGCCGGTTACCGGCATTGCGCGCGGCATTCGGAACCCTCCATCTGCTGATCCGAGATTTCGGGCGATGCTCTAGCCGGTTTTCCGGAGCTTCAGACGGATCGAGCCCGGATGCATGGGCGGGGGCTCCGACCCGCCCGGTAAAACCGAGCAAGTTGAACGACATCGAAGCGAATGCCGTTCTTTTCGCTGTCTGGCATGAATGCTGCTTAAGCATCTGCCAAAAGAAGCGACAGCTTCAGAACATGCAGCGCGAGGGGACGTTCAGATGCCAGCCAACGCACAACCCATCACCTGAAACGACCGGGACATCACCCGATCGGCATTGCGCGTGTCTGCATGAATGCGGACCGCAATGAACGTTGGCACGCGACTGCGGCTTGGCATGCAATGGAGAAGGTAATGACGATCGCGGACGCTCACGATCAGGACCCGCAGGAAACCCGGGAATGGCTCGATGCCCTGTCGGCGGTCCGGGGCCACCGCGGCAACGAACGCGCAGAGTTCGTCGTCAATGCGATGCTCGACGCCGCGCGACGCGGTGGCCTTCAGATCGAGCAGTCGCTGACGACACCCTATTGCAACACGATCCCGCTGGAGCAGCAGCCGGCGCTGCCGGGCGACCGCGCGATCGAGCACAAGCTTCGCTCCATCATCCGCTGGAATGCGCTGGCGATAATTCTGCGCGCCAACAAGGAGAGCTCGGAGCTCGGTGGCCACATCGCCAGCTTCCAGTCTGCCGCCACGCTCTACGACATCGGTTTCGGCCATTTCTGGCACGCACCGACCGAGACCCATGGCGGCGACCTGATCTTCGTGCAGGGGCACTGTTCCCCCGGCATCTATGCGCGCGCCTTCCTTGAGGGGCGACTGAGCGAGGAGCAGCTCCTCAGCTTCAGGCAGGAGACCAGCGGCAAGGGTTTGTCGAGCTATCCGCATCCCTGGCTGATGCCGGACTTCTGGCAGTTCCCGACGGTGTCGATGGGGCTGGGGCCGTTGATGGCGATTTATCAGGCGCGGTTCTTGAAGTATCTCGAGAACCGCAAGCTGGCCGAGACGTCCAACCGGAAGGTCTGGGCGTTCATGGGCGACGGCGAAACCGACGAGCCGGAATCGCTCGGCGCGATCTCGCTCGCCGGCCGCGAGAACCTCGACAATTTGATCTTCGTCATCAACTGCAATCTCCAGCGGCTCGACGGGCCCGTCCGCGGCAACGGCAAGATCGTGCAAGAGCTCGAAAGTGTCTTCCGCGGTGCGGGCTGGAACGTCATCAAGGTGCTATGGGGCTCGGGTTGGGACCGCCTGCTGGAGAAGGACAAGAGTGGGCTGCTGCTAAGGCTCATGGAAGAATGCGTCGACGGCGAATACCAGGACTTCAAGAGCAAGAGCGGCGCCTACATTCGCGAACACTTCTTTGGCAAGTACGAGGAAACCAAGCAACTCGTCTCTGACATGAGCGACGACGAGATCTGGCAGCTTGCGCGCGGCGGCCACGATCCCGAGAAGGTTTTTGCCGCCTACACCGCGGCCGTGAACCACAAGGGCCAGCCCACGGTCATTCTGCCGAAGACCGTCAAGGGCTACGGCATGGGCGAGTCCGGCGAGGGCCAGATGATCGCCCATCAGGCGAAGAAGATGACGCAGGACGCGCTGCGCGGCTTTCGTGACCGTTTCCAGGTGCCGGTCGCCGACGCGGACCTGGCCAAGGTGCCCTTCCTCCGGCTGCCGGAAGATGGTCCGGAGATGAAGTATTTCCGGGCGCAGCGCGAAAAGCTCGGCGGCTACCTACCACAACGCCGGCGGAAATCCGCGTCCTTGCAAATTCCGCCGCTCTCGACGTTCCAGCGGCTGCTCGAAAACACCGGCGAGCGCGAGATCTCGACGACGATGGCCTTCGTGCAGTTGCTCGGTGCGCTCGTGCGCGACAAGGTGATCGGCAGGCACATCGTGCCAATCGTACCGGACGAATCCCGCACCTTCGGCATGGAAGGCATGTTCCGGCAACTCGGCATCTACTCGTCGGTCGGCCAGCTTTACAGGCCGCAGGACGCCGATCAGCTGATGTACTACCGCGAAGACAAGAGCGGACAGGTCTTCCAGGAGGGAATCAACGAGGGCGGCGCGATGTCGAGCTGGATCGTTGCGGCGACGTCCTACTCGACGAACAACGTGCCGATGATCCCGTTCTACATCTACTACTCGATGTTCGGCTTGCAGCGCGTCGGCGATCTCGCCTGGCTTGCGGGCGACATGCGGGCCCGCGGCTTCCTGCTCGGCGGCACCGCCGGCCGGACTACGCTGAACGGCGAGGGATTGCAGCACGAGGACGGCCACAGCCACGTGCTCGCCGCGACCATCCCGAACTGCATCTCCTACGATCCGACCTTCGCCTATGAGGTCGTGACGATCGTCCGCGAAGGCATGCGCCGGATGTACGAGGCGCAGGAGGACGTCTACTACTACCTCACCCTGATGAACGAGAACTATCCGCATCCCGCGCTTGCCGATGCAGGCGAAGGGGCGGAGGAGGGGATCCTCAAGGGACTCTATCTCCTGAAGAACGGAGGCGAGACCGCGAAGAAGGGCCTCCGCGTCCAGCTTGTCGGGTCGGGCACGATCCTGCGCGAGGTGATCGCGGCCGCCGATTTGCTCAAGGCAGACTTCGGCGTGACCGCTGACGTCTGGAGCGCAACCAGCTTCAACGAGCTACGCCGCGATGGCATGGCGGCGGAGCGCTGGAACCTGCTGCATCCGACCGAGCCGCGTTGCGAGAGCTGGGTGGAATCGCAGCTCAAGGGACATCCAGGGCCGGTCGTGGCCTCCACCGACTACATGCGCAACTACCCCGACCAGATCCGGGAATATGTCCAGGCGGCCGGGCGTCGCTACGTCGTGCTCGGCACCGACGGGTTCGGCCGCAGCGACTACCGCGTGAAGCTTAGAAATTTCTTCGAGGTCGACCGGCACTACGTCGCGGTCGCGGCGCTCAAGGCGCTCGCCGATGAGGGGACGATCAAGCCCGCAATCGTGGCCGAGGCCATCGCCAAATATCAAATCGATGCCGGGCGCGCTGCGCCTTGGACTGTTTGAGCCAGGGAGCCGAGGGCAGAGCGATGAGTGGTCTGATCGACATCAAAGTTCCCGATATCGGCGACTTCAAGAACGTCCCGGTGATCGAAGTATTCGTCAAGCCGGGCGACAAGGTGAAGGCGGAGGACCCGCTGGTTGCGCTGGAATCCGACAAGGCAACCATGGAAGTGCCGTCGCCGCGCGATGGCGTGGTGAAGGCCGTGGTCGTCAAGGTTGGCGACGAGGTCAGCGAAGGCGTGGTGATCGTGCAGTTCGAGGGCGCGGGCGCCGAGCAGGTCGAGACTCGCCCCGTCGTCAGCGCACCGCCGTCGTCGGTTAGCGCGCCGGCCGGTGTCGCCGAGGTGCGCGTTCCGGATATCGGCGACTTCAAGGACGTTCCGGTCATTGAAATCTTCGTCAAGCCCGGCGACAGCGTCAAGGCTGAGGATCCGCTGATCGCGCTGGAATCCGACAAGGCGACGATGGAAGTGCCGGCGCCCCTCTCGGGGACCGTGCGCGAGATCAAGGTCAAGACCGGCGACAAGGTCAGCGAGGGCGCGATCATTCTCGTGCTCGCGACCAGCGATGCGTCCACGACGGCCGCCTCTGCGGCGCCTGCGCCTGCAGCAGTGTCGTCGGCGCCCACAGCGGCTCCCGTGGCGCAAGTCGGCGGGGTCGACGAAAAGGCCTTCGCGCTCGCCTATGCCGGACCGGCCGTGCGCAAGCTGGCGCGCGAGATGGGTGTCGATCTCGGCAAGGTCAAAGGCTCCGGTAGTCACGGCCGTATCGTTCGCGAAGACGTCGAGGCCGTTGCCAAGGGCGGGGCGTCCGCCGCCAAGCCGCAGGCGGCGCCCGCAAGCGGGGGCGGTGTCGGCGGCATCGATCTGCTGCCCTGGCCCAAGATCGATTTCGCAAAATTTGGCCCGGTCGAGCGCAAGGAGCTCGGTCGCATCAAGAAGATTTCGGCAGCCAATCTGCATCGCAACTGGGTCGTCATCCCGCATGTCACGACCCATGACGAGGCCGACATCACCGAGCTCGAGCAGTTCCGGGTCAAGATGAACAAGGAGCTGGAGAAGAGCGGCGTGAAGCTCTCCCTGCTGCCGTTCATGGTGAAGGCAGCCGTCGCGGCGCTGAAGAAGTTTCCGGAGTTCAATGCCAGCCTCGACGGCGACACGTTGGTCTACAAGAACTACTGGCACATCGGCTTTGCCGCCGACACGCCGAACGGCCTGATGGTGCCCGTCATCCGCGATGCCGACAAGAAATCGGTGCCTGACATCGCCAATGAGATGAACGCGCTCGCCAAGCTTGCGCGCGAAGGCAAGATCAAGCCAGACCAGATGCAGGGCGGCACCTTCTCGATCTCCTCGCTCGGCGGCATCGGCGGCATCTATTTCACGCCGATCATCAACGCGCCGGAAGTCGCGATCATGGGCGTGTGCAAGGGATACTGGAAGCAGCATTCGCCTGACGGCAAGACCTGGACGTCACGCCTGACCTTGCCGCTGTCGCTGTCGTGGGACCACCGCGTCATCGACGGTGCGGCGGCCGCACGTTTCAACGTCTATTTCGCCAGCGTGCTCGCCGATTTGCGGCGCGTGCTGTTCTGAGATCGGGAGTAGGGCAGCATGGCTCAGCAGGTCGAAGTGAAGGTGCCTGATATCGGCGACTTCAAGGACGTCGCGGTGATAGAAGTCATGGTCAAGCCCGGCGAGACCGTCGCGGTCGACACCAGCCTGATCATGGTCGAGTCCGACAAGGCGTCGATGGAGATTCCGTCCTCGCATGCCGGCGTTGTCAGGGAGGTCAGGGTCAAGGTCGGCGACAAGGTCAGCGAAGGGGCCGTCATCCTCATGCTGGAAGCCGCGGGCGCCGCGGCCACGCCGCCGCCTGCCCCCGCCGCCGCGGCACCGGCAGCGACTCCTGTCGCAGCATTCCATTCCGGCAAGGCGGATATGGAATGCGACATGCTGGTGCTCGGCGCCGGTCCCGGCGGCTACTCCGCCGCATTCCGAGCCGCCGATCTCGGCATGAAGACCGTGTTGGTCGAGCGTTACGACACACTCGGCGGCGTCTGCCTCAATGTTGGGTGCATTCCGAGCAAGGCGCTGCTGCATACGGCGTCCGTCGTCGACGAGGTCAAGCACCTCCCGGACCACGGAATCTCCTTTGGCGCGCCGCAGATCGATCTCGGCAAGCTGCGTGCGTTTAAGGACGGCGTGATCAAGAAGCTGACCGGCGGCCTTGCCGGAATGGCAAAGGCCCGCAAGGTCGAGGTCGTGACCGGCGTCGGCGCCTTCCTCGACCCGCACCATCTCGAGGTTACCTCGGCAGGCGGCAAGAAGACGATCAAGTTCGCCAAGGCCATCATCGCCGCCGGCAGCCAGGCCGTGAAGCTGCCGTTCCTGCCCGAGGATCCGCGCATCGTCGACTCGACCGGCGCCCTGCTGCTGACATCGATCCCGAAGCGCATGCTGGTGATCGGCGGCGGCATCATCGGGCTGGAGATGGCGACGGTCTATTCGACACTCGGCGCACGCATCGACGTGGTCGAGATGCTCGACGGCCTGATGCAGGGCGCTGACCGCGACCTGGTCAAGGTCTGGGACAAGATGAACGCGCGTCGCTTCGACAAGGTGATGCTGAAGACCAGGACGGTCGGTGGGAAGGCCACCGAGGCCGGGATTGAGGTCTCCTTCGAGGGCGAGCAGGCGCCGTCGGCGCCGAAACTCTATGACCTGGTTCTGGTCGCGGTCGGCCGCAGCCCGAACGGCAAGAAGATCGGCGCCGAGAAGGCGGGTGTCGCGGTGACCGATCGCGGATTCATCGACGTCGACAGGCAGATGCGGACCAACGTGGCGCATATCCTCGCGATCGGCGACATCGTCGGGCAGCCGATGCTGGCCCATAAAGCCGTGCATGAAGGTCATGTGGCCGCGGAAGTCGCCCATGGCGAAAAATCCTATTTCGACGCGCGGCAGATTCCGTCCGTGGCCTACACTGATCCCGAAGTCGCCTGGGCCGGCAAGACGGAGGATCAGTGCAAGGCCGAAGGCATCAAGTTCGGCAAGGCGGTTTTTCCCTGGGCAGCCTCCGGCCGTGCCATCGCCAACGGTCGTGACGAGGGTTTCACAAAGCTTCTGTTCGACACGGCGACGCAACGCGTCATCGGCGGCGGCATCGTCGGCACACATGCGGGCGATCTGATCAGCGAGGTCTGTCTCGCGATCGAGATGGGCTGCGAGCCCGCGGATATCGGCAAGACCATTCATCCGCATCCGACGCTCGGCGAGTCCATCGGCATGGCGGCGGAGGTCTTTGAGGGCCACTGTACCGATCTGCCGCCGCAGAAGAAAAAGTAGGACTGCCCGCGCGGAACGCAGCGAAATGAGGGAGGAGACATAATGTCTGGAGCGACCAGTGCGACGGTCGATAAGAAGGCCGTGACGCAGAAGAAGCCATTTTACCGGGTGCTCTACGTTCAGGTGCTCGCAGCTATCGTGCTCGGCATTATCGTCGGTTGGGTCTCGCCCGAACTCGGCAAGAACGAGTGGATCAAGGCGATGGGCGACGGCTTCGTCAAGCTCATCAAGATGGTGATTGCGCCCATCATCTTCTGTACCGTCGTCTCCGGCATCGCCCATATCTCCGAAGTCAAGAAGGTCGGTCGGGTCGCGATCAAGGCGCTGATCTATTTCGAGATCGTGTCGACGCTTGCACTGGCACTCGGCTTGATCGTCGGCAATGTGGTGCAGCCTGGAGCAGGCTTTCAGGGTCAATCCAACGCCGCTGCTGTCGCGGGTTACGCCAAGCAGGCGAGCGAAATGAGGTCGATCGATTTCGTCCTGCACGTCATCCCGGACACGGTCGTGGGAGCGTTTGCGCAGGGAGAAATCCTGCAGGTCCTGCTGTTTGCAATCCTGTTCGGCTTTGCGCTGATGGGGCTCGGCGAGCGCGCCCATACCGTGCGGGCGTTCATCGATGACGTGGCTCACGCGATGTTCGGCGTCATCTCGATCATTGTTAAGGCGGCCCCGATCGGTGCGTTCGGTGCGATGGCCTATACGATCGGCCGGTATGGTCCGCAGGCATTGGGCAATCTCGCTGGGCTTATCGCAACCTTCTATGTCACTGCGCTCCTGTTCGTCTTTGTGGTCCTTGGTCTGATCGCCCGCTTCGCCGGATTCTCGATCTTCAAGTTCCTCAGATATCTGAAGGATGAATTGCTGATCGTGCTTGGCACGTCGTCCTCGGAGAGCGCGCTTCCGCAGATGATGGAGAAGCTCGAGCGCCTCGGCTGCTCCAAGCCGGTCGTTGGCCTCGTCGTGCCGACCGGCTACTCCTTCAATCTGGACGGCACCAACATCTACATGACGCTGGCGACGCTGTTCATCGCCCAGGCGATGAACGTGCAGCTCAGTTTCGGCGAGCAGTTGACGATTCTCGTCGTTGCCATGCTCACCTCGAAGGGCGCATCGGGGATCACGGGTGCCGGCTTCATTACGCTGGCCGGCACGCTCGCCGCCGTCAGGCCGGAGCTGCTTCCCGGCATGGCGATCGTGCTCGGTATCGACAAGTTCATGAGCGAATGCCGCGCGCTGACCAATCTCTGCGGCAACGGTGTTGCCTGCGTGGTGGTGGCCTGGTGGGAGGGCGAACTCGATCGCGAGAAGCTTCGTGTCGGTCTCGAGCGCGACATCGATCCGACAGACTTCGAGACCGCCGTGGCAGAGGGCAGGGGCATCTAGCGATTGGATTGCGAGAGATTTAACAGACAGACAAGAGGAAATGGTCATGACTGATGTGGTGATTGTGTCCGCCGCGCGAACGCCGGTCGGCTCCTTCAACGGTGCACTTGGATCGCTGACCGCGCACGAGCTCGGAGCCGTCGCGATCAAGGGGGCCCTCGAACGCGCCAAGGTCTCGCCTGAAGATGTCGACGAGGTCATCCTGGGCCAGGTGCTGTCCGGCGGTGAGGGGCAGAATCCGGCGCGGCAGGCCGCCATGGCGGCCGGCATTCCGCAGGAGAAGACGGCGTGGGGCATGAACCAGCTCTGCGGCTCGGGTCTGCGGTCGGTGGCGCTCGGGCTGCAGCAGATCGCCAATGGCGACGCAAAGGTCATCGTTGCCGGCGGCATGGAGTCGATGTCGATGGCGCCGCATCTGTCGCATATGCGTGTCGGCACCAAGATGGGTGACGTCAAATTCGTCGATTCCATGCTGAAGGACGGCCTGATGGACGCCTTCCACGGCTACCACATGGGCGTCACGGCGGAGAACATCGCCGCCAAATGGCAGATCACCCGCGAGGAGCAGGACGCTTTCGCCACCCGCTCGCAGAACAAGGCCGAGGACGCGCAAAAGGGCGGCCGGTTCAGGGACGAGATCGTTCCCGTCACCGTCAAGACCAGGAAGGGCGACGTTGTCGTCGACCAGGACGAGTATATCCGTGCCGGCACGACGCAGGATGCTCTCGCCAAACTTAAGCCCGCCTTCAACAAGGAAGGCTCGGTGACTGCGGGCAACGCCTCGGGCCTCAACGACGGCGCGGCCGCGCTGGTGTTGATGAGCGCGGAGGAAGCCAGCAGGCGCGGCCTGACGCCGCTCGCAAAAATCGTCTCTTGGGCGACCGCCGGCGTCGACCCGGCGGTAATGGGTTCGGGGCCAATCCCGGCCTCGCGCAAGGCACTGGAAAAGGCCGGCTGGAAGGTCGGGGATCTCGATCTCGTCGAAGCCAACGAGGCCTTCGCGGCCCAGGCCATCGCCGTCAACAAGGACATGGGTTGGGATCCCTCGATCGTGAACGTGAACGGCGGTGCCATCGCCATCGGTCATCCGATCGGTGCGTCTGGCGCCCGCGTGCTGACGACGCTGCTGTTCGAGATGCAGAAGCGGGGTGCGAAGAAGGGGCTTGCAACGTTGTGCATCGGGGGTGGCATGGGCGTCGCCCTGACGGTCGAACGGTAGCAGAGAACACCGGCCATAAGCGCCGGAGCAGAATGAACGCGGACGGCACCACACCATCCGCGAACGACAGCGGCTGGCCGTGCGCCGGCAGAAGAATAACCGATCAGGATCAGGAGGAAATCATGTCCAGAGTTGCGGTGGTGACCGGCGGAACGCGCGGCATCGGCGAGGCGATCTCGGTCGCACTCAAGGCGGCCGGCTACAAGGTGGCGGCGAGTTATGCCGGTAACGACGAGGCAGCTGCGAAGTTCAAGAGCCAGACCGGCATCAACGTCTACAAATGGGACGTCTCGAACTACGAGGCCTGCGTCGCCGGCTTGAAACAGGTCGAGGCCGACCTGGGGCCGGTCGATGTGCTGGTCAACAACGCCGGCATCACCAAGGACGGCATGTTCCACAAGATGACGCCAGAGCAATGGTACGCGGTCATCAACACCAATCTGAACTCGCTGTTCAACATGACGCGGCCGGTGTGGGAAGGCATGCGCGAGCGCAAGTTCGGTCGCGTGATCTGCATCTCCTCGATTAACGGCCAGAAGGGCCAGATGGGCCAGGTCAACTACTCCGCTGCCAAGGCCGGCGACATCGGCTTCGTGAAGGCGTTGGCCCAGGAGGGCGCCCGCGCCGGCATCACCGTCAACACGATCTGCCCCGGCTATATCGCCACCGAGATGGTCAAGGCGATCAGTCCGGAGATCGTGGCCAAGAACATTCTGCCCCAGATTCCGGTCGGCCGTCTGGGTGAACCGCACGAGATCGCGCGCGCGGTGGTGTTTCTCGCCTCCGACGATGCCGGCTTCATCACGGGATCGACGATATCGGCGAATGGCGGCCAGCACATGATCTGAGGCCGCATGCCGGCCTCCCGAACCGAAGAATCGAGGAACACGATGGACCAGGATCTCAGGGAAGCCGCACTCGAATATCATCGCCTGCCGACGCCGGGGAAGATCTCCGTGGTGCCGACCAAGGCGATGGCCACCCAGCGCGATCTGGCGCTGGCGTATTCACCTGGTGTGGCCGAGCCCTGCCTGGTCATCGCCGAGGATCCGTTGCAAGCGGACGTGTTGACGGCCCGCAGCAACCTCGTCGCCGTCGTCACCAACGGCACCGCCGTGCTCGGCCTCGGCAATATCGGCGCGCTGGCCGGAAAACCGGTCATGGAGGGCAAGGCGTGCCTGTTCAAGAAGTTCGCAGGCATCGACGTGTTCGACATCGAACTCGCCGAGGAGAATCCCGACGCGCTGATCGAGACGATCGCGCGGATGGAGCCGACCTTCGGCGGCATCAACCTCGAGGACATCAAGGCGCCGGAGTGCTTCTACATCGAGAAGAAGCTCCGCGAACGGATGAAGATACCCGTCTTCCACGATGATCAGCATGGCACCGCGATCATCGCTGCAGCCGCGATCCTCAACGGGCTGAAGCTGGTCAAGAAGGACATCGCCGAGGTCAAGCTGGTCTGCTCCGGCGCGGGTGCTGCGGCGCTCGCCTGCCTCGATCTCATCGTGAGCCTTGGATTGCGCCGCGAGCGCATCATCGTGACCGACGCCAAGGGTGTCGTGTATGCCGGCCGTACCGAAAGCATGGACGACAACAAGGCGCGCTATGCCGTGAAGACGGATGCGCGGAAGCTGGACGACATCATCCAGGATGCGGACATCTTCCTCGGACTGTCGGCCGGCAAGGTGCTGACATCAGACCTGGTCAGGAGGATGGCCCGCGATCCCCTGATCTTCGCGATGGCCAATCCGGTTCCGGAGATCATGCCGGAAGACGCGCTGGCGGTTCGTCCCGATGCGATCATCGGCACGGGGCGTTCGGACTATCCCAACCAGATCAACAACGTCCTGTGCTTCCCGTTCATCTTCCGTGGCGCGCTCGATTGCGGTGCGACCACCATCAACGAGGAGATGAAGCTTGCGACGGTCCGCGCACTCGCAGACCTCGCCCTGGCCGAGGTTCCTGAGGTGGTCGCAACCGCCTACAAGGGCGAGGACCTTCGCTTCGGGCGCAACTATCTCATTCCAAAGCCGTTCGATCCACGTCTCATCGAGATGATTGCGCCGGCGGTGGCAAAGGCGGCCGCCGATACCGGTGTTGCAAGGCGTCCGATCGCCGATATGGACGCTTATCGGCAGAAGCTGAGCCGTTTTGTCTACCAGTCCGGCAATGCGATGCAGCCGGTGTTTTCGGTGGCGAAGGGGAGCGGAAAATCCCTCGTTCTGGCCGAAGGCGAGGATGAGCGCGTGCTGCGGGCAGCACAGGTCATCGCTGACGAGCGGATCGCGAAGCCGTTGTTGCTCGGCCGGCCTGCCACCATCGAACAGCAGATCAAGGCTTTCGGTCTCCGGCTCAGGCCCGGCCAGGACTGCGAGATCATCGATCCGCACGATGCGCAGGTCTATTCCAAATGCGCTGACGTGTATCATGCGCGCAGGAGGCGCGATGGCGTATCGGCGGCCCTCGCGCTGTCGGAGACGCGGAGCAATGCGACGGTGCTGGCGTCGATCCTGCTCGAGCGAGGGATCGGCGATGCGATGCTTTGCGGAGTGATCGGGCGAACCGCCGATCACCTGGCGGCGATCAAGAACGTGATCGGAACGCGGGACGACGTGCGGACGCTCGCCGTAATGCAAATGCTCATTCTCCCGCAGCATCAGCTGTTCATCTGCGACACGCATTGCAATCTCAATCCGACTGCCGAGCAGGTTGCCGACATCGCGCTGCTGGCGGCCGCCGAAGTCAGGCGATTCGGCATCACGCCTCGAGTGGCGCTGTTGTCGCATTCGAGCTTCGGCAGCTCGGCGGTGCCGGAGGCGCACAAGATGCGGGAGGCGCGCACGATCATCCGCGCGCGCTCGCCCGATCTGGCCGTGGAAGGCGAGATGCGGGGCGACGCGGCGCTGTCGCAGTCGGTGCGTGACCACGAGTTTCCCGATTCCGGTTTCGTAGGTCCGGCGAACGTGCTGGTGATGCCCAATCTGGACGCGGCCAACATCTCGTACAATCTTTTGCGGATGGCTGCGGGGCAGGGGCTGACGGTCGGCGGCATTTTGCTCGGCGCGGCCAAGCCCGCCCACATTCTCACGCCATCCTCGACCGTCCGCCGCATCGTGAACATGGCTG
Source organism: Bradyrhizobium ottawaense (assembly GCF_002278135.3). NCBI lineage: Bacteria > Pseudomonadati > Pseudomonadota > Alphaproteobacteria > Hyphomicrobiales > Nitrobacteraceae > Bradyrhizobium > Bradyrhizobium ottawaense. The sequence continues at coordinate 5,271,748 of NZ_CP029425.2, read as the reverse complement.
CCGTCGCAGCCGCGGATGCGGTGTCGGAGAGAGCCTGATCGGAAGGACACGATTGGGCGGACTGTGAACGCGATCGGGCGAGGCCATCATGAGTGAGGCGCAATCGGGAAAGCTCCGGATCGTGATCGTCGGAGGCGGGGCGGGAGGATTGGAACTCGCGACCCGCCTCGGCGACAAATATGGCCGCAAGGGCAAGCTCGACGTCACGCTGATCGAGCGCAACCGGACGCATGTCTGGAAGCCGAAGCTGCACGAGATCGCGGCCGGCAGCATGGATATCGCTGCCCACGAGGTCGACTATCTCGCGCAATCCTACTGGCACGGGTTTCGTTACCGGATCGGCGAGATGATCGGGATCGACCGGGAGCGGCGTCAAGTGCTGGTGGCGCCCTATCTCGATGGCGAAGGGCGCGAGGTGACGCCGAAGCGGAGCTTCGACTACGATATCCTCGTCATGGCTATTGGCAGCCAGAACAACGATTTTGGCACGCCGGGCGTCGTGGACCACGCGATCAAGCTCGAAACGCAGGTCGATGCCAAGCGGTTCCACGAACGCATGGTCAATGCCTGCATCCGCGCCCATGCCCAATCGTCACCGCTCGGCGAACATCAGTTGAAGGTCGCGATCATCGGCGCCGGTGCGACCGGTGTCGAGCTTGCGGCGGAATTGCACCGGACGACGCGCGAAGTGGTGGCATACGGCCTCGATCAGGTCGATCCGCAGAAGGACATCAGGATCACGCTGATTGAAGCGGCGGATCGGGTGCTTCCCGCATTGCCGGAACGCGTCTCGAAGGAGACGGAGAAACTGCTGCTCAGGCTGGGTGTCAATCTGCTGGTCGGCGCCAAGGTGTCCGTAGTCGGGTCCGACCGCGTCAGCCTGTCGGACGGGCGGACCATTCCCGCCGAACTGATCGTCTGGGCCGCGGGCGTCAAGGCGCCCGATTTCCTGAGGGACATTGCCGGGCTCGAAACCAACCGCATCAACCAGCTGGTGGTGCGGCCCACGTTGCAGACCACACGCGACGACAACATCTTCGCCATCGGCGACTGCTCGGCCTGCTCATGGGGCGAGCGGGGCAATGTGCCGCCGCGTGCACAGGCAGCCCATCAGCAGGCCTCGCATCTCTATTCCCAGTTCCCGCGGCATCTGCGGGGCGAAGCGCTGAAGGACTACCGCTACAGGGACTTCGGATCCCTGGTCTCGCTCGGCGAGTTCAGCACGGTCGGCTCGATGATGGGGGCACTGGTGGGCGGCAGCCTGGTCTTCGAGGGGCTGTTCGCGCGGATGATGTACCTGTCGCTCTACAAGATGCACGAATACGCCCTGCATGGTCCGGCCAAGGTGGCGCTCGACACGCTGGCCCGCCTGATCACCCGGCGGACCGAGCCGCACGTCAAGCTTCATTGATTGCGGTCGCGAAGGAGATGGATGTCGTGCCGGCCGTTGCGCACCCGGCGCCGGCTCGAGCCCGGAGGGGATGCTGATGGACGCTGTGCTCCTTGCGCGTATCCAGTTCGCCGCGAACATCACGTTTCATATTCTATTTCCATCGATCTCGATCGCCCTGGGCTGGGTGCTGCTGTTCTTCCGCCTGAAGCATCTGCGCGCAACCGACCCACAGCAGAAGCTGGACTGGCTTCGCGCCTATCGGCTGTGGACCAAGGTATTCGCCCTGACATTTGCGCTCGGGGTCGTCAGTGGCGTCACCATGAGCTTCCAGTTCGGCACCAACTGGCCGGGCTATATGGAGCGGGTCGGCAATATCGCGGGCCCGTTGCTGAGCTATGAGGTGCTGACCGCTTTTTTTCTCGAGGCGGGCTTTCTTGGCGTGATGCTGTTCGGCCACCGCCGCGTCGGCGAAGCAATTCACCTTGGGGCGACCTTTCTGGTGGCGCTGGGCACTCTGATGAGTGCGTTCTGGATCCTCGCCCTCAATTCCTGGATGCAGACACCGGCGGGATACGAAATTGTCGACGGCCAGTTCCATGCACGGAATTGGCTGGAGATCGTTTTCAATCCGTCCTTTCCCTATCGTTTCGTCCACATGGTGCTTGCGTCGTCGCTGACGTGCGCGTTCCTGCTGATCGGGATCAGCGCCTGGCAGCTCCTCAAGGGCGTCGCGACGGCGAGCGCCTCGCGGGTGCTGCGAACCGGGCTCGTGTTCGCGGCCCTGGCCGCGCCGGCGCAGATGGTGGCGGGCGATTTTCACGGGCTCAATACGCTCAAGTATCAGCCGCAGAAAATCGCGGCGGTTGAAGGCATCTGGGAAACCACGCGCGGCGCGCCGCTGCTTCTGTTCGCGATTCCCGACGATGCGACCCGGTCGAACCATTTCGAACTGGCCGTGCCGAAACTCGCGAGCCTTATCCTCCGTCACGATCCTGACGGGGAGCTCAAGGGGTTGAACGAGTTTCCATCGGCGCATCCGCCGGTGCTGCCGCTGTTCTGGTCGTTCCGGATCATGGTGGGAACGGGCATCCTGATGTTGCTCGTCAGCTGGGTCGGCCTCTGGAGGCATTGGCGCGACGGTTGGGAGTTTTCCCTGATGCCGCGGCCATTGCTCAGGTTGTTCGCAGGAATGACCTTTGCCGGATGGGTGGCAACCATCGCCGGATGGTACGTCACGGAGATTGGACGGCAACCGTTCATCGTGTCAGGCCTGATCCGAACGAGCGAGGTCGCTTCGCGCGTTCCATCGGCGAGCATCGCGCTGACCCTGGTCATCTACGTGACCCTCTATGTGGGCTTGCTGGTGGCCTATGTCGGCGTGCTGAAATATATGTCGGAGAAGCCGGAAAAGCGTTTGGCGGCGGTCACGTCGGAGGACCTTGCACAGGATCCGCTTCGCTATCAGAGCCGCGGAGAGTTCGCATGATGTCGATGTCCTTCGACGAGCTTCTGCCACTGATCTTCATCGGACTGATGGGCGTATCGCTGCTCGTCTATGTCGTGAGCGACGGCTACGATCTCGGGGTCGGCATGCTGATGCATCGGGCGACGCCGGACGAGCGGGATACCATGGTCGCCTCGATCGGCCCGTTCTGGGATGCGAATGAGACCTGGCTTGTCCTCGGCGTCGGCCTTCTCCTCGTCGCCTTCCCAAAGGCGCATGGACTGGTCCTGTCGGAATTGTACCTGCCGACCGCGCTCATGCTGGTCGGCCTGATCCTGCGCGGTGCAGCTTTCGATTTCCGGGTCAAGGCCAAGGCCGACCGGAAGGCGATGTGGGATCGCATGTTCATCGCCGGGTCGATGCTGGCGTCGGTATGCCAGGGCTGGATGCTCGGCCGCTACATCAGCGGGTTCGGCGAAGGCTGGAATTATCCGATCTTCGCCGGCGCAATCGCGATTGCGTTGCCGATGGCCTATGCACTGCTCGGCGCGACGTGGCTTGTGATGAAGACGCATGGCGAGCTGCAGGAGAAGGCGATCGAGTGGAGCAAGATCGCCTTCGCACCCATGGTTCTCGGTCTGATCCTGATCTCGATGGCAACGCCGTGGATCAGCGAGACGGTCCGCATCAGGTGGTTCACCTTGCCGGCGATGATCGCGGTGGCCTCGATCCCGATCACGTCCAGCGTTGCGCTGCTGACGGTCCGCCTTCTGCTGGGTGCACCGGCCGTGCGCGGCGCGCTTTGCTGGCTGCCTTTCGCGCTATTGGTGCTCGTGTTCCTCCTGAGCTTCCTTGGTCTCAGCTATAGCATCTACCCCTATGTCGTGATCGACCGGCTCACGGTCTGGCAGGCCGCCAGCAGTCCGGAGTCGCTCCGAGTCATACTGATCGGGGTCTGCGTGACGCTGCCGGTCATCATCGCCTACACCGGATTTTCCTATCGCGTATTCCGGGGCAAGACCATAGAGTTAGACTATGCGTGAGTGGCCTGCCGCAATTGCCGGCGCTCCCGGGTTTGTGCTGGTTCACAAGATGGCGGAGCTTTCATCCCTGGTGAACGTCAAGGAGCCTGCCAAGGTTGGTTCGGTGGCGCCTGCTTCCGCGCGTTGGTTCATTCGCGGTGCATTTGCCCTTGCGTTGGTCGCCGCCGCGGCGTGGCTCGGATATGCGGTCACGTTCCGCCGGGGACTGGACCATCTGCACGCCGTGGCCCAGCAGCGGCTGGCCGTCGAGGCGGCCAGACTCGACGGCCATCTTTCGAGATTTGAGTATCTCCCGTCTCTCCTGGAGACGTCCCCCGGCGTGTTCCGGCTGCTGGAGGCGCCCGGCGATCCCGCGTTGCAGCAAGCCGTCAGCCTCTATCTGAAATCGATCAACCTGCTGGCGGGGGCCGACAACCTCTACGTCCTCGGTGTCACCGGCGCGACGCTGGCCGCGGCCGATTTCGACCAGCCCGGAACACCCTTCGGCGAAAACCTGTCGTATCGTCCCTATGTGAGCGAAGCGCTTGCGAACGGTCGCGGTGCATTCTTCGGTGTCGGTATCACCACCGCGCGCGCCGGTTATTATCTGTCCTATGCCCTGAAGGACAGCGGGACGACCAAGGGGATCGCGACCGTCAAGGTCAATCTGGATTCGTTCGAGCGGGCGTGGCGCAACATCGACAACGACATTCTACTGGTCGACGAGCGCAAGGTCACGATACTCGCCTCTCGCGACGAGTGGCGCTATCGCCCGATGGAGCCGCTGTCGGTTCAAACGCGCGATGACATCGCGCGATCCAAGCCCTACGGAAACCACGATCTTGCGCCGCTCGGATGGACCTTCGTCGCCCAGTCCGAGAACGGCACGGCACGGATCACCGCGGAGAACGGCACCGCCTATACCGTCAGCGAGCTTCCGATCAACCGCGGGCTGTGGAAACTCGTGCTTCTCGACGACGAGGCGCCCATACGGCAGACTGCGCTCGTCATCGGGGTCATATCGGGATTAGCCGCCCTCGTCGCGCTGTTGGCGCTTGGACTTGTGGAGCAACGCCGCAGAGAGATCAAGCAGCGGTTGGCGAGCCAGGCCGCGTTGCAGGCGGCGAACGACATGCTCGAAACCAGGGTGCAGGAGCGCACAGCCGAATTGCGCGCTACGCAGGATGAACTCGTTCATGCCGGCAAGCTGGCCGCGCTCGGCCAGATGTCGGCGGGCATCGTTCATGAACTGAACCAGCCGTTGGCAGCCTTGCAGACCGCCGCCGACAATGCCGTTTTGCTGGTCGACCGCGGATCAATCGGAGATGCCCGTGGAAATCTCACCCGCATTGGCGAGCTGGTGCGGCGGCTCGGACGCCTGACCGGCCAGTTGCGGGTGTTCGCATACAAGTCGAGCAGCCCGCTTGGCGCGGTTTCCGTTGAGCAGGCCGTGGCTGAATCGCTCAAAATATTATCCGGGCGAGTCAAGGAGGGCGGGGTTGCCGTCGCGACGGACATTGACGCAAAACTCTGCGTCATCGCCGATCAGACGCGGCTCGAGCAGCTGTTGTTAACATAGTGGCGAATGCGCTGGATGCGGTGGAGAATGTCGAGCCGAAGTCGATCCTGATCCGGGCGGGCAGGGAGGAGGCGCAGAGCGCGCGCTGCCGCATTGCGATCAGCAACAGCGGGCCCGCGATCGCCCCCGACGTCCTGCAGCGCATGTTCGAGCCGTTCGTGACGACCAAGCCCGCGGGCAAGGGGCTTGGGCTGGGCCTGATGCTGTCCAACCACATTGCACGCTCGTTCGGTGGCGAGCTGCATGCGCGAAACCTGGCGCCGAGCGGCGCCGAATTTGTTGTGACCCTTCCATTGGCTGAGATTACAGAGGCGGCTCCCGCATGGGCGATGACCAATCGATCGGCGTGATCTATGTCGAGGATGATGACGACGTCCGGATCGGCGGGGTCCAGGCGCTTGAGCTTGCGGGATTTTCCGTTTCGGGCTTTGCCTCGGTCGAGACCGCCCACAGCTCCGTGCGCGCCGACATGCCCTTTGTCGTGGTCTGCGACGTGCGCCTGCGCGGGCGCAGCGGCCTCGATTGGCTGTCTGATCTGCGTCGGCTGGATCAGGATCTGCCGGTGATCCTGATCACCGGTCACGGCGATATTTCGATGGCCGTGCAGGCAATGCGGACCGGCGCCTATGACTTCATCGAGAAACCCTGCTCCTCGGAGCAGCTGATCTCGGTGGTGCGCCGGGCGGCGGAGAAGCGGCGGCTGACGCTCGAGGTGCGATCGTTGCGATCCGCCTTGGCGGACCGCCAGGGAATCGAGGCCAGCCTGCTCGGTCGGTCGCCGCAGATCCAGGAGGTGCGCCGGTTGGTCTCCACCTTGGCTGCGACCAATGTCGACGTCACGATCTATGGTGAGACCGGGACGGGCAAGGATGTGGTGGCGCGCTGCCTGCACAATCATAGCGGCCGCCGCGGCGGCAACTACGTTGCGGTGAACTGCGGCGGCCTGCCGGAATCGCTGGTCGAGAGCGAGCTGTTCGGCCACGAGGTCGGCGCGTTCACCGGCGCCACGCGTCAGCGGATCGGAAAGATCGAATACGCCAGCGGCGGAACGCTGTTCCTCGACGAGATCGAAAGCATGCCGCTCAGCGTGCAGGTCAAGTTGCTGAGGTCGCTGCAGGATCGCTCGATCGAGCGCGTCGGCACCAACAAGCCGATCGCTGTAGATTGCCGTGTCGTGGCCGCGAGCAAGGTGAATCTGCTGGAGCTCAGCGAAAAGCGGCTGTTTCGTGCCGATCTTTACTATCGCCTCGGCGTCGCTTTCATCGAGCTGCCGCCGCTGCGCGAACGGCGGGAGGACATCCCGCTGCTGTTCGAGCACTTCACTCTGGATGCCGCCAGGCGTTTCGAGCGCGACGCCCCGATCCTGGATGACCCGACCATGTCTCACCTCCTGGCCTATTCGTGGCCGGGCAACGTGCGCGAGCTTCGCAACGTCGCCGACCGTTTCGTGCTCGGTGTCCTCGACGGCAAGTCGATCAACAAGTCGGGCTTCGGCGCGTCCGATATGTCATTGCCGCGGCAACTGGAGAACATCGAGCGATCGATCATCGAGGATGCGCTGCGGCGCAGGCAAGGCGATGTCCAGGCAACGGCTGCCCTTCTGAGCATTCCGAAGCAGACGCTGTACGACAAGATCAAGCGCCTCTGCGTCAATGTCGACGGAATCAGGGAGGGCGCGACCGTCCGCTCCGGATCCTGAGACCGCGGCGGATGAGACGGCAAGCTCTCGGTGCAAGCGGGGCAAAGGGCGCCAGGCAGAAGCGGCCCGAAAACCGGACGTCAACGAACCAATCAATTTTGCCAAGCGAGGAACGCCATGAATCGGCCATTCAACATGCCTGACGAATTTGTCGAGGGCTTCATGAAGGCGGGTGAAAGCCTGTGGCGCTCGCTCGGATGGGCGCCAAAGGGCGATCGTAACGGGGCCGATCCCGGCCCGGCTCTGAATTCGTCAGGCCTCGCTCAATTGCAGGCGGACCACATGATGCGGCTGTACAAGCTCACCGAGCATGTCCTCAAATCGGCCGCCGGCGTCCAGAGCGAAGCAGGCATCGAGCCCGCGCGCGGCGATCGCAGGTTCAACGCGACGGAATGGCGGGACAATGCCACCTATAGCCTGCTCAAGCAATGCTATCTACTCAATGCGCGCTATTGCGTCGACTTCGTCGAAGCACTCGATCTCGACGAGAAGGAAAAGCATCGGCTGCGCTTCTTCACGCGCCAGCTGGTCGAGGCGATGAGCCCGACTAATTTTCTCGCCACCAATCCTGACGTCATAAAGCTTGCGACGGACAGCGAGGGGCAGAGCCTCAAGGCCGGCTTGGACAATCTCATGGCTGATCTCGGCCGAGGCAGCCTGACGATCACGGACGAGGAGGCGTTCGAGGTCGGAAAAGACGTCGCCGCATCCAGGGGCGCGGTCGTGTTCGAGAACGAGCTGTTTCAGCTCATTCAGTATGAACCCGCGACCGAGCAGGTGTCGGCCCGGCCGCTGCTGATCGTGCCGCCATGCATCAACAAGTTTTACATCCTCGACCTGCAACCGGCCAACTCCTTCGTCCGCTTTGCGGTCGAGCACGGCCTGACCGTCGTTATGGTCTCCTGGCGCAATCCGGATGCCTCGTGCGGGCACTTTGGCTGGGACGATTACGTCGGGCAGGGCGCCATGCGCGCTATCGAGGTGGCCCGCTCGATCTCGGGTGCCGACAAGGTCAACGTGGTCGGCTGGTGCGTCGGAGGAACCATTCTGTCATCTGCGCTGGCGATCCTGCGGACGCGCGGCGACGAGTCGGTCGCCAGTGTGACGTTGCTGACCACGATGCTCGACTTCCGTGAACCGGGGGATCTCGGCGTGTTCGTAGACGAGGAGGGTGTGCGGCAGCGCGAGCAGACCATCGGCAACGGCGGCATTTACCGCGGCTCGGAGCTCGGGTTCGTCTTCCAAACCCTGCGTTCCAAGGAGCTGATTTGGCCGAACGTGATCAACAACTATCTGAAGGGAAAATCGCCTGAGCGTTTCGATCTTCTGTTCTGGAACGCCGACGTGACCAACCTGCCGGGGCCGATGTATTGCTGGTACATCAGGAACATGTATCTGGAGAACAGACTTCGGGAGCCGAACCGGTTGACGATGTGCGGCACGTCCGTCGATCTGGGGCGAGTCGACCTGCCTGCCTATGTCTTGGCGACCGTTGAAGATCACATCGTGCCGTGGCGATCGGCCTATCGCACCACGGGCCTGTTCAGTGGCAACACCCGCTTCGTGCTCGGAGCGAGTGGGCACATTGCCGGCGTGATCAACCCTGCGTCGAAGAACAAGCGAAGCTATTGGCTGTCGGACAAGCGATGCGAAGACCCGGCGGCGTGGCTTGCGAGCGCTGACGAAAAGCCAGGCAGTTGGTGGAACGATTGGATCGCGTGGCTCAAGCCGTGGGCTGAAGATCAGGTGCCCGCCCGGACGCAACTCGGCAGCAACCTCTATCCTCCGGGGGAAGTGGCACCAGGCCGATATGTGAAAGCGAAGGCAAACTGACTTCGCTGAACGGTCATGGAACGATTGGGAGATTTCGGAAGAGCTGGCAGTTCGAGCAATCGCTGAGCGAGGCGACCTCATCATTAGAAGCAATGATGGATTGCTCTTCGTACCGTTTGGCGACATCGATAAGTTGTTGAGGGCTGCCACAGAAAAGTGCGAGCGAAGCGCTTTGACTGCACATGCACACCTCGGCCTCCGTCTGACGTGTGCATTGAGAATCCGAAGAAGCGATTTCTGCTTCCAATTCATGCAAATATCGTCCTAGAAGAGCCAAGTTACGGAAGCCTCGTCAAATGAGAATTCTCAGTCGGTCCAATTACACAAAGGGCTGATCGAAGTTAAAATACCTCAATAAGATGAATAGCTTAGAACGAAAATTCGCCGTAGCCCCCATGATGGACTGGAGCGAGAGCTCATGTTTTTCAAACGGTTAGAAGGCGCTGTGTGCACGACGTGTGCACCGGAAGATCAAAGAAAATCTAGCGACGACTAGCGTGAGCGGCTTCGGTGCTGAGCTTGGCGCACGGCTGGCATTGCGCGACCGCGGCGCCATTTGAGCGCGGCCCTTCAAGTCTCCCGGCGCAGGTGCTTCCGCGCTTAGTAACAGTCACCCGGAAGGAGCTAACTGGCTTACCGTACAGCTATCGCAACAGCAGCCAGTGCTGCCGGAAGGGACCAGGCCCAGTCTGCCGCCAATGAAGCTGCTGCCGCGGCGACGACACATCCGAGCAGGAACCCGAACAAGCGACCCAGCGAACGATTCAGCGGGGTTGAATCGTGCGGCAGTAGCGGATGTCGGTCTGTCAGCAAGTCCATCGCTGACAGGACCGCGTTGGCCAGATTGCCGGTCATCACCGCGGTCGAGATCGCGCCGGGCACCGCCAGGCGGAGCAGGGCGTACTGGCAGGCCATGGCCGACACCGCGATCATGGCGGCCGTGCCGGCCAGCAATCCCACCGGATCGGCCGATGCCTTGGTGATGACGCAAAAGATCAGGAGTGCGACCAGAAGCAGGAATTGAACCAGGAGCAACAGTCGCGCCAGGCTCGGACCGCGCCGGCGCGAAGCCTGCGCGACCAGCCAGACGCTCCCCAACGCCAGCATGAAGACAGGAATGGCCAACAACTGCGCCCAGTGAAACGAGCCGCCCTCCACGGCGACGCCGGCGGCCAGCACGATATTGCCGGTCACATGCGCCGTGAAGACATGACCCAGGGTGAAGAAGCCGGTGGCATCGACCATTCCGGCGATCATGCTGAGCAACAGCGGCAGCCGCGCCTCCAGGCGCGACAGCTCCGCTGCGTCATCCGCCGAATCCGGTGTCCTTGCGAAGGTGCGGGAGTCGCTCGCGAGCATGGACATCTTTGGCCGCTCCGGCTATTGCGCGGTCCAGCCGCCATCGACGGAGATCGTTGTTCCCGTGATCTGGTCTGCCGCCGGCGAACACAGAAAGGCGACGGTGCCTCCGAGTTGCTCCGGGGACGCAAAATCGAGAGACGGTTGCTTTTCCGACAGCAACTCCTCGACGGCTTGCTGTTGACTGATGCCGCGTTGCGCGGCCATGTCGCCGATCTGCTTTTCGACCAGCGGCGTACGCACCCAGCCGGGGCAGACCGCATTGCAGGTAACGCCGCTTCCGGCCGTCTCAAGCCCGACCACCTTGGTCAGGCCGACCAGCCCGTGCTTGGCGGCGACGTAGGCGGCCTTGTGGGTCGAAGCGACGAGGCCGTGGGTGGAGGCGATGTTGACGATCCGTCCCCAACGCTGCTTTTTCATCTGAGGTACTGCTGTCGCAATGCCGTGGAACGCCGCCGACAGATTGATTCCGAGGATCGCATCCCACTTGGCAATTGGGAACTCATCAACCGGAGCGGTGAACTGGATGCCGGCATTGTTCACGAGTATGTCGAGGCGACCGAATTTCTCGATCGTCGCGGTGATCAATCCGCGTACGGCTTCGGCTTTCGACATGTCGGCGCCGTCATAGACGGCCCGGACACCGTGTTCGCCTTCGATCCCTTGGCGGATCGTCTCGATCTCGCTTGCGTCGCCGAAGCCATTCAACACCAGGTTGGCGCCGAGCCGGGCCAGCTCCTTCGCGATTCCCAGCCCGATGCCGCTGGTCGAACCGGTGACGATGGCCACCTTGTCCTTTAACATGGGAATTCCTTTGGTCGCCTGGTCGAAGTTGATGCGGGGGTTCATGGTCGTGCTCCCTTGGGTGCGGTTGGAACGAATGATCAGTGGGCGCCGCCGGCACTGAGCTGGCCGGGCTTCTTCAGCATCATGGAAGCTGCGAGTGCTACGACGAGCGCGGCACCGAGCAGGAAAAACATGTCGCTGAAGGCGAGGATGAACGCCTGCTTCTGCACGATCTTGCCGATCGCGACATAGGCGCGGTGCGCGGCATCGCTGCGATCGATCACGCCGTGGCTGATGAAATACTGTGTCAGCTTCTCAACTCTTGCCTGAGTCGCCTGCTCGAGCATGGAAACCGACTGCATCAACACGTTGGAGTGATACTGTTCGCGCTTGGTGAGCAATGTCTGCAACAGGGCGATGCCGACGGCGCCGCCGAGGTTACGTATCATGTTGAATAGGCCCGAGGCCGAGCCGGCGTTCTCTGCCTCGATGCCCGCAGTAGCGACCGCCGATAGCGGCGCGAACACGAAGGCCTGACCTACGGCACGAACGACGTTGGGCCAGAACAACTGGTCGGTGGCGTAGTCATTGGTCATGTGGATGTTCATGAAATTGGAAACCGCGAACAGCGCGAAGCCGGCACCGATGATGATTCGGGCGTCGAAGCGCCGCATCAGTTGCGGCACCAGCGGGATGAACAGCAATTGCGGCAAGCCGGTCCATGCCAGCACCATGCCGATCTGCTCGGCGTTGTAGCCCTGGATACGCGACAGATAGACCGGCAGGATAAACACCGAACCGTACAGCGCGATGCCGAGCAGGAAGTTGGCGAGGATACCGAAGCCGAAGTTGCGACGAGCCAGCAGGCGCAGATTCAACAGCGGCTTGCTGGCGGTCAGCTCGATCCATAGGAAGGCTGACAGCGCAACCGTGGCGATAACCGACATCTTGACGATGAAGGGCGAGCCCAACCAGTCGTCCTTGTTGCCCTCTTCCAGCACCGTCTGAAGCGCGGACAGGCCGATCGACATGGTAACGATGCCCGGCCAGTCGCCTTCGCGAAGCAGCGACAGATTCATCGGTGCTGGCTCCAGGGAGAACCACAGCATCGCAATCATCGCCGCGCCGGGCACCAGGTTGACGTAGAAAATATATTCCCAGCCCCAGTTCTCGGTGAGATACCCGCCGATCGTGGGGCCGATCGCGGGGGCGAATGTCGCTGAGATCGCAAACAACGCGAGCCCGATCGGCTGCTTCGCCTTTGGCAGCAGCGTGATGATGAGCGTGAACGCCATCGGGATCAGCACGCCGCCGGTAAACCCCTGCACGGAACGCAGCACAATCATCTGCGGCAGGTTTTGCGCCAGTGCGCAGGCCGCCGAGAACAGCAGAAACAGGACCGCGTTGGTGAGAAGATACACCCGGATCGAGAACACCTGGGCAAGCCAGCCGGAGAGCGGGATTACCACGATCTCGGCGATCAGATACGAGGTCGAGATCCAGCCGCCGTCGTCGGTTCCAGCACCGATCGCGCCCTGGATGTCGGCGAGTGAGGCGTTGACGATCTGGATGTTCAGTACCGCCATGAAGGCGCCGAGCGTGGCGCCGCCCACTGCGATCCAGGTTTTTGCGGAGACGGCAGGAGCCTTCGGGGCTTCGGCGGCGAGCCGGGGATCGCTGGCGGGAACGCCGTTATTGGCGGTTTGCAATGTGGTCATGATGGTTCTCGTCGGATGCGAGGGGCGGGCGATCGGCGCCGTTCAACTGCGGGGCCCGGCGGCCCGCGAGGCGAGGCGCTTGCCGGCTTCACGCTCGGTGACGACCGTTGCCTTGGTGTCGACGGTCGGCTCGGCCGACATGCCCGGCCGCAGCAGGCCCTTCAGGTTGTGATCGTCGAGCACGATCTTCACCGGCACGCGCTGCACGATCTTGGTGAAGTTGCCGGTGGCGTTGTCGGGTGGCAGCAGTGCGAACTCGAGGCCGCTGGCCGGCGAGAGGCTATCGACATGGCCCTTGAGCCGGGTCGAGTGGAAGCTGTCGATTTTGAGCTCCACCGGCTGGCCGTTGCGCACATGGGTGAGCTGGGTCTCCTTGAAATTGGCGACGACATACACGGCGTCGAGCGGCACCACCGCCATCAACTGTGTGCCGGCCTGCACGAATTGACCGACCCGCAGCGAGCGCGCGCCGACTGTGCCGTCGACCGGCGCGGTGACGGCGGTGTAGGAAAGATTTAGCGCCGCCTGCTGCTCCATCGCAGCCGCGCGGTCGCGCTGCGCGATCGCCTGCGCCCGCTGGGTGGTGAGGACATCGACCCTGCGTTCGGCTGCCAGCAGGCCGGACTTCGCGTGCTGCCATTGCGCGTTGCTGGCACGCAGCGCCGCATCGGTTTGCTGGGCGCGCTGCACCGTGCCGGAGCCGGTCTTCATCAAGCCGTCGTAGCGCGCCTGCTCTTCCTGTGCGAACTTCAGGTTGGCTTCAGCGGCGGCGATATCGGCGATACCTTGTTCGATGATTGGCTGCTGCAGGGCGAGCTGTGCATCGAGATTGCGGACGGCGGCTTCGCCCGCCGCAACGTCGGCGTCGGCCTGGCGGAGCGCCGCGCGAAAATCGCGATCGTCGATTTTCGCCAGCAACTGGCCGGCCGTCACCGGCTGGTTATCGCTTACCAGCACCTGCGCGATGTAGCCGGAGACCTTCGGCGCGATGATGGTCGAGTCGGCTTTGACATAGGCGTCGTCGGTGGTTTCCAGATAGCGGCCGGTGGTGAGGTAGTAGTGGCCGAAATCGGCTCCGGCTGCGACCCCGAGCGCCGCCGCCAGCGCCAGGGCGGCACGTTTGATCGCCTGCCGTGAGGGGCGAAGGCTGATTTTGGCTTTTTGTTCCTCGGTATAGGCAAGTGTGGACATGGCGTTCTCCCAAATCTGCTGGAGGGCGTTGAAGCTCAGTCGCGGCGATGGACGTCGTGGGTGACCATGCCGAGTTCGTGGGCCGGCCGGTCGAGGCGTTGCGGCTCGGCCAGCGTGCGGCGGATGTCATCCAGCCCGCTCTGCCAATGCGTGCGCATCGCACTCAACCCGAACTCGTAGTCCCTGGAATGTCCCTCGTAGATCTTGGACTGGTAGATCAGGTGGATGATGTTGTAGGAGCGATGACGGGCCAGATCGGCAATCGCCCGGATTTCCGGATCGTCCTTTGCGCTGGCCGGCAATTTCTCCATCGTCCGTTGCAGCGCCTGACGCATTTTCTGCATCCGCGTCATGTGATCGGTAATGGCGCGCGTCCGGCTGGAATATTGAATGTCTTTCTGCCGGCTCGACACTTCCATCATGTCGTGGGGAACGCGACCCATCGCCGACCAGAGATCGATCTGGAATGTCAGCGTGTCGCGCGGCTCGCCGGACAGCACGCGGGAGAGGGGTGTGTTGGAAACGACGCCACCGTCCCAGTAGTGCTCGCCGTCGATTTCAACGGCGGGGAATCCCGGAGGAAGTGCGCCGGAAGCCATGAAATGCTTCGCTCCCAGCCGGCGTTCGGCGGTGTCGAAATAAGTCAGGTTGCCGGTGCGGACATTGACCGCGCCGACGCTGACGCGCGTTTCACCCGAGTTCAGGCGGTCGAAGTCGACCAGTCGCTCCAGCGTCTGCTGCAACGGTGCGGTGTCGTAGAAGCTAGTCGCCGCATCGCCTGAGAACGGGGACCAGAGCGGCGACGGGAACCGCGGCTTGTAGAAGCCGGGCTGGCCTTGCACCAGCGCCCGCGTTGCCGCCAGCGCGTTGCGCACCGAGCTGATGTCGAACGCAAAGGGCAAGGCATTGGCGAGCCCTTCGCCGGCGGGCCACTCGATCGAGAAGGCGCAGATGGTCTCCCAGAATTCGCGCAGCCGCTGCACCCGTTCGCCTTCGGGCGAGCCGGCGATGACGGCGGCGTTGAGGGCGCCGATTGAGATGCCGGCCAGCCAGTTCGGCCGGATGCCAGCCTCGTGCAGACCCTCATAGACTCCGGCCTGGTAGGCCCCGAGCGCGCCGCCGCCTTGCAGCACGAGAGCTACGACATCGTAGGGCAGCGGTCTGGTTTGCTGCGTCGCCGGACTGATCTGCTCGCGTATCACGTTCAACATGGCCAATACTCCCTGCATTGCGGTTGACCCGATCACCCGGCATTCGCTTCGATCAGGATTTCGGACCCGCTCCCGCGTCGACGTGCGGCAGCGCCAGATGCCAGGTAGTCGTGGACCACCGTGCCTAGCCCAAGCGTCAGGTCGGCAACGATGTGCTTGGCCGACAGCACCTGGAGAACCGGCAACTCGGCGACGGGAGCCAAGGCATGCGAATACAGGTCCAGTGCCGCGGGTCCGGTCCATGCGCCCTTTACCGTGATGTCTTCGAGGTGGTAGCGGACCAGCTCGCAGATGCGCGGGGTGCCCTCGACATGCGGGATGATCTTGAGCAGGAAATTGGGTGCGGCGAGCTTGCCGGCTTCGATCGCGGTGTCGAGCGCGCGGTGTTTGTAGCCCATGGTGCCGGTCGCGATCCGCACCGAGCCATAGTTCAAGGTGCCGACCAGCGTGTCGATCTCGACCGCGAGCTTTGGTTGCGCCAGCTTCTTGGGAAAGCCCCACAATTCGCGTCCGCCGGCGATCGGCGGATGATCGTTGAGAAACATCTGATGGGTGAAGCTGCCGGTCTCACCCCGGTAGGACACCGGGATGACCTGACCGCTTTCGGTGTAGTCGCCGAAGCCGGTCGAGTCGGGCATGCGGATGAATTCGTAATTCACCACCGGCTCGGTGAGTTCGAGCGGCTCGGGCACGATCCGGCGCAGCGCCTCGGGATCGGTCTGATACTGGATGATGAAGTACTCGCGGTTGACGAAGCGGTAGGGGCCGGGTGGAAAAGCCGGGTTCGTCAGCGGCATGGCGAAGGCCTTCGTTCGCACGGTCTCATGTTTCATCGCGGTCGAGCTCCAGGTTGATCGATGTTGAGCGGGCCGCGCTCTGGCGCGGAAGACGCGGCCCGTATCGGATGAGCGCTTGCTGCGCGCTTGCCGGCACTAACCCGACAAGCGATCAGTAATCCCAGAAGGCCGGCACCCAACGAAACGCATCGCCCGCTGTGGCCACATGGCCGACGGACGGGAACGGCATGTGCGTGGCGACCAGCAGTCCGCCGGTCTCCGCCAGCTCTCGCAAAAGGCTGGTACGCGCACGGGCGGCTTCCTCGGGGTAGTGTTCGAAGCCGTTGTGCCAGTCGGGGTGTTCGAACCCGACCGCGAACACGAGGTCGCCGGCGAATGTCAGCCGGTCGCCGCCGGACGTCAGGCGAACGATGCTGTGCCCGGGGGTGTGACCGCCGGTGCGGTGGATGACCACGCCCGGCGCCACTTCGTGCTCATCCTCGAAGAGCCGAAGCTGGCTGCGGTATTCTTTCGTGAACCGTTTGGCCGTGGCGCGAAGCGCATCCGGGAAGCCGTCCGGCATCGAGACGTGGGAGAAATCGGGCGACTGCCAGAACTTGACCTCGGCGGCCGCGACGTGGATCTGCAGGTCCGGACGCAGTTGCTGCTTCACGCCGTCGACAAGCAGCCCGCCGACATGGTCCATGTGCATGTGGGTGAGCACTACGTCGGTCACGGAGGCGAGATCGATACCGGCGGCCTCCAGCCGATGGATCAATTGCCCGGCCCGGGGCAGCGGAAATTCCGCCCCCATGCCGGCGTCGATGAGGATGGTCCGGCCGCCGCTCCGCACCACGACCACGTTGAGTGCCCAATCGAAAGCGTCCGGTGGCAGAAAATTTTCTTTCAGCCAGGCCTCGCGGACGGCCGGCGCAGCGTTGTGGGCCAACATCGCGCCCGGCAGCGTCAGCACGCCGTCGCTGACCACCATCACGTCAATCTCGCCGATCCGCAGCGCGTAGCGCGACGGGACCAATTCATCGGGCACCTTGTTGCCGGTGTATGAGGGATCGTGCAGGTTCATGTTTCTCTCCTGTTAAGTGGCTGGGTGCTGGCAGGTCTTGTTTGGGCAGGCCGCGCAGCCAGCGCGGAGCGCGGCCTGCTTCACGTCGCGGGCTAGAAGAAGCCGCTTACATCGCCCACACGCTCCGGATCGGCCGAGGCGAGGGCGGCGGCGCGTTCGGCCTTCGGCGGATAGATCCAGACGGTGTTGATCTCCTGCTTGGTTTTCTTGGCGGTATCGCCGACCATCGTCACCTCGCGCTCCCAGCCGCGGGTGAACACCGCGTCGGCTTCGCCGAGGTCGAGGCAGGTAACGTATTTCTCCTGGTGGTAGCGTTTGGTCGGAACGCCGAGCAGTTCTGCGGCGGCGTTGTGGCCGGCAAAGGCGCCCATTCGCGTGGCGTGCTGGCACGACATCAGCGCGAAATTACCGTCATCGTCGCAGGCGGCGCGGGCGGCATCGCCGGTGGCAAAGACGCCGGGTACCGACGACACGCGCAAATCACGGTCGACCAGCAGCCGGCCGGAATTGTCGCGCTCGGCGGGGACTTGTGCGGTCAACGGAGCTGCGCGAATGCCGGCCGCCCAGATCACGGTCTCGGTCTCGATGTGTTCGCCTGAGGTCAGCGTAACGCCCGATTTATCGAGCGAGGCGACACCGACGCCGAGCCGGGTCTCCACGCCGCGCTTGTGCAGGGAGTCCTCAATGACGGGGCGGGGGCGTTCACCCATGGCGGGAGCGATAGCGCTGTTTCGGTCGACGATGATGACGCGCGGCTTGACGCCCTTGCCGAAAATAGCGCGAAGCCGCGTCGGCAACTCGGTTGCCGCCTCGATGCCGGTGAACCCGCCGCCGGCCACGACGACGGTGTCGCGCC
This sequence comes from Bradyrhizobium ottawaense, assembly GCF_002278135.3. Lineage (NCBI taxonomy): Bacteria > Pseudomonadati > Pseudomonadota > Alphaproteobacteria > Hyphomicrobiales > Nitrobacteraceae > Bradyrhizobium > Bradyrhizobium ottawaense. Next base: position 5,253,797 of record NZ_CP029425.2, on the reverse strand, counting down.
CGTTCAATGCCGGCCGGTCAGCCAGGCCATGCAGATGCCGGTCGAGGGCAATCGCGTCGTCGAGCTGGTCGACGCTGAAACCATGTTCGGCAAGGCCCGGAATATCAGGACGCGCCAGCCGACTGCCGGTCGCCACCACCAGCCGGTCATAGGACAGGCTCTTCTTCACACCCTCGGCGGCGACGATTCCCACCACGCGCGACTGGGTGTCGATCGTCTCTGCGCTGCCTTGCACATAGACGACGTCGATGGCCTTGAGCACACCCAGCAGCGGCGCGGTCAAGGTCTCGGGCTTCGATTCGTAGAGCCGCGGGCGGACCACGAGCGTCGGCTCGGGCGAAACCAGCGCGATCTCGAGCTGTTCGGGCGAAACGCCCTGGATGTCGCGCAGGCGGGCGGCGGAAAGTGCGGCGTACATGCCGGCGAAGCCGGCGCCAATGATGACAAGTCGCATGTCGTTACTCCTCTGGTTTGACTTCTCGAACCTACGCGCGCGTCACCGTTGCCGCTCCCGCATCCGGGGATGGCTCGTAGCGATCGGTGACGACGCGAATACGTGAAACGAAAATTGTCGGGCGCTTACGGAGCGCTGCAGTCCGGCGCTAGTATCGTTGGACGTTCGCAGGAAGCCTGACAGCCGCGCGACGCCCGGGCGAGCTGAAGGGTGATCGGTTCGCTGGCCCTCAACGGCCAGCCGTCGCGCAAAACAGGGGCGCCATCTCTGGTTACGATCGACGTTGCGGGCAGTGTCGGAATTTCAACTTCCTCGCCCGTAGCTGAAGTGAAGCGCACGCTGAGTGACAGTCCGTACACCAGCGCGGTCGCAACGACCGTCCGTCGCGGTACGATTGCAAGGAGGGCGACACAGTGCTTCCAGGCCATTGTTCGTCTCCGTCCGTTGTCGATGTTCGATACCGCAAATCTACGGGATCGGAGTTGTGACCGCGCCAGCGCGATTGACGCGGTTGCAGAGAGATTGCTGTTACCGGATGCGCCGGCGCCAATCGCTCGGGGTATTACCCGTCAGCTTCTTGAACGCTGCCGTGAAAGCAGTTTGCGAAGCATAACCGAGCTCTGCGGCCACCAGCTCGATCGATGCGTCGGTATCGCGCAGCATGTTCATGGCCCGCTCGAGTCGCTGCTGGCGCAGCCAGGCGTGCGGTGAAAGCCCGGTGCTATCCTTGAAGGCGCGACAGAAGTGGAAGCGCGACAGGCCGGCATCCGATGCGAGCGCCGCCAGCGAAACGTCAGCATCGTTGCCCGAGCGCAGGCGTTCGATCGTTCGGCGGAGCGCATGGGGCGACAGCCCACCCACGGCCGGCTCGAACGTGACGGCTGTGCCGGCATGCGCAGCCAGCAGACGCGTGGCCAGCAGATCCGTCAGCTGCTGCCTGAACAGGGCATCAAGGGACGAATTGCCGTCGAGTACATCCGCCGCGCTCATCAGCAAGCTGGATGTGATGGCGTCGGGATGCCCCGTCCGTTCCAGCAGTTCGCCGGGAGCAGATGCGTCGGCTTCGCGGGCTACGCGTTCGAGCGTGGTGCGCGGAAGATAGAGCTGGATGACATCGACGGGGCCGGGAATATCCCATTTCGAGCTTGAACCCGCCGGAATGATCGTCACGACTCCGGGACGCGCCGTTCCAGTTGCCAGCGATTTCCCGCTGCGCCGCTCCAGACGCTGAACGCCCGTGGGGTAAGCCATGATGACATGGTCGGCCATGGGCTCGACCACGTCGTGCAACGCCCCGTGCTTCCAATGCGCGATGGCGCCGTTGGCAGGGTCTGAAGCCATCTGTACCGGCGCCGTCTTGAGCACACGCGCCATCTCGACTTCGGCAGCGCGCCGCTGGGCGGCCGGCCAACCGTCCTGGTGCGCACCGGCTGCGCCAAGCAGAGCCTCCAGGGGATCGTTCACGATCGGTTTCTTCATGAAACTATCCTTGCGTTGCTACCGCGCGCCTCGTCGCCAATCGGTCGGAGTTTCTCCGGTCAACCGCCTGAAGGCGGCCGCGAATGCCGTCTGCGAGGCATAGCCAAGCTCGGCCGCCACCGACACGATGGATGTGTCGGTGTCGCGCAGCATGTTCATGGCTTGCTCGAGGCGATATTGCCGCAGCCATGCGTGAGGAGAGAGCCCGGTACTTTCCTTGAAGGCGCGACAGAAGTGCGAGCGCGACAGGCCGGCATCCGAAGCGAGAGCTGCAAGCGAGACGTCGGCGTCGCTATCCGAACGCAAGCGTTCGATGGCGCGAAGCAGGACATTCGGCGAAAGCCCGCCGATGATCGGCTGGAACGCGGTGGGCGAAGCGGTGTGCGCGGCCAGCAGGCGCGTCGCGAGCAGGTCGATGAGCTGATGCCTGAACAGCGTATCGAGAGCGGAGTTGCCCTCCAGCCCGTCGGCCGCACTCAGGAGTAGTCGGGATGTAACGGGGTCGGGATGCCCGGTTCGCTCCCGGAGATCGACCACAGTGGTCGCGTCGGCTTCGCGGGCCACGCGCGCGAGCGTTGTGGTCGGGAGGTAGAGCTGAACGACATCCACGGGTTTCGGAATATCCCACCGCGAACTCGATCCTTCCGGAATGATGATCACGGCTCCGGGACGGAACGTTCCCTTCGAAAGCGATTTTCCCGAGCGCCGCTCCACGTGCTGCACCCTGCCATTGTAAGCCATGATGACGTGGTCGCTCATGGGCTCGACGACATCGTGCAACGGATCATGCTTCCAGTGCGCAATTGCGGCTCCAGAGGGGTCCAACGCCATGCGGATCGGTTCGGTGTGGAGGACGCGCGCCATCTCCGCGTCGGCGGAACGCTGTTCGGCGCTCGTCGATCGGCCCTGACGCTCGCCGGACGCGGCCGAAGGATTCTCATGCGCGGAATCGTGCGAGATCGGCTCGCTCATTGGGGTGCTCCCTTCGGAGGGGGACTTGCGCTGGCGTCGCCTGGGGCGACTTGCGGGCCGGTGTGAAGCCATTGCTTCCGTATGCCCGAATTGATCCGCGAGGCGCCGCGAACTCTCGCTGCGCGATCTAGGCGCGTGGTATTACGGGGTCTTTCCCAAAGCGGCCGCGATTTGTCTGATTCTGCTCAAAGCGCTCCGCGCCGCATTTCGTGATCGGCTGGAGTTCCGATTGACGCCAATGGCAAGGTTGCCATCGAACGCGATGGGTATTGAAATCACTTCGAAAAATTACTTTGTGACAATTAAGGCGGCCGACGATCACAATCACGGTCGACGTTCACCGCGACCTAGACCTCCGCACTCCGATACCGGATAATGCGTGCCGACATGACGGGTGGCGGTGAGACGAGCTGCCTGGTCAACTTCGGACGGGCCGGTCGAAATGGCACAGGCGAGCACCTTCGGACAGAGGGTCAGACAGCAGTTACACCTGACGGATACGCCGCCCTCGCTGATCACGCGTTCGCTGCGCGGCATCGAACTCGCGGCCACCGAAACCCGGAATGATAATCCCGTGCCAGGCCGTTCCGGTTCAGCGGCGGATGAGGCCTATTTCGTCAGTCTGAAGCTTCAGGATTATCCGGACTGCGAACTCTGGGATCATGGCAAGTGCGTCATGAAGACGGATGTCAAAGCCGGTACCACGTATCTGTACGATCTCCGGAGCGATCCGGGCTATATCATCGACAAGCCGTTTCATTCCCTGCACTTCTATCTTCCGCGTTCAGCGCTCGACGGCATCGCCAGAGAATCCCGTGTCCCGCGCGGTGACCTCGCCTGTCAGTTTGGCTTCGGCCATGACGACCAGGTCATGCGTCATATTGGGGCAGTGCTGTTGGAAGCACTGAGTCGGCCGGCAGAGGCCAACCAGCTTTTCATCGATCACATGATGCTGGCGTTCACCGCGCACATCGCGCAGGCCTATGGCGGGCTGCAAAGCACTGCCGGACCCGCTCGCGGGGGTCTTGCCCCGTGGCAGGTAAAGCGAGCCTGCGAACGGCTCGACTCAGACCTTGGTGGGAGGCTATCATTGCAATTGATCGCGGCCGAGTTCGGACTCTCGGTCAGTCATTTCTCGCGCGCGTTCCGAATCTCGACCGGCCTGCCGCCGCACCAATGGCTGCTGCGTCAGCGGGTGAACGCGGCCAAGCAGTTGATGACCGCACGAGACCTGTCGCTGTCCGAAATTGCGATCTCAGCCGGGTTCGCTAATCAAAGTCACTTTACGAAAGTGTTTTCGGTGCAGGTCGGCATCAGTCCGGCGGCATGGCGTCGCGAGGCCGCTGGCGGCTCCGAAGATGATATGTGATCACGGACAGCCCCAGACGGCTGTTTCGTACTCATCGCAATGGTCATGACCTTTGGTCGATCCCGATCAGGTGTTCCGTGCAACTCCACTCAAGGAGGCGGTGCATATGAAATCGTCAGGTTTCTACGGTCAGACCGTGAAGCGGTTCTTGCACCTGGAGCAAGAACCGGTTTCGTTGATCACGCGTTCGCTGCGCAACGCCGAGATCGCCGTCACTGAGACTCGTGTTGATGCGCCCGTGCCACGCCCCTCCGGCGAGATGGGTCTTCAGGATGCGTATGTTGTAAGCCTAAAGCTCAACGACTACCCGAACTGCGAGATTTGGGAGCATGGCAACGCCGTCAAGGCCGATATTCGTGCGGGCGCGACCTATCTGTACGACATGAAGAAGGATCCGCGTTTCATCATCAACAAACCGTTCCACTCGCTCCATTTTTATCTTCCGCGCTTTGCGCTCGACGGTATCGCTGAACAGTCCGGCGCACCGCGCGTGGGTGATCTGCCTTCTCAGCTCGGCGTCGGCCACGACGACCAAGTCATGCGTCATATTGGCGGGACGCTACTGCAAGCGTTGCGCCGGCCAACTGAGACCAACCAGCTCTTCATAGACTACATTATGCTCGCTTTTACCACACACGCTGCGCAGGCCTTTGGCGGGTTGCGATGGCGCGCTCGGGTGCCCCGGAGCGGTCTTGCTCCTTGGCAGGTACAGCGCGCCTGCGAAAGGCTCGACTCGGACCTCGGCGGGATGCTTCCATTGCAACTGATCGCTGCCGAGTTTGGCCTCTCGGTCAGTCATTTCTCGCGCGCGTTTCGAATTTCGACCGGCCTGCCGCCGCACCAATGGCTGCTTCGCCGGCGTGTCGAAGCGGCCAAGCAGTTGATGACCGCGCGAGATCTGTCGCTGTCCGAAATTGCGATTTCGGCTGGGTTCGCCAATCAAAGCCACCTTACAAAAGTGTTTTCGGCCCAGGTCGGCGCCAGTCCAGCGGCATGGCGCCGTGAAGTGCAGGGCACCGAGGATAGCGAAAGCTGATCATTCGATCACCGGCGTTGCGCCAACGACGTCGCGTAGGCGGCGCGGCGTGCCGCGAAGATCTCATCGGGTGGATAACCGATGCCTTCAGCGAGGGCTGCCGGATCGAAGGCCAATGCGTCGCACACTTCGTTCGCTTCGATTGCGGTGATCACGATCGTGCCGAGGCGCACCGTCTCCCTTTGGTCCTCATCCGGCCATCGAGTCGTGACGTCCAGGATCGGGTCGCCGGGACGGCCGAGCACCGCCATCAGGCTGAAGCGGATATCGCGTGCTGCGATCCTGCTTTGCAGATCATCGTGCAGGAAGGCTCCAGGCTTTGTTTCGGCTACGTCTTCGGTCGGCGCAGCCCGGTTGCCGACCGGGACGATCTTGAACTTGATGAACTGTGTCTCGTCACGCCCGTTTGTCGCCGGAAAGGAGTGGACGGCCCAGTAGGTGGTGTCGGCAAAACTTGCGGGAAGCGGATGGGCGGCCATGTAGCTTGCCTGATGCAGGGTCTCGGGATTGGCAGTGGAGAACGCCTCGAATTTATCCGGATCGGGCCGTCCGTCTGGGGTGGGAACGCGCACCTTCAGGTACGCCAGCATTTGTGCAAGTGTCCTCGCATAGTGAACGGGAGCGCTCTGTGTGAGGATGTCGGAACGATGGTCGACATCCCCAAGCCTGAAGCTGAAGCCGCGCAGCACGGGATTGTCCGTATCCGGCATGCGCGAATTGCCGTCTACCGCGAAGCGCGCCACCACGCGCGACGCGCCCGTGAAGCTCCGGGACTTCGTAATTTCTTCAGCCCGGTCCGACGGAATATAGGTGCCCCGGACGCAGCGGCCTTTGGCGAATCTGGCACGTGCCTTTGGAGAGGCGCCGGCCATCGCTTTCAGCGTGTCGACGATGGACGCGGGCGTGGCGCCACCGGTTGGGACCCGGATCATGACGATATCTCCGACATCCTGCTAAAGCGGCCAGGCACGGCAGCCTCGCGGGCGCTGAAAGACCAGCGGCTGCGTGGGCTTCGGTCTCCAGCCCATGCAGAAGATCGGAACGCCGTCCCGGGTCATGATCGAGGCCAGGGGATTTTGCGCGTGCGCCGGTTGCGGCGGAATCTTCGTTGCTTCATCTGCCGTGGAAGCGAAGCGTACCGTCGCTGACAGGGCGCACATGAAGGTGGCGGTGAGGACTTTCGGCCGTGATGCAAGGGTCGCAGATTGGTTGACGAGGTTTTTCCAGATCATCACGCGTCCCTTCGTGGTTGACGTCGACGCAGTGATGGTAGGGAAATGGCTCGCCGCTGCCCCAGAGCGATTGACCCAATTGTAGAGCGATTGCTGGCAGTTGCTGGCGGTCGGGAACCGCGCTGCGCGAGCGTTGCCGGTCATTCCTGGAGTTTGCCGAAATAGCCGCTGCTGGACGCGCGCTAGCTCAAATGGCTCTCGATGGATCCGAGCGAGAGTTCGGTTTCTTCAGTTGCCGATAGGGTGTCGAAATCCGATTCACTACTGATCGACACTGCTGTTTCGGCAGCCATTGCCCCACAATGACGGCAACGCGTCGCAGTGATGCCTCGCAGGCACATCGCGCTGGCGTGGATGGATTGGGAGTGAGGGCAATGTCCAACATCGCATATATTGCCGTGGTTACGGGCGGCTTGGCGATCACATGGGATCGGCAGCTATACTATTCTCGCGAAAATAGTATAACGGAAGGCAACGGCAAGAAAATGTGGTAATCTATTGAAATCACTAAATTATCGCTTTTCCGTGGCCCCCATGATGGATTGGAGCGAGAGTGCAAGTCTTTCAACTAGTTAAAGGGCGGCGTGTGCACGACGTGTGCACCGGGAGATCAAGAAAAATCTCACCGCAGCCAGCGTGAGCAGGCGCGCATGGATCGGATCTGCATTTTCGAGGGGAGGAGGCCGGCGAGTGCCAACGAGTACTCTCGGCCTATGATTTGTTCGATTGCTCGAAGTATCATGATTGGCTCGTCATCGCGGGAGGAGGCAGGCTCGGTACATGTTCTCCGAGATCAAGAAGCCGGTGATGTAGGCGAGGAACCAGCTCTGGTCGATGATGAGGACGTCGAGCTCGCGGGCGGCCATCGGCGCGCACGCGCTTAGCGCGCGCCACAAATTGTCATTTATCCTTCGTAGGATCGGATGCGCACGTTTCAGCGCCCGCTATCCGCAGATCTCCAGAATGGCCAGCATGTAGATGCGGATCATGTCGATGAAGTCGACGATATCGACCCGCTCATCGGGCATCGTATTGTAGCGACCGCCGGGGCCGCAGACGATGCCTTCCATTCCGCCGAAATAGTGCAGATGGCCGGCATCGGTTCCGTAGAAGCAGCTCGGGGCAACGGCGCCCGTCGGCTGCTGTTCTCCGCGTACTGCGCGATAAGCGCGGTTGACGGCCTCGACTATCGGGCTCGTGCGTGCCACTTCGAATGGCGGCATGGTTGGTACACCGGCGCGGTCCTCCGACATGATCTCGGCCTTGAGGCCGGGAAACCGTGCTTCGAGCGCGTCGAGCTCGCGACGCATGTCGGCCATCGCGCCGGCCTCGGTCTGGCCTGGTGCATAGCGGCCCGAGCCCTTGATCCGCACGAAATCCGCGACCTGGGGCGTGCGCCATTCGTGCAGCTCGCGGCCGAGCGCGCCGTGCACGACGCCGACATGGACGCGATTGATCCGTTTATGTTCCGGCGAGAGCGCGCCCGAGAATTTCATCGCATTGAGGCGCGGAATGAGGTCGCATGCGGCCGTGATCGCATCGACCGCCTCTTCGCGCTTGGACAGATGACGGGTATTGCCGGTCAGCTCGATGATGAACATGAAGGCCGCGGCGTGCATTGTCATCGCCTTCAGGTCGGTCGGCTCCGAATTGATGAAGTAGTTGGCGCGAAGTCCCTGCTCGACCAGCGAGTAGGTGCCGACGCCGCCTTGCAGCTCGCCCACCACATAGGTGAGGATGACGTCGCCCCTGAGTTTGACGCCGGCGTCAATCAGCGTCTTGACCGCGCAGAAGTAAGCGGCATCGCCGGCCTTCATGTTGGAAACGCCGATGCCGTAGATGAAGGCGTCGTCGACCTTGCCTGCCCAGGGATCGACGGTCCAGCCCTCGGTCACCGGGTTGGTGTCGAGATGGCCGTTGAACATCAGGCTCTTGCCGCCGCCCGCACCCTTCCAGCGGCCGACGGCGTTGACCCGGCCCTCGTTGCCGAAGGGCGTGAGCTCGGTCTCGATGCCGATCTCACGCATGCGGCCGGCCATGAAGGCTGCGAGCTGCTTCTCGCCGTCTGATTTGGAGTAGCTCTTGTGCTGCACCATGCGTGACAGGAGATCAAGGGCGGCGGGCACATTGACCCGGGCGAGAAGTTCGTTGTGATCCATGGGGGAAGTCCTTGTCGTCAGCCGACCGGTACGGGCGAGGCGGCCATCAGTTCGCTTGTATAGGGATGAACGTGGTCTACGTCGAAATCCTCGATCGGCAGCAGGTCGACCATCTCGCCTCGGCGCATCACGGCGATGCGGTGGGCGATTTGACGGATGAGGTTGAGATCGTGGGTGATGAACAGAAAGGCGGTGCCGGTCGCGGCGCGCAGCGCCAGCAGCAGTTCGATGATCTGCGCCTGCACGGAGACGTCCAGCGGCGCGGTGATCTCGTCGCAGATCACGAGTTTCGGCCGCGCGGCGAAGGCACGCGCGATGGCGATGCGCTGCTTCTCGCCGCCCGAAAGCTGATGGGGCCAGCGGTTGGCGTAGGATGCGGGCAGGCGCACCTGGTCGAGCAGGCGAGGAATATCCGCAAGATTGCCGCCGTAGAGCTTGAGAGGACGCGACAGGATCTCGTCGATCCTGTGACGCGGATTGAGCGAGGCATCGGGATGCTGGAAGATGATCTGCACGTCGCGGCGGTAAGCGGCGTTCATGTCGCGCATGCCGTAGATCTCGTGCGCGTCGAAGGTGATCTTGCCCGAGAAGCGTGCAAGCCCGGTCAGCGCACGCGCCATCGAAGACTTGCCCGAACCGGACTCGCCGACGAGACCGAGGATCTCGCCGCTGCGAACCTCGAGCCCGATCTTTTTCGTCGCCGGCGGCGGCGGGTCGCGAAACAGTCCGCCGCTGCCATATTGGACTTCGATGTCGGAGGCCGCGAGAAGGACCTGGTCAGGCGGCTTGTCATGGACAAGACGGCGTTCCGGCCTCGGCACGGCGTCCACAAGGGCGCGCGTGTTGGCATGGCGCGGCGCACGGAAGATGTCGGCCGCTGGCGCCTGCTCGACCAGGCGGCCGCGCTCCAGGACCGCGACCCGGTCCGCGACGCGCGTCACAAGCGCAAGATCGTGGGAAATATAGAGCGCGGCGACGCCCGTCTCCTGGCGCAGTCGCGCGAACAGTTCGAGGATGCGCGCGCCCGTGATGACGTCGAGTGCCGTGGTCGGCTCGTCGAACAGGATGACGTCGGGACGGCAGCCGAACGCGGTGGCAATGATGACGCGCTGCTTTTCCCCGCCGGAGATCTCGTGAGGGTAGCGCCGCATGATTGCGGCGGGATTGTTAAGATCGACGTGGCCAAGCAGATCGATGGCGAGCGCGTCAGCGTCGCGCGGCTTGAGGCTGCGGTGCTGGATCAGGGCTTCCGTGATTTGTCGGCCGATGGTGAGCGTCGGGTTGAGTGAGGCTGAGGGATCCTGAAACACCATGCCGAGCCGGCGGCCGCGTATCCGAGTGAGTTCGCGTGGGCTCAATCGTTGCAGGTCGATGTCGCCGAGACGCAACGAGCCGGCAATCTCGCGGGCATTTTCCGGCAAATGACGCATCAGCGCCCAGGCGAGCGAGCTCTTGCCGGAGCCGGACTCTCCGACCAGGCCCAGCACCTCGCCTAGTCGGATCTCCAGCGAAATGTCGTGCAGCACACGTACCGGTCCAGTGGACGAGACGTAGTCGAGTGTATAATTCTGGATCGAAAGTACGGAGGTCACCGCTCGTCCTTTGGATTGAGGGCGTCGCGAAGACCATCGCCGACCAGGTTGAAGGCAATCGCGGTGAGTGCGATCGCGGCCGAGGGCGCGATCAGTCCCCACGGTGCCTGATGCATGTATTGGCGTGCGTCCGCCACCATGAGCCCCCATTCGGATGCGGGCGGCTGGGCGCCGACGCCGAGAAAGCTCAGCGTCGCGAACAGCATGACGGCGAAGGACACGCGGATGGTGGACTCGATCACGATCGGCGCCATGACGTTCGGCAACATCTCGCGGAAGATGATCCAGGGCGCTCCCTCGCCACGCGCGATGGCGGCCTTGATGTAGTCCTGATTGCGTACGTTGAGCGCGGCCGAGCGGGTCACCCGCGCCATGCCCGGCGCAAAGGCGACCGCGATGGCAATGACGGCATTGCCGGCGCCGTTGCCGAGCGTTGAGACCAGCAACAGCGCCATCAGAAGGCCCGGGATCGCCATGACGGCGTCGATCGTGCGCATGATGGCCTCGTCGGTTCGTCCGCCGAGATAGGCCGAGCCAACGCCGATGATCGCTCCGGCTGCGCTACCGACGAAGGTGGCGATGAAAGCGAGCGGCACGGTCGAACGCGCGCCGACCATGAGGCGGCTCAGGATGTCGCGGCCGAATTGATCGGCGCCAAGCCAGTTCTGCCAGCCGGGTGCGCGAAACCGGCCGAGAAAATCGATCTTCTCCGGCGCATAGGGCGCCAATGCGGGCCCGAACAGGCAGGCGGCTGCGATCAGCGCCAGCAGCACGAGTCCGACAAAACCCTGCGGTTTCCGTATCAGGCGGCCGAACAGCTCAGTCATAGCGGATCCGCGGGTCGAGAAACGCATAGGCCATGTCGGCCAAGGTGTTGGTGACGGCATAGGTCGCGGCCATGATCAACGCGCCGGCCTGGATCGAGGGCAGGTCGCGCGTGGTGATGGCGACCATCAGCGCGCGCCCGATGCCGGGAATGGCGAAGATCTCCTCGATCACGATGATGCCGCCGAGCAAATAGCCGACGTCGAGCGCGATGATGGTGACGACGGGCAACAGGGCGTTGCGCAGGGTGTGGCGAAACAGCACGGTGCGCTCCGGCAGGCCCTTCAGGCGCGCGGCGCGGACATAGTCCGATTTCAGCACGTCGAGCGTCTCGGAGCGCATCATGCGCATGACATGCGCGACGAGGATCAACGAGACAGTGAGCACCGGCAGCGCCAGGTGACGGATGCCGTCGCCGAAATCCTCCAGTGGAGAGACGTAGCCGGTCGCCGGCAGCCAATGCCATGTATCGGCCAGCAGCAGGGCCAGCAGCGTCGCGGTGACGAATTCCGGAAGCGAGACCCCGAGATAGGCAATGAGGCTGACGCCCGTATCGGTGAGCCTGCCTTGCCGCAGCGCCGCGACCACGCCGAGCGGCACGGCCACGGCCAGTGTGACCAGGATGGCCGAGACGGCAAGCAGCAGCGAGCGCGACAGCGCCGCCAGCATTTCCGGGCCGACCGGCAGGCTCGTGCGCATCGAGATGCCGAAATCGCCGGTGAAGACGTGGCGGGCCCAGCGGGCATATTGCAGCCAGGCCGGATCGCCGAGCCCGAGCTTGGCCCGGAGCGCGGCGAGCACTTCGGGCGTCGCATTTTCCCCGAGCAGCGACTGGGCCGCATCCGCCGGCAAAATCTGCGTGATGGCGAACACCAGCATCGAGACCACGATGACGGTGTAGAACATCAGCATCAGACGGCGCGCAAACCAGGCCAGCGACACAGGCGTCTCCGGCGTCAGGCGCGCTTCGGCGCGCCGGCGCCGAGCGAGACCATGTCGAGGCGGAACACCGAGCCGCGTGGATGGAGAGCGTATCCTTCGACGTAGGACCGTTGTGCCGCGAGCAGGTCGAAGAATGCCGAAATCACCGAGGGGACCTCGGTGTTCATCATGTCCTGAGCCTTGGCGTAGAGTGCCGTGCGCTTCGCTTCATCGGTCTCGACGCGGGCTGCATTGATGACCGCGTCGAAATCCGCGTTGTTCCAGTGGGTCTCGTTCCAGGCCGCATCGGATGTGTAGAGCAGCTTGAAGACGGCGTCGGCGGTCGGCTGCATGTTGTAGAAGCCGACGTAGAAATTGCCTTTCTTCCAGACCTGGTCGAGATAGGTGGCATGCGGCATGGTCTGCACGTTGATGCGGAAGCCTGCCGCGGCCGCCATCTCGCGGACGGCGACGCCGAGCTGCGTGCGGGTTGACGGCCTGTCGGACGCGACCAGCGTCAAATCGAGGCCGTTGGGATAGCCCGCGTCGGCCAGTAGCTGCTTCGCCTTGGCGATGTCGGGCTTCTTCAGCGGAATGTTCTTGTAGAAGTGGTAGGCGGAGCTCAACGGCGTGTCGTTGCCCGGCGTGCCGTAGCCGCCGGCGACGAAGCCCACGGTTGCCTCGCGATCCACTACCAAGGCCAGGGCCTGGCGGACGCGCAAATCGTTGAACGGCTTCTGGTCGCATCCGAGGTTGATGTTCAGGAACTGGCCGGATGGGGTGCGCAGCGCCTTGACGCCACCGGCCTTGGCGAGGCGCTCATAGTCGCCCGGCGTGGTCGTGAGCAACAGATCGATTTCACCGGAGATCATTGCGGACGCTTCGGCGGTGCGGTCCGGATAGACCAGCAGCTCGATCCGGTCGAGGTAGGGCCGCGCCGGATCATAATAAGCGGGGTTGCGTTCGACGACGATCCGGCGGTCGGGCTCGTACGACGCCAGCTTGAATGGGCCGGTGCCGTTCGCGGTCGTCGAAAGGCTCGCGAGGTCGCCGGCGATGACCTTGGCCGGAACGATGCGCGCGTTGAGATAGGTGAGTGCCACTGGCAGGTCGGCATAGGCGCCTGTAAGCGTGAACTTGACGGTCAGCGGATCGACCGCGGCGACCTCCTTGATAGGACCGACATTGGTGCGGCCTGGCGAAGCGGTCCTCGGATCGAGGATGGCATTGATGGTGGCGACGACATCGTCGGCGGTCAGCGGCGAACCGTCATGAAACGTCACACCCGGGCGCAGCTTGAAGGTCCACTCGGTCAGCGTCGCGTTGGGTTCCCAGGACATCGCGAGATCCGGCTCGACGGTCATGTCCGGCTTCAGCCGGGTGAGGTTGGAGTAGAGCAGTTCGGTGACGAGATACTCCGGGTTCACGCGCGCCAGCATCGGATGGATGACAGATGCGGCCTGGTCGACAGACATCCGGAGCACGCCGCCGCGCTTTGGGGCTTCGGCGAGAGCGATCTTGGGCAGACCGGCGAGGCTGATCGCGGTTCCTGCAAGAAAGAGACGGCGAGTGAGGGACAGCATAGATGCGTGCTCCTTGAGCTAGCGAGCGGCGAGTGTTTCGGGAGACAGATCGGAACGGAATTCGGCTGACAGATAGGCAAGGACCGATTTCGCCAGCGCGACGATGTCGGCGCGCGTGGTAAATTCGCCGGGCGCGTGAATGCGGCTTTCCGGCCGGCCGAGGCCGGTCAGCAGGATCTCTTGCATTCCGGTCCGTTGTACCCAGCCGAAATCAGAGCAGCCCGTCGCACCCCATTTGGCGAAATCGTCCGGTGCGTATCCGAACCCGGCCGACAGCGCCTCCTGCCAGCGCGGCCAGTGCGGGCCAGTCGGATCTGATGTCGGCATGAGGTGGCCGGTGAGAACGACATCGACGTCGGCCCCGGGGGCCGCCGCAAAGATGGCGTTCTCGATTGTGGCACGCGCGGCCTGAAAGTCTTCTTCCGGCGCATAACGCCGACAGACGAGAATTTCAAAGAGCGATGGAGTCTGGCCGCCGCATTGGCCGCCATGGGCTGCGGAAATATCAAGCTGGGCGGCGAGCGGATGCGTCGCGTGCGGCGGCGCGGGCAGGGCGGACGTTCGCGCGGCGATGTCTGGTTTCAATGCTGCGAGCGCATTGAGGATCGGCAGTGCGGCCTCGATCGCGTTGGCGTTTGAGCCGGCGGCTCTGGCTTCGCTGGCGTGAACCGTCTTGCCGCGCACGCGCACCAGCAGGGTGAAGAGACCAAAGCAGCCGGCCCAGATGCGCGGCGCCGGAGTACCGTTGAAGTTCAGAATATGGCCTTCGAGTAAACCCTGCTCCGCCAGATAACGCACGCCGGGATAGAGTCCTGCTTCTTCGTCGGTGCAAAGCAGCAGCATCGGGTCGTAGCTGAGTGGAAGGCCGATCGTGCCGGCGGCGCGCAGTGCGAGCAGCACGGCCGCGATGGTGCCTTTCATGTCGGCGGCGCCGAGGCCGATCAGGCGATCGTCGTCGCGCGTCAACTCGAATGGATTGGTGGTCCACCCGGGCGCTGCCGGTACGGTGTCGACATGAAAATACAGCCCAAGCACCGGTTTGTCCGAGCGGCGGCGCGCGATGAGATTGGTTCGGCGCCCTTGCGCCGGGCCGCCCGCCACACGCCACAAATGTTCGGGGACATCGACGCGTTGGTAGTCCAGGCCGAGCGTTGCAACGGTGCTCTCCATTAATCCGGCAAACGCTTCGTATCCTGCGCCGGGCGGGAAAGTCGTGTCGATCGCCACCATCCGCACAAGATCGTCGATCGCACGTTCGACCGTGCGCTCAATCTCGGCGAAACCGTCGGCAAGCGCCGGGCCGGCCTGTGCAGGGCCTTTCGATGGAGAAACCATTTGCGGCAGCTCATTTCTATATTCTATAAAGAAATAGGCAAAGCCGATTGCTGTCAATTCCGAAGAATGAGGCAGGCGTGACCGGTAAACAGGCAAAAGCAGCGGCGAGTCTATCCAGCCTACCGGTTCCGCTGTACGAGCACGTCAAGCGGCAGATCGCCGAGGCGATCCTGGTCGGCGAGCTGGCTCCGGGCACGGTGCTTCCCGGTGAAGTTGCGCTTGCCGCGCGATACGGAGTTGCGGTCGGCACCATCCGCCGGGCGCTCGCGGACCTGACGGCCGACGGCATGCTGGTGCGTCGGCGTAAGACCGGGACGGTCGTGACCGGCCGCGCGCCGCAACATAGTCTGCGCTTTTTCTTCCAGTATTTCCGACTTCATGGCGAAGACGGCGGCCTCCAGCGTTCCGTGCCCGAAGTCCTGTCCGTGACGCTGCGGCCGGCTGATGCAGAGGAGGCCATCCTCTTCGCGGAAGTCGTTGGTGAGCCGCTGCTCTGTCTTCACCGCGTCCGACGTGTCGGCCGCGTGCCGGTGATGCATTCGCGAATACGGCTCGTCGCGCGCCGCGTGCCTGAGTTCCCGCGCAAGGCGGCGAGCGCGCCGGCGCTGCTCTACCTCCATCTGCTCGACACCTATGGCATTCGCATCGCGGCGATACGCGAGAAGCTCATGGCAGAGCTCGCCGACAAGGAGGACCGGCGTCTCCTGGCGCTGGCTTCGCCGAACGCCGTGCTAGTGATCCGCGAGGAAGCGTACGATCAGGCCGGTGCGCTTGCGATCTTGAGCGAGCACCGCGCCACGACTGCGCATCATCACTACGTGAACGAGATCCGCTAACCTGTTTCGAGCCGTTGCCACGCGGAGCGGCAGATTTGACACGGCCGCCATGCTGAGATCATCAAGCAATCCGCGCGACGTTCCGCTGGGTCGTGTCGAACATCGAGAACAGAGGCCGATCGACCGTTGTGGATTATGACGTACGGACTAGAGATGGCATCCGCTTGTGCCAATCCCATCTCAAATATTGATATACAGCGAATGTCGGTATCGGTGGCTGTGCCTCCCCGAACTGAACGAATTTGCCGTTTTCTCCCGCCGCTCAAACGCGTGCGTTTATTTGACTTCCTCCGACGACGCTTCCTTACGTTAGCTCAAATTGGCCCATGATGGATTGGAGCGAGAGTTCAAGTTTATGAGTTAGTTAGAAGGCGGCGTGTGCATGACGTGTGCACCGGGAGATCAAGAAAAATCCTGCCTCGGCCAATCTAGGCAGGTCCCGGAAGTGGGGGTGCATCCGATCTGCGAACATACGAGCAGGCTTCAACTACGTGGGGCTGGGCGAGGTGGCCCACGACAGCTCCGCGCATCCGCTGCGTTTAGATGGCGAAAGTCGAACGAAGGCGCAGCGCAGCTTGTCGCAGTTTTTGGGTCGCCGTCAGTGCAAGTCTCTGCCGTGAAGTATCACTTTCGGCCGGGCCTTACAGCATCGGCTCGTACTGGCAATGCACGAGCATTTCGGAGACCGACGCATTGTTCGACAGCATGAGTGCGGTTTCCACCAGGCCGGCGATGTCGCCCGGCTGGCTCATCTCGTGGCGGGGAATCTCACAGGCGGGTACCGTCATGGAAGTAAGGCACCCAGCTATGACTTGATAGTCCATTCGGCAGGCGTCTTTGTTTCTGAGCTCGGGTGCCTCGCCTCATCATCTAAGCCGGCGTGTTTGCCTGAAAAACCTGCCCCCGGCTTTTGCGAACTTGGCTCATAGCCAAGACGTATCGAGAGAAGCTCTGCATGCGTCATCACGGCCCGCGCCAGCTCGGGCACACGTTCGGGCGTGACGCGCCGGCTTGGCCCGCTTGCGCTGATTGCAGCGAAGACTCTGCCGGCACTGTTGCGGATCGGCGCGCCGACGCAGCGCAGCTCCGGCTCATGCTCGCAATCGTCGATCGAATAGCCGCGCGCCCTGATCGCCGCGAGCTCGGCCTTGAGCCGCTTCGGCTCGACGATCGTGTTCGGTGTGAAGCGGGCGAGGCCGGCGCGGATCACACGCTCGATCACGGCCTCGCCCTGGAAGGCGAGCGCCGCCTTGCCGACCCCGGTCGAATGGCAGGGCGAGGCCTCCATCGTGATGACGGTGTTGTGCGGCCGTGCCACCTGGTTGCGGCGGTTGACGAAGACCATCTGCGCGCCGTCGAAGATGCACAGATGCACGTCCTCGCCGCTGAGCTTGGCGAGTGTGTCGACGAAGGGCGGCGCCTCCCGATAGAGCGGCAGGTTCATCAGCGCGTTGCCGCCGAGCTCGAACAGTTTGAGCCCGAGCCGGTAGCGGTCGCGGCTGGCGTCTTGTTCCAGGAACCCGACGCTGCGCAGGCTGTCGACGATGCGATGGACGGTGGTGCGGGGCAGGCTGGTGCGCCGCGCGATCTCGACGACGCTCAGCTCCGGGTCGCTCGAGGAGAAGGCCTCGAGCACTTCCAGCATCTTGAAGAGCGACTTCACGCTTTGTCGACCGCCGTCGGCGCTCGTCATGTCAGGACCTTCCGGGCGACGCGACCTTGCGAAGCGCAAGCCGCGATCCAGCCCCGGCTTAGACGGAATCGGGCGCGGCGGCAATGCGGCCGCGCCCGTTGTTGAATGCTCACTCGGCCGCGGCCAGCCTCACACCGCCATCGAGCTCCATCAGCGGCTTAAGCGCTGCCGCGATGGATTCCTTCTGCCGGTTGGTCGGCGCCGGCATCGGCTGCCGCGGCAGACCGCCCGGCGAACCCTGGAGGGTGAGCGCGTGCTTCACGCAGGCCGGCAGATTGTCACCGACGATCGTGTTCCAGAACCGCAGCAGGCGCTTGTGAATCTCGAGCGCGGTGGTGTGGTCGCCACGCTGGACGGCATTCCACAGCGCGACGCAGGCGCCGGGGACGGCAGCCGGATTGGCCGCGATCGTGCCGTGCGCGCCGAGCGCAAAGGACGGATAGAGCAGCGCGTCGACCGCGGTCAGCACCACCTTGCCCGCGGGCACGTCTAGCAGCAAATCGGCCATCAGTTTGAGGTCGCCGGCGCTCTGCTTAACGCCGATCACGCCCGGCAGCTCGTTCATGATGCGCAGGAGCAGCGCGGGGCTCAGATAGTTCCAGGGCACGACGTTATAGATGATGACCGGCTGCTTGACCCCTTCCGACAGCGTCTTGAAGTGGCCGACGGTCGCGTCCTCGTCCGGCTTGAAGAGATAGTGCACTGGCGTGATCTGCAGTGCGGCGACGTTGACGTGCTCGATGGCGCGGGCACGCGCAATGGCTTCGCGGGTCGAGTTGGCGATGATGCCGGCGACGAGCGGCACCTTGCCGTTCAGCTCTTCCGCGCATGCCTCGATCAGGCGGCGGAATTCTTCGGCGGTCAGCGTGTGACCCTCGCCGGTGCTGCCACCGACGCAGACACCATGCACGCCCTTCTCGAGCAGGAACTTCACCTGGCGGCGAAATGCTTTCTCGTCGATGTCGCCGTTCTGGTCGAACGGTGTGGTGAGCGGCGGAATGATTCCGGTGATCTTTGCTGGCACGTTATCCTCCTTTTGATTGTTCGTAATGCGGACAAGTGAATACGATAAATGATCGCAAGGCGTCAAGCATGGGCAGCTATGCGGTAGAATTTTAGCTCTTAGAGTTAGAATAGATCGCGACCCCGGCCGAAAAATCCTCTTGACATGTGGGATGAGTCATTGCTCATGATGTCCGAAATACGGACAAAAGTCCGAGCGGGGGTGTTTCCCTGCCGCAGCCGGAGGTAACGTCATGAGCGAAATGGTTGGGTCGATCGGGTCCGGCGGGGTTGCGGATCAGCAATCCTCCGCCGCGATCACGGCGCGAGAGTCGAGCGATATCCGCAAGGTTGCGGTGGCGAGCGCTATCGGCAACATGATCGAGTATTACGACTTCACCCTCTACGCGACCGCGACCGCGCTCGTGTTCAACAAGATCTTTTTCCCGAGCACCGATCCGCTGGTCGGCTCGCTGCTTGCGTTTGCAACTTTCTTCGTCGGCTATTGCGCACGGCCGCTCGGCGGCGTGCTGTTCGGCCATTTCGGCGATCGCGTCGGTCGCAAGACCGCGCTGCTCCTCACCATCCTGATCATGGGTTTGGGCACGTTCCTGATCGGCTTTATGCCGACCTATGAGCAGGTCGGCGTGCTCGCGCCGATCTGCCTGATCGGACTGCGTCTGCTTCAGGGCATCGGCATCGGCGGTGAGTACGGCGGCGGCATGACGATGACCGTCGAGCATGCGCCGGCCGATCGCCGCGGCTTCTTCTCTTCGCTGGTCCATGTCGGCGTGCCCGCGGGCTTCCTGATCCCGATCGCGCTGCTCGGACTGCTGTCGACCTCGATGAGCGAGGGCGATTTCCTGGCCTGGGGCTGGCGGATTCCGTTCCTGTTCTCGATCGTTCTCGTCGGCATCGGCATCTTCATCCGCTTCCGCATCTCCGAGACGCCGGCGTTCAAGCGCGTGCTGAACGAGGAGGGCGCCGCCAGCGTTCCGGTGGTCGAAGCCGTGCGCAATCATACGGGCAACATCCTGTTCGGCATCGGCGCCAAGATCGCCGAGAGCGGGCTGTTCAACATCTACGCCGTGTTCGTGATCACCTATTGCAAGACCAAGCTCGGCCTGCCCAGCCAGACCATCCTCAATGGGGTTCTGGTCGGCTGCGCGCTGGAATGCCTGACGCTGCCCTTCTTCGGCGCGCTGTCGGACCAGATCGGCCGCCGCACGGTCTATGTCGGCGGCATGCTGTTCCAGGTCGCACTAGCGCTCGTGTTCTTCCAGATGCTGAACACCGGACACACCGGCATGATCTGGCTCGCGATTGCGCTCGGTCTCGCGCTCGGCCATGGCTCGGTCTATGGCGCGCAAGGCGCCTATTTCTCTGAGCTGTTCCCAGCGCGAATCCGCTACAGCGGCTTATCGCTGGTGCAGCAGCTCGGTCCGATCCTTGGTGGTGGCTTGTCTCCGCTGATCGCGACTGCGCTGCTCGCCGCATACGGCTCGCCCTCGTGGGTTGCCGGCTATATGGCCGCGATGGCGCTGCTGTCAGCCGCCTGCACTTTCGGCCTCCGCCCGGTTCGTACAGGCGCCTAAGCCCGCGTCCCGTCTTCGAAAACGACCGCCCGATCGAGGCGGGAGCTCACTAAAATATCGGAGGACATCCATGGTGCACGTCTCTCGACGCAGTCTGATCAAGGCGCTTGCGCTTGCGCCGCTCGCAACGCCGGCCATCCTAGGCCGCGCCCACGCAGCCGATCCCATCCGCATCGGTATCTCCGGGCCGATGACGGGCCAGTTCGCCCAGAACGGCCAATGGATGAAGAACGGCGTTGCCATTGCGGTGAAGCAGGTCAACGACAAGGGTGGCATCAAGGGCCGCATGATCGATGTGCGGATCGCCGACGATCTGGGTCCGAATCCGACTGCTGCGGCAAATGCCGTCACCAAGCTCGCGACGCAAGACGAGGTCGTGGCGCTGGTCGGCCCGCACTACACGCCCGGGATTCTGCCGAACATTCCTTTGCTCGGGAAATACAAGATCCCGGCCCTGACCGGCGCGACCGGTCCGGTCGTCACCCAGCAGGGCAGTCCCTGGGTGTTTCGCGTGCGTCTCAACGATGCGATCGGTGCGGATCTCCTGGTCAAATACGTCACCGAAGAACTGCAATGGAAGAAGATCGGGCTCGGCTACGTCAACACGGCGTTTGGCCAATCCGGCATTGCCGTGGTCAAGGCGTCCTTGACCAAACGCAATGTCGAGCCGGTGCTGGTGCAGGCGCATACCGATGCGACCAAGGATTTCACGTCGCAGATCCTCGCCTTCCAGCAGGCCAATGTCGACGGCGTCATCGTCTGGACCGACGATCAGCCGGCCGGCCTGATCGCCAAGCAGAGCAAAACGCTCGGCGTGAAATTCGGCATCGCCGGCAACACCGCGTTCTCGCAGCCGATCTTCCTCGGCCTCGCTGGCGAAGGCGCTGACGGCTGCATGGCGATCGGAGAATTCGTCAAGGACAATCCCGACGAGCGCGTACAGGCCTGGAAGAAGCTCTATGCGGCGACCTATCCCGGCGACGAGCCGGAGCTCTACGCCACGGTCTATCACGACGCGGCCAAGCTGATCATCGCGGCGATGGAGCGCGCCGAGACCGTCTCGGGCGAAGCGATCCAGCAGGCGCTCACCGGAATCCGCGACTTCCAGGGAATCGTAACCCGTTACGGCTGGACCGATAACGGCGACATGACCCATTCCGGCATCATCACCAAGGTCGCCGGCGGCAAGCCGGAGATCGTCAAGGTCATCACCAGCTAATGCGGCTGTCGCGCCGCCGGACGTCCGGCGGCCGACGACCGCGATGGGATCATGCGATGTTGCAGACGTTCATTCAAATCGTGCTGGTGGGATTGGCGGTCGGCGCCGCCTATTCGCTGGTCGCGCTCGGCTACACGCTGATCTGGAACGCGGTCTCCCTGGTCAATTTTGCCCAAGGCGACCTCGTGATGTTAGGTGCCTTCGTCTCGGTCGGCTGGCTTGCCAACCGGCTCGGCATGCCGCTGTGGCTGAACCTCGTGACCATGCTTGTGATCCTCGGCTTCTTCGGCGCCGGGCTTGCCTGGGGCATCTATCACCCCTTGCGCAATGCGCCGCAATTGTCGGCGATCGTGGCGACGCTCGGCCTGTCCATGGCGCTGCAGAACATCGCCGTGATCATCTGGGGACCGCAGCCGCTCAATTTCGCAGGCCCCCTCGGCACGACCTCGGTGCATTTGTTCGGTTCGACGATCTACGCGCAATATCTCGTCATCCTGGCGGCGCTGGCGGCCATGATGGCGATCCAGCATATGCTGTTCCAGCACACCGCACTCGGGCGCGCGATGCGCGCCACCGCGCAGGACGCTGAAGCCGCACGCCTGATGGGCATCCCCACCGCGCGCATCATCGCCTTCATCTTCGCCTATGCGACGATGCTTGCGGCGCTCGCAGGCTGGCTGATCGCGCCGCTCTCCTATGTCTCGTCGGACATGGGCGTCAACCTGTCGCTGCGCGCCTTCGCCGCGACCATTCTCGGCGGTTTCGGCTCGATCCCCGGCGCGCTGGTCGGCGGCCTTGCCTTCGGCGTGATCGAGTCGGCCGGATCCTTCTACATATCGTCGGAATATATCGACGTCATCGCGTTCGGCGTGCTGATCGCGGTCCTGATGTTCCGTCCGCAGGGCATCTTTGGCGAACTCGAGCTGGAGCGTCCCTGATGTCCGCTGAAGAAAACTCATTGACGATGCGCACGCTCGCGACCCTGGTGATCGCAACCGCGATCCTCTGCGGGCTGCTGCTGCCGCGGTTTCTGTCGGTCTATTATCTCCAGGTCGCCGACGTCACCCTGATCAACATTCTGCTGGTGCTCGGGCTCAATTTCATCCTTGGCTTCGGTGGCCAGATGTCGCTGGCGCAATGCGCGTTTTTCGGCATCGGAGCCTACGCCTTCACGCTGCTCCAGGCTGCCGGCATGCCGGTGCCGGTCGCCGCGGTCGGCGCGATCGCGCTCTCTGCCGCGGTCGGTATGGCGCTGGGCTGGCCGACCCTTCGCCTCAAGGGCCATTATCTCGCGCTGTGCACGCTCGCCTTCGCGCTGATCGTCGAACGCCTGCTGGTGAACTGGGAAGGTCTCACCAATGGCGCCAACGGCATCACCGCGATCCCCGGCATCGGGCTTGCCGGCGAAAACGACAAGATGCTGTGGGTGCTGCTCGCCGTGGTCGCGATCGCCTATCTGCTCCAAGTCTGGATCGCCAACGGTCCGCTCGGCCTGCGCATCCGCGCGCTGCGCGACGATCCGCTTGCGGCACAAGCCGTCGGCGTCGACATCTCGCGGCTGAAGATCATGCTGTTCGTGATCTCGGCGGCCTATGGCGGGCTCGCCGGCATCTGCTACGTGCTGCTGCGCGGCTATATCAGCCCCGACGTCTTCTCCTGGCAGTCGACCTTTTCCTATCTCGCCATGGCGGTCGTGGGTGGTCTCGGCAGCCCGCTTGGGGCCGTGCTGGGCGCGATCCTCTACACTTTCGTACCGGAGCTCCTGCGCTTCATGCAGGAATATTACTTCGCCGTGTTCGGCGTGATGGTGATTCTCGTCATCACCTTCTTCCCCGCAGGTCTGTCGGGGATGGTCCTTTCCGCCGTCCGCAGCCTGCGCCGCCGCGAGAAACCCTTTGCACGATCGGATGTGACGCAACATGAACGCGCTGCTTGAACTCTCCGGCGTCACCAAACGCTTCGGCGGCCTGACCGCGCTCGAAGGCGTCTCGCTCTCGGTCGCGCAAGGATCGATCCATGCGGTGATCGGGCCCAACGGTTCCGGCAAGACCACGCTGTTCAACATCATCAGCGGCATCTATACGCCGACAGAAGGCGAGGTCCGCTTCGCCGGCGCGGCGGTGACGTCGAAGCCGCTTCATCAACTCGCGGCAATGGGGCTCGCGCGCACGTTCCAAAACACCCGCCTGTTCGCCTCGATGACCGTGCGTCAGAACGTGCTCGCGGCGCGGCACGGGCGGGCGCATCCCTGGCGTTTCGACCAGGACAATGCGCGGCGGGTCGAGGAGATCATCCAGTTCGTAGGACTGGCCGACGTGGCCGATACCAATGCCGCATCGTTGCCGCAGGGCCAGCGGCGCCTGCTCGAAATCGCCAAGGCGCTGGCGCTCGAGCCGCGCCTGGTGCTGCTCGACGAGCCGCATGGCGGCCTCAACCACGCCGAGACCGCGCGGCTGATCGAAGTGATCCGCCAGATGCACGCGCGAGGGATGACGATCCTCCTGATCGAGCACGAGATGGAGGTGGTGATGACGCTCGCCGACCGCATCACCGTGCTCAATTTCGGCAAGGTGCTCGCCGAGGGTTCGCCGGCGGAGATCCAGAGCAACGAGGCCGTCATCGAGGCCTATCTCGGCCGCACCGACCGCGAAGCGGAGCTTCATACGCAAGTCGGCCGCGCGGCCGAGGGCACCGGCGCGCCGCTGCTCGAAGTCGCCGATCTCACCGTCCGCTACGGCGACATCGAGGCCGTGCGGAAGGTCTCGCTCAATGTCGGCACCGGCGAGTTCGTGGCGCTGCTCGGCAACAACGGCGCCGGCAAGTCCTCGACGTTGAAGGCGATCGCACGTCTTGCGCAGGCGTCCGGCTCGGTGCGTTTGGCTGGCCACGAATTGACGAAGGAGCCGACCGAACGCCTCGTCGGCATGGGCCTCGCGCTCGTGCCCGAACGCCGCCGCCTGTTCGGTGGCCTGACCGTGATCGAGAATCTCAAGATCGGCGCCTATGGCCGGCCGCATGCTGAACTGACGCGGCAGATCGAGGACATGATCGAGCTCTTCCCCAACCTGAAGCGCCTGTCAGCCTCGCTCGCCTTCTCGCTCTCCGGCGGCGAGCAGCAGATGCTGGCGATCGCGCGCGCGCTGATGAGCCGCCCACGGCTGTTGCTGCTCGACGAACCGTCGCTGGGCCTGGCGCCGTTGCTGGTCGAGCAGGTCTTCAGCAAGCTCGTCGAGGTCAACCGGCAGGGAACGGCGATCCTGCTTGTGGAGCAGAACGCGCGCATGGCGCTGTCGGTCGCGCATCGCGGCTACGTGCTGAGCTCGGGCCGCATCGTCGCCGAGGGCAGCGCCGCCGAGGTTGCGCGCGATCCCCGCCTGATGGGCGCCTATCTCGGCCATGGCGAGGCCGCCGAATAGCCGGATCGAATTCGATGCTCATGATCGCAAACGATGTCGCGGGCAGGCACGCTATCTGCGTGCCGATTTCAGTCACGGGAGTTGTGCAATGAAGAAACTGATGAATTCACCCGACGCCTTCGTCGACGAGATGCTCGCGGGCCTCATTGCCGCCCATCCGTCGCTGGTGCAGGAGGGACGCGTCGTCCGCCGCGCCGGGGTTGCGAAAAAGGGCAAGGTCGGCATCGTCTCCGGCGGCGGCTCCGGCCATCTGCCGCTGTTCACCGGTTATGTCGGCGACGGCCTGCTCGACACTTGCGCCATCGGCGACGTGTTCGCGGGGCCTTCGGTCGATTCCTGCATCCAGGCAATCCGCGCCGCCGATGGCGGCGCTGGCGTGCTGCGGCTCTACGGCAATTATGGCGGCGACCGCATGAATTTCGATCTCGCCGGCGAGATGGTCGAGATGGATGGCATCGAGACCACGACCGTGCGCGGCACCGACGACATCGCCTCGGCAGCACCGCAGGACAACGCCAAGCGCCGCGGCGTCGCGGGCATCATCTATGCCTACAAGATCGCAGGCGCGAAGGCCGACACCGGCGCGGGTCTCGCGGACGTGACAGCCACCGCGCAGGCTGCCGTCGACGCCTGCCGCACCATCGGGGTGGCGCTCTCGCCCTGCCAGATCCCGGGTGCGGCCAAGCCGACCTTCGAGCTTGGCGCGGACGAGATCGAGATGGGCATGGGCATCCATGGCGAGCCCGGCATCTGGCGCGACAAGCTGCGGCCGGCGGACGAGGTCGCCGACGAAATGGTGCGGCGCCTGCTCGCCGATCCCGTGGCTCACAAGTCGGAACGCGTGTCCGTGCTGGTCAACAGCCTCGGCGCGACGCCGCTGGAGGAATTGTTCATCGTCTATCGCCGCGTCGCGGCGCTCCTGAAGAAGGAGGGTCTGACCATCGTGCGCCCGCTGGTCGGGCATTACGTGACCTCGATGGAGATGGCGGGGCTGTCGATCAGCATGATCCACCTCGATGCCGAGCGCGAACAGCTTCTGGCCGCGCCCTGCGCCTGTCCGTTCTGGAGGGTGTGACGTGGCGATCACGACCAATACACTGCGCCATGCGGCCGCTTGCGCAAGGGAGGCGGCAGCACTCGCGCAGGACGACCTCAACGCCGCCGACGGCAAGATCGGCGACGGCGACACCGGCGTGATGCTGCGCCGGCTGTTCGAGGCCATTGCCGCTGCCATTCCCGATCAGGAGACGGACATAGGCAGCGTCTTCCAGGCCTGCGCCAAGGCTTGCGCCAGCGGCACGGGGTCCAGCCTGGGAACGCTGGTGACGGTCGCGATGATGACGCTTGCGAAGGCGACCAAGGGACGCAGCGAGATCGGCTGGGACGAGCTGGGTGGCCTCCTCGCATCCGTCCGCGATCAGATGATGGCGCGTGGCGGGGCGAAGCTCGGCGACAAGACCGTGATCGACATGATCGACGCGGTCACAATTGCGCTCGACGCGTGCAAGACGCGCGATGAGGCCTCTGAAGCCGCGCAGCATGCCGCCCGCGAAACGCTCGCGGCATTCCGCGACCGACCGAACAAGCTCGGACGCGCCCGCATGTTCGGCGAGCGCACCATCGGGCTCGATGATCCCGGCATGCTCGCCTTTTCGCGCCTGCTGAATGCCGTCGCGGCTTGAAAGCCGCGGGGCGCTGGTGCAGATGGAGGCGGGGACAAGAAGGAGGCCGACATGAACGCCCACGCCCTGCCGCGCCCGGCGCCCGGGATTATCGCCGAGGTCAAGACGCGGCTCGCCGAGCGCCTCGGCGCGCGGGTCACGGCCACGCAGGCGGTGCTCGACCAGCACAGCCATGGCGAGGGCCTGCCGGCGGTCGGCACGCCCGATCTCGTGCTCTTTCCCGAGACCAGCGAAGAGGTCGCCTTCGTCCTCGCGCTCTGCAACGAGCGTCGCGTCCCGGTAACGCCGTTTGGCGCGGG
Organism: Bradyrhizobium ottawaense; assembly: GCF_002278135.3. Taxonomy (NCBI): domain Bacteria; kingdom Pseudomonadati; phylum Pseudomonadota; class Alphaproteobacteria; order Hyphomicrobiales; family Nitrobacteraceae; genus Bradyrhizobium; species Bradyrhizobium ottawaense. Next base: position 5,227,098 of record NZ_CP029425.2, on the reverse strand, counting down.
GTCCTCGCTCGAGGGACAGCTCGCCGCGCTGGCCGGCGGCGTGTCTTTGGACATGAGCCGCTTCGACAAGATCCTCGACGTCTCGCCGGACTCCCTCGATTGCCGCGTCCAAGCCGGCGTCACGCGCGAAGCCCTCCATGCCGAAATCCGCGACACCGGCCTGTTCTTTCCGGTCGACCCCGGCGCCAACGCCTCGATCGGTGGCATGGCCTCGACGCGCGCCTCCGGCACCAATGCTGTGCGCTATGGCACGATGCGCGAGAACATTCTCGGCCTCACCGTCGTCGCGCCCGATGGCCGCATCGTGCGCACCGGCAGCCGGGCGCGGAAATCCTCCGCCGGTCTCGATCTCACTCACCTTTATGTCGGCAGCGAAGGCACGCTCGGCGTCATCACCGAGATCCAGCTCAAGCTCTACGGGCTGCCGGAGACGATCGTCGCCGCCGTCTGCCAATTCGCCTCGCTCGAAGGCGCGGTCGCCGCCGTCGTGGCGGCGCTCCAGTCCAATCTGAAGATGGCCCGCATCGAGCTGCTCGACGAGGTGCAGATGCGCGCCGCGATCAGCTATTCGAAGCTCGACTATGTCGAGACGCCAACGCTGTTCCTCGAATTCCACGGCACCCCGGCCGGCGTGCAGGAAGAGGTCGAGATGATGCGGGCGATCACCGCGGACCACGGCGGCGGTGAATTCCAGTTTGCGGAACGCCCCGAGGACCGCAATCGCCTCTGGAAGGCGCGCCACAGTTCCTATCAAGCGGTGATGGCGCTAAGCCCCGGCAAGAACAATATGGGCACCGATGCCTGCGTGCCGATCTCTGCTTTGCCGGCCTGCCTCTTGGAGACCAAGGCTGATATCGTTGCCTCCGGTCTAACCGCGCCGATCGTCGGCCATGTCGGCGACGGCAATTTCCATCTCGGGATCCTATTTGATCCCGGGGACGCGCTAGAGACTGAACGCGCCGAGGCGCTCGCCTTCCGCACCGCGCGCCGCGCCATTGCCATGGGTGGCACTTGCTCGGGCGAACACGGCATAGGGCTCCACAAGATCGTGCACATGCAAACGGAACATGGCGAAGGCGTTGCGCTGATGAAGGCCGTGAAGAACGCACTCGATCCCAATGGGATCATGAATCCGGGAAAGATCTACCCTTGAGCTGCCTGGTCAGGCCAATTCGTGCGAGCCATCCGCCGAATCTACGATCGCAGGGCGGCAGAACTGGTCTGCCACGGGGTACAAAGTGCCTGCTGAACTCGGATGGCGGACAAAGAGGGCATTCTGGCGCGGGCACGCGAAACGAGGCTTGTTGAGCGCGACTTATTTCGTTGGTTGGCCCGGTAGGATTCGAACCTGCAACCAAACCGTTGTGAGCGTGGGCCAACCTGACCTCGCATAGGATAGGGCTCTTCTATCGCTAGCAATATCGCGTCCACGCTAAAGTCCTGCGCATCACCGAGCTTCTTCTTCCAGGCCGACAGCGCCAGCGACATCTCTAACGCGATGCAGCAGATGTTTGCCGCTGCTCTGCAGAAATCGGCGCACCTTTCGCAGTGAACATGTTGAGCCGGTAGCGCGACGATCCCATTCGCCGTTCACCTGCCGTTTGGGAACTATTGTATGCTGTCCTTCTGCTGGGATTGGCACGAAGCTTAAGCGCGGCAATGCAGTGACTATTTATGGCGGATGGCCCTTTGGCGTCGTACCACTCTGCGAGCTTCAGGAGGCGCCGCCTGATGAACGGCTCGGCCAGCTCGGCGATGCCACGCACCCGCTGCGCGAGACCCCTATAGAACTCATGCTCCGTGACGCCACTTCCCCACAACATCAGGTGGCGACAGTTGATTACATCGCGCTGGACGAGGTCAAGGCGTCGCGAGCAGATGCGCGTTGGGCGTTCGTCCCCGACAATTTTTCGCGATCCGCTTGAGTCGGCGAAGTCAGGGAAACTAGATTGGAAATGCAGGGGAAGTTAGATGGCAGTACGCTATCCGGTCAGGAAGGCGTGCCCGACGTGCGGCCGGCCGATGGTTGTCGTGCCCGACGATGTTGCCGAAGGGCGACAGCGGTACGTCTGCACCAACTGCGACGATGACCCGCTGCACGACCCGACGGCCAGAAGGTGGGCGGACAGCCCGCTGCGGCCGCCGGCCAAGTAGCGCCAGAAAAAGATCAGCCCCGGCGTCCGAAGGATCGCCGAGGCCGATTGTCCATCTGTCTTCCATTCCGGGATCCGAATTCGTCCAACCCGCGGGTCGCCTGCTTCGTTCCATCGAAATGCCGGCAGGGTCGCTCTCTGGAGCCAACCCCTTGGTCGCGATCGTCTGAACCCCGTTTCTGAAGCGGCGCCCGGAGTGCCTGGGAGTCCGAGCTCCGCTTCCGGGGTATCGGAACGCGAGCGCGCCGATACCCTGGAAAGCATAGCCTCGGGCATGCCGTCCGCCTTGACACACCGCAAACGCCGGAAGGGTCCTTAAGTAGTCGACCGCAATTTCGTGGATGCGCGTCCGGGCGCAAAGTCGCCTCATGCAGCGTCAGATCCTTTTCAAGTGTCCGCGCACCGGCGTGAACGTCCAGCACCGCTTGGACAAGGACCGGCCGGAGCGCGCCGAAACAGGCGACACCTATGTGTCCGTGCGGTGCCCGGCCTGCATGGCGGTGCACTTCGTCAACAGCATCAGCGGCAGGCTGCTGGGCGACCGAAGCGGGCAATCCCTGCAGCGTCCCGCGTGATCCGTGGCGTCGACCGATAGGAGGCCGAGACTGGCAAGATCGTCGCCGGCGCACCAACTCGTCTGCGAGTGAACGAACATGGGGAGCTGCGATGTCGACGGTCGCAAAGCTGCTTGCGCAGAAGCAGCGGCTCCTGGACCGACTAGAGCGATCCTGGACCAAACGAGCGCGAGGATCGAGACGTTGCTGGCGAGCATCGAGACCGCGCTGAGCTTGCTCGAGCCGGAAGATGCCGCCGGTCCGAGCGACGAGTGATCCGAGCTCGTATCGATCGGTCACAGCGCGCTCAGATCCTCCGGCACCTCGCCGAACTTCCGGATCAGCTTGGCATCGCCGAAGTCGCCACTGGACAGATCTCCGGTCCGCGAGAAGGCGACCGCGCCCATGATGCCGGGCTCGCGCGAGAGCGCTTCGGCGCGCATCACGGCTGCGTTCGCCGAGAGGCACTCGGTTGCTTCGCCGGCGGCAACTCCGTCGTCGGCGGCAACGAAGGGCAGGGCGACGTAGTAGGTTACGTCCATCGCGATTACTCCTTGCGATCGCGCAACGGGTCGAACCGGCCTCGCGCATAGCCGGTGGAGACCGATGCCCGCATCTCGGCGAGCTCGGCCTCGAGAAAACCATTGGCCACGAGCAGCGCCTTCACCACCTCCCGGGCGTCCCCGCCGCAGGCCTCGATGGCCTGGTCGGTGGCGAGTTCGAGATCGCCCTCGGCGGGCGCGGCGGACCTCGCGAACCGGGGCGATGGCGGCGGACCAGCTCAAACGGCAGATCGACGCCCTCGGTTACGATCTCGGCAGATTCGAGCTGGACGACGGCGTCTTCAAGACCCGCATCTTCGACCGTCAAAGCGGACTCCCGGTGAAGGCGAAGTTCGATACCGTCACCGGCGAGTTGCTCCGGGCTGCTCCCGGTTCTCGATGAGCGTCGATGCCGGCACAGGGGGGACCGGATTCTTACGGTCCCCCTGTGTGTGATCATTTACGATCCGCGACTACATTTGCGTTCGATGGAGAGCGATTACGATCCTCGGCGCGAAGCGGAAGCGGCCATGAAGCTCGCCATGGCCGCCGACGGACCGGAGCGACAACGCCTGATTGGCCTAGCCATCGCCTGGCAACGGCGTCCCGGAAATTAGTTACCCCGATTCCATTGAAGGCAAGTGTGAAGCTATCGTTCCTTAACGTGATGTGACGCACGTGGACGCTTGGGCGGCTTCGAGAGCGTCGCGTAGGGCATTCGCGAAAAGGCGCCGTCGCTGAACGTCTTCTTGTGAGCAGAGCTTGATGTTCGATATGGAGTTACGCGAACTGCAGTGAAGAAGAATTGACGTCGTGGCGAGCCGCTCCCTCTTGCATCTAGTTTTATACAGGGACCAGCAACGTGCAATCGGCTCGCGGCGATTCGATCTGATATCGCACCTCGGGATGCCGGGCGGTGAGGTCCCGGCATCCCGCATGATCAGGTCCGACGTTCGATCAAGGCAGAATTGGTGGATGGTAGGTGAAGGTCGTCATCAAAATTGCGGCCAGGATCATGACGATCGGAAAGTGTACGAAGAATTGCACGGACGTGTAGCCGATGAGGTCTTTCGACTTCAGCCCGAGCACGCCCAGCAGAGGCAGCATCCAGAACGGATTGATGAAGTTCGGCAGCGTCTCCGCGATGTTGTAGACCATGGTGGTCCAGCCCAGATGAGCTCCGATTTCGTTGGCCGCCTTCATGATGTAGGGCGCCTCAATGAACCATTTGCCACCGGCTGACGGGATAAAGAAGCCCAGCGCCGCGGAATAGCACCCGATCAGGAACGAGAAGACGGTCGAGTTGGCCGAGACGGTTGCGAACCAGTGGGCGACGGTATCGGAAAGCGTCAGACCGCTGCTGTTTGGTACCTTGGTCAGCATGTGGGCGATTCCTGCATAGAAAGGAAACTGCAACAGCAGGCCCGAGATGCTCGGCGTTCCCTTCGAAAAGGCATCGAGGAGGCTGCGGGGGCGCCAGTGCAGGAGAATGCCGAGCACCAAAAACACGAAATTATAGGTGTTCAGGCCTGACAGGGTGATCAGCGGATTGCCGGATTGAAAGGTCTGCCAGAGCCAGCCCGACGCCAGCGCCACGATCAGGATGGTCAGAACGGGGCTGAACTCGAGAAAGTCGCCGGGCCGGGCCGGCTTCTTCGGCTCGATCCGGTCGTCATCAAGAGAGACGCCGAGATCCTCCGCGGTTCTCGTCAGCGCCTCGTTGGGTGCCGTCAGATGGCAGATCACCGCCGATAGGGCGGTCACGACCAGGATCGTGACCAGGTTTTGCCACGTCAGGATCGTCTCGGAGAAGCTGATGACGCCGGTGATCGGCAGCAGCGAGGCTGGAATGCTGGCCGCGTTGGCCTGAAGCTGGGCGACCGATGAGGTGATGCCGAGCGTGAAGCCGCAGCCAAGGCCGAGATAGCCAGCCGCACCGGCGGCGCGATAGTCGAGCTTGATGTCCTTGCGTCGTGCGATTTCGCGCACCAGGAGGCCGGAGAAGATCAGGCTCAGGCTCCAGTTCAGCAATGACAGCAGGATACTGAGCACGCCGACGAACACCACGGCACCGCGCGCAGTGGAGGGCACGCCGGCCAGCCGTCGCATCAATGCCGCAACGGGGGGAGACATCGCGACGACATAGCCGCCGACCGCGGCAAGCGCCAATTGCATCGTGAACGGAATGAGATTCCAGAAGCCGTCGCCAAAGGCACGGCTGACGGCAAGTGGTGAGCCACCATGCACGATGGTGCCGAGCGCGATCACGACCACGGCGATCAAAACGAAGACGTATGCGTCGGGGAACCAGCGCTCGGCGAAGCGGACCATGTACTGCGAGAATCTCGCAAGCGGGTTCGTTCGTGTCGCTGCTTCGTCGAGGAAGATGGCTTTATCCGTGGTATCGGTCATTGCGGCCCCCATAGTCGCGTTGGTGTTGCGTTCAGTTCAAGACATTTTCCGAGCAAAGTGCGAGCGTGAGCTCCGAGAGCGGAACGGATTGGCAGGTCAGGCACTGGTCGGTCGCGCCGTCGTCGCCGCCGAGCTGTACGAATTTGCCCTCGACGACGCGCATGCGGCAGCTCTCGCATTGGCCGACGCGGCAGCCGCTCGGCAATGCGACGCCGGCCGCCTGGGCCGCATCGAGAAGGGTGCCAAGCTCCGGCGTCCAGGTGAAGCTATCGTCGCTGTCGGCGATGTGGACGGTCTGCGCCCTCAGCGTCCGCGGCACGATCGGCGGAGACGCAAAGGCTTCCGTGAATATGTCGAAGCGCGGAATGCCACGCTCGACCAGTCGGGCCGTCATCGATGCCGTGAAGTCCGGTGAACCGCAGAGATAGGCGAGCGGCCGCAGTGGCAGCAGCGGATCGATCGCCAGCAGGTCCAGCCGTCCGGCATAGTCGTAGTCCGCGGGACGACGATCCTGGGCGCGCGGCGCCGAATACGCCGTGACGAGATCGAGCTCCGGCAGCAGGCCTGCGAGTTCTCGCAACCGGCCGGCAAATGCGTGTTCGCCGCGGTTGCGGCAACCATAGAGCAGCAGCACCCGGGCGACTCGTTCGGCCGGCTTCAGTCTAGCCAACGCTTCGAGGTGACCGATAAACGGCGTGATGCCGATTCCAGCGGCGAGGAAAATCAGCGGCCGGTTTCCGTGCAGAGGCGGCGTGAAAATGCCCCGGGGCGCCTCGATCCGAACGTGATCGCCGACCGCCAGACGATGAACGTGATCGGACAGGTGAACGGTATCGTCTGCGGCTCCGAAAACACCGGACCGGCGTTTCCTGACCGCGATCGACAGAACGTCGCGGCCGCCATGGCCGGTCAGCGAATAGGCGCGGGCAACATCGAGTCCCGGGAGGCTCAGCATGACGTGCTGTCCCGGGCGGAACGCGGGAAGCGCGCCACCGTCCTGCGGCAAGAGCTCCAGTGCGACGACGTCGTCGGTCTCGCGATGAATGGCTGAGACCGCGAAGTCGCGTTTGCCGGTCCAGTGGCCGCGGCTCGCGGTCTCATCCTTGCGGATGTCGCAACTCGTGGCGCGCAACGGCACCGAGCCGCTCACGGGATCGCGGGCCGCATCGCTGAGCGCATCGTTCATGTTCGACGTCGGCGATCCCTCAGGCTGGATCGCGCCACGTCCGAGCGGCGGACAATCCTCCCACCAGCCGAACTCGGCGACGGCGACGCGGTCGTCGAGCGCCTCGTTCAGCCGCACGCGCAGCCGGACTTCGCTGGTGGGGGTCTTGACGATCGCCCAGTCACCATCCCTGAGGTCACGCGCGGCTGCCAGCGTTGAGTTGATCTCGATCGCCGGATCTGGCGTTTTCTTGCGAAGCGAGGCGACGTGACGATGCGACGAGTGGACGAACCAGCCGCTCTTGGCCGTCGTGAGCACCAGTGGAAAGCGGCTGTCGGCGTGGTCAGCGAGCGGACTTTCGGCAGGCTCGATGTGGCCCGGCAGCGGTGCGTAGCCGTGTTCAAGCATCAGTTCCGAATAGATCTCGACGCGGCGCGTGGGCGTGGCAAAGCCGGTGACCGTCCCGTCCTGTCGTGCGAGAGCGTATTTTTCGTGATGAAGCGGCTGCGGGAAGCGCATGCCCTCGGGATGCCGGCGCAACGCGTCAACCGTCACACCGAGCGGTGCAAGCTGATAATTCCAGCCGGCGCGGATGTCGCCGCCGAAGAACTGATCGGCCAGGCCCAGCCTGACTGCAAGTTCGATGGCGATTTCATAGTCCGCTTTGCAAGCGCCTAGCTGAGGTAACATCTGCGGCCGGAGTTGGACCGTCTCGACGGCTTCTTGTGTGATCTCGAATCCGATCTTCAGGGCGTCCCGTTCCCAGGGCATGTTGGCCGGCAGCACGATGTCGGCATTCTCGGCCGTCGGGTTCATGAACATGTCGACGTGGACGTGGAAGTCGAGCGCGCGTAGCGCTTCGCGGTTGCGCGACGAATGACCCTGCGAGACGATGAAATTGGTGCCGAAGCTCATCAGTGCCCGCACCTGGTAGGGTTCGCCGGTCAGGACTGCGCGGCTGAAGTCCCTTGCCGTGATCCATCCCCTGCTCGGCGGCCCGAGCGGCAATTCGTCGAGGCCGAGCGCCTTGGCTCTTTGGTCCGGCGCCAACAGGGAATAGTCGTTGACGGTGCGTGTCGGAGGAGGCGCCAGCCAGACATTGCCGCCCGGCCGATCGCAGGCGCCAGTGAGGGCATAGAGCGTCGCGATCGCCCGCTCGATCATCGTCGCATTGGTGTGCTGGCCGACACCGGTCCAGGAATGATAAGCGAGCCGTGGACTGTTCTCGAACAGTCGGTAGAAATCCGCGATCTTGCTCTCGTCGAGCCAGGTCAATTCCGCCACGCGCGCGAGAGTGTAGGGAGCGGTCTCGGCGGTCAGCAAACGGAAGGCTGTCGCGGCGGTAATCGTACGCCCATCCAGCGCAGCAAGTGTTGCACCAGCATCGAGCTCGCAGGAAGCGGAGTCGAGGGTCGCAAGGCTTGGATCCAAGGCACGCGCCATTCCGGACCGATCCAGCACGACGAAGTTGCCGTCTGATTGCTGGGCCCAGAGTTCGCTCGCGCGAACGAAGCGGCCCGTGTCGGTGTCGATCAGCAACGGCCCGTTGGTCCAGCGCGTCACGAACTCCGCGTCGTAGGAGTTCGTGGCGATGAGGTGCCGGATTGCGCCCATCGCCAGCGCGCCATCCGCACCGGGACGGATACGCAACCAGATATCGGCCTGCTGTCCGGAGCCGTTTGGTTTGGGATCGACCACAGCGACCTGCGCGGCGCGCCGCCGTGCGTCGGCGACGCGCGTTGCCTGGGTAAGCCAGGTGCGGGCCGGATTATGTCCCCACAGCACGATGGCGTCGGCTCGGTCATAGTCGGGAGCGCCGATGCCGCGTCCGAAAGTCAGCGCATGGGCATAGTCCTTGTGCCAGCCGCAGATCTCGACCGCGTAGATCAGATTGGGGCTGCCGAAGCAGCGAATGAAGCGCTCGACCCATTCGAAGCTGTCGACCATCGGCGTGCCGCTCGGCGTGGTCACGGCAAAGGCCACCGCTTCGGCTCCGGATGTCTTGCTGATGTCGCCGAGCTTCCCGGCGATATCGTCCAGCGCTTCATCCCAGGAAATTTCGATCCAGCCGGGATCCGCCGCGTCTCGGGGCGCGGTCCGGCGAAGCGGTTTGCTGAGGCGGCGCGGACTGTGCACCATTTCGGGCGCGGCCCGCCCCTTCGCGCATAGCGCTCCTCCGGTCGGATGTCCGGGCAGGGTCTCGACAGCAGTCAGTCGGCCATTTTCGACGACCATGGTCGATCCGCATCGGGATCGGCAAAGCGTGCAATAGCCGGGTACGCGCTGCGCCATATGAGGTGTCAGACCGTCCGAAGGTGGATAAGTAATGCGCTACAGTAAAGCGTTACATATCCTCATATGTGGCGTATTCTTCGTCAAGCCTATTTATTGTGCCGTGACCAAACCTGACTATTGTGCCGCGGACGAACCGGTTGATTCCGGAGCCGACGAAGCGGGAGCGGGATGGATCAGAATCTAAGGGAGCAGGTGCTGCAGCAGGTGCGCGCGGAGATCATTTCCGGGCAGAGCATGCCAGGATCGATGTATTCGGTGCCGACACTCGCAGCCAGCCTTGGTGTGTCGACGACCCCGGTCAGGGAAGCGCTGCTCGAATTGGCCCGCAGCGGGCTGATCGAGCCTATGCGCAACCGCGGCTTCAAAGTGGTCGAGCCGACCTTGACCGAGCTACGCAATCTGTTCGACCTCCGCGAGGTGCTGGAGCTTCACGCTGCGGCGATCGTTGCGCGCAAGCCAAAGAAGAATCTCAAGAAGCTCGTTCCGTTTGCCGATGAGGTTGCGCGCGCGGTCAAGGCGGAGGACATCAGGCTCTATCTCGAGGCCGATCGAAACTTTCACCAATTGCTGACGGAGGCGGCGGACAATCCGCGTCTCACCGAAATGGTGATGGGTTTGCGCGATCAGATGCGGCTTTACGGCATCAAGTCGCGCGCGGGTCTTGCCCGCCAGAATGAATCCGCAGCCGAGCATTATCAGATCCTCGAACTTGCGATGGCCGGCAAGGAGGAAGCCCTGACCAATCTTCTCAGGCGCCATATCCGGGCATGGGAACCGGTCTTCATCGAAGCGCTGTCGCGGATGGCGAGCCCACGCGAGCCGATCGTCGCTGGTCGTGATCGTGGCCGGTAATTGCCGGCCAGCATATCGGGTATCGCGATGACGTGGTGCGGGTGAGACCTCTCAACATTCTCTTCGTGCGTTCACGAGAGTTGCGCAGTTGCGCGTGCGATGCGTCGGCAGGCATCTTCGAGCTCGACAGCGGAGGTCGCGTAGGAAATCCTGAAATAGGGTGAGAGGCCGAACGCCGAACCCGGAACGACTGCGACGCCCGCCGCGTGCAGCAGATGCTCAGCAAAGTCCTTGTCACTCTCCAATGTTCGCCCCTCAGGCGTGATTTTTCCGATCACGCCGGCGCAGCTCGCAAACGTATAGAAGGCGCCTTCAGGCACGCGGCAGGCGATGCCTTCGATCCCGTTCAATGCGCCGACGACGAGGTCGCGCCGTTCTTGAAACGACCGGCAGCAATCGCGGACGAAATCCTGCGGGCCGTTCAGCGCCTCGACGGCTGCGGCCTGACTGACCGAAGAAGGGCAGGAGGTCGACTGGCTCTGGACGACGGCCATCGCCCGGATCAGAGCGCTTGGCCCGCCGCCATAGCCGATGCGCCAGCCGGTCATCGCGTAGGCCTTCGAAACGCCGTTGACGGTCAGCGTCCGGTTGCGCAGAGCCGGCTCGATTGCCGCCGGCGTGGCGAAGCGAAAGCCGTCATAGACGATATGCTCGTAGATATCGTCCACCATCAGCCAGACATTCGGATACTGGAGGAGCACGTCGAGGATCGGTCGGTAGTCGCTTTCCGAATAGGCTGCGCCGGATGGATTTGACGGCGAGTTCAGCATGACCCATCGCGTTCGAGGCGTGATGGCGCGCTCGAGATCTTCCGGCGAAAGCCGAAAGCCATTGGCCTCGGAACATGGCACCAGCACCGGCGTTCCGCCGACGATCGCGACGATGTCGGCGTAAGTTACCCAGAACGGCGTCGGGATGATGACCTCGTCGCCAGGGTTGATGGTGGCCATCATGGCGTTGAAGAGCACCTGCTTGGCGCCGGCCGACACGGTGATCTCGTCCTGCGCGAATTCGAGCCCGTTATCGCGCTTGAACTTGGCGCGAATGGCGGCCTTAAGCTCCGGCGCGCCGTCCAATGCGGTGTACTTGGTTGCACCGGCGCGCATCGCGCGCTCGGCTGCATCCTTGATTGTATCAGGCGTGTCGAAGTCAGGCTCGCCCGCGCCGAGGATGATGACGTCCCGGCCCTGGCGCTTCATCTCCGCAGCGAGCCCGCTGATCTTCAGGATCTCCGACACGCCAATCGCAGAGAGGCGGTGGGAGGGGCTGAATGACGTCGAACCAGGGAAGGGAGCGTTCATCAATCGGCTCTCTACTCCACGTCGAACTTGACGCCCTGGGCGAGCGGCAATGTCCGGCCGAAATTGACCGTATTGGTGGCGCGGCGCATGTAAGCCTTCCAGGCGTCCGAGCCTGACTCGCGTCCGCCGCCGGTTTCCTTCTCGCCTCCGAAGGCGCCGCCGATCTCGGCGCCGGATGGGCCAATATTGACGTTGGCGATGCCGCAATCCGATCCGCGCACCGACAGGAAAGCTTCGGCCTCGCGCAAATCGTTGGTGAAGATCGAGGAGGAGAGTCCTTGCGGGACTGCGTTGTGCAGGTCGAGCACCGCGTTGAAGTCGCTATATTTGATCACATAGAGAATGGGCGCGAAGGTCTCGTGCACGACGGGGCCAGTCTGTTCTGCGACCTCGACCAGCGCCGGGCGGACATAGTAGGCCTCATCAGCACCGTCGTAGGGGACTCGCTCACCGCCGAACACCGAGCCGCCGGCGACGCGGGCCTCGCCCAGCGTTTTCTGCATCGAGGCGAAGGCTGCTGCGTCGATCAGCGGACCGACCAGGGTGCTCTCCTTGAGCGGGTCGCCGATGGTGACGGACTCATAGGCGCGCTTCAGTCGCGGCACGAATGTGTCGTAGACGCTGTCGTGAACGAAGAGACGCCGCAACGTCGTGCAGCGCTGGCCTGCCGTGCCCATGGCGGCAAACGCGACACCACGCAATGTCAGGTCGAGGTCGGCGCTCGGCGCGACAATTGCCGCGTTGTTGCCGCCGAGCTCCAGGATCGCGCGCGCAAAGCGTTTTGCCAGGCGCGGTCCGACGATTCGACCCATCGCCGTCGAGCCGGTCGCCGACACCAGCGGGACCTTGGCGTGATCGACGAGGATTTCACCGATATCGCGGCCGCCGAAGAGAACGGTGGAAAGCGCGTCCGGCGCCTTGCCGCCTTCCGCTCTGAAGCGCTCCAGCGCGCGATCGAACAGCGCTTCCGTCGCAAGGGCGGTCAGCAGTGTTTTCTCGGACGGTTTCCAGACAATGCTGTTGCCGCAAATCAGAGCCAGCGCCGCGTTCCACGACCATACCGCGACGGGGAAGTTGAACGCCGAGATGATCCCGGTGACGCCGAGCGGATGCCAGCTTTCCATCATCCGGTGCTCGCTGCGCTCGGTTGCGATGGTCAGGCCATAGAGCTGGCGCGACAGGCCCACCGCGAAGTCGCAGATGTCGATCATCTCCTGGACCTCGCCGAGGCCCTCGGACGCGATCTTGCCGGCTTCGATCGATACGAGCCTGCCGAGCGCTTGCTTGTTGGCGCGCAACTCCTCGCCGAGAAGTCGGACGAGCTCGCCGCGCTTCGGCGCAGGCACCAGTCGCCATTCGAGGAAGGCCGCATGCGCCTTGTCGATGGCCGCCTGCGCGTCGGCGGCGCCGATTTCGTTGACATGGCCCGTGATCTCGCCGGTGATCGGCGATCGCGCAATCAGCTTGCCGCCGGTGTACCGGTTGCGCTTAACGCCGAGTGAGCTCAGGAGCGCGTCTGCCTCGCCCGCCAGGGATTTGATGGTGCGTGTTGCGATTTGGGTTGTGGTCGTCATGGCGGTTTTCTCTTGAACGGTTGAAGTGCGGTTCGATCAGGCCATGGCCCGGCGTGCGAGGTGCGGTGACCCGAGCTGGACCAGAGCTTGCTCTAGGGAATCCCTTTCCGTCTGCGCGTACAGCTTTATTTCGTCGTGTACCTCAGCACCGAGGGCGGTTTCGAACGCAGCCCGGTTGGAGTGCGCGGCGTAGTTCTGCTGCTGGTCGGTGCCGAGATTCGACTGGAAGATTCCTGCCGCGCTGACAGGGAGGAAATCCTCGTAGACGATCGGATCGTAGCGCAGAAAGCCCGCAGACACCAAATCATCGAGGCTGGATGGCGGAGCATGGCTCTTGCAGGCCTCAATGCCTGCGGGCGTCGCCGAATATCGAAAGAAGGCCAGCCCTTGCGATCGAAGCTCCGACCAATCGTCCGGGAACGCCTGGAAACGCTCGGTCAGCTCGCTGCCGTAGTCGCGTGCGGTGGCACCTGCCTGGCGCGTGGAGGCTAGCAATCGGTCGTAAAGCTCGCGGCCCTTAGGCGTGAGGGCAACACCGCGCTGCTCAATCTCGCCGAAGCGGGCCGTATGTGTTCCGGCTACCTTTGCGGCATTCGCCTGCCTGAACAGGATCGGTTCTTCGAGCGCCTTGAAGCTGGTCTGGCGCAGCAGGATCGGGCAGTCGCGGCGCGGCGGCCCTTCGATAAGCGCCTTCGGAGCAATGCCGCGTTGTGGCATCCCGGCCTGGACGGCATCGATGTCCAGCGTGCGCGGCGTCAGATGGTTGATGTGAGGGCCTTTGAAGCTCACCACGTCGGCGATCAGCCGATGGGCGTCATGCAGTCTTTTGTAGTCCTCAAGGCTGACCGTCGCCTCGCTATGCCAACGGAAGGTGTCGAGCGCTTCGCGCACAAGCTCTTCCGCCTGCGCGACGGTCAAGTGACCCTCCGTCTCGAAAATGCTCACAAGCTCGAGCGTGCGCGGCGTAAAGATGCGGCGCTTGCCGAGGATTCGCTCCGCCTGGGCGCGAAGGCTCTCATCCTCGATCAGGTCGAGGCGCAGCAGCGAGGTGAATACCCGGAATGGATTGCGCCGGAGCGCGGCATCGTCGATCGGCCGAAAGGCCGTCGCATGGACGGGCACGCCGGCCACCGACAGGTCATAGTAGCCGACCGGACGCATCCCCATCACCGCAAAGATGCGACGCATGTTGAACAGTTCGTCGGCGCGCCCCAGGCGAATGGCGCCGTGACGCTCGACGTTCAACCGCTCGAGTTCATCGTTTCGTTCGAGGCTCGCACGAAGCTGCTCGTGCTGCCGCAGCGTTTCGCGATTGGTGTCGTCGACGAGTTCCATCAGTGTGCCGTATTGCGGCACCTCGACCCGGTACATGTCCGACATGGCGCGGGAAAACAGAGTGCGGATCTCGTCTGCGTCCGCGCGCAGCGCTGGCATCAAAATCTCCGTCAACGGCGGATCGGCCGTCAGGGTTGGGATCATGCAATTTAGTTATGATGCTTGCGAATAGACCTTGCCTAATCGGCCAATTCAAACGATGTTTGCTCAGAATGTCATTCTGAATTTGAATGAGTTGGGATGAATCCGCAAACACCTCGTCGCTTTCTTCCCTCAACCGCCGTCCTGGCGGCGTTCGAAGCCACTGCGCGGACCGGCAGCATGACGCTCGCTGCGCGCGAGCTTCGACTGACCCAAAGCGCCGTTAGCAGACAGATGAAGATCCTGGAAGAACAGCTCGAGGTCGAACTCTTCATCCGCGAGCGTCAGACCGTTCGACTGACCTCTGTCGGCGAGTCCTACGCGCGCGAAATTCGTGATGCGCTCCACAAGATCAGCACCGCCTCCTTCAATCTCCATGCAAACCCGAGCGGAGGGACTCTCAATCTCGCTATCCTGCCGACATTCGGCACCCGCTGGCTCGCACCGCGCCTGCCCAGGTTTCTGGCTGCCAATTCCGGGATCACGATCAATCTCACGACCCGCTTGTCCTATTTCGATTTCCGGTCCGAATCCCTGGACGCGGCGATTCACTTCGGTCAACCGGAGTGGCCCGGTGCCGAGATGGCGCTGCTGCGATCCGAACAAGTCGTCCCTGCGTGCAGTCCTGGGTTGAAGAGACAATATGGCTTCCGAGTTGCAGGCGATCTCCGGAAGGCCCCGCTGCTGAGCATCTCAACCCGCTTTCACGCGTGGGACCGGTGGTTTTCCGTTCACGATGTGCCAGCCAGGACGGCTCAGGGTATGGTGTTCGACCAGTTCGCGACCGCAGCCCAAGCGGCGATCGCCGGCCTCGGCGTGGCGCTTCTGCCGACCTTCCTCATCCAGGATGAACTCGCGAGCCGCAAGCTGGTTCGCGCCATCAACCTGCCCATGGAAAGTCCCGAGCGCTATTATCTGGTTTGGCCCTCCGAACGGGCTAAGTACCCGCCACTCGCGGCTTTCCGGGAGTGGCTGGTCGCGGAGACTGCGCCGGACCGTTCATCATGATGAGCTGGACTTTCTCCGGCAGAGCGCAATAATTTCCCTTCGTTTTGTTCAGAAACTGTCACTTTGGAGGGCTGTAAATGGCGCGTCCGGCGGATGCCAGGAAAGACCAGGATCTTCTCAACATCCTGATCGCAAATGCGCGGACGTCGATTTCCGACATCGCCAAGGCACTGGGCGTGTCCCGCGCGACTGCGCAGGGGCGAATGGCGAGACTGGAAAAGGAGGGAATGATCGCCGGCTACACGGCGGTTCTCGGTAAGCAGGATCATGTCACGGCGATCTCGGCGATCATCCTGATCGAGCTGGAAGTCAAGCAGCAAGGCAACGTCATTGCCGCCCTGCGCAAAAAGGCCGAAGTCGTTCACTGCTACACGCTGAGCGGTCCGTTCGATCTCTTCGTGAAGATCAATTGCGCGACGTCAACACATCTCGACGAGATCATCGACTGGATCGCCGAGATGGAAGGTGTTCGCCGGACAACGTCGTCGATTCTTCTCGCCAGAAAATTCGAAAGATGAACAAGGCATGGGCAAAACACTGCCTCACAGCGGCTGTCGCTGCTCCATTTCTTGGCAGAATTTCTCATTTCCCATCGAAATAGAACTTAGCCCGACGGATTGTAACTATATTGTTCCTATAGCCGGCGGTTTGGATATTTATGTCGCGCCTATGCTCCTGAATAAAAGAAAGGACAAGGAGCATTAGAAAATGAATGGTGCGTCCGCTCTCGTGAGCATGCTGTCCGGATACGGTGTCGAGGTCATTTTTGGCGTCCCCGGCGATACGAACGTCGCCTTCTACGAGGCTTTGAGAACGACGAGGGATGCGCCGCGTCATATCCTGTGCCGCGACGAGCGCTCTGCGGTGTTCATGGCGGACTGCTATGCGCGCCTGTCCGGAAAGCCCGGTGTGGCAGAGGTGCCGAGCGGCGCGGGCGCGCTCTACGGTCTGCCGGGCGTGGCCGAAGCGAACAAGTCGTCGGTGCCGCTGGTCCTCCTCGTGAACGATATTCCCCAGCCCGGCGTCGGCCGCGGCACCCTCACCGAGCTGCCCGTCGAGGAGCTGTTCAAGCCGGTCAGCAAGCGCGCAGAGACGCTCGGTCATGTCGGAAAATTGCCCGAGCTCGTGCGCCGCGCCTTCCGCGAGGCGACCGGCGGCCGTCCGGGCGCCGTTGTCCTCGCGCTGCCTGAGGACGTTCTCTATCAGGAGCTTCCGCAGGCTACCGTTTCATTGCACGTCGAGCCGCAGTGCCGAGCGGCGCCGTCATACCGAAGCAGGCCGCCCGATGGCGATCTCGATGCCGCAATCAAGGCCATTCTTGCAGCCGAGCGTCCGCTGATCGTCGCCGGCGGTGGCGCCAATCGATCCGGCGCGGCGGCTGCCATCACGGCGTTTGGCGAACGGCTCGGCATTCCCGTCGTCACCACGATCACCGGGCAGGGCGTCATTCGCGATGACCACAAGCTCGGCATTGGCATCATCGGCGACAACGGCTTCCATCCGCATGCAGTGTGGGCGCTCGGACGTGCCGACCTCGTGATCTATGTCGGCTGCCGCATGGGCTCGGTCGCCACCATGAACTGGCAATGGCCGGTGCCGAATGGCGAGACACGGATCGTCCAGATCGATCTCGAGCCGGAAGTCATCGGCAATACTTACGCGATCGACCATCCGCTCGTCGGCGACGCGCGTGCCGTGATCGATGCCCTGCTTGCCAAAATACCCATGGATCATGCGCCCACCACGGCGCGATGGGTCGGCGACATCAACCACCGCCGCGCGGAGTTCTGGGACGTGATGGCGCCGCATCTCGAGAGCGACGCGATTCCCCTGCGTCCCGAGCGGGTCATCGAGACCCTCAACCGTTGCATGCCCGTGCCCTGCAACGTGGTGTCGGATGCCGGCACGCCGACACCCTACGCGACGCGCTTCCTGCGCCTGCGCGATCCACAGTCCAGGCTCGTGATTCCCCGCTTCTACGGCGGGCTCGGCTATGCCATCCCCGCCGTCATCGGGGCCTATTTCGCAGCGCCGCATCTGAGGCCCGTTGGCTTGTTCGGCGACGGTTCGCTCGGCATGTCGGCGGGTGAACTGGAGACGCTGTCGCGGCTCCAGATCCCGGCGGTGCTGGTTCATTTCAACAACGCATGTTTCGGCTGGATCAAGGCGCTCCAGCGGGTCGTCGACCGTGACCACGCCCGCAAGGCCTCCGGAGCCGGAAGGCCAGCACCGGTCAACGACCCGACATTCAGCGTCGATTTCGGCCGTTACGACATGAGCAAGCTCGCCGCCGTCTACGGGATACGAAGCTTCCGCGTCGAGACGCCGGTGCAACTGGAGACGGCCTTGCGTGAGGCTTTCGCGCTTAGCGAGCCGGTTTTCGTCGACGTCGCGGTCGAATCCATCGCCGATCGCCTGCCGCCGGTGTTCTCGTGGCTGAAGAAGGTGGGCGCCGACCCGGCGGCGATTGGCGTCCAGGCTGCTCTCTAGGGAGGTTCGAAATGGCTCATTCATCGCAACGCATCGCAGTTTTGGGGGCCGGGCAGATCGGCGCCGTGATCGCCGGGATGCTGGCGGACCAGGGACACAAAGTTACCCTGGCTGACGCTTCAGAGGCGCAACTCGGCTTGAGCGCCGGGCAAACCTTCGCTACCAAGATCGTGGACGCTGGAGATCTCCATGCGGTGCGCGGTTTCCTGAAGGATCAGGATATCGTCGTCAGCGCCTGTCCGTATTTTCTCAATCAGGGTATCGCGCGGATAGCTGTGGAGACCGGAACGCACTATTTCGACCTGACCGAAGACGTGGTGACAACGGCCTACATCAAGGAGATCGCAGCAGCCGCCGACGTGATCCTGGCGCCGCAATGCGGGCTTGCGCCGGGGTTCATCTGCGTGCTCGGAGCCGATATAGCGGCCCGTTTCGAAACGGTGAAAGCCATCAAGATGCGGGTCGGCGCACTGCCGCTCTATCCGACCAATGCCCTGCGCTACAACGTCACCTGGTCCGTCGACGGCCTGATCAACGAATATTGCAATCCTTGCGAGATCGTCTTCGATGGCAAGCCAATATCGGTGCCCGCGCTCGAGGGCGTCGAGAGCGTGATGATCGACGGCGTCGCATACGAGGCGTTCAATACCTCTGGCGGCCTCGGGACGCTGACGGAGACGCTGGCCGGGAAGGTCCGCGACATGAGCTACAAGACGCTGCGCTATCCCGGCCATGCCGAGATCATGAAGCTCCTGCTCCAGGGATTGGGACTTGCCGACGATCGCGAAACCATGCGTCGCATCCTCAACCGCGCAGCGCCGTTCACGCGAAAGGACGTCGTCGTGATCTTCGTGACCGGTATTGGCGAACGCAATGGGCGGATGGAAGAGGATAGCGTCGTGCTGCGCTACGACGGACGTCCGGAGCTCGGCGCGATCCAGCTTACCACGGCTGCCGGCTGCGTTGCGATGGTCGAGCTGTTCCTTGCGGGCAAGCTTCCGGCAAGGGGATTCGTGCGGCAGGAGGATGCGAGCCTTGCCGATTTTCTCGCGACACGCGAGGGCGGCCGGCTGGCCAGCGAGGCGCGCAGCTCCGAGACGAACGATTTTGCGGGACGCTTCTCCACCAAGAGAGCGGCCTAGGGAACGCAGAGATTGATCGACCGGATCTCGCGTCATAATCAGGGTTTGAGGAATTCAACCGAAGAGGGGAAGCTTGATATGGTCAATCGTCGTGAAATCGGATCGCTCGTTGGGCTCGGCGCCGCCGCGGCGGCTATGGCGGCCGGCTCAGCCGTGTCCCAGGCCGTCGCCCAGACGCAGCCGGCCGAGAGCACGTTTGCTCAAATTCGCAGGACGAAAAAGCTTCGCATCGCCGGAATTGTCGGGACGGAGCCCTATTATCACAAGGACATCGCCACGGGGCAGTGGTCGGGCTTTTGCGTGAGCATGGCGACCGATCTCGCCAAGGCGCTCGAGGCCGAGGTCGAGATCATCGAATCGACCTGGGGCAACTCGGTCCTCGATCTTCAGAGCAACAAGATCGACATCATGTTCGGCCTCAGCCCGACGCCCTCGCGCGCCCTGATCGTCGAATTCACGCGCCCGATCATGAACAACACCTTTACGGTCATCGCCAAGCCCGGTTTTGAGCCGAAGACCTGGGAAGATCTCAACAAGCCGGAGGTGCGGGTTGCCGTCGATATCGGCTCTACCCACGATCTCTACGCGCGCCGAACGCTGCCCAAGGCAACGCTGGTCGCACTGAAGACGCCTGACGAGGCCGTGCTGGCGGTGCAGGCCGGGCGGGCGGATTGCCTGATCCAGGTCGCGATGCTTTCGCTGGTGACGGTCAAGAAGAATGCGAAGGTGGGCAAGGTCGTCATCCCGACTCCGGTTGCCTCGCAACCGACCTGCTGCGGCGTGCGCGTGGACGTCGATACCCGCTTCCGCACCTATGTCGATAACTGGCTCGAATACAGCCGCTCGCTTGGTGCGCTGCGCGAGTGGATTCTCTCGAGCCTGTCTCTGGTCAATATCGGGGAGCAGGACATTCCTCCCGGTCTTCAGTTTTGATCTCAGGCTGCCCGCGTCTTCAGATGACGCGGGCAGTTTCGTTTCAGCAGCGTCGTTGAGTTTGGACAGGGAACATCTGATCGATGCGACATGGACGCCATCCTCCGCTGGGCATCATCATGCTGGACATCGCGATCGAGCGCCCGCCGGGAGATGTGGGGCACGCCTCAAGCTGGCCCTTCGACGTCGTCTTCAGGACTGTCCCGGGCGCGACGGCACGCAAGATCGTGAACGGCGACGATTCCGACCTCCAGGACGCATTCGTCGCAGCCGGCGACGAACTGCGTGCGGAGGGCGCGATCGGCCTGACCACGTCGTGCGGCTTTCTGGCATCGCGTCAGCGCGAGCTTTCCGCGCGAATGAAGCTGCCGCTCGCGACGTCGAGCCTGTTGCAATTGCCTATCGTGGAGCGCTGCCTTCCGTGCGGCCGTCGCGCAGGGGTTATCACCTACGATGCGGAGGCGCTGACGGACAGGCATTTTGCCGGAGTCGGAGCCGATCCGGACACGCCTTGCGTCGGCCTTCCGCCGGGCGGCAGCTTGCGCGCGCATATCGAACACGGCCGCCCCTATGATCGCGACGAACTGCGGCGCGACGTGCACGCGGCCGTCGGCGCGCTGCTTTCGCGCAATCCGGACATTGGCGCGATCGTCTTCGAATGCACCAATCTTCCGCCGTTTTCGGAGGAGGTGTCACGCGAGTTCGGACTGCCGGTCTACGACATCATCACGCTCGGGCGCTGGTTCTATTCGGGACTGATCCAGAGCGCCCATTCGCAATCGCCGAGCATGGGATAGCTGCGATGCATTATGACTGGAATTTTGGTTTCCTCCTGCAATACAGCAGGTTGATCGGCGTTGGCACCGCTTATACGATCGGCTTTACCATCCTCACCGCGGCGAGCGGATTTGTGATCGGATGTGTGGTCGCGATCGCCAGCCTGTCCAAGATCAGGTTCGTCTCGGCGCCCCTCGTGATGTTGGTCGAGGTGTTTCGCTGTACGCCGGTGCTGGTCCAGCTGGTGTGGATCTATTACGCGCTTCCGGTGCTGATCGGCGTTGAGCTCTCTCCCGCCGTCGCGGCGTTCATCGCGCTGAGCTTTTACGGCGGCGCGTTCTATTCGGAAATCATCCGCGGCGGCATCGTGTCGATCGATATGGGGCAATGGGACGCCGGCCGAGCGCTTGGCATGCGCCGCTTCGACCTGATGAAGCGCATCGTGATGCCGCAGGCTCTGAAGCGAATGATTCCGCCGCTCGTCAACCAGGCGGTGCTGCAACTGAAGAACACCTCGCTGCTCTCGGTTCTGGCGGTCCCGGACCTGCTTTACCAGGGGCAGCTCATCACATCCGCGACCTACCGGCCATTGGAGACATACACGATGATCGCGGTGATCTACTTCCTCATCCTGTTCCCGATGACGCGCGCTGCGAGCATGCTTGAAGCGCGGCTGGCACGATAATGTCGATCAAAGAGGGAAATGGTTCTGTGTCGGACAACGCGATGATCGAACTGGTTCATGTCAAAAAGTCCTTCGGGGCCGTCAGCGTTCTGAAGGACATATCGCTTCGCGTCCCCCGCGGCGGTGTGCTCGCGCTGATCGGGCCCAGCGGATCGGGCAAGTCGACGCTGCTGCGATGCCTCAATCTCTTGACCATCCCTGACAGCGGCGCCATCCGCGTTGGCGAAAGCACCATGGATTTCACCAACGGGCACAAGCTGCCTCGTGACAAGGAACTGGCGGCGTTCCGCGCGCGGACCGGCATGGTGTTCCAGAACTTCAATCTCTTCCCTCACATGTCGGCCCTTCAGAACGTGATGGAAGGACCAGTCACGGTTCTGAAGATCCAGCCGGAGGCGGCGCGCGAGACGGCGCTTGGATTGCTGGAGAAGGTCGGGTTGAAGGACAAGGCCGACGTCGCCCCCGACAAGCTGTCCGGCGGCCAGAAGCAGCGCGTGGCGATCGCGCGCGCCCTGGCGATGAAGCCGCAAGTGATGCTGTTCGACGAGGCGACGTCTGCGCTCGATCCCGAGCTCGTCGGAGAGGTCCTCGCGGTGGTCCGCCAGCTTGCGGCCGAAGGAATGACCATGGTGCTCGTGACCCATGAGATGGCGTTTGCGCGCGAGGTCGCCGATAGCGTCGTCTTAATGCGCGACGGTATCGTCGTGGAGGAGGGGCCGGCCCGGCAGGTGATCGACACGCCAAGCCAGCCGGCAACACGGTCCTTCCTGAGCCACTTCCACAGCAGCGGCCTGCCGACTGCTGCGGCGAACGGATGACGTGACGGTCTGCGATCGGGTTGAAGGATGAAGCGGGATAGGACGCCATTGCGCATCGCTGTCATTGGCGCAGGTATCGTCGGCGCCGCGGCCGCATGGGAGCTCATCAAGGACGGACGCGACGTTACTCTGATCGAGCCGGAAGAGCCGGGCGGGCCCCAAGCGGCAAGCTATGGCAATGGTGCCTGGATCAGCCCTGCCTCGATCATCCCAATGTCGATGCCCGGCCTGTGGCGCAAATTGCCAGGCTATCTCTTCGACCCCAATGGGCCACTGGTGCTGCGCTGGACAGCGTTGCCGGCGCTGGTGCCCTGGCTCCTCCGCTTCCTCGCGGCCGGATGGACCGTTGCGAAGGTCGAGCGTACCGCGCGTGTGCTTTCCTCAATCTTGCGTGACGGTCCGGCGCGGCACGCGGTGCTCGCACGGGAGATTGGGAAGCCGGATTACATCCGCCAAATGGGCTTGCTCTATGCCTATCCCGATCGCAGAGCCTTTGACGGCGAGGCGCTTGCCTGGCGGCTTCGCAAGGACAATGGGCTCGATTGGCTCGAGCTCGATGCCGATGAGCTGCGCCGCCGGGAGCCGGATTTGAATCCCAGCTATCAGTTCGGCGCCTTCGTCCACGAAGGGGCCCATTGCACCGATCCGGGTGGCTATGTACGGGCCATCGTTGATGCCGCGCGTGCGCGCGGCGCGCGGTTGGTCAAGGCGCGCGCAACCGGATTTGTTGTCACCAGTGGCCGTCTCGCATCTGTCGTCACCGATCAGGGTCCGATCGAATGCGATCGCGCCGTGATCTGCGCGGGTATCTGGTCGAAGGCTCTTGCTGAGGCCGCGGGTGATCGCGTGCCTCTGGCGAGCGAGCGCGGCTATTACGGCGTCATTGCTTCGCCTGCGGCAGGTCCGAAGCTTCCGATCATGCCGAGCGACGGACGAATGGCCAACACGCCGACCCCAGCGGGCTTGCGTCTTTCGGGACAGGTCGAGCTCGCGCGGCTCGACGCCGAGCCGGACTGGGCGCGGGTCGAGATTCTCGTCGCGCATGCCTTGCGGACGTATCCTGGCCTTGGATCACGCGCCAGCCTGACGATCGATCGCTGGATGGGGCACCGGCCATCGACGCCGGACGGGCGTCCCGTCATCGGCGTCGCAAAAGCATCGGCAGATATTGTCCATGCCTTCGGACATGGCCATGTTGGCCTGGCGTCGGGCCCGATCACGGGCTCTATCGTTGCTGATCTCATTGCCGGCAGGACTGTCGGCATCTATATCGCGCCGTTTGGCGCGTCACGCTTTCGCCATTGATCCCTGAAGACGACCATGAAACTGAGCGGCGGCTACACCAACTATGGGGAGACGATCGGCATTCTCATGCTGGACACAAAATTTCCACGCCCGCGCGGCGACATCGGAAATGCGCTCTCCTACGAGTTTCCAGTGCGCTACAAGATCGTACACGGTGCTCACGCGACCAAGATCATGGGCGATCATCCGGATGCGAGCCTTCTGGAGCCCTTTGTGGTGGCAGCGCAGGAGCTGGAAGCCGATGGCGTCAAGGCGATCACGACCAGCTGTGGCTTCCTCGCCCCGTTCCAGAAGCAGCTCGCCGCGGCTGTGAACATTCCCGTTTTCACCTCCAGCCTGATTCAGGCGCCGCTGATCCACGCCATGGCGCCGCCCGGCAAGATCATCGGCGTTTTTACCGAGCGCGGACATCACATGAACGACGGTCACTTTCGCGGCGTCGGCTGGTCGCGGGACGATATCCCCGTTCAGATCCAGGGCATGAAGCCTGATGCGCAGTTTCCGGCGGCCTACATTCTCGGTCGGGAAGAGCTTGATACCGATGTGCTGCGAGCCGAGATGGTCGAAATGACGCAAGCCTTCATTGCATCTTGCAAGAATCCAGGCGCCATCCTGTTCGAATGCACTAATATGTGTCCCTTCGCCAAGGACGTTGCGAACGTATCGGGACTGCCTGTCTTTGACATCAACACGATGATCAACTTCTTCTACCGCGCAGCCAATCAGGTGCCGTTTCTGCAATCGGGTGGGGTGAAGTCGGACACACCGTTTAGGCAGTCTGGCTTTCGCTCAAACCAAGTTCCTTGATCATCGAATCACGCATCAGGAATTTCTGGGCCTTGCCCGTCACCGTCATCGGCATTTCCTCGACAAAACGAATGTATCTGGGCACCTTGTAGTGGGCGATTTGACCGCGACAGAACTCGCGGATCTCGTCTTCAGTGCAATCGTGGCCCGGCTTGATCACGATCCAGGCGCATATTTCTTCGCCGTATTTTTGATCCGGAACGCCAAAGACCTGCGCGGACTGCACCTTGGGATGCCGAAACAGGAATTCTTCGATCTCGCGCGGATACACGTTCTCGCCGCCGCGGATCAGCATGTCCTTGGCGCGCCCTACGATGTTGCAATAACCCTCGTCGTCGATGATCGCGAGGTCGCCGGAGTGCATCCATCCATCCTTGATGACTTCCGCCGTCCGCGCCGGGTCGTCCCAATAGCCGCGCATGACGGAATAACCGCGCACGCACAACTCACCTGTCTCTCCGCGCGGGACAATCTGGCCGTTCTTGTCGATCACCTTCGCTTCGAGACACGGCTGAATGCGCCCGACCGTTGCCACCCGCCTTTCCAGCGGGTCGGTTGTCGAGCTCTGGAATGATACCGGCGACGTCTCCGTCATGCCATAAGCGATGGTCACCTCGCTCATGTTCATCTCGGAGACCACCTGCCGCATGGTTTCGATCGGGCATGGAGAGCCAGCCATGATTCCCGTCCGCAGCGAAGACAGGTCGAAGGTCTTGAAATCGGGATGCGCAAGTTCGGCGATGAACATCGTTGGCACCCCATGGAGCGCCGTGCAGCGCTCCTCCGCGACCGCGGCCAGAACCGCGGCTGGATCGAACGCTTCGCCCGGAAAGACCATGGTCGCGCCCGTGCTGACGCATGCGAGAACTGCCAGAACCATTCCAAAGCAATGATAGAGCGGCACCGGGATGCAGAGCCGATCGGCTTCGCTGAAATTCAGCGCTTGCGCGATAAAACGCGCATTGTTCACCACATTATGATGCGTGAGCGTGGCGCCCTTCGGGCTGCCGGTGGTTCCGCTTGTGAACTGGATGTTGATCGGGTCGTGGCAGTCGAGAGATTCCTCGCGAATTGTGGTGCTGCGCCCTTTCGCCAGAACGTCGGTATAGTTCAACATGTTCGGCGTGCGGCCTTCGCCCATTCGAATAATCCATTCCAGCCCGGGCAATTGGGGACGAACCGTCTCGAGCATCTCGAGGTACTTCGAAGTCTTCATCTCCTGGGCGGAGACGACAGCCCGGCATCCCGATACGCCAAGCGCGTAACCCAGCTCGGAAAGACGATAGGCAGGATTGATATTGACGAGGACGAGGCCGAGCCGTGCCGTCGCGAATTGCGTCACCAGCCATTCGACGCGGTTGGGCGACCAGATCCCGACGCGGTCACCCTTGCGAAGGCCGAACTCCTGCAGCCCGGCGGCAAACGCCTCGATCTCGTTCGCAAACTCTTTCCAGCTCCAGCGGACGCCCTGCTCGCGGAATACAACGGCGAGACCGTCGGGGAATCGAGCGACGGTCTCAGCGAGCAACGCCGCGATCGTGAGATTGCTGAGCGGCGCATCCGCTGTACCACGGACATACGAGTTAGCCTCGGTTTGAGCCATTTCTTCCTCCCTCCGGCTGCTTTCGCAAGAGGCGGTAGCGCTACAGCGCGACAAAGCTTCTTTGTTGCCAATATGGTCACAAATCGTGCCAAAATGAAGGGATGAAACATGTCGCTGCAGCGCCCGATCGCCTTCGTCAGGACTGTGGCTTTAGCTCAAAGAGATAAGAGCAAGCCTCCGAGACAGCGGTAAGTCTGCGCTTCGGCTCGCCGCAGCAACGGCGAGACAGAGAGAGCAGCCGCCAGTCCTGAGCCGGTCTAACCCAACTCAATAATAGCAGGCATTTCTGAACTTCGGCGAACCATGGCGATGCGAGCTCATACGGACTCCCTCTCCGCCACCGACTTTCGGCAGCGAAAAGGTCCTTCAATATCATTATTTCTCGAACCGCCGGAAAATGACGGTGTAGCACCGTGGTGACCTAAATTGGCATCATTGAGACGCCAGTGAAAGGGGTTGTCCAAGCGAGCGCAATTTCAACGGATGGCTCGAGAAGGTGCGTCGGCGGGTCGGAGGTGGCGCCGATCGGCGATCAAGCGCTTCGAGAAGATTTAGCATGGCGTTTCAACAGATCATTCGAGACCGTGTCGATGATCTCACCGGATAGTGCGGGATCTGACACCACGCGGGAGAGGACAACCGATCCGATCATCTCGGCAAGCGCCGTTATTGCCGCACTCCGTTTCGTTTTTGCACTACCTCGGGGAACGACCTTGGTGAGAAGCCCGATATAGTTGCTGACGATGCTGCCGAAGCACTCCCGCAGCGCCGGATCGTCGTGACGTGCCGCGTCTGCAGCCATTGCTGCAAGGCCGCAGCCCTGCCCCGGATTGTCGCGGTGGTTGTCCGACACGTAAAAACGCACGAGGGTCTCGAGCGGATCATCGCTCGCTGCAATTCGGCCGGCGATATCCTCGCTCATATCCTTGTAGGCCCGCTTGACCGCCTGAACGATGAGGTCGTCCTTTGACTTGAACTGGCGGTAGAAGCCTCCGGGCGTGAGCCCGGCAGCCCTCATCAAGTCGACAAGCCCAATACCGTCCATCCCACGTTCCCGGAACAGCCTTGCGGCGGTCGCGATGACCCGCTCACGATTCTGCTCGACCGTTTCCCTGCTGACCTTCACGATCCCGTTCCTTCCGATGGCGATGGCCGCCACAAAACGCTGGCGCGACCTTTTCATCGGGGCTCGCACCGTGGTCCCAAAACACCTTGACAATGATTACATACATAATCATAAACGTGCGATGATTACGAGCATAATCATTAATTCGCGCTGACAAAGGAATTCGAGATGGCACAGGCACAATCGCGCGCCGCGGAAAAGGTCGCCCTGATCACGGGCGCTTCCGGGGGCATCGGGCTTGCGGCCGGAGTTGCCCTGCTCCGAGCGGGATATCGGGTGTTCGGCACCAGCCGCCAGGCTGCCCCAATGAGGTGCGGCAGGGCATTCATATGCTCCGCTGCGACGTCACCGATGATGTGTCCGTCAAACAACTGATCAAGGACGTCGTCGGGCTTGCAGGCCGGATCGACGTGCTTGTGAACAATGCCGGCCGCAGCTTGATCGGCGCCGCCGAGGAATCTTCTCTCGATCAAGCCCGGAGCCTGTTCGACATCAACGTCTTCGGCATCTTTCGCACCACCACCGAAGTGCTGCCCATCATGCGCAAGCAGGGCCAGGGCCGGATCATCAACATCAGTTCGGTGGCCGGCTTCCTGCCCGGACCATATACAGCGCTCTACAACGCCACCAAGCACGCCGTTGAAGGCTATTCCGAATCGCTCGATCACGAACTGCGAACATTCGGCATTCGTGTCTCACTGGTCGAGCCTGTCTTCACCCGAACCGCGCTGGAAGAGAGGATCCTGAGCGTCTACGACAAGGGACGCGCGGCCATGAACGCGACCTGGCGCAACGGCATCGCGGCCGGCGATCCCGTTGAAGCCGTGGCGGACAAGGTGGTGCAGGCTGCCACCGAAAAACAGCCGAGCATCCGGTACACGCCTGGAAAGGTAGCGGGCCGTCTCCGCCTGATGCGACGCTTTGTTCCTGAAAAGACCTTCGAGAAGAGTTTTCGCAAGCAGATGGGCGTGACCGATTGATCGCGCTACTCGAGCGATCGCCCAGCAAGCAGACATGTCTCTTTCACCGAGGAGCGACCCATGAAGTACTATTTGTGCAAGTACATTCCGCCGCGCGCTGATTTTCTGGCGACCCTGACCGCCGATGAGAAAGCATGGATGAAGCAGCACGGCGCGTTCCTGGATGATCTGCTCGCAAAGGGGCAGATCGTCGCGCACGGCCCTGTCATGGACCCGAGCGGCGGTTATGGCGTGTCGCTCTATCAGATCGCCGATGACCAAGACATCAAGGCGATCACCTCGCAAGACCCCATCGTGAAGAACGGCGCCGGTCACTATGAGCATCATCCGATGCTTCATCTGAAGGCGCGCGGCTAAACGTGCCGCTCCGACGATCTGTCACCACCGATCCCCGGCACAGCATCCCGATGCTCAAAACTCAATCAGGACAACATCCATGACGATCGCACTCGTTACCGGCGCCTCGAGTGGCATCGGCGCAGTTTACGCACGCCGTCTGGCCGCACGCGGCCACGATCTCGTGCTCGTCGCTCGCGCGACTGACAGGCTCAACGCCCTTGCCACCGAACTGCGCAATGCGCATGGCATTGCGGTCGAAGTCATCACGGCCGACCTGGTCGACGGCTCCCAACTCGAACCGGTTCTCCGGCGCCTCCGCTCCGACCCGCCCATCGACATCCTCGTCAACAATGCAGGCGCGGCGTTGCTCGGTGATTTCGCGACCGCCGATCCAGTCAAGATGGACGAACTGCTACGGCTAAACGTGGTCGCACCGACGTTGCTCGCGTCCGCCGTCGTCGGCCGCATGGTTGAACGCGGCAACGGCGCGATCATCAACATCGCGTCGGTGCTGGCTCTGTTCCCCGAATATTCCCGGGGCATCTACCCGGCGACCAAGTCATACCTGATGACGCTGTCGCAAGGCCTTGCTGCCGAAGTCGCGTCGAAGGGCGTCTATGTGCAGGCCGTGTTGCCTGCGGCCACGCGCACCGAGATTTACGAACGAGCCGGTGGCGACGCCAGCAAGGTGCCCAATGTCATGGAGGTTGAAGATCTCGTGGATGCGGCCCTGGTCGGCTTCGATCGCAAGGAATTGGTGACAATTCCACCGGTGCCCGATGTGGCGGCGTGGGACGCCTTTGAGAAGGCGCGCGGCGTTTTGGCGGCAGGCTTCGGCAACTCCAAACCAGCCGCGCGTTATCGGGCCTGACGGCGAAGTTGGTCGTCGTCGCTCGCTGATCGGCGCGAGCAAATCGGACATCTGCGCAATCAGAGTGGTCACCATTTCGGAGCGCGCCGCCGGAACTCGAGTGCTTCCCCCACCACCACGAGCCGATTTTGTACGACAACCAACGATTTTGTACGATTGCTTGCGCTTGATCGTAGCGCCCCCATGTCCGCCTGATCGATCGGCCATCGCTTTCATCAGCATGGACGTGTTATTCGGCGTCGGAGCTATCGATTCTTTTTCATTGCCAACGTCGAAAGATGACGCTGGCGTTGACGCCTCCGAAGCCGAATCCATTCGAAATCGCATGCTCTATCGTCATGCGCCTGGCCTCACGAGAGACGAGGTCGACGCCTTCCGCGGCCGCGTCGCCATTTTCGAGATTGAGAGTGGGCGGCGCGACTTGGTCGCGTAACGCGAGGATCGTGAAGATCGCTTCCGCTCCCCCGGCTGCACCGAGCAGATGACCAGTCGCCGATTTGGTAGCGCTCACGGCAACTTTACCGTCGCGGCCGAACACGGATTTGATCGCTTCCAGTTCGGAAATGTCGCCAACCGGCGTCGAAGTGGAATGGGCGTTGAGATGCTGGATGTCACCGGGCTTGAGGTCGGCCTGCCTCAAGGCGCCTTCCATCGCGCGACGCGCGCCGTCTCCATCTTCTGGTCCTGAGGTGATGTGGTAGGCGTCAGCCGTCGTGCCATAGCCGGCGATTTCCGCGATCGGTTGGGCGCCGCGGCGGAGCGCATGTTCCAACTCTTCGACGACGAGAATACCGGCACCTTCACCCATGACGAAGCCGTCGCGGTCGCGGTCGAAGGGGCGGGACGCGCGCGCTGGCGTTTCGTTGAAGCCCGTTGAAAGGGCCCGGGCAGCGGCGAAGCCGCCGAGGCTAACGAGATCGATGCAGGCTTCCGAGCCACCGCAAATCGCAACATCCGCTTCGTCGCCTCGAATGAGGCGTGCGGCATCGCCGATCGCCTGCACGCTCGCGGCGCAAGCTGTAACGGGCGTACCGATGGGGCCCTTGAAGCCGTAGCGGATGGAAATATGACCGGCCGCGAGATTTGCGAGAAAGGACGGCACGGTGAAGGGTGAGAGGCGCCTGACCCCGCGCTGATCGGTGGTGCGAACCGCCTCGACGATTGCCGGAAAGCCTCCGATGCCCGATGCGATCACGGTCGCCGTGCGCTGGAGCGAGTGTGCGTCGGAAGGAGTCCATGCGGCTTGTGCAATGGCCTCGGCCGCGGCGACCAGTGCGAACAGGATGAAGCGATCCATCCTCCGCTGGTCCTTGGGAGCAACGACCAGACCGGGATCGAAGCCGCCATCCGGATCGTCGGCCATTGTCGGCACGATTCCAGCGACCCGCGCGGGAAGGGCAGCCGCCCATTCGGGAAGGGCAGCCAGCCCTGAACGGGCCTCGCGCAGGCGCGACCATGCCAACTCACTGCCGCAACCCAGCGGGGATACCAGTCCCAACCCTGTAACAACGACACGACGCATAATGAGATTACCTTCCAATCTTGATCCATCGTCCCCGATGGCAGCTAAGCTGCCATTCGCAGCAGATCAATGATCTCGGCTTCGTTTTTGAAGGGCCTCGGATTGGCCTGTACGAAGCGATGATTGATTGCAATCTTGCTAATCAGATCGAATTTGTCTTCGCCTATGCCGACATCAGCGAGTCGGACAGGTAGTCCAAGCGATTTCGTGAATGCTGCAAAGGCGTCTGCGGCGTCGCCTCCCGGGGCGCCAAGAGCCGTCGCCAAACGCTTCTGCGCATCCTCGGTGAACGGCTTGTTGTAGCGAAGCAGGCTCGGCATGATGACCGGTGTGCAATAGTAGTGCGGAACGCCGAAGGTCCCGCCAAGCACATGGCCGATACCGTGACTGGCTCCCATCGGGACCCGCGCCTGGAGGCCGAAAGCGGCGAGCCACGCGCCGTATTGAGACAGTCGACGCGCCTCCAGATCATCAGGTTGCTGCAAGGTCCGGAGCATCCCCTCGCGCAGGGTGCGGATGCCTGCCAGGACGACCTCGTCGGCGAGTGGCGTGCCTGCGGGCGAGCACAATGCTTCAGTGCCGTGGTCCATCGAGCGCGTTCCCGATCCCATCCACAGCTTGGAAGGCGTGTGAACGGTGAGAGCAGGGTCGAGAATGATCGAGACCGGCATCATCTGGGGATGGAAGAAGATCTGCTTCAGCCTGTTGCGTTCGTCCGTGACAAGCGCTGCTGCATTGTATTCGCCGCCATTCAGCGTGGATGGCACCGCGATCTGTCGGACCTTGGGCGCCCGGAACGGAGAGACGGTGACGCCCGGTCCCATGGGGAAGGGATCAAAGCCCGCTTCATCGCGGATGTCATGTTCCATCGCCATGATGACGATCTTGGCGAGATCGATCGCCGACCCCCCGCCCACGGCGACGACCAGATCGGCTCTTGCGTCCTTGGCTTGACGGGCAACCTCGGCAGCTTGCTTGCGCGTAGTGTGCTCTGCAATTCCGTCGAAGGTCGCGACGTGCCTGCCGCCGAGCGCACGCCGGATCTTCTCGATCTCGTCGGTCCTGGTGTTCAAGGTTCGGCTGACGGTCAGGAAGACGCGCCTGGCATCCAGTCGCACCGCTTCATCGTTCAAAGCGTCAGCAGCAGCCTTACCGTAAACGACACGATCGATTGCCGGAAAATTGTGTATCCCTGCTTTGCGCATTTCTTGCTCCCTTTAAGTTCTAAAATAGAATTGAAGATAGTACCAATAGTGGGCGGGCGCAACGAAGGAGTGATCTACCTACCACAGCAATTCCAAAGCTGGCTGGAGCCAGCCTGCCGTTCGCGAAACGAAAACGATCGTCTAGCCGCTTGACGAGTTCAAAAAAAGAACTGTAAGCTGCCAGCGAGAAGATGGCCGAACGCAACGGCCGCTATGTGCCGGATGCGGCTGGACCGGTCAGTCGATGCGTCTTCGCAATGACGAGCGACGAGTAGCCGCGGCGCAACAAAACAAAGCCGGTACCCGAAAAGGGTCAACGTTTGGGAGGACGAGCAATGTTGGTGAGATGGAAGATCCTTGCGGCTCTGGCTCTGTTTTTGAGCGGGCCGGCGTTCGCTGCCGAAGAGCCGGGAATCTCTGCTACCGAGATCAAGGTCGGCGGGGTTTTTCCTTTCAGCGGACCGGCGTCATCCATCGGCCTCGTGGGCAAGGGACTCATGGCCTACATTCAGGCCCTGAATGACCGCGGTGGCGTCAACGGACGCAAGATCAACTACATCGCCTATGACGACGGATATAGTCCTCCCAAGGCGGTGGAGCACGTTCGCAAGCTCGTTGAAAGCGACGAAGTGTCGTTCATGTTCGGCCAGCTCGGCACTCCCGGCATTTCGGCCACTGCAAAATACCTGCGGTCGAAAGGGGTGCCTAGCATCGCAATTATCAGCGGGTCATCCAAGTTCACGGACGTCGTCAATTACCCGATGACCACGACAGGTCTTGTCAGTTACGACACCGAGGGCAAAATCTATGCAAAGTATCTGACGAAGGCCCTGCCAAACGCCAAGTATGCAATCCTCTATCAGAACGACGACCTCGGTAAAGACTATGTCAGCGCCTTCAAGGCGTTTCTCGGAAAGGATTTCGACCGAAAGGTCGTGACTGCTTCCTATGAGGTCACCGAACCGACGGTTGATTCACAGGTCGTCAACCTGAAGAGTTCCGGTGCCGATGCTCTTGTGATCGCCGGCACGCCGAAGTTCGCGGCGCAAGCCATCCGGCAAGCCTCTTTGATCGGCTGGAAGGCGACCGTGATCATCAATTTTCCTTCCAGCTCGGTCGGAGGCACGCTCACGCCCGCGGGCCTTGATAAATCGGTCGGCGTGATCGTCGGCACGACCAACAAGGACGTTGTGGATCCGACCTGGAAAGACGACTCTGCCATGCAGTCCTACCGGTCATTTCTGGACAAGTATTTGCCGGGTGTCGATGTCACCAATGGCAGCTATCTGACCGGCTATCAGCAAGGCATCCTTCTCGAGCAGCTTCTGAAGCAGTGTGGCAACGACCTGTCTCGCAAAAATATTCTGGCGCAGGCCAAGAACCTGAAGGATTTCGTCATTCCGACGGCGCTGCCCGGCATCAAGGTCAATACAAGCGACACCGAGAACATGATCTGGACCCAGATGCGGTTGCAGCGATGGACGGGCGCAAGCTGGGAAGGCTTCGGAGAAGTGCTGGACGCCAGGTCCGAGTGACCTCGCATTAGCGAAGCGACGGGCGAGGTAGTTAGCGGGGGCGAACTGCCGACCGGTCCGGTCGGGCACAGCAGTGATGGGCACCCGGTTGAACCTCGTCTCGCGCGCTCATCGGACCATCACAGCAATTCAGGAGGTCGTTTTCGATGTCGACGAAGGCACTGACGTTTGCGGCGAGGGAGCTTTCCATCGATCGTCGAACCGATGGAACGCTCGTGTTGAGCTCGCCCCTCGAATTGGGGAAGTGTGACTGGCGCATCACCGATTTTCTTCCGAGCTGGGCAGGTTCGGTCCCGGATAGAATTTTTCTCGCGCAACGCAATGCGAATGGGGGGTGGGACGAGATCACCTATAGCGAAGCATGGTCGCAGGTTCAGGCGGTCGGCCAAAGCCTGATCGATATGGGCGCAAAGCCGGCTGACAAGCTGGCGATACTTTCAGGAAACTCCATCGAGAACGCGTTGATCTCGTTTGCCGCGATGTCGATAGGGGTGATCCTGGCGCCGATATCGCCAAACTACACGCTGATGCCCGGCGGCCTGGCTCGTCTCAAGGATATCGCGGAAACGTTGCGCCCGAATTTCGTTTTCGTCCAGAGCGCGAGCGGCTTTTCCGCCGGGCGCTCCATTCCCGAACTGGCGGCCGCGACCTGGATCAGCGTCGATGGTGGGCCGGACACCGTGCCTTTCGGCGCACTGACATCCCGAACTGGGAACGAAGGATTTGCGGATGCTTCGCGGGCAATTTCCTGCGACGCCGTTGCAAAGATTCTCTTCACATCCGGTTCGACCGGTTTCCCCAAAGGCGTGCTCAACACCCATCGCATGATGGCGAGCTCCTTGCAAATGGGAAGTCTGCTGGTATCTCCTCCGGACGCACCGGTGCAGGTTGAGTGGTTGCCCTGGCATCATACCATGGGCAGCAATGTGATCCTTCACGGGATTCTCAAGAATGGCGGGACGCTTTACATCGACGACGGCCGGCCGCTGCCTCAGCTCTTCCACAAGACAGTCGCGAATCTCAAGGAGATTTCGCCGACCGCGATGTTCAACGTGCCTGCCGGCTATAATCTCCTGTGTGACGTGATCGAGAACGATCGCGACCTTGGCGCCGCCGTGTTCAAGCGGTTGGACAGATTGAGCTACGCCGGGGCTGCAATTTCGGAAACCACGCTTGAAAAACTCTATCGACTGATATCGTCGATCACCGGCCGGCGCATTCCGGTGATGTCGGGCTACGGCACTACCGAAACGGCCCCGACAATAAGTACGACCCATTGGGCAACCGAGCAGCCGGGCGAGATTGGTCTTCCCGCGCCGGGGCTGCAACTGAAGCTGATTCCTGTTTCAGATACTTTCGAGGTTAGGGTCAAGGGACCCAACGTTACGCCCGGTTATCTCGGAAGGCCGGATTTGACGGAAAAGGCCTTCGATGAGGAGGGGTTCTATCGCATCGGCGATACCGTCTCGTTCCTGGATCCTCAGAAGCCGGAGCTTGGGCTGCGCTTTACGGGCAGAATTTCCGAGAACTTTAAACTCGCGAACGGCACATGGATCTCGATTGGGAATATGCGCGCGGCGATTTTGGCGGCAACTCGCGGCGTATTGCTGGACATCGTCATTGCGGGAGAAAACCGCGAATCGTGCGCGCTACTCTGCTGGTTGAATCCTACCGAGGCGGTACGGATTTCGAAGACATCAGCATCAGATTTGACCTGTGACCCCCTCGTGACTCAATTTCTGAAGGATCGTTTCAAGGAATACAATGAAACCGTGGGAAGCAGCGAAAGGATCTACTCGTTCTCCCTGCTGAAAGATCCGCCATCATTGGCCGCAGGAGAAATCACCGACAAGGCCTATGTCAATCAACGTGCTGTGCTGAAGAACCGCTCTGATCAAGTAGAACGTCTCTACTGGAAGGACCCAAATCATGATGTGACTTGGGTCTGAGGTGGCGTTCCGCTATTTTGTGGGGAGTCGGACGTCTTGGTGTCGCCATTTGGTGGCGGCGGGGGTGCTTGCGCTGAAGCTTAGCGAGAACTTCGATGCATACCAGCGTGAGCGGCCACCTTAAGCAGCGCTGCGGCGCGCCCTTGCTTTGGGTTTCTCCGGTGCCTGTATTGCCGGGGTGCTTCGCGCGCCGGGGCCAGGGTGAGTATGAACCTCCTTGGCCGAAAGCGGCTCACCGCATTCGGAGCACACCATAACCGGATCGAAGTTCTTGCCACATTTGCGGTGCTCATGCAGCAACGGCCGCCCGCGGGTGTCGACCATGTGCGTGTCACCCCAGTGCACGATTGCCATCATGATTGGATAAAGATCGAGCCCTTTTTGGGTGAGGATGTATTCATGCCGTTTGGGCGCCTCCTGATAGGGAATGCGGCGCAGCACGCCTTGCCGCACCAGTTTCTTCAGCCGCTCCGCGAGCAAATGACGAGTGATCCCAAGCGCGGACTGAAATCCTTCGAAGCGGCGCGTGCGCAGAAAGCATTCGCGCAGGATAAGTAGGGTCCAACGGTCGCCGATCACGCCAATCGTGCGGGCCATCGAACACGGCTCTTCTTCAAGGGCATCCCATCGCATTTCCTGCTCTCCAATCCATCCGGCACGCTGTATTCGCTCGAATCGTCCAAGGGAACCTCAGCTCACCTCCCATTCTAGATAGGTACTCAGCTCCAAACAATCCCCTAAGGAGATGGCAAAATCAGCAGAATAGCGTGAATAATTGACAGTTCGTTTTCAGAACTATAAAGAGAGTCATGGTCGTATTTCGGCTGCTGAATACCAGGCCTGAACATCCAATGCGCTCGCGGGAGAAGCTGACATGCCCCTGAAAGTTGAATTCCAGTTCGATTTCGGCAGCCCGAACGCATATCTGGCGGAAGTAGCCATTCCGGGCATCGAGCGGCGTACCGGCGTAAAATTCGAGTACGTCCCGGTTCTGCTTGGCGGCATCTACAAGGCGACGGGCAACATGTCTCCCTTCGATTCGCTTCGCGGAATCAAGAACAAGCCGGAATACCAGGCGCTCGAGACTCAACGGTTTATCCGTCGCCACGGAATCACGAAATTCCGTCCGAATCCGTTCTTTCCGGTCAACACGCTGATGTTGATGCGCGGTGCCGTCGCGGCTCAGTTCGAAGGCATGTTCGAGCCTTATTTCCGCGCCGCTTATCATCATATGTGGGAAGAGCCGAAGAAGATGGATGATCTCGAAATTTTCCGGAACGCATTCATCTCCTCAGGCATCGATATCGACAGGTTGATTGCACGTGCGCAGCAGGATGACGTCAAGAAGGGGTTGATCGATCGGACCACCGACGCGGTTAGCCGTGGAGCATTCGGCTCACCGACTTTCTTCGTTGGAAAGGAAATGTTCTTCGGCAAGGACCAGCTCCGTGACGTCGAGGAGTCGATCGTCGAACAGACCAGTCAGCTGGTTTCGAAAACGGCCTAAGGTTGAGAATTGAGGCCTGCAGAGAAGGCCGATGTTCCGGGCTTGCATGAGGAAACCTCAGTCAGCCCAGCAACAAAGTAACCTCAGGGAAAATGCCCATGCCTGGCCCTCTTAGCGGTGTTCGAGTCCTGGATTTGACAGGCGTGGTGTCCGGTCCCTACGCGACCATGTTTCTGGCGGATCAGGGTGCTGACGTTCTGAAGATCGAGCCGATTGGTGGCGATATTACGCGGCGCAGCCGCGCTACCATTGACAAAGACGGAGAGTTTTCCGCGCTTTTTATCTCTTCGAACCGCGGGAAGCGCTCACTATCGATCGACGTCAAGAGCGCGGCCGGCCGAGAGGTCCTCGCCAAGCTGGTCGCGCAGGCGGACGTCCTGGTGCAGAATTTCCGGCCTGGTACCATGGAGCGCCTCGGCCTTGGCGTCGATGAATTGCGCCAACGCCATCCGCGCTTGATTTATGTCTCGATCAGCGGGGTCGGCGAGACCGGCCCGTATGTGAAGAAGCGCGTCTATGATCCGATCATTCAAGCGCTCTCGGGCTTTGCCGATATCCAGTCGCAGCCGGTCACAAACCGTCCGCAGATGATCCGCACCATCGTATGCGACAAGACGACCGCCGTGTTCACCGCGCAGGCGGTGGCAGCGGCACTCTACGCTCGCGAGAAGACCGGGCAGGGCGATCATATTCAGGTCGCAATGCTGGATGCGATGATTTCGTACCTGTGGCCGGAAGGCATGATGCAGTACACGGTAGTGGGAGCCGAGACCGCCGCTGCCGATCCTAACGATCGGCCGGATCTCGTATTCAAGACCAGCGACGGCTACATCACGGCCGGTACCATCTCGGATTCCGAATGGGAGGGGTTCTGCCGGGCCTCCGGCGATCCCGAGCTTGCCAAGGATCCTCGATTTGCGACGCCATCGGCGCGTTCGGTCAACGCCACGGCACGCATCAACAAGATGGCGGAGTACATCGGACAGCACACCACTGCCGAATGGCTGGAGCGCCTTGATGCCGCCGACGTCCCTTGCGCTCCGATTCTGCGGCGAGGCGAGATCATTCACAATGAACAGGTAATCGCGCGCGGCATCATCGCAGAGTTCGAGCAGCCGAAGGTCGGTCGGGTGCGGCAGCCGAAGCCGGCGGCCCGCTTTGAGATCAATAAGGCCGCGATCGGCGGGCCTGCTCCCCGGGTCGGCGAGCACTCGCGCGACGTGCTGCAGGAGCTGGGTTACGACGATAGCGCCATCGACAAGATGGTCGCCGAGCGTAGCGTGCGCGTGGCGATCTAAGCTCGAATCCCGCCCGAGTGGTAGTCGGTTTCTAAACCTTGGCCGGCACCGGCGTGATCGGTACTAACGGGGCATTTGCCGCGACGGCTCGCTGGAAGGCCTCCCGTTTCTTGATACGTTCGAGATAGGGCTGCGCGTTGTCGCAAATGCCGACGCCATAGGCGATAGCCCACTCAAGGCAGGTCGTGAGGAGGATGTCGGCGCTGGTAAACCGGTCGCCCATCAGGAATTGCCGGCCGTCTGCGAGCGCGACTTCGACATGGCGCAACTGCTGACGGAAATACTCGCCGGCCTGGGCGACGACCTCGGGCGCTACACCGTAGATCGGACCGAGCGCATCTGCGCGATGGCGGCGCATCACGTAAAGGCTCGTTGAATCCAGTTCCGCGACGATAAAGAAACACCATTCCAGCCACGCGGCATACTCACGGGTGGTTTCAGGAATCAGCGAGCGTTCCGTCGTGGAGTACATTCGCGACAGATAGGCAACTATCGCGGCGCTCTCGCCGATGCAGAAGTCGCCGTCCTGGAGCAGCGGTATTTTCTGGCGTGGATTGAGTTTGGTGTACTCAGCGGTCTTGGTCTCGCCTGTCCGCGGTCCGATCGGCTTTGTCTCGTAGACCAAGCCCAGTTCGTGCATTGCCCAGTGCGGGCGAATGGTGCGGCTTGTCCCAACACCCCACAAGGTCAGGTTTGGTGTCGCGCTCATATTACCACTTCTCCACGGACGGCCGGAGATCGAGCTCGTGGGTCCAGCCATCCCTGGTCTGCTGATGAGTGAACCAATAGGCGTCAGCAATGGAAGACGTCTTGGTCAGGCTATCTGCGGGGATGTCGCTTGCCTCGATTCCTTTTGCCGCTTTCATGCGCTGATGAATGGCTTCGCTATCCACACCAGCATCGATCAACAGGTGCACGACATGAATATTCTTCGGCCCCAGTTCGCGCGCCATCGCTTGGGCCACAGCACGAAGCCCAAACTTCGCGGATGAAAATGCCGCAAACCCCTTGCCGCCGCGTATGCTGGCGGTCGCACCCGTAAAGAAGATGGTGCCGCGTCCGCGCGGCAGCATGAAGCGGGCAGCCTCTCGTCCGACCAGGAATCCGCCGTAACAGGCCAGTTCCCAGGCCTTGAAGAACAGCTTCTCCGTGGTCTCCAGCAGAGGCTTGTTGACGTTCGAACCAGCATTGTAGAGGCAGACCTCGATAGGCCCGAGTTCCTTCTCGATCCGTGCGAATATGCCTTGGACCTCCGCCTCCTGACGGGCATCGATGCTGAACGCGTGAATGTCGTGTCCTGCAGCCCTCAGCTCACCCACCAGCCCCTGCGACTTGGACGCATCACGCCTGCAGATGCAGACCGTATAGCCGCCCTTGGCAAAACGCCGTGCAACGGCCGCACCAATGGCGTCGCCCGCACCGACAAGTATCGCTACGCCGCGATTCATTCCGCTCCTCCCGATCAGTTCTTATTTAGTACTTTAATCGTAACGATTGGCCGACGCGTTGTAAATGACGGTTTTCATACGGGGAAGGCAGACGAAAGGGCAGATCTGTTGCCGGTTTGGGCGATGGAGGCTGAAAGAAAGAATTAGTGATTGACGAGTTCTAAAAAAGAACGTTAGGTAGGTGGCGAACGTGTCGCGCTGCAACGTGGCACGGTTTGGTCGGGAGGTCGGTCGTGGCGGAGCTTTCGGAGGCGATCAATCTCGACGAGATTGCGGTCGGCTTGCCGCGCCGCATCCATGACGTCACGGCAATGCAGGTTGCCAAAGCCGCCGACCGGATCGCGCTGGTCGAAGACGGGGCATCCTGGAGCTACCGCGATCTGGATCAGCGTGTCAGTGAGATCGCCGCCGTCCTGTCGTCGCTGGGAATCCGAGCGGGCGACCGGATGGTCATTGTCAGCGAAAACTGTATCGCGCTTGCCGCGTTGCTGTTCGCGACAAGCCGGCTCGACGCCTGGGCGATCGTTGCCAACCCCCGATTGTCCGCACGGGAACTGGACGAGATCCGCGACCATAGCGGTGCCCGTCGGATGTTCTTCGCCTCGGGTGTTTCGAGAGAGGCTGCGGCGCACGCATCACGCTACGGCGCGCAGAACCGACAAATAGGGGTGCTGCTGGAGATTGGTGTTGGCCCGCTAAGCGAAAGCGCTACCGTCGAGCCGGTGGAGGCCGAGCCGGCGAAGCAAGTGGCGGTGCTGATCTACACTTCGGGAACGACGGGGACGCCGAAAGGCGTGATGCTGTCCCACGAAAGCCTGCTGATCAGCGCAAAGGCGACCGCCCACGTCCGCAAGATGGATCACAATGACAATATTTATCTCGTATTGCCGATCTCCCATATCGTCGGCATCTCGCTCCTGATCATGACATTGATGGTCGGGGGCACGGTGCGGATGGTCAGCAAATTTGATCCTGCGGCGACCGCCAGGGCGATCGGAGAGGAGGGTGTTACCATCCTCAACGGGGTACCCGCTACTTATCAACGCCTCCTGGAATACAAAAGCGTGTCAGGCGTGAAGCGGCTCTCCCGAGGCGCGTTACGCTTGATGACCGTCGCCGGCGCGCCGCTCGATTTGAACCTGAAGTCGCGCGTGGAAAAGGAGTTCGGCCTTCCGCTGCTAAATGGCTACGGCATCACCGAATGTTCGCCGGGAATATCGGGGGTGCGCTTCGATGCCCCGCGGTCGGACCAGGCGGTTGGCACGCTGCTGCCGGGAGTAGAGGCGCGGGTCAGAACACTCGACGGCTTTCCTACGGCAAGAGGGGAAGTTGGGGAGCTGCATGTCCGTGGCCGCAACGTGATGCTCGGTTACTATCGTGCCCCCGAGCTTACCGCCGAGGTGATAGACAGTATGGGCTGGTTCAATACCGGCGATATAGCGCGTTTCGACGGCGATTGCCTGTACATTGTCGGGCGCACCAAGGAGATGATTATCCGCTCGGGCTTCAACGTCTATCCGGCCGAGGTCGAAGCGGTCCTCAGTTCGCACAAAGACGTCGTGCAATGCGCCGTGGTCGGCCGTGTAATTGACGGCAATGAAGAGATTGTCGGTTTTGTGCAGCGGCTGCCGGGATCGCAGGTGACGCCGGAGAATTTGATGACTTTCATCAGATTTCAGCTCACCTCATATAAGCGGCCGTCCAAGATCATCATCCTTGATGCCTTGCCAGCCACCTCAACGGGCAAGATACTCAAGCACAAGCTCGCGGAGTCTCTGCAAGCCGAAGGTAGCCGAGTTCCTCCAGCGCTGACGGCCGATTTTACGCAGACAATGTATCTGACCTGACCGGGAGAACACCCTTGAAAAAAAGAAATGCAACCGTCGCCGTGATCGGAGCCGGCGATTTCATCGGCGGCGAGATCGCCAAGAAGTTTGCCTCCGAGGGCTTTACTGTCTTCGCCGGCCGCCGCAACGGCGACAAGCTGGCGCCGTTGGTCAAGGAGATCGAGGCCGCCGGCGGCGAGATCCATGCACGTTCGCTCGATGCGCGCAAAGAGGAGGAGATCATCTCCTTCCTGAGTGACGCTGACAAGCGCGCGCCTTTGGATGTCTGCATCTTCAACATTGGTGCCAATGTCAACTTCCCGATCCTCGACACGACCGAGCGCGTGTTCCGTAAGGTCTGGGAGATGGCCTGCTACTCCGGCTTCCTCGCCGGCCGTGAGGCAGCCCGGCTGATGCTGCCGCGCGGCCAGGGCAACATCTTCTTCACCGGTGCGACAGCGTCCTTGCGCGGCGGCAGCGGCTATGCCGCCTTCGCCAGCGCCAAATTCGGGCTGCGCGCCGTAGCGCAAGCGATGGCGCGCGAACTCGGCCCGAAGAATATCCATGTCGCCCACCTCATTATCGATTCGGGTGTGGACACCGAGTGGGTTCGCCAGCGGCGCCTGGAAGCGCTCGGGCCCAATGCGCTTGACGATCCCGATGCGCTGATGCCGCCGGCCTCGGTGGCGACGTCCTATTGGCAGCTCTATCAGCAGCCGAAGAGCGCCTGGACCTTCGAGATGGAAATCCGTCCGTTCGGCGAGAAGTGGTAGGGGAGACCAGCGATGGAGCTCGCGCTATCGCCCGAGGACGCAGCGTTCCGCGATGAAGTGCGTGCCTTCATTGCGGAGAATTATCCGGCGGAAATGCGCGTTCCGAATCCGGAGACCGATCTGACCAAGGAGCAGTCGCTACGCTGGCACCGCATTCTCCACAAGAAGG
The DNA here is from genome assembly GCF_002278135.3 of Bradyrhizobium ottawaense. NCBI lineage: Bacteria > Pseudomonadati > Pseudomonadota > Alphaproteobacteria > Hyphomicrobiales > Nitrobacteraceae > Bradyrhizobium > Bradyrhizobium ottawaense. Next base: position 5,184,658 of record NZ_CP029425.2, on the reverse strand, counting down.
GCTGGCTCGCCCCGCTTTGGCCCAAGGAATATGGCGGCCCCGGCTGGTCGATCACGCAGCGCTTCATCTTCGAGCAGGAGACCTCCCGGGCGGGGACGCTGCCGCCGCTGGCGTTCAGCGTCACCATGGTCGGTCCCGTCATCTACACCTTCGGCAACGAGGCGCAGAAGAAGAAATTCCTGCCGCGGATCCTGTCCGGTGAGGATTGGTGGTGCCAAGGCTATTCGGAGCCGGGCTCCGGCTCGGACCTGGCGACCGTCCGGACCAAGGCGGTGCGCGACGGCGATCACTACATCGTCAACGGCCACAAGACCTGGACCACGCTGGCCCAGCATGCCGACTGGATCTTCTGCCTGGTGCGGACCGATCCGAGCGCGAAGCCGCAGTCCGGCATCTCCTTCCTGCTGATCGACATGAAGTCGCCCGGCGTCACGGTGCGGCCGATCATCACGATCGACGGCAGCCATGAGGTTAACGACGTCTTCCTCGAAAATGTCCGCGTGCCGGTCGAGAATCTGGTCGGCGAGGAGAACAAGGGCTGGACTTACGCCAAGTTTCTGCTCGGCAACGAGCGCACCAGCATGGCCGGCATCGGCCGCTCCACCCGCTACATCAACAAGCTGAAGCAGATCGTGAAAGCCGAGATCCCGCCCGACGATACCGCGCATCTCGAATTCCTGCGCGACATCGCCCGCATCGAACTTGACGTACTGGCGCTGGAGGCGACCGAGCTGCGCGTCGTGGCCCAGATGGTTCGCGGCATCGATCCGGGTCCCGCAGCGTCGCTGTTCAAGATCCGTGGCACCGAGATATTTCAGAACATCACCGAACTCACCCACCGGGCGATCGGCAATTACGGCCTTGCCATTCGGGAGCATCCGGTCAGCGCCAACCGCTTCATGCCGGGCCCGGATTACGGCCACACCGCGTCGGAGAAATACCTCAACGCGCGCAAGCTCAGCATTTACGGCGGATCGAACGAAATCCAGCGAAACATCATCGCCAAGGCCGTGCTCGGGCTCTAGCCACGGCGGATCGGGAGGAGCGGATGGATATCCAGTTCACGGAAGAGCAGGAGTTGCTGCGCTCCAGCGTGCAGCGCCTGCTGCGCGACCAGTACGGTTTCGAGGCGCGGCGCAAGATCGTAGCGAGCGAGGAAGGCTTCAGCCGGCAACAATGGGCCGCCTTCGCCGAGCTCGGCCTGCTCGCGGCGCCGTTGTCCGAGAACGCCGGCGGACTTGGCGGCGGTCCGTTGTCGACCATGATCATCATGCACGAGTTCGGTCGCCACCTCGTGGTCGAGCCTTTCGTCGAGACGGTCGTGCTGGCCGGCGGCCTGATCGAGCACGTGGGCACGCCGGAGCAGCAGCAGGCCTTCATTCCCGGCATCATCGACGGCAGCAAGATCTGGGCGCTGGCCTGGACCGAGAAGGGCTCCCGCTTCGACTTTGCCCATGTCACGACGACGGCTCGGCGCGAGGGCAACGACTACGTTCTGAGCGGCGCGAAGACCATGGTGATCGCCGCGCCCTGGGCCGATCACCTGATCGTCTCGGCGCGAACCTCCGGCGGCGAGCGTGACCGTGGCGGCGTCAGCCTCTTCGTGGTCGATCGCCGCGCCGCCGGCATCGACCTGCAGAGCTTCAAGACCATCGACGGCCGCCGCGCCGCCGAGATCGGCCTGCGCGATGTCCGCGGGCAATTGCTCGGGCGGGAAGGCGAGGGCGTCGCCGCGCTGGAAGCTGCCCGCGACCGCACCATCGGCGGGCTCTGCGCGGAGGCGGTCGGCGCCATCGGCGAGCTGAATGCTGCGACGCTGGACTATTCGAAGACCCGCAAGCAGTTCGGCACCACCATCGGTTCCTTCCAGGTGCTGCAGCATCGCATGGTCGACATGTTCATTGCCCATCAGGAAGCGCTCTCCCTGATGCAGCATCTCAATCTGAACCTCAGTAACGGTGATGCCGGCCTGTCGCGTCTCGCCTCCGGCGCCAAGTCGAAGATCGGCTATGCCGGCCGGTTGGTCGCCGATCAGGCGGTGCAGATTCATGGCGGCATGGGCATGACCGACGAGCTCAACGTCGGGCACTATTTCAAGCGCATCTCCTCCATCAACATCCAGTTCGGCGATCCCGCGTTCCACGTGCTGCGTTACGCGCAGCTGGATGCGGCCGCGTAACCAGAAGAGGCCAGCATGACGATCGAAGCAGTCATCGTTTCCACCGCAAGGACGGCCGTCGGCAAGGCCTATCGCGGCGCGCTCAACAACACCGACGGTCCGACCATGGCCGGCCACGTGATGGCCGAAGCGGTGAAACGTGCCGGCATCGCGCCTGACGAGGTGGAGGACGTGGTGATGGGCTGCGCGATGCAGCAGGGCACCATGGTGATGAACGTGGCGCGCAAGGGCGCGATCCGCGCCGGCCTGCCCGTCACCGTCGCCGGCACTACCATCGACCGGCAATGCGCCTCCGGCCTGCAGGCCATCGCGGTGGCCGCGCGTTCAGTAATGCTTGACGGGGTCGAGGTCGCGATCGGCGGCGGTATCGAATCGATCAGCCTCGTGCAGAACGAGCACATGAACAAGTTCCATGCCGTCGATGATGAGCTGATGGCGATGAAGCCCGAAATGTACATGTCGATGCTCGACACCGCCGAGGTCGTCGCCGAGCGCTACAAGATCGGCCGCGACCGGCAGGACGAATACAGCCTCGAATGCCAGCGCCGCGTCGGCGCCGCCTTGCAGGCCGGTCGGTTCAACGACGAGATCGTGCCGTTCGCGACCCGGATGGCGATCGTGAACAAGGATACCAAGGAGGTCACCTACGAACAGGTGACGCTCACAAGGGACGAGGGCCCGCGCCCGGAAACCACCGCCGAGGGTCTTGCCAAGATCAAGCCGGTGTTCGAGGGCAAGACCATAAGCGCCGGCAATGCCAGCCAGCTGTCCGACGGCGCCTCGGCCTGCGTGATCATGAGCGACAAGATCGCGGCCAGGAAGGGCCTGAAGCCGCTCGGCATCTTCCGCGGGTTCGTTGCCGCCGGCGTCGAGCCGGACGAGATGGGCGTAGGCCCGGTCGCAGCGATCCCGCGGCTCCTCAAGCGCCATAACCTGAAGATCGACGACATTGATCTCTGGGAGCTCAATGAAGCCTACGCGGTGCAGGTGATCTATTGCCGCGACAAGCTCGGCATTGATCCGAATAAGCTCAACGTCAATGGCGGTTCGATCGCGATCGGTCATCCCTACGGCATGACCGGGGCGCGGCTCACGGGCCACCTCCTGATCGAGGGCCGGCGGCGCAAAGCGAAATACGGCGTGGTGACAATGTGCATCGGCGGCGGCATGGGCGCGGCGGGTCTGTTTGAAATCGTCCATTGATTGGAAACGCAGGAGATTCTCGTGAAGACAGCGATTACTGAACTGTTCGGCATAAAGCATCCGATCATCCAGGGCGGCATGCATTATGTCGGCTTCGCCGAGCTCGCCGCCGCGGTGTCCAACGCCGGGGGACTCGGGATCATCACCGGCCTGACGCAAAGGACGCCGGAACTGTTGGCCAAGGAAATCGCACGCTGCCGCGACATGACCGACAAGCCGTTCGGCGTGAACCTGACTTTCCTTCCGAGCTTTACCGCACCGCCTTACCCGGAATACATCGCCGCGATTAAGGAAGGCGGCGTAAAGGCGGTGGAAACCGCTGGCCGCAGCCCCGAGCAGTACATGTCGGCGTTGAAGGCGGCCGGCATCAAAGTGATCCACAAGTGCACCTCGGTGCGGCACTCACTCAAAGCGGAGAAGATCGGCTGCGACGCCGTCAGCGTTGATGGCTTTGAATGCGGCGGACATCCCGGAGAAGACGACATCCCGAACATGATCCTGCTGCCGCGTGCCGCAGATGAGCTAAAGATCCCCTTCGTTGCGTCGGGCGGAATGGCGGACGCGCGGAGTCTAGTCGCCGCTCTGTCGATGGGCGCGGCCGGCATGAACATGGGCACCCGCTTCGTCGCCACCAAGGAAGCGCCGGTCCACGACAACGTAAAGCAGGCGCTGGTCAAGGCGACCGAACTCGACACCGTGCTGGTGATGCGCGCGCTACGAAACACCGAGCGCGTGTTGAAGAACAAGGGAGTCGACGAGCTAATCGAGATTGAGCGCGAGAAGGGCGCAAACCTGAAGATTGATGACATCCATGAGCAGGTCGCTGGGGTGTATCCCAAAGTGATGATCGACGGCGACATGGACGCGGGCGCCTGGAGCTGCGGCATGGTCGTTGGACTCATCAACGACATTCCGACGGTGAGGGAATTGATCGAACGTATCATGGCGGATGCCGAGCGAATCATCCGTCAACGCCTGACTGGTTTCCTTGAGGGCGCCGAGCAAAGGCCAGCTGCCGCCCGGGCGATCGCGTAGCCAGGTGTTCTAACGAGGCGATGCCCACGCACGGTTGTGCGTGGGATGATTGTTATGGCGAAGCTCGATTGACCAGCAATGGATGGCCTTCGGCAGTCTCGGGGGAGGGGAGTTTATGGATCTGGCCGACTTCCACTACTACGAGCCTTCAAAGGGCCACGGGCTCCGACATAATCCATTCAATGCGATTGTCGCGCCGCGTCCGATTGGTTGGATTTCGTCACGCAATGCGGCTGGTCAACTGAACCTCGCTCCATACAGCTTCTTCAACGCGTTCCTCTACGACCCTCCGATAATCGGATTTTCCTCAATTTCCTGGAAGGACACCGTCAAGAACGCCAGCGAGACCCGCGAATTTGTTTGGAATCTGGTTACGATGGATCTGGGCGAGCGCATGAACAAGACGGCCGCGCCCCTCGATCACGGTGTAAGCGAGTTCGAAACGGCAGGGCTGACGCCAATCCCCGGGCGCCACGTAGCGGTGCCGCGGGTAGGCGAGAGCAGGGCCGCTATGGAATGCAAGGTCGTCGAGGTCTCTCAGTTGGCGAATGCGCGCGGTGAGAAGGTCGAAGGATGGTTCGTACTCGGCGAGGTCGTCGCAGTATACATCGACAAGTCTTTGATCGAGGACGGCGTCTACAACACGGCACTTGCGCGTCCCATACTGCGCGCCGGCCGTGGTGGTGATTACCTCGAGGTCAAGACGGAGAACATGTTCGAGATGCCGCGCCCGCCAGGCAGTAGCAAACCGGAGTTCCATGGCAGCTAATGTGGAACAGGTGACCTCAGGCCCACGCGTACAGGACAAGTGCGAGCAGTGAAAACGCGCTCAACACGACGCCGAGCGCGAACATTGCTTCATGCGACACCGTGGCTGCAAGCCATACGCCGATTGCGGCGTTCATCATCTGCCAGAAACCCAGCAGCGCCGAGGCTGCGCCGGCCTTCTCCCCAAATGGAGAGAGCGCCCGCGCGGTGGCCAGTGGACTAACGACGCCCATGCCGAGGAGAAATACGCACATCGCGCCCAGAAACGGCAGAAAAGTCGGGCTGATCATTGAGATGAGCAGTACCGCAACGCTGCTGGCGGCCGTTGCCCACAGTCCTGCCCGGATCGGGCGATCGAGGCCGTAGCGTGGTGCCAATTTCGTCGCCAGCATGCCCGCGGTGAATACGATAAAGACGGTACCGGCGAAGAAGAGGCCGAGCTGGATCGGCGTGAAGTGCAACGCTTCGATGAATAAGCGCGGTGCAGCCGAAAACATCGAGAACAAGCCGCCTATGATCAGGCTCGCCGTCGCAGCTGGAATAGCGAAGCGACGATCGCCAATCAGGCCAATATAGGTCCTGGCGATGGCGACCGGATTGAGCGGAGTGCGGGTGGAGTTGTGGGTTTCGCCGAGGACGATGCCGTAGCCAATGGCGCCAGCTCCGGCAAACGCCGCGACAAAAGCGAATTCGGAGCGCCAGCCAAAACTGTGATCGAGTGCGCCGCCCAGCAGCGGCGAGAATCCGGGGGCTGCTGACATTGCGATCATGATGATAGCCATCGCGCGTGCCAGCGCCGGCCCACTGAACATGTCGCGGGCGATGGCGCGAGACAGCACGGACGTCGCGCACGCGCCAGCAGCCTGCACGACGCGGCCGGCCAAAAGGTTAGGCAGGTCGTTTGCCAAACCGCACCAGACGCTGCCGCCGATGAACACGGCAAATCCAGTCAAGACTGGCCAGCGCCTCCCGTAACGATCCGAAATCGGTCCGACCAGGAGTTGGCCTATGCCGAACACAGCAAGAAAGACGGTGATGGCGGATGTGACCGCCGCGCTGGTGACATTCAATGAGATCGCAATCTGTGGCAGCGACGGCAGCAAGATGTTGGTCGCGAGCGTTCCCATCGCGGCCAGGACGGAAAGAACTGCGATCGCCAGGCCGCTGGAGACGGGAACGTCCCTCGGCACGCTTTTGGTCGTTTGGCACTGGCCAGCCATGGGAACTTTCGCGCTGATTGGATAGGCAGATCACAAGGCGGCGAGTGACGCGGTTCGCGCCGCTCGCCGAGCCCTTTCTGGTCGGATCGGCTGTGCTATCTGCGGACGACGCGCTCGATCGCGATGGCGGTGGCTTCACCGCCACCGATGCAAAGGGCTGCAACTCCGCGTTTGAGGTTCTGCGCCTCCAGCGCATGCAGCAGCGTCACCATCAGGCGCGCGCCGGTGGCACCGATTGGATGACCGAGCGCGCAGGCGCCGCCATTGACGTTCAGCTTCTCCCTGGGGATGCCGAGATCCTTCTGTGCGGCCATCGCCACCACGGCAAAGGCTTCGTTGATCTCGAACAGATCGACATCGCCGACGCTCCAGCCAACCTTGTCCAGCAGCTTGCGAATGGCCGGGATCGGGGCGGTGGTGAACCATTGCGGTTCCTGGCTATGGGTGGTGTGGCCCTTGATCTCGGCCAGTACGGGGAGGCCGTCGCGATCCGCGAGCGAGCGCTTTGCAAGAATGAGCGCCGCAGCGCCATCGGCATTGGCGGAGGAGGCGGCCGGCGTGATGGTGCCGTTGGCGCGGAACGCGGCTTTCAGCCCGGGGATCTTGGCGGGATCGACCTTGAGCGGGTGCTCGTCATTGGCGATAATCCGCGGCCCGGCCTTTTCGGTCAGTGTGATCGGCGCGATCTCGGCTTTGAATGCGCCACCCTCCACGGCCTTGCGGGCGCGGGTCAAAGTCTCCATCGCGTAGGCGTCCTGATCTGTCCGGGTGAACTGATAGGCTTCCGCGGTGGCCTCACCGAAATCGCCCATCGAGCGGCCGGTCTCATAGGCGTCCTCCAGCCCGTCCATCATCATGTGATCGATGATCCGGTCATGGCCGGCGCGGTAACCGCCGCGTGCCTTAGCCAGCAGATAGGGCGCATTGCTCATGCTCTCCATGCCACCCGACAGTACGATCGAGGCTGAGCCCGCATTGATGATGTCGTGGGCCAGCATGGTCGCCTTCATGCCGGAACCGCAGACCTTGTTGACGGTTGTGGCGCCGGTGGCATCAGGCAGTTTGGCGCCGCGGGCGGCTTGGCGCGCCGGCGCCTGGCCTTGTCCGGCCGGCAAGACGTTGCCCATGAAGACCTCATCGATCCGCTCGGGCGCCAGCTCGGCCCGTTCCAGCGCCGCGCCGATCACGTGGGAGCCGAGCTTGTGGGCGCTGAGAGGCGACAACTCGCCCATGAAGCGGCCGAGTGGCGTCCGAGCGGCGGAAAGGATGACGACGGGGTCGGAAGCGGTGGCCATGGCGATCTCTCCTGTTGATAGGTGTTGTTATATGACGATAGTCATATAAGATAGCCAGCATTGCAATGAAATGTTGCCGCGAACTTCAAGGAAGCGCGTTCCAGAATTGCTTTGGGGATGGGGACGGGTTGTGCAGCCGATCACCTTAGGACCTTGCACGGAGTGGCGATGCGATACGTAGAAGACCACAGGCGTCAAACTCGCGATCGAATCGTTGAAAATGCCTCCTACGGTTTGCGCCAAAGGGGCGCGGAGGGGCTCAGTGTTGTCGACTTAATGAAGCTCGCGGGTCTCACGCACGGCGGTTTCTATAATCATTTCGATTCGCGTGCCGCGCTTGTCAGCGAGGCGATCGCCTTTGCCATGGACCAAACGACTGAGCGATGGAAAAAACTGGCGACCGGGAAAACCAGCAGGGAACGCTTCGAGGCCTTGATCGCCGATTATCTTAGTCTCAGGCATCGCGACAATCCTAAACACGGTTGCGCGCTTCCAACCCTAGCCGTCGATGTCGCGCGGTCGAGTCCGAGCGAGCAGCAGGCCCTGGCTTCCAAACTGGAGAAGATGATCGATGCCCTTGTCGAGTTGCTTCCCGGTGAGCCACCTGGACAGGCCCGCCAGATCGCGACAGGGGCTATCGCAACCCTGGTGGGATCGATCGTGCTGTCGCGTGCCGTCGGCGCGGGAAAACTTTCCGACCGCATCCTCGATGCCGGACGCAAGACCGTAGGCGGCCGGACTCGAAAGCCGCAACGAAGAACAACGAGGGCGACGCACTGCGAAAAATCATAAACGTAAGGGAGGTCACCATGACGGCCGGAAAATGGCCAAGACAGCCTGCAACCTACTGCGGGAACACCTTACCACAAGAATGTCGCGGTTCGTCTGGCCCTGGTATCTGCGCATGAGGCTGCCTCCCACCAGTTGCAGTCCGAGCGAATTCATATGAGAGCGGCGGGACAATTGCTCGAAGGGAGCGTCAAATGACAGGGAAACCGATCGCGATCGTGACCGGGGTAGGGCCGGGCACTGGAGCTGCCATCGTCAAGCGCTTCTCTGCCGGCGGGTTTCGTATCATAGCGCTTGCTCGGTCAACCGATCTCATCAATCGTCTTGCGCAAGAGCTTCCCGACGTGCATGCGGTGACCTGCGACGTCTCAGACGAGAGTCAGGTGCGGACGGTGGTCGCTGACGCAAAGCGCCGTTTTGGCGCGGCCGAAGTTCTCATCCACAACGCGGTCGGAGGGGGATTGGGGAGCTTTCGCGAGATCGATCCGAAGATGCTGAAGGGCAACTTCGAGGTCAACGTCATGGGCCTGTTGTATCTGTCGCGCGAAGTGGCTCCTGACATGATTGCTCGCGGTCAGGGTGCCATCCTGGTGACCGGAAACACGTCGTCGATCCGGGGTAAGGCCAATTTCGCCGGCTTCGCTCCGACAAAGGCGGCTCAGCGCATATTGGCCGAGTCGATCGCACGGGAAATGGGGCCTCTCGGCGTGCACGTGGCCTATCTTCTCATCGACGCTGTGATCGACACGCCCCGGATGCGCGCACGCATGAGCGACAAACCGGATGAATTCTTCATCAAGCCTGCTGCCATCGCCGACGAATTGTACCATCTCTACGGCCAGGACCGATCGGCGTGGTCATTTCTAACGGAACTGCGACCATTCCGCGAAAACTGGTGACACCTGGCCGATGAGAAACGCGGTTGCGGCTGGATTACGCGCTTATCATTTCAGAGCGCCGCAGATGCTGAACCTGAAAGGTCAGAACCATGACGGATGAGTCAATCTCGGTTGATACAGGGACGGACGAACTGCTGTGCGTGATCCGGGATCGCGTTGCCGTGATCACCTTGAACCGGCCCGAGGCGCGAAATTCGCTGTCCGATCATCTCACGCCGGCGTTGCGTCGGATGATCAAGCAGAGCGGTGACGATCCGGATGTCGGCGCGCTGCTGATTACCGGTGCAGGCAGCGCTTTCTGTTCCGGAGGCGACGTTAAGGGGATGGGCGGCAGTTCGGCCGCACCGGCTATGTCATTCAGCGACAAGGTTGCGCGACTGAAGGAGCGTCAGCGAACGCTGACCGGCGTACTTGTCTCTGTGCGCAAAACCACCATCGCGGCCCTGCCGGGACCGGCGGCTGGCGCTGGGCTTGCGATCGCGCTCGCCTGCGATATTCGTATCGCGGCTGAATCCACCATCATGACGACTGGTTATGCCAGAATTGCGCTCACCGGCGATTACGGCATTTCGTGACTGTTGACCCGGCTCGCCGGGACGGCGCGTGCCCGCGAACTTATGTTCCTGTCCGAACGGATCGATGCGCGCCGTTGCGAAGCACTGGGGTTGGTAAATCGCGTGGTGCCTGATGTCGACCTGCAGTGCGAAGCATTTGGGATCGCGAGAACGTTGGCGAATGGTCCGGCGAGTGCGTTTGCCTCCATCAAGGATAATCTCGACCTTGCTTTGTCGGCTGACTTCCTGAGGTCATTGGACCATGAGCCGAGAAGATGATCCTCGCGGCGAGGACCGCGCAGCATACCGAGGCGGTGCGCGCCTTCATCGAGAAACGCGCTCCTAATTTCAGGTGAGGCTGATCGAGTCACTGAAGAAATAGATTGCCGGCCACCAAACGCACGCGAGCAAGCAACATGACTCAATCCAACCGCGAGACCCAACCTTTACAGGACGTCGCACTCGTTGTCGGCGGCGGTCCGGGCATCAGCTCGAGTTGCGCCCGGCTTTTCGCGGAAAACGGCATGCGGGTCTGCGTCGCTGCCAGGAATCCCGACAAGGCGGCCCTTGAGACGCTCGAGAAGACGCATGACGTGCGCCGATATGCCTGCGATGCCAGCGAACCGGCAGCTGTGGCGCAGCTGTTCGGAAATGTTGTTCGAGACGTCGGAACGCCGAGGCTCGTCGTGCACAACATCGATGGCCGCGTTCCCGGCATTTTTCGCAAGGGCGTTATCGAGGCCGACCCAGTCTTGGCGCTCGAAACACTTCGAAACTCGGCCTTCAGCGCGTTTCTGGTCGGTCAGCAGGCAGCTCGACTCATGCTGGGAAACGAACCCGACGCCAACGGCGCGAGAGGAACGATCATCTTCACGAACGCCAGCGCGGCGCTCAAAGGCTTCCCATCAAGTGGCGCCTTTGCAATGGCATGTCAGGCCAAGTCAGGACTGGCGCAAAGCATGGCAAGAGAGCTGATGCCGCAGGGGATCCACGTTGCGAATGTGCCGATCGACGCCGCGATCGGCTGGACCCAGGAGGACGGGACCCGCGCGCACCGGCTGGCGGGAACGACCGTCGACGACAACATGGCCGACCCCGTCCATATCGCGAAGACCTATCTTCAGCTTCATCAGCAGCATCGGTCGACTTGGGCGTTCGAAGTCGTGCTCCGACCGTGGGTAGAGAAATGGTGATTGCCAGCTCTAGCAGTATCCGTGGCGATTAATGCCGCACTGGTATAGCGACGACGCGCTTGTTGCGAGCCGCTAACGAACTACGCCGCCTCTGCCGTTCGCGGTTTGCCTGAACGCGGCGGCCGAATGTACGCCAAGCCTCAACAGGGGCCTCTAGAATCTGCGCGCGCAAAGCAAGCATTCACGCAGGACCGGCAGATTCTAACGAGCGCTGATTGCCGCGACTGTGCGTTTCAACGAGCAGGGCGCGCTTTCTGAAGCGCGTCTTATCCCACTGATTTCTCCGAACGATTTGCGTCTAGAACAACAAATTCCAAATTGGAATTAGTAGTATACGCTCGGAGATCCGTGCGCCTAACACAAGGGTCGATCTGTCAGGCTTGACAGTTCTATTTTAGAACTATTTACTTGCCCGGCCGATGGAAGTGAAGGAGCGAACCCGCCGATTTGAAGGCGGCCGCGCAGCACTCCCGAAAACAAGGCGCGAGGAGGATGGCATGAGGAGCGTGGACGATATCACGGCGGCCGAGCTGCTGGACGGCCTGCCGTCCAGGGTACACGAGGTCTACGCGCCGTTCGTGCGGGACATGCCGGATCATCCGGCCTTCGTTGAAGGGGGGCGTTCGTGGAGCTACCGGCAGTTCTCGGAAGCTGTCGACGCCGTGGCGAAGAACCTTTCCGATTTGGGGATCGGGCCGGGCGATCGCGTAATGATCGCAAGCGAGAACAGCGTGGCCCTGGGGGCGATGCTCTTCGCGGCGAGCAAGCTCGATGCTTGGGGCATTGCGGTTAATCCGCGCCTCTCCGCCAGGGAGATCGATCTGATCGGGACGCACAGCGATGCTAGACGCGTGCTGTTCAACGCGGCACTTTCCAAGGAAGCTGCCGATCACGCCAGCCGCGTCGGCGCCAAAATAGACGCTGTGGGACAGTTCGGTGGAATCGGCATTGGTCCTCTCAATGCGGATGCGCAAGCGGAGCCCGTCGAGAAGGATGGCGCCCTCCAGGTCGCAGGCCTCTTGTACACCTCGGGCACGACCGGTGCACCGAAGGGGGTCATGCTGAGCCACCGCAATCTGCTATTTACCGCAAGGACTTCAGGAATTCTTCGCAATAGCGGCCCGACGGACCGCATCTACGGCGTGCTGCCGATGTCCCACATCGTCGGGTATACGATCCTGTTGATTGCCACGCTGATGCACGGCGGCACATTGTATGTCGTGGCGAAGGCCGATCCCGCCGCCCTGGCCCATGCCATCGCCGAGGAGGGGATTACGAGCCTGTTCGGTGTTCCCGCCACATATCAGCGTCTGCTCGAACACAAGGCGGTCAAGGGCATCCAGCGACTCGAGCGAGGCAAGCTGCGGACCATAGCCGTGGCCGGCGCGCCGCTCGACCTCGACCTGAAGAAGCGGATCGAGGACGAGTTCGGAATCCCGCTATTGAACAATTACGGCATAACCGAATGTTCGCCCGGCCTATCGGGTGTCCGTTCCGAACACCCAGTCTCGGACGATTCGGTCGGCCCCTTTCTTCCCGGTATTGAGCACCGGATTGTGGACAGGCAGGGCAAGAAGGTGGCGACCGGCGAAGTGGGCGAACTGCACGTCCGAGGTCCCAACGTGATGCTTGGCTACTATGGTTCACCCGGGCAGACGGCCGCGGCGATCGATAAACAGGGATGGTTCAACACAGGGGACCTCGCCCGGGTGAACAGCGAGGGGCATCTCTACATTGCTGGCCGGACCAAAGAACTCATCATTCGCTCCGGCTTCAACGTTTATCCCGCCGAGGTGGAGGCGGTGCTGAACGGACACGGCCAAGTCGTCCAATCAGCTGTGGTAGGACGACCAGTTGATGGCAACGAGGAGGTCGTCGCGTTCGTGCAGCTTCTCCGCGGCGCCAGCGTTAGCGCCGAAGACCTCAAGGCGTTTTCGGCCCAACAGCTCACGTCTTACAAGCGCCCGACTGAATTGATCGTGCTCGATGCGCTGCCCGCAGCCTCCACCGGCAAGATACTCAAACACAAGCTGCGAGAGATCGCGATCGAGCGGGCCGGGAAGGTGTCCGACGCCGCAACCGCGGTCTGAGTGATGCGCTGCAAGGAATGGAGCGAAGCCGCACCAGGAGCCGGTCGCCGACGCGTGATGAGTGATGAAAACCGTCGTCGGTCAAGGGAGGTATCGATGTTTAGGAAGTCCATACTGGCAGCCGCGATCGGCGCGACGATTATCGGCGCGAACGCGCGTGCGGAAACGCCCGGCGTCACAAGCGCCGAAGTGAAAGTGGGGGCGACGTTCCCGTTTAGCGGTCCCGCGTCGCCGCTCAGCAATACCGGGAAGGGTCTGGCCGCCTACATCAATTCGATCAACGAGCGCGGTGGCATCAATGGCCGCAAGATCAATCTCATCACCTACGACGATGCTTACAGTCCGCCCAAGACGGTCGAGCAGACCAGGAAACTCATCGAAAGCGATGAGGTGGCGTTCCTGTTCGGCCCGCTGGGTACGCCCGGCATCAGCGCCACCATAAAATACGCCAACGCGAAGAAGGTGCCGCATCTGTTCGTCGTGAGCGGGGTCACGAAGTTCACGAATTTCGCCGAATTTCCCATGACCACGACAGGGTTGCCGAGCTACGACACCGAGGGACGGATCTATGCCAAATACATCACCCAGACCCGTCCGGACGCGAAGATTGCCATTTTGTATCAGAACGACGACCTCGGTAAGGACTTCGTCAATGCATTCAAGGGCTATCTCAAGGACGATTTCGACAAGAAGGTCGTCGTGTCCTCCTACGAGGTGACCGAGCCGACCATCGACTCCCACGTCGTCTCGCTGAAATCATCTGGCGCAGATGCGTTTCTGGTTGCGGGCACGCCGAAATTCGCCGCACAAGCGATCAAGAAGGCCGACGAGATCGGCTGGAAGCCGCTCTTCCTGATCAACTTCGTTTCGAGCTCCGTGTCGTCGACCATCGTCCCCGCGGGGCCGGAGAAGGCCGTAGGCATCGTCGCCGCGACGATGACCAAGGATCCGAACGACAAGAAGTGGAACGACGATCCCGGCATCAAATGGTACCGCGATTATTTCGCGAAATACCTGCCGGGTGCGGACATTGGCGATAACAATTATCTGTTCGGGACCCAGCAGGGACAGATCCTGGAGCAGGTGCTCAAGCAGTGCGGCAACGATCTCTCGCGCGACAACATCCTCAAGCAGTCGCGAAGCATACGCAACTTGTCGCTTCCCACGCTGATACCGGGTGTTATCATCAACACGGGTCCGGAGAGCAGCATGGCCTACACGCAGCTACAGCTGCAGCGCTGGAATGGAACCACGTGGGAGCAATTCGGCGACGTCCTTAGCGCCAACGGAAAGTGAGCTCGCGCCATTCCACGATGTTGCGAAAACGGTAGGCTCGCGAATTTATCAACCGAATCATGGAGTGCGGATGTCCAGCGACGTTCTTTTCCGGCCTTTCAAGCTGAAAGGGCTGAACCTGCCGAACCGTGTCGTGATGGCGCCGATGACGCGCTCGTTCTCTCCGGGCGGCATTCCAACCGAAGACGTCGCGCAATATTACCGGCGCCGTGCCGAAGGCGCGGTCGGGCTGATCATATCGGAAGGCACGGGCGTGGATCGTCCGGCCTCCCTGAACGATCCGAACGTTCCCCGCTTTCATGGAGAGAAGGAGCTGGCCGGGTGGCGGCGTGTGGTTGACGAGGTGCACGCCGCGGGTGGCCTGATGGCGCCGCAGCTTTGGCATGTCGGCGCCGTTCGCACCCGTGCTCAGAATTGGTCTCCTCCCGGCGACTATGACAGCCCGTCCGGTCTGTCGCGACCCGAGAAGAAGTTCGGCGAGCCGATGAGCGAGGAGGACATCTCGGACGCCATTCGCGCGTTCGCCGATGCGGCGCTTGCGGCGAAGCGCTGGGGTTCGATGCGGTCGAATTGCATGGCGCGCACGGCTATCTGATCGATCAGTTCTTCTGGGAGGGCACCAATCGGCGCGAGGATGCTTACGGAGGCAGGGACCTGCCGGGCCGGGCGCGGTTTGCCGCTGATATCGTTCACGCGGTGCGCAAGTCCGTCGGCGCGGACTTTCCGATATTGCTCCGCATCAGCCAGTGGAAACAACAAGACTATGAAGTGAAGCTGGCCGATACGCCCCGCGCATTGGAGGCCTGGCTCAAACCTCTGGTCGAGGCGGGTGTCGACGTTCTGCATTGCTCGCAACGGCGGTTCTGGGAACCGGAGTTCGATGGCTCCGATTTGAATTTCGCCGGATGGGCGAAGAAGGTGACGGGAGTGCCGACGATTTCGGTGGGCTCGGTCGGTCTGACCGGCGAGTTCATTGCGGCATATGGCGGAGAAAGCTCCCGTCCCGCATCCTCGGCGAGCTGATCCGACGTCTCGATCGCGAGGAGTTCGATCTGGTCGCGGTCGGGCGGGCGCTGCTTCAGGATCCGCAGTGGCTCCTGAAGGTGCGTGACGGCCGGACGGAAGAACTGATGGCATTCGAACGATCCGCATTCTCTGAACTGAACTAAGCTCGCGACGAAAGGGTTTCACGGCAGGGCGATCGCGACCAATAGCGGTTATCAAAAGGTCTTGTAGCTAAGTGTTTCGGTGACTGTTCAAAGCTGCTGCCTGCAGCCCGGCCGACGGGGAAAACCTGCGTGTCGTCGCACAGTCGCCTGAAGCCATTCGGAGACTTGCAAATGAATGACACGAAGACCCAGGTTGGCCAGATCCGGACCGAGGTGCACGGGTATGTGTTCAAGATCATCATCGACAATGTGGCGAAGAAGAACTCCTTCAGCCCGCAGATGATGGCGCAGATTTCGGATGCAATGACGCTTCTCGACCGAACGGACGACTACTGGGTCGGGGTACTCTGTGCCGAAGGCCCTGATTTTACGGCCGGGCTGGATATGCCGAAATTCTTTGGACCGAAGGCCGAGAACACCGAGATCAAGGCCGGAAACATCGATGCGTTTGCGTTGAAAAGCCGTTGCCGCAAGCCGATTGTGACGGCAGTGCAGGGCATCTGTTTCACGATCGGTATCGAAATGATGCTGGCCGGCGATATCGTCGTTGCGGCCGATGACGCCCGGTTCTGCCAGATGGAGTCAAAGCGCGGGATCGCGCCGCTTGGAGGGGCCCACTTTCGCTATCTGACCCGGGCGGGCTGGGGAGATGCGATGTATCATCTGTTCCTGTGCGACGAGTTCAATGCGGCCCGAGCGCACAAAATCGGGCTTGTTCAGGAAGTCGTGGCTCCCGGCCAACAGGTTGCCCGCGCGATGGAGATCGCACAACTCATCGCGAAGAACGCTCCGATCGGCATTCAGGTGACGAAGGAAGCCGCATTGAAATATATTGAGGCGGGCGAGATAGCTGCGATCGATTACATTCCCAAGATCAAGGATCGCGTCTTCAGCAGCGAAGACATGAAAGAAGGCATCCAGTCTTTCGTGGAGCGTCGCTCGGCAGTGTTCCGCGGGAAGTAGAGATCCGCGGATCGCGACGTAACCGCGCAGCAGGACTTTGCCCACGAGCTTGAGGATTTGACTATGGGAAGCATCAAGAAGGCATTCGATCTCACCGGCAAGAATGCCCTCGTCACGGGCGGCTCCCGTGGCCTTGGGCTGCAAATCGCGGAGGCGCTAGGCGAGCAAGGGGCTCGGGTCTTGATTTCGTCTCGCAAGTCGCAAGACCTGGAAAAAGCCCAAGCGCACCTTGCCGGTCTCGGCATTAAGTCGGACTGGATCGCTGCGGATAATTCCAGGGACGAAGACGTCAAGCGGCTCACTGACGAAGCGATTAAGAAGCTCGGCCGGGTGGACATTCTGGTGAACAACGCGGGCGCAACCTGGGGCGCGCCGACCGAGGATCACCCGATCGAGGCGTGGGACAAGGTGATGAATCTGAACATCCGCTCGCTGTTTCTGCTCAGCCAACAGATTGCGAAGCACTCGATGATCCCCAATAAATATGGCCGCATTATCAACTTAGCTTCGATCGCGGGCCTGTTCGGAAGTTCGGGGGATATGCAGATGGTCGCCTACAATACGAGCAAGGGCGCTGTGGTTAATTTCACGCGGGCTCTGGCGGGTAGTTGGGGACGCTACGGAATTACGGCCAATGCTCTGGCGCCCGGCTTCTTTCCGTCGAGGATGACGAAGGGCACGATCGAAGCTGTCGGGGTCGAAAAGCTCGCCGCCGGCGCGCCGCTGAGCCGCATCGGCGACGAGGACGATCTGAAAGGCGCCGCGGTTCTCTTCGCCAGCGACGCCGGCAAGCACATCACAGGTCAGATCCTTGCAGTCGATGGCGGTCTGACTTCGGTCATATCGTCTTCATGAACTTTTCTCTCGTGCCGCTTTCGGTTTGGATATGCGCCCTTTTGCGGAATTTATTTGTTGTATGACGGTAATCACCTAAGCTGCGGCCTGTATCTTAGCTTACCCCGGAGCCGGCAATGCGTTACCCGAAAGACCACGGGCAGCAGACGCCCAGACGGATCGTCGAAAGTGCCTCCTATGGACTGCGTCAGAACGGTGCTGACGGCTTGAGTGTGGTCGACCTGATGAAGCTCGCTGATCTGACGCATGGCGGCTTCTACACCTACTTCAAGTCACGCGACGCCTTGGTCGTAGAGGCGCTCGCTTTGGCCATGGATCGAACCGTCGCCCATTGGCTGGATCTCACGCAGGGATTGCCTGCCGAAAAAGGATTTGACGCCGTCGTCGAGGCCTATCTGAGCCCTCGCCATCGCAACAATCGGGCCTGTGGTTGTGCACTTCCGGCGCTAGCCGCGGATATCGGACGTTCAGGCCACGAGGCGCGGCGTACGTTTGCAGGGAGGCTGGAGAAAATGATCGATATCATCGCCGGCTTGATCCCGAAGAGATCGCCATCAGATGCGCGACGGGCTGCCGCCGGCGCAATTGCCACTATGGTCGGTTCGATCGTGCTCGCACGTGCGGCCGGCGATAAGCGGCTGTCTGACGCCCTTTTGGAGGCCGGTCGGCAGGCCGTACGCAATCAGACCAGAAACACAACTGCTGAAGCCTCTCCAGCGGACCGAATCTGAGTTTCTCCTTCCGGGTCCATCGGACTCCACGGCAGCTTCGGCGTATCGGGCTTCAAACCACTTGATGCAAACGACGACTTGCAAAATGCAAGTCGTAGTGTAGCCTGCATTTCGCAAATCAAATGATGCGGTCGCAAGAGCCGCCGGCAAACAGGAGGCAGCTTTGTCCGAGGATGCGTTGGTGACGTGCGAACAGCGCGGCAATATTTCCGTTTTGACAATGGTTTATCGGCCGTACAACTTGCTCGGCCCCAAGCTCCTTAACGCGATTGTGGAGCAGGTGGAGGCAGCGCAAAGAGCAGGCAGCCGCGCCATCGTCGTCCGTAGCGGACTGCGGCATTTCTCCGCTGGTGCAGATCTGGATATCTTCGAGAAGCGGGTAGAGGCAGGCAGCGCAGATCATGGCGGTGAAAATCGGCGGCTGAACGGCGTCGAATTTCTGCGTTTCATGGAGCTGCTGCCGATCCCGTTGATCGCCAGCGTTCACGGCGTTTGCCTGGGTGGCGGTCTCGAGCTTGCGCTATCGTGTGATTACATTGTCGCGGCTTCTTCGGCGAAGATCGGTTCGGTCGAGGCGACACTCGGTCTGCATCCCTTACTGGGAGGAATCCAGCGTCAGGTGCAGCGTATCGGCGCGCAGCGCGCCAAGGAAATGTCAATGCTGGCTCGGCGCTACGATGCGCCAACGCTGGAGAAGTGGGGATTGATAAATCTCACTGTTCCGGAAGAGTCGTTGGAGACGGCGACGATGGCCATCGCAGAGGAGTTTGCGCAGGGCCCGACGGTGGCGCACGCCGCGACCAAGGAACTCGCGCATATCGCCGTCAACCAAGGCGTGGTGGCTGCGGACGAGGCGATGGCACGAGTACAGGCGCCGATATGGGCGTCGGAGGACCTCAAGACCGGTCTTGCGTCATTCCGCAAGAATGGCCCAGGTCTCGCAAAGTTCGCGGGGCGCTGAACATGAGTGGCCCCTTGAGTGGAATCCGTGTCGTCGATTTCTCCCGCGTGCTTGCTGGTCCGCTGTGCGCACGGACCTTGCAGGACCTCGGCGCCGAGGTCATCAAGATCGAACCGCCAAGCCCGGACGTTTCCCGCTTTGCGTTTCCATCGACCGACGGCATGTCGGGTTACTACGCTCAGCAAAATGCCGGCAAACGCAACGTAAGCATCAATCTCAATATCCCCGGCGCTTATGAGTTGACGCTAAAACTCTGCGACACCGCCGATATCGTGGTCGAAAATTTCCGCGCGGGCACCCTGAGTTTCTTCGGGCTGGATTACACTACGCTGTCGAAACGCAACCCCCGGCTGATCTACGCGTCGATCACTGGCTATGGCCAAGGGGGGCCCTGGCGGAGCCGGATGGCCTATGCACCAACCGTGCAGGCCGAAGCCGGCTTTACCGAAAACAGCGTTCGACACTATGGCAGCGCGCTGACGGAGCCGCGCACCGATAGCCTATCGCATGCCGACGTCTACGCCGGATTGCAGGCAGTAATTGCGATACTTGCGGCGCTCAACAGTCGCCAGAGGACCGGGCAGGGCCAGTATATCGACATTGCAATGGCGGCGACGCTGCTCGCGGTCAACGAACGCGCGCATGTCGATCTTTCCGATGACGACATTGGGGCCGAGCCTGCGGTGCTCGGCGCCACTGACTGCTCGTTCTTCACAGGGCCGCAAGGCGAACATTTCACGGTCGCGACCAGCATTATCGGCAGCCGGACCTTTCCGTCGTGGCTGCGCGCCATGCGTCGCGTCGATCTGATGGAAGATCCGCGGTTCTCCAGCGCTGCCGCGCGCCGCTTGAATTTCGGCGTGCTCCACCAGATCATCCAGTCTTGGATCCTGACCTTTCCGGATATGGCGACCCTCGACGCACAGTTCGATGAGGCCAAGATCGCCATGGGCGAGATCCGTTCCATCAAGGAGCTCACGGCATCGGAGTGGAGCGATTACTGGGGCGCCGTCCAACGCGTCCCTGATCGCAGCGGCGGCGAATATCGGTTGCCGGGCCGGCCGTGGCATTTTTCAGCAGAAGAGTTGACACCGATTGGAACGCCCGCCTTTCAGGGCGAGCATAATTTCGCGGTCTTCAGCGAACTGGGGGTCAGCGAGGTGGAATTGAAACGCTTAAGCGAAGCGGGCGCGCTCGTTTCGCATCGGCGTGCGCTGGAGTCAGACATCGTCGCCAAGCCGGAAGCCGAGCCGGGGCAGGCGGCCTGATTAGAAACGCCGAAGGGCGCACTGGACATACGCGAATCCCGCTCAATATGGTATGAGCTGAGTTCGGGGTTGAAAGAGCTATGTCCAGTGTGAAGCGGAGCCGTCTTGCAAACAAGGAATGTTCCATGGCGCGCGCCATGGAAGTCGTCGGCGACCGCTGGTCCATCCTGATCCTGCGCGAGGCCTATTACGGCGTGAAACGCTTCGACGAGTTTGAATACTATATCGGGATCGCCCCCAATATCTTGAGCACCCGGCTGAAGAAGTTCATTGATGCCGGCGTCATGACGCGGGTGCCGCTGGCTGAACACGCCGGGCGATACGAATACGTTCTGACCGAGAAAGGACGCGATTTCTTTCCGGCCTATCTCGCGCTTAAGAAATGGGGTGACGACTGGTTGGCGGAGCCCGCAGGGCCGCAGGTCGTGTTCCGCGAACGCGCCGGACGACCGATCGAATATCCGGCATTGCGGACGAGCGGCGGCAAGCCGTTGCGGCTTGAGGACGTCGAGATCGTTGCCGGCACAGGTGCTGTTCCATTCAACCGCAAGCGATTTGGTGGCGATGCCGCCGATCGTGCTGCGGCCGGCCCTAAGGCGCCGGTTTCACGACGCAAGCGCAAATAATGCGCGCCGGGTCTCGATCCGGATCAGATTCGCACGGTATTCCGCCGAAGCGTAGCGGTCGGAGAGGCACTCGGTGGTCTCACTCAACAATTTTGCCGCCTGTTCGATGTTGTCCCGCGAAAGTGTCTTGCCGATCAGGAAATCGGAAGCGCGTTGGCCGGCGAAGGCGTGGTTCGCTGCACCGGTCACGCCGATGGAAATCCCGTCAACCGCCCCCTCTTGCAACCGCACGCCGACCGCGATTCCCACGACCGCAAAGCCGCTCGCGGGATGCCGGATCTTTCGATAGATGAAGTGCATGCCAGTCCTCGGCCGAGGGATATGGACGCTTACGAGAATTTCGTCCGGTTCCAGCACAGTCGAAAAGATATCGATAAAGAAGTCCCGCGCCGCCACCCTTCGGAGGCCATTCGGGCCCACGATCTCGATCTCTGCCTGAAGCGCCACCGCTACCGCCGGCCAGTCAGCCGCGGGATCGGCGTTCGCGAGCGAGCCGCCGATTGTGCCGCGGTTGCGCACCTGGGGATCAGCAATCAGGCTGGCAGCTTGGCGAAAGATCGGCAAGTCCCTGTATAGGGGCTCGGAATTCAACAGTTCGGCATGGGTGGCCAGCGCTCCGATCCTGATGCCGGTTTCGCTGATCTCGATTTCCTTGAGCTCGGAGATGCCGCCAATATCGACCAGCAGTTCGGGCGATGCCAACCGCAGCTTCAACGCCGGCAGCAAGGTATGGCCGCCAGCCAGAAGCTTTGTTCCCTCGGGATCGTCGCGCAACAGATCGATCGCCTGGGCAAGCGAAGATGCGCGAACATAATCGAAGGCTGCGGGGATCATTGGGACGCTCCCATGCGTGCTTGCTGCACCGCAGCCCAGACTCGTGGCGGCGTCAGCGGCATGTCCAGGTGTTTGATCCCGAACGGCGACAAGGCGTCGAGCACGGCGTGAACCATGCAGGGCGGGGCGGCAATCGAGCCACTCTCGCCGATGCCCTTGACGCCAATTGGGTTGGTTGGCGAGGGGGTTTGCTGGAATAGCGATCGGATATTCGGCACATGCTCGGCGCGCGGAACGGCATAGTCGAGCAGCGAGCCGGTCAGAAGCTGCCCATTGTCGGGATCGTAGCTGACCTCTTCATAGAGCGCTTGTGCGATGCCCTGCACGACGCCGCCATGGATCTGGCCGGCCGCGAGACGGGGATTGATCAGCGTGCCGACGTCGTCAATCGCGACATAGTCGAGGATATCGACGATCCCGGTCTCCGGATCGACCTCGACATAAGCGAGGTGGACGCCTGACGGCGAACCCATGCCGGTCGGGTCGTAAAACACCGTCTCATCAAGGCCGGGCGCGACGCCATCCGGCAGTTTATGCCCGACATAGGCCATGCGGGCGACCTTTGGGAAGGTTACCGGCGCGATATCGGTACCGGGCACGCTGAACGCGCCGGCCGAATAAGAAACGTCCTTCTCGTCCACTTCCAGCATGCCCGCCGCGATCTTCTTCGCCTTTGCGACAATTCGTTGCGAGGACACGTGCACGCTGGATCCGCCGACCGCCATCGAACGGGAATTGAAGGTACCGTGGCCGGCCTGTACCTGGCGCGTGTCACCCTGTACGATGTCAATGTCTTCAATCGGAATCTGCAACACATCGGCAGCGATCTGCGACAACGACGTGATATGGCCTTGTCCCTGGCTCATCGAGCCCGAATAGATCGTGGCTCGTCCGCTGGAGTCGATGCTGACCCGCGCGCTCTCCCAGCCGCCCCGGTCGAATCCGCTCACAGCCAACCGGCGTGATGGTGCCATCCCGCACATATGCGTATAGGCGGCGACGCCAATGCCCCGATAGATGCCGCTTCCGCGCAAGGCTTGGCATTCGCTGCGGCGGCCTTCATAGTCGAAGGCCGCGAGCGCCTTGTCGAGCAAGCCCTGGTAATTGCCGCTGTCGTACATGACGCCCGTGCTGCCGTAGGGCCGGTAGGGAAATTCCGTCGATTGAACGAAATTCTTCCGCCGCACTTCGACCTGGTCGAGCTTGAGGTGGCGTGCCACCGCATCGATCGCGCGCTCGGCAATATAAGCGCCTTCGGGCCGCCCATAGCCGCGATAGGCATCAACCGGCACGGTATTGGTCATGACGACGCGGGAAATTGCCTCATAGTTGTCTATCTTGTAGGTGCCGGTTCCAAAGTTGATGGTATTCACGGTCGGACCGCCGCTCGCCATGTTCGACAGGTAGGCGCCGACGTTGCCGAGGGTCTCAACCTTTAGGCCGAGAATCTTGCCGTCGTTCCTGAACGCGACCTCGATATTTTCCGTATGGGCGCGACCATGGCTGGTCGATTGGTGGCTCTCGGAGCGGCTCTCCCACCACTTGACCGGTGCGCCAAGTTCGCGCGCGAGATAGGGGCAGAGCAGGTCCTCCGGGTATAGATGCATCTTGGCGCCGAAGCCGCCTCCGATATCAGGTGCGACCACCCGCAATTGATGCTCGGGAATACCGACTGTCTCGGCGATCCAGCGTCGGTGCATGTGGGGAACCTGACTGCCGATATAAACCGTCAAGGTGCCGTCCGGCTCAGGCGAAGCAACGACCGCGCGCGTTTCCATGCAGGTGGGGATCAGGCGGTTGTTGACGACGCGCAGGCC
Organism: Bradyrhizobium ottawaense; assembly: GCF_002278135.3. Taxonomy (NCBI): domain Bacteria; kingdom Pseudomonadati; phylum Pseudomonadota; class Alphaproteobacteria; order Hyphomicrobiales; family Nitrobacteraceae; genus Bradyrhizobium; species Bradyrhizobium ottawaense. Next base: position 5,160,913 of record NZ_CP029425.2, on the reverse strand, counting down.
GATGACATGATCGGCCTCGCGGGCGGCGTTCTGGTAGTCGCCGCCGCGTACTTTGTAGATCGTGGTGATATTGCCCGGAACGTTGTCATGGAGCTGCGGTGCGCCCTCCCGGATCGCGACTTCCTCATCGATCACGGCGGGCAGCACGTCGTACTCGACGTCGATCCTCCCGACGGCATCATAGGCTTCAGCCAGCGTTTCCGCGACGACCAGCGCCACGCACTCGCCGACAAAGCGGACGCAATCGGTCGCGACCGCCGAACGGAACGGCACGTTGCTGCCGGGAATGATCCAGTTCGGCACGATCGGGCCGATCTTGCCGGCGAGCGCCTTGCCGGACAAAACAAGGCGAACACCAGGTGCGATTTTGGCTGCTGACAGATCGACGTTTCGGATCTTGGCGTAGGCGTGCGGCGATCGCAGTACTGCCATATGCAGCATGCCCGGCAACCTGACATCATCGACGTACCGGCCCTTGCCGGCGAGAAATTTGAAATCCTCTTGTCGTCTGAGCGGCTGGCCGATAAGGCGGATCGCAGTTGTATCGTTCATGGCTGGTCGCCTTTCGATACCAGGCTTTCGACGGCGCGGACGATGTTGTGATAGCCGGTGCAGCGGCAGATGTTACCGGCGAGGCCGTGTCGGATATCATGCTCGCTCGGATTGGGCTGATCCCTCAATAGCTGGCGCACGCTCATCACCATGCCCGGCGTGCAGAAGCCGCATTGCAGAGCGTGATGCTCATGGAACGCCGCTTGAACCGGGCTGAGTTTGGCCCCTATCTCGGTCAGGCCCTCGATCGTTGTGATCGACGCACCGTCCGCCATTACGGCCAGTACGGTGCAGGATTTGATTGCCTGCCCCTCGATCTCCACGGTGCAGGCGCCGCACTGTGAAGTATCGCAACCGACATGCGTTCCGGTGAGGCCAAGGTCCTCCCTGATCAGGTGGACCAACAATTTTCGCGCTTCCACGGCGACGGTCTTGCGCGCGCCGTTGATCTCCACGGTCACCAAGTGACGGTTATCGGGTTCGGGCATGCAGTGCTCCTGATTACGGCACGTTGTCTGCCGTACTTCTTTATGAGAGCCGGATGTCGGCAATATCGATTGCGGCCACAACAGCCTCGGTGATAGCGGTGCCGTCGGCTCGTTGATGATAAGCGCGCCGCTTGGTCGCGATCCTGACGCCGTCAAAATCCCGATACTCGGACATGTAGTGCGCCATTGGAATCCTGCCGGTGACGACCGCGCCGTAGTCGACGCGTGAGATCAGGCCGTCACCATCGACGTGAAACATCTGTTCGGGACAATGCGTCGCGACTCCGCCCGGAAACGTCACCTTCAGCCACCACCGCCTCCCGCTTGGTTCGTCCCCCGGCTCGATCTCTTCCGTTTTGAATCCCGGCAACTGGAAGAGGAACGGCGAATTTAGATAGTTCCGGATCGCGTAACCTGAAAAATAGACGAGATGCAGATCATCCCAGGCGGTCCCGACCGTGAGGCCTTCAAAGGCGGCGCGTGGATTTGCCCTGCTCTTGATGGGCTTGCCATTCGAGGTCTCGATGGCGACGGCCTCGGGATGATAGACGCTGCGCCAGTCGGGATTAGTGAACCGCTGATTGCTGACCCGCAGAGCGCCTGTATCGGCTGTAACGTGAACCTGCTTCAGGGCATCGGGCCAACCTTTTCTGGCCCACTGCATTCCGGTGATCGACGCATAGCCTTCGATCGTCCTGGTCGATTTCCAGCGTGTGACACCGTGAGCGTCGAGGACAAGGTCGCGCAGTACGCTCATATCCATTGTCCTCCCATCGTGCATTGATAAACTCTAATAATAAGAGTTACTGGAAGGCAAGTGGATTATTGCATGAAAAATTCCCGGTCTGGCCTTGGATAGCGGGCCGGGCGAGTTTACTCTGGTAATAAGAGTTATTGGAAGTCCACGCAGATGCGCTCGAAGAGTTTTGAGAGAATGTCCGGTGATGAGGTGATGACTTGTCTTCCCGGGGTTCTCAATTGGACGTTGCGAAAATCCCTCCGGCGCTGGCATCCATCCATTCTTTATCGAAGACGGAAGTTCTTCAGTGGAAGTACGAAGTTTGTCGGCGTCGGAGCCAACAACTTCCCAATCTCCACCACGCTTCGAAGCACTCCGTACTTTTGGAGAAAGCCGACATCCTCGATGCCGTGCGACCGGCGAGCGACCAAAGGCCCTCGGCATGCCGCAACTTCGGCAATGTCGACGTCACGATCATCAACAAATCCGACATCGACCAGCGTGCCGTGCTGATCCGCTGTGCCGCTGAGGTGACGGTCTCTATGCGCCGGCACTGACGGTCCCGGTCATCAGGCTCGGCTCTTGCATCGCTAAGGCAGGCTGCCCTTGCACAACAACGGAGATGCCCATTTGTTTGCGTGCTTCCTGCCGTCTCAATGCTTTTCTTAAGTCAAGGTTATTGCAGAGATATCAATACCGACGAGGACAGATTCAGTATTTAGAGTTCCGTCCGGGTTTCTCCTGAACGCACGCCGTTTGGTTGGCATCATAATTCCTTGAATGTCCTTGTACTCGGACATGTAGTGCGCGGCTGGAGCACCACCTGCCACGAGCGTGGTATAATCCAAACGAGAGATGAGCCCGTTTTCATCGACGTGGAATATCTGGTCCGGACAGTGAGTTCCAACCTTCTCGGGAAAAGTGATCTTCAACCGCCGGCGTACCCTGCCTTGGTTGGATACCGGGTCTATTTCTTCCGCTTTGGCACTCTCAGTGACAAACATAAATGGAGTATTCAGATAATTCCAGAGTGCATACCCGGTAAAGTAAGCCAGATGGAGCCTATCCCACGTAGTCTGAAGGGTGTGTCCTTCAAACGCTTTTCTTGGATGTACGCGCTCCTCAATAAGCTTCCCGTCGATTGTCTCTAGCCGAACACGATCCGGCTCGTAGATACTTTGCACGCCTTGTTCGGTAAAGTGCGCATAGCAAGTTCGCTGTTCTTTCGTTTGCGCCTTCAATTGAACATTTTTGAAGACACCGTCCCATCCCTTTCTAGTCCAGTGCGAACCATGCATTGAAAGGTTCACATCGATCGCGTTGAATTTTCGCCATCGTTCAAGAGTTCCGTGAGACTCAAGCACCAGATCTAAAAGAGCAGTCATGTTTCCTCCGGTTGGCTCTATTAGAATTAGGACCATTGCTTTCCATATCGGACTAGTCGCAGTTTCAGGCGCCCTAGAGTTCAGGGCACCTGACCGTTGATTATCCATTAGTTGGGTTTCAGAAGGACTTTCCCGCCTTTTTGCGCATGCGCCATGGCCTGAGTTGCCTGCTCGAGCGAATAAACGCCGGCGACCGGAACGTGCAGTTTGCCTTCGGCGATCAGTCGCTCGGCTGTCCGCGTATGAGCCGCAAGCTTTTCGTGTGCATCTCGAAAGCGCGGATATCCCAGCCAAAACCCTTCCAGGGTCACCTGCTTGAAAATAATGATCAGAGGACTCATGGCCGCGGGCTTTCCGCTGATGCCGCCATAGGCGACCATCTTGGCGTTCGACGTTAGGCAAGACGCAACCGAGTGCGAGGAGTCGCCACCCACGCCGTCGATGCCCAGCTTGATTTTAGCCTTGCCGGTCGCCGCTGCGACCTGCTTCGCAACGTCCGGTCCATCGACAAGGACGATGTCAGCTCCGGCTGACTTGAGCTCATGCACGAGTTCGGATCTGCGCACGAGGCTTACCGAGCGCAGTCCGAACTCCCGTGCAAACGCAATGACGCTGCGCCCCACACCGGAATTGCCGGCGTTCTGGATGATCCAGTCGTCCTTGCCGAGTTCGACATACTCGGTTAAGAGCAATGCCGCAGTCAGCGGATTGATCCGAAGCATTGAGAGCTGTTGGGGATCGGCTTGCTCAGACAAGACGATGAGTTCGGCGGCCGCGACCGTTATGGCCTGCCTCCACACGGGAAGTCCGGTCGGAATGGCGACACGATTGCCAGTCTTTACATTTTTAACCGAGTCTCCAACGGCGATAACGCGGCCAATAGCTTCGTTACCGAGCGGCGCCGGCGGCTGTGGCCTGATCCCATACCTGCCACGGATCATCAGAAGTTCAGCGGGACCGATCGCTGAGTATTCGACTGCGACCGTGGCTTCATTTGCTGCGGGCGGTGGGGGTGGATCGCTTTCGACAACTTCAACCACCTCTGTGGGATTGCCAAACTTCGACATTTGCAAAAACTTCATTGTTCCTCCGCGAGAGCCGTATGGCTTATTCGGCCAATTGATCTCATGGGTTTGCTGACGGCTCGACACAAAACCATGCTAAGTTTGTATAATGAACTGACGGAAATGATGGTGCTTGGGTCGTCAACTCTAATAATAAGAGTGACTGGAACACAAGTGAATTCTTGCATGAAATCCTGGTCGGGCCCTTGGATAGCGGGCCAGGCGAGTTTACTCTGGTAATAAGAGTTATTCGGAGGTCCACGCAGATGCGCTCGAAGAGTTTTGAGGGAATGGCTTGTTCGACCGCCGGGGTGCTCGATGCCGTCGGCGATCGCTGGGCAGTTCTGATCTTGCGCGACCTGTCGCTGGGTTTGAGCAAATACGAGGATTTGAGAAAGTCGACTGATGTTACCCATGCCACCTTGTCGGACCGCCTCAAGCACCTTGAGGAAAATGAACTGATCGAGCGGCGGCAGTATCAGTCGGGTCCCGATCGTTACGAGTACCTCCTGACCCGAAAGGGCAGGGACGTCATCCTCGTCGTTCAGGCGCTTGCCCAGGTCGGGGACAAATGGGGAATTACCGGGGACGCCGGCCCCCCTCTCAAGTTCATCAACAAGAACAGCGGACGCAAGGTGAAGCTGGCGTTCGTGGATGAGAAGTCAGGGGAGGTGGTCCGCATGAGGGATGTTCGGCCTCAGGCCGGTCCGGGCGCCGACGATCTGGTGAGGTGGCGACTGACCAAGTTCGATCAACGATGATTTCTTTCCCACTGCATGGGAAAAGCGCGACGATGTATGTGGGGGCCTTTCCGGGCTACAGCCTTCAGGACGGGAACTGAGGTCAATTCTAGTTGGAATTGACTTTCCCGAGGATCGACTTCTTGGTTCGGGGTGTTCGCACCGGCGAAAACGCCAACCGATATCTTGTCCAAAGTGACTGCTGACATTGAGCGGGTTCTGTAGAGCCCGAGCGTACGAAAAAGCTTCAAAGTGACAGGAGCGGAAGTAGGTACACGGTGCGGTCCGGATTCCGGATTATTCATGAACCATGAAAATGAAAAGTGGGACGACGTAACAAGAGCTCTGGCGCGGCAATCATAGAGTAGACGGCGCAAGTCACCTGACTGGCCGATGTCGATGTTCTCTGCCACAAGTGGCGAGCAGGGCATGTCCACACGCGATTGGATGCGAGGGCTTCGGCGGTTGGCAGGCCGAGTTCGGGCTCCCTCACTGCCGCCGGTCAAAGTCGTTTTCAGGGGCGCTGTCTGGCCTGATCGATTGTTCGGGCCCGATGTGCGGGCGAGCGGAGGGTCATTGCCGTCGCTTCCGCATCGTTGATTCGGCCTGTTGAGGCGGGCCGGAGATCGTTGTGACGCGACTGGGGAGAGCATATTGCGTTCGGAATAAGCGCTCCAGAGGCCGTGCATCTTTCCTAAAGATGCTCCGACCAGGAGTCAGTGATCCATGGCTCGAGCCGTTCGGGCTGCAAGTCCAGCCCCGTCCCAGAGGCTTCCGGTATCGCGAGCATGCCATGCCGGCTGACGGACGGTGTGCCGGCAAGGCGCAGGAGCGGGTTGTCCATCATATCGCACTCCACGAATGGATACGCGGCGCAGGCTCCGCCGCGGCGCGGTTCAAGCACCGCCAACATTTGAAGCGAGGCATGGAAGTTCACAGTCGTGCCAAACACATGGGGCATGATGGGCAGGTCATAGGCTTGAGCGAGCGCCCAAATTTGGCGAAAGCCGCTGTAGCCTCCGCATATCGAAAGATCGGGTTGAAGAATGTCGAAGGTGCCTGCGGCCAGGAAATCGCGAAAAGCACGCAGGCTTCCGAGTGCTTCTCCGCCTGCCGTGGCGACCCTGGTGGCGCGCGCAAAGGATTGATAGCCCGGGAGGTCCTCTGGCTGAACTGGTTCTTCAATCCAGAGCAGGTCGGCATCTTCCATGAACTTGGCCGCGCGGATGGCGGCGGCCGCGGTATAGCTCTGGTTGATATCGACCATGATACCGACGTCAGGGCCCACCTGCTTGCGAAGCGCGTTTGCCATGATGCCGTCGGCTCGCGGCTCAACGCCGCCTCGGGGCTTGATGGCTTTGAAGTTGAGCGAAAGATACTGATCGACCTCGCGCTGATACTCCCGGTAGGGATCGGGCTGCATGCGCACGAAGGGCCCGCTTGCGTAGGCCAACACCTCGTTGCGGACCGCTCCGCCCATCAGCGCCGCCACGCTGATTCCATGCATTTGCGCAGCAAGATCGTGCAACGCCATGTCGATGGCCGATATCGCCATCATCGCCGCGCCGCGCCGATCATACCCGACCGAGCCGCACATCGATTGAAAATGGCGGCCATACTCGGCGGGCGATTTCCCGAGTATGAGTCCGGCCAGCCGGGCGCGGATAAAAGCGCCGGCGGCGTGCGGGGAGTTGCCTGCCTCTCCCCAGCCGGAAAGCCCGCTATCTGTGCGTATCTGGATAAGCAACGCGTCCCGCTTGCGGAACACGTTGAGTGCGTTTCCCATGGGCTCGGCCAGCGGGAAGCTAAGATTGAAACCATGAATTTCGATAATTTTCATAGCGGATCACTGGGTGCAAACGAGGGCAGGGGTCAGCCCGGCTGAATATTTCCGTTCTCGACGATACGGGCCCATTTGGTGATCTCGTCATCGATGCGTGCTGCAAATTCCGACGGCGAGCTGCCAACGGAAATAAAGCCGAGTTCCGTCATCCTGAGCCGCAATGCCTCACCCTTGAAGGCCTTCCCGGCAACCTCCGCAAGCTTGTCGATGATGACAGGCGGCAGCGCGGCCGGTCCGACCAGGCCGAAGATTGGCGTGGCGTCGACGGCCGGCAAGCCGGCCTCGGCCATCGTGGGGACGTCCGGCAACTGTGCGACGCGGCCGTCTCCTGTAACGGCCAGGGCACGGACCACGCCCTGACGGACCTGCTGTCCAATCGCTGCAACGGTGGCAAACGTCATTTGGACCTGACCGCCAATCAGATCGGTAATGGCCGGTGCTCCGCCTCGATAGGGCACATGAAGAATATCGATCTCGGCGGCTTGTCGCAGTTGCTCTCCGGCCAAATGAATGGCGGTTCCAAGCCCCGCCGAGGCGAAGTTGATCTTGCCCGGCTGAGCTTTGGCGAGCGCGACAAACTCCTGCAGGCTATTGGCAGCCACAGAGGGATGTACGACGAGAACGAGTGGGGAAGCTGCCAGGAGCGAGATCGGCGCAAAGTCGCTCTTGGTGTTGTAGGGAAGCTTAGCGCGAAACAGCCCGGGGTTAATGACAAAGGCGCTATCGATCATTCCGATCGTCTGGCCGTCGGGGGAGGCGGTCGCGACCGCCTGCGTGCCGACCATGCTGGCGCCGCCACCGCGATTATCGACAATGAAGGGCTGGCCCAGGGCACGTTCCATTTCCGATGAAATCAGCCGCGCGATGATGTCCGAGGCACCTCCCGCGGCATAGGGGACGATGATTTTCACGGGTCGTTGCGGGTAAGTCTGCGCCTTGGCTGCTCGCAGCAACGGCGAAGCAGAAAGCGCGGTTGCCAGCCCCGACCCGACGATCGTTCTTCGCGTCAATGAGGACATGGCTCAATCGTTGAATTTGAAACCGGGCAAGGGCTCGCCGACCGGCCCTGGATCGGCAATCGAAGCGCAATTGGACTGCATCGGCTTCCCCGCCAGGGCGGCCTGAACGAATGCAAGCTCGTCAGCATAGGCTGCGTGCACCGTTCCGTTATGGCTCACGCCGGCATAGGTCTTCCAAACCACATGGCTCCTTGCAGCGCAGAGTGCGACAACCGCAGCATATTGGCGCTGTGGTAAGATCGACTTGTCGGCCAGGCCTGTCGCGAGAAAGACCGGTACCGGCATTTGCACCGGGCTCATGTCTATCACGGCGCTGAGACGGTCCGCGATCTCCGGATCCTTCAGGCTGTTTGCCAGAGTGAGGCCATTGTTGCGAACGACCTGAGCAAGCTCCGCGTTACATCCCTCTCGGGCGGCTTGCAGCAGGGGCTTCCCCGGCTCAGTCACGAGGTCGTCCGGCTTCTTTGCATCGTCCCTAAGAGCGCCGCCGATCATCATGAGAAGGCTGAGTTGCGGCGGAACGGTACGTGCAAAACTTGGCTCGCCTGAAGGCTTCTGGTCTGCCGCGGGAAACCGAGAAACGATGCCGGTTGCGATCGATGCCTTGATGTGGAGCTCTGGCGCGTATGAAGGTGCGAGGCGCGTTGCCCCGAGGGAGGCACCGGAGCCCTGCGACTGACCCGTGATGATGATGGTGTTGGCGATCTGACCGTTCCCTTGCTCGAGCGCGGCCCTTGAGGCATCGAGCACCGAGCGTCCTTCTGCCTCCCAGTTCAGATAAGGATGCGGGCCGGGTCCGCCGAGACCTTGATAGTCGGTCGCAACGACGGCGAACCCTTGTTCCAGCCAATTGTTGATGTACTCGCCGTCCCTCGGTCGATGCCTGCTCCAGGACGGGGCACACCTGTCGGAGGCGCCGAGCGTGCCATGCGCCCAGGCAATAAGCGGCCATCCGCCCTGTGGCGCGGCTCGCTTTGGAAGATAAAGCGTGCCGCTAACTGGAATGATGCCGGATCGCCACCTTGCGTCCGTCGAGGTGTACAGGATTCTCTTCGCCGTTGCGGCCGCAACGATCTCAGACTGATCGGGTATGCCCTCCTCGCGTAGCATGACACCTGGCTTCTCCGGCAAAGCACCGCTCCAGCGGTAGAACGGCGACAGATCCTGGTCACCAACGAGCGGTCCCTGAGGTAACGACTCCGCTGCGGCGTGAAGCACGCCCGCATAAGGCGTGGCGTAGAGAGCGAGTACGGCGACGCTCATTCTTGCAAGTGCCTTCATTGCTTTCCTTCCTACGTTTTTTTTGCGCAGCTCCCGAAGCAGCGTTCGTTTGTGACCCATCGCATTCATTTGCTACGGCGCGGTCCTGCCGACGTCGCGAGGTAGGCGTGTTTCCGCACTCGAAAGCCGCGATGGCAGCCAATCGAGAATCCTATTCAACCTGCAGCCCGATCCGACGGATGACATCTCCCCACTTCTCCGATTCCGCGCTCAGCAGCGCAGCCGCTTGATCCGGGCTCGTAGCCCGCGGCTCGAGGCCGACCTTCGCGAACTGAGCCACCGCGTCGGGCTCCTGCAGCACAGCATTGAGTGCCGTGTTGATCTTGCCGATGGTTTCGTCCGACATCGCTGCCGGACCATAGAGCGCGAACCATGTTTCGACTTGATAGTTGGGCAAGCCTGCCTCGGCCGAACTCGGCACGTCCGGCAGCAGCCGCGTACGCTGCTGCGATGGGACGACCAAGGGTCGCAATTTTCCCTCGGCGATGTAGGGCGACGAGTTGCCGACAGCGTCGATCATCACCTGCAGTCTTCCGCCGAGCACATCTGTCAGCGCCGGTCCGTTGCCGCTATAGGGAACATGCAACATCTCGAAGCCGGCCATGTTCTTCAGCAACTCGCCGGCGAGATGCAGGATGACGCCGGTCGCAGACCCGTAGGCGAGCTTGGCTGGGTCGGCTTTGCCGTAGGCGATCAGTTCCTGCAGGCTGTAGACGGGCACGCCGGGATTGACGGAGACCACCAGAGGTCCGGTGCCGATCAACCCCAGCGAACTGAAGTCGTTGATCCCGTCATAGGGGGCGAGCTTACGCAGATGCGGATTCACGGCGTGGGTGGATACGCCACCGAGCAGCAGCGTGTAGCCGTCCGATGCAGACTTTGCGACGAATTGCGATCCAATGATCGCGCCCGCGCCCGGCCGGTTCTCGATGACGATCGACTGCCCCAGCCGTTCGCGCATGCGCTCTGCGATGAAACGCGCGACGACATCGCTGCTCCCGCCGGCCGCGTAGGGCACGATCAGCTTGATGATCCGGTTGGGATAATCGCTCTGCGCGCGGGCAAGCCAGGGAGTTGCAAGCGCGCCGAGCAGGCCAAGGCTAGCCCGCCGCGTCAGCGCTCTCGCCACTGTCATCCTGTCTCTCCCGGGCTTTTGCCGGACGCAAAGCGCGCGGCGATATTTTCCGGCTTTCCAGCATGCCTGCCGTTTCCGGCTTGAGCAGGCCGAAGCCGCCTGCAATCGACCACCACATGTGGTCGGCGCGATGGACGATCAGGCATTCGAGGCTGCGGTGCATCAGGTCGCCCTCGTAGGAATGGCCGAGTGCGATGTGCGCGATTTCCTCGGGCAGCCCCACCGCAATGCAGACGTGAGCGCCGTAGACCGGATGGCGCAGTGCGGGCGAGCCGGCCTGCGACTTGTCCGCGTCCCATCGTCTGCGGTTGGCCGGATCGAACTCCCAGGCCTTGCCGACATCGTGCAGCAGTGCACCCGCCAGAACGATGTCGCAGTCGACGGTGGTTTCGGGAAATTCTTGCGCGAAGTCGTCTGCGATCGCCATCGCGATTCGGGCCACGCTGCGCAGGTGTACCGCCTGGCTGCCCCGCTTCAGTGCGAAGACGCCGGGCGTCGCCTCTCCGGGAATGGCGGTGAGCCGCGGAAAATCCGTTTCGGCCAGGGCATAGGCCCAGGCCTCGATGGCCTTGCGGCGCAGTTCGTCATCACGGATGTGCGCAAGTTCGGGCAGATCCTCGAGCACCGTCGCGCGGAGCGCGTCTGTGATGGGCCGGGGCAGGCGTCGATCAAGGAAATACATGGACAACCATTATTCGTCTCGATCCATGTTGCCGCCGCTCATAACATAGTTTCAAATACCGATTTGATCATAGTTCATGCCCTGGGGTTATATATGGCGATCAGCGTACGCGAGATGGACGTGTTCCGATGCGTGATGCAGTCAGGCTCGGTGACCAGCGCCGCCATCGCCTTGAATATCTCGCAACCGGCGGTCAGCCGGATGCTGCAACAGGCGGAGGAACGTCTCGGTTTCAGGCTGTTCGTGCGCCAGAAGAAGCGACTGAAACCGACGAGCGAGGCGCAGAGCCTTTTCGCAGAGGTTATGAACGTGTTCGCGGCGATCGAGCACACCCAACGGCTGGCGCTTGAGCTTCGCGACGGTCGGGCGGGGCTCCTGACGGTTGCGACCGTGACCGGCTTCGGTCACACCATTGTGCCGCAAGCGGTCCGGCGCTTTCGCGCCGAACGGCCGGACGTCTCGGTTGTCATTCAAACGATGACAGGGCCGGAGGTCGTCACCCGCGTCGCCCAAGGGCGAGCTGATCTCGGCCTGACCGTCGGCCCGATCGGTGATCCGTCCCTTGAGAGCACTATTCTCTGCACGACGAACCTCGGCTGCGTGCTGCCGGTCGGCCACCGGCTTTCAGCTAAAGATGCATTGAGTGCGCCCGATCTTGCGGACGAGCCGGTGATCTGTCCTGGTCCGCATTTGTCGATCGGGGCTGCAATCGTTATTGCCTTTGCCGAGGCGAATCTACGCTTACGCATCGCCGTGGAGGCGTCGCAGTCGAATATCGCCTGCGAGCTGGTCCGTGCCGGTGCTGGCATCGCGATCCTGGACGGGCTCGGGCTGCTCGGTGCCAGAACCAATGATCTCGTCACGCGTCCGTTCGCGCCAAGCCTGCAAAGTGTCGCGCGGTTGCTGAAAGGAACAAAACGGCCGGCTTCTCGTCTCGTGGAAGAGTTTTCCGGCGTGGTGCAGAGGGTTACGGCTGACAGCGGTTTGAGATGAGCGTTCGCATCCTCGGTTCTTGATCGAACCCGCGGCGCATTATACTGACGCGGCCAATCGCGCAAAGCGGGTGCGGTGAGCCAAGGCGGACCCGTACTGGTTTGCAACCGCAAGCGCTTTGCGCACGAACAGACCGATATCACATTCGTCGGCCCAGCCGATCGCCCCATGCATTTGCAAGGCTTCCCGCGTCATTGGGAGGGCTGTGTCGCTTGCTCTTGCTTTGGCCCGCGAGACCGCCAGGATGCGCGTCATCGGGTCGGAGTTTCGCTTTGCTTCAATTGACTCACCCTCGATGCTGACCCGGGTCAGGGCAAGTTGGATCATCAGGGCGGCTGCCCGATGCTGCAAGGCCTGGTACGCCGCAGGCGGCTGGCCGACTGCTGCCTTTGTTTGAGGTAATCGAGGGTGATCTCGAAGGCTCGCTGTGCGAGCCCGAGCAGGTACGCGGCAGTGGCCAGGGCAGCTTCATCAAGCGCCTGCATCAGTCCGTCCTTCACGTTCCTGACACCACGCGGCCGTGACCCACGGGAATTTGAACAGCCGCAACTGTCGTTCCGTCCTGTTGCAGGTGTGGAAGGATAGACAGTTCGTTCGGATTGAACAGCAGGAGATGAATACCACCTTTTTGGGCGACCGGGACGAGGTAGAGCTCCGCGGCCCCGGTCATAGGAGCGAATAGCCTGGAGTGTGCAATCCCGTCGCTCAGCCCCGGTCCGTCCGGCACTTCTTGCCAAGCGAGCGCCAGCAAGTGTCGCCTGCGGTGACTCGCTCCAGCAGCCGATGTTCGTTAGTGAGAGCCAGCGCCTGAGCTGCCAGGCTCCCGGCGATCAGGGATTCGGGAACGGGCCCCCGGCCGAGCTCCTCGTGTAGAGCGACGCTCTGTGCGCGCGAGCACAAAAGCCCAGTTCGCGTCCGATCCCAGCGTGATCCAGGTCTTTTGCCCATTGAGCACCCGATGGTCCCAGTGATCGCTGGCGGCGAGGCGCAACGAGGCGAGATCCGATCCGGCGCCGGCTCGGAATATGCCTGCGCCCAGACGTGCTCTCCGGACAGAATTCGCGGCAGGAAAAACCTCTTCTGTTCGTCGCTCCCATTTTGGATCAGCAGCGGGCTAAGTATGACGAGACCCTGATCGTTGACGCGCCCCGCGCCGAAACGCTCCATTTCCTCGATCATGATGAGCTGGCGCGTGCCCGACAGCCCCATGCCGCCATGCTCACGTGGCCAACTCGGCGCCAATCCAGCCCTTTGCCGACAACCGCATGAACCATTCGCGGTTCTCGCGCCAGAACAGGCGCCGCGAGGGATAGCGGACCATCCCGGGCGGATAATTGGCCTCGATCCAGTCGCGCAGCTCGAGCCGGAAGGCCTCGTCGCTCAGGGCTTCGAGGCGATCCAGCTCTCGCGCCTTCGTATCCTGCGGCATGATCTCACCGGCCCTTGAAGACCGGCTTTCGCTTTTCGCGGAACGCCGCCAGCGCCTCCTTGGTGTCCTCGGTTTCCGCCAAAGCGGCGGTCTGGCCCTGCTCATAACGATAACCGTCGCGGAGCGGCATTTCCTCGGTAAGGCCGAACGAGCGTTTCGCGGCAATCACGGCGAGCGGAACCTTGTCGGCAATGGTCCGTGCAATGGAGCTGGCTTCTTCGAGCAGCTTCGCCCTCGGCGCGCACAGGGATGCAGCGTTCATTCGCAGCAGCTCCGGTCCGTAGACGCGCTTGGCCGTGTAGATCATCAGGCGTGCATCGGAAGGGCTGAAGGCGCGCAGCACGTGACGGACGCCGCCGGCAAGACCGTAGTCGACCTCGGTCATGGACAAGAACGCCTCCTCGGCGACGACGAGGATGTCGCACACGAGCGCAAGGACGCAGCCCGCGCCGATCGCGGCGCCGTTGACCGCGGCAATCACCGGCTTCGGACATTCAAGCACGCAATCAAAAGACGCACGAACCAGCCGGTTGTGCCGCGAGTACCCGCCGGGCTCGGCCAGGATTCCGGGGCGCTCGGAAAGATCCGCACCTGCGGAAAATGTCTTGCCGTCGCCCGTCAGGACGATTGCGCGGACGTCAACGTCAGCACCGAGCACGTCAAAGACGCGAATGCATTCCTCGCGGAAACGACGGTCCTGCGCATTCACCGGTGGCGCGGTGATCGTGACGGTCGCAACATGAGCCTCGACCGCGATACGAAAACGCTCGATATCTTCTAACCCTCTCATGCTTTTTCCTCCTCATTGAAGTCGTAGAGTTTGGCCGGGTTCGCGACCAGGATGCGCCGGATGAGCTCGTCGTCTTGGACCCAATCCTGAGCGACGTCGGCGAGATATCCGGCGTCCGGCGTGGGCTGGATGCGGACATAGGGCCAGTCGGAGCCCCACACGAGCCGGTGCGGGGCGCGCTCGACAAGGCGATCGTGAAGGGGCCGGATGCGCGCGTAGTCCGATCCGCCGGCAGAGAGCCGGCAGATCACCAGCTTCATCCACAGCGCGCCGTCCGCGAGCAGATCGACAATCCCGGCAAAGGCCGGCTCGTCCGGACCTTCGCGCGGATCCGGGCACCCCATGTGGTCGATCACGAGCGGCACGCCGAGCCGGAGCAATCCGGGCAGATGCTCCGCGAGCTGAGATGCGTTGGCCCAGAGCTGGGCGTTCAGGCCGATCTCGCGCATGCGCGGCGCGAGGGCATGAAGCGCCGCAAAGCCGACGCTGCCGGGATAGCGTTCGCCGGACGGCGTGCGCATTTCGGTGAAGCGCAATCCAACGATGCCGCCCGTGCGCCAGCGCGCGAGTGTCGCACCGTCGATGGATTCGTCCGCTACCGCGATCACGCTGAACGCACACCGATTGCCGCTGCCCGAGGGCATCGTCGAACTACCATCGGAAAGCGATCTCGTCATCCTTCCACCGGGGCGGCTTGGAGCGGCGGCGTGAGCGGCGGATCGGTCATGACCATCCGGCCTTAGCGTTGCGCTGCCTCTCTTTTCGAACCACAACGACCTGAAGGAAACAGCAGCGAGGGGAATGCCTAGTTTGAGATAGTCGTTGAGAAAAAAGGCGACCTTGTCGAGAAGCGAATAAGCCGACCGGAATGCCAACTTTGTCTTCTCGATCGAAAGTGAATAGCCAGGGTCATCTAGGGTGTCGTGGAGCTTGGTGTCCCTGTCTGAAAAATGCGGGGCATCATCGGTGATGCCCTCAAAGAGCAGCCATCTTGCTGATGCAAATTCCTGCTTCATTTGATTGAAGAAGGCAATCAAAGTCGGGCCGTCGTCCAACGGCGTTCGATAGGATGGAAGTGAGAGCGCGTCCGTTGCCGCTATATCGCTATTTCCCAGATCATTGAGGGGATTGAGGAATAAGATATGGTCGAGAGCCCAACGCCGATAGCCGCGTTCCTTGCGTGACCGGCCGAGCCCATAGCCGTCAAGCTTTAAATCTGTTGCGAGGCGCTTCACATCGATCAGTTTGGCGATGCGTGCGCGAAGATCGACGAAAAAATCGCGCGCGCCGTCGGGCGCGCTCCCCCAGTCTGCTCCTCTTGCCAGCGCTGCGGATAGACTTTGATGGGCTCGGTAGAGGAAGACAGTCTGATGACCGGGGTCGTAATGGGCGCGGGCATAATTGTACCAAGCGTAGCCACGGTTCGCGAGCGCCATGGCAAACTTCGGGTGCGCGTGGATGGCGCGCGTCCAATATTCGCCTGCTTCGACGAGACGACCAGCACTGTTAAGCTGATTGCCCAAGTTGGTGAATATCTGGGATCGTTCGACCGGTTGAAGTTCCGTAAGGCCTTCGACCTGTGCAGCGCGGCGCAAGCTTAGAAGCTGGCTTCGCAGCTCGGGTTGTTCCCAAATCCAGGCGTAATCCTCGGCGTTGTATTTTCGTTTGCGGGCGTCGTCCCACGCGTTCGCCCGATAGAACTCGAGCAAACTACGTTGACCCGGAGTTAGCGGGCAGCCTTGAATACTGTCGCACCACTGTAAAGCAAGTTCGGTGCCTTCAGGGCAATCCAGTTGGCTCGACAAATCGACAAGAAGCGCGGTTCGTTGCAGGGCCTCTTCGATGGAAATGGCCGTGATGTCTTTGATTGCCAGTAGCTTGCTGAGATAGACTTTGTGACCCTGCGTCATGGCTGCTTCGGGGGTAGCTCCGGCAAGGCCTCTGCAAACGCCTGCATTTCCAAGAACAATTCGTAACCTGGTTTGTGCCAGAAGGTCATCGAGGAAAGGGGCTGCCCGTCCATGTCCGCCGATATCGTGATCGTGCGCCAAGTTAGCGGTAGTTTGTTGCGAACTCTGTCGAGCTTCAAGCGGAAGTTATGAGAGACTGCGTTGCGAATAATCGACGCGATGGGGTGCCAATCTTGGGACCGCATCTCGTCGCGTAACTGCCGCGTCGGCATGGAGTTCTGGTAATCTTGGCAGTAGTCGTCCAGAAGCTCGTAGGGTGCCCGAATGAGCGTATGGAGATGCGTTACCAGCACCTCCGATGACAAGCGCTCGCGCCCGAGCGCGTCGGAGAGCGGACCCGACAAATCAGTGAAATTAACGTAACGGTCTTCGACCTTCATCGAAAGTTTCGAAGCGAGGTCCGCGGCATTTGGTTGATAGCGTTCGACATCGCGAATATAATGGCTGCATAGTAATGCTAGCCGGTAGGAGCGCTCTTCGCGCTCGAAAGTCGCTAATATTTCTGATTTGCTAAAGCGCATTTCAAAACCGTTGAGCTAGCTGCGTTATCTTCCTTTTCGGCGCCGCGCATAATGTCGACGAGCTGATCATCGGGCAGGGGCTTTTGCAGATCCCCCGCTTCGTGCCAGGGGGCGCGCATCCACTCGTCATGCTCTTCGGTGCTGTGGGGGGACATGATATTCAGTCGTCGAAACCAAAGTCGTCGGCGTTGATCTTGAATGAGCGCGGCTTCACTGACTGGCCAGGCAATCCGAGCCGAACGTCGACTTTAAGTTTCTTGGGCGAGCGAAGGTCGCCTTGCTTGTCGAAAGTGAACGTGCCGTCCAGCATGTAGTCGGTCGCTTTGTTGAGCCCGCGCTTCAAACCCATCAGATAGTAGGACTGCGCGAGCTTGCGGGGATCGCGCACGTCTTTCAGCAACTGGTCAAAATCGGCACGCGGGCTCCGCGTGTGCTTCACGGCCTGCCCGAGCCTTTTCCCAAGGCGATTGCTCGCGCCCCTCAGGGCCTTTGAAGCTCCTCTTGCATCCGACATGTGGCCTCCTCGATTTACGTGCCGCTTGCAATTTGGAACCAGAGATCGGCACGGTCAAACCACATTCCGAGGGAAATTTCATCAATGGACTCAATATCAAAACGGAGCGGTTGACTTCAGCTTCGTTAAGGAAGTTCTATCTTTGTTTCTTTGGTCGGGGTTTTCGCCCATGTCCGCTGTAGTGGGTCACTTCTCGCGTTATCGGCTTCTTGCTGAGTTGGCTGCGGCGGTCCGGTACGCTTGGTCGCCTCGTCGCCGATGTCTGCCGCCGCTGTGAAGCGACCGGCCGGACGTCCCTACAAATAGCCGTCCAGCAAACGAACCGCTTACGTGGTTAAAGCGGTCATCTCCCATTACTTTCAGCGTTAAGCCGTAGAATGGTCCCAGCAACAGAGCTGGAGGATCATGAAGAGTTACGGACAATGGCTTTTGGTGCAACATCGTGCTGGACTTCCAACGAATGTCTCGCCGCCTGCGGGGGGAGTCCTACGACGTGTGGTTCAAGCGCATCCGTGGCCTCGGCGAAGCGGCCCCTCTGGCTGGGAACAGAACGGCCTCACGCTGTCGCGAACGCGGCCCCACTACGCCGCATCGGTCCGGCCATCGCCGGTTCGCGGAACTGCCAGGCCGGCGCTCGGGTAGGGCGCCTAGAGAAGCTTCTGCTGCCACAGCACGCAGATTTCTTGGAAGTCGGCTGCGTACTTTGCCTTGATGGCTGCGATCTTGGCCTCAGTCTCTTTTTGGAGGACGCCGTAGTTGCTCATGTTGAGATAGATCACAAGCTTGCACTTCTTGCCATAACCCTTGTTCTTCTTGCGCTTGATGGCTTTCTCGAGCTGAACCGGAATGTCCAGGGCGCGGCGTCTCCAGTCTTCTGCATTGCCGTCGAGGGGCTGCGCACCTTCCTTGTATTCGTCTCCCCGCTTTCGCCCTTCCTCCATCACTTCCGTGACTTCGATGTTGACCGGCTCTTTCGGCGTCCCGATGAAGCCATCGGGCCATTGGTCATTAGCGGAAGCGAGCCGAACCTGTTCGGTTGCCCGGTAGCGCGTAAACGTCTCAAGGGTCATGGCATCGCGAAGGAATTGTGTTTCATTGCGATTGAACAGCGCTTCGCTGTCGACCGCATCGGCGAGCGCGTCGATCTTGGCCTTGAATTGCTCCGGCGTTTGCCACGCCTCCAATGCCTTCCGGCCTTCTGCAAGCTTGACGAGATCCAGCTCAGGCATGCGTGGATTACTCCGGCTGTTTCTCACGCTTAAGCCGTCTTGGCACTCTACCTTCCTCGGCTTTGAGCGCTGTGAACTCCGTTAGCGTGTTGCCCTTGAAGATGTAGAACCAAAAAACAGCGGTCCACTAACAAAATTCGCGATGGCGGCATTTCGCAGGTTTTCGCCCCAGTCATGCGCGCCCCATTCTTGATTAAGAATAGCCCAGGCACGCCACCAGACAAAAAGCATGGCCATGGTAACCAGGGTGAAGCCGAGCATTTCAATTCGCTCGGCCCGCAACGCGATTTCTTTATCTGCGTCCCGGTATTTCCGATGAATCGCGCGAAGAATGATCCAGTCCAAGCCGCGATCACAACGCCGGCCACTGCAAGCGCTGCGCCGCCCAACCACAATAGTGGGTACCGATCTGACCCCACAGATAGATGAGACAGGTGACATGCCGCCCATAAAAACGAGACCGAGATGGCGTTCCCAGCCATGTGCGATGTTCGCGGTCCCGGGGGGCACCGGGGATAAGTCATCGATTGGCGCAAAAATACCTACAACCCTCACTAAAATGCCGCCCAATATCCAAAAGCCAAGCAACGAAGCAAGAGTACTGGCTGTCACCTCAACGAGGCCCATTACACCCAAAGCTGCTGCTCCCCATGCCACAGCGCCTAAGCAAGGATGGCAGCTTAGCAGCTCTGCGACCGGCTACAATCCCGGCGTGTGGATTGCAGCATTCACCGACTTGGAAGGTCAGGCGTGCAAATCTCAATGCGGGGAGCGGTCGAGGTTATCGATCGGCCTCGTGCGCGTTATCGTCTTTTAAGGTGCCGCATTTGCGCCTTGCCGTCATGTCACGCCAAGGCAATGACGGACATGAGCGCGCGCAACCGCGATATTTTCCAACGTCGCAAATCCGATGAAACCTATGCCGCGATCCGCAAGGCCTATGGCATCTCCACGCCGCGGGTGCGCGATATCATCCGCCGCGAAGAGGGTCGCCTCCAGCGTGAAGCGGAACTAAGACGAGCGGCCAGCTTGCCGCAACAGCCAAACTATCTGCATCTGCCCCCCTCGGCTGCGGACCTCGCTGGCGAAGGCTTGCGGCAAGGAAGAGTTCAGCCCGCAGGATGCCGCCCTGTTCATGCTGCGCTCGCCAGGATTTCGTGGGCGGGATTGGCGCGAGCTGTGTGCATGGATCGAGGCCGCAGGGCTATCGCTGAAGACCCCTCGCCGGACGTTTGATCTGTAGTCAACTCTTTTTCAGAGGAAGGTTACTCTATCGGGCTGCTGTTGGGCGTGCTGAAATAGCGGGATCAGCCCGCATGGCGCTTTTCAAGCAAAGACAATGACCATTAGTGAAGCAAATACCTCTGACACCCGTCCGGCTGGTTCATGGTGGATATGGATTTGCTGGCTCGAGCGCGAAGGCGGAGGGGGCTTCGTGTACGGCTGTGCCGCGCGCGTCTCTCGGCCGGCGGGATGGAGCAACGATCACGGGATTCCGCTCGCTGACGTCGGCCATGTGCGCATAGCCCAGCGCACGGTAGGAAACGGAACCTTCCAGCTTTTTGAAGATGCGCTTCACGCCGGCATCATCGATCTCGGCTCGCTACTGGGACAGCTCCCGTTTCAGGTTAAGGTCGCCGCGACAAGATTAGTTATTCAAGAGGCACTCGGCCAATCGGCCGTTCGCGGCCGTCTTTTCTATACTCTTCCCAGCCTAAAGGCGCTTTTGGGCGATGCCGAGAGGGCACTCGAAGCCGTGCTCACTATTCTGAATGAGGAATTCAATTTTCCATTCAAGGACAAGTATGCGGCGCGTCTCGGCAATTTCGAGATCTTCGAACTCAACTCCTGGCTCGAGCGCTCACCGCCCTTTTTGATCGAGAGCGCCCGCGAGACCGCAAGAGATCTTGGTGGCCCGCAAACCATCGACATCTGCCGGACACCGGAATTCGCCAAGACTTCGCACCGCGCCCATGTGGTCGGGCGCGCGGCTGGCGACATCGTTTTCGACCGCCTGATCGCCTTACCGGAAGACAAAC
The DNA here is from genome assembly GCF_002278135.3 of Bradyrhizobium ottawaense. Classification (NCBI taxonomy): domain Bacteria; kingdom Pseudomonadati; phylum Pseudomonadota; class Alphaproteobacteria; order Hyphomicrobiales; family Nitrobacteraceae; genus Bradyrhizobium; species Bradyrhizobium ottawaense. The sequence goes on along the minus strand of NZ_CP029425.2, from coordinate 5,140,500 downwards.
GCCGCGTTTCCGTCCCTGCTTCAGAGCCGCTTGACCAAATCGAGTTCCGACTGTTCGACGAGACTGGAGACACTCTTCTCCATTTCGAGCGCGGCAACTTTGTGAACCGCGTGGGCTTCGTCATGATGCCGCTCGGCCGACAGATGACGATCGTGGACGATCTCACCCAGCGTGTCGTTGGCGCGGGGCGTGCATTGGTTTCCAAGGCTTCTACCGTCATTTCGCATTCCTCCCATCGATCCATGGTCGGTGGCCCTGCCAAAGGCTCATGGCGACACTTTGCGGACGAGATGTCGAGCCTGGTTGCGGCGCAGCTGCCGAAACCTAGCGAAGATCGATGGTTCGAGCGCGGGGTCGAGGGGGAAGTAGGGGCTATCGCGCATCTCAATAGCCTTCTCAACGGTGGCCGAATACGTGCGGCCGTGCTTGTTGATCCTTGGTTCGGGGCGGATGCACTCGTGCGCTTTGCGCTTCGGCTCGGCAGCCAGGACATTCATCTCTCAATCATCACGAGCTGGGCCACCGTCGACCCCGATACCAATGTCGCACTCGACCCAGTACGCGATCCAACGGAGAAGCTCGAGGCCGCGCTTCGCCAAATCGAGCCGTTCTTGAATCCGCGGTTGTCGATCGTCAATCTCATCGATGGAAAGCAACAGGCGTTCCATGACCGTTATCTGCTCCTCTACCCGCACGAGGGGCCTGATAAGGTGTTCCTGCTGTCGAACAGCATCAACAGGATCGCAGGAAATTGGCCATTTTCCATGAGCCTCTTCTCGCCTGACGTCGGTCGTGAGATTCAGCGTTACATCGAGGGGCTCTGCGACGGTCGTGATACAGCCAGGAACAGGACACTTACCACAAGCTTCCGGTGGCCAGCCAATGCCAGCTAACCTGCCGACTTTGCAGGAATTGCCAAGCGTCCGATCGGCGTTGAAGTGGTTACTTTCACCCAACCGCAACGCGACTGATCGCACGGTCCTTATTCATGCGCGCCTATGCCGGTTAATCCACGTAGAGCGCGGTGGCCACTGGAGGGCCGACGGCGCGTTGGTCACGCGGCTGGCCAAAATGGCACTCAGGCGACTGCCGAGGGACCCGCATGAGCTTGGTGACGTGCTACATGGCTTGGGTGAAATCGCGGCCCGATCGCATATCGCCCTCGAAGAGCCGCTGATCCGTTCCCTGCGCTTGCTAGGTAGGCGCGTAGCTCTGGAAAAGATCCTTGGCGCGGCATTCGCAAGGGATGCGAAACTCCGTCATCCAGTGCAGTTCAACACGATTGCCATGGCCCAATGGCTTTCCCGCGCGGATTTTAGTTGGGGTACGTTCGATGAGGCGGTCAACCGTCTGGAGCACGGGGACGGTCTTCACGATGGACGTTACGGCCTGACATTTTCGGTCCGGATTGTTTTGGCGCTTGATCCTCGCGTTATTGACCATTGGATCAAGTCGCATCCTAATCAACCTGGCTTGGCTGCGATTGGAAGCGCGGCGATTTGGATGGCTTTGCCGTTCGACGGCGAAGCGATGATTGCGCCGCTGTTGCGGAGCAGGAATGCTGCGATTTGTTGTATTGGCGCCGCCGCCGTCGTGTTTCCTCCGGGGTTGCGGGAGCCACCAAGCTTCCAGGATTGCATGCAACGGCTGGGAGAAGGCGGCATCGAGGCGAGTGATACTGTCTGGATGACGGGGATGTGGATCAAGCGCGCCGTTCACGAGCGTAACTGGTTGGAGGATCGAGGCAAGGGAGAAGTCGCACGCCTGCGATACGTTGAGCAGAATCCCCAGGCGGCGGTCGGTGGTCCTCACAATGCAGATGCTGAAGTGAGTATGCTGCGGGCGAGAACGGAGCATGGCGCGCAGCGGCATGAGAGTGTGCTCGTCGAGATCGAAAAAATGCTCTCCGATCTCGCGCATGCTTGGCCTCGCGAAGGTCTTTCTGAGGGCCAGATGGCGGCTCTGGAAAACATTTTTGCCGGAACGGCCGAAATGCGTCACCGCCTTGCTGAGAAGCTTTCCCATCAAGCAAGCCGCAACAGTCTGCTTAAGAAGAACATCGACCAGTTGAAGGAATTCATAGGCCTCAAGATGGAGCCGGGCGAGATTTCGATCGAGCACTTCGATCCGGACGAACGCACATTCGATGCGCTTTCCACGTGGGCGGCGCGGTCTCTCATCCTGCTTTACGCAGATGACAAGCGCGGCGCGGGGAAGCGCACAAGTGATCTCGTGAAAGGGGTTGCTGATGCCGCGACTGCGTTGGTCGTGCAGCCTTTCATTGCAGGGCGCAAGCCGCAGGCGTGGCAAGCCATCATGGCGCGCGCCGCGTGCGCTGGCCGCTTTGCCTTCACCGTTGTTGACAATATGCCCGAGGGAGAGCGGGACAAGGTCGCGGGCTTGAATGAACTGGCGCTGTCGTTTGCTTTCACCCTCCTCACGGCGAGAAGTACTCCCAACGATACTCTTTACTTCGCCTTGACGGCCCAATCCGTCCAGCAGATGGGCCATCTACCCATTCCCGACGCTAAGCGAGAAGCTTGGGGATTGGCGGAAGATTTGCCTGATTTCGCCCGCGCGCTTGCACTTTGGTCCTCGCCCCCGCTCGTGAGCAAGCATGAAGTACTTGCCTCGGAATTGTTTCGGCGCGTGGCAACGTTGCCTTTGTCGAGCAGGGGCCAAACCCTCCAGATGTGCCAGATGCTTTCCCTTCTTGACCTGGCGACCGCCTCCAGCGCGTCCCCTGAAAGGGAGCATTTGCTAAGCGTTATCGCTGCGCTTTGGAAGGGCGCATACCAGGATTGGGAGCCGATCGCGCCGCGTTGGGCCGCGATCGCCGAGATGCTTGGGAAAGCGGTTTTGACGGACGGACCGGAACGCGCTCAGTTGCGCGCGGATCCGTCGTTCGCCCATTCCTATTGCCGTCGACTTATTGATCGTCCGGCAGGGACCGATGATCGAGCGACATAAAGTTGATGCGATTGGTCGGCCAGCCGACACCGTGCGCCTCGTATGCGCGCTGCCCGACAGCCAGCCGAGGGCGACCGGCGACATCGAGTTTATTGGTTAGTTACCCAATATCTTCACGACCGCGAGCGCGCTTCGCCGCAGCTTTGCGTTTCCAAGTCGGTTGAATGCGGACGTAACCTCAATCGGCTCGCGAAGCTCCGAATGCGAGGTAACGCCGGTCTCGGTAGCACCAAAAAACCACTGAATATCCGTCCGTATCGCGCGGGCGATCTGCGCCAGCGTGGAAGGCGGAACGGGGTTCTCGCCCTTTTCATATTTTTGAACCTGCTGGAAACTGAGATCCAGGAGTGCGCCGAGTTTCTGCTGAGTCCAGCTCAAGGCGATACGGCGCGCTCTTATGCGCTCGCCAATGATTTTATCGATCGCTCCTGTCTTAGGACGCATAGTTTCGTGGTGCTTCATGTGCCCAGTACCGCGCGTTCACGCGAAGAAAGCAAGTGGTTCCTCCGCCCGAGCTCGGCAAGTCGCGTTCGTTGAAGCGGTTCTTAGCTCTTTTGAACAGTTCAGCCTCGGTCATCAGGCCTCCGGTCCAAATTGGAAGCCTGCCAGAAGCGCTGCAGGAACTCGGTTTCTTCGCGTCCGCATGCGGCGCGCATGGCACAGCCTTCGCAAGTTCGCGCCGATCATCTTGTCGAGTTGTTCAAGCTGCGAGCGCGGCATATTCTCGGTCTGTTGGCTACGCATCGCCGCTCGCAAAACGCCAAACGTTCTCGGCGAAGAGGAAGCCCGGAAGGGCATGCAGGAGAAGGCTGAACAAGGCATATGGCCTTCGTCGGCTGCTATTGGCTACCGCAACGTTGTAGGGCCTGACGGCCGCAAGACCATTGAGCCTGATCCTGTCCTTGGACCGATTGTTGCGCAGTTGTTTGGCTGGTATGCCGCTGGCGGCGTCTCTCTTGAGGAATTGACCGTGAAGGCGCGCGGCGCTGGCCTCGTCAATCGCCTCAGCGGTTCTACTGTCGGAAAGAGCCGGATACACCATATTCTTCGAAACCGCGTCTATAGCGGCGACTTCGTTTGGAAAGAGCGCGTCTACAAGGGCAAGCATACGCCGCTTGTGTCGCATGAGCTCGGGGCGCGCGTTCAGGAAATGTTGGATGATCGGAACGCATCGAAAGTGAGGGGCTCAAAGCGGGAGTTTGCGTTCACTGGACTGATAAAGTGCGGGCATTGCGGCTGCGCCCTGGTGGCTGCCGCCGGTTGACAGCCAACTCGAACATCATTCCGACAAACGCAAATTCTGTAGTGATCTCAGCAAGCAAAAAGGCTGCAAATTGTCGGAACGCCTCTTGAAGACGCTCCGGAAATTCGAAGACTTCCAATCTGAGTATCGCCGAATGTCGCTCCGTCTCAATTTGAGGGAGCTTACGCCAACATCTTTATAAATTCTTCCATTGACGGCTGCTGTGCGTATTGCAGCTTGAGAAGATCTTCAACCTTGAGATTGGTATAGCGCTGGAGCTGCCGCCAATCTTTGTGGCCGGTGACCAGTGCCACCTTTTCGATTGGAAGTCCCGCTTCGAACAGACGGCTCGTTCCCTCGTGTCGCAGATCGTGAAAGTGCAGGTCTTCGATCTTGAGTTCATCGCATGCCCGGGTGAATGCCGCACTTACGGATCTATGGTTATGGGGAAAGACCCGCCCATAGCCTCGAGTAACAATTCGCTGCTGCAGCACGACCTCCCACGCATCATAGCCCGTTAGATTGAGCAAAGGCACTTTCTGGTCATTTCCATCTTTATTCCTCGGGTCCTTTCTATCCTGAATGACCACCAGCCTCTTTTTCATGTCAACCAGCGGCCACTCGGGCTTGCAGATCTCTTCCTGGCGCAATGTCGTTGCGATGGCAAATCTGACGATGCGCCCCATCGGTATGAACTGCCGACGGTTCGTCTCAAAGTATTCAATTAGCTCGTCGAGTTCGTCTCGCGTGGGCCGTCGGTCACGCTCCTTGCTCTTTCCGACCAAATTGAGGTGGCTCAACGCGACGCGCGCGAGGCGGGCTTCCTCGGCTGAAACCTCGATGCCATGCACAGCGGCGGCGTGCGTTATGATCGTACGGATGAAAGACATATCGATCGCCAACGTCGCTGGACCCGCGCCTTGCTTGGCGCGCTTTCTTCCGAACTCGATCAGACGCTCTCGATTGAGAGCGGGCAGCTTCACACTGCCGAGCTCAGCCTTAAGCGATGCCATAACGGCGGCCTTTGACCGGCGAGGGGGCTTTCCAACCTCGTGCATGTCTTCGTCGTGTAGATCAACCAGATCGCCAAATGTGCGAACGTTCCGCACAACGCGTGGTTTGGGCGATCCATTACGGTCAATGTTACGCTCCATTTCGAGCGCCCATTCTTCGCCGTCCTTGCGCCGCCGGAAAGTCTCGGCCACATAACGGTTCTTGCGGCGGACTTGGACGCGCCAGTTTCCCGATCCCAATTGAGTGAAGGTCGCCACGCGTGTGCACTCCGGCTTTCGTGTGCACTATGTGTGCACCGGGAGGTCAAAACGGGTACAAACGTGTGCAATTTCGGCTAGTTTGGAGTGCACACGTTCTTCTTCCATCCCATTGAGAGGATAGGATAAACGATTGAAATATCAAGACTATCGCTTTTCCGTAGCCCCCATGATGGATTGGAGCGACCGGCACTGCCGGGTGTTCCACCGCCACCTGACGCGGCGGGCGCTGCTCTACACGGAGATGGTGACGACGGGCGCCGTCATTCATGGCGACCGGGAGCGGCTGCTTGGGTTCGACGTGAGCGAACATCCCGTGGCGCTTCAGCTTGGCGGCTCGGATCCGCGCGAGCTGGCGCAGGCTGCGCGGATCGGCGAGGCGTTCGGCTACGACGAGATCAATCTCAATGTCGGCTGCCCGTCGGACCGCGTGAAGGATGGCCGCTTTGGCGCCTGCCTGATGGCGGAGCCAGAGCTGGTGGCGCGGTGCGTCGATGCGATGAAGCGGGCTGTCGCGGTTCCCGTCACGGTGAAGTGCCGTATCGGCATCGACGACCAGGATCCGGAAGTGGCCCTTGATGCGCTTGCGCGCGCGGTGGTCGCCTCCGGCTGCGACGCACTGATCGTGCATGCCCGCAAGGCCTGGCTCAACGGGTTGTCTCCGAAGGAGAACCGCGACATCCCGCCGCTCGACTATGAGCGCGTCTATCGGCTCAAGCGCGCGATGCCTGACGTGCCTGTCATCATCAACGGCGGCATTCGAGGCCTCGACGAAGCGAGAGCGCATCTCGAGCATGTCGACGGCGTGATGCTCGGCCGCGCCGCCTATCAGGACCCGTGGCGGCTGCTCGGCGTCGATCAGGAGATCTTCGGCGAGGCGAGCCCGCACGCGACCGTGCAGGACGCGCTGGAGGCGATGATGCCCTATATCGAGCAGCAGCTTGCGCGCGGCACGCGGCTGCACGCGATCACGCGGCATTTCGTCGGCGCATTCCATGCCGTGCCCGGCGCGCGGGCCTTCCGCCGCCATCTGGCCGAGCAGGGGGTTAAGGCGGGCGCCGGCCTCGAGGTGCTGCGCGATGCGATCGCGTGCGTCGGTGCGCGTGCGCCGGCCGAGGCGGCGTAAGGCGGCTAATCCATCGCCGTGCGCGAGCGGCGATGGCTGCTCTGAAGCTCGGGATAGCCGGTCAGCATCAGCTTGTCGGCGCGCACCCCCCAGCTCTCCAGGCGGTCGAGGAAGCTCATGCCGAGCAAATTGGTCTTCATCTGCCCGCGCTGGACGACGAGGGCCGGCACCGATTTTTCGACGAGATGGCCGACGGAGAGACGGTCGAGGGTGAGGCGGGCTGCCTTGGTATGTCCGCCCGCGGTTTCGAGGTCGACATCGTATTCGAGCATCTCGAGCGGCAGCCCGATGGCTTTCGCGGTTTCCCAGGTCAGCACCACCGACGTCGCGCCGGTATCGATCACCATCGGCGCGGCGATGCCGTTGATCTTCGCGCGCAGCGCGAATTCGCCGCCCTGGCCGCGTGGGATCTGCACGGCGGGAGCGGGCGTTGCCGTCTGCGCGCGAAAAATGTGGGAGACCTTGTGGCTGGCGCGCGCGATCTGCTCGGGGTCGCCATAGGCGACGACCGCGCCTGCCGTGCCTGCAAGCATGACGAGAACGAGCAGGAAGCGGATCATCGCGCGCCTCCGCAGGCGAGCAGGCCGGTCAGGTGCGTTTCGGCGATGCCGCGATCGGCGCCAGTCCAGCTTCCGTCATGCGTGCCGGCAACAGCGCCATGACCGCGAGCCGGTCCGCGCTTTCCATGGCGTGCCAGCGCGCGATCTCGGGCAAGGTCCGGCCGCAGCCGAAGCACAGCTTGGTCCTGGGATCGATCATGCAGACGGCGACGCACGGCGTTTCTTTGCTCATTCGGACATAGTGGGGGATTGTCGGGCATGTCTGCAAGCATCTGGTTAGGAGCCTGTACCTGCGCTCATGATCGGCTTGTGGCGCGGCCGGCGCTTCTCCTCGGGCAGTACGGAACTCTCCGGCTGGAGCGGCGGGGAATCATCCGACAGCGGCGCCAGCGCGCTCATCACGCGCTCCGGCGGGAAGGTGACGATCACCTCGGTGCCGATGCGCAGCTTCGATTTCAGCGTGAACGTGCCGCCATGCAGGTCGATCAGATTCTTGGCGATCGGCAGGCCGAGACCGGCGCCCTGTTCGGCGGACTTGATCGAGTTGGAGCCCTGGCCGAACGAGGCGAGCACGACCGGGATCTCGTCCTCGGGAATGCCGGAGCCGGAATCCCGCACCGAGAGATATTGTCCGCCCGAGGCGGTCCAGCCGGCCTTGAGCCAGATCTCGCCGCCTTGCGGAGTGAACTTGATCGAGTTGGAGAGCAGGTTGAGCACGACCTGGCGGATCGCGCGCTCGTCGGCCCACAGCCGCGGCATGGCCTGCTCGAACACTTCGTGGATGGTGATGCCGCGGCTGGAGGCGCGCAGCTTCATCAGGTGATGGCAGTCGGCGACGATGCCGACCAGCGACACCGCTTCTTCGTTGAGCTCGTAGCGGCCGGCCTCGATCCGCGACAAGTCGAGGATCTCGTTGATGAGGTTGAGCAGGTGCACGCCGGAATTATGGATGTCCGCCGAGTACTCCTTGTACACCGGTACCGCATGCGCGCCAAAGATCTCGCTCTTCATCACCTCGGAGAAGCCGAGGATGGCATTCAGCGGCGTGCGCAGCTCGTGACTCATCTGCGCGAGGAAGCGCGACTTGGCGACGTTGGCGGATTCGGCGCGGTGGCGCGCCTCGTCCGAGATCGCCTTGGCCTGTTCGAGCTCGCCGATCAGCGCGTCCTTCTCGGCGCGCGCTTCCAGCGTGGCGAAGGTGGAGGAGTGCAGGCGGTGCGCCAGCAGCACGAAATAGCCTTCGGCGGCGAGCGCGAGCGCGGCCAGGATGTAATTGTCCAGCGAGCCGGTCATCACGAAGCTCAGCGCCATGGCGACCGCGACCGGCGCGGTGGCGGCAAGGGCTGCGATCGGCAAGTTCGCGGCGAGCATGCTCGACACTGCGATCACCAGCAGCATCAGGAACATCATCAGCGATTCCGTGACCATGTCGAGCACGGGATGGATCAGGATCGCCATCCAGCACAGGCCATAGAGCAGGTCGAGCACGACGAAGCGCGTCCGCCAGGCGCGCGTCGCCGCGGGCGAGGCGGGCTCGGTCAGGAAGCGCCGGCAACTGCGGGTCATGGCGCTGTGGATGCAGAGCATGCCGGCGGTCCAGGCCGCGGCCGGGATCGGCTGCATCCACAGGCCGAACAGCACGCCGGTCGCGACCACCAGCAGCATCACGACATAGGAAGCCGACAGCCGCGTCTGGGCGTATTGGCGCAGCATCTCGGCGTCGAAGGCCGGCCGGGTTCCACTGGTCGACGTTAACTTGTCCCGCGCCTCGCGCACCCGCTGCGCCGCAGCCCTTCGGCTGCTCGCCGATGGAGCGCTCACCGGCTCGGCCGGAAGCTCCACAACCTCAGGCTTTTCAGCGGGGTTACTCATCAAGCAACACGATTCCTGCCCACGCCGGACGCGGGCCTTCTGCATTGTCTATCTCTGGCAAGAAATCCTTAAGAGGTGACTTAAGGAGCTAAAGAATTACGTTAACCCGGCGTTAATTTTGGATCTCGCCTGCGCCGTCAATGCAGCGCTGCGTACTGGGCGATGTAGACCATCGCGCCCGCCAGATACCCCACCAGGGCGGGGCCTGCGATGCGGCGGGCGTACCAGAAGAACTCGATCTTCTCGAGTCCCATGGCGGCAACGCCCGCGGCCGAGCCGATGATCAGGATCGAGCCGCCGGTGCCGGCGCAATAGGCGATGAACTCCCAGATGAAGCTGTCGGGCGGATGTTGCACCAGATTGTACATGCCCATCGTGGCCGCGACGAGCGGCACGTTGTCGATGATGGCACTCAACAGGCCGAGCAGGATGACGATGACGTCGAGACGCCCGACCGTGGCGTCGAGCCATTTCGCCAACAGTTCCAGCACGCGAGCATGCTCCAGGCACGCGACGGCCATGAGGATGCCGACGAAGAACACGATGGAACTCATGTCGATGCGCGTCAGCGCATGGACGAGGGTGAGGGGACGGCGCGCATCCTCGTCCTTGTGGCGGTGAACGACCTCGCCGACCAGCCAGAGGATGCCAAGCCCGAAAAGAATACCCATGAAAGGCGCAAGGTGCGTCACGGCCTTGAAAACCGGAACGGCGACCAGGGTGCCAAGGCCGAGATAGAACATCAAGTTGCGCTCGAACACCTCGACCCTGAGGGCCTGTGCTTGGTCTTGCAGCGGAGGGACAATCTCCTTCCCCTTGATGGAATAGCCAACGATGAGCAGCGGTATCAGCAGGTTGAGCAGTGAGGGCAGGAACACCGACTTCATGATGCTGAGGGGAGTGATCTGCCCTCCGATCCAGAGCATCGTGGTCGTGACGTCGCCGATCACGGTCCAGGCGCCGCCGGCATTGGCCGCGATGACGATGATCGAGGCGAACAGCAGGCGATCGCTCCTGTTGCCGATCAGCTTCTGGATCAGCGAGATCATCACGATGGTGGTGGTGAGATTGTCGAGGATCGCGCTCAGGAAGAACGTCACGAAGCCGATGATCCACATCAGCGTGGTTTGCTTCGTGGTGCGGATGATCGAGGTGATGACTTCGAAGCCGTTGTGGGCGTCGATCACCTCGACGATCGTCATGGCACCGATCAGGAAGAAGACGATCTGCGCGGTCGAGGCGACGGATTCGTCGAGCTGATGGTTGACGAGCGAGGCGTCGCCGACGGACAGCGCGTAGATGGTCCAGAGCAGGCCGGCTCCAAGGAGAGCCGAGGCGCTCTTGTTGACACCGAGCGGATGTTCGAGCGCGATGGCAGCATACGCAACGATGAAAACGGCGGCTATCACGCTCAGCAAAGTCGGTCCCCCCGGTGTTCGTTCTTCGGCTCGATGCGCTTGCAAGACCTCGACGCGGCGCCGCGTCAAGGCCGGGGGGACGGTCGCAGCTGCCCGGCAGCGACCGTCGATGCGCTCCTCAGCGCTGCAGGCGCGCGAGCAGGCTGGACGTATCCCAGCGCTTGCCGCCCATCTTCTCGACCTCGGAATAGAACTGATCGACCAGCGCGGTGACCGGCAGGTTGGCGCCGTTGCGGCGAGCTTCAGCCAGCGAGATCGAGAGGTCCTTGCGCATCCATTCGACCGCGAAGCCGAAATCGTACTTGTCCTCGTTCATGGTCTTGTAGCGATTCTCCATCTGCCAGGACTGCGCCGCGCCCTTGGAGATGGTCTCGATCACTGCGGCGACGTCGAGGCCGCTCTTCTTGGCGAAGTGGATACCCTCGGAGAGACCCTGCACCAGACCGGCGATGCAGATCTGGTTGACCATCTTCGTGAGCTGGCCGCTTCCGGCGGGTCCGAGCAGTTTGCACATCCGCGCATAGGCGCCCGTGATGATCGGCTCGGCGCCGGCATAGGCGTCCTGCGCGCCGCCGCACATCACCGTCAGCACGCCGTTCTCGGCGCCGGCCTGGCCGCCGGAGACCGGCGCGTCGATGAACCTGAAGCCGGCCTTGGTCGCGGCCGCGTCCAGCTCACGCGCGACTTCGGCGGAGGCGGTGGTATGGTCGACGAAGGTCGCACCCTTCTTCATGCCGGCGAACGCGCCGTCGGGGCCGATCGTGACCGCGCGCAGATCGTTGTCGTTGCCGACGCAGCACATCACGAAATCCTGGCCTTCAGCGGCGGCCTTCGGGGTCGGTGCGGTCTTGCCGCCGAACTTGTCCGCCCATTCCTTCGCCTTGGCCGCGGTGCGGTTGTAGACGGTGACCTCATGGCCCCCTTTTTTCACGAGGTGTCCGGCCATGGGGTAGCCCATGACGCCGAGACCGAGGAAAGCGACTTTAGCCATGTGTGGTACCTTGTCCGTAGCTTGAGTTTTACGGTTGCAGCCGGGCGAGGGCGCCAGGGCGGCGTCCTCCAAGTTCCGCCGCGAGGGCGGATCGGAGGCGCACCATAAACCGTTAAGCCGGGAGGGCAACGGCTTCGTTTGGCGGCCCCCTGTGCTAGGATGGCGGACCTAAGGACTTCAAAAAAGGGAGCGAAAGCATGGGCGGCGTGAGCGTTGGCGTCCTCGATCATTTCAACATCCGGACCCGGAATCTGGCCGAGACCGTCCGCTTCTACGAGGATGTGCTCGGCCTGGAAAAAGGCGCCCGGCCGAATTTCGCCTTCCCCGGCGCCTGGATGTACAGCGAGGGCAAGGCGGTGGTGCATCTCGTCGATATTTCTGCGACCGCCGAGCCACAAAAGCCGGATTCCGGCGTTGTCCATCATGTCGCCTTCGTCAGTCGCGGCTTTGACGGCATGAAGCGGCGGCTGGCGTCCAAGGACATGAAGTTCGAGTCCCGCCAGGTGCCCGGCGGCGACCTCTGGCAGATCTTCGTCAACGATCCCAACGGGGTCATGATCGAGCTGAATTTCGAGGCCGCCAGGGAGCAGGGGGCGGCGCCCGCCGAGAAGGCCGACGATATCGGCAGGCAGTAGCCTTTTGGGCGTTTCCGCTCTAATGGGGCATCCTAGAGTCTCGAGCATGACCTTGCCGGAAAGCCGCGCCACGCCTTGCGCTGGCGCCGTCCTCCGGCTCCGGATCATGCTCCGTTCAGGAGATGCGCTTTGAGCGTGACGCAGCAACAGGTTCTCGACAGCCTCGCCAGGATCAAATCTCCCCGCGGGGTCGCGCTCACCAATGCCAACGTGCTGAGCGCGATCAGCGCGTCCGACGGCAAGGTGTTCTTCTCGATCAATGTCGATGCCGCCGAGGCGAGGGCCTGGGAGCCAATCCGGGCCGAAGCCGAGGCCGCTGTGCGCACCATTCCCGGCGTCACCACCGTCATGGTGGCGCTGACCGCCGAGCGCAAGCCGGGCTCCGCGCCGCCGCCGCCCCCGCAACCCAGCCGCGGCACGCCCGGCGTGCAACCGGTCCATGCCCACAAGCCGCCGCAGGGCGGCGGGTCGCCGATGGCGCGGCAGTCGGAAATTCCCGGCGTTGCCGCCGTGATCGCGGTCGCCTCCGGCAAGGGCGGCGTCGGCAAGTCGACCACCGCGCTGAACCTGGCGCTGGGCCTGCGCGACCTCGGCCTCAAGGTCGGGCTGCTCGATGCCGACATCTACGGCCCCTCGGTGCCGCGGCTGACCGGCCTGCACGACAAGCCGGAGCTGAACGACGAGCGAAAAATGATTCCGCTTCGGCGCTTCGGTCTGGCCATCATGTCGATCGGCTTCCTGGTCGAGGAAGAGACCGCGATGATCTGGCGCGGTCCCATGGTGATGTCGGCGGTGACGCAGATGCTGCGCGACGTCGAATGGGGCAAGCTCGACGTGCTGGTCGTCGACATGCCGCCGGGCACCGGCGATGCCCAGCTCACGCTGGCGCAGAACGTGCCGCTGAAGGGCGCCGTGATCGTCTCGACCCCGCAGGATCTGTCCCTGATCGATGCGCGACGGGGGCTTGCCATGTTCAAGAAGGTCAACGTGCCCGTGCTCGGCATCGTCGAGAACATGAGCTACTTCCAATGCCCGCATTGCGGCACGCGGTCGGACATTTTCGGCCATGGCGGGGCGCGGCACGAGGCGGAGAAGCTCGAAGTCCCCTTCCTCGGCGAGATCCCGCTGCACATGGCGATTCGTGCTACCTCGGATGCCGGCAATCCCGTCGTCGACAGCGAGCCGGACGGTCCTCATGCGGCGATCTACCGCGCCATTGCAGGGCAGGTCCGCGACCAGCTCAAGGGCGTCATCGCGGCGGCCTGAGCCGGCCGCTCGGGGCACGCCTTCCTCGTCCTTTTGGGGGGCATGCGACTTTCGTAGAGCCCCGTCATGCCATTGTCGCGTTCCGCAAGCGGGGCTTCCGTGGTAAAGGCCCACGGCAGTCAAGCCCCTTCGGTTCGACGCGGCCCTAACGCGTCGCCGGAATGAGCGGCGGCAAGAAGAGAAGTTAAGGGGAAACGCCCCAGCAAGGAGAGACCTGAAGATGAAGCGTCGTGATTTTCTGAAAGTGTCGGCAGCAGGCGCGGCGGCAACCGCGGTAGCCTCGCCGGCGATCGCGCAGTCCTCGCCCGAGGTGAAGTGGCGCTTGACTTCGAGCTTCCCGAAGTCGCTCGATACCATCTATGGCGGTGCCGAGCAGGTGGCGAAGTACGTCGCCGAGATGACCGACAACAAATTCCAGATCCAGGTGTTCGCGGGCGGTGAAATCGTCCCGGCCCTCCAGGCGCTCGATGCGACCTCCAACGGCACCGTCGAGATGTGCCATACCGTCTCGTACTACTATGTCGGCAAGGACCCGACCTTCGCGATCTACGCCTCGGTGCCGTTCGGCCTCAATGCGCGCCAGCAGAACTCCTGGTGGTATCAGGGCGGCGGCATGGAGCTCGGCAACGAGTTCTTCAAGAAGTCGAACGTGATCGGCTTCCCCTGCGGCAACACCGGCACCCAGATGGGCGGCTGGTTCCGCAAGGAGATCAAGACCGTTGCCGACCTCTCCGGCCTCAAGATGCGCATCGGCGGCATCGCCGGCCAGGTGCTTCAGAAGGTCGGCGTGGTGCCGCAGCAGCTCGCCGGCGGCGACATCTATCCGGCGCTCGAAAAGGGCACCATCGACGCCGCCGAGTGGGTCGGCCCCTACGATGACGAGAAACTCGGCTTCGCCAAGGTCGCCAAGTACTACTACTATCCGGGCTTCTGGGAAGGCGGTCCGACCGTCCACGCCTTCGCCAACCTGGAGAAGTGGAATGCGCTGCCGAAGAACTACCAGGCGATCCTCACCAACGCGATGACCAATGCCAACACCTGGATGGCGGCGCGCTACGACATGCAGAACCCGGCGGCGCTGAAGCGTCTGGTTGCCGGCGGCACCCAGCTTCGTCCCTTCACCAACGAGGTGCTGGAAGCCTGCCTCAAGGCGACCAACGAGCTGTGGGCGGAGATCTCGGCCAAGAACCCCGACTTCAAGAAGTCGATCGACGCCATGCAGGCCTACCGCTCCGACGAATATCTGTGGTGGCAGGTTGCCGAATATACCTACGACAGCTTCATGATCCGCTCGCGCACGCGCGGCTGATCGCCTAGGCCTAAAGTCGCAAAGACCGGAAAGCCCGGCCTCCATTGGAGGCCGGGCTTTTTCTTTGCCGCAGTGCGATCGGGATGGAATTGGGCGGCGGCTTGCGTCATGGTGGTGCAAAGCCTCGGCAAGAAGGCCCACAATCACTGGTACATCAGGGCAGGAAATCATGAAGAGAAGAGACTTCATCAAGGTCACAGGACTCGGTGCGGCCGGCGCCGCCACGCTCGCGGCTCCCGCGATCGCGCAGTCGATGCCGGAAATCAAATGGCGCATGCCGACGAGCTGGCCGAAATCGCTCGACACGCTGTTTGGTGGCGCCGAGATGATGTGCAAGATGGTCGCCGAGGCGACCGACAACAAATTCCAGATCCAGATCTTCGCGGCCGGCGAGATCGTGCCGGGCCTCCAGGTGCTCGACGCCGTTCAGAACGGCACCTGCGAAATCGGCCACACCGCGTCCTACTATTATTTCGGCAAGGATCCGACCTTCACCTTCGGCTCGGCCGTGCCGTTCGGCCCCAACATGCGCATCAACCAGGCCTGGTACATGCAGGGCGGCGGGCGCGACGTGCTCAACGAATTCTACAAGAGCTACAACGTCGTCTCATTGCTCGCGGGCAACACCGGCTGCCAGATGGGCGGCTGGTTCAGGAAAGAGGTCAACGCACCCGACGATCTCAAGGGCATGAAATTCCGCATCGGCGGCTTTGCCGGCCGCGTGCTCCAGAAGCTCGGAGTGGTGCCGCAGCAACTCGCCGGCGGCGACATCTATCCCGCGCTGGAAAAGGGCACCATCGATGCCGCCGAATGGGTCGGCCCCTATGACGACGAAAAGCTCGGCTTCTACAAGATCGCACCGCACTACTACTATCCCGGCTGGTGGGAGGGTGGGCCGATGCTGCTGGCCTTCGTCAACCTCGACAAGTGGAACGCGCTGCCGAAATATTACCAGAGCGTGCTGGAGCAGGCCGGCCACTACGCCAACAACTACATGATGGCGCGCTACGACACCGCCAATCCGCTGGCGCTGAAGAAGCTGCTCGCGGGCGGCGCCAAGCTGCACGCCTTCTCGCCGTCGATCATGGATGCCTGCCACAAGGCCGCCAAGGAGCTGCATGCCGAAGTCGGCGCGACCAACGCCAATTTCAAGAAGGTGCACGACTCCCTCGCCAAGTTCACGAGCGACGGCTACGCCTGGTTCCAGGTCGCCGAGGTCGGCTACGACATCTTCATGGCGCGGCGCTCGCAGAGCTGATCGCGTCACGCCGCCGAATGCAACGCCCCGGAGCGGAAGCTTCGGGGCGTTTCTTGTGCGTCCTGCTTCTTTGAAACCAGGAGTAGTTGACTTGTCGGGCAAAGCAGAATGTTAGGATCCAATGATCCGGAATATGGTTCGTCGGCAGCCGTTTGGACGTGACATGAGTTTCGATCCCGAGGCCGTTCAAAGCGCGCTGCTCAAGGCGTGGTCGCGGTCGACCGCGAGCCAATGGACGGCGGACAATCCGGCCGCAGGACAATGCAACGTCACGTCGCTGCTCGTTCATGAACTCTTCGGCGGCGACCTGCTGAAGACGCCACTGCCGGCCGGCGACCATTTTTACAATCGGATCGAAGGCAAGAGGTACGACTTCACGGCGAGCCAGTTCGACCGGCCGATCGCTTATACGGACTTGCCTGCAGATGGGGCCGACGCGTTGCTGGGAGCAACGAACGATCAATTAGCCGAACTAAGGGCAGCATTTCAGCAGAGCCATACCAAGTCAGGCTAGCGCCATCAGGCAGAAGGCGAATGCGAGTGCGAGTGTGAAGCTGACCATGTGCATGCGTTGCCCTCCGTTGAGATTTGCGGAAGGTGTTTGTTCGGAGCGGATCCATCCATAAGGTGGTTCTTCGCTGCGCTCTCTCCATCCCTGCATGCTGAAGCGCCATTGCTTACACAAACCTGACAAGCGTGGCCTTCTTTGATGCCGCTCATCAGCGGTGCGCCGGGAGAGACCATCGCGTCCGGAGGCGCGAGAGTTCGTGTCATTCAACGCCCACGCGATGCGTAGTTTTTCGGTGTTCCTTTTACGGAACGGTCGAGTTATCGGAATCCGGCAATCGGGCTGAAGCTGCGGCGTGTCATCACGCCGGTCGCGCTTCACGGTACGGTATACCGGACTCAACCAGTCCCGACGGGAATGCAGCATTCACCGAACACGGCGGCTCTCGATCGTTGATCGAGATGCCAGGGCCGCCGTTTCCCGTGGGACTTCTCAAATGAGACTGGCAATTGAAATTCTACAACTCCTGGTCCAATCGGCCGACAGCTGGCTTTTTGAAGGGAGCCTTGCGGGGCTGAGCGATCGGGAATGGATGGCCTTGCGCTTTCTCGCCCGCGCAAACAGGTTTTCGCGGACGCCCACGGCTCTCGCCAGCTTTCTGGGCACGACCCGCAGCGTCGCATCGCAGATCGCCGCCGTGCTCGAGAGCAAGGGGTTGATGGTTCGCAAGCCATCTGCAGAAGACAAGCGCTCGATTGCGCTCTGCATCACGAGCGAAGGCGAGAAGGTCCTCGAGCGCGATCCAATTAACGTCCTTCGAGATCAGCTCGTGACACTTGAGCTCCCCGATCGATCTCAGCTGCGCGATACGCTTCGCCGCGTCCTCGATGGGCTCGATGTTGCCAAGCGCCGTCACAACGCCGACGTCTGCGGCAGGTGCATGTTCCTGATCGAGAGCGGAGAGGGGAAGGATCGTCACTTCAAGTGCAGGCTGTTCCGGAAATCCATAGCTCCAAGGGACACGACCCTGCTTTGCGCCTATTTCGAGGGACGAGGCTAGGCGGCACTGGTGCACGTGAGGATTGCTGCCGCGCACCGCGTCGTCATCCCGAGGGCCCGCCAACGGCGGGCGTCTCGAAGGATGGCCATAGGGAAGTCGCTTCCAAATGCGATTGGCCTGCGCCTCTTGGGGGGCACACCTGGTCGGCTTACACAAACCTGACAGACGACTGGTTCGGCCGGACGCTTTTTCGCTGGCCGAGGCGTCCGGAATGATGGAAGACAGCGAAGATGCCGCGCGAGGCGTGCGGTGACCTGAGTATCCGGCAGATATGCGATGCGCCTTCTGATCGTCGAGGACAATGCCGAGCTGTCGCGCCTCGTCGCTGGCGGGCTGGCGGCGGCTGGCTATCAGAGCGACATCGTCGGCAGCGCGGCCGAGGCGCGCGAGGCGGTGAGCAGCGTCAGCTATGCCGCGATGATCCTCGATCTCGGGCTGCCCGACGGCGACGGCCTGTCGGTGCTGCGCGAGTTGCGCCTCAAGATGGAACCGCTCCCCGTGCTGGTGCTGACCGCCCGCGGCGGTCTGCAGGACCGCGTCAGCGGCCTGCGCAGCGGCGCCGACGACTATCTCGCCAAGCCGTTCGCGATGGAGGAACTGGTGGCGCGGCTGGAGGCGATCCTGCGCCGGCCGGGCCAGCTGCTCGGCCGCTCGCTCAGTCTCGCCAACCTCGTCTACGACACCGAGAGCCGCCAGATCTTCGTCGACGACCAGCCGCGGATCATCTCCGCGCGCGAGACCTCGGTGCTGGAGATTTTGCTGCGCCGGCAGGGGCGGGTGGTGCCGAAGAAGAACGTCGAGGATCACATCTTCGGGCTCGACGGCGAGGTCGCCTCCAACGCGGTCGAGGTCTATGTTTCGCGGCTGCGCAAGCAGCTCGCTGAACACGGCGCCAAGGTCGTGATCCATACCATCCGCGGCGTCGGCTATCTCATGGACGTGGAGAAATAGCGTGACCCAGCTCGGATCCAACGTCGGATCCTATGCCGGGTCCTATGGCAGGTCTCCGACGTTCAAATCGCTGATCTGGCGCATCGTGTTCCTGCACATCCTGGCGGTCGCGGTGGTCGCGATCTTCCTGCCGCTGGTGCTGTTCTGGCTGCTCAATTCCGAGATCGACCAGCTGCATCGCGATGCCATGCGCGCCCAGGCCGAGGTGCTGGCGGAGCGCATCGTTGTTCAGCCGGGCGGATTGCTGACGTTCAATCTGCCCGACAGTCTCAAGGGTCTCTATTCGGAAGCGTATGGCCGCTATCAGTATGACATTCGCGATGCCGATGGCCGGCTGCTGTTCTCCTCCCATCGGCGCTCCGCCGCCACCGCTGCACCGCGCTCGTCGGAGAGCATTTCCGGCGCCGCCGTCACCCGCGACGTCGACGGCAAGACGGTGCGCATCCAGGTCGCCGAGGACCTCGCGCACCGGGACGTCATCATCGACGACATCGTGTCGAATTTCTTCCGGCGCGTGGGATGGATCACCATCCCGATCCTGCTGGTCCTGCTCGCCACCGACATCATCATCTTCCGCCGCGCGATCGCGCCGCTGTGGAAGGCCTCCGAGGAGGCCAGCAATATCGGTCCGGCGCGCACCGACATCCGCCTGCCGACGGAGCAGATCCCGCGCGAGATCCTGCCGCTCGTCACCGCCGTCAACCAGGCGCTCGACCGCCTCGAAGGCGGCTTTCGGGTACAGCGGCAGTTCACCGCGGATGCCGCGCATCAATTGCGCACGCCGCTCGCGATCCTGCGCACGCGGATCGAGACGCTCGACGATCGGGCGGCACGGCATGCGCTGCATGCCGACATCGAAACCATGAGCCGCCTCGTCGCCCAGCTTCTGGAGATCGCCGAGCTCGACACCCTGGTGCTCGATCCCGGCGAGACTGCGGATTTGCGCGCCGTCTGCGCCGAAGTGGTCGCCTCGATCGCCCCGTTCGCGATCGCGCAGCACAAGGACATTGCGCTCCGGGGTACCGATGCGCCGGTCACGATCCACGGCAATGCGGAGATGCTGCAGCGCGCGGTCTTCAACCTGGCGGAAAACGCCATCAAGTTCACGGCAAAAGACACGACCGTTGACGTCGAGGTGCGCGAGGACGGTTCGGTGCGCGTGCGCGATAGCGGCCCGGGGATTGCGGAGGCCGAGCGTGAGCTGATCTTTCAGCGCTTCTGGCGCGCCGACCGCCGGCGCAGCGACGGCGCGGGACTTGGGCTTTCCATCGTGCGGGCGGTGGCGGACGATCACGCCGCGACGATTGCGGTGGAGAATCTTCCGGGGGGTGGAGCCGAGTTCACGCTGCGGTTTCGGCTGGCGGACAGCAACACCGCTTCACCCTCTCCCCTTGTGGGAGAGGGTGGCTCGCCGCGATAGCAGCGAGACGGGTGAGGGGTCTCTCTCCGCTAGTCTCACTCTCAATTGAATGCGCGGAGAGAGACCCCTCATCCGGCGCGAATCGCGTTCGCGCCACCTTCTCCCGCAAGAAGGCAGGGTAATCGCATATGGCGCATTGAGAGACCCGAGCGCGCGCCTCGTCCTTCGAGACGACCGCTTCGCGGTCTCCTCAGGATGAGGCTAAGCAGCATCGGTGCTCGTCGAAGCGAGTGCCGAACGTCCGGTCCTCATCCTGACGGCCCGCCAACGGCGGGCGTCTCGAAGGATGGCTACTGGCGAAATCGCTGCCATATGCGATTGCCCTGCACAAGAAGGGGAGAAGGAAGAAAGGCCGTCGCTACTTCAGTTTACCCGTGGACAGATCCATGATCATGCGTGTGGCCAGATACAACCGCGGCACGATGCTGTTGATCTGCACATATTCGGCGTCGTTGGAGTGCGCACCGAAGCCCGACAGGCCCATGCCCTCCACCACGGCTCCACTGGTCTTCAGCGCGGCAAACGCTGCGTCTGTGCCGCCCCCGGTCGCCTTCTCGTCGACCTTGAGGGACATTCCGAGCTCCTGATAGATCGTCTTGCCGTAGGCCGCCACGCGGCGCGAGGCCTCGTTGGCCTCTAACGGCGGGCGCCGCACCTCGAACTTCAAATCGACTTTGGAGTCCGGCAGCAGGCGATCCTTGATCTTGTCCTGGAGGGCCTTCTCCAACTCGTCGAAATCGGACACCTTGAGCGCGCGCGCATCGGCCTGGGCGGTGGCGTCGGCAGGGATCACATTGCGGTTGGTGCCGGATTTGGAGACCGTCCAGTTCAGCTTCAGGCCCTGCTCGGGCTTGGACAGGTCCTTCATCTGCAGCACCTGGTGCGAGAGCTCGTACAGCGCATTCACGCCGCCCTCGGGCCTTGCGCCGGCATGTGATGACTTGCCCTGCACGGTGAGATAGGCCGAGCCGATGCCGCTGGTGGCGAGGCGCAGCGTGCCGTCGGTGCCGCCGCCTTCGAATGAGAACACCGCGTCCTGATCAGAGGCAAATTTGGTGATGGTGCTGCGCCAGCCGGGGGAGGAGATCTCCTCGTCGCCGTTCGCGAGCACCGTGAGCGTGCCGTAATCCCTGAAGCTCAGTTTCTGCAGCAACGCCACGGTATGGAGAATGAGTGCGACGCCCTGCTTGTCATCGGCGATGCCGAGGCCGTAGGCCTTGTCGCCGTCGATGCGGAACGGTTGATCCTTCAGCATGCCCTTCAGGTACACCGTGTCCATGTGGGCGATCAGCATGATCTTCTTGCTGCCTGTGCCCTTGAATGTGGCGTGCACGGCCGGTCCGATCTTCTCGGGCGTGTCGTCGAGGCGATAGATGTCGGTGGGTTGCAGGATCTCCACCGTGCCGCCGAGCTGTTTGAGCTGGCCTGCGACGCGCTCGGCGATCTGGTTCAGGCCTTCGATGTCCTTGCTGCCGGATTCGATGGCGACGAGATCGCGCAGCGTGTCGAGCAGCGGCTGCTGCTCCTTTTGCGCCAGCATGTGGACATCGGCGATCGGCTCAGCCTGCACCGACGTTGCGGCATATGTCAGCCAGAGTGAGGCGATCAACGGGCCAACGAGCGATGCGGCAGGGTGCGATCGGGGCATGAGCGGCCATCCATGGGATTGAGGATGGCCCGGTATGCCTCCGTTTCCGGTGCTTGTCACGCGCGCCGTCGCGCGTCGTGCGCCGCTTGAGCGGAGCACGACGGCGCGTGTTGTCCCCGCTACTTTTGCGGCGGCCCGAGATCCAGCGGCGGCAACTCGATCTGCGGCACCTCGATCTTGATCGTGCTGGGGTCGATGGTCGACTGGACGCCCTTGTAGTGCATCACCATCGACGGGAACGCGATCACCAGAGCGACCATGATGATCTGGATGACGACGAATGGCACCGCGCCCCAATAGATCTGGCCGGTGGTGACAGGGTCCATCCGCTTGCCGGTGACGCGGTCGGTGTATCGGTCCTTCGGGGCGACCGAGCGGAGATAGAACAGCGCGAAGCCGAACGGCGGATGCATGAACGAGGTCTGCATGTTGACGCCGAGAATGACGCCGAACCAGATCAGGTCGATGCCGAGATGCTCGGCGGCAGGTCCGAGCAGCGGGATCACGATGAAGGCCAGTTCGAAGAAGTCGAGGAAGAAGGCCAGCACGAACACGAACGCGTTGACGAAGATCAGGAAACCGACCTGGCCGCCGGGCAGCGAGGTGAGCAGGTGCTCGACCCAGACGTGCCCGTTGACGCCGTAGAAGGTGAGCGAGAAGACGCGGGCGCCGACCAGGATGAACACGACGAAAGCGGACAGCTTGGCCGTCGATTCCGTGGCCTGCCGGATCAGGTCCCAGCTCAGCCGCCGCTTCGCAGCACCGAGGATGAGGGCGCCGGCGGCGCCCATCGCGCCGCCTTCGGTCGGGGTCGCGATGCCGATGAAGATCGTGCCGAGCACCAGGAAGATCAGGAAGAGCGGCGGCACCATGACGAAGGTGGTCTGCTGCGCCATCTTGGACAGGAAACGGAAGCCGGTGAGCTTGTCGATAACCCAGTTCAGCACGGCGACGGCGAACGCGAAGATGATGCCGTAGAACATGCTGAGCACGACGTAATCGGCGCCGTGCGTCTCCGAATGGCGCATCATGAACCAGCCGAACACGCAGCTCGCGATGAAGAGCACACCGAGCGAGCGGAGGCCACGATCGCCACTCTCCTCGCGAAAGCCGATGGCCTCCTTTGGCAGGCCCGGGACGGCCTTCGGGAAGATCACGCTGACGAGGAAGGCGTAGAGGGCGTAGAGGCCCGCGAGCACGAGGCCCGGGATGAAGGCGCCCTCGTACATGTCGCCGACGGACTTGCCGAGCTGGTCTGCCATCACGATCAGGACGAGCGAGGGCGGAATGATCTGCGCGAGCGTGCCCGAAGCGGCGATGATGCCCGTCGCCACGCGCCGGTCGTAGCCATAGCGCAGCATGATGGGCAGCGAAATCAGTCCCATCGAGATCACGGAAGCGGCGACCACGCCCGTCGTTGCGGCGAGCAGCGCGCCGACGAACACCACCGCGTAGGCGAGGCCGCCGCGGATGGTTCCGAACAATTGGCCGATGGTGTCGAGCAGGTCCTCGGCCATGCCTGACCGCTCCAGCACCAGTCCCATGAAGGTGAAGAACGGGATGGCGAGCAGCGTGTCGTTGTTCATCACCCCGTAGACGCGCTCGGGAAGGGCCTGGAGGAAGTCCGGGTGGAATTGTCCGAGCTCGACGCCGATGATGGCGTAGAACAGGCCGACGGCGCCGAGCGAGAATGCCGCGGGATAGCCCAGCAGCAGCATGACGACCAGCGACGCGAACATGATGGGCGCCATATTGGCGATGATGAATGCGGTCATGACTTCCCCTAAACCGTCGCCAACGGCTATTTCTTCTCGATCGCTCCGACGAGATGCTCGACTTCCGCCTCGAGCGCCGACACCTGGGATTCATGCGGGTCCGGGATCAACCCGCGCATGACCGCGATGCGCTTGATCAGCTCGGAGATGCCTTGAACGAGCAGGAAAGCGAATCCGATCATGATCAGGGATTTGGCGGGCCATTGCGGCAGACCGCCGGCATTGCCGGACTGCTCGTTGATCTCGAACGAGCGCTGGAAGAACGGCACGCCCGTGATGATCATGACGATGCAGAGCGGAATGAGGAAGAACAGGTGACCGATCACGTCGATCAGGTTGCGGACCGGCTTCGGCAGCGCGTTGTTCACGATGTCGATGCGGATGTGCTCGTTGTCGAGCAGCGTCCACGGCGAGCACAGCAGGAACACGATGCTGAACAGCACCCATTGCAGCTCGAGCCATGAATTGGATGACGTGTCGAACGTCTTGCGGACGATCGCATTGACCGCGGAGATGATGACGGCGGCCACGATCAGCCACGCCAAGCGTTTGCCCGTCCAGCGTGTGAACGCGTCGATTCCTCGGCTCAGCTTCAGGAGCGCTTGCAACGACGGATCCTCCCGATCGTGCCCCGGCCGTCTTGACTGCCGAAGCGGGCGCGTGGCTTGTCTCGCCGCGCAGGCATGAGGCTGTCGCACCAAACCAGCGGCCATGCCGCCCGTCAATTGGAAGTTTGTTGAGAGTTAAGGGGAATAAGGCCGCAGCCGATGGTGTCAGCCGCCGGTGACGCTCATGTGCCTGGAGACGCTGGGACGGTCGTGGCGGCGGTCGATGATGAAATCGTGGCCCTTGGGTTTCAAGCCGATGGCGCGGTCGATCGCATCCGCAAGCAGCATGTCGTCATCGGATGCACGCAGAGGTTTGCGCAAATCGGAGGCATCCTCGTGGCCGAGGCAGGTGTGCAGCGTTCCCGTACAGGTAATGCGAACCCGGTTGCAGGATTCACAGAAATTATGCGTCATCGGCGTGATGAAGCCGAGCTTGCCGCCGGTCTCGGTGACGCTGACATAGCGGGCCGGACCTCCGGTGCTCTCCGCCAAATCCGTCAGCGTGAATTGCTGGGCGAGGCGCGCGCGCACCAGCGAGAGCGGCAGATACTGGTCGATGCGGCCCGAGCCGATCTCGCCCATCGGCATGACCTCGATCAGCGTCAGGCCCATGCCCTTGCCGTGGGCCCAGCGCATCAGGTCGGGAAGCTCGTCCTCGTTGAGGTTCTTCAGTGCCACCGCGTTGATCTTCACGGCAAGTCCTGCGGCGCGCGCGGCCTCGATGCCTTCCAGCACCTTGTCGATCTCGCCCCAGCGGGTGATCTCGCGAAACTTCTTGGGATCGAGCGTATCGAGCGAGACGTTGATGCGGCGCACGCCACAATCGGCGAGCTCGCTTGCGTGTTTCGCAAGCTGGGTGCCGTTGGTGGTCAGCGTCAGCTCGTTCAGGGCGCCGCTCGACAGATGCCGCGACAGCGAACGGACCAGCGTCATCACGTTGCGCCGGACCAGCGGCTCGCCACCGGTGAGCCGCAGCTTCTTGACGCCCTTGGCGATGAAGGCCGAGCAGAGCCGGTCGAGCTCCTCCAGCGTCAACAGGTTCGCCTTGGGCAGGAACGTCATGTCTTCCGACATGCAGTAGAAGCAGCGGAGGTCGCAGCGGTCGGTGACCGAAACGCGCAAATAGCTGATGGTCCGCCCGAACGGATCGGTCATCGGGGTGGACAGCGCGGCGGATCCGTTCATGCGAGAGGCCTTGTCACTGACGGCGACGGGCGCACCTTGGCTTCGGCGGTGCTCGGCACCCAATCTAAGCATCGGACGCGACGAGGACAATCGGGTGGTATACGTAGATCAGCGCCTGCCGGCGTTCGGATCGGGGAACGGTGAGCCCGTGGCCGTTGCGGCCTCAGCCGGTGCCGCAGCAGGCGCCGCGGCGGCCGGTTTGGGCTTCCTGGGCCGGTGCGGCTTGCGGATCGGTTTCGGCGGGGTGGCCGGCTGGAGTTCCGCAACCACCGGATTCGGGTCGGTGACCACCGAGGCCGGGGTGGTGAAATCCCCGGGATTCTTGATCACGTTCACCGGGACGCTCGCCGGCTGGTACTTGGGCAGCGCGAAAGCGACCGTAAACGGGGCCTCGGGTGCGGGAACCGAGACGGAGCAGGGTGTCTTGCAGCCCGGCCCGAGCGAGGTGGTGGCGTCGGCACCTGGCGGGTTGGATTCGATTCGGACCTGGACGGTCGGCGGGGCCGATTTGAACATGTCCCAGGACATCGAGGAGCAGCCCCCAAGACTTGCCGCTCCCAATAGACTCGCTCCGGCTAACGCAACCGCGATGACACGACGCATGACCCATCCACTTCAACTGCGACGAACCGCCACATAACCCCGCGCGGACTTTAGGAGCGTCGTCTGGGGCAGGGCAACCGGCGGGCTGCGCATAAATAATGAATGGTTAAGGGGTGTTTCGCGGAATAACGACGCTATATCAATAGCTTGGTAGAGCTATGCCGTCATCAGGCTGCTGGCGGCGGCTGGCAGGTCACGCATGTGATGGATCAGCCGGTCCGGCTTCAGGTCGGCGATCGGCACGGTGTAGCCAAAACTGACCCCGATCACCGGCACTCCGGCCCGGCGGGCCACCCCGACATCGGTTCCGGCATCGCCGACCATGATGCTGGCTTTGACCGCTCCGCCGGCGCGCGCCACCGTTTCACGAAAGATGGTCGGGTCGGGCTTCTGGACGCCAAAGGTGTCCGCGCCGCAGATCGCCGCGAAGCGGCGACTGAGGTCGAGCTGGTCCAGCAACCGCTTCGACAGCCATTCCAGCTTGTTGGTGCAGACGGCGAGGCGATGGCCCTGCGCTGAAAAATGGTCAAGCGCGGCCTCGAGCCCCTCGAAGGGGCGGGATTCGACCGCGATATGATCGGCGTAATAGGCGATGAAATCCGCGGTCATCCGGTCCATGTCGGCGGGGGTGACCGTGCGGCCCTCGGCCTCCAGCCCCCGCTCGATCAGCTTGCGGGCGCCGGCGCCGATCATGTTGCGGGCCGAGGCCATCGGCACGGGCGGCAGCCCTTCGCGGTCGAGCACGTGATTCAGCGCGGTGATCAGGTCGGGCGCCGTATCCACAAGCGTGCCGTCGAGATCGAAGACGATGGTGTGAGGGGAGGTCATGGTCCAAGCGCTACCGGCCCGGCAAGGTCAGTGCAAGGGGCGGCGCCATAAGATCAGCTTATAGCCTGGTTCCCCAGACACTGTTCTCCGGCGGAAAACGAGGCTACATAGGCCGCCGAAAGCGGCCGGGATCGGCGGCACGTTCGAGACTTCAGAGGCAGGCGCAAACGTGAATATGGACCAGTTGAAGCGACAGGCCGCGGCGCGCGCGCTCGAGGAGGTGCGGGACGGCATGCAGCTCGGGCTCGGCACCGGCTCGACCGCCAAGCATTTCGTCGAGCTGCTCGGCGAGCGCGTCGCCGCCGGGCTCAAGGTGATCGGCGTGCCGACCTCCGAGGCGACTCGCCTCGATGCGACGCGGTGCGGCGTGCCGCTGACCACGCTCGACGAGATCGACCATCTCGACATCACCATCGACGGCGCCGACGAAATCGATCCCGCGCTCAACCTGATCAAGGGCGGCGGCGGCGCGCTGCTGCGCGAGAAGATCGTGGCAGCGGCCTCGGATCGCATGATCGTGATTGCAGATGACACCAAATGGGTGCCGACGCTCGGCAAATTTCCGCTGCCGATCGAGGTCATTCCGTTCGGCCTTGGCGCAACACGCCGTGCGATCGAGAAGGCATTTGCCGAGTGCGGCGTTTCCGGGCAAATGGCGGTCCGCAAGGCCAAGGGCGGGGACAAGGATGGCCACGTTTTCGTCACCGACGGCGGCCACTGGATCGTCGATGCCCAGCTCGGACAGATCGGGGATCCTGCCGGCCTCGCCAGCGCGTTGAGCGCGATCCCCGGCGTGGTCGAGCATGGGTTGTTCATCGGCTTGGCCAGCTCGGCTGTTCTGGCGGGCGGCGAGGGAATTCGCGTGATTGAACGGCGTAAGCCGAAAGGAGACTAGGAATGAAGAGCGTTTTGAAGATTTTGCCGGCTGCGACCCTCGCTGTGGGACTGGCCCTCTCGGTCGTCCCGGCCGCCGCGCAGCAGGCGGCGCCGAAGGCTGGCGCCGCACCCGCCCAGCCGAAGGCCACGCCGGCGGCGGTCGCGGCGGCCAGGGAAATTCTGCAGATCAAGAATGCCACCGCGATGTATCAAGGCGCGGTGCCGGGCCTGGTCGAGAAGACCAAGATCGCGCTGATCCAGCAGAATCTCAACTACCAGAAGGATCTCAACGAGGTTGCCGGCGTCGTCGCCCAGCAGCTCAACGGCCGCCAGAACGAGATTGGCGACGGCATGGCGCAGATCTATGCCAGCGAGTTCACCGAGCAGGAGCTGAAGGATCTCGTCACCTTCTACAAGTCGCCGCTGGGCAAGAAGCTGATCGACGCCGAGCCGCGCGCCATCGGCCTGTCCATGGCCTTCATGAACTCCTGGGCCCAGAACTTCTCCGAGACCGTGATGGGAGCCTTCCGCGCCGAGATGCGCAAGCGTGGCAAGGAGATCTGACAGACACTATCTGATCAGGACTTCCTGACAGGGGTCGGAGTGGACAATGGCTGAATTCGACGTCGACCTCTTCGTCATCGGTGGCGGCTCGGGCGGCGTGCGTGCCGCCCGCATCGCGGCCGGTTACGGCGCCCGCGTGACGATCGCGGAGGAGTACCGCATGGGCGGGACCTGCGTGATCCGCGGCTGCGTGCCGAAGAAGCTGTTCGTGATCGGCTCGCATTTTCGCCAAGAGCTCGAGGACGCCGCAGGTTTCGGCTGGACCGTTCCGCCCGCCAGCTTCGACTGGCCGACGCTGATCGCCAACAAGGACAAGGAGATCGCGCGGCTGGAGGCGGCCTACACCGCCAATGTCGAGAAGTCGGGCGCGCAGATCGTCAAGAGCCGGGCGGTGATCGAGGACAAGCACACCGTCCGCCTGCTCGAAAACGACCGCAAGATCACCGCAAGATACATCCTGATCGCCACCGGCGGCGCGCCCAACCACGGCGCGTCGATTCCCGGCATCGAGCACGTGATCTCCTCCAACGAAGCGTTCCACCTGAAGAAGCTGCCGAAGCGGATCGTGATCCAGGGCGGCGGCTACATCGCGCTGGAATTCGCCGGCATCTTCGCCGGATTCGGCTCCGACGTCACCGTGATCTATCGCGGCGACAACATCCTTCGCGGGTTTGACGAGGATGTTCGCACCCACGTTCGTGCCGAGATGGAGAAGCAGGGCATCACCATTCTCACCGGCTGCACGGTGAGCAAGGTCGATCGCCACGGCGAGGAGTTCACCACGCATTTGTCGAACGGATCGAGCATCGCCTCGGAGCAGGTGATGTTCGCGATCGGCCGCCATCCGGCGGTGGCCAATCTCGGCCTCGAGAATGCCGGCGTCGCCATCAACCCGAACAATGGCGGCATCGCGGTCGATCATTTCTCCAGGAGCTCGGTCGACAGCATCTACGCGATCGGCGACGTCACCCATCGCTTCAACCTGACGCCGGTCGCGATCCGCGAGGGCCACGCCTTCGCCGACACCGTGTTCGGCAAGCGCGAGGTGAAGGTCGACCACGCCAACATCCCGACCGCGGTGTTCTCGCAGCCGGAGGTCGGCACCGTCGGTCTCACCGAGACTGAAGCGCGCGCGCAGTTCAGTCACGTCGACATCTACAAGACCTCGTTCCGCCCGATCAAGGCGACGATGTCCGGCCGCGACACCCGCGTGCTGATGAAGCTCGTGGTCGACGGCTCGACCGATCGCGTGCTCGGCTGCCACATCGTCGGCGATGCGGCCGCCGAGATCACGCAAGCCGTCGCGATCGCGGTGAAGATGAAGGCGACCAAGGCCGATTTCGACGCGACGATCGCGCTGCATCCGACGGCGGCCGAAGAGCTCGTCACCATGCGCACCCCGACCGCGCGCCACGTGCGCCAGGCCGCGGAGTAGGCCTTACTCACGAAGTCACTTCACTCGGTTTCGGTGATCTTTCCCTTGCCTTCGCAGGCCTCGCATTTGACCGGGTAGACTTTGCGGCCCGGCGAAGCCGCCTTGATGGACAGAGGAAAGCCCGTTCCGCTGCACGCCGGGCAGGTCCGCTCTTTGATTTTCGGGGCCATGGTCGTTCCTTTCCGACAGCTTCATACATTCTCAGATCAATGCAGCGTTTCGGCCGCGGCTTCGTCGATTGCGGCCATCAAATCGGCCGTATCCGACTGTTGGATCATATGACCCGCTCTCGCGACGCGTCGCATCTTGCTGTGCCTGATTTCCTCATGGAGGCGACCGGACTGTTCGTCGATGTCGATGAAGCGCCCCTGCGGCGGGTTCTCGCGTTGAGCCTTGTCGGCGAGCTTTCGATTGACGACCGCAGCCGTGGCCATCAAGGCGACAGGCGCGGCAATCGCGGACGCGACCGGATTTTCTGCAAGAACGCGAAGGCTCGTGGCCGCCAAAGATGGCGAACGTTTCTTCAGTATGCGCATCTGAAAACTTTCGATGAAGATATTGGAAGGGAAGAAAGGGAGCGTACGCCCATGGCCTGATCTCGGGGACGCATGCATCCATGGGCAGACGCAACAGGAGAGGCCGCGATATGTTCCTAAGTCCCACGGATTGGTACGGCAGGAAGACTGTCACTCAAACGGAAGCCCCGCCGGAGCATCGTTCATCGGCACGTGAAGTGTGGTCGGGGTATGGCCACGGGCCGGATGCCGGGAACGTATTTTCGGCGCCGCGCTCTGGTGAATGGCGATTGAGACCCCACATTGAATGTATCGCTAGCACAACACACGACAGGCGCTAGTGGCCGAGAGACGTTACAGCGCTCCCGCCGAAACAGGAGGCGCGCATTGAACGTTTTGCAATATCCCCTGCATCTTTGTCGCAAGTTTGAACGCCGCTGGAGCGCGAAGGTGGTTCAGGACGACGGCGAAATGACCGCGTCGCAAGCGACGGTCGGCTGCGCCGTGTGCGGGCGGCTCGCTGCGGCCCCGGTGCACTCGACCTACTTGCCCATAGGCAAGTTCGTCTATCAATGGCGGTGTTCTGTGTGCCGAAACTCCTGGCAGACTTCTGCCGATCCCGCGAGCGGCACGGAGATCCAGGTCAGTCGGTCCGGGCATCTTCGGGAGAATGCCGGACGCTGTCTGACCCTGGAAGGCACCGCTCCCAGCGACGCGGCGCGCAAGCGGTACAGGCGAATGGGCGATGCCTGGCTCGCTCTCGCGGAAACTGAGGATTGGCTCGACGGCGCGGTCCCGCCGGTCCTGCGCCCTAAAAAGGCGCAGGCTTGATCGACTCTCCCAAGGCACCAAGGACATTTGTCATGACAGAGAATCGCAGCCGCATCCATCAGGCGGGTTCACTTGCCGAGCGTCTGGCGGCCGATGCACTGAGATTGCGCGAACAGGCCGCGCGCCTTGAACCCGGTGCAGAGCGCGACGCGCTCCTGAACAAAGCGCACCGCAACAAGATGGCTGTCGATATCAATGCCTGTCTGCTTTCCGGGGCGCCGGGTCCCGGAATAGCCAACGGGACGACCTTCTACGCTCGGTCGTACAGATATCCGACCGGCTTGCCTTCGGTCCGCAGGGGACGCATGTCCTTCCGTGTGATGATCTGGCCGGCGAGACCGTCGATCTCGTCGCGCTGCGTCGGCGTCCAGCCGCGAAGGTCGTCGATACCCCTGAGAAGGCCGAGCCGGAGCACCTGCGTGTTCTCGCCGACCGCAATGAGGCTGATCGAGCTCTTGCCTGCGGTCACGACGTCGCCGGCCGCGAGCTCGAAGGTCTCGCCCGCCTTGGTCCTGAATTCGGCCGTGCCGCGAATGACGCGATAGATCACGACCTCGCCCTTGGCGAACGAGGCGGCGTCCGCGGATGCCAATGTACTCTTCGGCAGAAGCGACCCGCCGCGCGGGTCGGTTGCGATAATGTGGCCGGTGACGAGCTGGCCGCTCGGCGCCTCGATGCCGATATCGCGCACGTAAACCGGCAGCGCTGACTTGATCGAGCCGTCGCAAAGCGGCTTGAACAACGCATCCAGCGCCAGCGGATCCTGAAGCCAGAAGCCGGCATTGGCCGGGCGATCGTGCAGCGGATGGCTCCAGGCCACGCGCGGCGTTTCGGCTTCGTTGATCTGATCGGGACCGACGATGGTGGGATTCGGAAAGGTGGTGGGATCGGTGATGAAGGCTTCGAGGAATTTGCCCGAATAGCCCATCGAGACCGGATCCGGTACCACCGTCTGCGGCGTCTTCAAATTCTCTTCGGTCGTCAGGCCCGACCAGGTGTAGAACAACTGGCGATGCACGATCGCGCTTTGCAGCATCGCCGCGCCGGGGCCGACATTGTAGAAGCGCCCGTCATAGTCGAAGGTGAAAGCGCCCGAGGTGACCAGCACGAGCTGAAAGCCGCCGGGCGGCAGATGCAGATGGAAGTCGGTGGGACCGGTGTCGGGACGGTAGATCGGCAGATTGGTCGCGACTTCGTGCAGCAGGAACGTCTCGTTGTTGGCGTGAAAGCCTTCATTGGCGCGATTGTAGAGCGCTTGCGGACGATACGTCGCCTCGAACTTCGCATTCCGGTCGCGATCGATTGCGACGAAGTCCTGGGTGTTGAGGCGGAGCGGCGCGCCATTCGGATGGGTGAGGCCGGTCGTCTTGAGATCGCCCGCAGCATGCACGTTCATGACGTTCTCCGCTCTGCGCCGTTGCTTCGCTTGCACCGTCATTGCGAATTTTGGGCCAGTTGGTTTGCGAAGGAGCAAGCCGGCCTGGCGCCGCGATGCCGGCGTGCCCGTTCGGGAAAAATCCGGTGGTTGCACGGAGGGTTAGATCGACGGCTTGTTCTGATGGTCGGACGCGTACCAGGGACGCGCGCTTTCGGCATAGCGAGAGGGCTGTCTAATTTGTCGGCAGGCGCGAGTGCTCGTGCAGCGGCGGCGGAGCCGGATCGGTCCGATGGCGCCTTCGGGATTCAGCGAAAACGTCGCGACCGGGCAGGGCAGTGATTGACAGATTGTTCATGTTTTGTTCTTATACTGCGACCGAGATGGAGGCCGCCATGGACAACCGCATCAACGAAATCCGCAGAACCATCAGAGCGCTCCGCGTGAGCATGCGCGAAGCGGAAGCGATCATGCATGAGCAGATCAACCGCGACGAGGATTGCAGCTTCGTGGCGCAGGAAGTCATCAAGATGCGCTCGGTCATGAGCCTGCTCGTGAAGGAGCGGATCGCGCTCGGCGATGACGAGCCGATCCTCGTGAACAATTTCTTCATCCCGCGGCGCCGGCCGACGCGAAAGCCGGTCGCGGCTCTTTCCCCGACCGTGGATTCCGTGTTCCGTCCGCGCGTGGTGGCGCGGGTTTGACGCAGAGGCCAGCTCAATCAAAGGCGTGAGGCGCGGCCCGATCCGGCTTGCCGGCCGGGCTGTCAGCCCACTTTGCCATCTCCATGGTCCGTGCGTCGACGCCCTCGCACCACAAACAGCTTGGCCGCGCGCGGCCGTTCTCGGACAGGATCGGGACCAGGCTGTGGCCGCAACCGGCGCACCAGGCGATGTCAGTCATGCATTCCCCCACGGCGTAGCAAATTCAGAAATGACGTTCTCGTCCGCGAAGCTTGCGCGGGCGCTATGACGGGGCTGGAGCGCTGCGCCCGATGGGCGCGCTCGTCCCTGAAGTCGTCGATGTCGCGATCCATCGTGACACGGCTGCGATGTCGTCGCCGCTTTCGCGATAGGCGCGAAGCTGGAATTCGGCCGAGCTGCCGCGGTCCACAATGGTGCGGCAATGCTCGATCTCGGCGATGCAGCCCAGGGCGTCGGCGTCCCCGGCGGTGTCGTCGATGATTCGGGAGAGCATCTCGGAGATCGTGACCGGTCCGTCTCTGGAGCCGAAGATGCAATCGGTGCCGTAGCGCTGGGCGCGCCATTTGTTCTCCACCGCAATTGCGCGTTCGACCGCGGTGACCCCTTTGGACAGATCCGGTCGCAGATAGAGGTGGCGCGTCAGGCAGCGATAGAGCGAGGCGATGGCGACGGCGTCGTCGACGAAGGTGCAGGTGTCGGGCGCCCGAAGCTCGAGGGTCGGATGCCGCATTGACGGGCGCATCGCCCACCAGATGTGGCTCTCGTCGGGAATCACGCCGGAGCGCTGCAACGCGCCGACATAATCGTCGTAATCCTGCCTGCTCTCGAACAGTTCGGGCAGGCCGGTGCGCGGCAGCTCGGAATAGGCGGCAAGCCGGTAGCCCTTCAGTCCGGTCTTGTGCGAATTCCAGAACGGGGAGGACGCGGACAGCGCGATGAACAGCGGCAGATGCGGCAGCATCGCCCGCATCACCGCCATGCGCTTCTCAGGATCGGGCAACTGGACGTGCACATGCATGCCGCACATCATGTTGCGATGGCCGATGCTGCGCAGATCCTCGATCATCTCCTCATAGCGCGGTTTCGGGCTCGGCTGCGACATGCGCCAGACCGCGGTCGGGTGCGTGCCGCAGGCCATGATCACGAAACCATATTGCGCGGCGACGTTCGCGACTTCGCGCCGCAGGAAGCGAAGCTCTTCGCGGGCGTCGTTGACGTCGACGTGGACGTTGGTGGCGACCTCGAGCTGGGATTGCAGCATCTCCCGCATGGCCTGGCCGCCGGTCGACCAGTTCGCCGACTCGAAGAGCTCGTTGGGCGTTTCGATCGCAACGTCGAACGTGCGCCGATCGGCCAGGAAGTATTCCTCCTCGATTCCGAAGGAATATTCAGCCGCCTTGTCGCCGCCGCCAGCGGAGCGAATCACGAGATTCTGCTTGTCGCCCGAGGAATCCAGGCGAAGCAGTTTCAAAACGTCTGAAGCAAATGTCATATCCCACCCGGCAAAGATCACCTGCGGGCACTAATCCTTCTGGTAGGGGCGGGTTCCCTGTCAGCGCTACTGCAAATTGTCGCGTCGAACGGAACAATCTTCACGTTTTCGGACGCGCGCGCGATCAGCGCGTGATTTGGCGGCACTTCGGTCCAGTCCGATTCCTTGTCGAAGGGTTCGGACACGACGATGACCTGGCCGCCGTCCTCGCGGTAATAGAGCGTATTTGCGGCGTCGTTGACCGCAACTCGAAACGCATAGAGATCCCGGCCGTTGGCGATCGCACTGGTGAAGCGCAGCCGTTCGCGCAGCTGGCCTTCATTGACGAGGCCGACGAGGGCTTGCAGCACGCGCCGCGTCGCTCGAAGCGGATCGCCGTCGAGGCCGGCGCCCATCATCGCCAGGAACACGGCTTCCGAGTCGGTCGTGCCCAGCCGCGACGGATAATAGGCATCGGGGATCAGCGCCTCGACCTTCCGCCGCAGCCGATTCCAGCTCCCGACGAATCCGTTGTGCATGAACATCCAGTGGCCGCAGGCAAAGGGATGGCAATTCTGCCGCGTCACTGCCGTGCCGGTGGCGGCGCGCACATGGGCAAAGAACAAATGCGAGCGCAGATGCCGGCAGAGGTAGCGCAGGTTTTCGTCGGACCAGGCAGGGCGGGTCTCGCGATAAAGGCCGGGCTCCGGATGCTCGCCGTACCAGCCGAGACCAAAGCCGTCGCCATTCGAGCCCGCCGTGGATTGCAGCGAGCGGATGCTTTGCGCGACCAGCGAATGTTCGGGCTCGGTGACATAGGGCTCAAACGAGGTGGTCTCGCCTCGGTATGCGATCCAGCGGCACATGGGGTTCCTGTGAGGCGGCGGATGGGTCATGAGCTGCACTAACCGACGTGCCGGCCTCGTGGTTCCCGGCGCCAAGCAGCGATCACGACCAGAGGCGGCTTCAGTGTTACGATGCGGCAATTCGAAATTGGAGACCGCGATGAACGATCAAGCCGTATTGGCCGCGCTTCAGCGTCATTGGGACGCCTCGGATGCCAATGATTTCGAGGTCGAGCACGATATCTATCGCGAGGACGCAGTGCTCGACTATCCGCAGTCGGGCGAGCGCATCCGCGGTCGCAGGAACATTCAGGAGAGCAGGTTCGTGCAGCCGAACCAGAAGCGCTTCACGGTTCGGCGGATCGTTGGCGGCGGCGATCTCTGGGTCAGTGAATTCGTGCTGAGCTATGACGGGGTGCCGTCTCATGTCGTGAGCATCATGGAATTCCACGACGGACTGGTGACGCGCGAGACGCAATATTTCGGCGACCGCTTCGATCCCGCGCCATCCCGTGCGCATCTGGTCGAGCCGGTGGGGTGAGACGCGTTGATGCAGGTGCGCGACGAAATGGTGGCCTCTTGCCTCGGACGCAGCGCAGCGCCGACTTAGCGGTGCGCAGCGCGTCCGGAACACGATGCCCCACCACGGAACCGATGCGGCGGCTGGTCGCAGCCGTCCCGCCTTGATTCCGACAGGCCCACCTTTATCTCTGACACGAACAAGAATCCGGGCCCCTCTGGCGAGGACGCCGACGACGTCGGCAAACCTCGTGATGTCGGATGACCTGTCCCGCGCGAATGCGATGGATCGGCCGATCGTCGGGCCTCTGTACGTTCTCTCCGACCATTCGTCCCCATCGCAGCTCCGTGCGGTCATTTCGCAAGTTAAGGGAGCAACGATGTCTGACGCCAAATCCTCAAATCCCATCGAGATCGAGATCACGGAACCGTCCCGCCTGAACGAGCAGGCCGCGGCCGCGTTGGTAATCGTGGGCGCGCTGGTCGCGGTTGCCGACCGGCGCGTTTCGGCGGTCGAGCGCGAGGAGGTGATCCGTTTCATCAGGGATCGCAAGCTGGCGCCGCACATCTCGGAAGAACGGCTCTATGCGATGTTCGATGAACTGGCCGAACGGCTCGAGGAGCCGGATTTTGCCAATGTCGTGATTGACACGCTGCGGCCGGTTTCGAACCTGCCGCTCTCGTCCCATCTGATGGAGCTGTCGGAGCGCGTGGCTGCGGCGGATGAGGACGTCCATCCCCATGAAGTGCAGGCAATCAAATTGTTGCGCTTGCTGACGCTGGTGCTGCCGCGCGCGAAACCGGTCGTGCCGAGTGCTGCGGGTGCCGAACGGCAGGCTGCCTTGAAGGAGTAACTATGAGCACAGTTTCGGACGAGCGCACGGCGAAAACCGAGGGCGCCGGTCAGATGGCCGGCGGAGACCCGCGTCTGGACAAGCTCGTCCACCGTTTGCCGCCACGCATGGGCGACACCTTCGCCTATCTGCTCAAGCCGTCCAGCCGCTGGGTGCGAATCCCCTCGGGCACGCTGCTGGTCGTCGGCGGTGTGCTCTCCATCCTGCCGGTGCTCGGCATCTGGATGCTGCCGCTCGGCCTCGCGCTGCTCGCCGAGGACGTGCCTGCGCTGCGCTCGTCGCGTTCGAAGGTCTTCGACTGGATCGAGCGCCGCAAGCCGCATTGGCTCGATCCGTCTGCCCCAAAAAATGATCAAACATGACTGAATTCATCACACCCGAAGCGCTTACGGCCCTCCTTCAAGTCGTCCTGATCGACCTCGTTCTCGCCGGCGACAATGCCGTCGTCATCGGCCTCGCCGCAGCGGGACTGCCGGCCGAGCAGCGCCGCCGCGCCATCATCGTCGGTATCGCCGCCGCCACGGCATTGCGCATCGTCTTCGCCGGCGTCGCGACCCAGTTGCTGCAGGTCATCGGCCTGTTGCTTGCCGGCGGCGTGCTGCTGCTCTGGGTTTGCTGGAAGATGTGGCGCGAGCTGCGCGAGCAGGCGCATGCGCGGCAGCTGGCGTTCGGCCATGGCGGCGGCGCGGATGGTGCGGCCGTGCAGCGAAAGACCTTCGGTCAGGCCGCGGTGCAGATCGTCGCCGCCGACGTCTCGATGTCGCTGGACAACGTGCTCGCGGTCGCGGGCGCCGCGCGCGAGCATCCCTACATTCTCGTCTTCGGGCTGTTGCTGTCGGTCGCGATGATGGGCGTCGCCGCCGATCTGCTTGGCCGGGTGCTCCAGAAGCATCGCTGGGTCGCCTATATCGGCCTCGCCATCATCATTTACGTCGCCTTCGAGATGATCTATCGGGGCTCGCTCGAGCTCGCGCCGGTCATAGCGAGTCTCTGAGGCGACAACTCTTTCCGCAATCCGGAGTAATTCATGACGTCCGAACCCCAAGCACCTTCGGCGCAGGCCGAGCCGCCGCGCCTAGGCCTGTTTGCGCAGCTCATCTTTGGCTCGCGTTGGCTGCAGGTGCCGCTCTATGTCGGCCTGATCGTCGCGCAGGCCGTCTATGTGCTGCTGTTCCTGAAGGAGCTCTGGCATCTGGTCGCGCACTCGTTCGACGCCAGCGAGCAGCAGATCATGCTGGTCGTGCTCGGGCTGATCGACGTCGTCATGATCTCGAACCTTCTGATCATGGTGATCGTCGGTGGCTACGAGACCTTCGTTTCCCGCCTGAATCTGACCGGTCATCCCGACGAGCCGGAATGGCTGAGCCATGTCAATGCCAGCGTGCTCAAGATCAAGCTCGCGATGGCGATCATCGGCATCTCCTCGATCTCGCTGCTCAGGACCTTCATCGAGGCCGGCAATCTCGGCACCACGCGCAGCAATTTCACCGAGACCGGCGTGATGTGGCAGGTGCTGATCCATCTGACCTTCATCATCTCGGCGATCGGCATCGCCTGGGTCGACCGCCTCAGCGAGAGCGGCCATCGCAAGGAGGCCGGCCACGGCTGATGAACCTGGCCGTCCGAAACCTCCCGAGCGGCCAATCCTGAGCCCGCCTGATCGTCCGATCGGCGGGCTCTTTTTTTGAGATCGATAAAATTGTCTGCAATCCGCTCAGCCGTGGCAAACCCTGCCGACAAGAACCGCACGGTCTTAAACCAGGGCTTTGGAACCGGCGTGCATCCTTCCCGCAAAAGGGTGGGGCATCAGCATGTCAGTTCTCAAGGAGGTCGTCGCTGCGCTCGCGGGAGTTTACGCGCTCCTGTTCGCCTGCGACGCATTGTTCGGGGTCGGCGAGGTGCGCTTCGACGACGCCTATTACCGCGCCAGCTTCTACGCGCCGCGGCCGAAGGAATTCCGCTTCGCAGACGGCACCACGCCGGCGGCGCGCGTCAGCGACGCGTTCGCCCAGTTCTCGGCGGGCGAGGCCAAGCCGAACAGGCGTTACTCGTCGCTGACGACGATCATCCGGTAGGGCCGCTGCTCATTGATCGGCTATCCGCCTGACGTCCGGTTTACCGCCGGCATCGGCCGAGGAGCGGATGGCTTCCGAGGTCGCTGATGGGTCAGGAGCGGAAGCGCCGCTGCCCCAGCCGAGAAATTGTCGCGATGAAAACAGCGATGCGAGGAAAGCTCATTGAGGCATGTCCAAGTCAGCCTCATCTGATTGTCTATTGATCGCCTGCGGACGTTTTCCCGAAACCGCTAAGGTTTGCCGGATCGCAATAGCGACGAAGATCACAGAGGACCCCGCAATGATCAGAACCGCACCGAGGCCGATAGAGAAGCCGAATTGCTGGAAGAGATCGCGCCCCCTAAGGAAGGTGATCATCCCCATGCCTATCAGACAGGATATGAGGAACAGCCCCTTAAGTGTATGTCTACTCAGTGCCATTCGCACTAACGATTTCGTCCAAAGGTTGCATCTGAGACCGAAGCCTATCTCAAACTACGGACCACCGCAAAGCAGGTAGAGAAGGTCGGCAAGGGGTTACAAGCCGCAGATCACGGTCAAGGTGGTCGACTTCCGCTTTACGATAGCGACCCAACATTATGAGTCCACGCCCTCGTTCAAGGCGCACGCCGGTGGTCCCGGGGCCTTCAGCTTGGCGGCTTCCTCGTCGGTGAAGGCGCGGCTGTGCGTCGGGTTCAGCGCTGCCACGGAAACGCCCGAGCCGCGGCCGGGCACGATATCTACAACACCTTGTGTTGCCCGACGGGCAAAACATGCCAGAGGTGGGGCAACCCTTATCGCCGAAAATATTCCACTTTACCGAAATTCGGATATCGCGTATGTGTTGCGGCATCCCGGCCCAACGAAGAGGGGCGTATCGCGATCGTCACGAACGCGGGCCGGGCGGCGGTGGACGTGGGTCACATCGGCGCCAAGGATTCCGCAGGGCGGGCAACCGTGAGCGAAACACCTGGCGCACACGACCGGTGTGATCGGCGTACGGCAAAATCGTGTCGTCCTGGCGCCCGGGGTCTGTGCGCCAAGTCTTGCGGTGATGTGGCGGCCCGACCGGGCACGCGCATCAGTCATCTACAAGGCGACGGGGGCAATAGTGCAACGCTCCCCGGGGAGAGCACGACATAAGCCGTAAACCCACTGCGCAGGGAAGGCCGGATGTACGGCTTCACCTGTATGCCGCTGTGCAGCTTCTTGTTACGCAGAATTCGCACAGTGGACCGCGGGTGCCAGCCGGCGCCCGGTCTTCCCTGCGCCCTCTTTCAAGTGAGGGTGAAGCGATCAAGCAAAGCTCGGGCGAAATGCGCCGCGAGGATGATCAATCATGTGTGTCATTGAACGAAGGTCTCGTGCCCCGGACGCGGCGCAGCGTCCCTTCGACGATGCGCTGCAGAGCCGGGGCCCATGCATCAACGAGTGCCGTGGCCTGCTGGGTCCCGGCTCTGCGCAGCAGCGTAAGGACGCTGCAGCGCGTCCGGGACACGAGAGAGAC
Source organism: Bradyrhizobium ottawaense (assembly GCF_002278135.3). Lineage (NCBI taxonomy): Bacteria > Pseudomonadati > Pseudomonadota > Alphaproteobacteria > Hyphomicrobiales > Nitrobacteraceae > Bradyrhizobium > Bradyrhizobium ottawaense. The sequence goes on along the minus strand of NZ_CP029425.2, from coordinate 5,100,445 downwards.
GCAGATCGCCACACGCGCCCTCATTGCAAGAAGCCCTTGCACAAGCAATCGAGACTGTCTCCGCGAAGGCATTCCGGAAGCTCGGGCGAAATGCGCCGCGAGGATGCGAAGGCGTGTCTCAGTCCCCCTGGATCCATTCGGCGACGCCTCGCCACAGCGTGTCGCGGTGCTCGGGGCGGAAGAAGCCGAAATGGCCTATTCCTTTGGCGCCGACCTCGGACGGCTTGACGTTGAGCACCTCCGGCTTGATCGCGGTGAACCCGCTCGCGAGCAGCTCGACCGCCGGCCGCGTGGCCCAGGGATCATCTGAGAAGCACAGCGCCCGCAGCTCGCCCTTGAACTTCGCAAAATTCTCCAGCGCCGGCAGCTTGGAATCGAAGAGATAACGGGGGCTCGAGACCCACTCGGCCCATTGCAGGAAGACGCCCTTGGGCAAATCCTCGCCGACGCCGGCCCAGCCGGGGGCATAGCCGAGCGTATGGGCGAGCGGTACGCCAATGAGGTTCATGAAGGCGAAGACGCGGTATTTCTCCGGCGAGGTCATCAGCCGCCAGGTCGCGGCCTGCGAGGCCACGAAGGCGGCGCGCGAGATTTCGCTGTTGTTGGCGATCAGCCCCAGCGCCTGACCGCCGAAGGAATGGCCGACATAGGCCAGCGGCAGGGTGTTGTACCGCTCCCGCATCCAGCTGACCGCGGCGGTGACGTCGAGCGCGGCCCAATCCGACATCGAGGCCCTGAAGCCGACCAGCGATTTCGGCTGGTTGTAGCCGACCATCGCCGGCAGCCGGGAATCGCCGATGCCGCGATAGTCGTAGGTCAGGACCGCGCAGCCGCGATGGGCGAGATAGCAGGCAAAGCCCCGGTAGATCTTGCGCGGAACGGCGGTTGCCGAGTTGATCAGCACGGCATGGCGCTTGGTGCCGCGCGGCAGGAACAGGGTGCCGGCCAGGGCATACCCGTCGGTCGCCGGGAAGTTGATCTCGTCGACGAAAACGTCGTCCAGTGCCGCGTCCATGGGCGCAAGGTATCCTGCCAGTTGCCTCGCCCTCCCAGCAAATGCGAATTTGGCTTTCCCCGCAAGGGTTTGCAGTACCAAATGGATTTACAACTGGCGATGTCGTGCCAGCCTGTGTATAAGGCGGCCCTCGCAACCCCCAGATCAGGTTGCACTTTTTTGCTTCACGGAGAGATTGCGATGTCCGAGCGGTGGACGCCCGAGTCCTGGCGCAGCAAGCCGGTGCTACAGGTGCCCGACTATCCCGACGCCAAGGCCCTGGCCGACGTCGAGGCGCAGCTTGCGACCTTTCCGCCGCTGGTGTTCGCCGGCGAGGCGCGCAACCTGAAGAAGGCGCTGGGACGCGTTGCGGCCGGCGAGGCCTTCCTGCTGCAGGGCGGCGACTGCGCCGAGAGCTTTGCCGAGCACGGCGCCAACAACATCCGCGATTTCTTCCGCGTGCTGCTGCAGATGGCCGTGGTGTTGACCTACGCCGGCGCGGTGCCGGTGGTGAAGGTCGGGCGCGTTGCCGGCCAGTTCGCAAAGCCGCGCTCCTCGCCGACCGAGAAGATCAATGGCGTCGAGCTGCCGAGCTACCGCGGCGACATCGTCAACGACATCGCTTTCACCAAGGAAGCGCGCGTGCCCGATCCGCAGCGCCAGCTGATGGCCTATCGCCAGTCGGCGGCGACGCTGAACCTGCTCCGCGCCTTCGCCACCGGCGGCTACGCCAATCTCGGCAGCGTGCATCAGTGGATGCTCGGCTTCCTCAAGGATTCGCCGCAGTCCCGCCGCTACAAGGAGCTGGCCGACCGCATCTCGGATGCGCTCAACTTCATGCGCGCCTGCGGCCTCGATCTCGAGGCCCATCCCGAGCTTCGCGCCACCGATTTCTACACCAGCCACGAGGCGCTGCTGCTCGGCTACGAGCAGGCGATGACCCGCGTCGATTCCACCACCGGGGACTGGTACGCGACCTCCGGCCACATGATCTGGATCGGCGACCGCACCCGCCAGCTCGATCACGGCCATATCGAATATTTCCGCGGCATCAAGAACCCGATCGGGCTGAAATGCGGCCCGTCGCTCAAGCCCGACGAGCTGTTGAAGCTGATCGACGTGCTCAATCCCGACAACGAGCCGGGCCGGTTGACGCTGATCGGCCGCTTCGGCTCGGACAAGGTCGGCGAGCATCTGCCGAACATGATCCGCGCCGTGAAGCGCGAGGGCAAAGTGGTGGTCTGGTCGTGCGACCCCATGCACGGCAACACCATCACCTCGACCTCGGGCTACAAGACGCGCCCCTTCGACCGGGTTCTGTCTGAGGTGAAGTCTTTCTTCACGATCCATGCCGCCGAAGGCACCCATGCCGGCGGTGTGCATCTGGAGATGACCGGGCAGGACGTCACCGAGTGTATCGGCGGCGCCCGCGCGATCACGGACGAGGACCTCAACGACCGCTATCACACGGTCTGCGATCCCCGCCTCAATGCCGAGCAATCCATCGACATGGCTTTCCTGATCGCCGAGCTCCTCAAGCAGGAACGCGCGGGCAAGGCCACGCCGATGCCGGCCGCAGCGGGGCTCTAGGATCTTGCTGCGGATCTGGAAGGCCACGATCAATTCCCGTAACGGTCTGGCCTTTGCGTTCCGATCGGAGCAGGCCGTCCGCGAGGAGATTTTTGCGCTCCTCGCCTCGCTGCCGCTGGCCTGGTTGATCGGCGCGACCGCGATGCGCGCGGTCGAGCTGGTCTGTTCGGTTGCGTTCGTGCTGACGGTCGAGCTGCTCAACACCGCGATCGAAAAGCTTGCCGACCGGCTGACGATGGATCACGACAAGCAGATCGGGCGGGTCAAGGACATGGGCTCGGCCGCCGTCGGCGTCGCGCTGCTGATGGCCGGCGCGTTCTGGATCATCGCCATCATCGAGCGACTGGGATTTATCTGATCGGAGCGCGGCGGCCATGACCGAACGTCTCAAAGCATTCGCGGTCACGCTCGCCCAGCTCAATCCGACCCTGGGCGACATCGAGGGCAACGCCGCCAAGGCGCGCAATGCGCGCGCGAGAGCCATCGCCGACGGCGCCGATCTCGTGCTGTTTCCGGAATTGTTCATCGCCGGCTATCCGCCGGAGGACCTCGTGCAGAAGCCGGCCTTCCAGGCGGCCTGCCGCGCCGCGATCGAGGCACTTGCCCGAGAGACCGCCGATGGCGGGCCGGCCATGCTGGTCGGCACGCCCTGGGTCGAAGACGGCAAACTCTACAATGCCTGCGCGCTGCTCGACGGCGGCCGCATCGCCGCACTTCGCTTCAAATGCAATCTGCCAAACTACGGCGTGTTCGACGAGAAGCGGCTGTTTGCGCGCGGCCCGGCGGCGGGGCCCGTGACTGTGCGCGGCGTGCGCATCGGCGTCCCCATCTGCGAGGACATCTGGCTGGAAGAGTCCGAGGATTACGAGAACGTGGTCGAGACGCTGGCCGAGACCGGCGCCGAGATCATCCTGGTGCCGAACGGCTCGCCTTACGCCCGCGACAAGAACGACGTGCGCCTGTCGGTCGCGGTGGCGCGCGTGACCGAAAGCGCGCTGCCGCTGGTCTATCTCAACCAGGTGTGCGGTCAGGACGAACTGGTGTTCGACGGCGCGTCCTTCGCGCTCAACGGCGATCTTTCGCTCGGCGCGCAATTGCCGGCATTCGAGGAGAGCATCGTCACGCTGCGCTTCATCCGCAACGGCGACGACTGGCGCTGCACGGGACCGATCGCCGAGCAACCCGAGGGCGACAAGGCCGACTACGCCGCCTGCGTGCTGGGCCTGCGCGACTATGTCGCCAAGAACGGTTTTCCCGGCGTACTGCTCGGCATTTCCGGCGGCATCGACTCGGCTCTCTGCGCGGCGATCGCGGTCGATGCGCTCGGTGCCGATCAGGTGCATGGCGTGATGCTGCCGTATCGCCACACCGCAGCACACTCGATCGCCGATGCGGGCGAACTCGCCGGCCATCTCGGCATCCGCTATGAGGTGCTGCCGATCGCGGAGGCCGTGACCGGGTTCGAGACCATCCTCTCGGGCCTCTTCAAGAATCTGCCGCCCGATATCACCGAGGAAAACCTCCAGGCCCGCAGCCGCGGCACGCTCCTGATGGCGATCTCCAACAAGACCGGGTTGATGGTGGTGACGACAGGCAACAAGTCCGAAATGTCGGTCGGCTACGCCACGCTCTATGGCGACATGAACGGCGGCTTCAACCCGATCAAGGACATCTACAAGACGCAGGTGTTTCGGCTGGCAAGCCTCCGCAACGGCTGGAAGCCCGATGGCGCGCTCGGGCCGGCGGGCGAGGTGATCCCGCCCGACATCATCACACGGCCGCCGAGCGCAGAGCTGCGCGAGAACCAGACCGACCAGGATTCGCTGCCGCCCTATGAGGTGCTCGATGCCATCCTGGAGCGTCTTGTCGAGCGCGAGCAGCCGCTGGATCAGATCATCGCGGCCGGTTTCGATCGCGAAACGGTCACCCGCATCGACCATCTGCTCAACGTCGCCGAATACAAGCGCCGCCAGGCCGCGCCCGGCGTGAAGGTGACGCCGAGGAATTTCGGCCGCGACCGCCGCTATCCCATCACCAACCGCTTTCGCGACAAGGGCGAGGGGCTGCCCGCCGGGGACGAGACGCTGGTCTCGCGCGGCAGCAAGGCGTCGATCGACGCGTTCGAGGGCTGACTTAGAGACTGGGCCTGCCGGTGCTACGACGGGGTTGCGAAGAACAGCACCCGAAGCAAGTGGGTGTATTCGGATTCGAGCACCATGATCGACACAAATACCAATACCGCGATCGGCGGCAGCAGGATTGCATAGGCCAAGGCCAGTCGCTCCCAGGCCATGTGCATGAAGACGGCGACGATCAGGCCGGCCTTCAACATCATGAACAGCAGGATCAGCGACCACCTCAGGTAGCCGTGCAGGCCAAAATAGTCGACGAGGTAGGAGCACGTGCTGAGGACAAACAACCAGCCCCAGACCACGAGGTAGAGCTTGATCGGGTGCTGTTGACCCTTGGCGTGAACGGCTCCTGTTGCGACTGCGCCATGCGCCGGAGCGTGGAGCTGTCCTTCCATATGTATTGTCGCGTTTGTCATGCGCCGACCTCACCAAAGATAGAAGAATGCAAAGATGAACACCCACACGAGATCGACGAAGTGCCAGTACAGGCCCATGATCTCGACGATCTCGTAATAGCCCTTGCGGCTTGTGAAAAAGCCGCGCCTTTCGACATCGAAGTCGCCGCGCAAGACCTTCCGCGCAATGGCGATCAGGAAGATCACGCCGATGGTCACGTGGGTGCCGTGGAAGCCGGTGATCATGAAGAAGCTCGCACCAAACTGCGGCGCGCCCCACGGATTGCCCCAGGGGCGAACGCCCTCCATGATCAGCTTGGTCCATTCGAACGCCTGCATTCCGACGAATGTTGCGCCAAATGCCGCTGTGACCAGCATCAGGATTGCGGTTCTCACGCGATCGCGGCGGTAGCCGAAATTGACCGCCATCGCCATTGTTCCGCTGCTGCTGATCAGCACGAAGGTCATGATGGCGATCAGGATCAGGGGGATGTGGTTGCCGCCGATATTGAGGGCGAAGACTTCGCTGGGATTCGGCCACGGCACGGTCGTCGACATGCGCGCCGTCATGTAGGAGAGCAGGAAGCAGCTGAAGATGAAGGTGTCGCTGAGGAGGAAGATCCACATCATGGCCTTGCCCCAGGACACGTTCTTGAAGGCGCGCTGATCGGACGCCCAGTCGGCGGCGATGCCGCGCCAGCCTTCAAGCCGCGCAGTCGAATGGCCCGGATTTGTCAGCACAGTCTCGGCCATCTGGTCACGCCTCCCTAGCTCAGCAATCGGCGACAGACGTTGACGAAATCGTCGGTCCAGCCCGTGAGAAGCCCGAGCAACACAAGCCAGACCAGCAGCAGGAAGTGCCAGTAGATGGCGCACAGTTCCACGCTCAAGCGCATGTCGGCGATCCCGGCGCCACGCCACATCTTGGTCGAGGTTCGGCCCAAAGCCACCAGACCGCCCGACAGATGCAGCCCGTGCACTGCGGTCAACAGGTAGAAGAAGGAGTTCGCCGGATTGGACGCCACGAAATATCCGGCCGCACCGAGCTGTTGCCAGGCCAGAAGCTGTCCGCCGAGGAAGATCACGGCAGCTGCGCCGCCCGCGAGCAGGCCGATCATGACGCCTTCAGCATCGTCTCGGCGCGCGGCCACGTAGGACCATTGCAGCGCGACGCTGCTCAGGATCAGGACGCCCGTGTTGAACCACAGCAGCCGCGGCACGGGCAGCGCCCGCCAGTCCACCACGTTCATGCGCATCGAGTAGGCGCTGATGAAGAGGACGAACAATGCGCTCGCGACGGCGAGAAACACGCCAAGTCCGATCTTCGCTGCCGGCCAGGTCATGGCATCGCCGCCGGGGAAGTCACCGGCCGGACCTTCCTCCAGCCAGGGCCTGGCCGTCAGCCGCTGCTGCGACAGCCACCATCCGGCGACGACCGCGATCACAGCCACGAACAGGATGACGGCACTCACGAAGCGGCTCCTTGAACGACGTGCGTCGCGCGCGGCGGCTGGTTCTGCGGAATGAAGTCCTCCTCGGCGCCGGGTACGCTGTAGTCATAGGCCCAGCGGTAGACGACCGGCAGCTCCTTGCCCCAGTTGCCATGCCCGGGAGGGGTCTCCGGCGTCTGCCATTCCAGCGTCGTCGCCCGCCACGGATTGCCGCCTGAGGCCTCACCTTTGAACAGGCTCCAGGCAAGATTGAAGAGGAACACCATCTGGCTGAAGCCGACGGTCAAGGCCACCACGGAGATGAAGGCGTTCAGTGAATGGGCCGAGGACGGGATGAACGACGTATCTCCGAGTTCGAAATACCGGCGCGGAACCCCGAGCAGTCCAAGATAGTGCATGGGGAAGAAGATCAGGTAGGCGCCGAGGAAAGTGACCCAGAAGTGAAACTTGCCGAGTGCGTCATTGTACATTCGTCCCGTGACCTTTGGGTACCAGTGATAGATCGCACCCAGCACGACCATGATCGGCGCCACGCCCATCACCATGTGGAAATGCGCGACTACGAACATGGTGTCGGAGAGGGGCACGTCCACGACGACGTTGCCGAGGAAGAGGCCGGTGAGCCCGCCGTTCACGAAGGTGATGATGAAGCCGAGGGCGAACAGCATCGGCACCCGGAGATGAATGTCGCCGCGCCACAGGGTCAGCACCCAGTTGTAGACCTTGATCGCGGTGGGGATGGCGATGATGAGCGTCGTGGTGGCGAAGAAGTACCCGAATTGCGGGAACATGCCGCTCACATACATGTGGTGCGCCCATACGACGAAGCTGAGCGCACCGATGGCCACGATTGCCCAGACCATCATGCGGTAACCGAAGATGTTCTTGCGCGCATGGGTGCTGATCAGATCGGAGACGATGCCGAAGGCGGGCAGGGCGACGATGTAGACCTCGGGATGGCCGAAGAACCAGAACAGGTGCTGGAAGAGCAGCGGGCTGCCGCCACCATATTTCGACAGCTGGCCCATCTCGACCAGGGAGGGCATGAAGAAGCTGGTGCCCAGCAGACGGTCGAGCAGCAGCATGACCGAGGCAACGAAGAGCGCAGGGAATGCCAAGAGCGCCATGACCGTCGCCGTGAAAATCCCCCACACCGTCAGGGGCAGGCGCATCAAGGTCATGCCGCGGGTGCGTGCCTGGAGCACCGTGACCACATAATTCAGCCCGCCCATCGTGAAGCCGATGATGAATAGGATCAGCGACGACATCATGAGAATGATGCCCCAATCCTGCCCGGGCGTTCCGGAGAGGATTGCTTGCGGCGGGTACAGCGTCCAGCCGGCGCCGGTGGGGCCGCCGGGCACGAAGAATGTCGAGGCCAGCACCAGCACTGCGAGCAGATAGACCCAGTAGCTCAGCATGTTCACATAAGGGAAGACCATGTCCCGGGCGCCAACCATCAGCGGGATCAGGTAGTTGCCGAAGCCGCCGAGGAACAACGCGGTGAGCAGGTAGATCACCATGATCATGCCGTGCATGGTGATGAACTGGAGGTACTGGTTGGCATCGATGAAAGAGAACGTGCCGGGGAATCCCAGCTGCAGTCGCATCAGCCACGACAGCACGAGGGCCACCAGCCCGATAGCCGAGGCCGTCAGCGAGTACTGAATGGCGATCACCTTGGCGTCCTGCGAGAAGACATACCGTGTCCACCAGCTCCTCGGATGATAGAGCTCGACATCAGGTACTTCGGCAGGCGGCGTGCCAGCGATCCCTTCATATGGAATATCGACCATAGAAAACCTCCTCGGTCGTTTCCATCGGGGGCGACGAGTTGGTCTCACGCACCCGATTCATCTTCGCGGCGGCGCCTTGCTACTTGCCGCCGGATTGATATGCCGCCTTCACGACGGTGTTTGCCGGCGACAATTCTGCAAACGTCTTCTGTTGCTCCAGCCAAGCGTGATATTCACGCTCTTCGTCGATGATGACCTTGGCCCGCATCTGATAGTGAGCCGCGCCACAAAGCTCCGCACAGAGAACGTCGAACGTTCCGGTTCGGATCGGCGTGATCCAGAAATAAGTCACCATGCCTGGAACCATGTCCATCTTGGCCCGGAATTCGGGCACGTAGAAATCGTGCAGGACATCAACCGAGCGGAGCAGAACCTTGACCGGCTTTCCCAGTTGAAGGTGCAGGTCGCCGTTCTCGATCACGACGTCGTCCCGCGCATGCGGATCGTCGCGATTGAGTCCCATCGGATTGTCGGAAGCGATGTTGCGGACATCGGATGTGCCGAGCCGCCCGTCCTTGCCCGGAAGGCGGAAGCTCCATTGCCATTGCTGGCCCATGACCTCGACCTCGGTGGCGTCCGCAGGCACGGTCACGAACTGATGCCAGACCACGAGGCCGGGCGCCAGCATGGCCGCGACACCGATTCCGGTCCCGACGCTCAGCCACCATTCGAGCTTTTTGTTCTCGGGATTGTAATCAGCCCGTCTTCCCTCTTTGTGGTGAAAGCGGAAGACGCAATAGGCCATGAAGGCGATTACGGCGACGAAAACAAAGCCCGTGATCCAGAACGTGATGTTGATGGTGTGGTCGATATAGGCCCAGTTCGTGGCGATCGGCGTCCACCACCATGGGCTGTAGAGGTGAAACAGCACCGAGCCGATCGCGACCAGAAGCAGTATCAGTGCGACAGCCATCCTGATCCATCCTTGCCATCAAAGGCTACGGATACGAATCCAGGGCGGAGCTCATGTCTGTCGCGATGGCTGGCCTTTCTCGGTTGGCACTTATGCCATCGCCGGCCTCTTGCCTCGCCCATTCCACCGGCCGCGAAATCAAGAGAATGTTCGCGACCATCAACTCTAAGGGCGTCTGCTTCTAAAATGATACCAGCCTAACCCGGCGTCAATAGCGCAATGGTAGGTGCCCGACGTGGGGTGATCGCCGTGCTGGCAAGCCGACGAAGCATCTGGCGCGCATGTTGGGTCTGGGTGATGCAACGCACAAATCCGTGCTGGTGCACAATTCACTCAACCGTGAGTGCAGCTTTGCGCCGCAAGCGCTAAACTTTGCGAGGCAGGTCGCGACGGGTTCCGTCCGGCCAGGCTCGTTCGCTGAACCTGAGTTGCCGTACTCGACCCATCGCGTTTCCTGCTCATCAGGCGGACACGCGTGGCTGGAAAGCGCGTGTTATCGAAACCGCGATTTTCAGCACGGGAGGGTCCGTTCATGGCCACTCTGTACTCCCACGACATCATCAGGCGGCACGTATTCGGCGAAGCGGCCTCCTATCCCATTCGCAAGATCAGCCTGTCCGATCTGACCGAGGCCCTGCGCCTGGGTTGGGAAGATTTCCAGGCGATGCCGAGTCACGCGATCGTCGTGTGCGTGATTTATCCCGTTCTCGGTCTCGTCCTGTTCAGGATGGTTCTCGGCTATTCGGTGCTGCCGCTGCTATTTCCACTGGCCGCCGGCTTTGCCTTGATTGGCCCGTTTGCCGCGATCGGTCTCTACGAACTCAGCCGGCGTCGTGAGCGCGGCGAGGAGGTCGCTGCATGGGATGCGGTCAAGGTGCTGCGCGCACCGTCGTTCGGGGCCATGGTAGAACTCGGCGTGCTCCTGCTGGTCCTGTTCGGGGCATGGATCGGTGTCGCGAACGCAATCTATGTCTCAATCTTCGGTCATGCGGCGGCCGCAAGCATTCCCGACTTCGCAACGCGCGTGCTGACGACACCGGAAGGCTGGTCGCTCATCATCGTCGGTTGCAGTGTCGGCTTCCTGTTTGCGGTTGTGGCTTTGTGTGTCAGCGTCGTGTCGTTTCCGTTGATGCTTGACCGGCATGCGACTGCGATCGACGCGATCCGTACCTCGCTCCGAGCAGTAGCGGCGAACCCGCTTGCGATGGCCGGATGGGGCCTCATCGTCGCGGTGCTACTCGTGATCGGCTCGGTACCGCTCTTCGTCGGTCTCGCTGTCGTTCTGCCGGTGCTTGGCCATGCCACCTGGCACCTCTATCGGCGGGTGGTCGAGCCGAATCCGAATCCACCGGACGCGCCGCCGCCGCCCACGAAGGGAAGGCGCTACGCAGCGGACTTTCCGGCCAATCTCTTCCCGTGGAGCCGCGAGGGTGAGTGAGACGGGCGATTGCGCCCATTGATTGTTGTCATCATCCGCGAAAGCGGATGATCCAGTACGCCGCGGCGCTGCCGGTGCGAGCCAAGTGTCGACACGGAGTACTGGATGCCCCGCTTGCCGCCTACGCTGAAGCTTCGGCGCGCCAAGACCTCAAACCCCGGCGAAGCCTTGGCGTAGCCGGGTCGCGGGGCATGACAGTTGGGCAAAAGGTGATTTACTTCTGCTGCTGCGGCAGGAAGGTCGGCCCGACCGAGCGGATCGGCTTGTTCTCTGAACTCGATGCTGCCGTGCCGGTATCTGCCGGCGGCGTCGCGGCCGGTGCATTCGCCGTCGTCGGCGCGGGGGCTGCGCCCTTCTTGGCGTTCGCAGGCGTGCCCTTGTTGAGCCGCTGCTGCTGCATCTTCTTGGCGCTCTCCTCGGTGACGATGATATCGCCCTGCTGCTCGGCTGCCGCCTTGTCGTCGGCCGATTTCAGCGCGTCCGCCCAGGTCTGTCCTGCGGCCTTGCAGGAGCAGGACGGGTTGAACTCGCTGCGGAATTTGAAGGCGGTCGGCAGCGCCGTGTAGGGCTGGCCGCTGACCGAGACCGCGGAGTTCATGTCTTCGCCGGGATTGCGATGGGTATAGAGTACGGCTTCCGCGGCCGGGCAGAGCGCCTTGCAGGTCTTCTCGTCGTCGGGGAAGCGCGCCGGCACCGTTGCAAACGAGACCGGGAAATAGGCGCCGTCGCAGGTGCGCACGCACACGGTGCGGTAGGTGCCGGATGGCGGGCCGAGATCGGACGGCGGCACACCTTGCGGATTGCCCGCGTTGTTGCCGCCGAACAGATTGCTGAGGAAGTTGCCGCCGCCTTGTGACTGCACGGCGTTGGCATATTGCGGGCCGCAATTGTTCTGCGCCAGCGCAACCAGTACCGAGCGGCGCTGACTGTCGCGCTCCGGGCTGAAGCCGCCGCCGCCGCGCAGGCGCTCGAGATTGCCGGTGATCTGGTCCAGATTGGCGCGCATCTGCTGGATCTGGGTGTTGACCGGTCCGCATTGGGCCGACTGGCCGTTGAACAGCGAGAAGAAGCCGGAGGAATCGCAGCCCATGCGCTTGGCCTGCATGGTGACCCGGTCGAGTTCGGCCTGCTGCTTGGCCTGGGAATCCTGGTAACGGCGGATCTGGTCTTCGCGCGCGGGGTCACCACCGCCGCCGCGGTCCAGCGCCGCGAGCTGGCCTTCCAAACGCACGCACATCGGATTGGGCCCGAGTCCGTTCTGACCGGGCTGAGGCGGCGGTCCGGGCGGACCGGCCTGCGCGAGAGCGCCGGTGACGAGCACGGCCGTGCTCAAGAGCACGGTACAGGCAAGAAGCAAGCGAGCACGGGAGAGGGATAGGAATTCAGGCATATCCGCCATTCTAGCGAGGTCATGGCCCAATGTGACTTGGACGCTGAAGTGACTTGGACGCCGAAGCGACTTGGACGCCGAAGCAATTTGGGCCCCGAAGCGCGCCCTCCCAATAGCCGCTTCCCGCGGCATCGTCACGTCGTTTTGGGGGCCAATGGACCGGGCCTAAGCTGCGCCAGCTCCGAGCGAATTCAGCGCTGGCAAGTGATTGCGACATATTCGTCGCAATGGCCATGGGAGCAGTTTGCGCCGGATTTGGGGACAGAGCCGGTAATTTCGTCGGGGTCGACCCGGCGATAGCTTGATGCCTGGGCAAAATCTCGTGACTGGCAGTAGGTGCGGGCGACGGAGGCGCCGCATTTCTCGCCCTTGGCCAGGCACTGATCGACGCCGTAGCCGTCAGCCTGGTTGGCGATGATGAAGACGCGGGTCTCGGCGCAGGCGCCGGATGTCGCGAGAATCGAGGCGCTGAGAATGAGCGCGGGCAGGGATCGCATGAAAATACCGGGAGGCAAAAAGGAACAATCTGGTTCCAAAATGGACTCAAATAGTTAAGGATCATGAACGATCCCGGCGGCGGCGCGCTTTGCGGACGTAAAACGGCATTTTCGCGGCTCCCTTGACGCGGGGCCGCCTCATAGCCCATATGTGGCCGCATGAACGGTCTCCTCGCCATTTGCGCCATTTGCCGCGAGATTACGAGCTAGCGATTCGCTGGCTGGAGCCGTCTTTTCTCAAAAAGCATTGAGAGCCTCGGACGCCCGGCCAACAGCCGACGGGTATCCATATGGAATTGCGCCTTTACGATACGCTGACGAAGGAAAAACGCATCTTCGCGCCGCTCGATGCGGAGAACGTCCGCATGTATGTCTGCGGGCCGACCGTCTATGACTTCGCCCATATCGGCAATGCGCGGCCGGTGATCGTGTTCGACGTGCTGTTTCGGCTGCTGCGCCACCTCTATGGCGAGGCGCACGTCAAGTATGTCCGCAACATCACCGACGTCGACGACAAGATCAACGACCGCGCCGCGCGCGATTTCCCGGGCCTGCCGCTGAACGAGGCCATTCGCAAGGTCACCGAGCAGACCGGCAGGCAGTTTCACGCCGACGTCGACGCGCTCGGCGCGCTTCGGCCGAGCGTCGAGCCGCGCGCGACCGAGCATATCGCCGAGATGCGCGAGATCATCGAGCGGCTGATCAAGGGCGGCTTTGCCTATGCCGCCGAGGACCATGTGCTGTTCTCGCCGCAGGCGATGAACGCGGCCAATTCCTCGCTGCCCCGCTACGGTGCGCTGTCGAAGCGATCGCTCGACGAGATGATCGCCGGCGCCCGCGTCGATGTCGCGCCTTACAAGCGCGATGCCACCGATTTCGTGCTGTGGAAGCCGTCCAAGCCGGGCGAGCCGTCATGGCCGTCACCGGCCGGTATCAAGGCCGAGGGGCGTCCGGGCTGGCACATCGAGTGCTCGGCCATGGCCTGGAAGCATCTCGGCGAGCATTTCGACATCCATGGCGGCGGTATCGATCTCGTGTTTCCGCATCACGAGAACGAGGTCGCGCAGACCTGCTGCGCCTTCCACCAGCAGCGCATGGCGAACTATTGGATGCACAACGGCTTCCTGCAGGTCGAAAGCGAGAAGATGTCGAAGAGCCTCGGCAACTTCATCACCATCCATGAGCTGCTCGCGGATTGGCCTGGCGAGGTGCTGCGCCTGAACATGCTCAAGACGCACTACCGCTCGCCGATCGACTGGACCATGAAGTCGCTGGAGGAGAGCGCCAAGACGCTCGACGACTGGTATCGCGTCGCGGCCGACGTCGCACCCGGCGAGCCGGCTGCGTCCGTGGTCGAGCCGCTGCTCGACGATCTCAACACCCCGCTGGCGATCGCGGCGCTGCACAGCCTGCGTGGAGGTGACGTGGGTGCCCTGGCGGGCTCGTTGCGCCTGCTCGGCTTCTTGTCCGAGAGCGCCGCGCAGTGGGAAGGCCGCAAGCAGCAGGCGAGTGGCGTCGACGCCAAGGAGGTCGAGCGCCTGCTCGCAGAGCGGACGGCGGCCCGTAGCCGCAAGGACTTCAAGGAATCCGACCGCATTCGCGATCTGCTTGCTGCAATGGGCGTCGCGATCAAGGACTCCAAGGACGGCACCACCTGGGAGTTTTCGCGATGAAACGGCCCGACACGCCTTTCCCGCGTCACTGGCTCTATTACATCGCGCTGAAGATCGCGCTGCTCGCTGGTGCCGTGGCGCTGGTGCTCAAGCTTTATGGGATGTGGTGAGGACGATGGGACAGACTTTGCCAAAGCCCGGCTTGCGGCCGTTCCTGCCGGCGGACGTGCCAATTCTTGCTGCGATCTTCGCCGCCAGCATCGAGGAGCTGACTGGCGACGACTATAGTGAGGCGCAGCAACAGGCCTGGATGGAAGCGGCGGACAGCGAAGAGTTCGGCAAGCACCTCGCGTCCGACCTGACGCTGATCGCGACGCTCGATGGTTCGCCGGTTGGCTTTGCCTCGCTGCGCGGTACCGACCACATCCGCATGCTCTACGTGCATCCGGCCGTCAGCGGGCAGGGCATCGCAACCCTGCTGGTCGACGCTTTGGAAAAGCTTGCAGGCGGCCGCGGCGCGCAAAACCTCTCGGTCGATGCCAGCGACACCGCGCAGGGTTTTTTCGCCAAGCGCGGCTACGTCGCCATGCAGCGTAACAGCATCACGATTAACGACGAGTGGCTTGCCAACACCACCATGAAGAAGACGCTCGGAGTACCGCAATGAATAGGGAGCGCCTTTATCTGTTCGACACCACGCTGCGCGACGGCGCGCAGACCAACGGCGTCGATTTCACGCTGACCGACAAGCAGGTCATCGCCGCGATGCTCGATGACCTCGGCATCGACTATGTCGAAGGCGGCTATCCCGGCGCCAATCCGCTCGACACCGAGTTCTTCTGCAGCAAGCCCAAGCTCGCCCATGCCCGCTTCACCGCGTTCGGCATGACGCGACGGGCCGGGCGCTCGGTCTCGAACGATCCCGGTGTGGCCGGGCTTTTGGAAGCGAAGGCCGACGCGATCTGCTTCGTGGCGAAGGCATCCGCCTATCAGGTGCGCGTCGCGCTGGAGACGACGAAGGAAGAAAACCTCGCCTCGATCCGCGACAGCGTCGCGGCCGCGAAGGCCGCCGGTCGCGAGGTCATGCTCGACTGCGAGCATTTCTTCGACGGCTACAAGGAAGATGCGAGCTTCGCGCTCGCCTGCGCCAAGGCCGCCTTCGAGGCCGGCGCGCGCTGGGTGGTGCTGTGCGACACCAATGGCGGCACCATGCCGCACGAGGTCGAGGCCATCGTCACTGAAGTGACGAAACACATCCCTGGCGACCACGTCGGCATCCACGCCCATAACGACACCGAGCAGGCGGTGGCCAATTCTCTCGCCGCGGTGCGGGCAGGCGCGCGGCAGATCCAGGGCACGCTGAACGGCCTTGGCGAGCGCTGCGGCAACGCCAATCTCTGCTCACTGATCCCCACGCTGAAGCTGAAGCCGGAGTTTTCGGACGCCCTCGAGATCGGCGTCACGGCCGAGAAGCTGGCGACGCTTGTCAAGGTCTCGCGCACGCTCGACGACATGCTCAACCGGGTGCCGAACCGGCATGCGGCCTATGTCGGCGAGAGCGCCTTCGTCACCAAGACCGGCATCCATGCGTCCGCGGTGCTGAAGGACCCGCAGACCTACGAGCACGTGCTGCCGGAGACGGTCGGCAACCACCGCAAGGTCCTGGTCTCGGACCAGGCCGGACGTTCCAACGTCATCGCCGAGCTCGACCGCGCCGGCATTCCCTACGAGAAGAGCGATCCGAAGCTGACACGCCTCGTCGAGGAATTGAAGGAGCGCGAGGCGGCCGGCTACGCCTATGAATCCGCCAACGCCTCGTTCGAGCTGTTGGCGCGCCGCACGCTCGGCAAGGTGCCGCATTATTTCGAGGTCGAGCAGTTCGACGTCAATGTCGAGCAGCGCTACAATTCGCATGGCGAACGCGTCACCGTCGCTTTGGCCGTGGTGAAGGTCGACGTCGCCGGCGAGCATCTGATCTCGGCTGCCGAAGGCAACGGTCCCGTCAACGCGCTCGACGTCGCCATGCGCAAGGACCTCGGCAAGTACCAGAAATACATCGAGGGGCTGAAGCTGATCGACTACCGCGTGCGTATCCTCAACGGCGGCACCGGCGCGGTCACGCGCGTCCTGATCGAGAGCGAGGACGAGAACGGCGACAGCTGGACCACGGTCGGCGTCTCCCCCAACATCATCGACGCCTCGTTCCAGGCGCTGATGGATTCGGTGATCTACAAGCTCGTGAAGTCGGGCGCGCCGGCGTAAGCGACGGCGTGGCCACAAACGCCGTCATTGCGAGGGGAGGGAGTACGGCATGATCGACCACATCTCCGTCGGCGTCAGCGATCTCGATCGCGCCGCGAAATTCTACGAGGCAACGCTCGCCGCCCTCGGCCTTTCGCGCCTCGTCACGCGGCCGCGCACGGTCGGTTTCGGCAAGGCCTATCCGGAATTCTGGATCAATCTACGCGAGGCCATGCCGCGCGTGCCGCCCGAAAGCGGCGTTCATATCTGCCTGCGGGCGAAGACGACAAGCGAGGTCGATGCGTTTCACGCCGCAGCGCTGTCCGCCGGCGGCGCTTCGGACGGTGCGCCCGGCATCCGTCCGCATGATCGCGTGCGCTACTACGCGGCCTTCGTCACCGACCCCGATGGTAACCGGATCGAGGCGGTGACGTTTCCGAGCGAGTAGGACGTCAGAGCTTGCGCGCGACTTCCGGGGCGAGCTTCTTCTCGGCCTCGTCGATCTGGGCTGCGGCCGCCTTCAGCTTCGGCAAGATGTCCTCGACTCGATCGGCCTTGAGGATGTCGACCGAAAGGCCGGCGCGGATGAACTCGGTCTGCCGCATGTGCGACAGCAGCGAGAACAGCGGCTCCCAGAAATTGTCGATGTTGGCGAGCAGCACCGGCTTGGCGTGGCGGCCGAGCTGTTTCCAGGTCAATTGCTCGACCAGCTCTTCGAGCGTGCCGACGCCGCCGGGCAGCGCCACGAAGGCGTCGGAGCGCTCGAACATCAAGCGCTTGCGCTCGTGCATGTCGGGGGTGACGATCATCTCCTGCACGCGTGTCAGCGCGTTCTCGCGCATCCGCAGGAATTCCGGGATGATGCCGGTGACGGTGCCGCCGTGATCGAGCACGGAGGTCGCGACCGAGCCCATCAGGCCGAGCGAGCCGCCGCCATAGACGAGCCGGACGTTGTTCTCGGCGAGCGCCTTGCCGAACGCCTTGGCGCCTTCGGTGAAGCGGGGATTGGTTCCGGGGCCGGAGCCGCAATAGACACAGACAGTTTTGATCGTGCTCATTGGTGCCATGATGCATTGCAGCGAAGAGGCGTCAAGCCCAATCGGTGATTCGATACTCCCGGAAATCTACTGGTAAACGACGGCAAACAATCAAAGAATCGCCATCTGGCGGGGTGCGCTGGCATCGGGAAGGCTCTATATGACGTGCGAAAATCGTAGATCGCAGCGACGCCCGCATCCGGCGGGCTTTCAGGCTTTTTGATGGACCAACCTCAATCGTTCGACGGCGCCGACGTTCCCGATCCTCCTCCCGGCGGACCACCGGAGCGGGCGACGCTGATGGGAACGCTGGCGCATCTGTGGCCCTATATCTGGCCGGGCGACCGCTTCGACCTGAAGATGCGCGTGGTGTGGTCGCTTGTGCTGCTGCTCGCTGCCAAGCTGATCACGCTGACGGTGCCGTTCAGCTTCAAATGGGCGACGGACGCGCTGACCGGCGCCAACACGGCGCCGGTGCAGGCGGACAATTGGCACCTCTGGGTGATCGCCTCGCCGCTGTTGCTGACCGTGAGCTACGGTGCGATGCGCATTTTGATGGCGCTGCTGACGCAATGGCGCGACGGCATCTTCGCGCGCGTGGCCATGCATGCGGTGCGCAAGCTCGCCACCATCACCTTCGTCCACATGCACGAGCTGTCATTGCGTTTCCACCTCGAGCGCAAGACCGGCGGCCTGACGCGCGTGCTCGAGCGCGGGCGTGAGGGCATTGAGGTCATCGTGCGCATGGTGATCCTGCAGCTGATCCCGACCATCGTCGAGGTCTCGCTGCTGATGGCCGTGCTGCTCTGGCAGTTCGACTGGCGTTACGTGGTCGCCACCCTGATCACGGTCACGCTCTACATGTACTACACCTACATCGCGACCGAGTGGCGCATCGGCATCCGCCGCAGGATGAACGATTCCGACACGGAGGCGAACACCAAGGCGATCGACTCGCTGCTCAACTACGAGACCGTGAAGTATTTCAGCGCCGAGGCCCGCGAGGCGCAGCGCTACGACAAGTCGGTCGCGCGCTACGAGGAGGCGAGCGTTCACACCTACACCTCGCTCGCGGTGCTCAACACCGGCCAGGCCGTGATCTTCACGCTGGGGCTGACCGCGACCATGCTGATGTGCGCGATCGGCGTGCGCAACGGCACCAACACGGTCGGCGACTTCGTGCTGGTCAACGCCATGATGATCCAGCTCTACCAGCCGCTGAACTTCATGGGCATGGTCTATCGCGAGATCAAGCAGGCGATCATCGACATCGAGAAGATGTTCGGCGTGATCGGCCGCGAGGCCGAGATCAAGGACGCGCCCGATGCAATGCCGCTGGTCGTCTCCGCCGGCACCGTGCGCTTCGAGGACGTGCGCTTCGCCTATGAGCCGACCCGCCCGATCCTCAAGGGCATCAGCTTCGAGGTGCCGGCCGGCAAGACCGTTGCCATCGTCGGCCCGTCGGGCGCAGGCAAGTCGACCATCTCGCGCCTTCTGTTCCGCCTCTATGACGTCTCCGGCGGCAAGATCCTGATCGACGGCCAGGACATCCGCGCGGTGACGCAGGATTCGCTGCGCGCGTCCATTGGCATGGTGCCGCAGGACACCGTGCTGTTCAACGACACCATCCGCTACAACATCCGCTACGGTCGCTGGGACGCCGATGACGCTGAAGTCGAAGAGGCCGCGCAGCTGGCGCAGATCGACCATTTCATCCGCATGGCGCCCAAGGGCTACGAGACCCAGGTCGGCGAGCGCGGGCTCAAACTGTCCGGCGGCGAGAAGCAGCGCGTCGCGATCGCGCGCACCGTCCTGAAAGCGCCGCCGATCCTGGTGCTGGACGAGGCGACCTCGGCGCTGGATACCCATACCGAGCACGAGATCCAGGGCGCGCTCGACCGCGTGGCGAAGAACCGCACCTCGCTGGTGATCGCGCACCGGCTTTCGACCATCGTCGGGGCCGACGAGATCATCGTGCTGGATCAGGGCCGCATTGCCGAGCGGGGGACCCACGCCCAGCTGCTCGCGCATGGCGGTCTCTATGCCAGCATGTGGAACAGGCAGCGTGAGGCCGAGGCGGCACGCGAGAAACTGGCCAAGATGGCCGATACCAGCGAGGCCCCCAACCGGGAGCCGCCGCCGGTCGATGACGCCCTGACGGCGCCTGCGGCAGCGGAGTGACCTTGTCTCCGGTCCCAACTCTGGCCTAAACAGGCCCGCGCGACGACCCGTGCCATTAACCCCGAGCGGCAGATACCGATGTCCATTCTCGATTCGATCCAGCGTCAGATCCCGCCGATCCACAAGGAGGGCTATCCCTTCATCGGCGGCTTTGCGCTGGCAAGCCTCGTCCTGTTCTGGCTGTGGTCGCCTTTGGGGTGGATCGGCACGATCCTGACCGTGTGGTGCGCGCTGTTCTTCCGCGACCCCGTCCGTGTGACGCCGGTGCGCGAGGGGCTTGTGGTGTCGCCGGCTGACGGCCGCGTCTCGATGATCACCATGGCGCTGCCGCCGGCCGAGCTCGGGCTCGGCGACCGGCCGCTGCCGCGCATCTCGGTCTTCATGAGCGTGTTCAACTGCCACGTGAACCGCGCTCCCGTAGCGGGCAGGGTGGACCGCATCGCCTACCGGCCCGGCTTGTTCATCAATGCCGAGCTCGACAAGGCCAGCGAGGACAATGAGCGCAATTCGCTGGTCATCTCGACGGCGACGGCGCGGATCGGCGTGGTGCAGATCGCAGGGCTCGTCGCCAAGCGCATCGTCTGCTTCGTCAGGGAGGGCCAGGCGATCGGCGCCGGCGAGCGCTTCGGCCTGATCCGCTTCGGCTCCCGGCTCGATGTCTATCTGCCTGTGGGGACCAAGGCGCTGGTCTCGGAAGGGCAGACTGCGATCGCCGGCGAGACGATTTTGGCCGATCTTTCCGGAGACGACCCCAGCCGCGCCTACCGCGCCAATTAACCAATAAGTGGGTCTGTGGGGGCCTTCCGCCGCAATGGCGGAGGGAGACGCGGCTTGCTATATCTCGCCTTGAGGTGAGGACCAGCGATGACGCCCTATGACTTCAAAGACCCTGACGTACGCCGCCGGCGGTTCCGCCCGATTCCGGTGCGGATGCTGGTGCCCAACGTCATCACGCTGCTGGCGATCTGCGCCGGCCTGACCTCGATCCGCCTGTCGATCGAAGGGCGGATGTCGCTCGCCGTCTACGCCATCGTGTTCGCGGCCGCCCTCGATGGTATCGACGGCCGCATCGCGCGCATGATCAAGGGCCAGTCCAAGTTCGGCGCCGAGCTCGACAGCCTCGCCGATTTCGTCAATTTCGGCGTCGCGCCGGGCCTGATGCTGTATTTCTGGCAGCTGCACGAGCTCGGCAATGCCGGCTGGA
Organism: Bradyrhizobium ottawaense; assembly: GCF_002278135.3. Taxonomy (NCBI): domain Bacteria; kingdom Pseudomonadati; phylum Pseudomonadota; class Alphaproteobacteria; order Hyphomicrobiales; family Nitrobacteraceae; genus Bradyrhizobium; species Bradyrhizobium ottawaense. The sequence goes on along the minus strand of NZ_CP029425.2, from coordinate 5,079,573 downwards.
TCGCCGCGATGGTGTTCGCGATCTCCGGCGGCCTGCGCCTGGCGCGCTTCAATGCCACCATGGACGACCCGAACAAGCCGGCCTTCGCCGCCAATTTCTTCACTGGCGTGCCGGCGCCGGCCGGCGCGATCACCGTGCTGCTGCCGATCTATGTTGCGTTCCTCGATCTCGGCCGCTGGCCCGCCGCGATGACTGCGGCCTATACGCTGCTGATCGCCTTCCTGATGGTGTCGCGCCTGCCGGTGTTCTCCGGCAAGACCAAGCGCATGCGCGTGCCGCCGGAGCTGGTGCTGCCGGCGTTCGTCGCGGTGATCGTCTTCATCGCACTGCTGATCGCCTATCCCTGGCACGTACTCTCGTCCGGCACCGTCCTGTACCTGCTCTGCCTGCCGCTCGGCTACAAATCCTACCGCGACCAGGCCCGCGCGATGGAAGCCTCCGCGCCGTCGGGAGGCGAGGTCACCTCACCGCCGTCGGCGCCGACGCTGGCGAATTTGTCGGAGCCGCCCAACGAGGACGACGACCGGCCCGGACGGCTGCACTGAGCGACCACGCGCGGATATCTGCCATGAGTCTCCCCGAGTTGGGCTGAGACCTGATCTCCGCTATATCGCCCTGTGCCGGCGGCATCGCGCCAACAGCGACCGCCAATCTGGGAGAGAACGCCGTGACTGATAAAGCGACCGGGCCGCTGCCCGCTTCCGTCCTCGAAGCGCTGGGCCGCTACGACACGCCGACGATCTGCAATGCCATGGAGATTGTGGCGCCCGAGCGCCGGCTGATCGGCTACACCACCAAGCAACTGGTCTGCCCGTTTCCCGACCTGCCGCCGATCGTCGGCTATGCCCGTACGGTCGCGATCCGCTCGGTGCTGAAATCCTCGCTTCCGGCCGAAGAGCAGTCCAGGCGCCGCATCGAGTATTACGAATATGTCGGCACCGGCCATGGTCCGCGCATCTCGGTGATTCAGGATATCGATGGTCCCGACGTCGGCTACGGCGCGTTCTGGGGTGAGGTGCAGAGCAACGTGCACAAGGCGCTCGGCTGCCTCGGCGTCATCACCGACGGCTCGATCCGCGACATCCCGCAATGGGCGCCGGGCTTCCAGGCGCTGGCCGGCTCGATCGGTCCGTCGCATGCCTGGGTGCATGCGGAGAGCTTTGGCGGCGAGGTTCGCGTTGCAGGCATGACCGTGAAGTCTGACGATCTGATCCACGCCGACCAGCATGGCGCCATCGTGATCCCGCTCGACATCGCGGCAAAGCTGCCGGAGGCCGCCGAGCTCTGCGGCCGCCGCGAGACGCCGATTCTGGAGATCGCCCGCAGCCCCGACTTTTCGCTCGAGAAGCTGAAGGCCGCGCTGAAGCGCTCGGCGGAGATCCACTGAGGGGTGATGAGGCGGCCTAAGGCCGCGACACCGGTCGCGGGTCACCCTGTTCCGTCAGAAACAGGGCGGCCTGATCCGGCTCGCCGAACATCGCGGCGGCGCACCCGATCAGGGTGAAGCCGCCTGCAAGGTCCCACAGCGTGATGTCCTCCGCATTGTCCGGAAGGTGAATCAAGCGCGCTGCGATCACCGCGAAGGCGGCCTCGGCAAAGAGCACGAGGCTGAAGGCCGGCAGAACGAGTTCCGGCTCGAGCAGGTGGAGCGCCAACACCGCAGGCAGCGCGGTGAGAAGGCTGAACAGCGTCAACATTGCAAAACGGCTCCCGCGATGGAGCATGCCGCAGGGCCCTAGAATAGCAGTCATCCCTCGTTCCGCCCCCGTGGCGCAGGGCCGCAGCCGGAGGACGCACGATGAAGATGAATGGCAAGACGATCCTGGTAACCGGCTCGACCGACGGCGTCGGCCGCTACGTCGCGCGACGGCTGGCGGAAGACGGTGCAAGGGTCCTGATCCATGGCCGCGACGCCACGCGCGCGAAGGTGTTGAGCGACGAGATCGCGAAAGCCGGCAATGCCGCGCCGACCTTCTACCAGGCCGATCTGTCGTCGATGTCGGGTACGCGTGCGCTCGCCGAAGCGGTCATCCGCGATCATCAACGTCTCGACGTCCTCGTCAGCAATGCCGGCATCGGTTCGCAAAACGATGGGCCGCAGCGACAAGTCAGCGCCGACGGTCACGAGCTGCGCTTTGCCGTGAACTACCTCTCCGGTTTCCTGCTGGCCCATCTGTTGTTGCCGCTGCTCAAGGCGGCGGCGCCGTCGCGGATCGTCAACGTCGCTTCCCTCGGCCAGCACCCGATCGACTTCGACGACGTCATGATCACGAAAGGCTACAGCGGTTCGCGTGCCTATGCACAGAGCAAGCTCTCCCAGATCATGTTCACCATCGATCTCGCGGACGAACTGAAGGGCGCGGGCATCACCGTGAACGCGCTGCATCCGGCGACCTATATGAACACCACGATGGTGCGCGCCGGCGGCGTCACGCCGATCTCGACGGTGGAGCAGGGTGGGGCGGCGATCCTGCGCCTCGTCGAGGGCGACGATGTCGCAGGCAAGAGCGGGCTGTTCTTCAACGGCATGAACGAGGCGCGTGCCAATCCGCAGGCCTACGATGCAGCTGCCCGCAAGCGCCTGCGCGAACTGAGCCTGAAGCTGACGGGCCTGGCACGCTAGCGCGCCGCAATCATGGTTAGCAAAGCGTTGAAATTCGTGTCGGCAGTCGGCAAAGCCGGCCTCATCCCGATGCGTTGCCCCGGTCTGGCGCGCCGGCTCAACTTAACCTTTACGCGGCTTTAAGGGCGGCACTCTAGGGTTTCCGATGCGGTTCGGGGTTGGGCCGCGCCAGCGGCCAGGACGGCCGTTGTTGCGTACGCGTTGGAGTATCCCATGGATATCATGACGAGCGTCGGGCTCATTGCGGGCATCATCGTGATCACGATGATGATCTTCATGGGCGGCGACCTTCACATGTTCATCTCCGAACATGCCATGATCATCATCTTCGGCGGCTCGATCTCCGCCACCATGATCCGCTTTCCGCTCTCGGCACTCCTGCACGGCCTTCCGCTCGGCGCCAAGTTCGCCTTCACCATGAGCCGCCTGTCGGCGCACGACCTCGTCGACGAACTCGCCCGCATCGCCGAGATCGCCCGCAAGCAGGGCCCGGTGGGTCTGGAAAAGGTCGAGACCGACGAGCCCTTCCTCGCCAAGGGCATCCGCTACGTCGCCGACGGCTATGACCTCGACTTCATCCGCGACAATCTCGAGCGCGACCGCGACAACTTCCTCATGCACCTCGACGAGGGCAGCAAGATTTATCGCGCCATCGGCGACTGCGCTCCGGCCTTCGGCATGATCGGCACCCTGATCGGCATGGTGCAGATGTTCGCCAACATGACCGACCCTTCCAAGCTCGGCCCGTTCATGGCGACCGCGCTGCTCGCCACGCTCTACGGCGCGCTGGTCGCGAACCTGTTCTGTCTGCCGATCGCCGACAAGCTGCACGGCAAGCTGCTGGACGAGGAGACCAACCGCACGCTGATCATCGACGGCATCCTGATGATCCGCGACTCCAAGAGCCCGACCCTGGTGCGCGAAATGCTGCTGGCCTACCTGCCGGAGAAGCATCGCCACGCCGAGGGCGAGCCGGTGCCGGCGTAAGCCCGCCCGCCGGGATTTTGAGACATGGCCAAGAAGAAACGCGGCGATGCCCATGGAGGCGGTCACGGCTGGTTCGTGACCTTCGCCGACCTCATGGGCCTGATGATGAGCTTCTTCGTGATGCTCGTGGCGTTCTCGACGCAGGACGCCAACAAGCTGAAGATCGTCGCGGGATCGATGCGCGACGCCTTCGGCGTGCAGAGCGAGGCGCGCTATGCCGGCATCGTCGAGTCCGACGGTTTGCCGACCCGCCCGCGGCTGAAGAACGTCGACCATATCCAGCCCGAGGATGCCTCCAACACGCCGACCCCGGACCAGGAAGATCGCGACAAGACGTCGGGCGCGAAGATCAAGGTCGACCGCAATTTCGCGCTCGCCGCAGCCTCGCTGCGCCAGGCGTTGCAGGACATGCCGGAGCTGACCGAGATGTCCAAGCACATCATGTTCGAGGAGACCAAGCAGGGTCTCAATCTGGAGATCGTCGACCAGGACGGCCGCTCGATGTTCGCCGACGGCTCCAAGGTGCCCTATGACCGCACCCGCCGCCTGGTCGAGAAGCTCGCGATCCCGCTCAAGGCCACGCCGCTCCGCGTCTCCATCGCCGGCCACACAGCGGCCGGCTTCGTGCCGACCCGCAGCGACTACGGCGCCTTCGATCTGTCGGCCGACCGCGCCAATGCCGTTCGCCAGATCCTCGAACGCGAGGGCCTGCCGCCGTCGCACATCTTCGCCGTCTCCGGCAAGGCAGATACCCAGCCGTTGTTTCCGGACGATCCCTCGCTCGCGGCCAACCGGCGGGTGACCATCACCCTGATGCGCGAAGATCCGCCGCTGCCGCCGAATCTGAAGCCGTGAGCATCACCCGGGCACGGTGAGCACCTTTTTCCGACGAGATCCTGCCCGGAAAATAGGCCCCCTTGCGCTACCATTCTACCTGAGGCATGTCGTCGCGCTGGCAATGAGCGTGGCTGCAGCGTCACAGCATCCGGCTCTGCGCCTGCTATGGTGATGCGCCGATTGACAGGCGCACCGGAAGCGTCAAAAGGCGCCGGATCAATTCCAGGGAAGAAGCGTTTTCCATCTTCATGACGGCGAGCATCACACAGACCGAGACCCAGGACGGGCCGGTCACCTCGGGCTTTTGGTCCCTTACGCTCGGGAGCATCGGCGTCGTGTTCGGCGATATCGGCACCTCGCCGCTCTACGCATTCCACGAGGCGGTCAGGGGCGCCGCCCATGGCGAGCCGGTCTCGCGCGTCATGGTTCTCGGCGTGCTCTCGCTGATCCTGTGGGCGCTGCTGATCGTCGTCACCGCCAAATACGTGCTGCTGCTGCTGCGCGCCGACAACAACGGGGAGGGCGGCACGCTCTCGCTGATGGCGCTCGGCCAGCGCGCGCTCGGGCGGCGGAGCTGGTTCCTGCTCGCCCTCGGCGTGGTCGGCGCTTCCATGTTCATCGGCGATTCCATGATCACGCCGGCGATCTCGGTGCTATCGGCGGTCGAAGGCCTGAAGCTCGCAACCCCCGCGCTCGAGCATTACGTGGTGCCGCTCACCGTCCTCATCCTGGTGCTGCTGTTCGCGGTCCAGAGCAAGGGGACGGCGTTGGTGGCCTCGGCCTTCGGGCCGGTGATGGTGATCTGGTTCGCCGTCATCGCCGTGATGGGAGCGGTCCACATCGCCGACGATCCCTCGGTGCTGGCGGCGATCAATCCCTATTACGCCGTGCAGTTCGTGCTGTCGCACGGCACGATTGGCCTCGTCACCCTCGGCGCCGTGTTCCTGGCGGTGACCGGGGGCGAGGCGCTCTATGCGGATCTCGGCCATTTCGGGCGCAAGCCAATCCAGTCGGCCTGGATGTTCTTTGTGCTGCCCGCGCTCTTGATCAACTATTTCGGGCAGGGCGCGCTGGTGCTGTCTGATCCCAGCGCGATCGAGCACTCGTTCTATCGCATGGTGCCCGAGAGCCTGGTGCTGCCGCTGGTCGGGCTTGCGACCGCCGCGACCGTGATCGCGAGCCAGGCGGTGATCACCGGCGCCTATTCGCTGGTCTATCAGGCGGTGCAGCTCGGCCTCTTGCCGCGCTTCGAGGTCCGCTATACCTCCGAGACTCACGCCGGCCAGATCTACCTGCCGCGGGTGAATCGGCTGCTGCTGATCGGCGTGATGCTGCTGGTGCTCTTGTTCCACACCCCCAGCAATCTGGCGTCGGCTTACGGCATCGCGGTCTCCACCACCATGGTCGCCGACGGCATCATGGGCTTCATCGTGATCTGGAAATTGTGGAACTGGCGCGCTGCCACGGCTGCGGCCGTGATCATGCCCTTCGTCATCGTCGATCTGAGCTTCTTCAGCGCCAATCTCTTGAAGCTGCTTGAGGGCGCCTGGGTGCCGCTGCTGTTCGGCGTGGCCATGGCGGGAACGATCTGGACCTGGCGGAAGGGCTCCGGGATCCTGATCCAGAAGACGCGCCGGATCGAGGTGCCGCTGGACGATCTGATCCGCAGCCTGGAGAAGCGGCCCCCGCACATCGTCAAGGGCACCGCGGTGTTCCTGACCAGCGATCCCTCCTTTGTGCCGACCGCGCTGCTGCACAATCTCAAGCACAACAAGGTGCTGCACGAGCACAACGTGATCTTGACCATCGAGACCGCGCATACGCCGCGGGTCGATCTGTCCGAGCGATTCCGGATGGAGAAGATCAGCGAGAAGTTCTCGAAGGTCCGGCTGCGCTTCGGCTACATGGAGCAGCCGAACGTGCCCAAGGCACTTGCGATCGCGCGCAAGCAGGGCTGGCAGTTCGACATCATGTCGACGTCGTTCTTCGTGTCCCGGAGGTCGCTGAAGGCGTCAGCGCAGTCGGGTATGCCGCTGTGGCAGGACCATTTGTTCATTGCGCTCAGCCGGTCCGCCAACGACGCCACGGATTACTTCCAGATCCCCACGGGACGGGTGGTTGAAGTCGGAACCCAAGTCACCATCTAGAACGCAACTGCCTTAGTCATGCAAATTCGCATGTCTAAGCCCCGGAATCGGGCTAGGCTATGCCGGTAGCGCAGGACTATAAGCCGCGCGCTCTTCCGCCATTGTGCAGTGAAGCATTTTAGAGGCCACTGGGCTCTCCCATGACAAGCGACATAGTGATTTCCGCCCCGGAAACGGCGGCGGCCAATGGGCATGGCGAGGCCCATACCACCGCCCGTTTCGGCGCGCTGACCCTCGGCAGCATCGGCGTCGTCTACGGCGATATCGGCACCAGCCCGCTCTACGCGTTCCGCGAGGCGGTGATGGCGGCATCGGGCGCGGACGGGCTGCCGACGCCGGCGGCGGTGCTCGGCGTGGTCTCGCTGATCCTGTGGGCACTGATCGTCGTGGTGACGCTCAAATACGTCGTGATCCTGCTCCGGGCCGACAACAACGGCGAGGGCGGCACGCTGGCGCTGATGGCGCTGGCCCAGCGCGCGGTCGGCACCGGCGGGGCGACCGTCGTCCTGCTTGGCATCATTTCCGGCGCGCTGTTCTATGGCGATGCCGTGATCACGCCTGCGCTGTCGGTGCTGTCCGCGATCGAAGGCATGAAGGACGTCACGCTGCGGTTCGAGCCCTATATCGTGCCGCTAACCGTGGTCATCCTGGTCTGCCTGTTCGCCGTGCAGTCGCGCGGAACCGCCCGCGTCGCCGCCTTCTTCGGCCCGATCATGTGCGTCTGGTTTGCGGTCCTTGCCGCGGCGGCGATCCATCCGATCATCCAACAGCCGCAAGTGCTGTATGCGCTGAACCCGCTCTATGCGGTCTCTTTCATGTTCCACCACGGCATCATCGGCTTCGTCACGCTGGGCGCGGTGTTCCTCGCGGTCACCGGGGCTGAGGCGCTCTATGCCGATCTCGGCCATTTCGGCAAGCGACCGATCCAGACCGCGTGGCTGTTCATCGTGCTGCCGTCGCTCGCGCTGAACTATCTCGGGCAGGGCGCCCTCGTGCTCGGCGATCCCGGCGCCATCGTCAGCCCGTTCTTCCAGCTCTTCCCGCAGGGCTTGTTCCGCGGCTGCATGGTCGTGCTCGCCACCATGGCGACTGTCATCGCCAGCCAGGCGGTCATCACAGGCGCCTATTCCTTGACGCGCCAGGCGATCCAGCTCGGCCTGTTGCCGCGCTTCGAAATTCGCCATACGTCGGAAGCCCATTCCGGCCAGATCTTCATCCCGCGCATCAACCAGCTGCTGCTGGTCGCGGTGGTGCTGCTGGTGCTCCTGTTTCGCTCGTCCAGCGCGCTCGCCTCGGCCTACGGCATCTCGGTCACCGGGACCATGGTGGTCACGGCGATGATGGGCTTCGTCGTGATCTGGAAGGTCTGGCGCTGGTCGCCGCTCGCGGCCGGGGCGCTGATTGCGCCGTTCCTGTTTCTCGACCTCACGTTCCTGGCCGCCAACCTGCTCAAGGTGTTCGAAGGCGGCTGGGTGCCGCTGGCGCTCGGCGCGCTCATGATCATCCTGATGTACACGTGGCGGCGCGGCAGCCGCCTCTTGTTCGAGAAGTCGCGCAAACTCGAGTTCCCGCTCGCCGATCTCGTGGCGATGCTGGAGAAGCGGCCGCCGCAGCGGGTGCCCGGCACCGCGGTGTTCCTGACCTCCGACCCGCTCAGCGCGCCGACCGCGCTGATGCATAGTCTGAAGCACTACAAAGTGCTCCACGAGAAGAATGTCATTCTCACCATCGAGACGGCGCAGACCCCACGGATCGATCCGGCCGAGCGCGTGAAACTGGAGCAGATCTCACCGACCTTCTCCAAGGTGACGCTGAAGTTCGGCTTCATGGAATCGCCCAACGTGCCGAAAGCCCTGGCGATCGCCCGCAAGCTCGGCTGGCAGTTCGACATCATGTCGACCTCGTTCTTCCTGTCGCGCAGAGCGCTCAAGCCCGCCGTCCATTCCGGCATGCCGCGCTGGCAGGACCGGCTGTTCATCTCGCTCAGCCGCTCGGCCAACGACGCCACTGACTATTTCCAGATCCCCTCTGGCCGCGTGGTCGAGGTCGGAACGCAGGTGACGATCTAGTTCCACCGCTGTCATCGCCCGGCTAGGACCGAGGAGCCGCGGCGTGCTGGATTTCCCGCCTTCGGGGGGAATGACGCCGAACGAGTGGTGAGAGGTGCAGCAGCAGATTCGGGCGTCCTGAACGCCCCACTTCAAGTCGCTGCGATTTAGCTTTAACTTGCGCCGCGCGGCTCAAGCCTTTGTAGCGCTTGATTTTCGTGAGCCGAGAGGCGAGGTTGCCGCCGGCCGGGATAGGTCCGGCTGGCACGCGCGACGTTGGAGGATGATGTGGCAAACCAGGTGCAGGATCTGACCCCGGACGAGGTCTCCAAGGGTGTCGCGGAGGGCCGCTATCTCCTCGTCGACGTGCGCGAGCCGAACGAGGTCGAAGCCGAGGCCTATCCCTACGGCGTCGTGGTGCCGCTTTCGACCTTCGATCCCAAGGCGATCCCCGATCCCCAGGGCAAGGACGTCGTGTTTGCCTGCCGCTCGGGCAAACGCTCGGTGACGGCCTCGCTCGCGGCTCAGGCGGCGGGCCTGCCTTACGACAAGCATCTGGCCGGCGGCATGCTGGGCTGGAAGGCGGCGGGGCTTCCCAGCAAGGTCGGTGGCTAGCCCCGCGATGACGTCCAAGAGCTCTTCGCTGAACAAGGTCTTCGCCGACCTTCCCGTCACCATCTTCGAGGCGATGTCGCAGGCCGCGCGCGACAATGCCGCCATCAATCTCGGCCAGGGCTTTCCCGACGATCCGGGTCCGGAGGACATCCGCCGCGCCGCGGCCGAGGCCTCGCTGAACGGCTATAACCAATACCCGTCGATGATGGGCCTGCCGGAGCTGCGCCAGGCGATCGCGACCCATTACGGCCATTGGCACGGGCTCAAGCTCGATCCGATGAGCGAGGTGATGGTCACCTCCGGCGGCACCGAGGCACTGACCTCGGCGATCCTCGCGGTGGTGCAGCCCGGCGACGAGGTGGTGTGCTTCCAGCCGGTCTATGATTCCTATTTGCCGATCATCCGCCAGGCCGGCGGCATCCCGCGCCTCGTGCGGCTGGAGCCGCCGCACTGGCGGCTGAATGAGGACATGCTGAAAAGCGTCTTCAATTCAAAGACCAAGGCTGTGCTCTTCAACAACCCCTTGAATCCCAGCGCGGTGGTTTTTCCGCGCGAGGATCTCGAGCTCTTGGCGCGCTACTGTCAGGAGTTCGACGTCATCGCGATCTGCGACGAGGTCTGGGAGCACGTCACCTTCGACGAGCACAAGCACATCCCGCTGATCACCATTCCGGGCATGCGCGAGCGCACCATCAAGGTCGGCTCGGCCGGCAAGATCTTCTCGCTGACCGGCTGGAAGATCGGGTTCGTCTGCGCCGCGCCGCCGCTGTTGCGCGTCGCCGCCAAGGTGCACCAGTTCCTGACCTTCACCACGGCGCCGAACCTGCAGGCCGCCGTCGCCTACGGCCTCGGCAAGTCCGACGACTACTTCCTGTCGATGCGCAAGGATTTGACGCGGAGCAGGGACCGCCTGACCAACGGGCTGGAGAGCCTCGGCTTCCCCGTGCTGAAGTCGCAAGGAACCTACTTCCTCACCGTCGACCTGTCGCCGCTCGGGCTCAACGAGAGCGACACCGAGTTCTGCTGGCGGATCGTGAAGGACTACAAGGTCGCGGCGATCCCGGTCTCGGCCTTCTACGAGCAGGATCCCGTGACCTCAGTGGTGCGCTTCTGCTTTGCCAAGAAGGACGAGACCCTCGACACCGCCCTGGAACGGTTGTCGGACGCGGTGCGCGGTCGCAAGAGGTAGAGATGACGAATGTCGGCCGCTGCGGATTTGGCCTTGGCCTCGCGATCGCCGCCACGCTGAATTTGCTTTCCGCCCCTGTCAGGGCCGAGGAGCGGGTCGTCAATTTCTACAACTGGTCCAACTATATGGCGCCAGACGTCCTCGAGGCCTTCACCAAGGAGACCGGCATCAAGGTGGTCTACGACACCTTCGATGCCAACGAGACGCTGGAGACGCGCCTGATGGCCGGCAAGTCCGGCTACGACGTCGTGGTGCCCACGGCCTATTTCCTGCAGCGCCAGATCAAGGCCAACATTTTCCAGAAGCTCGACAAGTCGAAGCTGCCGAACCTGGAAAATGCCTGGCCGATGGTAACCAAGAACCTTGCGACCTACGATCCCGGCAACAATTACGCCGCCAACTATATGTGGGGCACGACGGGCATCGGCTACAATGTCGCCAAGGTGAAGCAGATCCTGGGGCCCGACGCGAAGATCGACAGCTGGGACATCGTCTTCAAGCCGGAGAACCTCGCCAAATTTAGAGATTGCGGCGTCCACATGCTCGACTCCGCCGACGACATCTTTCCGGCGGCGCTGAACTATCTCGGGCTCGATCCGAACTCGACCAAGCAGGCTGACCTCGAGAAGGCCGCCGATGTCGTCGCAAAAGTCCGCCCCTCCGTGCGCAAATTCCACTCCTCCGAATATCTCAGCGCGCTCGCGACCGGCGAGATCTGCTTCGTGGTCGGCTGGTCCGGCGACATCATGCAGGCGCGCGCCCGCGCGGCCGAGGCCAAGAAAGACAACAGCAGTGGCATCGAGATCGGCTACGCGATCCCGAAGGAGGGCGCGCAGATGTTCTTCGACAATCTCGCGATCCCCGCGGACGCAAAGAACGTGAGGGAAGCCTACGAGCTGATCAACTATCTCTACCGTCCGGACGTCGCCGCCAAGAACTCGGACTTCCTGTCCTACGCAAGCGGCAACCTCGCCAGCCAGAAGCTGGTCGATCCGAAGATTTTGAACGACAAGAACATCTATCCGGACGAGGCGACGCTCGCAAAGCTGTTCGTCATCACCGCGCGCGAGCCGGCGACGCAGCGGATCATCAACCGGCTGTGGACTAAGGTGAAGACGGGAAGGTAGAGGGGCAGCACTCGTCATTGCGAGCGGAGCGAAGCAATCCAGAATCTCTCGGTGAGGGCACTCTGGATTGCTCGTCGCTTAGCTCCTCGCAGTGACGGCAACTACCGCCACCTGCGGTGCAGCCACAACCACTGCTCGGGATGCTCGCGCACCCAGCCTTCCACGACGCTGGTGATCGCCTGGGTCGTGCCCTGGATGTCGATCTTGCCGTCGGCATCGCGCACCGGTCGGACCTCCTCGGTGATCTCGGCGGTGAAGCGGTCGCCGGGCAGGCGGATGATGCGGACGCCGTGGATCGGACATTCGACCTGGCGGAGCAGGCGGGCCAGCATCGGGTTGGCGCGGGTCTTGCGGCCGAAGAAGGTGACCTCGACGCCGCCGGTCAGATATTGGTCGATCAGCATGGCGACGTGCTTGCCGTCCTTCAGCGCCTGCGCGAGGCGCAGCGGCGCGTCGCGCCCGGCCGGGATCAGCGTGCCCATGTTGACCTGGCGCATCTCCTGGATGATGCGGTCGGCAGATGCGATGTTCGGCCGACGGTAGAGGATCGCGGCATCGAGGCCATGCGAGACGGCGGCGAGCGCCGGCAACTCCCAATTGGCGAGGTGAGCTGCAAAGATCAGCGCCGGCTTGCCGTCGTCGCGGATCTGGTCGAACAGCTCGATGCTGCGCGCCGGGAGTTCGATCCGGCTGTTTTCGGGATGATCGCGGTCGTAATCCCAGACGTGATCCATATGGGCGAATTCGGCGCCGACGCGGCCGAGATTCTCCCAGACGCCCATCAGGATCTGTTCGATCTCTTCGGGCGACTTCTCCGGAAACGCCGCGGTGAGGTTGGCGCGACCGATGCGGTGCTCGCGCAGGCGCGGGCCGATCAGCTTCACCACGCGCGCGAAAAAGTCCGAGGTCTTGACCGGATCGAAATAGCGCGTGGTACGCAGCATGCCGACGGTGGCGGCGCCGATCAGGCTGCCGCCGATCGATTTCGCAGCCTCCCGCGCGCGGGCCTTCGTCCTCGCAGGAAGCAGCGCCATGCGTCCGGTCAGGCCGGTTCGCGGGTCAGGATCAGCGAGGCGTTCTGGCCGCCGAAGCCGAACGAGTTCGACATCACCGCGGTGACGCGGGCGTCGCGCGCCTTGTTGCCGACGACGTTGAACAGGATCGTGGGATCCGGCGTCTCGTAGTTGATCGTCGGCGGGATGCGCTGATGCTCGAGCGTGAGCAGCGAGAAGATCGCCTCGACCGCGCCTGCCGCCGAGATGGTGTGGCCGACCATCGACTTGTTGGAGGTCACCGGAATCTTCTGCGCGAGCTCGCCGAACACGGCCGATGTCGTGTTGAACTCCATCTTGTCGTTCTCGGGCGTCGCCGTGCCGTGCGCGTTGATGTGGTCGATCTGGTCCGGCGTCATGCCGGCATCGGCCAGCGTCTTGTTCATGCAGCCGATGATCGGCTTGCCGTCGGGCGAAGAGCGGGTGCGATGGAAGGAATCGGTGAGCTCGCCGCAGCCGGCGATCACGCCGAGGATCTTTGCGCCGCGCGCGGTGGCGGCCTCGTAGCTTTCCAGCACGAGCGCGCCGGCGCCTTCGGCCATGACGAAGCCGTCGCGGTTCTTGGAGAAGGGGCGGGAGGCCGCCTGCGGCGGATCGTTCTGGGTCGACAGCGCCGAGAGCAGCGAGAAGCGCACGAGGGCCTCGGGGTTCACGGTGCCGTCGGTCGCGACGCACAGCGCAGCATCGGTCTCGCCGCGGCGGATCGCCTCGACGCCGAGCTGGATCGAGGTGGCTCCGGACGCGCAGGCCGTCGACAGCGAGATCGGCGAGCCCTTGGTGCCAAAGGTCTCGGCGAGATGCGCGGCCACCGAGCCGAACATGAAGCGGTGATGATAGGCGCTGTACTTGCCGCCGCCGGAGATGCGCAAGAGATCGTCATAGTTGAAGTCGAGCGCGCCGACGGCGCGGCCGAGCTCGCGTCGCTGTGGCCATTCGACCTCGACCGGCGCAACCGCGAGGAAGAGGGGCCCCGGGAAATCGGCCTTGGCGCCGATGCCGGCCTGCTCGAGCGCTTCTTCCGTCACGAGCTCAGCCATCCGCTCGGACAGGCCGGTGGAGGAGAATGGATCGACGCTGACGAAATCGACGGTGCCGGCCATCGTGGTCTTCAGGCCGTCGACCGGAAAGCGCGTGATGGTACGGATGCCGGATTCGCCGGCAACGAGCTTGGCCCAATTGTCGGCCTTGCCGGCACCGAGCGAGGTCATGATGCCCATGCCGGTGACGACGACGACGGGACGCCCGAGTTTGTCGCGTGGTGCAGTCATGTCGATCCCCCGATAGAGCTAGCTAACTGCCTCGACCAGCGCCAGGCCTTCGCCGCGCCAGTGTCCGGCCCCCACCACCACAATCTGGGTGGGCGCTCCCTGCATTTCAATCTCGGTGCCCGTCGAATCGTTCGGCGGGAACAGCGCACCGCGCGAGATCGACAGCGCGGCGAGCGCGATGCCGAGCGGGAATTGCGTCTCCATGGTGTGGCCGAACATCGTGCCGGTCGAACGCACCGGGAAATCGGCATGGCCCTTCAGGAAGCCGCGCTCTTCGCTCGTTGCGGGCTCCGCACCGGTTGCGCCTGAGATGATGGCGCCTTTACCTTCGCGCCTGGGCAGCTTGGCCCACAGCTGCTCCAGCGTCGCGGCCATGTCGCCGGGCTGCTTGCGCCGGGCGAGGTCGGCGACGACGCTCGACAGTCTTGCGAACGGCTTTGCGCCGCGCGCTTGCGCATGCGCCTTCGACTCCAGCACCAGGAAGGCGCCGGCAGATCCGAGCGCGAAGCCGGCGTGGTCCTTGCGCGCCCAGACGGGAGCGAACTTGTCCTTGAGGTTGAAATCGCCGAATTCGTAGAGGACGAGCAAGTCCTTGCGCTCGCCATTATGCGAGCCGCCGACCAGCGCGATGTCGCTCTCGCCCGAGGCGATGCGCGCAAGCGCAATGCGGGCAGCATCGGCGCCCGCGACCTCTTCGCCCATGAAGGTGCGCGAGGTGCCGCCAAGTCCGTGCACGATGGCGATGTTGCCGGCGAGCAGATTGGAGAGCTGCGCCAGGAACAGCGTCGGCCTCAGATCGCTCATCAGCCGTTCGTTGAGGAAGCCGGGCGCGTTCGCGCCCTTGGCCTCGGCCGTCAAGACACCGGTGTCGACGTTGAGATCGCGCTCGCCGCCGCCGGCGGCCACCACCATGTCGATCTTCGACAGGATGTCCTTGTTGCCCTTGATCCCGGCTGAATCGAGCGCAAGGCCGGCGGCGTAGGTGCCGATGCGCTGCCAGGCTTCCATCTGGCGCTGGTCGCCCTTCTTCGGGATCTGGCTGTCGAAGCTGACAGGCGTCAAGGGATGCACGATGTAGGGCGCAAAGCCCTTCTCGTCGACATTGATGCGCTTCTCCTGAAGCGCGGCCCAGTTGGCGTCCAGGCCCTCGCCGAGCGAGGTCGCGAGTCCAATGCCGGTGATCCAGACTTCGGTCTGGCCGGGCTTCGAAGCAGTGTCAGTCATGGCGATACGGCCTGTTGCGGAAAGCCGACGCGCTCGGCGACTTTCGTCATGTAGCCGCGCATATCCGCATTGGGGAAGGGGATCAGCGTGAAGGTGAGCGCCGAATTCGCGCGCAGCTTGCCGCCGACCCTGATCTTGGCTTCGGTCATGGCATAGCCGGAGCCTTCATGGATGAGGCTCGCCTCGATGCTCATGAGATCGCCGGGGAAGACCGAGCCGCGGACCTTGGCCTCCTTCACGGCGGCAAGGATCGGCATGCGTTCAAACTTGAACACGCCGAGCTGAAGCCAGCCCGAGGCCTGCGCCATCGATTCGATCAGGAGCACGCCGGGCATCAAGGGGTAACCCGGGAAGTGCCCCTCGAAGATGGTGCTCTCCTGCGGGACCTGCGCTTCGACGACGATCGTCTTCTCGTCGACCTTGAGGTCGACGATGCGATCGATCATGTGGAAGTATTCGAGTTGCATGACCGCGCGCTTAGGCGCTCGCGCCCTTGGCCGCAACCAGTTCGTCGATGCGGGCGCACAGGTTCTTCAGCACGAAATACTGCTCGGTGGTCGCCTTGCCGTCATTGACCTCCTGGGTCCACTTTTCCAGCGGGAGCTTGATGCCGAACTGCTTGTCGATCGCAAACGCGATATCAAGGAAATCGAGGCTGTCGATGCCGAGATCGTCAATGGCATGACTATCCGGCGTGATCGTGTCGCGCGGGATGTCGCAGGTTTCAGCGATGATCGTGGCGACCTGATCGAATGTGGAAGACATCACTAAGCCTTTGATATATTGCGGATATTTGTCAGGTTATCCAGAGTGGCACGGTGGGTGGGCATCGCGCCCCTGATGACGCCCTCAAACCCCCCTCTGGCCGGGTCGAAAGCCCGTATATCGGAGCGCCGCCCTGAGTTCAATGGAGGCGGGCAGGCGGTGAGACGGGGCTGGGGATGCCCCGCTGAAGTCGCGTGCCCGCCGGGGCCGGGGCGAGGTGGGCCTAGATGTGCGGCGTCGTGATCTTGACGCAGTCGCGACGGCCCATCAGCACGCAATCCTGGGTCCGGCGCAGGTCGGCGATGCTGACCGCGAGCCAAATTCCGATTGCGGTTAGCGCGATGGTGAAGGCCAGCGCCGCGATGTTGGCGAGCATGCGATGGCGGAAATTGTCCGGCTCGGCGCGGGGCTTCTCGTAGCGCGACAGGTCGAGCGGTTCGGGGGCGACTCGCAACGGCTGCACGGTACCGCTGCCGCGGTGGACCGTCGGGGAAGGCGAGGTGCGCGGCCTGAACTGGAGCACCCGGTGCTCGTCGTCAGAGCTTATGGGCCGCTGGGTCGTCATGGGGCGGGGATCACTCCGAAGCAGCGATTTTAGATAGCACACGTGATGAACGTGTTGCAGAAAATCTTCGCAATGCCCGCGTGCATTTGTACGCTCGCACTATTTGTGCATGGATTGTGGGAAGCGACCGCGGAACCGGCCGTCGTGTCGGCGGCAGGGATGCAAGGGTTGCGTTGCAACAACAGAGGTAGCAAGGGCCAAGGATTTCACACCTTCGTTCCCCTCTACATCGGCTTGTGATCTCCGCGTCCTTCCGAACACGTTTTGCCGCCGCATGGCCCATGTCATAGTCGTGGAACCTGAACCGTCAGTTGCATCCATGCGAGGGGCCTTCGACCATGACCACGACCAACGCGCGTGAGCCGAGAGTGCACCCGGTCCCGATCCTGTCGCTCCGGCCGACGCAGATGACGGTCGGCATGCGCGAGGTCAAGGAGAAGCGCAAGCGCTGGCGCGAGCATGACAAGAAGAAGCAGGCGGATCTGCTCGGCAAGCACATGATCCCCGTCGTCTACGGCCCCGACGCGCGCTACTATGTGATCGACCATCATCATCTCGGCCGCGCACTGCACGACGAAGGCGTCAAGGAGGTGCTGGTGACCATCGTCGGCGACCTCCGCATGGTCGAGCGCGAGGCGTTCTGGGGCGTGATGGACAACAAGCGTTGGGTCTATCCTTACGACGCCAAGGGCGAACGGCGGCAGTTTCGCGACCTGCCAAAATCGGTTGCCGATCTCAAGGACGATCCGTTCCGCAGCCTTGCCGGCGAATTGCGCCGCCTGGGCGGCTTCGCCAAGGACACCACGCCGTTCTCGGAATTCCTGTGGGCCGACTTCCTGCGCCGAAAGGTCTCGCGCAAGACGGTGGAGGCCGATTTCGACAAGGCGATCGAGAAGGCGATGTCCGCAGCCAAGAGCAAGGACGCGATCTATCTGCCCGGCTGGTGCGGTCCGGAGGACGATGATTAGGGGCAGTCGGGAATCGCTCTAGTGAGCTGACCATCATGCGCAGCCGCTCGCGTCAGTCGCGCTGGAAGATCCTGGCGCCGGGATAGGCGCGGCGAGCGTAAGTGACCACTAGCGCACGATCCTGCGTGTCGAGGAAGGGCGTTCGGATCAGGCACGATCCGACGATGAGGTGCCACAGGCCATTGAGCTTCTGGATCACGATCTTCATTTGAATAGTCCTTGATGACTCCCATTCCAGCGAATGCTGCTGGTCGCCGCAGTGCTTTAGGATCGTGTCCGCGGACGTAGAATTCCCAACACGGCCGGGCTCCGCTGCAAAATACGTCGACCATTGTTAGTTGGTTGCGGAATGCGTCCAGATAAGCCGGATCCCATCACAGGCGCTTGAGTGAAATCAATTTCCGCGCCCATGAAACCGTCCTGAAACAGAGCCGTCCCATCTGTATGGGGTAGACGAGCTCACACAGGAGGCGAACATGCGCCGTCTGGCTTTCGTAATTGCGTTGCTCGCGGTCGCTTCGGCAGGAATTTCGGCATCGTTTGCCGCAGTTCACCACGCCAAGTCGTTGACGTTCGCGGAGCGCTTTGCTCCGGCGCTCGAGTTGATGGCGAAGCGCTAGCGGCACGGCGCCTTGCAACCATGAGCGATGCCGCGGCTGATCGCTCGCGGCGGGACATCACGTCGCACCCGTCGACCGGCCAGATGCGGCGATGGCCGGATCAGGCTTGACTTGTCGCAAATCTGCGCCGCTGTGACGGGCTAAAGTCTCTCTGCATGGTTGCAGAAGCAGCGTTGTGCCCAGACGTCGTGGGCCCGGGCTCCAAGTCATGCAAGACTGGAGACATGACCATGAGCCTCATCTTTCGTATCGTCTTTATCATTGCCGGCGCGCTCACCGCGTTGTTCGTCGCGCGTGATGCCCTGAACTTCACCATCATCCAGACCTTCGTCGCCGTCCTGCTCGTGACAGCCGTCGTGGGGGCTGGAAGTCTCTGGAGCATGCGGCGGAAGACGTGAGCAGGACAGAAAGCGGCGGTTCGGCCGGGCTCAGCGAAACCGAGGCCCGGCTGCGGCTGCAACATGAAGGTTACAACGAGCTGCCTCGGCCCGAACGGCGCACGCCCCTGCGCATCGTGCTCGAGGTGCTGCGCGAGCCGATGCTCGCTCTCCTTCTGTGTGGCGGGCTGGTTTACCTGCTGCTCGGCGACCTCCGCGAGGCGCTGCTTCTCCTGGCATTCGGCGCCATCTCCGTCGTGATCACGATCGTGCAGGAAACCCGCACCGAGCGCGTGCTGGAGGCGTTGCGGGAGCTGACCAGTCCGCGAGCGCTCGTGGTCAGGGATGGCGAGCGGCGGCGGATCGCGGGCCGGGACGTCGTCCGCGGCGATCTCCTCGTCCTGGCCGAAGGCGATCGGATTCCGGCGGATGCGGTACTCGTCAGTGCGCGTGATCTGGCGGTCGATGAGTCCCTGCTGACCGGAGAGTCGGTCCCGGTTCGCAAGCAGGCCCTCAAGACGCCGGTCGCCGAGGCTTCCATGACTGAAAAGGTCGCCTTGGCCGAACATCGCCCGGGCGGCGATGACCTGCCGTTCGTGTATTCGGGCTCGCTGGTCGTGCGAGGCGAGGGCCTCGCCGAGGTCGAGGCCACCGGCCCTCGCAGCGAGATCGGGAAGATCGGACTGTCGCTGCATGGTTTGCAGTCGGAGCCGCCGCGGCTGCAGCAGCAGACCGCACGGCTCGTACGGCTTTGCTTTCTCGGCGGCGCGGCGATCAGCCTGGCGGCTGTCCTGCTTTACGGAGCGTTGCGCGGGGATTGGCTGCAGGCAATGCTCGGAGGCATCGCGATCGGCATGTCCATGCTGCCTGAGGAGTTTGCCGTCGTGCTCACGGTGTTCATGGCCATGGGCGCCTGGCGGATCTCCAAGGCGCGGGTGCTGACGCGGCGCGCGGCCGCGATCGAGGTGCTCGGCTCCGCCACGGTGCTGTGCACCGACAAGACCGGCACGTTGACGCAGAACCGGATGTCGGTCGCGGAGCTGAGGCTACGCGGCGGGACGAGCGTCCGCCTCGTGTCTTCGCAGCCGGCGCCCGTGGGAGCGGAGTTTTTCGAGCTGGCGCGTTGCAGTGCTCTGGCGAGCTCGCCCGAACCGTTCGATCCGATGGAGAAGGCCCTGCACGCGTTCGCGCAGGCGAACCTGCCGGAGGCTGATGAAACCCTGCATGCTCGGACCTTGATCCGCACCTACGGCCTGCGTCCCGAACTGCTGGCGATGACCCAGGTTTGGCAATCGTCCCAAGGAGTGTTCGCCTCGGCCAAAGGTGCTCCCGAAGCGATTGCGCGCCTCTGCAAGTTGCATGGTGCGGACCAGGACGCGATGCGGGATGCGGTCGCGGCGATGGCCAAGGACGGTCTTCGCGTGCTCGGCGTGGCCGCCGCGACCTGCGACGGCGAGGCCCTGCCGAGCTCGCAGGAAGGTTTTTCGTTTCGCTTCCTCGGTCTGGTCGGGTTGGCCGATCCGCTTCGTCCGCATGTCCCCGAGGCGGTGGCCGAATGTCGTTCGGCCGGCATCCGCGTCGTCATGATCACGGGCGACTATCCGGCGACCGCCATGGCGATCGCCGGGCAGGCCGGGCTCGACGTCAACGAGGTCGCGACCGGTGAGCAGATCAGGCTCGCGGACGAGAGCGGGCTGGAGGCCCTCGTCAGGAACGTGAACGTGTTCGCGCGGGTCCTGCCGGAGCAGAAGCTGCGGATCGTTCAGGCGATGAAGCGCAACGGCGAGATCGTCGCGATGACCGGCGACGGCGTCAACGACGCGCCGTCCCTGAAGGCGGCCCATATCGGGATCGCGATGGGTGGCCGCGGCACCGATGTCGCCCGCGAGGCATCCTCGATCGTCCTGCTCGACGACGATTTCGGCTCCATCGTCGCATCCATCCGGCTGGGGCGCCGAATCTACGACAATCTCCGCAAGGCGATGGCCTTCATTTTCGCCGTCCACGTTCCGATCGCGGGGCTCGCCCTGCTGCCGCTGGTTTTCGGGCTGCCTCTGGTTCTCGGGCCCGTTCACATTGCATTTCTGGAGCTGATCATCGACCCGGTCTGCTCGCTCGTGTTCGAAGCCGAGCGGGAGGAGCGCGATGTCATGACGCGCCCGCCGCGGCGAGCCGATGCGGAACTGTTCTCGTGGGCTTTGGTCGGCTGGAGCGTTCTTCAAGGCGTCATGGCCTTTGCCTTGATCGCGGTGATTTTCGTCGTTGCGCTTCGTTCCGGTATTCCACCCGACGAGGCGCGCACGCTGGCTTTCATCGCGCTGGTCGTCTGCGTCGTCGCGCTGGTGCTGGTCAACCGGTCCTTCAGCGCGTCGTTCTTGTCGGCGTTCTTCCGTCCGAATCCGGCTTTGCTCTGGATATTCCTGTCGATCGCGCTCGTTCTGGCCGCGGCCCTGTTCTGGCCGCCGGCGTCCAGTCTGTTCCGGTTCGGTCCCCTGCACCTGGACGATCTGATGGTCACGCTCGGCGCAGGATTGCTGGTACTCACGGCGCTCGAACTGCTGAAGCCGGTTTGGGGCCGGCGGTTGCGATTCTAGATCGTGACGCGGCAGGTCGGTCATCGCGGCGCGCTGCGGTGGATCGTCAGCGTCGGGAATTCATGCAGCCCGTGGAGGGCCGGCGCAAGATGCTGAGGCCATTTCATTAGAATGGATCCAGTCTACATAGATTCTACGACACGAACGTCCAAAAGACTTTGATTGTGCGTTCGGAGTCTTTGCATGGTCGTCCCGGTAAATTCGGGGACTGGGAATGCTGGAATTCGTGTTTGACGCACGCGCAACGAAGCGCGGATGCGTGTCGATGCTGTGCGGTCTTGTCGTGCTTCCTCCGGCGATCGCTTTTGGCGGAAACGCGCAAGCCCAGAGCGCGAGCGCAGCATCAGATCTTCCGCCGGTCGTCGTCGAGCAAAGCCGCGCGAACAAGCGTCAGGTCACGAGATCGCGCACCACCCGGTCTGTGAGCGCCCGAACTGCGCGATCGCGCGCGGCAGGACAGGTGCTCCAGTCCGGCTCTCAGCCCGCCGCCGTCGCCATGGAGCGCGGTACGGATCCGGTGAAGGGATTTGTACCTGTCGTCAGCTCGGCTGCGATGAAGTCCGACGTCCCGATCCTCGAGACGCCTCAATCCGTCTCCGTCGTCAGTCGCGATCAGCTCGATGCCCGCTCCGTCACGACACTGGTCGAAGGATTGCAGCATGTCGCAGGTCTCGCCATTCAGCCGGGCGGTAAGGACCCGCGCTTCGACAATGTCTTCATCCGCGGCTTCGACAACAACGGCTACGGCGCATATCGCGACGGGCTTCGCGAGATGGGCGATCCCAACTTCCTCTCGCTGTTCCGCAACGAGCCCTATGGTTTCGAGCGCATCGACGTCATCAAGGGGCCGAGCTCGGTCATGTATGGACAGGGCGCGCCGGGCGGACTTGTCGATGTCATCAGCAAGCGGCCGCCCGAAAAGGCCTTCGGTGAGATTGTCGGGCAGTTCGGCAACTACGACCGGTTTCAGGGTGCCTTCGACTTCGGTGGTCCTGCCACCAAGGACGGCACGCTGCTCTACCGGCTGACCGGTGTGTTCAGGGATTCCGATGCGCAGATCGCCAACTTCTCGAACTACGTGAAGGACAATCGCACCTATATCGCGCCGGCGGTGACCTGGAAGCCGACGAATGACACGACGCTGACCATTCTCGCCGACTATACCCGCGATCTGACCGGCAACGCCTTTCCGCTGTCGATGGCCCATGTGAGCGGCGGGAAGATCACCGGTATCACGGCGCTGCCGCTTTTCCTTGGCGATCCCAGCTACAACAAGTTCGACCAGGAGCAGGAGCGTGTCGGCTACCAGTTCGAGCATCGCTTCAGCAACAATCTGGTCTTCGAATCGAAGGCCCGCTACGGCCACACCGAACTCGACTATCGCTATCTGACGTTCATCGGAAGTCCGCTCGATACGACCACGGTCTTTCCGCGGCGTGCGGTGCGCATACAGGAGCAGGTCGAATCGCTGTCGACCGACAACCACCTGATCAGCAAGTTCAGCACGGGGCCGCTTCAGCATACGGTGGTCTCCGGCGTCGACTATCTGACGTTCAACATGACGGACCGGACTTATTCCGGAGCAGCGCCGCCGCTCAGCAAGCTCAATCCGGTGTACGACCAGGCCGTCGTCGTTCCGACTGCGCTCACCACCCCCTCGACGAACCAGACGATCGACCAGGTCGGCGTCTATGTGCAGGATCAGATGAAGATCCAGAACTGGATCTTCACGCTGGGTGGCCGGTACGACGCCTCGGAACAAAACACCTACGCCTTGGCGACCAACAAGACCACCGACACGAAGGACACGGCCTTCACCAAGCGGGGAGCCGTCTCCTACGTGTTCGATTCCGGTGTTGCGCCTTATTATAGCTACTCGGAATCCTTCCTGCCGACACCCAACACGAACTTTGCGGGAAACCCGTTCAAGCCGACGATGGCGCAGCAGCATGAGGTGGGCGTCAAGTATCAGCCGTCGCGAAACCTGCTGATGACCGTGGCGATCTACGACCTGACGCGGCAGAATTCGCTCACGTCCGATCCATCACATCTCGGCTTCTCGGTCCAGCTCGGCGAGGTGAACTCGCGCGGCATCGAGTTCGAGACGCTGGCGCAGATCATGCCCGGGCTGAACTTCGTGGCGACCTACACCAACCAGGATGTGAGGGTGACGCAGAGCACCGGGACCGACCTCGGCAAGGTGCCGACGCTCGTCGCCCGCCAGCTCGCATCGGCCTATGTCGACTACACGATCCAGGGCGGCACCTGGGACGGCTGGGGACTTGGCGGAGGCATCCGTTACAACGGACCGACCTTCGCCGACACGACCAACACAATCGTCAACGAGGGCTACGTCGTGCTGGATGCGGGCCTGCATTATCGTCAGCCGAAGGGCGTCAACCTGGCGCTGAACGTGAAGAACATCGCCGATCGCGTCACGCTTGCCTGCACGACGAATGGCGGTTGCCAATACACGAGCCCGCGCACCATCACGGGCACGGTCAGCTATCGCTGGTAGTATTCGTCATGGTTCAAGCACGCACGATTCGCCTGTGGTCCCGCATTCACACCTGGACGTCCCTGGTGTGCATGCTGTTTCTGCTGATGCTGTGCGTCACGGGGCTGCCGCTGGTCTTTCACGATGAGATCGACGACCTGCTCGAGGATGAGATCGCGGCGCCCGCCATGCCGGCCGGTACGGCGCGGCTCTCGCTCGACCGGATGATCGCGGCGGCACAGGCGCGCTTTCCCGGTCAGTACGTGCTGCTCCTTAATCTCAAGCAGACGGAGCCGCTGGTCACGGTCGCGGTTTCTCCGACGGCGATCCCGGCGCCGGGCAGCTTTCATCGCCTAACGCTTGATGCGCGCACCGCCGAGGTGCTCGGGGAGGAGGCTCCCCATCAGGACGTCATGGACATTGTATTGCGGATTCACAAGGACATGTTCGCGGGCTTGCCCGGCGAATTGTTTCTCGGAGGGATGGGTCTTCTGTTCGCAGCGTCGATCATATCCGGTGTGGTCGTGTATTGGCCGTTCATGCGGCGGCTCGATTTCGGCACGATCCGCCGGCGCTCGTCGCCACGCGCCAAATGGCTCGACACCCATAATCTCCTCGGCATCGTCACCGTGACCTGGACGATGGTTGTGGGTCTCACCGGCATGATCAACACGCTGGCGACGCCGCTGTTCGATCTGTGGCGCGCGCAGCTGATCCCGGTCTTGCTGGCGCCTCATCTCGGCAAGCCCGTGGCTCCGATCCCGTCGGTTCAGGCTTCTGTCGAACTCGTCCGCGCGAGATTTCCGGATCGTCTGGTCACCTCGGTGACGATGCCGACGTCGGCCCGCTTCGGCAGTCCGCAGCACCTCGTCGTCTGGACCAAGGGCGCGACGCCTTTCACGGCGCGCATGCTCCAGCCGATGCTCGTTGATGCCAATGACGGCAAGACGATCGCGGCACCCGAGGTGCCCTGGTATCTGAAGACGCTTCAGGTCTCGCGCCCACTGCATTTCGGCGACTATGGTGGGCTTCCACTGAAGATCATCTGGGCGCTGCTGGACATCATCACGATCATCGTTCTCGTCAGCGGGATCTATCTGTGGGTGGCGAGGCGAAAGTCGTCGGTCCGCCGCAAGCCGCTCGACGCGGGCCGGACCGCGGCAGTCGGCGTCTAGCCCATGGCCATTCCCGCCCGGAACCAGCTCCGGATTCACAGGAGCGCCTGGGATGTCTTCCGCTGGCCTGTCCTTGTCGGCGTCGTCTGCGGCGCGGGGCTCGGCGTTGCGCTCGTCGGGGACGGCTTCTGGGACGCTCTTTCGTGGCTGGGGTTGTCGTTGCCGGTCGTTCTGGCGATTGTCTGCTGGCGCCGTGCAGGTCGACCCCGCTGAGACTTATGGACGGCGATCCGGCTCCGACAGGTGGCGCTCTTCGATATCGTGGCTGACGTCGTGTTTCTCATCCTTTCCGCCAAGCATCCGATGCAGCCAGCGTTCGACACGTCGGCCGATCGTGAGCAGCACGAAGGTGAAGGCCAGCGTGACCAGGACGATTTTCCATTGCCCGGCGCCGCACGCAATGCCGAGACAGGCGGCGAGGAAGGTGCAGGCCGCGCTGGTCAGGCCGCGTACGCGAAAACGATCGCTCTCATGGACGATGACGCCGGCTCCGAGGAAGCCGATGCCGGTCAGGATGCCCTGGATCACACGGCTCGCCGCATCGGTGATCTTGCCGGGCTCGGCGAACTGGACCGCGAGCAGCACGACGGTTGCGGTGGAGAGCCCGACGATGCCGAGTGTCTTCAGCCCGATCGGCTTGCCGTGCAGGTCGCGGTTCAGGCCAATCGCGCTGCCGGCGAGCGTCGCGGTGCCGAGGCGCAGCAGGATTTCGGGCCAGTCCATCTCGGTCATGTCTTGTCCGTCACTTCTTCGGCACGCGTCCCATCAGGTAGAACTCGTCGTTCGGGCGCATGCCCGTGAAATTCGCCAGCCGGTTGGACAGCGCAAAGAAGGCGGAGATCGCGGCGATGTCCCAGATGTCGTCGTCGCTGAAGCCGTGCGGCGCGAGTGCGGCGAAATCGTCCTCGGAAATGCGCTGCGCGTCGGCCGAGACCTTCATCGCGAAATCGAGCATCGCCTTTTGCCGCGGCGTGATGTCGGCCTTGCGGTAGTTCACCGCGACCTGGTCGGCAATGAGCGGGTTCTTGGCGCGGATGCGCAGGATCGCGCCGTGGGCGATCACGCAATACTGACACTGGTTGGCGGCCGAGGTCGCGACCACGATCATTTCGCGCTCGGCCTTGGTGAGGCCGCCGTCCTTCTCCATCAGTGCGTCATGATAGGCGAAGAACGCGCGGAACTCGTCGGGACGATAGGCCAGCGTCAGGAACACGTTCGGCACGAAGCCGCTCTTCTCCTGCACCGCGAGAAGACGCGTGCGGATGTCATCGGGCAGCGTGTCGAGGGCGGGAGCTGGGAAACGTTGTGAGGGCTGTGTCATGGTCATGGATTCCGGCTTGCGGCCGGGGACCATAGTCGATGCGGGCGAGAGGCTCCAGAGGAGTCGTTACGTCTGGTGCCCCGGACGCAGCGCAGCGCTCCCGGCGATGCGAGGCATCGTTCGGTGCGGTGCGCTGCTGAGCCGGGGCCCATGTCTCCGAGAGTCCGTGATTGTGGCGTGGCGCCCGGCTCTGCGCAGCAGCGTTTCACGCTGCTGCGCGTCCGGGACACGAGAGTCCTTACCGCAGCGGCTTCTTCAACAGCGAGAAGCGGTCCGGATCGAGCCCCATCGAGGGCTGCAGCATCGGGGCCTCGACGTTGGAGAGCGTCTTGGCGGGCGGAGCCGAGAACACAGGGTCGTTCGGCACGTCGCGCTGCGAGGTGGCGCCGCGCCAGCGTTCGAGCACGGCGCTGACGAAATGCATGTCATGGCCGGAGGTGACCGAAGGCACGCTGCTGATGGTAGCCTCGCCGCGCGGCAATTGGTGCGGTGGCACCTCCTTGAAGCGCAACCGGGTCGGCAGTGCGACGCCTTCGCCGAAGGCCAGCACTTCACGCGTGCCAAGCGAGGGCACAAAGGAGAGCAGGTTCGCGGCGGCGTCCGACACCGCGGCGCGCAGCAGCGCCTGGTCGCGCTCGTTGGCAAGACGCATCGTGAACAGCGTGTTGCACTGGGAGATGATGGTGGCGTCGAGCTCGGCCGGACGCTGGGTGATGAGGCCGAGATAGACGCCGTATTTGCGGCCTTCCTTGGCGATGCGCGACACCGCCTTGCGGGTCGGGCCGAAGCCGATATTGCGGTCGGCGGAGGCGTAGCGGTGCGCTTCCTCGCAGACGAACAGCAGGGGCGAGACGCCGTCGCTCCACAGGCCGAAATCGAAGGCCATGCGGCACAGCACCGAGACGACGGAATCGATGACCTCGGCGGGGAAGCCGGCGAGCTGCATCACCGTCATCGGCTTGCCGTTCGCCGGCAGGCGGAACAGATGGCTGATGACTTCGGCCATGGTGTCGCCGCCGACATTGGCGTTGTCGAACATGAAGGCGTAGCGGGGGTCGTTGCGCACCGCTTCGATGCGCGAGATCAGCTTATGATAGATGATGCGCGAGGAGCGGTTCTCGAGCTTGCCCATACGCTCGTCGATCAGCGACATCAGGTCGACCAGGCGGTACGGCACCGGGGTGTCGACGGTGTAGCCGATCTGCTTGGGATCGATGCGCTTGAGGCCGATGCGGTCGGCGTTCTGATATTGGGTGTAGACGCCCTTGGCGAGCGGGATCACCTCGGCCAGGATGTCGAGCTCCTCGGGCACGCCGGCGCGGCCGCCGAACAGCACGTCGACGATTTCCTCGAAATTGAACAGCCAGAACGGCAGCTTCAGGTTTCGCGGGTTGAGCACCAGCGCGCGGTCGCCGAAGCAGCGGCCATATTCGTTGTGCACGTCGAGCAGGAAGATGCGCAGGTTCGGGCGCGCCTTCAGGATCTCGTTGAGCAGCAGCGACACGCCGGTGGACTTGCCGACGCCGGTCGATCCCAGCACTGCAAAATGCTTGGACAGCATTTCCTCGACATCGACATAGGCGACGACCGAGCGATCCTGCTGGAGGAAGCCGACATTGATCTGGTCCGAGCCGGTCGGCGCGTAGATCGTGCGCAGCTCCTGGCTGGTAATCAGATCGACGGAACCGCCGATGGTCGGATAGTTGGTGACGCCGCGCTGGAATTTCGGCTTGTCGCTGGCGTTGAGGATCTCGCCGAGCAGGTCGACCGAGGCAACCGCGATATAACTGTCGCTGCTCGACAGGTTCTCGCAGGACACCTCGGTGATCATCGCAACGATGACCGAGCTGGCGCTGCGAATACTGACGAAGCGGCCGACGGTCGCCCGAACTTCCGAGATAGGCATCTGGCTTTCTGCCAGCAGCCCGACTCGGGCCAGCGATCCGCGAACCGAAATCACGCGTCCAAAGGATGTCACGATGAATGAACCTGGCAAGAGCAAGGGATCTGCTCGGACTATGCGCGGCCGTGGCTGCACAAACGGTTAAGCGCCGGGCGCGGGCACTTCGTTAAATCCGCGACAATTCGGCCGCGAGGTTTATTCCGATTGCGTACTTACTGGCGGAAACGGTGGGGAATTGGCGCAATTTCGGGCCGTTGGAGCCGAAAGGCAATTAAGGAACATTTTACCATCAGGCCAGTCAGTCCACCGTTCGGGGGACGTCTTCCTTCGATCCAGGGGTGGTTGATTTGTTGACGGGACCTAATCATTTGTACATTAGTACAAATAGGCTGGCGGACCTTGTGACCGTCTCCGGGTGCAGAGCGCGTTGCAGCCTTGCTCCCGATGATGCGATCCGGTCGGCGGATCGCCAGCTGTGCCCTGGAGGAAAGCCATGCAGCCCGAACCGATCCTCGATCTCGCTCATCTCGGCCATATGGAGCTGCTGACGCCCAAGCCCGATGAGAGCCTGAAATTCTTCGTCGACGTCATGGGCATGACCGTCAGCGGCCAGAAGGGCGAGTCGGTGTACTTACGCGGCTGGGACGATTACGAGCGCTACTCGCTCAAGCTGACGGCGTCGAAGACCTCAGGCATGGAGCACATGGCGCTGCGCGCGCGCAGCCAGCAGGCGCTTGAGCGCCGCGTGGCCGCGCTCAAGGACTCCGGCTTCGACATCGGCTGGATCGACGGCGACATGGGGCAGGGGCCGACCTTCCGCTGCCGCGACCCCGACGGCCACATCGTCGAGCTCTATTACGAGACCGAATGGTATCAGGCGCCGCCCGAGCTGAAGCCGGCGCTGAAGAACCAGGCGCAGCGCTTTCCCGCGCGCGGCGTCAATGTCCGCCGTCTCGACCATCTCAACTGCCTCGCCGTCGACATCAAGGCCAACCGCGAGTTCTTCGAGAACTACCTCGGCTGCCGCCTCACCGAGCAGATCGTGCTCAATGACGGGCGGGAAGCGGCGATGTGGCTGACGATGTCGAACAAGAGCTACGATTTCGCCTATTCGCTCGACCATTCAGGCGTGCCGGGCCGCTTCCACCACGTCACCTATGCGCTCGATAGCCGCGAGGAAATTCTGCGCGCTGCCGACATCTTCCTGGAGAACGGCATCCACATCGAGACCGGCCCGCACAAGCACGCGATCCAGCAGACCTTCTTCCTCTACGTCTACGAGCCCGGCGGCAACCGCGTCGAAGTCGCCAATGCCGGCGCGCGCCTGATCCTCGCGCCGGACTGGAAGCCGATCGTGTGGACCGAGGAGGAGCGCAAGAAGGGCCAGGCGTGGGGGCTGAAGACGATCGAGTCCTTCCACACCCACGGCACGCCGCCGGTGGAAGTGAAGAAGCACGCTTAGTGGATTGAGCCGCGCACCCTCGCGATCGTCTCGCGGATGCCGGTCCACGCCGGCTTGTCCGGCGCGAACTGGCCGCGCAGGAAGCTGACGAGCTCCTCCACCTGCGCGTCGCTCATGCTGTTCCTGAACGCCGGCATGTAGCCAAGGTCGCTCGACACCGGCTCGGCGATACCGTGCAGGATCACCTGCACGAGATTGTCCGACGTTGCGCTGTGCAGATTGCTGTTGAGCGCGAGCGAGGGCCGGCTGCCGAACAGTGGCAGGCCGCCGACTTCGTGGCAGACGGCGCAGGCGCCTTGATAGAGCCGTGCGCCGGTGGAGGAGCCGATGGTAACCTGCGTCGCGCTCTCCAGCTTCGCGGCGAGCACCTCCGGCGCATCGGCTGCGGTGTCGTTGAACGAGTTGAGATAGACCGCCATCGCGCGGATATCCTGATCGGGCAGGGCCTTGAGATCCCTGACAACAGGCGCCATCGGGCCGGCGGCGACGCCGTGATAGCGCGAATGGCCGGTGCGCAAATAGGCGAACAGCTCGTCCTCGCTCCACGGGATCGGGGCGTGAGAGAGCGAGGTCAGGGGCGGCGCTTCCCAGCCTTCGGCGAAGCCTCCGGCGAGATAGGCCTTGCGTTGCTCCGCGCCGAGCGCATTGCGCGGCGAGTGGCAGCCGCTGCAATGGCCGAGGCCCTCGACGAGATAGGCGCCGCGATTCCAGGCCTCCGACTTGGTGGGGTCGGGCTTGAATTCCTTTGCCTGGTGGAAGAGCGCATTCCAACCCGCGAGCAGCGGGCGCAGGTTAAACGGGAAGGCGAGCGTGTTCGCCGGCGCCGTCGCGCGCACTGCAGGCTGCGCCATCAGATAGGCATAGAGCGCCTGAAGGTCGGCTTCGTTTGTCTTGGCGAAGTGTGTGTAGGGAAAGGCGGGATAGAGCTGCCGCCCGTCGCGATGCAAGCCGTCGCGCATTGCGCGCTCGAAGGCGGGATAGGACCAGGCGCCGATGCCGGTCTCGACGTCGGGGGTGATGTTGGTTGAATAGATCGTGCCGAATGGCGTCTCCAATGCGCGGCCGCCGGCATTGAGTACGCTGTCGATATTGGTGTGGCACTCCGCGCAATTGCCGAGCGCAGCAAGCTGCTCTCCCCGTGCGATCGTCGCGGCGGAATAGACCGATGCGTCGGGCCGGGCGATCGGCGCAATCGCGCGCCCCGGCAGCAGCGCCGCGCCAATGCCGATCGCGGCGGTGCAGACCGCGGCAATCGTCGCGACAATGCCGGCGCGTTTGGCGAAGGGAGTCTCCCAGATGCGCGACGGCGGCGGCGCGGCGGGCGCGGGCAGGGCCTGCGGCACGGGCGATGTTTCACCGTGCAATCCCCTCAGGATGCGTTCGGGCGTAAAGGGCGGCTCGCGAAAGCGCACACCGGTGGCATCGAAGATCGCATTCGCTATCGCCGCCGCACTCGGGACCGAAGCGGACTCGCCGACGCCGAGCGGTGGCTGGTCCTGACGTGGCAGCATCAGCACGTCGATCTTGGGCACGTCGGGGAAAGGGATGATCGGATAGGCGCCCCATTCGCGCGCCGCCACCGCGCCGCGCTCGAACGAGACTTCCTCCATCAGCGCGCGGCTGGTGGACTGGATGACGTTGCCGTGGATCTGGTGGCGTACGCCGTCCGGATTGATCATCAATCCGGAATCCTGTCCCGCAACCACGCGCGTCACGCTGACATCGCCAGTCGATTTGTTCACCGCGACGTCGGCAATCCACGCCGACCACGCCGCGCCGTAGCCGGGAAACTTGCTGTGGACGTAGAGCGCATAGGCAAAGCCGCGCCCGTGCACGATCTCGCCGTCCTTCTCTTCGCGCACCGGTCGCGGCGCCCAGCCCGCGCGCTCGGCCACGGCATTGACGAGATCAACGCCGCGCTGGTCCTTCAGATAGCGCAGGCGATATTCGATGGGATCGACCCCGGCCTCGGTGGCGGCTTCGTCGATGTAGGATTCGTGCGCAAACGTGTTCGGCAGCGCGGAGACACCGCGGAACCAGGAGGCGCGGACGATCGGCGGCATGTCATGGGCGAGGACGCGCATGTGGTCGTAATCGTAGGGCGGGATCGCGGTGCGGTCGCCCATCTGCAGCACGGCAGGTTCAGATGGAATGCGACCGGTGAGCAGCAGGGCCAGCGTGGGCGCGGCGTTCGAGGGATAACGCGTGGCGAGATCATACGCCGCGATACCGCCGTCCGCATCCAGACCGCCATTGACGTCGATGAGCTGCGCGGTTCCCTTGGGCTCCCAGGCGTGCTCCTGCTCGCGTGTCAATTGCACGCGCACGGGCCGTGCGACCGCGCGCGACAGCAGCAAGGCGTCGGCAGTGACATCGTCGGCGCAGTTGCGCCCGTAGCAGCCGGCGGCTTCCAGCCGGATCACCTCGACCTCGTTTTCCGGTCGCTCGATCAGAAGTGCGAGGTCGCTGCGCAGCACGTGCGGATTTTGCGTGCCCGACCAGACCCGGATATTGCCGTCCTGAAAATCCGCGACCGCGCAGGATGGGCCGATCGAGGCGTGCATCTGATACGGCCACACGTAGGTGCGCTGCATCGGCTTGGCCGCACCTGCTATCGCCGCATCGACGTCGCCCTTGTCGATCAGCGTGCGCGGCGTCGATGGATTGGCGCGCAGCGCGGTCTCGATGTCGGCGAGATCCGTGAGGGTAGGCGTAGGCTTCCAGCTCACCTTGAGCTGCTCCGCCGCGCGGATCGCGTTCTCTTCGCGCTCGGCGACGACACCGACGAAGTCGCCGATGCGCACCACGGCGACAAGCCCGGGAATGTTGCGCACTGAGGATTCGTCGACCGCGATCAGGCTGGTGCCGACGAACGGACCGGCATCGACGCCGGCATAGGGCGGGCGCACCACGCGGCCGTGCAGCATGCCGGGGACGCGGATATCGTGAACGAAAGTCAGCTCGCCCGTGGCCTTGGCGGGCAGGTCGACGCGCGGCATCGACTGGCCGACGATGGCATAATCGCCGACCGCCTTGACGGTGACGTCGTCGGCCAGCTCGAGGCGGATCGTCTCGTCGCCGATCAATTCGCCGTAGCTGATGCTGCGATTGTCGTGCCCGCGCACGAGGCCGTCTTCGATCCTGAGATCGGCCGCCGGCAGCTCCAGCCGCTCGGCCGCGCGCGCGATCAGGAAGTGACGGGCTTGCGCCGCGGCCTTGCGCAGGGGCACGGCCGTGATCTGGATGGTCTCGCTCGCGATCGTCGCGCCCTGATTGGGCACCACCGCAGTGTCGCCGAGCACCACGACGACGCGCGCAAAGGACACGTCCAGCTCCTCGGCGACGATCTGGCCGAGCGCGGTACGGATGCCGGTGCCGAGATCGACATGGCCGTTATAGGCGCTGACCGAGCCATCCGCGGCGATGCGGATGAAAGTCTCGGACGTGAGCTCGTCCACGGTGCGGACGACGACGAGCGAACCGGATTGGCGCTCAGATCCATCAGGGGCAGGGGAGGCCATCAATCAACGGCCTCGGTGAGTTGGCCGGAAGCGCGCATCACGGCGCGCAGGATTTCGACATGTGTGCCGCAGCGGCAGAGATTGTAGCGGAGCGCCGCCAGCGCCTCCTGCTCGGTCGGGCGCGGGTTGATCGCGAGCAGCGCCTTGGTGGTCATGATCATGCCGTTGAGGCAATAGCCGCATTGCGCGGCCTGCTCGTCGATGAAGGCTTGCTGCACGAGGTCAGGCTTGTCGCGCGTGCCGAGCCCTTCGAGCGTCACGATGTCGCGGCCGGCGCAGCCACTGACGGGAATCACGCAGGAGCGGGCCGCGGCCCCGTCGATCAGGACAGTGCAGGTGCCGCATTCGCCGAGGCCGCATCCATATTTCGGGCCGTTGAGCGCGAGATCGTTGCGCAGCACGTAGAGCAGCGGCGTCTCCGGCGCTGCAGCGACCTCGTGGATCCCCCCGTTCACGGTGAGGCGGATCGGTGTCTGCGTCATCCTCGTTTCCAAGCGCTCGGCCAGTAATGGCGAAAATCTACGTCGCGACGATACCGTTTGTACACAAACGTGCAAGCCATGCATGCCGCACTGCAGCGCGACTGCCTTCTTTGTGGACAGGGCGGATAGGCAAATGAGGTTTTATGCAGCAGCAGCATCTTTTGCGCTGCACCGCCGCTTGACAGCCATCCGGGGCGCGCGCACCATCGTTCGTATACGAATGATAACCGCGGTCTCGGCTCTGACATGGTGATGGAAACGACGAGCGCTGCTATCGACAAGATCCGCTGCGATGCTTGTCCGGTGATGTGCTACATCAAGCCGGGCGCGGCGGGCGCCTGCGATCGCTACGCCAACCACGACGGCAAGCTCGTCCGCGTCGATCCGCATGTGATCCTGGAGCGCACGGTCTCGCATGGCGGCAAGCTGGTCCCGTTCAGCCGCACCGAAGACTGGGACGGCAAGATCGTCCACGAACCTTCCACCTTCGTGACGGCGATCGGCGCGGGCACGACCTATCCCGACTACAAGCCGGCGCCGTTCATCGTCTCGGCGGAGGTCGACGGCGTCGACATGGTGACTGTGGTCACCGAGGGCATCTTCTCCTATTGCGGCATCAAGGTGAAGATCGACACCGATCGCTATCTCGGGCCGGAGACTGCGACAGTCCGCGCGCAGGGCGAGGCGGTCGGCCACGTCACCACCAGCGAATACGGCTCGCAGATGCTGTCGCTCGGCGGCGTGCATCATCTCACCGGCGGCTCCAAGAAGGAGGGCCGCGTCACCTGCGACACGCTGATGGATCTCGCCAATTGCAAGGCGGTCGAGCTGACCATCGACGGCGGCGCGAGCGTCGTGGTCCAGGCCGGCCAGCCGCCGATCGTCAACGGCATGAAAGAAGAGCGCATGCGCGTCGGCTGCGGCTCGGCGACGATCGGCATGTTTGCCAAGCAATGGCACGGCAAGGTCGACGAAGTCGTCGTGGTCGACGATCACATCACCGGCGTGCTCTCGGAGCATCAGGCCGGCAAGCTGCTCGACATCGCCGACACCGGCATCAAGATGAAGGGCCGCCGCTCGACGCCAGGCCGCTATTTCCAGGTCGCCGATCCCGGCACGGGGTGGGGTGGCACCAACATTTCCGATCCGCTCGCGATCCTCGGGCCGTTCGACGCCAAGGAAGCAAAACCGGGTCTCTCGATGCTGATGGTCTCCACGACCGGCGAGCATTCGTCTTATTACGTGCTCGACGGGGCCCTGAAGCCAGTCGAGACCGAGATGCCTGACGACCTGAAGTTCTCGGTCGAGCGTATCCAGGAGAATTGCGAGCCGGCGCTGTGCACGGTGCTGTTCATGGCCGGTGCCGGCGGCTCGCTGCGCGCCGGTGTCACCGACAATCCGGTGCGGCTGACGCGCTCGGTGAAGGACGCGCTGACGCGCGTCACCAGTGGCGGCGCGCCGGTCTATGTCTGGCCGGGCGGCGGCATCACCTACATGGTCGACGTGACGCAGATGCCGGCGGGCGCGTTCGGCTACGTGCCGACGCCGGCGCTGGTTGCGCCGATCGAGTTCACGATGAAGCTGTCCGACTATGCCGCGCTCGGCGGGCACATGGACTATGTGAAGCCGCTCTCCGAGGTGCAGAGCGGCGACGATATCCGCCAGCTGCCCTGGCAGAACCCGATCCCGGTACCGCGGGCATGACAAGGCTCCCGCAAATCGCATTGCTATCTGATGGCCGGCGGCTGCATTTGCAGGATGGGCCGATCGATCTGGTCGTTGAGGCGAGGGGGCGCACGGACGATGTACGTGCGGCCTATGAGGCGGCCGCGCGCCGCTTCACCGGACTGCTCGACGAACTCTGCGCGGAGCTGCCGGAACTGCGGACGGCCGCCGGGAAGCGCACTTCGCTGAGGGGCGTGGTGGCGCGCCGGATGCACGCAGCGGTCGCGCCTTACGCCTCCGATTGCTTCATCACGCCGATGGCGGCTGTTGCCGGTAGCGTGGCTGAGGAGATTCTGGGCGCCATGCTGGGCGCTGTGACGCTGGATCAGGCCTATGTCAACAATGGTGGCGACATCGCGCTCCATCTCGGCAAGGGCGAGCATTTTTCGGTCGGCCTGATGGACCGACCCGATCGCGCTGGCGTGATGCGAACGATGAGGGTGGATGCGGATGACCCCGTGCGGGGCATCGCGACCAGCGGACGCCACGGCCGCAGTTTTTCGTTCGGCATTGCCGACGCCGTGACGGTGCTGGCGGCAACGGCGTCGCAGGCCGATGCGGCGGCGACGGTCATAGCCAATGCCGTCGACCTGCCC
Organism: Bradyrhizobium ottawaense; assembly: GCF_002278135.3. NCBI lineage: Bacteria > Pseudomonadati > Pseudomonadota > Alphaproteobacteria > Hyphomicrobiales > Nitrobacteraceae > Bradyrhizobium > Bradyrhizobium ottawaense. Next base: position 5,043,885 of record NZ_CP029425.2, on the reverse strand, counting down.
GGGCATCCCGCCATCATCCGAACGCCTGCAAACGAGCTTCAGCCCGACAGCGATCTCGGCTCGCGCCTCGTCACCCGCGACGTCGGCGAGTTGTCGCAGGACGAGGTCGGGACAACGCTCGAATCTGGCGCGGAATGTGCACGCCAATTGTTCGATCGCGGATTGATCGAGGGTGCCGTCTTGCAGCTTTGTGGTGATATGCTTGTCATCGGAGCTAAGGATATAGAAGAGCAACGAACGCGCCCGCATCTGCCGGAGAACGCCGTCTGTGCCTGAACAGGGAAGTGAAACATGAGCGCGATCATCCGCAAGATCGTCACCGTCGTCGAAGAGACGCAGATGGAGATGGGCCGCCAGGTCTCGCCGCCGACCCGGCGCGCGGCTGCGATCGCCGTGATCGAAAATCCCTTTGCCGGACAATATGTCGAGGACCTCTCGCCGCTGATCGCGATCGGGGAAGAGCTCGGTGAGCTCTTGTCGAAGCGCGCCGTGGCGGCGCTCGGCATCGATGGCGCGAAGGCGCAGAGCTACGGCAAGGCTGCCGCTGTCGGCGAGAACGGCGAGCTGGAGCATGCCGCCGCGATCCTCCACCCCAAGATGGGCGCGCCGGTGCGGAAAGTTCTGAGCAAGGGCGCGGCGCTGATCCCCTCGTCGAAGAAGCGCAGCGGGCCGGGCACGACGCTCGACATTCCGCTCGGGCACAAGGACGCCGCGTTCGTGCGCAGCCATTTCGACGGCATGGAGGTGCAGATCAACGACGCGCCGCGCGCCAACGAGATCATGGTCGCGGTCGCCGTCACCGACAGCGGCCGTCCGCTGCCGCGCGTCGGCGGGCTCACGGTCGCGGAAGTAAAGGGCGAGGACGGTCTGAGATAAGGCATGATCCGGAGATGCGGGCACAGCTTCTCCGGCAAGATCGTGATCGAGACATAGAACTCAAAAACTGGAGGTTGGGATGCGAGCAAGAAATTACTTCGTCGGCGCGGCCTTTGCGCTTCTGGCGGGCGGCATGGCTCATTCGGCCCTGGCGCAGGACATCAAGATCGGCGAGATCAACAGCTATTCGCTGCTGCCGGCGTTCACCGAACCCTATCGCAAGGGCTGGCAGCTCGCGGTCGAAGAGATCAACGCGGCCGGCGGCATCAATGGCAAGAAGCTGGTCGTGATCTCGAAGGACGACGGCGGCAAGCCGGCGGACGCGCAGACTGCGGCGAATGAGCTGGTGTCGAGCGAGGGCGTCGCGATGCTGACGGGTACATTCCTGTCGAACATCGGCCTCGCCGTCAGCGACTTCGCCAACCAGAAGAAGGTGTTTTTCCTCGCGGCCGAGCCGCTGACCGATGCCGTCACCTGGTCGAAGGGCAACAAATACACCTTCCGCCTGCGCCCTTCCAACTACATGCAAGCGGCGATGCTGGTGGAAGCAGCCGCCAAGCTGCCCGCCAAGCGCTGGGCGACGATCGCCCCGAACTATGAATACGGCCAGTCCGCGGTTGCCGTGTTCAAGAAGCTGATGTCGGAGAAGCGGCCTGACATCCAGTGGGTCGACGAACAATGGCCCCCGCAGGGCAAAATCGACGCGGGCCCCGTGGTACAGGCTGTTGCCGCCGCCAATCCCGAAGCGATCCTCAACGTCACCTTCGGTGCCGACCTCGTCAAGCTCGTGCGCGAAGGCAATACCCGCGGCCTGTTCAAGGGGCGCGAGGTTGTCTCTTTCCTGACCGGCGAGCCGGAATATCTCGATCCGCTCAAGGACGAGACGCCCGAGGGCTGGATCGTCACCGGTTACCCCTGGTACTCGATCAAGACGCCCGAGCACGACGCGTTCCTGAAGGCGTACCAGGCCAAGTACAACGACTATCCGCGCCTCGGCTCGATCGTTGGCTACCAGACCATCAAGGCGGCCGCCGCGATCCTGGCGAAGGCGGGCTCGACTGATCCGGAGAAGCTGATCACAGCGGCAGAGGGGCTGTCGATGCCCTCGCCATTCGGCGAGATCACCTTCCGCAAGATCGACCATCAGTCGACGCTCGGTGCCTTTGTCGGCAAGACTGCGCTGAAGGACGGCAAGGGCGTGATGGTGGATTCGTCCTACAAGAAGGGCTCGGACTATCTGCCCAGCGATGCCGAAGTCGAGAAGCTGCGTCCGAAGGATTGATCCCCGCTGCCGTAGGGTGGGTTAGCCCTGCAGATGCGCAAAGCGTATCTGCTCGGCGTAACCCACCTCTTTCGGTGCCACACGAGAAAAGGTGGTGGGTTACGCTGCGCTAACCCACCCTACGAGTTCCCCGAACCCGGACCGCCGATGGCCTTTTACGTCGTACAGTTTCTGACCGGTCTCGCCAGCGCGGCGTCGCTGTTCCTGGTGGCCTCGGGCCTGTCGATCATCTTCGGCGTGACGCGGATCGTGAATTTCGCGCATGGCGCCTTCTACATGATCGGCGCCTACATTGCCTTCACGCTGACGGAGCGCCTGTCGGGCGCATTTGGCTTCTGGGGCAGTATCGTGCTGGCCGCGATTGCCGTGGCGATGATCGGTGTGCTGGTCGAGATGGTGCTGCTCCGCCGCATCTATCACGCCCCCGAGCTGTTCCAGCTGCTTGCGACCTTCGGCCTGACCTTGATGGTCGAGGATCTCGTCGTCCTGATTTGGGGGCCCGACGATCTCGTCGGCCGTCGTGCGCCCGGATTCAAGGGGGCCATCGATTTCTTCGGCCAGAACATCCCGAGCTACGATCTGTTCCTGATCGTGCTCGGGCCCGTCGTGCTCGGCATTCTCTGGCTGCTGTTCCAGCGCACGCGCTGGGGCGTCCTGGTACGCGCGGCGACGCAGGACCGCGACATGGTCGCAGCGCTCGGCGTCAATCAGAAATGGCTGTTTACGTCGGTGTTCGCGGTCGGCGTCTTCCTCGCCGCGCTGGGCGGCGCGCTTCAGATCCCGCGGGATGCCGTGCATCACGCGATGGATCTGCGCATCATCGTCGAAGTCTTCGTCGTGGTCGTGATCGGCGGCCTCGGCAGCATCGTCGGCGCGTTCGTCGCGGCGGTGCTGGTCTCCGAGCTCAATGCCTTCGGCATCCTGATCTTCCCCAAGATTTCCATCATCCTGGTCTTCCTGGTGATGGCGGTGGTGCTGATCGTGCGACCCTGGGGTCTGTTCGGCAAACCGGAGGCGCCGGCGCGCAAGACGCCCGGTCTCACCGTCAATCCCTGGCGCCCGCTGACGTCGAACGAGCGGCTTGCAGCGCTTGCCGCGCTCGTGATCGCAGCGACGCTGCCGCTGTTCGCCGGCAACTATGCGCTGACCGTCGGCTCGGAGATCGCGATCTTCGTCATCTTTGCCGTCAGCCTCCACTTCCTGATGTCGGTCGGCGGGCTCGCGTCCTTCGGCCATGCCGCCTATTTCGGGCTCGGTGCCTACGGCGTCGCCTTCCTCGCCAAGATGGCGGGGTTGCCGATGATCGTGTGCCTGCTGCTCGGGCCGCTGCTCGGCTGCATGGGCGCGGCCGTGTTCGGCTTCTTCGCCGTGCAGCTCTCCGGCGTCTACTTTGCGATGCTGACGCTCGCTTTCGCGCAGATCGTGTGGTCGATCGCATTCCAGTGGGTGAGCGTCACCGGCGGTGACAACGGCATCTTGGGCGTTTGGCCGGAAAAATGGGCGGCTAGCCCGTCGCACTTCTATTGGCTGGCGCTCGGCGTTGCGGCGCTGGTGACCATCGCACTGCGGGCCATGGTATTCTCGCCATTCGGCTACGCGCTCCGCGCCACGCGCGACTCGCTCCTGCGTACGGAGGCGATCGGCATCAATGCCAAGCGCATCCAGTGGACCGCCTTCGTGATCGCAGGCACGACCGCCGGCATCGGCGGCGCGCTGTTCGCCTACCTCAAGGGCAGCGTCTTCCCTGACAATCTCGGCATCTCGCTCTCGGTCGATGCGCTGGTGATGGTGCTGCTCGGCGGTGTCGAGACGGTGTCCGGCGCGGTGATCGGCGCCATCGTCTACAAGGCCTTGAACATCTGGCTGGTCAGCCAGACCGATTTGTCGAAACTCGTGCTCGGCGGTTTCATCGTTCTGATCGTCGTCGTCTTCCCCAAGGGCATTGTCGGCATGCTGGAGATGCTGGCGCAGCGTCGCAGGAAGGCGTCGCCGCCGGGATCACCTCTGCTCGCCAAGCCGATCGAGTCTGCCGAATGAGTGTTGCACCCCCACTTCTTGCGGTCGAAGGTCTGACCAAATCCTATGGCGGCATCCATGCCGTGCGCGGCGTCGCGTTCTCGCTGCGCGCCGGCGAGATTTTGGCGCTGATCGGGCCGAACGGCGCCGGCAAGAGCACCTGCTTCGACATGCTCAACGGCCAGAACAAGCCTGATACCGGGCAAGTCCGTCTGCTCGGCGAAGAGACCACCGGGAAGAAGCCGCGCGAGATCTGGCGCATGGGTGTCGGGCGTACCTTCCAGATTACCGCGACCTTCGCCACCATGACCGTGCGCGAGAACGTGCAGGTCGCGCTGATCTCGCACGGGAGGCAGCTGTTCAATCTGTTCGGCTCGGCGCCGAAGTTCGACCGCGGCGAGGCCGGCCGTCTGCTCGAGCTGGTCGGCATGGGCGGCTATGCCGATCGGCCCTGCGGCGAGCTTGCCTATGGCGACCTCAAGCGGCTCGAGCTTGCGGTGGCGCTCGCCAACCAGCCCAAGCTGCTGTTGATGGACGAGCCGACCGCCGGCATGGCGCCGCGCGAACGCGTCGACCTGATGCGGCTGACCGCGAGCATCGCGCGGGAGAAATCGATCGGCGTGCTCTTCACCGAGCACGACATGGACGTGGTGTTCGAGCATGCCGACCGCATCATCGTGCTGAATCGAGGGACGCTGATCGCCGAGGGCACGCCGGCCGAGGTGCGCGGCAATCCGCAGGTGCAGGCGGTCTATCTCGGCGAGGGCCTGGTCTACGATGCCCGCCATCGCGACGGAGCATCAATATGAAGCTCACCGTCGAGGGCCTCAACAGCCATTATGGCCCGGCGCATATCCTGTTCGACATCGGCTTCGAGGTCGGCGAGGGCGAGGTGGTTGCGCTGCTCGGGCGCAACGGTGCCGGCAAGTCGACGACGTTTCGCTCGATCGTCGGCCTGGTCGCGCAACGAACCGGCCGCATCATGTTCGAGGGCAAGGACGTCTCGGCCAAGCCGACCCACGAGATCGTGCGCGAGGGGCTCGGCTATGTGCCGGAGGAGCGCCGGATATTCACCGACCTGACCGTCGAGGAAAATCTCGAAGTGGGCAAGCAGCCCAAGCGTCCGAACGCGCCGCATTGGACACGTGAAAAGCTGTTCGCGCTGTTTCCGAATCTCGGCGAGATGAAGAACCGTCCCGGCGGGCGCATGAGCGGCGGCGAGCAGCAGATGCTGACGATTGCGCGGACGCTGATGGGCAATCCGTCGCTGGTGCTGCTGGACGAGCCCTCGGAAGGTCTGTCGCCGAAGATCGTGGAGCAGATGGTCGACGCCATCCTGACCATGAAGAAGGAGGGCGTCAGCATCGTCGTCTCCGAGCAGAATCTGCATTTCGCGCGGCTGATTTCGGATCGCGCCTACATCATCGAGCGCGGCCGCATCTGCTTCGGCGGCACCATGGCCGAGCTCGATGCGCGTCCGGATATCCGCGACGCGCATCTGTCGTTGTGAACGCAAAGGGAGGGGCAGCGAGCGGATGGCGAGAAGCGTCACGGCCAAGAAGAGCGTCAAACCGGGAAAACCGCCTTACGTGCTCGACGAGCAGGTCGGTTTCATCCTGCGCCAGGTCTGGCAGCGCCACAGCTCGATCTTCTCCCGCGATATCGGCACCAATCTGACGCCGACGCAGTGGGCGGCATTGTCGAAACTCGCCGAGACCGGGCCGTGCTCGCAAAACCAGCTCGGCCGGCTGACGGCGATGGACGTCGCGACCATCAAGGGCGTGATCGATCGGCTCACGGCGCGCGGGTTGACCGAGACCAGCCAGGATCCCGAGGACGGTCGGCGGCTCCTTGTCAGCCTGACGCGCGCCGGTCAGCAGCTTTCGGAGAAGGTCGCGCCGAACGCGCTGGCCATCACCCGCGAGACGCTGGCGCCGCTCGAGCCCAGGGAGCGCGAGATGCTGATGGCGTTGTTGAACAAGCTGCGGTGAGGGTGCCGAAGACGGTCTCGTAGGGTGGGCAAAGGCGCGAAGCGCCGTGCCCACGACTTCTCAATGGTGGGCACGCTTCGCTTTGCCCACGCTACGGCAGTTGAACAAGGTGCGAGGACTGGCGACTAATCCCGATGAAGGGTCTGTCGAGGTCTTTATTCATGAGAGTCGCCACGAAATTTGTAATGCTCCTCACTCTCGGTGCGGCGCTGGCGGGCAGTGCGCCTGCCTTTGCCGCGCAGCCCTACGAAGGCTTCTGGGCGTCTACCAAAAAGGACTGCCGCGACGACGACAGCCCCAACCGCATGAGCATCGAAGGCGGCAACCGCCTCTACTGGTACGAGACGCGCTGCCGCGCCGGCGAGATCACCGCCGACGGAAAGCTCGGCTGGAAGATGAAGCTCGCCTGCGAAGGCGAGGGCGAGAAGTTTCGCTCCAATCCCCGGGTCTCCATCGCAACCGACGGCAAGCTGGTGATGGACAACGGACCGGTCGGGCAGGCCAAGCGCCAGACCTATGTGCGTTGCGAGATCGCGAAGAAGCGCTGATCTCGAACGCTTATGTCTTGCCTGGCCATTTGGCGCGGTAGCGGATTTCGCTGCCGTCGGCGAGCCGCCGCCAGGTCCCGAACTCCGGCGTATGCGGCGCCCGGGCCGTCAAGTCGATCGGGTAGGTTCGGCTCGGCTGGCCCTCGATATTGACGGCGAGCTGCCGGTGCGAGGTTCGAAACGCGAGCTCGACTTCGCCTGCGATGACGGGCTGGTCGCCGTCACGATAGAAGGCGGCCGGGGTCACTTCGCCCGGCATCGTGTTGAGGTTGGTCTGCAATTCGATGGTGATGCCCTGGGCTGATGTCGGCACCGTGACCCCGGCCGGAAAACGCACCTCGAATACGAGCAGGGGATTGCCGCCGTTCCGGTTGAGCCAGGGCGTCGCCGTCGCATAGGCGTAGGCGATGTAGAGGCCGATCCCGGCGACGCAGAGCAGGACGACGACGCCGAGGGACTTCAGGCTGTTGCGCCCGACGCTGCCATTGCCTGCGTCCTCGCCTGAACGCGTCACCAGCCAGTTGGCAAACACCGCGCCGGCGATCGCGCCGATGGGGGAGTAGACGAACAGTCCCAACAGACCCGAGGTGATCGGGTCCGCGCGGTTGCCGAAATCGAACAGGGAAAACAGCACAAAGATCGCGACATAGCCCGCCACCGCGCCAGCAACGCCGAGGGCTATTCGCGATGAGTTCTTCATGTCGATGGTCCAGCAATGAAATGCCGCCACCGGGGGCTGCCTGCGTTAGACGCAGCAGGTCGCAGACTTGTTCAACGCCATCGAGGGAGGTGCGGAGCAGTGTGCCGCTCCGGCTGCGTCACTTCGCCACCACCTCCGGCACCTTGCCCGCCGGCGGGGTGTTGCGGCTGCGTTGCGTCCGCACGATGCCGTCAATGATGGTCATGCCGATGCCCGGGAGATCGCCGAGCTGGACGCTCTCCAGGATGTTCTTGCCGGGCGAGTGCTGGGCCTTGTCCATGATGACGAAGTCGGCGGAACGTCCCACTTCAATGAGGCCGCAATCGAGTTCGCGCATCCGGGCGGTGTTGCCGGTGGCGAGACAAAAGGCGATCTCGGCCGGCAGCTCGCCGAGCGAGGACAGCATCGAGACCATGCGCAAAATGCCGAGCGGCTGCACGCCGGAGCCGGCGGGCGCGTCGGTGCCGAGGATGACCCGGTGCAGATCACCCATCTCGCGCGCGGTGCGCAGCGTGAACAGAGCGGAGCGCTCATTGCCGTTATGCACCAGCTCGAGACCGCGCTTGCAGCCCTCGCAGATGCAGCGGATCTGGTCGTCGGGAAGGGCGGTGTGGCCGCCATTGATGTGGCCGACCACGTCGGTGTCGGCCTCCAGCACGACGTCCTTGTCGATCAGGCCGGAGCCGGGGATCGAGGGGCCGCCGGTGTGGATGGTGCTCTGGATGCCGTATTTGCGTGCCCAGCCGACCATCTTGCGTGCGGTGGGACCGTCCTTGACGCCGCCGAGGCCGACCTCGCCGAGCAGCTTGACGCCGGCGGAGGCCAGCTCCTTGAAGTCCTCCTCGACCATCTCGCATTCGATCACCGGCGCGCCGGCGTGAACCTTCACGCCGCCCGGACGCAAGGTCCAGAACGCGCGCTGGGCGAAGATGGCCATCGCCTTCAGGCCGACGACGTCGCGGGGGCGGCCCGGCATGTGAACCTCGCCGGCCGAGATCATGGTGGTGACGCCGCCATGCAGATAGCTGTCGATCCAGTTGATCTGGTTCTGTCGCGGCGTCCAGTCGCCCGCAACGGGGTGGACGTGGCTGTCGATCAGGCCCGGCGCCACCGTGGTGCCCTGGGCGTCGACAATGGTGGTCGCGCCTTCGATGTCGACGTCCTTGAAGCGGCCGATCGCGGTGATCTTGCCGTTCTCGGCGACGATCGTGTCGCCATCCAGGATCGGCTTTTCCAGGGCGCCGGACAGGATCAGGCCGATGTTCCGGATCACGAGCTTCGAGGGTCCGGCGGCCTGGGGTGCGTCATGCGCCATGGAAGGGGCTCCTTATTCCTAACTGCAACGCTTTCGATCTTGGGCAGCCTTGACCGCGGGATCAAGCAGGATTATTCATTAGTATACGAATGATCGTGTACAAACGACGCATAGCTGCCCGCCTCGGAACCGCATTGGACGCGACAGGGAAGGTGAGATGAGCAATTTCAATCAGGAAAGTGTTTTGAGCGTCCACCACTGGACCGATACGCTGTTCTCCTTCAAGACCACCCGCAGCCCGACCTTCCGCTTCCGCAACGGCGAATTCACCATGATCGGGCTCAAGGTCGGGGAGAAGCCGCTGCTGCGGGCCTACAGCGTCGCCAGCGCCAATTACGAGGACACGCTCGAGTTCTTCTCGATCAAGGTGCCGGACGGTCCGCTGACCTCGCGGCTCCAGCATTTGAGGGAAGGCGACGAGATCATCGTCAGCCGCAAGGCCACGGGCACGCTGGTGATCGACAATTTGGAGGAGGGGCGCAACCTCTACCTCATCGGCACCGGCACGGGTCTTGCGCCGTTCCTGAGCGTGATCAAGGACCCCGAAACCTACGAGCGGTTCGAGAAGGTCGTGCTGCTGCACGGCTGCCGGCACGTCAAGGAGCTCGCCTATGGCGAGATGATCACCGAGACGCTGCCGAAGGACGAACTGATCGGCGAGTACATTCAGAATCAGCTGATCTACTATCCGACCGTGACGCGCGATCCCTTCCGCAACCGCGGCCGCATCACCGACCTCATCACCACGGGCAAGCTGTTCGCCGATATTGGCCTGCCGGTGCTGGAGGCTGCCCACGACCGCGTCATGATTTGCGGCAGCCCGGCACTGGTCGCTGATACGCGCGTGCTCCTGGGAGAGCGCGGCTTTGTCGAGGGCAATCACGGCGAGCCGGCCCAATTCGTGGTCGAAAAGGCCTTTGCCGAGCGCTAACACGCAATTCTTGCTTGAGAAGACCGCATTTTCGCCGCGTCGGGCCCGTTGCGGCGCCGATTCGGCGCTTGATACACTGTGGGAACGAATCAGCGGAGTTCCCACATGGTTGCGGACAGCGACAGCAACATCGCCTGGCACCGGGTCCAGTTGAAGAAGAACCGCGCCGAGTTGAAGGCGCTGGAGACCGCGCGCTTCACGATGGGTGAGATCGCCTCCTCGAAGCGGAACGGCCAGACCCAGAAGGCGATCGCGGAACTCAAGCGTAAGATCGCCCAGTCCGAGCGCGTGATCGCCGATCACGACAAGCGCACGCGCCGTCCGCTCGGCACCGACATGCAGAGCCTCAGCAACGGCAGCTGGAGCCATTGGGACGCCTATACCAACCAGCAGCAGCGCAAGACCGGCCAGCGCTCGCCCGGGCGTGGATAGGTCTTCGTCTCCTCGCGCCAGTTCCGACCCTTGCGCGTTGGCCCGCCCATACCATTTGGGTGAGACGCCAACAATCACTCCGGTGATCCCATGACAGCGCGCCTCGATTTCACAAGCGAGGCCTTCTTTCGTGATCCGCCCAAGGCGATCGCGGCGTTGCGCATGTCCGGTCCTCTCGTCGCGACGCGATTTCCCCTGGTCGGCAATGTCTGGATCACCACGACCCATGACGCGACGGCACAGGTGCTGAAAGACGGCGCCACCTTCACGCTGCGCAAGGAGGATGGCGACGTCGCGAGTCTGCGCTGGTGGATGCCGAGCTTCGTCAGGACCATCGCCAACAACATGCTGACGATGGACGAGCCAGATCACACGAGGCTCCGCAGCATCGTGGACGAGGCCTTTCGCCGTCGTGCCATCGTCGCGATGGAGCCGCGCATCCGTGCCATTGCCGACGGCTTGGCCGACGAGCTGTTCGCGGAGGGACGGCCAGCAGATCTGGTCCAGCGCTACGCGCGCATCCTGCCGCTCGCAGTGATCTCCGAGCTTCTGGGATTGCCTCTGGCCGACCGGCCCAAATTCATCGCCTGGGGCAACGCGATGTCCTCGCTGACGAATGTCGTCAGCTTCTTTCGATTGCTGTGGGCCTTTCGCAAGATGCGGGCCTACCTCGAGCAGCAATTGCAGGCCGCGCGCGTGCAGGGCGGTGAAGGCCTGATCGCCGAACTGGTCCAGGTCGAGCGCGAGGGTGCTCAGATCACGCCGGATGAAATGGTCTCGATGGTGTTTCTGCTGCTTGCAGCCGGCTCCGAGACGACCACGCATCTCATCAGCGGTTCCGCCTACGAGCTGCTCAGGAATCCCGGCCTTCACGATTGGCTGGAACAGGACTGGAGCCGCGCCGGGCTTGCGGTGGAAGAGTTCTTGCGTTTCGTCTCTCCGGTGCAATTTTCAAAACCGCGCTATGTGCGGCGGGACGTCGAGGTCGAAGGCGTGCGTTTGAAGAAGGGCGACCGTGTCATGGTGATGCTCGCCGCCGCAAACATGGATCCGGCGATGCATGATCGTCCCGAAAGCCTCGATCTCGAGCGCAAGCCGAACCGTCACCTCTCGTTCGGGACAGGAATCCATTTCTGCCTCGGCCATCAGCTGGCGCGCATCGAGGCGGCCTGCGCGCTGGAAGCGCTGTTCGTGCGCTGGCCGAAACTTGGTCTGGCCGTCGATCCCTCGCAGATCCATTGGCGCAAGCGGCCGGGGATTCGCATGATTGCGAAGCTTCCTGTCACGGCCGCGGTCCACGGAACATTTACCGCTGCGGCGCCGGCGATGGCTGATCGTTCTCCCGTTCGGGCGGAGTGAGGCTCTCTCTTCGGCAAATCGTCGCTGACCATGATCTGCTCGGAACAGCCTGTGGCGCTTGCTGTTGTCCACCGGGACCTGATGGCATGCGAAGGAACAGTTGCGTGTCCAGGGATTCCCATCTCTCAGAGAGGTTGGATCATGACCAGCAAAATGCCGAATGTTCCGCCGGACAATCAGAGCCGGAAGGGAACTGGCGACACTAAGCAAACGTCGGCCGATCAGACTCCGCGCGGCCAGCAGCGCGCGGAAAATCCGGACCAACAGGGCCAACAAGGCAACATCAAGCAGAACACGACCAATCAGGGACACCAGCAAGACCGTTGAGGAGGCGACATTCATGTCGACATCCACCAAGACACCCAGCAGCATTCGTCAGGGCGGCCCCGGGGCATCGCATGAGAACGCGAAGGCGCCGCTGGAGGTGAAGAAGCCGCCTGCGGACGATGAACAGCGAAGCCACAGCCGCGTCTCCGGTGGTGGAGGCGAGCAGGATTCCCATCACCGCCACGATGCGGCCGGCAAGGGCGGCGGCAGATAGACCACAGCGGCCGCCGCGACCGACGCCGGTGCAACGGGAGTACCGAGCTTTCAACGGGCGATCACTGCAAGAGGAGAGACTGATGCCAAGTGGGCACGGCAGCAAGACGCACTTCAGATCCGGCATGCATGGCAAGGGCGACGGCACCGGTGCATTGACCGAAGTGCCCAAGGACAAGATCGGCGATAACATGGTCCTGTCCAACCGCGACAAGGCCCAGCATTCGGACATTCGCGGCATGGACGGCAAGTCCATTCAGACCGAACAGTATCAGGATCATGCAGCCAACCGGCTCGACGAGACGCCGGAGACTGACGAGACCTGAGAGAGCCGTTCCTCCCGCTGAAACTTGCGGACCGGTCTTCAGCCGGTCCGCTTTTTTGTCGGCACGAGATCGCGCTCCCAGCCGAAGACGGAGCGGCCGTCGAGGTCGGGTGACGCCGCGCGCTCGCCGGCGATGTAGGTCTCGACCGACGGGCCGTGCGCGGTGCGTTCCAGCCGCCGTGCCTGATCATCTAGCCGCTTCATCGCCTGCATCTCTTCATCACGCCCGAGCTTGGCGTTCTGGATCGCGCCCTTCAGCACGCGGATGGTCTCGTCATAGACCTTGATCGGGACAGGGTAGGGATGCCGGTCCTTGCCGCCATGGGCGAGCGAGAAACGCGCGGGATCCCTGAAGCGATAGGGCGCGCCGTGCACGACCTCGGCGACCATCGCCAGCGAGCGCACGGTGCGCGCGCCGACGCCGGGCGTCAGCAGCAGCTCCGGGAAATCGACCGGGCCGCGTTCGGCGGCTGCGGCGAGGGTGCCGTGCAGGCGCCGCGCGAACACATCCTTCGGCCGGACATCGTGATGCGCGGGCATGATCAGATGCGGCAGCATGGCCTGCGCAGGCTCGGGCGCAGGCCCGGTGAGCCGCTCGAATTCAGTGAGGATTCGATCGGGGCCGAGATCGTTGAGGAGCTCGAGCTGCGCGCTCCGCGAGATATCGGCGCGGTGGTCGGTGAGATTGACGATCTCGCCTTGCTGCGGGCCGTCGATCGCGCTGTGCGGCGTATCGACAAAGCTCTTCAGCGCCTCGGAATGCCAGTGATAGCGGCGGGCCTGCCGCTTGTCGCCGTTCATGCCCTGCTGCACCACCGTCCATTTGCCGTCGGCGGTCACGAAGAAGCCGTGGAGATAGAGGTCGAAGCCGTCCTGCACGGCCGCGCTGTCGACCTTCGCCACCAGGCGGCTGGCGCGGGTGAGCTTTGCGCCGTCGAATCCAACGCGGTCGCCGAGCTGCATCAACTCGTCCGGCGTCTTGCGCGAATGCTGGCCGCGGCCGCCGCAGACATAGATGCCAAGCTCGTCCTGGAGCGGCCCGAGCCCGCGCTTCAGTGCGCCGATCACGGATGTCGTGATGCCGGAGGAGTGCCAGTCCATTCCCATCACGGCGCCGAATGACTGGAACCAGAATGGATGGGACAGCCGCTGGAGAAACGCATCGCGGCCGTAATGATGCACGATCGCCTGCGTGACGATCGATCCCAGCGAAGCCATGCGGCTCGCGAGCCACGGCGGAACCCGTCCGGTGTGCAAGGGAAGATCGGCGCTGCCGGTACGTCTGGTCATGGTGCTCACAAATTAGCGCAGTTCGGCGACGGTTGCATCTGCGGAATGCTGCGTTGCACGAGAGAGGGGAGCGAAGCCGGCCGGGAGGCGTTGAGCGGGCTATGCGAATGCAATGACGGGGACAATCGATGAATTTGCAGGCCCTGATGGCTGACATCGACAGGATGTTCGGCTGGATACCGTCGTGGTTTGTCGGCCTCGGCCTGGTTGTCGGCGCGATCTTGCTTGCGCTGTTCGTCTACCGGCTCGCCGTATGGCTGCTCGCGCGCGCCTTCGGAACCCGCCTTCCGCTCCTGAGCGTATTCATCGACCGCACCGCCGGCCCGGCCCAGCTGGCGCTTTGCCTGGCGGCCGTCGCATTGGTCCTGCCGCTTGCCCCGCTCGACGACATGATCCGCACGCCGCTGATGCGCCTGTTCGTCGTGGCCGTCATTGCCCTGATCGGCTGGATCTCGATCCGGATCGTGGACATGAGCGCGGCGCGCTATCTGCAGAATTTCCGCGACGTCAGCGAGAATTTCGTCGCGCGCAAGCACGTGACGCAAGTTCGCGTGTTCAAGCGCGTCACCGACACCATCATCGTCGTCATCACGGTGTCCACCGCGCTGATGACGTTCGATTCGGTGAGGCAATATGGCGTCAGCCTGTTCGCCTCCGCCGGCGCGGCCGGCATCATCGTCGGCCTTGCCGCCCGGCCGCTGCTCAGCAACCTGATCGCAGGCCTGCAGATCGCGATCACGCAGCCGATCCGCATCGAGGATGCCGTGATCATCGAGAACGAATGGGGCTGGGTGGAGGATATCGCCTCGACTTATGTCGTGATCCGGCTGTGGGACTGGCGCCGCATGGTGGTGCCGTTGTCCTATTTCATCGAGAAGCCGTTCCAGAACTGGACCCGCGACACCGCATCCCTGATCGGCGTGATCGCGCTCCACGTCGACTATCGTGCCGACGTCCCGCGCATCCGGCGTTGGCTGGAGGACGCCGTGAAACAGTCCAAGCTCTGGGATGGTGCCGTGGTCAATCTCCAGGTGATCGACGCGGACTCGCGGACCATCGAGCTCCGCGCGCTGGTCAGCGCGAGAAACGCGCCGCAGTCGTGGGACCTGCGCTGCGAGATCAGGGAAAAGCTCGTGGCCTTCATCCGCGACGAGATGCCGGAGGCGCTGCCGCGCGAGCGCGCGATCCTGATCCCGTCGACCGACGATGATGCCGATTTCCTACGGCCCGTTACGCCGGAGAAGATGCGGGCGAGGGCCCACAACTGAACAGGCCCTTGTTGCTGAGCCGAGGCTTGCTACGCGCGCGAAGTCCTGACCGCGCCGCGCAAGGCCGCCTGCTGCTGCTCACTGCGCGCGGATGTTGGCCGCCTTCAGCACCGGCTCCCATTTGGTTGCCTCGGCGTGCATGTAGGCGTCAAACTCCTTGGCAGAGGAGCCGACCGGAGCGGCGCCGATCTTGCCGAGCGTCGACAGCACGTTCGGGTCCTGAAGCGCTGCCTTCAGATCGGTTTCGAGCTTCGCCACGATCTCCGGCGGCATTTTTGCCGGACCAAGCACGCCCCACCACACCGAAACGTCGTAACCGGCGACGCCGGATTCTGCGACGGTCGGGACGTCAGGTAGCGCCTTGGAGCGTTCGGCCGAGGTCACCGCGAGTGCGCGCACCGGACCGCCTTCGAGCTGACCGATCGCTTCCGCAAGCGGATTGATGCTGAGCGGGATTTCGCCTGCGATCACGGCGGTCAGCGCCGGCGCGCCGCCCTTGTAGGGGATCGCGACGATTTTGCTGCCGGATATGTGTTTCAACAGTTCGCCGGCCAGATGCGCCGAGGTGCCATTGCCGGACATGCCGTAGGAGAGCTTGTCCGGCTCCTTCTTCGCCCCAGCGAGGAGATCTCCGAGCGTCTTGTAGGGGCTGTCCTTGGCCACGACGATCGCGAGCGGTGAGGAGGCGACTTCGGTGATTGCGGTAAAATCCCTAAACGTGTCGTAGGGCACGCTCGGATAGATGAACTGGTTGAGCGGATGGCCGCTCGCGACCAGGATCAGCGTGTAGCCGTCGGGCGCGGCCTGTGTCAGCGCCTGCGAGGCGACGATCCCGCCGGCGCCTGGACGATTGTCGACCACCGGCTGCTGCCCCCAAGACTTGGCCAGCGCCTGGCCCAGCGTGCGCGCGAGCACATCGACCGCGCCGCCGGCCGCGTAGGGAACGAGGATGTGAACCGGCTTGCTCGGATAATTGTCGGCGGCCTGCGCGGCGCTGCCCGCCAGCAGCAAACCGGCGCCCAGCATCAATCCGCCGATTGTCTTGTTC
The DNA here is from genome assembly GCF_002278135.3 of Bradyrhizobium ottawaense. Classification (NCBI taxonomy): domain Bacteria; kingdom Pseudomonadati; phylum Pseudomonadota; class Alphaproteobacteria; order Hyphomicrobiales; family Nitrobacteraceae; genus Bradyrhizobium; species Bradyrhizobium ottawaense. Next base: position 5,027,964 of record NZ_CP029425.2, on the reverse strand, counting down.
AAACCCAGCATTTTCCCAGCACTCCTTGCGGGCGCGCATCCTTGCATCGGTCTTCGAGTCGTCTGGATGCCGCCATGGTTTTTGTTGACGAGACCTGATCTTTTGTACGATAGTACAAATCACATGGTACGCAAGCCCACCAGCAAGGAAACGGCCCGCAAGCCGAACATGCGCGAGGCGATCCTCGCCGCGGCCGAGGAGCTGTTCGCCACCAACGGCTTCAATGCCGTCTCGGTGCGCGACATCGCGCAGGCTGCCGGAGCCAATCCAGGCAGCGTCACCTATCATTTCAAGACCAAGGACGGCCTGCTGCTGGAGATCTACCGCCGCCATTGCGGGCCGATGAATTTGCGCCGTTCGGAACTGCTCGCCGCCGCGAGGCGCGTGCGTGATCTCCAGGACCGGCTGGAGGCGGTGGTGCGCGCCTATGTCGTGCCGGCTTTCACCTCAGGCAGCGATCTTGCCGGCGGCGGCGCGCGCTTCACGCGGCTGCGCGCCGTGATGTCGGCCGAAGGCAACGAGGTCGCGCGAAAAATCATCGCGCAGACATTTGACGACACCAGCCACGCCTTCATCGATGCGATCCACGAGAGCCTGCCGCACATTCCGCGCACCGACATCGTCTGGCGCAGTCACTTCCTGCTAGGCGCACTTTATTACTCGCTGGTGACGCCCGATCGCGTCTCGCGCCTGTCGCGCGGCGAAGCCGGTGGCGGCGATGCCGCCAGCGCTATCGAGCAGCTGGTGCAGGCCACGGTTGCCTCCTTCCAGGCGCCGCCGCTCGATCATGTCGCGCCGTCGCGGCGGCGGCCGGTCGTCGGCAGCAGGACTTGAAAGAAGCCGTCTCGCTCGACGGTTGAAGTGATGACGATGATGTACACGCCCACCATTCCGCCGCCCGATCCGAACACGCGCACGCCCAAGTTCAAGCTGCCGAAGCTGTCATGCGACGCGCATTGCCACATCTTCGGTCCCGGTGCGAAATACCCTTATGCGCCTGACCGGTCCTACACGCCGCCGGACGCGCCGCTGGAGGATTTCAGGGCGTTGCATGCCAAGCTCGGCGTGGAGCGTGCGGTCATCGTCAATGCCAGCGTGCACGGCACCGACAACAGTGTGGCGCTTGATGCGATCGCTGAGAGCAACGGCGCCTACCGTGCGGTCGCCAATATCGACGACAGCATCACCGAGCGCGAGCTCCGTGTGCTGCACGAAGGTGGCTTCCGCGGCTGCCGCTTCAATTTCGTCCGCCATCTCGGCGGCGTGCCCGACAAGCGCGTGTTCGACCGTATCATCGCGATGGTCACGCCGCTTGGCTGGCACATCGACCTGCATTTCGATGCGATCGATTTGCCTGAATATGCCGACATGCTGACCAGGCTGCCGCTCAGCTACACCATCGACCATATGGGCCGTGTGAAGGCGGCGCAGGGGCTCGATCAGCTTCCGTTCAGGATCCTGATCGAGCTGATGCAGCGCGACGAGAAATGCTGGGTCAAGATCTGCGGCTCGGAGCGGGTGTCCTCCAGCGGTCCGCCCTTTACCGATGCGGTGCCGTTCGCGCGAAAGATCGTCGAGACCGCGCCGGATCGCGTCATCTGGGGCACCGACTGGCCGCATCCCAACGTCAAGGTGATGCCGAATGACGGCGACCTCGTCGACCTGATTCCGCTGTTCGCGCCCGAACCCGAGTTCCAGCAGAAGATCCTTGTCGACAATCCGGCGCGCCTGTTCGAGTTCGACCGATGACCGTGCTTGCAATCGACAAGCCGCGCGGGCGGCCCTGGTGGAGGGAGCTCTGGATCCAGGTGCTCATCGCCATGGCCGCCGGCATCGCGCTTGGGATCGCCAGTCCCGAGGCGGGCGCCAAGATGCAGCCGCTGGGGGATGCCTTCATCAAGGCGATCCGGATGCTGATCGCGCCGATCATCTTCTGCACCGTCGTGCACGGCATCGCCCATATGGCCGACATGGCGCGGGTCGGGCGCGTCGCCGTGAAGGCGATCGTCTATTTCGAGATCATGACCACGATCGCGCTGATCATCGGTCTCATCGCGATCAACCTGCTCAAGCCCGGCGTCGGCATGAACATCGATCCCGCCAGCATCAATGCCAGCGCGATCGAGCCTTATGTCAAGCAGACCAGCGTCATTGGCTTCGTGCCGTTCCTGATGAACATCGTGCCCGCGACGTTCATCGGCGCCTTTGCCGAAGGCAACATCCTCCAGGTGCTGTTCATCTCGGTCCTTTGCGGCTTTGCGCTGGTGCAGCTCGGCGAACGGGCCGCGCCGCTGGTCCATCTGATCGACATCGCTGCGAAAATGGTGTTCGCCGTCGTCGGTTTCGTGATGTGGGCGGCGCCGATCGGTGCCTTCGGTGCCATCGCCTTTACGGTCGGCAAGTTCGGCGTGGGATCGCTGGCCTCGCTCGGCAAGCTGCTCGGAGACTTCTATCTCACCTGTGTGGTCTTCATCGTCGTGGCGCTCGGCCCGGTGGCGCGGCTCTGCGGCTTCTCATTGCTCAAGCTGATCCGCTACATCTGGGAAGAGCTGCTGATCTGCATAGCCACGACATCGTCGGAGACGGTGCTGCCGCGGATGCTGACCAAGCTGGAGAAAGCGGGCTGCGAGAAGAGCGTGGTCGGGCTCGTCATCCCGACGGGCTATTCCTTCAATCTCGACGGCACCTGCCTCTACCTCGCGGCGGCCTCGGTGTTCCTGGCGCAGGCAACCAACACGCCGTTCGGGCTGGCCGATCAGATCGAGCTCTTGCTGATCCTGCTGGTGACCTCCAAGGGGGCGGCGGGGATTGCCGGCGCCGCCTTCGTCGTGCTGGCGGCGACGCTGTCGGCGACCGGCACCATCCCGGTGACGAGCGTTGCGCTGGTGCTCGGCATCCATCGCCTGATGTCGCAGGGCTTGACGCCGACCAACCTGATCGGAAACGCGGTCGCGACCATCGCGATTGCCAAATGGGAAGGCGCGCTCGACGGCGAGCGCCTGAGGCGCGTGCTCGACGGCGAGGAACAAGTGGCCGCTGCAATCTGATGAAGTGGCTTCCGGCGTGACGCAGGCGGCCTATGATGGTTACGAACAAGAGAGGGGAGTTTCTCCCATGAAGACAGGTCTGGTCATCACCGCCCATCCCGGCGATTTCGTCTGGCGCGCCGGCGGCGCGATCGCGCTGCATGCGAAGAAGGGCTATCGCATGAAGATCGTCTGCATGTCCTTTGGCGAGCGCGGCGAGAGCCAGTTCGCCTGGAAGGAGAAGGGCGCGACGCTGGAATCGGTAAAGGCCGGCCGCAAGGACGAAGCGGAGCGCGCGGCAAAACTGCTCGGCGCGGAGATCGAGTTCTTCGATTGCGGCGATTATCCTCTCAAGCTCACCGAGGCGCATTTCGACCGCATGGTCGACATCTATCGCGAGCTTAATCCCAGTTTCGTGCTGACCCACGCGCTGGAAGACCCCTATAATTTCGACCATCCCAACGCGGCGCATTTCGCGCAGGAGACCCGCGTGGTCGCGCAGGCGATGGGTCACAAGCCCGGCGCGCAGTACAAATATTCGGCGCCGCCGGTGTTCCTGTTCGAGCCGCATCAGCCAGAGCAGTGCAATTACAAGCCGGATCTGCTCCTCAAGATCGACGAGGTCTGGAAGGAGAAGTACGAGGCGTTCCAGATTCTCGCTGCGCAAAAACACCTCTGGGGCTATTACGAGCGGGTCGCGCTCAACCGTGGTATTCAGGGCAGCCGCAACACCGGCGTGCCCATGACTTATGGCGAGGCCTATCAGCGCCTGTTCCCGACGGTTGCGGAGGAGCTGGCATGAAGCCGGTCGTCGTTCGCAACATTGAGCGGGCCGATCCCGCCGACATGGCCGAGTACGGTGTTTCGACCGTGCACGAGGCTTACGGCCGCATCGGCCTGATGAAGCCCTATCTGCGCCCGGTCTGGTCTGGTGCGTCGATTGCGGGGCCCGCCGTCACGGTGCTGGCGCAGCCCGGCGACAATTGGATGATCCATGTCGCGGTCGAGCAGTGCAAAAAGGGCGACATCCTCGTCGTCGGCTGCACCACCGACAATACCGACGGCATGTTCGGCGAATTGCTGGCGACCTCGCTGCAGGCACGTGGCGTGCAGGGGTTGATCATCGATGCCGGTTGCCGCGACGTCAAAGCGCTGCACGAGATGGAGTTTCCGGTGTGGTCGCGTGCGGTGTCGGCCAAGGGCACAGTCAAGGCGACGCTCGGCTCGGTCAACGTCTCCGTCGTTTGCGCCGGCGTCAATGTCGACCCCGGCGATATCGTCGTCGCCGATGACGATGGCGTCGTGGTGGTCCCGAAGCGCTATGCCGCCGAGGTCGCCGAGAAGGCGAGGAAGCGCAACGCGGACGAGGGCGGCAAGCGCACGCGCCTTGCCTCGGGCGAACTGGGCCTCGACATGTACGGCATGCGCGAAGCGCTGGCGAAGGCCGGGCTCGTCTATGTCGACAATACCGAGGATGTCTAGAGCAACGGTGGGAGCGGGTGGATGGATCGTCTCAAGCTGAAGGCCGTGCTCGGTAGCCACCCCCACGTGCAGGCGGTGAAGGGCGGCGAACTCCGCTCCGATCTTTTCGATCTCGACTTCATCGCGTACACGCCGACCAACACCGCGTTCAAGCCGATGGTGCGGGAGCAGGCCTTCGAGGTCTGCGAGATGGCGATCGTCACCTATCTGATGGCGAAGGCGCACGGCAAGCCGCTGGTGCTGCTGCCGGCGACCATGCTCGGGCGCTTCCAGCATTCCTATGCGCTGTACAATCCCGCACGGGGAATGCTCGGGCCGTCCGATCTCGAAGGCAAGCGCGTCGGCATCCGCTCGTTCACGACCACGACCGGCGCCTGGATCAGGGGCATCCTCGCCAACGACTATGGCGTCAATCTCGACACGATCCGCTGGATCACCTTCGAGGATCCGCACGTGGCCGAATATGTCGACACCACCGAGCGCGCCCCGAAGGACAAGAAGATCCTGCAGATGCTGCTCGACGGTGAGCTCGACGCCGTCCTCGGCGAGACCTGTGACAATCCCAAGCTGAAGCCGCTCTTCTCCGATCCAGCCGCGGAGGCCGCCAGATGGTACGCGAGGCGCGGCGTCGTCCCGGTCAATCACCTCGTGGTCGTGACCGAGCAACTTGCGAAATCGCGGCCCGACGTCGTTGTAGGCGTTTATGATCTGCTCAAGCGGAACAAGGAGCAGGCGGGAGCAGTGGCAACGCCTGACCTTGTCCCGTTCGGGATCGAGGCCAACCGGAAGCCGCTGGAGCTGATCGTCGACTACGCATTCCAGCAGGCGCTGATCCCGCGCCGCTATGCTGTCGAGGAGCTGTTCGACGAGACGACACGAGGATTGAACTGATGGTGGATCCGAAACGATGGCAGATCGGGCTGGTTGGGCTACGGCGAAGTCGGCAAAATCTTGGCCGAGGATTTGCGCCAGCAGGACATCAAGGTCTCGGCTTATGACATCAAGCTCGGGGGCGAGCAGGGCGCGCCGCTGAAGGAGCATGCGGCGAAACACGGTGTGGCGCTTGCGGCCTCGCACGCCGAGTTGACGGCGAAATCGGACTTCATCATCTCCGCGGTCACCGCCAGCCAGGCCGTGCCGGTGGCGAAGGCCTGCGCCGCTGCGATCAACCAGGGTAACTGGTTCCTTGATTTCAATTCGGCCTCTCCGGGCGCCAAGCAGCGCGCTGCTGCGCTGATCGACGGCGGAGGCGGCCGCTATGTCGAGGGTGCGGTGATGACCTCGGTGCCGCCGTATCGCATCAAGGTGCCGCTGCTGCTCGGCGGCCCCGGCGCGAGAGAGATCGAGCCGCTGCTCAACACCATCGGCTTTGCCGCCAAGGTCGCGAGCGACAAGCTCGGCGTGTCCTCCGCGGTGAAGATGTGCCGCAGCATCTTGATCAAGGGCCTGGAGGCGATGGTCATCGAGAGTTTTACGACCGCGCGTGCCTATGGGGTCGAGGATGCGGTGTTGGCCTCGCTCGCGGAGACGTTCCCCGGGATCAACTGGGAGAAGCAGGGCGCCTATTTCTTCCAGCGCGTGATCGAGCACGGTCGCCGGCGCGCCGAGGAGGTGCGTGAGGTCGCCGAGACCGTGCGTGAGGCGGGACTGACACCATGGTCCGCGCAGGGCACGGCAGAGCGTCAGGCCTGGGTGGCTGACCTTGCTGATGAAGGTCTGTTCGGCGTCAGGGGCACGGCGGAGTTCGCGCGCAGCGCTGATTGGCGTACCGAGGCAGATCGAATCCTGAGCAAGATCAAACGCTGACGCCGAACGCGTGGGTTGAGCTCAAAACCCTGTCGCTGTCGCGATAGTTCGAGATTTCGTCACGGGCGAGCTCGATCAGGTCGACCAGGCGCTTGGCCTCGCGGACGACTTGCTCCTTGGCGGGCGCGGTGCGGAACTCGGTGAGAATCATGCGGATGCACTTGTCGGCGGTATCCAGCGTCCAGAGCGCGCGGGTCATGTCGTCCTGCGTGTGGATCGCCGAGATATCGAGGCCAGATAGGACTTCGCCAATACCATTCAGTCGCTTGACGGCGGTTTCAGCCGGCGAGTTGGCCCGAATGGAGCGATAATCGATGCTACTGAATGCGCTGAACATATACATACTTCCCCACTGAACAGCTCGTTCAGTGCGTCCCCTTAGTATGATCCGGACGACCCGTTGCGCAATGCGCACAGCTACGGTCCGGGATTCTACCGGGCTCGGATCTGGGGACGTATCGGCCGTGAATCGGTACGAAACGGTCCGACGATCAGCCCTGTTCCCGACGATTTTACCGTTGGAGATTCGACCGGAAACGCGTTCAGGCCCCAGGCCGGAACAGAGTGGGCCGCTGCCGTGCAAACGTCTGTCGGCCCTCCTTGAAGCCCATCATGACGTCGGGCAGCTCGGCGATGGCGAAGCGGCTGTCTTGCGTATCAAGCACGATGAGATCGGCGGGATTGCCGACCTTGATGCCGTAATCGTCGAGGTTCATCAGCCGCGCGGGCAGCTCGGTCACGAGATCGAGGCAGGTGTCGAAATCCCCGACCGAAGCGTGTGCGACATTGGCGTAGAAGTTCGCCATCCGCAGCAATGAGGCGTCGCCAAACGGGGTGAAGGGATTGAGGACGTTGTTGGTCGCGACCGAGCAAACCACGCCGTCGCCCGCGAGCTTGTGGGCGAGGGTCAGCCCGCGCGGAGCGTTGTGGGTGGCTTCGCGCCCCATGAGATAGAGATCGGTCGCGGGCAGCACGGTGACGGCGACGCCGGCTCTTGCCAGTTGTGCGGTGGCAGCCTTCATCCGTTCGGGCGGCAATGCCGAGAGCTTTGTCGCATGGCCGATCGCGACCCGTCCATGATAGTTGCGCCGCTCGGTCTGGCGGCAGACCTCGTCGAGATGCCACCAGGAGGGATCGAGATCGAAATCCAGATGGAGGTCGACGTCGACGTCGAATTCCTGGGCGAGGTCGAAGATGCGCGCAACATGCGCGGTCGGATCGGTGTCGGTATAGGGACAGCCGCCGATCGTCTCGCCGCCGTCGCGTAGCGCCCGGACCAGCAGCTCCTCGGCTCCGGGATCGTTGGTGAGCCCCTCCTGCGGGAACACGCAGAGCGACAGGTCGAGGGCCCACGCATAGTCGCGCTTCAGCGCCTTCACCGCCTCGAAGCTGCGCAGGCCGATCCGCGGATCGATTTCCACATGCGTGCGCATGTGCGTCGTGCCGTGCACGATCGCGCGTTCGAGCACCTTGGCGCCGCGGGCGTAGACGTCCTCGACGGTGAAGTCGCGTTTCATCGCCGATACGGCTCGGATGGCGTCACTGAGACTGCCGTGATCGTGGCCGCAGCGGTCGAGCAGGCAGGCCTTGTCGAGATGGATGTGGGTGTCGACGAAGCCGGGCAGGGCGAGGTGACCGCCGATATCGACCTCGACCGCTTCGCAGGCGAGCTTTGGCGCGATTGCGGCGATCCGGCCGGCTTTCACGCCGATGTCGACGGGCGCGGCGGATGACCGCAACAGCGCGTTACGGAAGATCAGGTCGAAGGCGGGCTGGGTGATCATGGTTCTTACGGACGGAATTTCGAGCAATCAGCGGGGATCGGCGGCTCCAGATTGTCGGCAGTGTAGCGAGGCAAATGTTCAAAATATATGCATGGATTCCGTGACCGTGGCGGTAGTATCTCGCGAACCGGGGAGAGCCTGCCATGTCCGTTGCCGCCAGAGCCGAAACTGCTCATTTGTCCGACGCCGCGATCGTGGAGGCCTATCTCACGGCATCGATGATTCCCGATCCCGACGCTGCGGCGACCTATATGGCGCCGGGCACCGTGATCACCTTCACCGGCGGGCGCGAGTTCGATCATCCGCGCGGCCCGACCGGCTTCAACGCCAAGCGCTACCGCTGGGTCAAGAAGAAGATGGACCGGTTCGACGTCTGCCCCGGCGACGGCGAGACCGTGGTTTACAGCGTCGGCACGCTCTACGGCGAATGGAAGGATGGGACCCCGTTCGAGGGCAACCGTTACGTCGACCGCTTCGTTGTGCGCAATGGCAAGATCACCAGGATGGATGTCTGGAACGATAGCGCCGAGCGCATCCTGGTCCAGCGCGGCATCGACGCGTAAGGTCCGTCACGCCACAGGCGGAGCCGAACGGCCGCTCGTCATATCGAAAGCTGCGATAGCTGATAGGCGCTAGCCTGTCTGGCGGCCGTCGCGCCCCTGCGCTATCAAGTTCCGCGATTGCGCCCGGCATGGAGGCGCGAGCCCCCTCTAGGAGCAGCCGATGCGTCTACCCACCGTTATCCTGGCCCTCACATGTCTTGCCGGCGCAGCCTCAGCCGAAGATCTGTCGGGCACGCTCCAGAAGGTCAAGGAGACCAAGAAGATCACCCTGGGCTATCAGGAGGCCTCGGTCCCGTTCAGCTATCTGGACGGCGACCAGAAGCCGGTCGGTTTTGCCATGGAGATCTGCCTGAGGATCGTCGATGCCGTGAAGAAGCAGCTGGGCATGCCCGACATCGCCGTCGACACGCTCGCGGTGACCTCGTCGAACCGGATCCCGCTGATGGTCAACGGCACGCTCGACCTGCACTGCTCCGCGACCACCAACAACGCCGATCGCCAGAAGCAGGTCGCCTTCACCAACACGCATTTCCTCAGTGCGACCCGATTTGCAGCCAAGAAGGCCACGAAGATCAACACCATCGACGATCTCAAGGGCAAGGCGGTCACGGCCGTGGCCGGCTCGGTCAACCTGACGCAGCTCGCCAAGGTCAATACGGAACGCAATCTCGGCATCAGCCTGATGCCGGCGAAGGACCAGGCCGAGGCCTTCCTGCTCTTGGAAACCGACCGCGCCCAGGCCTACGCACTCGACGACGTGCAACTCGCGGTCGCGATCGCGCGCTCGAAGGAGCCGCAAGCCTTCATGATCAGCGAGGAGGCGTTCTCCAAGCCGGAGCCCTACGGCATCATGCTGCGGCGGGAGGATGCGCCGTTCAAGGCGCTCGCCGACCGTGCGACTGCGGAGCTCTATGCAAGCCCGGAGATCGAGGTGCTCTACAAGAAATGGCTGCAGTCCCCGACGCCGCCGAACGGCCTCAACTACAACGTCCCGATGTCGCCCGCCCTGCGCAACGCCTTCAAGAAACCGAGCTGGAGCGCAGATCCGGACGTGTATCTGGCGAACTGAGGCGAGGGCGCCGAGGCGCGCGGGAAACGACCCGCGCGCTCTCGGCGAACACCGGATCTACGCGTTCGAATATTTCTTCAGCTCGAACCGGGCGATCTGGTTTCGGTGCACCTCATCCGGTCCATCGGCAAGCCGCAGCAAACGCGCGGTCGCATAGGCCTGGGTCAAACCGAAATCGTTCGAGGTGCCGCCGCCGCCATGGGCCTGGATCGCCCAGTCGATGATCTGGCAGGCCATGTTGGGCACCGCGACCTTGATCATTGCGATCTCGGCCTTCGCCACCTTGTTGCCGACCGTGTCCATCGCGTAGGCCGCATTCAGCGTCAGCAGCCGGGCTTGCTCGATCATGATGCGGGATTCCGCGATGCGCTCTTGCGTCACCGTTTGCTCGGAGACCGGCTTGCCGAAGGCGACGCGGCTGCGCACGCGGCGGCACATCTTCTCCAGCGTGCGTTCGGCAAGGCCGATCAGCCGCATGCAATGGTGGATGCGGCCGGGGCCGAGGCGGCCCTGCGCGATCTCGAAGCCGCGGCCTTCGCCGAGCAGCATGTTCTCCTTGGGGACCCGCACATTGGTGAAGACGACTTCGGACGCCCGGTCAGGCACGCCGTAGAAGCCGAACACGGGCAGGGGGCGTTTCACCTCGATGCCAGGCGTGTCCATCGGCACCAGGATCATCGATTGCTGCTTGTGGCGGTCCGGATTGTCAGGATCGGTCTTGCCCATGAAGATGCAGATCTTGCAGCGCGGGTCGGTCGCATTGGTCGTGTACCATTTGCGGCCGTTGATGACGTAATGGTCGCCGTCACGCAGGATCGAACTCTCGATGTTGGTCGCATCGGATGAGGCGACCGCAGGCTCCGTCATGGCGAAGCAGGAGCGGATTTCGCCTGCGAGCAGCGGCTTCAGCCAACGCTCCTTGTCCGTCTCCGAACCGTAGCGCTCCAGCACCTCCATGTTGCCGGTATCGGGCGCCGAGCAGTTGAACACTTCGGGCGCCAGATGCGATCGGCCCATCACCTCGCAGAGCGGCGCGTATTCGAGATTGGTCAGGCCTGCGCCATGGCCGGACTCCGGCAGGAACAGATTCCAGAGACCTTCCGCACGCGCCAGCGGCTTCAACTCCTCGACGACGGGATAGACCTTCCAGGGCCCCAGCTCTTCCGCCTCGCGATAGAAGCGCTCCTCGTTCGGGTAGATGTGCCGGTCCATGAAGCTCTCGAGCTTGCGCTTGAGTTCGACGACTTTTGGCGACATCGGGTAAAGCATCTCTGGTCTCCTTATTGATCGGCGGCAGGATCAGCCGATTTCGAGATAATCCGGGCCGGGCAATTCCGGGAAGGGCGCCGTCGGCAGCGTCTGATACCAGAACGCGACGGAGGCGATGTCGTCCTGCAGCGGAAGGTATTTGGCCTCCTTGGTGCCCGACAACCAGCCCAGCGCCTGGATCGTCAAACGCAGATCGGAGCGGAAGCGCACGGGATCGGGGATGTGCCAGCGATACATGCCGAAGCGTTGCTGCGATTTGTAGACGCCGTCGGGGCGGATCACCTGGGGCAGGCCGGCATAGGGCGTGGTGAATTCCTGGTAGCGCGATTGCTGGCCCTGGCCGGAATGGGCGACATAGGGATCGAAATTATAGGCACCGCAGAAATAGTCCTCGGTGCCGGTGCCGCAGATCGTCGGGAAGTGACCGTCGCCGTCGATGAAGAACTTGATTTCGCCTTCGCCCCACCAGCCGTTGTTGTTGACACCCCAGGCCATGTAGGTGCCGACATAGTGGCCCGCGCCGCTGATGCCGTCGAGGATGGTATAGACCTCCTTGTAAGGCAGCGGGTTGGTGCGGCGGAATTGGGCATGGAAGTAGGCGCAGTCCTCCGGCACGTCGGTCAGGGTGTAGTTGATCTGGTAGTAGGCGGTGAGTTGCTCCTCGCTGCGGTTCTCGAGCGTGAAGCGCGCGCGCTTGCGAAACGGCATCTCCCAATAGCAGTTGAAGGCGCGGCCGGGATTGACGCAGACCGCGAGGGAGGACACCTGCGCGAACTCTTCCCATCCGCAGGCGAAGAAATCGCCGGCCGGGCACTCGACGCTCGGCAGCGTTTGGTCGTCCCAGTAGATGCGCAGGATCGAATGCCGCAGCCGTCCGCGCGCCAGCGTCATCCAGATCTGCTGGATCGCGCCTTGCCCGGCGATGTCGCCGAGCGTGAAGGTCGTGCCCGGTTCGATGACGACGTAGGGCGAGACCTTCCAGCCCTGTCCGAGATCGCGGGCCTGGCGGGCGGCGGGGCCATCGACGGACATGCCGCCCTTGCCCTTCTCGCCGGTGAAGTTCTCGGGGCTGATCGAACGCGTCTGCGCGTTCGACAGGCGCGACAGATTGCCGAGATGCAGGCCCAATCCGGAAAACGCCATGATGTCCTCGATGCGGGGTTAGCGACCTCCCGATATATCGTCGCTGAATTGACCAAAAGGTGAAGATGATGGCGTCAGGGAAGACGACCGATGTCCGCCTTCGTAGCCCGGATTGCGCTGCGCTCCATCCGGGCTACAAGGTCGACGCCTCTGCGCGCGGCTCACGCGACGCGATACTCCCTGAACTTCTCGCGCAGAGCCGATTTCAACACCTTGCCGGTCCCCGTCATCGGGAATTCGTCGAGGAATTCGACCGCGTCCGGCATCCACCAGCTCGCGATTTTCGGGCGCATATGGTCGAGCAGCGTCTTGCCGTCGACGGTCGCGCCCTTCTTGCGGACGACGAGGAGGAGGGGACGCTCCTGCCATTTCTCATGGTTGATCGCGACCACGGCTGCCTGAAGCACGTCGGGGTGAGACAAGGCGACGTCCTCGAGCTGGATCGAGGAGATCCATTCGCCGCCGGACTTGATCACGTCCTTGGAGCGGTCGGTGAGCGTGACGTGGCCCTGTGGGTCGATCACCGCCATGTCGCCGGTGATCAGCCAGCCGTCGCGGTCGAGCCCTTCGTCTAGCTTCATGTAGCCGGAGGCGACCCAGGGGCCACGGGCGCGCAAATGGCCGACGGACTTGCCGTCGCGTGGCAACTCGGCGCCGCTGTCGTCGACGATGCGCAAGCTCGTGCCGAAGCAGGCGCGGCCAGATACCTGGCGCCGGTCGAACCTCTCCTTGTCGCCGAGATGCTCCGAGCCGGGCCTCAAGCCCGGCATCGAGCAGCCGAGCGCCTCGGTCATGCCCCATGCCTGGATGTAGTCGATATGGTAGTCGCGCTTCAGTTTCTCGACCATGGCGCGCGGCGGCGCCGAGCCCGACGACAACGTTGCCCGCAGCGTGGAGAATTTGTTGCCGGTGCGGCCCAGCCAGTCGAGCAGGATCAGCCAGAAGCTCGGCACGCCCGCCGACAGCGTCACCTTCTCGCCTTCGAGCAATTCATAGAGCTTGTCGGGCTCGTAGTTGCGGCCGGGCAGCACCAGCTTCGATCCGGTGTAGGGAGCCGTGAACGGCATGTTCCAGCCATTGCCATGGAAGAGCGGCGCCATCGGCATCATCACCTCGCGCACGCCTTCGACATGTCCCGGCAGGAAGTCGAAATTGCAGCAGGTCATGGTCTGCAGGATCGCGGCACGGTGCGAATAGATCACGCCCTTGGGATTGCCGGTCGTGCCCGACGTGTAGCAGATGGTGGAGGCGGACTTCTCGTCGAACTCCGGCCAGGTGAAGCCGGCCTCGTTCTCCTTGTCGAGAAGCTCCTCGTAGCAATGCACGTTGGCGAGCTTGGTCTCGGGCATCCGCTCGCGCGACGACATCACGACATAAGCTTCGATCGTCTTGAGCTGCGGCGCGATCGCCTCGACGATCGGCAGCGTGGCGCGGTCGATGAACAGCAGGCGGTCTTCGGCATGGTTGATGATGTAGACGAGCTGCTCGGGAAACAGCCGCGGGTTGACGGTGTGCAGCACATAGCCCATGCCCGGCGCGGCATAGAACATCTCGAAATGACGATGCGTATTCCAGGCCAGCGTGCCGACGCGATCGCCCGGATTCATGCCGAGCCGCTTCAGCGCCAGCGCCATGCGCTTGATGCGCGGATGGGCATCGGCATAAGTGTAGCGATGAATGTCGCCCTCGATCTCGCGCGCGACGATCTCGGCTTCGCCGTGATAGTCCGCGGCATACTGGATCAGGCCGCTGATCAGAAGCGGCATGTCCATCATCAATCCCTGCATGGTCTCCTCCACGGCCACGTCGTTGCGTGGCGTTGCGCTTGTGATTTGTGCGCGAGGTTAGCGGAACGTCACGCGGCGTTCACGCAAAAAACATTGGACGCGATTGCATGCGTCACTTTTTCAGGGCTAACTGATCCGAGCTGCCGGCGAAGCAGCGTTCTCCGTGGAGGAAATGCATGTCAGCGGAAAGACACAAGACCGGTGCAGCCGGCGAACCTACCGTTGATATTGCAGCCCTCCGCGCGCGCTACCGTGACGAGCGCGACCGCCGTTTGCGTGCCGAGGGCAAGGCTCAGTATGTCGAGGTAACAGGGGAATTCGGCCGCTACCTCGACGACCCCTGGGCCGATCCCGGATTTGCGCGCGCACCTGTCAGTGAAGAGACTGAAGTGCTCGTCGTCGGTGGCGGCTTTGGCGGGCTTCTCTGTGCCGCGCGTCTGCGCGAGGCCGGCATCGATGATTTCCGTATCGTGGAAAAGGCTGCGGACTTCGGCGGCACCTGGTACTGGAATCGCTATCCCGGCGCGGCCTGCGATACCGAGAGCTACATCTACCTGCCGCTGCTGGAAGAGACCGGCTACATGCCGGTGCGCAAATATGCGCGCGCCCCGGAGATCTACGAGCACTCCCGCCGCATCGGCCGCCATTTCGATCTCTACGATCGCGCGCTGTTTCAGACCGTCATCTCGCGGATGGCATGGCAGGAGCAGGAGGCGCGATGGCTGGTCGAGACCGATCGGGGCGATCGCATCCGTGCACGCTTCGTCATTCTCGCCGGAGGTCCGCTCAGCAGACCGAAGCTGCCGGGCATTCCAGGCATCGAGACCTTCAAAGGTCACAGCTTCCATACCAGTCGTTGGGATTACGGCTATACCGGCGGCAATGCGGATGGTGGACTGACCGGACTTGCCGACAAGCGCGTCGGAATCATCGGCACCGGCGCCACCGCCGTGCAATGCGTGCCGCATCTCGGCCGCGCTGCGAAGGAGCTCTATGTCTTCCAGCGCACGCCGTCAGCGATTGGCGTGCGTGACGACCGGTCGACGGATCAAGACTGGGCGCAGAGCCTCAAGCCCGGCTGGCAGCGCGAGCGCATGGACAATTTCACTGCCGTGATCTCCGGCGAGCCGGTCGAACGGGACCTGGTGCAGGACGGCTGGACCGGCCTGCTCGGCGAGATCCTGCTGGCGCCGCGTCGTCAGCCGCAGCCGGTGACCTCGATGGAAGAGGCACTGAAGGTCATCGAGCAGGCCGACTACCGCAAGATGGAGGAGATCCGCGCCCGCGTCGATGCGGTGGTCAAGGACACGGCGACCGCGGACGCGCTCAAGCCGTGGTACAAGGCGTTCTGCAAGCGGCCGTGCTTCCACGACGAATATCTCGATGTCTTCAATCGTCCCAACGTGCATCTCGTCGACACCAAAGGGCAGGGTGTCGATCGCATCACCGAGAACGCCGTCATGGCCGGCGGCAAGGCTTACGAGCTCGACTGCCTGATCTATGCCAGCGGCTTCGAGGTCGGCACCGACTATGCCCGCCGCATGGGCTTCGAGGTCTACGGCCGCGACGGCATGAGCCTGACCGAGCGCTGGCAGGGCGGCGTCAAGACGATGCATGGGTTCTACAGCCGCGGCTTTCCGAACTGCTTCCTGATCGTCACGGTGCAGGCCGGCCAGAGCGCTAACTTCCCCCACATCATCGACGAGCAGTCACAGCACATCGCCTATGTGATCGCCGAAGCGCGCAAGCGCAAAGCCCGAACGCTGGAGCCGACGCTGGCCGCGGAAAACGCCTGGGTCGAGGAGGTCGTCAAGGCCGCGCTCGGCCGCCAGACCTATCTCGCCGAATGCACGCCCGGTTACTACAACAACGAGGGCGTGTTCGATCCGATCGCGGCAAGAAACAGCCAATATTGGCGCGGGCCGGTGGCCTTCCTGCGGCTGCTCGACAAATGGCGGAAGGAAGGCAATCTGGACGGCCTCGAATTGTCCTATGATCAGGCCATGGAGTCGGCGCGTTCCTCCGGGTAAGGTTGCGCCGATCGGTTACAGGACGGGAGATTGGGTATGACCACGGGCAGGGCTGTTGCGGGAGCGGTTGTTGGTGCGATGGCGCTGCTCGGGTGCCTGGCGTCCGCCGCCGCGGCCGCGCAATGCGGCAGCTCGCCGGCGGGTTTTGAGGCCTGGAAACGAGAGTTCAGCGCAGAGGCGCAGGGCAAGGGCATCGGCCAGACCGCGCTCTCGGCGCTGATGCAGACCAACTACGCCAGTGCCACCATCGCGGCCGACCGCGGCCAGCGCAGCTTTTCGCTGACGCTCGACCAGTTTCTCGCCAAGCGCGGCGCCACCACTATCGTCGCCAAGGGGCGCCAGCTCAAGCAGTCGCAGGCTGCCTTGTTCGCCTCCATCCAGCAGCGCTATGGCGTCCCGCCCGGCCCGCTGATCGCGATTTGGGGCATGGAGACCGGTTTCGGCAGCCAGCGCGGCAACCAGAACATGCTGTCGTCGATCGCAACCCTGGCCTATGACTGCCGCCGTCCTGAATTCTTCACCGACCAGCTCTACGCGGCCTTGAAGCTGGTCGACCGCGGCACGCTGTCGGGGGCGACCCGCGGCTCCATGCATGGCGAGGTCGGCCAGACCCAGTTCATGCCCAAGAACATCCTGGCCTATGGCACCGGCAACCTCGAGGTGGCCGCCAACGCGCTGAACTCGACCGCGAATTTCCTTAAAGGTCATGGCTGGAAAGCAGGAGCCGGTTACCAGCCGGGCGAGCCGAATTTCGTCGCCATCGAGGCCTGGAATGCGGCCGGCGTTTATCAGAAGGCGATCGCGCTGATGGGCCGGCAGATCGACGAGGGCGGCGGAGCGGCGGCCTCGCGCTGACGAAAACCCGTCCACTTCGCTCGAAAAACGCTCCTGCTCAGCAAGGCGTGATGCGCCGACATGAGAAAGTTGTTGCCATCAGGAACCGAGGGCACGAGGTTTGCTTTGATCAGATTCAGGGCTGGGCATGAGGAGACTCAACATGGCAACCCAGATCGTGATGGACCAGACTGGCGATACGCGCCACGAGTTTGATCCTGGCAATGCCGAAGCGCTGGCGCGAGCCGAACGGCGCTTTCGGGAGCTGACTGGAGCCGGCTTCACCGCGGCCCTTCGCAACGGACCCGGCGAAGTCACTCGTATCAGATCGTTCGACCCGACCGCGCAGGAAACGCTGTTCTATCCCCGCCTGGTCGGCGGTTGATCTGAGCTGCTCATGATTACGGCGGTTTGGCTCCGCGCGCCGGCGCGTGCGCGTCTGCATGCGCTGCGTGAACTGTATCGGCGCTTCTTCGGCGAGAACACGCCGGATGCCCGTGGTCGCCGGCTGCTCTTCGATTGGCTCTCGCCCGCACAGCGCGCCCAATTCGAAGAGCACCGGTATTTCGACGTCATTGGATGCGACACCGGCAAGACCTATCGCATTCACTACGGCACCGCCGCCAATGTCCATGAAATTGACGGCGAAGGCCGCGCCACGATGGGATGGTGCTTCGTCCCGTCAGGCTTCCTGGTGCCGGGCGACGTCATGCTGGCGCAGAAGATCGCGCTCGAGACCGACGAGACAGGCGCGCTCGCTCTTGCCAACCGGTTTCCGCCGGCAACGCATTCGGAGCACTTCTACCGGCGGCCTTTTTAGCGGCTGAAACGGTGAAGCGGTCAGTGATTAGTGATGTGTGGTGCGGTAGGCGTCCAGCGCGTGCGCCGCAAAGACACCGGCGCTGCAAAGGGCGAGCAGGCCCGAGATCAGCTCGATCATAGCTCGTCCTCCCGTATTGAATGGGCAACGAGGTTGCGGCAGCAGGAATAGTCGTAGATCAGGTCGAGAAGGAATTGCATGGTAGCCGTCCCTGTATTTATTTTGACAACGACTTAAGCGGCCATCTGTTTCAGCGGTGTTTCGTCGCCTCGGGAAAGGGGTTTCGCGGGGAACCTCGGGGCTGGTTTTGTGCGCTGCGGTCCCGCCATTGCTGGAGCCCTTTGGCCGTCTCTTCGAAGGCGGCGCACGACATTGCGAGGCAAAATCATGGCGCAGGTCGAATGGTTCGACGATCTGGCGATCGGAATGCGGTTCAGGTCCCCCGAGGTCGAGGTCACCGAGGCCGACATCAAGCGCTTCGCGGCCGAGTTCGATCCGCAGCCGATGCATCTCGACCACGAGGCGGCCAAGGCGACCCTGTTCAAGGGCCTGGCGGCATCGGGATGGCACACCGCGGCGATAGCCATGAATCTCGCGATCCAGACACGCCCGTTCGGCCCGCATCCGCTGATCGGCGCCGGCGTCGACGGCCTGCGCTGGACGATGCCGGTACGGCCCAATGACCGCCTGCATCTGGTTGGGGAGGTGATGAGCCTGACGCCCTCGAAGTCGAAGCCGCAGGGTATCGCGCTGGTGAAATGGACCATGTTCAACCAGAGCGGCGAGGAGGTTTACACCTTCACTCCCATCGCGATCGTGCCGCGGCGGGGATAGGCACGGGCGCCGCCGTTCTGCCGGGGTAAGCCCTTGCGGCCCTCCCGCGGAGGTGGTCATCTCGGCCCGGGGAACGCGCTGGAGGCTGACATGAAACGATTCCTTCTTGCCGCTTTGCTGATCGCGACGGGCGCCTTAAGCGCCGGACCGGCGCTTGCGCAACAATCCAAGGTCGGCGACTGGACCATCGAAAAGCGCACGCAGGACACGCATTGCAATGCGAGCCGTGGCTACAAGGACAAGGAGGACGAGAACCGCGACTACGTCATCGTGATCACCTATTCCGAGAAGGCGATCGTGATCGTGATGATCTATGATGGCTGGGAATGGGAGAAGGTCGGCGAGATCCTTCGGGCCGATGTCGGCACTGACGATGCGGACATCATGAAGAAGGCGAAGTGGGAGGTCATGGACAAGACCACCGTGCGCGGCATCTTCGAGTACGACCAGTCGATGATGGACCGCCTGTCGAAGGCGAGACGCCTGACGCTCGATTTCGAGGACGATGACGACGACAGTATCGAGATGCAGGTACCGCGTGCCGGCGAAGCGCTGGCCGCGTTGAAGTTCTGCGAGGAGAATCGGAAATAGGTTGCCGCTGCCGGCCGTGAAGCGGGCAGGACGTGGCAACGAAGCGGGCGGCAGCGAACCGGCGCGTGACTCATCGCACACAGTCCGCGCGCTGTTCGCATTTATCCTAGTCTTTGGCGAAACAGTCCAAGCCGCACCCTGCGGTTGACGTTACGCAAGGACGATGTTCGATATTCCAGCATCTGGCTGCAACGTTTTTTCCTCGTCGAAGGCGGCAATTGACCGGCCCGTCTTCTCCGTCAGTTCCCGGATCGCGAGCTCTCCGTCTCGGACGGGCCGCACGCAGATCGCGTCGTCCGTCCGATGACGACCCATCAGGCAAACCGGTTCTCGTCTCTCATCGGCGAGATTTACGACGCGGCGGTTGACCCCGCCTTGCGCAGCGGCGCGCTGGAACAGGTTTCGCAGTTCGTCGGTGGTTGCGCCGCGATGATCCTGTCCAGGGATTCAGCACGGCTTACGATCGAGATTCAGCAGCATTTTGGAACCGACGCCCGCTTCCGCCAGCTTTATCGCGACCGGTATGTGGAGCTCGATCCTCTGCTCGACCGTCACCTCACCCTCGCGTCCGAACAGACGATCGGCGTGACCGACATCATGTCCCATGCTGATTTTCTCGAGACGAGCTTCCATCGCGAGTGGGTGGAACCGCAGGGGGCGATAGACCTCGCGACCGTCGCGCTCGAGAAGACGGCCGCGCGCACCACGATCCTGCAGGTGTTGCGCCACCGCTCCCGTGGAACCGTCGACGATGCGATGCGCGAGCGCATGCGGCTGCTCGCTCCGCACATCCATCGGTCGCAGATCATGGGCCGGCAGATCAGGGCGCGCTCGCATACGGTGGACGACCTTGCCGACGTCCTCGACGGATTGAACACGGCGATCTGCCTGCTCGATGCGGACGGCCGCGTCGTTCATGCCAACGCGGCATGCCGCCAGTTGTTCGCCGATGCCAATCTGCTTGCGATCGTCGGTGACCGGATCGTGGCCCGCAACACCCAGACCGATAAAATATTCCGCAGCCTGTGCGAATTCGATGAAGGCACACATTCTGCCGCTCGTCGTCAGATCGAACTTGCGACGTCGGCCGATGGGCAGCATTATCTGCTCCATGCTTTTCCGCTGAAGCGGGATCGCAGCCTGCCGCGGGACATTGCAGCCACGATGCTCTTCGTTCAAAGAGCTTCCATGCTGCCGCTGCTCGCAGCCGACGCGATCGCAGCAGCCTTCAGGCTGACGCCGTCTGAATTGCGCGTGCTGATGGCGATCATCGAGACCGGCGGTGTTCCCGACATCGCCGCAAAACTCGGCGTCGCCGAGACGACGGTGAAGACGCATCTCGGTCGCCTGTTCGAGAAGACGGGCGCCGGCAGGCAGGCTGATCTGGTGAAGATCGCCGCCGGCTTTGCCGTGCCGTTCGCGCGGCGAACGAGCGGCGATGACGGCGCCGCGTGATTCATTTCACATGCCTCGATGTTACGTGCCGCGTTCTCAATCCATTGTGATGATCGGCGCTCGCGGGTCATCCGAATGCAGGACGCGATTCATTCGAGACTTTCGTATATCGCGCTTCTGATAATTGAAGAGCAGCGAGCGCCGCGAAGCTTGCCACAACGGCATCGAACGCGCGTGTGGAGGAAACGACAGCGCGTGGCCGGGTCTGCTCGTCGGCTGGAGAGATTGCAGTGAGCAGCATGGTTGATTTTTCCGTTCTCAATGTTTCAACGAACGAAATTCCCGAAAACGAGCGCATCCCGTTGCTTCGCGATTTCTATTGCCGCGGGGTGCTGAAGGCGGAGGTCGAGGCAAGGGATGGAAAGCCGGCCGCGGCGAGCTTCACCTCTCATGTCCTGCCGGAAGCCCAGTTGTTGATCGGGGGGCTGTGCGGAGCGCGGGTCATTCGCACCAAGCAACTGGTGGCCGATGGCGACGACAGCCTCGCCCTGATCGTGAACAGGTCCGGCGTTCTCGGCATATCCGAGCGGGGACACGATCTGAGGCTTCATGCAGGAGAGGCGGTGCTGACGAGCGCGGAGGACGTCACGACGTTCGAGCGGCTGTTGCTGGGAAGCTGCTTCTCGCTGCGCGTGCCGAGGCGCGTGCTGGCGCCAATGATCGTGGACGTCGACGATGCCGTGATGCGCATCATGCCTGAAAGCTCCGCCGGACTTAGGCTGCTGGTCGACTACGCGGTGACGCTGGTGCGGGAGAAGGCGTTCGCGACGCCCGTGCTGCGGCAGCTCGGGGTCGGGCATCTGCACGATCTGCTGGCGCTCGTCCTCGGTGCCACCGGAGAAGCGCGGGAGCTGGCCGGACGAGGAACCGCCGGGCGACCGGCCGAGGTCCCAGGGGTTGTTGGTCGTCCCGTAGATCTCGTTGTAGCTCTGGAAATCCCTGAGCCCGATCGGAATGTTGGTCTTGCCGATGACGATGGCGCCGGCCGCCTTCAACCGCGAGACGACGAGGGCATCCTCTGCCGGCTGGAAATCCCTGAAATGCGGAAAGCCCCAATTCGTCGGCAGGCCCGCGACGTTGAAGGGTTCTTTCAAGGTCACGGGGATGCCGAGCAATGGCCGTTGCTCGCCGCGTCCAAGCGCGGCATCGGCGGTGCGCGCGGCCGCTCTCGCGCGGTCGAAATCGCGCACGATGACCGCGTTGATCCGCCCGTCCAGTGCCTCGATGCGCGCGATCGTGTGTTCGAGCAATTCCGAGGCAGATATCTTGCGCGCGTGCAGGGCGCTCGCCAGTGCTCTGATCGAGCCGTAGTTCAGGTCAGCAGCATCTGCGGTCATCACGAACTCCAATGTCTCTCATCGCGGCATCTACACTATCCCCGCTGCAGATCGCTCGGGGCACCGAACATGCGATTTTGAAAGGGGGATGAGGAGGCGGCGCAACGGGCACCAGATCTGCTTGCCGGGGGCACCGGTGCGGAGGCCCGGGCTTCGAAGCAGCTATGCCTTCCGCCCCGTTAACGGACCGGCGCGCTGGCGGGATCCACAATCGGCCATCAGGCGAGTCAGCGCCTGCTTTGCCCGACGTGTCAAACGTCCGCGCGGGCAGGCCTTGGCGGAGTGCGGCGCGAAATTCTTCAATGATTTGTACTTTGCATGGGGTTGTTTTCGCGTTTTTTGTTTGGGCGTCCCCCGGCCAGAGCATCATCAAAGGCCGTATCGATACGGGCGCTCCTAAGAATTCTTACAC
Organism: Bradyrhizobium ottawaense; assembly: GCF_002278135.3. Classification (NCBI taxonomy): domain Bacteria; kingdom Pseudomonadati; phylum Pseudomonadota; class Alphaproteobacteria; order Hyphomicrobiales; family Nitrobacteraceae; genus Bradyrhizobium; species Bradyrhizobium ottawaense. The sequence goes on along the minus strand of NZ_CP029425.2, from coordinate 5,005,722 downwards.
ACAGTTCTGGCACGCTCCCGCGCGTCAAAGTTCCCGCAACCTGCATCGTCGCGTCTCACTGCGCGCACGAAAAGACGGGGCCCGCGGAGATCAAGGGGGCGTTGCTCATGACCGCACTTGCTTCGGACGCCGGTTGCGCGAAGCGCGGGATCGTGCCGATCCTGCTGTGCGTCGTGCCGTTCAGCCAGATTCCGCTCGATGCCTATACGCCCGGCCTGCCGCAGATGGTGGTGGATCTCGCCGCCGATCCCGCCTCGATGCAGAACACCGTCACCGCCTACATGCTCGGCATGAGTCTGGCGCTGGTGCCGGTCGGCATCGCCTCCGACACGCTGGGCCGCCGCAACGTCCTGCTCGCAGGCCTGTCGATGCTGATCGCGATGAGCATCGCCTGCGCGCTCGCCACCAGCGCCTCGCTGCTGCTGGGCTTGCGCTTCCTGCAAGGGATCGGCGGTTGCACTTGCCTCGTCGTGGCCTATGCGGTTGCGGCCGATTGCTATCGCGGCCGTGAGCTCACCGCGATCTCCGGCCTGCTTGGCGCGGCCTGGGGGCTGGCGCCGGTGCTCGCGCCCGCGGCCGGCGGCTTCATCGTCGAGCTGACGTCCTGGCGCGGTGTCTTCGTCATCATTGCGATTGCCGCGGCCATCGTCGCTGCGATCGTCGTTTTTCTTCTGCCCGAGACATTGCCGTCGGAGCGGCGCGCGCCGTTCGATCCGCGCCGCACGGCGGGTATCTTGCGCGAGGCGCTGGTCCGTCCAGGCTTTTTGGCTTTCGTGCTGGTCTTCGCCGCGGCGGCGAGCGCGCAGCTGGCGTTCGGCGTCGTCGCGCCGTTCTTCTACCAGACCGGCCTCGGTTACTCGGCGGCGATCTACGGCCTCGTCGCGCTCGGCCTCGGCGGGGTCAATCTCGCCGGCGAGCTCGGCTGCGCGCATTTTGCGCGCTTCATGCCGGCGCGCCTGCTGGGCTTCGGTGCCTTCGCGCTGTTTCTCGCCGGCTCCGCCGTGCTGACCGTAACAGGCATGGTCGTCGGTCTCGATTTCGCGTCGATCACGATCGGCGGTGCGCTGGTGCTCGGCGGCTGCGGCGTGCTGTGCCCGATGATGTACGGCATGGCGCTCGGCCTGTTCGAGCGCGACCACGGCCTGATCGGCGGTCTGATCAGCGCGCTCTGCTATCTCGCCGTGAGCGGCGCCATGGCGATCGCGGCGGTGTTGCCTGAGGCAACGCAGGCGCCGATCGGATGGCTCTATCTCGGCCTCTGCGCCATCGCGGGCACGCTGCTCGCGATGTCGCTGCCGTCAGTGCGCCAAGCCACACAGTCTTAAGGAAGGGACCCAATCATGACCACGGTCGGTATTCGCGGCACGTTCTTCGACTTCGTCGACGATCCCTGGAAGCATGTCGGCAACGAGCAAGCCGCCGCGCGCTTTCACCAGGACGGTCTCATGATCGTCACCGATGGCGTCATCAAGGCGTTCGGACCCTACGAGACGATCGCCGCCGCCCATCCCGGCGTTGAGATCACCCACATCAAGGACCGCATCATCGTTCCGGGCTTCATCGACGGCCACATCCATCTGCCGCAGACCCGCGTGCTCGGGGCCTATGGCGAGCAGCTGCTGCCGTGGCTCCAGAAATGGGTCTATCCGGAAGAGCTCAAATACCGGGATCGCAACTACGCGCGGGAGGGCGTCAAGCGTTTCCTCGACGCGTTGCTCGCGTCCGGCACCACCACCTGCCAGGCCTTCACGAGCTCCTCGCCTGTTTCAACCGAGGAACTGTTCGAGGAAGCGGCCCGCCGCAACATGCGCGTCATCGCGGGCCTCACCGGCATCGATCGCAACGCGCCGGCGGACTTCATCGATACCCCGGAGAATTTCTATCGCGACAGCAAGCGGCTGATAGCAGAGTATCACAACAAGGGCCGCAACCTCTACGCCATCACGCCGCGCTTCGCCTTCGGTGCCTCGCCGGAATTGCTCAAGGCGTGCCAGCGCCTCAAGCACGAGCATCCGGACTGCTGGGTCAACACCCACATCTCCGAGAACCCGGCTGAATGCAGTGGCGTGCTGGTCGAGCATCCGGACTGCGAGGACTATCTCGGCGTCTACGAGAAGTTCGACCTCGTCGGGCCGAAGTTCTCAGGCGGCCATGGCGTCTATCTCTCGAACAACGAATTCCGGCGCATGTCGAAGAAGGGCGCGGCGGTGGTGTTCTGTCCGTGCTCGAACCTGTTCCTCGGCAGCGGCCTGTTCCGCCTCGGCCGCGCCACCGATCCGGAGCATCGCGTGAAGATGTCGTTCGGCACCGATGTCGGCGGCGGCAACCGCTTCTCGATGATCTCCGTGCTCGACGACGCCTACAAGGTCGGCATGTGCAACAACACGCTGCTCGACGGCAGCATCGATCCCACGCGGAAGGACCTTGCGGAAGCCGAGCGCAACAAGCTCTCGCCCTATCGCGGCTTCTGGTCGATCACGCTTGGCGGTGCCGAGGGCCTCTACATCGACGACAAGCTCGGTAATTTCGAGCCCGGCAAAGAAGCCGATTTCGTTGCGCTCGATCCGAACGGCGGGCAGATCGCCCAAGCGTGGCACCAATCGCTGATCGCCGAGGGCGCCGGCCCGCGCACGATGGACGAGGCCGCGAGCATGCTGTTCGCCGTGATGATGGTCGGCGACGATCGCTGCGTCGACGAGACCTGGGTGATGGGCAAGCGTCTCTACAAAAAAGGCTGAAGCCGCCGCGATGAGCACATCTCCTGACACGGCCGGCCAGCCGGTCGCCCTCGTCATCCAACGCCGCATCGCTGACGAGGGCTTTGCCGCGTTCGCGCGGTGGAACGGCGAGGTGGGCGAGGCGCTGAAGGCCTGGCCCGGTTTCCTGGGGCAGGAGGTGGTGCCGCCGCAGCCGCCGGCGCATGTCGACTGGGTGACGATTTTGCGTTTCGCCAGTCCGGCCGCGGCGCGCGCCTGGCTCCAGAGCGAGGTGCGGGCGAAGCTGATCGCTGAGGTGCAGCGCTTCTTCGTCGGTTCGGAGGATGTCCACATCCTGCCCGACACCGGCGTTCAGCGTGACAGCGCGGTGTCGGCCGTCATCTCCTTCAAGGTGCCGGATGGACTCGAGGACGCGTTTCTGAAATGGCAGCAGCGCATCCAGGCCGCGGAGGCCGAGTTCAAGGGATTTTTGCGTCACAAGATCGAGCGGCCGATTCCAGGCTTGCGCGACGAATGGATCGTCATCCTGTCGTTCGACAGCGATGCCAACCTCAATGCATGGCTTGGCTCACCCGTCCGTCAGACCCTGCTGAAAGAGGGCGAGCGCTTCAACGCCGGCATGAACGTGAAGCGCGCGAGCTACGGCTTCAATTTCTGGTTCCCGGCCGGCAAGACTGGGGCTCCCGAGCAGGGCCCGGCCATGATCTGGAAGAGCAACCTCATCGTCCTCCTGGTGCTCTACCCCGTGGTCTATCTCTGGGGCACTTTCGTCAGCCGGCCCCTGATCGACAGCCATGGCGTACCGATCTGGCTGTCGCTGTTTGTCGGCAATCTCGTCAGCACCCAGCTGCTCGGCTGGTGGCTCGTGCCCGCGGCCTTCAGGGCACTCGACTGGTGGGTCGCGCCGAAGGCGGCGATCAGTCGCCAGATCGCGGGCTATGCACTTCTTGCCGCGCTCTACGCCGCTTCGATGGGGCTGTACGCGTTGTTGCTCGCGTGGCATTGGGGACGGTGAGACCGTCCACCGTACCGTCGCGGAGAGGGGCGGTCGCTGGACATCGACGACCATGTTTGCCCTGACATTCCTCGGCACCTCGGCGAGCGTTCCCTCCGCGGAACGCAACCATCCGGCCCTGCTGATCGAGGCTGCCGGACAGCGCATGCTGGTCGATTGCGGCGAGGGCACGCAGCGTCAGTTGCTGCGCAGTGGCGCAGGTTTTCGACGGCTCGACCGCATTCTACTGACGCATGCCCATCTCGATCATGTGCTCGGCATCCCCGGCCTGTTCTCGACGCTGCGTTTGCGGCAGAGCGCCGAGGTGATGATGGTTCATGGTGGCCCATCGACGCTTGATACGGTCATCCAGATGCTGGCCGGCTTGTGGGGCGCGGGCAGGGCGCCGCTCCCAGTGGAGTTCGCCTCGTTGGCCGCAGGACGGTTCGTCGACGCCGGTGATTTCACCATCGACTGCTTTCCGGTCCGCCATCGCGACACCGACAGTTTTGGATTCGTCTTCCAAAGCCCCGCTCGCCGCCACCTTCAGCCGGATCGGCTGGCGGCGCTTGGCGTTCCCGACGGTCGCTTGCGCGGCGAGCTGGCCGCAGGCCGGGCAGTCGTAATCGAGGGCGATCAAACGATCGATCCGGAAGACGTCCTGGGGCCGCGGAGCGGCGGCAGGAAACTCGTCGTGATCGGCGACACCGAAACCACCGAGGGGCTGGCGCAACACGTCGTTGACGCCGACATGCTGGTGATCGAGGCAACGTTCCTCGATCGTGACGCGCCAACCGCGCGGGATTACGGCCATCTCACCGCGGCAGAAGCGGCGTCGTTTGCGGCGGCGAGCAATGTGAAGCAGCTCGTGCTGACCCATATGTCGGGACGCTATGAGGACGAAGAGATTTTCGCGGAGGCGGCGCGGATCTTTCCGAACAGCCGGATTGCCGCCGACTTCGATCACGTCGTGATCTAGCCGTCGCGACGAGACATCGCCGTCTCGGCCGGCTCTACAGACCGGCGGCAACACCGAGGCGGCCGATGCCCGGCAGCTTGACGGCGGGCCGGCGGATGTCGAGGCCGAGCACGGCGCCGAAGAAGTTGACCTCGAGGCCTTCAACCCATCCGAGGGTCAGGCCGAGATAGCCGAAGAGCGAGGCATAGAAGCCGGTGCGCGAGGCGGTCAGCCCAATCCATTCCCCGGAATAGGGATAATCCTTGCCGATCGCGGTCGGCGGCAGAACCGCGCGGAGTTCCGGCACGGCATCGAGCGCGGCTTGAACGAAGGTGTTTGAATTCGGTCCCGGCCAGGCGCTGTAGTCGCCGCAGGTTCGAAACTTGTAGGTCTCGATCACAGTCCGAATCCTGGGAATGAGGAGCTCGGCCCGTGACCCATCTACGGCGACGACGGTTTCCGGCAGGGCGCCGAACCACCTTCCATCGGGGGCGAAGCCATTGCTCCGGATCGGTTCGCCCCACGCGGTGTAGTCGTATCGGCTGTAGCTGGTCGCATCCTTTTCCTTGACGACGATCCAGGTGTGGACGGCGAAGATGCTTCGCCACCGGACCGTCCGGGCCGCATAAACCCGGATCAGGGCGTCGGGATGGGAAGAAGCCGGCGGCAGCAGGCCCGCGCTGGAACGGTCAGCCGTCTGCCAATTGCCGCGGCCATCTCCAAGCCAATAGTACCGCGCGGCCGATAGGCCGATCGGCACGAACAGGAGCAGGAAGAAAATGAGCACGGCTCTTCGCAAGGGGAGATCGGGTTTCGGAAGGAAGCCTCGAGGATATAGGTCGCGAAAGCTTTTTCACAATGATCTTCGAATGCAGATCGTCAGCTGTGAGGTCGCACGGGACATCCGCGAAGAGATCGCTCAGCTCGTCAATCCCGACTTGATCGCGAGATCCTGCACCTGGCTGGTCAGCTCCATCAGCCGCGGCAGCGCCTGGTCACGGAACGTCGGCATGTCCATGCGCATGGCATCGACCGTGATGCTCAATCCCCCGATCACGAGGCCCTGGGCGTCGAAGATCGGCGTTGCCAGCGTGCGCAGGCCGTAGGCGTTCTCCCCGTCGGAGACGGCGTGGCCTTTCTTTTTCACCTGATCGAGCCGGGCGAGCAGGGCATCGAGATCGGTCAGCGTCCGTTCCGACAGTTTGACGCGAGGGCGCGATTCCAGTCGCTCGATCTGCTCGTCCCGCGCCAGATGTGCCAGCATGACATGACCGAGCGCGGCGCTATAGGCGGGAATGCGCGTGCCGGGCCGGCGATCCATCTTGTGGCGGTCGAGGCCCGCGCCGACGCGCGCGAGATAGACCACGTCACCGCCGTCGAGGATGCCGAGCGAAGCCGCATCGCCGACATCGGGCACGAGATCTCGCAGCAACGGCTCGACCATCGGCCTTAGCGATCCGTGCGACAGCACGGTGTAGCCGAGGTCGAGGCAGGCAACGCCGAGGCGGAACCGGCGGCTCTGCGGCACGGCTTGCAGATAGCCGAGTTCGGTCAGGGTCTGGATCAGCCGGAACGCCGTTCCGCGATCGAGATCCGCCCGTGCGGCAATCTCACTCAGGGTGAGCTCAAAGGCTTCGCTGCTGAAGCTCTTGAGCACGGCAAAGGCCTTGCCGACGGACGCGACATGATTTTTGGGATTTTTCGGGGACGATTCCGATTTGCGCTTCGTGGCCTTCTTTTCGACCTTGGCCATGCTCGAATGCCTTGCCATGACAGCCACCGCCCTTGACGCGGCGGCAAGCTGATTTTACGACTGGTGCAAGCCAATAACAAATGTTCGCATTCCGAACAACAGATTTGACGATCGGAGGAAGTTTGTCGACACCATCACTGCACCCTCATGGCGTGTTCTCCGCCGCGCTGACTCCGCTCGACGCCGAGCTCGCCCCCGATCATGCGCGCTTCATCGCGCATTGCCGCTATCTCCTCGATGAGGGCTGCGACGGTATCGCGCTGCTCGGCACGACAGGCGAGGCGAACTCCTTCTCCGCGGCCGAGCGCATGGCGCTGCTCGAGGCGGTGGTGGCCGCCGGCATCGCGCCGCAACGACTTTTGCCGGGCACCGGCGTTGCCGCGTTCAGCGAGACCATCGCCCTGACGCGCCACGCGCTTTCAGTCGGCGTCGACACCGTCGTGATGCTGCCGCCGTTTTATTATAAGGGTGTCACGGACGATGGCGTTTACGCGTCCTATAGCGAAATCGTGCAGCGCATTGGCGATGCCAGGCTCAAGGTCGTGCTCTATCACATCCCGCAGATGTCGGCGCAGCCGATCTCGCATGCGCTGATCGAGCGGCTGCGAACGGCTTATCCGGCAACGTTCGTGGGTATCAAGGATTCCTCCGGCGACTTCGCGAACATGACCGCGATGGTCGAGCGCTTCCCCGGCTTTTCGGTCCTGGTCGGAGCCGATCCACTGCTGCTGCCGCTGCAGCGCAAGGGCGGCGCCGGCTGCATCACGGCGACCTCCAATCTGGTCGCGCGGGACCTTGCTTATGTCTACAAGCATTTTCGCGATAGCGACGACGACGCGGCGCTCAAGACGGCGCAGGCGCGCATCGTGAAAGCGCGCGAGCTGGTCTCGCGCTTCCCGCAGATGGCCTCGCTGAAGACACTGGTGGCCGAGCGCACCGGTCATGCCGGATGGCAGAGCCTGCGACCGCCGCTGGAGTGCTTGCCGCCGGAGCAGGTGAAAGAGCTGCTCGCGAATGCTGCGGCATTCGCAGTCGCTTTGTAGGCGGCGCGACGACGAGGCGATCCGATGTCAGATTCCTTCCAGGACGCGCTCTCCGGGCTTGCCGCGATCGTCGGCGACAAGCACGTCATTGCGTCCGGAGCTGACCAGGAAGCCTACGTCGTAGACTGGCGCGGGCGTTATCACGGCCGCGCGGTCGCGGTGGTGAAGCCCGGCTCCACCGCCGAGGTCGCCGCCGTCGTCAAATTCTGTGCGGCAAGGCAGCTCGCGATCGTGCCGCAGGGAGGCAACACCGGCATGTGCGGGGCGGCGACGCCGGACGATCGGGCCGGCAATGTGGTGATCCGGCTCGACCGGATGCGCGCCGTCCGCGACGTCAGCCCCCTCGCGAACACGATCACAGTGGAAGCCGGCTGCATCCTCGCTGAGGTGCAAAACGCGGCGCGCGGCGTCGATCGCTACTTTCCCTTGAGCCTGGGTGCCGAAGGCTCCTGCCAGATCGGCGGCAATATCTCGACGAATGCCGGCGGCACGGCGGTGCTGCGTTACGGTCCGACGCGCGATCTCGTGCTCGGGCTGGAGGTCGTGCTGCCCGACGGGCGCATCTTCAACGGCCTGCGCGCACTGCGCAAGGACAATACCGGCTACGCGCTCAAGCAGCTGTTCATCGGGGCAGAGGGCACGCTCGGCATCATCACCGCGGCGGTGTTGAAGCTGTTCGCGCCGCCGCGCAGCTCGGCGCTGGCGCTGCTGAAACTGCAGGGCGTCGAGCAGGCGCTCGAGATCATGCAGCACCTGCGCGGCGCGGTCGGCGACCGGCTCGGCAGCCTCGAGATCATGTCGCGCGCGCAGATCGAGGCGATCGCAGAGTCCGTGCCACATGTCACGATCCCCTTCGAGCTGACGACGCCGTGGTATCTGATCGTCGAACTGACCGACACGCTCGCCGGCGTCGACCTCGACGAGCCGCTCGCCACGGTGCTGGCGGAGGCGATGGACGCCGGCCTTGCCGAGGACGTGATCCTGGCCGTCAACCTCGCGCAGGCGAAGGCGATCTGGGCTGTCCGGCACAGCGTGTCCGAAGGCAACAAGCGTAGCGGCTATGTCGTCTCGCACGACAGTGTCGTTCCGCTGGAGCGTCAGGCCGCTTTCGTCACCAATGTCGAGGCCCGGATCAACGCCGCGGTACCGCACGCGCGGATCGTGATGCACGGCCATATCGGCGACGGCAACATCCACGTGATCGCCCTGATCGACCGCGCGCGTTGCCAGGACCAGGCGGCGACGGCTGCGCTGGTGGCTGAAATCAACGAGATCGTCGACGACGAGACCGCAGCGCAGGGCGGTGCGATCAGTGCCGAGCACGGCATCGGCGTCACCAATCGCGGCCGGCTCGCCCGTATCGCCGATCCCCTCGACATCGAGCTGATGCGCGATATCAAGAGATTGCTCGATCCGAAGGGCCTGATGAATCCCGGCAAGATCTTTGGTGCGGGAGCGGCATGACCATGACGAGCGTCCGCCTGCTTGCCGACGATCTCACCGGTGCGCTCGACACCGCGGCAGAGTTCGTCGGCCTGTGCGGACCGTTCGACGTCCTCTGGTCGGATCCGTTTACGCTGCTGGAGTCCGGAAGCCTGGCGATCGATAGCGGCACCCGTGAGCGCTCGAAAACCGAGAGCGTAGAAATCGTTGGGCGACTGGCGCCCCACCTTCAGGGCGGGACGATCGCCTACAAGAAGGTCGATAGCCTCCTTCGGGGCGCGTGGGCGGCTGAGCTTGGCGCCTGTCTGCGCAGCGGCCATTGGACCTCCTGCGTGGTCGCGCCGGCGTTCGATTATCAGGGACGCCGCACCGTCGGTGGCCAGCAATTCGCCCGCACCGTGCATGGCGATTGGCACAGGGTCGGCGACAATTTGCTGGATCAATTGCGGCAGGACGGCATCGAGGCACGCCAGGGGACGCCCGACACGCTCGCGCAAGGCGGCGTTCAGGTGTTCGATGCCGAGAGCGACCTCGACCTCGATCGCGTCGTCGAGATGGCGCGGCGCATGCCGGGGCCCGTGTTGTGGTGTGGGAGCGGCGGCTTGGCCGGTGCGCTTGCCCGCGGTCAAGGCGCCGCTGCGTCCTCGCAACTGAAGCGGCCGGTGCTGGGGCTGTTTGGCTCCGACCAGGCTGCCACCGCATCCCAGCTGGCTGCATGTGGTCACGCCACCATCGCGCTGGCCGAGGGGGAGGGCAACGCGGGCGTTCGGCGCAAGCTGGCCGACGAGGGCGTGGCGCTGGTGAAATTCGCCCTCGCCGACGGCTTGATGCGGGCCGAGGCGGCGCGGCGGATCGCGCACGAGATGACGGGGCTGATCGCGGCACTCGAACCGCCGGGCACGCTGGTTGTTGCCGGTGGGGAAACCCTGAAGGCCGCATGCGTTGCCCTTGGCGCGCATGCGCTCGAGGTGACAGGACGTATCGTGCCGGGGTTGCCGCGCTCGATCTTGCAAGGCGGCCGCTGGGCCGGCGTCGATGTCATCTCGAAGTCCGGTGCATTCGGCCCCAGCGAGCTGTGGCGCGACCTGCTTCGGGATAATCATTTGCTAAGCAAGGGGAGTCCGACATGACCTCTCGTCATCTAGCCATCACCATGGGCGATCCCGCCGGGATCGGGCCGGAGATCATCGTCAAGGCCTGCGTCGGGCTGAAGGACCGGATCGCGAAAGGCGATCTGCGGATGCTGATCATCGGCAGCGGCGCGGCGCTCGATGGCGCGAAAGCCGCACTTGGTGCCGGCATTGCGATTCCCGAAGTGCGCGCCGAGGATCGCGACTGGCCAAACCTCTGCTTCCTCCAGGCCGACATCGAGGGCGATCCGATCAAGCCGGGCGTGCTCAGCGCTGATGGCGGCCGCTTTGCCTACAAGGCGATCGAGCAGGGCGTGCGGCTGACGCAGGCGGGCCGGACCGCGGCGATCGTCACGGCGCCGCTCAACAAGGAAGCGCTCAACAGGGCCGGCTATCACTTCCCGGGTCATACCGAGATGCTGGCGCATCTCACCGGCGTGCGCGGCTCGGTGATGCTGCTCGCCCATGGCAACATGCGCGTCAGCCATGTCTCGACCCATGTGGCGCTCGAGGACGTGCCGAAGCGTCTGACGCCGGAGCGGCTGCGCATGGTCATCGACCTCACCAACGATGCCCTGCTGCGGCTCGGCATTGCCAAGCCGAAGATCGCGGTTGCCGCGCTCAATCCACACGCCGGCGAGGGCGGCTTGTTCGGCCGGCAGGACATCGACGTGTCCGCGCCGACGATTGCAAAAGCCGTCGCCGACGGTCTCGACGTCGTCGGCCCCGTGCCCGGCGATACCATCTTCGTCAAGCTGCGCGCCGGCCAGTACGATGCGGCGGTCGCGATGTATCACGACCAGGGGCACATCCCCGTCAAGCTGCTCGGCTTCCAGGTCGATCCCGCGACCGGCCGCTGGCAGGAACTGTCCGGCGTCAACATCACGCTGGGCCTGCCGATCATCCGCACCTCCGTCGACCACGGCACCGCCTTCGACATCGCCGGCAAGGGCATCGCCAACGAACACAGCCTGATCGAAGCCATCGACTATGCCGAGCGGCTCGCCGCTGGCGTTTCTGCATCCAAATCATGAGTTCGAACGCACGATGACCAACGCCTTCACGCCCATTGAAATCCAGCGTCCCACCATCCTCGAGTTCGGCAACGGCACGATCGGCGCGGCAGCGCGCTTCGCCGAGCGGATCGGTGCCAGGCGGCCGCTGGTGATCTCCGATCCGTTCAACGCACGCCGCGTCGACATGCTGGCGCTGCCGGGTGCGGTGAAGGTGTTCGGTGACGTCAAGCCCGAGCCCGACCTGCCCAATCTCGAGAAGGCGGTGGCGATGGCGAAGGACGTCAACCCCGATCTCGTGGTCGGCTTCGGCGGCGGCAGCGCGATGGATCTCGCCAAGCTGGTCGCGGTGATGTGCACTAGCGACGTGCCCTTTGCCGACATCGTCGGGCCGGAGAAGGTGGCCGGCCGCAGCGTCGCGCTGATGCAGATTCCGACGACGTCGGGCACCGGCAGCGAGGCCGGCACCCGCGCGCTCGTGACCGATCCCGTCAGCCAGAACAAGCAGGCGGTGCAGAGCCGCTTCATGCTGGCCGACATCGCCATCGTCGATCCGGATCTGACGATGACCGTGCCGAAGGAGGTCACCGCGGCGACCGGGGTCGACGCGCTGGCGCATTGCGTCGAGGCCTATACCAGCCGCAAGGCGCATCCGACGATCGACCTCTACGCGCTCGAAGGCGCGCGGCTGGTCGGCCGCTATCTCAAGCGCGCGGTGGCAGATGGCGGCGATCGCGAGGCGCGCGCCGGCCTTTCCCTGGCCTCGCTCTACGGCGGCTATTGCCTGGGACCGGTGAACACGACCGCCGGCCACGCCGTGGCGTATCCGCTCGGCACCCGTCACCACGTGGCGCATGGCCTCGCCTGCGCGGCGATCTTCCCGCATACGCTGGCCTTCAACATGCCGGCGGTGGAAGCGAAGACGATCGCGGTGCTCCAGGCGCTCGGACTGCCGGAGAAGGGCGATCCAAAGCTCGCATTCGACGCCACCTACGGGTTCTGCAAGAATCTCGGCATCGAGATGCGGCTATCCGCGCTCGGCGTGCCCCGGGACGATCTCGGCGTGATGGCCGACGAGGCGCACGCCATTCGCCGCCTGCTCGACAACAATCCGCGCGACCTCGGCCGGGATGCGATCCTGAACATGTACGAGGTCGCGTTCTAACAGTCTTCGCCGCTCGCGCGCGGCAGCCAATCAACAACACGGAAAACAGAGGAAACGTCTATGAGATCGATCTGGCTCGTCCTTGCCTCAGCCTTGGTGCTGGCGGCCTCACCCGCAAAGGCGCAGGACGGCTATCCGTCCAAGCAGGTGACGGTGGTCGTTCCCTTCGCCGCCGGCGGCACCGCGGATATCTTCGCGCGGATGGTCTCCAACCATTTGCAGGCGAAGTTCGGCAAGCCTTTCGTGGTCGAGAATGTCGGCGGTGCCGGCTCGATCCTCGGCGTGACGCGGGTGGCGAAATCGGCGCCTGACGGCATCACGCTCGGCCTTGCCAGCACGTCCGCGCTTGCGATCAACCCGTCGCTCTACGGGCCGAAGCTCAGCTACCAGCCGGACAAGGACCTGGTGCCGGTCGCCCAGATCAGCGTCGTGCCCAACGTTCTCGTCGTCAATCCCAACAAGATCAAGGCGCGTACCGTGCCGGAGCTGATCGCCTATCTGAAGGCGAATCCGGACAAGGTCTCGTTCGGCTCGGCCGGTGTCGGCACCTCGCAGCATCTTGCCAGCGAGCTGTTCCAGCAGATGACCGGCACCAAGATGGTGCACGTGCCCTACAAAGGCTCCAGCCAGATGCTGACGGACCTGCTCAGCGGCCAGATCGATCTCGCCTTCGACAACGTTCCGCTGCTGCTGCCGCAGGTGAAGACCGGCCAGCTCGCGCTGCTCGCGACGGCAACGCCGAAGCGCGCCGCCTTCGATCCCGAAGCTCCGGCCGTTGCCGAATTCCTGCCCGGCTTCGAGGCGGTGGCCTGGCACGGTTTCATTGTGCCCGCGGGCACGCCCAAGCCGATCGTCGAAAAGCTCTCGGCCGAGATCCGCGCCTTCATGCAGCAACCGGAGACGGTGCAGAAGATGGCCGAGCTCGGTGCCACCGCTGTCGCCGTGGATTCCGAACCGTTCGCGGCCTACATCAACGCTGAGACGGCGCGCTGGAAGAAGGTGATCGAGGCCGCCAACATCAAGCTGGAGTAGGGCGGCACGCGATGAGAGAAGCCGGCCACCGCATGCCCGAGAACGGCGGCCGCTTGTTCAACGCCGGTCGCCGGTCTAAGTTCGCATCAGCCAACGGGTGCGGGGCTGATGGGGACTGTTCGTTTTCTGCTGGCGGCGATCGTCGTTGGATTTCATTGCCAATTTGGCGTCATTCACCAGACAATCGGAGGTTTGGCCGCTGTAGAAGTCTTCTACATCATCAGCGGCTTTTACATGGCCGCCGCCTATGAGCGGCACTATCCCGGACGGCCTGCTGCATTCTTCGCCAGCCGCTTCGCGAGGCTTTATCCGTTCTACCTCGCTGTCCTTGCAGCTACGTTCGCGCTACATCTGTGGAATCCGGCGAACGAGAGCGGCATCTTCAATTCCCTCAGAACGGATGAGCGGCCCTATGTGATCAACCTGTCGCTGCTGGGTCTCGATCTCTATTCGGCCATGCACAGCACCACGTATCTCCTGGTTCCGCAGGCCTGGTCGATCAGTGCGGAGATCGTCTTCTACGCGCTGCTGCCTGCCTTGCTTCTCCTGAATAGAAAATGGCTCGCCGGATTGGTGGTCGCTGCCTTCACGATCAAGATGACCATTCTGCACGTCTACGAATGGAAATGGGCTTACTTCCCGTTCTACAGCCAGATCGGCTATTTCGGCACCGGCGTTGTACTCTTCTCGTTGCGAGATCGCCTGACATGGTCGACGCGAGCGGGCTACTGGCTCGCGGCCCTGTACTGCCTCTATCTCCTCGGCGACGTCTATGCCGACGTCGACTATCACGGGGGCATCGTTCAGGGCGTACCGCTGGTTATCGCAACCTGCATCGTGATTCCGACGCTTTTCTCGAGAATCAACGGACCGCTGTCGACCGCGTTGGGCGACGCCTCCTATGGCGTCTATCTCTCGCATTTTCTCTTCATCCAGATCGCGATCAATCTGCAGTTCTTTGATCCGATCACGCTGACCAATCCACACATTGTGAGCCATTGGCGAATTCTGTTTCAAACCCTGGGCATCCTGCTCGCATCGACGGTCGTTGCGCTCGCCTTCGAGTTCACGCTGCAGCGATGGATCGATCGGGTGCGCCGGTCGCTGTTCTACAACCGCAGAGGGCCGCAGGATTCCTTCGGGAAGAGTTGAGACAGTCGGTCTTGTCGGTGCGAACGCAGCGAGAACAAGCCGACGATGTTCACAGAGGGGCTGGACCGCGAAGGTCAGCGCGGCTATATGAGCGGCATGCGAGCCGCTGATTTGCGAAACTGTCAGCCCGCCCTCGCAGAACTTCCGAAGAAAGCTTAGCGATTTCAAGCGCTTCGGTGGGGAATGGTGTAACGGTAGCACAACAGACTCTGACTCTGTTTGTCTTGGTTCGAATCCAGGTTCCCCAGCCAGTTCCAGGCACGCCCAAAGGTCAAGATCTCGAGGCCCCTCGGTGACGGTGACCGTCCACGGGCCGCGCCGCCGGTCGCGACCGTTTGCCTCATCTGAAATCGCACTTCCCCGGTCGGATCGCCGTTCTCTGCATCGTCCTTGGGTCACACAACTCAAGGAGATCCCTGATGCCCTATGTCGATGGTTTCGTTCTGGCTGTGCCGAAGGACAAGATCGAGGCCTACAAGACGCTGTCGACGACCGCCTGCGCGCTCTGGATGGAGCACGGCGCGCTCGATTATGTCGAATGCGTCGCTGACGATGTCCCCTATGGCGAGCTCACCTCGTTTCCGCGCGCGGTGATGGCGAAGGAGGACGAGGTCGTGGTGTTCGCCTGGATCGTCTACCGCGACCGGGAGACCCGCGATGCCGTCAACAAGAAGGTGATGGCGGACCCGCGGCTGAAGATGGAGGGCATGCCGTTCGACGGCAAGCGCATGATCTATGGCGGCTTCACGACATTGCTCAGGGCGAGCGACGTCGTCAGCTGAGAGGCGGGGGAGAAAGCCTATCTCGGAGGTGCGCGGTCGACTTCGGCCTGCAACAGCGGGCAGCCGGCGAGCCGCGCCTCCATCACCGAATACACGCTGCTGATCGACACGGCTGCTGCACGTCACCGTCACCATGCACAATGACCAGCGGCTCGACGGCGACGCGCAGATGGCGCGGCAGTAACGGGGACTTGCGTTACTTGATCTTGTCGTAGGCGGCCGCGAAATCGCCCAGCGGCATCGGGATCGCGATCGTCTCCTTGGCCATGTTCTGGAAGGAGACCTTGAGCTGCTTGCCCGACCGCAAGGCGGCAACCAGGTCCGGCGCGATCGGCGCCGAGGCGTAGCAGCCGCGGTTCTCGCAGGTCTGGATCTGCAAATCGACCGTCTTGCCCTCGTCGACCTGGAGCTTGGCGCCGATGGGAAGGTTGAGGCCGAGCGGCAATTGCAGCAGCGCCACCGGCGTGCGGGTGTCGGGCGCGATGCGGATGTTGATCAAAACGATGGTCTGGCCGGTCTTGGTCAGCACCGCGTTCTGCTCCATCGCGCATTCGAGCGGCGCGTCGCGGCTGACGCTGGTGCAACGCACGATCCAGCCGGGCTGTTGTGCCGGCGCGCCGTCAGCCTGTGGCTGCGTCGGAGCCGGCGCGGGCTGTGCCGCCGGAGCGGGGGCGTTCTTCTTGGCCTGTTGGGCATACGCGGCGCCCAAGGGCAACAGGACAGCTGCGGCGAGGGCGACAAGTCTGGATTGCATGAGCATGGCGAGACCGCGTTGGCGTGAACCGGGGGCCTCGCTGTAGCGTCGCCGGAAGCGCCGTGCAAGCCGCTACTCGGCGGCTTCCTTAACGGTGCCGTGCTCGACCGTCTCGCCGCCTTCGCCGTCACCCGAACGGCCCCAGCCCGAGAACCAGTTGTTGAGCTCGTCGAGATAGAGATAGACCACCGGCGTGGTGAACAGCGTCAGCGCCTGGCTGACGATCAGGCCGCCGACCATGGCGTAGCCGAGCGGCTGGCGGATCTCGGCGCCGGTGCCGTGGCCGAGCATCAGCGGCACGCCGCCGAGCAGCGCGGCCATCGTCGTCATCATGATCGGGCGGAAGCGGAGCAGGGCGGCCTGGCGGATCGATTCCGCCGGCGTCTTGTGCTCGTCGCGTTCGGCGGCGATGGCGAAGTCGACCATCATGATGCCGTTCTTCTTCACGATGCCGATCAGGAGAATGATTCCGATCAAGGCAATGAGGCTGAAGTCGAATCCGGCCGCCATCAGGATCAGAAGCGCGCCGACGCCTGCCGAGGGCAGGGTCGACAGAATCGTGATCGGATGGATGTAGCTCTCGTAGAGGATGCCGAGGATCAGGTAGACCACGACGAGCGCGGCAAGGATCAGCAGCGGCACGGTGCCGAGCGATTGCTGGAACGCCTGCGCGGTGCCCTGGAAGCTCGAGTTCAGCGTCGGCGGCGCGCCGAGATCTGCCATCGCCTTCTGCACGGCTTCCGTCGCCTGACCGAGCGCGACGCCCTGGCCGAGGTTGAAGCTGATGGTGATCGCCGGGAACTGGCCCTGGTGGCTGATCGAGAGCGGGCGGACCGGATCGGTGGTCCAGGTCGCGAACGTCGATAGCGGCACCTGGTCGCCCGTCAGCGGCGACTTCAGATAGAGCTTGTTCAGGCTGTCGAGATTGCCCTGCATCTCCGGCAGGATCTCCAGGATCACCTTGTAGGTGTTGAGCTGGGTGAAATACTGCGTGATCTGCCGTTGTCCGAAGGCGTCATACAGCGTGTCGTCGATCAGCTGCGGCTGGATGCCGTAGCGCGCGGCGGTGTCGCGGTTGATCTTGAGCTGGACCGTGGTGCCCTGGGTCTGCTGGTCGGTCGCGACGTCGCGCAGCTCCGGCAGCGTCTGCATCTTGGCGAGGATTTTGGGCGCCCATTCGTTGAGCTCGTCCAGATTGGCGTCCTGCAGCGTGAATTCGAACTGCGTACGCGTCGGCCGTCCGCCGAGGCGCACGTCCTGGGCTGCCTGCATGTAGACGCGGGCGCCCTCGACCTTGTCGAACTGGGGACGCAGTCGCGCGATGATCTGCTGAGCCGAGGCATCGCGCTTGTCGCGAGCCTTCAGCGTGATGAATATGTTGCCGTTGTTGCCGGCGCGGCCGCTGCCGCCGATCGACATGGCGACGCTGGCGACATCGGGATCGGCGAGGATGATCTTGCCGAGCTGTTCCTGACGCCGGGTCATCTCCTTGAACGAAATGTCCTGCGAGGCTTCCGAAGTCGCCGTGATCAGGCCGACATCCTGCTGCGGGAAGAAACCCTTCGGGATCAGGACGAACAAATAGATCGACAGTCCGAGCGTGGCGAAGAAGATCGCCAGCGTGGTGCGCCGCCAGGCGAGGGCATGGTCGAGAACGTATTCGTAGCCGCGCAGCATCGCGTCGAAGGCGCGCTCGCTCCATTGATAGAACCGGCCGTGGCGCACCTCGCCATGGGCGCGCAGGAAGCGCGAGGCCATCATCGGCGTCAGGGTCAGCGACACGAACATCGAGACGAAGATGGTCATCGCCAGCACGACGGCGAATTCGCGGAACAGGCGCCCGATGATGCCGCCCATCAAGAGCAGCGGAATCAGCACTGCGACCAGCGAGATGCTGATCGACACGATGGTGAAACCGATTTCCTTCGAGCCGCGGAAGGCCGCCGCCATCGGCGATTCGCCTTCCTCGATGTAGCGCGTGATGTTCTCGAGCATCACGATGGCATCGTCGACGACGAATCCGACCGCGATGGTGAGTGCCATCAGCGATAGATTGTCGAGGGAATAGCCGACGACCCACATCAGCGCGCAGGCGCCGAGCAGCGCCAGCGGAACCGTGATGGCCGGAATGACGGTGGCCCAGAAGCTGCGCAGGAAGATGAAGATGACCATGACCACGAGGGCGATGGTCAGCAGCAGCGTGAACTGGACGTCCTCGACGGCGGCGCGGATGGTCGTTGTGCGGTCGCTGATGAGCTCGATCTTGATGGCGGGTGGGATCGCGGCCACGAGGCGAGGCAGGGTGGCCTTGATCCGATCGACGGTCTCGATGACGTTGGCGCCCGGCTGCTTGAATATCACCAGGAACACGCCACGCTTGCCGTTGGCCCAGGCCGCCTGCTTGGCGTCTTCAGCGGCGCTGACCGCCTGGCCGATGTCGCGGATTCGCAACGGAGCGCCGTTGCGATAGGCGATGATGACGTCGTTCCAGTCCTTCGCGTGCGTGAGCTGGTCGTTGGCGTAGATCGTGTAGGCGCGCTTCTCGCCGTCGATATTGCCCTTCGGACTGTCGACCGTGGTGATCGCGATCTGGCTGCGTACGTCCTCCATCGACAGGCCCTTGGCGACCAGCTTCGCGGGATCGACCTGGACGCGGATGGAGGGTTTTTGCTGGCCGCCGATGAAGACCTGGGCGACGCCGGAGAGCTGGCTGATCTGCTGGGCGAGCTGGGCGTCGACCGCGTCGCTGACGCTGGTCAGAGGCAACGTCTCCGATGTCGCAGAGAGCAGCAGGATCGGCGCATCAGCCGGGTTGACCTTGCGGTACGTCGGCGGCGACGGCAGGTTCTTCGGCAGCTGGCCGCTGGCGGCGTTGATGGCGCCCTGCACGTCATTGGCAGCGCCATCGATGCTGCGGTTGAGATCGAACTGGATGGTGATCGACGCGGTGCCCAGATAGCTCGTCGAGGTCATCTGCGCGATGCCGGGAATCTGGGCGAACTGGCGCTCCAGCGGCTGCGCCACCGACGAAGCCATCGTCTCGGGACTGCCGCCCGGCAAATTGGCGGTGATCTGGATGGTCGGGAAGTCGACCTGCGGCAGCGGTGCGACCGGGAGCAGGGGATAGGCGACGAGACCGACGAAGAGGATGCCGGCCATCAGCAGCGAGGTGCCGATGGGATAACGGATGAAAGGTGCCGAAATCCCGCCCTCGGTCATTCCTGTCGTACCTTGTTCTGGGCCGGGTTCGAACTCGCCACCGTCGTCGAGACGAGGCTTCCGGGCTGCACCTTGAACTGGCCGCCGGTGATCACCTGCTGACCGGCGCTCAGCCCTTCTTCGATGACCGAATGTCCGTCGATGGCGTAGCTGACCTTGACCTTGTGCACCTCGGCCTTGTTGTCCTGATTGACGGTATAGGCGTAGAGGCCGTTGGTCGAATGCTGGACCGCGTCATCCGGAACCACGGTCGCATCCTTCAGCGTCCGCACCAGAAGCCGCGTCGAGACCGACTGACCCGGCCACAGCGTGTGGTCCTTGTTGTCGAACACCGCCTTGAGCCGGATCGTTCCGCTGCTGGTGTCGACCTGGTTGTTGATGACCGCAAGCTTGCCCTCGGCCAGCGTCTTCTTGCCGTCGGTGGTGAAGGCGATCACCTTGAGCGCGCCGCTCTTCTGCCCTTCGGTGATATAGGGCAGCTGGTCTTCCGGTGCGGTGAAGATCACGGAGATCGGCTCGACCTGCGAGATCGTGACGATGCCCGTCTGCGTCGAGGCGTTGACGATGTTGCCGATGTCGACCTGGCGCAGGCCGGCGACGCCGGTGATCGGCGCCTTGACCTGGGTGTAGTCGAGCTGGGTCTGGGCGTTGGCGATCGCGGCTTCGTCGGCGGCGATCTGGGCGGTGAGCTGGGCGACGGTCGAGCGCTGGGTGTCGACCCGCTGGGCGGTGGCGAATTCGCCGAGCTTCATGGCGCGCTGAAGCTCGAGATTGGCGTTGGCCAGACTAGCCTCGTCCTGCGCCTTCTTGGCCTTGGCCTGGTCGAGCGTGGCTTGATAGGGACGGGGATCGATCGAGACCAGAAGCTCGCCCTGCTGGACGATCTGGCCTTCGCGGAAGGCGAGCTTGTCGATCTGGCCATCCACGCGGGTGCGGACTTGCACCGTGTTGAACCCCTGAACCGTGCCCAGACCGGTCAGATAGACTGGGAAATCGACCTTCTGGACCGGGGCAACGCTGACGGGGACGGCGGGCGGGCGGGGCGGACCCTTCTGGGCGGTCTGGGCTTTTCCAGCCTGGGAGGCACCGAATTTCTGCCAACCATAGTAACCCGCGGAGGCCACGGCCGCGATGATCAGAATCCAGAGGATCGGCCGGGACTTTTTCATATCGTCTCGTGTCGGCTCTTGTGCCCTCAGCTACGAATTATGGGGCAATCGTAGGGTTCCATAAGCGTTTGTATAATACACGCCAAGTTCCAGTGTAAACAGCACTATCAGTTGAGAATCCTAAACAATTGGAAAGCTTTGCACCGTCTGGGCAGTGGTCTGGCACGGCGGTGTGCAGTGCTGCATTTTCCCGGCAGACGCGATCGGCGGGCAAACCTCAAGCAGCACTCCCAGACGGTGTGCTCGGGCCGAATGGTGCGGGCCGAGCCGCCAGTCGGTATCGGTAACAAGAATGGTTCTAAGTCGGGCGGAAGCCGTTTTGGTTGTCAGGAATTTCGGCATCGTCCATATCGGCGCCGCCACAAAGGGAGCGCAGGATGGACGAGCTGAACGGCAAGCTGATCGCGTGTCAGATTCTGATCACGGGATTGATCGCGCGTGTCGCCAATGAGCAGCGCGATCCCTTGCGCTTCCTCACCGACTTCCGGGACGAGATCAAAGCCGTCGTGAACGGAGTCAACATCGTCGGCATGGAGAGCACCGATCGCGTGCGCGCCGTCGCGCTGAAAACCGTCGACGAATTGTTTTCGCTGATGAAGCCACCGAGCAGCGATTGATGCTGTGAGCGAAACCGCCGATTGCACAGCATGCGGCGCTGTTTCTTAGAACGAGTCCAATCTCAGTTTAGAACGATTTCAAACTCTAGTTTAGAATCGTTTTGATCTGGATTGATTCAAGGGTTCTTGCGAGGCGCTCGCATTGACCCGCTATTTTGTGGTCGATACCAACACTCATCGTTCGTCGAAGTGAATGAGCGAACAGGAAGATGGGGCGTTTGGTAATGGGGCAGGTGGTCGCACCGAAGTCGTTGCGTTCGGTCGCAGCATTCGGTCTGGTGGATGAAAAGTTCGCAGGCGTTTCCGGCAAGAAGGTCTCCGCAGTTGCGAGCTTGATCGCGGTGGCGTCGGTGTCGAGCGGCGCGCAGGCGCAGCAGTCGAACCTGCCGCCGGTGACGGTCGATGCTCCCGTCGAACGTCCGCGTCCAACGTCGTCGAAGCCCTCGCCGGAGCAGGTCCGCGCCCGCAATGCGATTCGCCGCGCCGCGCAGCGCGAGCAGGCGGCTCAGCAGACGGCGCCGACCACACCGTCAGGCGCTCCCGACGGCAATCCCTATGCGGATCCGGCCGCGCCCTACAAGGTCGACCACGTCCAGGCCAGCGGCAAGTTTCCCGAGAAGATGCTGAACACGCCCAAGTCGATCACGGTGCTCAGCAAGGAAGTGCTCGAGGACAAGAACGCGACGACGCTGAAGGAGATCGGGCGCTCGACCGCGGGCGTGACGCTGGGCTCGGGCGAGGGCGGCAACGCGTTCGGCGACCGTTTCTTCATCCGCGGCTTCGATGCGCGCAACGACGTGTTCATCGACGGCATCCGCGATCCCGCCGTGTCCATCCGCGAGAACTTCTTCACCGAGCAGATCGAGATTCTGCGCGGTCCCGCGTCCTCCTATGCCGGCCGCGGCACCGCCGGCGGCGCCATCAACATCGTCACCAAGCAGGCGGGCGATCGCAATTTCCAGCGCATGGATACCGAGTTCGGGACCGACTACACAAAGCGCGTCACGCTCGACGTCAACCAGGTCATCGATCCCACCTTCTCGGTGCGCACGGGCGGCCTGTTCCAGGACGCCAACGTCGCCGGCCGCAATTATGTGACCGACAATCGCTGGGGCTCCTTCATCTCGACCAAGTACACCCCGACGAGCGACATCAAGATCACCACGAACTACGTCCACACCGACCTCAGCGGTCTGCCGGATTTCGGCGTGCCATATTACAGGCAGGGCAATGTGCCGGTGACCTCGGCCGGCATTCCGCGCGGCAACTGGTACGGCTTCCTCAATCGCGACTTCCAGACGGCGCGGCAGGATTTCGGCACCGGCACGATCGAGTACAAGGTCAACGAGGCCATCACGCTGACCAGCAAGGTGCGCGGCGAGCATTCGGTGCTCAACTATATCGGCACGCTGCCGCAGAACCCGATTACGACCAGCCCCAATCCGATGCTCTGGACCACGACGGCGAGCGCGCAGAGCCGCTATCAGAACGTGGACGTGTGGACCAATCAGAACGAGGCGACGTTCAAGCTCGACACCGGCGGGGTCAAGCACACCGCGGTGTTCGGCGTCGAATATTCGAACGAGAACATCTCGATCGACCGCTACGCCGGCCTCGCCTCGGAACTGGCGGGAAGCCCCTTCACGAGCACCGGTGCGGTCACGGGGGTCAATCTCTACTCCCCGCAATACACCAACATTCCCTTCGGCATTCCGGGGCTCGTCGGAAATCCGACGCGCTATGGCGTCAACACCAGCAGCGTGTACGTCATGGACACCGCGAACTGGCAGGACACGATCATCGTCAACGGCGGTATCCGCTACGACGGCTACAGCCAGAGCGCGTCGACGAACTCGGCCTACCTCAAGCAGAACAACGATCTCGTCAATTACAACGTTGGCGCGGTCTACAAGCCGATGTCGATCGGCAGCGTCTACGCAGCCTACGCGACCTCGGCCAATCCGTTCGGCTCGGAGCTTGACGCGACCGGCACCGACTACGGCGGCGTTCCCGCCAACTCGACCATCCTGCTCGGACCCGAGCGCAACAAGGCGATCGAGGTCGGTACCAAATGGGAGCTTGCCGATCGCCATCTGCTGGTGACCGGCGCGCTGTTCCAGACCACCAAGGACAACGCGCGCGAGACCGTCAACGGCCTGCTCACCTCGGGCGCGGCCTACAGGATCCAGGGCATCGACATCGAAGCCGAGGGTAAGATCACCGATCGCTGGAGCATCTTCGGCGGCCTGGTGTTGATGCAGTCCAAGGTCACGCAGAGCGGCGTTGCCTCGAACATCGGCCTGCAGCTTGCCAATATCGCCCATCAGTCGTTCAGCATGCTGACCAAATACAAGTTCGACGACGGCTGGGAGCTTGGCGGACAGGCGGTGTATCGCTCGAAGGTCTATGGCGGCACGTTCGCGGCCAACACCAACGAACTGCCGAGCTATTGGCGCTTCGACGCGTTCGTCGAGAAGAAGATCGACAAGAACTGGACCATGAAGTTCTACGCCCAGAACCTGACCAACAAGCTGTATTACGACTCGTTCTATCGCAGCGCCGTGCCGTTCGTGGCGGTCGCGCCGGGCCGGGCCTTCTACATCGTCACGACGGCGAAGTTCTGATCATGTTGACGTGTCTGCCTGGCGTTCTCAGCAAGGATGATGTGGCGGATTTCCGCCGCATCATGGACGCCAGCGCATGGGAGGACGGCCGGTCCACCGCCGGCGCGCAGTCGGCGATGGTCAAGCGCAACGAGCAATTGCCGCCCGATAGCGAGGTCGCGCGAAAACTCGGCAACCACATCATCTCGGCGCTGACGTCGAACCCGCGCTTCATCGCGGCGGCAATTCCGCTCCAGATCTTCCCGCCGCTGTTCAACCGCTATGCGGCGGATAGCGGCCACCATTTCGGCCTGCATGTCGACAATGCGATCCGCGGCGACCGTCTGACCGGCCTTCGCATCCGCACGGACCTGTCGGTGACGCTGTTTCTCGCCGAGCCGGAAGAGTACGACGGTGGCGAACTTGTGATCGAGGACACTTACGGCTCGCACGAAGTCAAGTTGCCAGCCGGCGACTGCGTGCTCTATCCCTCGACCAGCCTCCACCTCGTCACGCCGGTGACCAGGGGAACACGGGTTGCGTCTTTCTTCTGGCTTCAGAGCATGATACGGGACGATCAAGCCCGGAGCATGATCTTCGACCTCGATACCGCGATTCAGGCGCTGGTGGACCGGCTCGGGCGTGACGATCCCGAAACGGTCAAATTGACGGGTATCTATCACAACCTCATTCGCTACTGGGCCGAAGTATGAAGACCATGACCTCTAGAGCAAGCCTTGCCGCAGCCTTGATGCTGGCGGCCGCCTGGCTCGCATCCCCCGTTTCGGCCCAGACACAACCCCCCTCGGCACCGGCGCAGTCGACGGCTCAGCCGGCCCCGGCCGGTCCGGCTCCGGCGGCGCCCGCGGCCACCACGCCTGCGGTCCCGGCGCCTTCGGCTTCGACGGCAGCCACCCCGGTTGCTCCGACGGTGCCCTCCGCGGCCGCCGTTTCGACCACCGCCAAGCCTGATGCGGCGGCTGGCATCGCGCCGGCGATGAAGGAATTGTCACCCTGGGTGATGTTCATGTCGGCGGACGTCATCGTGAAGGCGGTGATGATCGGGCTCGCCTTCGCATCGCTGATGACCTGGACCGTCTTCATCGCCAAGTCGATCGAGCTGTCGGTCGCATCCTCCAAGCTTCGTTCGGCGCTGAAGAAGGTTGCGGAGACGCGCTCCCTCGCCGAAGCGCAGATGGCGCTCGGAGCCAAGGAGGGCATCCTGCCGTCGTTCCTGGCGGCGGCGCTGCGCGAGGCGCGGATGTCGGCCGGCCTGTCCAGCGACGCCGGCATCAAGGAGCGCGCAGCCTCCAGCTTTTCCGAGATCGTGCGCGCCGAGGCGCGGCGGATCCGCATCGGCATGGGCGTGCTCGCGACCATCGGCTCGACCTCGCCCTTCGTCGGCCTGTTTGGCACGGTCTGGGGCATCATGAACAGCTTCATCGGCATCTCGAAGTCGCAGACCACGAACCTCGCGGTCGTCGCGCCCGGCATCGCCGAGGCGCTGCTCGCCACCGCGATCGGCCTCGTCGCCGCGATCCCGGCGGTCATCATCTACAACCACTTCTCACGCGTGACGAAGGGCTATCTCGAGCTCGTCAGCCGCGCCTCGGGTGCCGCGGGGCGGCTGCTCTCGCGTGATCTCGACCGCAGCCACGGCAGCGTGCATTCGCGCGCAGCGGAGTGAGCCATGGGCGTTTCGCTCGCAGACAACGATGACGACGACGATTTCTCGGAAACGCATGACATCAACGTCACGCCGTTCATCGACGTCATCCTGGTGCTGCTGATCATCTTCATGGTCGCAGCTCCGCTCTCCACGGTCGACCTGCCGATCGATCTGCCGACGTCGAGCGCGACGCCGCAGAAGAAACCGGACAAGCCGACCTATCTCAGCATCAAGCCCGATCTGACGCTCGCCCTCGGGGAGAATCCGGTTCACCGGGCCGAGCTGATCGGGACGCTCGACGGACTGTCCGACATGAGCAAGGACAAGTACGTCTTCCTGCGCGCCGATCGTTCGGTGCCGTACGGGGAGTTGATGGGCGTCATGGAGCTCCTGCGCTCAGGCGGCTATACGCGGGTGAAACTGGTGGCGCTGGAAGGCGCGCCGGGAGCGCCTGCGGCAGGCGCCGCTCAGCCTTAGAGGCCCGCTATGTCGGACGAACACAGACCATCCCGGAAGCTCTGGATCCTGGCGGCGGTGGCCGCGCTCGTGCTCCATCTCGGTGGTGCTGCGCTCGCGCTGGCTCATTTGCGCGCTGACGACGACGGCGACGGCCTGGGTGCGAACGGTGCGGAATTCGCCGTGGAGATGGCATCGCCCAAGGCGCCCGAAACCGATCTGCCGCCCGGGCCCGACAGCGAAGCGATGCAGGAGCAGCAGGCGCTTCCCGAGCAAAAGGCCGAGACCAAGGAGACGGAGCTTCCAAAGGACCAGTCGCAGCAGGTCGAGGATCCCGACCGCGTCGTGACCGAGAACAACGCGAAGAAGCCGACCGAAGACGATCCGAAAATTCAGGCGGTCGAAACGCCGGCCGCCGAAGCCTCGCCGAAATCGGTTGCGACGGCACGGCAGACGCTCGAGGAGGACGCGCGCGAGGCCGAGAAGGCGCTGGCGCCCGTCATCGGCATCGGCAAGGACATCCTGAAGCTGACCGCCGACTGGAACCGCAAGATCAGCGCGCATTTGTCGCTGCACAAGATCAATCCGGAAGGCAAGCAGCCCAATAACCAGAAGGTCAAGGTGAGCTTCGCGATCAACCGGAAGGGCAACGTGCTGTCGGTGGATGTGGTGGAGTCATCCGGGGATTCAGCCTACGACGCGGCCGCGGTCTCGATCGTCCGCAAGTCGGATCCGATCCCGCAGCCGCCTGCCGGGCTGACCGAGGACCGGTTCGAGCGGACCGTCGATATCATCTTCACGCCGGCCGACGCGAAAAAGAAGAAGACCGCTCAGCGCCAGTAGAGCCGGATGCCGACATAGACGACGACCAGGCAGGCGAAGATCAGCGCCACCGGGAGTGGCCGTTTCTGGGTTCCAGCTGTCGCCCCAGCCCCGAAAAAGCTGGTCGTCTTTGGCTTCGGCGCCGGACGGCGGAAAGCGGTAACATTGTCCGCCGCTGCTTCAGGCGGGCGAGGGCGGACGTCGGGTGCGGCTCCCGCGCCGCCCATCTCGGCATAATAGGCCTTGTAGATCGCACCGATGGTCGCCTCGGTGGCCTCGCCCTCGCTCATCTGCGCCAGCAGGTTCTGGTAGCTCGCCAGAAACTCCTGGGCCTCCGGCGGGAGCGCGGACGCCCCATTGAGCTTGGCCATCATCTTCCAGGTGGCAAAATCGGCGCGGGCGCGGGTGTCCGCGCGTCGCGCGATCAGCATATCGGCAGCTTTGACCAAGTCGGCCTCTGGCCCTTCGGCTTAACGTTCGGGTGGCTGTTCAACTACGCATTGCCGGTCAGGAGGAGAACAGCCTGAATCACATAACCGGTCAACGTTCGCAGTATTGCTGAAATAACATCAAGATTTAGACCGAACTGGGAACCTGCAAGGGGCAGCAGGATCAACAGGCCGATCAGGATCAGCATCCCGAACGGCTCGAGCCGGGCCAGCGGCATGGCGAGCGGGCGGGGCAACAGCCCGACCGCGACGCGCCCGCCATCGAGCGGCGGGATCGGCATCATGTTGAAGACCGCGAGGATGGCGTTGATGATGAGCGCATTCTTGAGGTTGTCGGCGACCCATTTCGCCGAGCTTGCGGGGACAAGGGGCAGGGCGTGGAAGGCGAGGGCCACTGCAAGCGCCAGCAGGATGTTGGTGACAGGCCCGGCCAATGCCACCCAGACCATGTCCAGTTTGGGGTTGTTCAGCTTGCGGAAGTTGACCGGTACCGGCTTGGCGTAGCCGAACAGGAACGGCGAGTGCGCGAACAGCAGCATCGCCGGCAGGATCACGGTGCCGAACGGGTCAATGTGGCGCAGCGGGTTGAAGCTGACGCGGCCGAGCTGCGAGGCCGTGTCGTCCCCGAGCCGGTCCGCGACGAAAGCGTGCGCAGCCTCGTGGAAGGTGATGGCGAGCACGAGGGGAAGCACCCATACCGACAGATCATAAAGGGAAGTGTTCACGGCTCGTCCGTCCCGGTTTGCCTGCGGCCTTGCGGCCGTCCCGGCCAACCGGCGGTACAGCAACGCTTCGGCTCAACATAGGAGGGGCGGTCCCGAAATGCCACGCTGCAAAGGGGGCGCCGGCAGCACGCCGCCGTGCCATCGTGCAATTAGGCCGGAATCGTCCCCGGATATTGCACCAGGCCGTCGTCGAGCTTCAGCCAGGCGGGCTTTTCCGAGACCCAGATGTGCTCGGTCGGCGCGAAGGCATTGCGATCGTCGAAAACGGAGAGGGACACGCCCGCGAGCGTGCCGTTACGGCGCCAGGCGAACAAGCGCGTGCCGCAGCGCTTGCAGAACACGCGGTCGATCGCCTCGGACGACGCATAGCGCTCCGTCTCGCCTTCGACGCTCAGCGCGCGCTGGTCGAACTGCGCGCGGGCGAAGAAGGGCGAGCCCATCGCCTTCTGACAGAGGCGGCAATGGCAGACGCGAACGTTGAGCGGCTCGCCTTCCGCCTTGAACCGCACCGCGCCGCACAGGCATCCACCTTCCCGGATCATGCTGTCCTCAATAGGTTGCGCGTCCGCCCGAGATGTCGAACACCGCGCCGGTCGAGAACGCGCAGTCCTCGGATGCGAGCCAGGCCACCATCGCGGCGAGCTCTTCGACCAGCACGAAGCGCCCCTTCGGGATCTTCGACAGCATGAAGTCGATGTGCTGCTGCGTCATCTGGTCGAAGATCGCGGTCTTGGCCGCGGCCGGTGTCACCGCATTGACGAGGATGTCATGCGCGGCAAGCTCCTTGCCGAGCGATTTCGTCAGCGCGATCAGGCCGGCCTTGGACGCCGAATAATGCGAGGCGTTCGGGTTGCCTTCCTTGCCGGCGATCGAGGCGATGTTCACGATCCGCCCGTATTTCTGCTTGAGCATCGCGGGCACGATGGCCTTGCAGACGATGAAGGGACCATCGAGGTTGATGCGCAGGACCTTCCGCCATTCCTCGAGGTCGGTCTCCCAGACCGGCTTGTTCACGCCGGCGATGCCGGCATTGTTGACGAGGATGTCGATCTTGCCGAATGCTTTGAGCGTCGCATCGCGCGCCTGCTCGACGGCCGCGGTGTCGGTGACGTCGACTTTGAAGACGCGGACGTTGTCGCCGATCTCCTTCGCCGTCTTCTCAGCGAGCGCGGCGTCGAAATCCCAGATCGCGACCTTGGCGCCGGAGGCGGCAAGGCGCTCGGTGATGGCGCGGCCAAAGCCCTGCGCGCCACCGGTGACGATGGCGACGCGGCCGTCGAGATCGATCTTGTTCATGCTGGCGGCCCCTAAGCGTCAGAGCATGTAGCCGCCGTCGACGACGAGGTCGACGCCGGTGGTGAAGGCGCTCTCGTCGCTGCCGAGATAGACCGCCATGTTGGCAATCTCCTCGGCGGTGCCGAGCCGGCCCATCTTCTGGCGGGAGATGAACATCTCCTTGCCTTGCGGTCCCTGTGCGGCGGCGCGGTCGAGCATCGAGGGAGTCTCGACGGTGCCAGGGCAGATCGAGTTGCAGCGGATGCCCTTGGTGATGAAGTCGAGCGCGACCGCGCGCGACAGCAGCGACACTGCCGCCTTCGACGAGCTGTAGACGTAGCGGTTCGCCGGCGGCCGCAGCGCTGCGCAGGAGGAGATGTTGACGATGCTGCCCCCGCCGCCCGCGATCATGTCGGGCAGGAACGCCCTGATGGTCCGGTGCATCGACTTGACGTTGAGGTCGAACGAGAAATCAAAATCCTCTTCCGAGCACTCCAGGATGGTGCCGTGGTGCACGAAGCCGGCCGCGTTGAGCAGGATGTCGATCTTGCCGATGCGCTTGGCAAGGGCGTTGACGTCGGCGGTGTTGCGCACGTCGAGCTTTGCGACCTCGGCAATGCCTTCCTTGGTCAGATCAGCGATACCGGCCTCGTTGATGTCGGTGGCGATGACGGTTGCGCCTTCACGCGCAAATGCGATGGCGCAAGCGCGTCCGATGCCTGCTGCCGCAGCCGTGACGACGGCGCGTTTGCCCTTGAGGCGGTCTGCCATGTTGTTTTCTCCTTTGAATTGGTGCCGTCATTCCGGGGCGCGGCGAAGGCGCGAGCTACGATACGCAATTGCGCATCTGAGAATCCATAACCACGATCGGGAGTATGGATTCCGGCCTGCGCCTTGCGGCGCATCCCGGAATGACAATCTTGCTTAGTGATTATCCCGCGCCACGCCAAACGTGCCGGCGACGTTCTGATAGCGCGTGGCGAGCTCCATGCAGGCGCCGGTCGATTGCTGGCCGACGGTGTTGCGATAGATCTCCTGCCACGGCGTCTGGTTTTCGGGATGCTTGAAGCCGCCATTGGCCTTGAGCTCGGCGTGACGCTTCTTCAGCTCCTCGTCCGAGATCAGGATGTTGGCGCTGCCCTTGTTGAGGTCGACCCGGACCTTGTCGCCAGTCTTGAGGATCGCAAGCCCGCCATTGGCGGCAGCTTCCGGCGAAGCGTTCAGGATCGAGGGCGAGCCCGAGGTGCCGGACTGGCGGCCGTCGCCGATGCAGGGCAGGGACAGGATGCCGCGTTTGATCAGCGCTGCCGGCGGCTGCATGTTCACGACCTCGGCTCCACCAGGGTAGCCGATCGGTCCGGTGCCGCGGATGAACAGCACGCAGCGCTCATCGATGTCGAGCGAGGCATCGTCGATCCGCTCGTGATAGTCCTCCGGACCCTCGAACACGATGGCGCGGCCCTCGAATGCGTTGGGATCTTTCGGATTGCTGAGATAGCGGTCGCGGAATTCCTTGGAGATCACCGAGGTCTTCATGATCGCGGAATCGAACAGATTGCCCTTCAGCACCAGGAAGCCGGCGTCCTTCACCAGCGGCTTGTCGTAAGCCCAGATCACGTCGTTGTCGGGGACAGGCGCGTCCTTGCAGTTCTCGCCGATGCCGCGGCCGTTGACGGTGACGGCATCCTCATGGATGCGCTTGTGCTTCATCAACTCGCGCACCACCGCAGGCACGCCGCCGGCGCGGTGGAATTCCTCGCCGAGATAGAAGCCGGCCGGCTGCATGTTGACCAGCAGCGGCACGTCGTGCCCGACCTTCTGCCAGTCCTCGATGGTGAGCTCGACGCCGATGTGGCGGGCCAGCGCGTTGATGTGGATCGGCGCGTTGGTCGAGCCGCCGATCGCCGAATTGATCACGATGCAGTTCTCGAACGCCTTGCGGGTCAGGATGTCCGAGGGCTTGAGATCTTCCCAGACCATCTCGACGGCGCGCTTGCCGGTCTCGTAGGCGATCTGGCCGCGCTCGCGATAGGGCGCGGGGATCGCCGCGCAGCCCGGCAGCGAGAAGCCGAGCGCTTCGGCAAGACCGTTCATGGTCGAGGCGGTGCCCATGGTGTTGCAATGGCCGACCGAGGGCGCCGACGAAGCCACGATCTCCATGAACTCTTCATAGTCGATCTCGCCCGCGGCGAGCCGCTCGCGCGACTTCCAGACGATGGTGCCGGAGCCGGTGCGCTCGCCGGCATGCCAGCCGTTCAGCATCGGGCCGCCCGACAGCACGATCGCGGGCAGATTGACAGTCGCCGCCGCCATCATGCAGGCCGGCGTGGTCTTGTCGCAGCCGGTGGTGAGCACGACGCCGTCGAGCGGATAGCCGTAGAGGATCTCGACCAGGCCGAGATAGGCGAGGTTGCGGTCGAGCGCGGCGGTCGGGCGCTTGCCGGTCTCCTGGATCGGATGGGTCGGGAATTCCATCGCAATGCCGCCGGCCTCACGGATGCCCTCGCGGACGCGATGGGCAAGCTCGATATGGTGGCGGTTGCAGGGAGAGAGGTCGTTGCCGGTCTGGGCGATGCCGATGATCGGCTTGCCGGACTGCAGCTCGGCACGGGTGAGGCCGTAATTGAGGTAGCGCTCCATGTAGAGCGCCGTCATGCCCGGATTATGCGGGTTGTTGAACCATTCCTGCGAGCGAAGGTGGCGGCGGGAGCCGTTGCCGGCGGGCGCATGCCCATTGGTTGGCTTTTTTGTCATTGGTTTCTCCTGCAATGCAAACGCACTGGCGTCCGTCCATTTACATCAGTCTTGGGGTGTCGGCTTGTGCGATGCCCAATGACGCCAATGACGGATCGCTGGCCCGCTGGCGGGTCGTTTCCTCACAAATGCGATACTAGTCATGGCTACTTGGTAACGCTACCATTTTGTTCGCCGCGCCTGCGCCTGAAACGGTCGGCCTGCCGTCCGAATGGCGCGGCGATGAGCTTTGCCGCTCGATTACCCTGAAGCCGAGATCGAGCACCGACTGCTCCGGGCGCCGTCCGTCGATCGCCTCGATCAGCATGGTGGCGGCCGTTTTGCCCATCTCGTAGCGGTTGGTGCGCACGCTGGTGAGGGTGGGGACGGCGGAGGCCATGAATTCGAGGTCGTTGAAGCCGACGATCGCGATCTGCTCGGGGACAGCGATCTCCCGGCGCCGGCATTCGAACAGCACGCCGAGCGCAAGGTCGTCATTGGCGCAGAACACCGCATCGAGATTGGGCTCGCGCGCCAGGAGATCGGTGAACAGGGCGCCGCCCAGCGTCACCGAGGTCGGTGTCGCCGTGGTGACGACGAGGCGCTGCTCGAACAGTGCGGCATCCTTCATCGCCGAGACATATCCGTCCAGCCGCCGCTGCACCCGCGGGTCCATGCGCGCACCGACGAAGCCGATCTTGCGGCGGCCCTGCTCGAACAGGTGCCCAACCGCTGCGCGGGCTGCATCATAGTGCGAAAAGCCGATCATCATGTCGACCGGATCGGGGCCGATCTCCATGATCTGCACGATCGGGCAATCCGCGGCCTCCAGCATGGCACGCGATTCCGTGGTCTGGTCGATGCCGGTGACGATCAGCCCGGCCGGCTTCTGCGCGAGAAACAGTCGCAGCAGCTTTTCTTCCTGGAGAATGCTGTAGCGCGTGTTGGACAACTGGATCGAGTAACGGCTACCTTCGGACGCGTCGTAGATGCCGCGCAGCACGTCCGAGAACACGTTGTTGGTGAGGGACGGGATCAAGACACCGATGACCTCGGTGCGTTGCGAGGCCAGCGCGCGGGCCGCAAGGTTCGGCACATAGCCGAGCTCCTTGGCGGCGCTCTCGACCCGCGTCCGCTTGCCGATCGACAGGGCCTCCGGATTGCGGAAGAAGCGGGACGCCGTAATCGGGCTGACGCCGGCAAGCTCGGCGACTTCCGCCAGCCGGATCTTGCCTGACTTGGTGCGTTTTCGACCCATTTGCTGCTCTTAACACAGTCAGTCCCGCAAACAAAGGAACGTTGACAGCGCTACCAGCAACGACTAACCAAAGACAAATTGCCAAAACCGCACAAACTGCCGACAATGTTGCCCGCTAAGATCGGGCCGAGTTCGGTGAAGTCTGAAAAAACAAGACGGTCGCGGCGCTAGAGGCGCCGTGGACTTTCGAGGAGGGAGCTAGATGTCGTCTGTGCAAATCCGCGACGTGCGGAAATCGTTCGGCAATTTTGAAGTCCTGCACGGCGTGACTGTACCGATCGAGGACGGCCAGTTCGTCGTTCTGGTCGGCCCTTCCGGCTGCGGCAAGTCGACGCTTCTGCGCATGCTCGCCGGTCTCGAGAACATCACCTCCGGCACGATCTCGATCGGCGACCGCGTCGTCAACAATGTCCAGCCCAAGGAGCGGGACATTGCGATGGTATTCCAGAACTACGCGCTCTATCCGCACATGACGGTCGCCGACAACATGGGCTTCTCGCTGAAGCTGCGGAATGCGGGCGCCGACGAGATCAACAAGCGCGTCAAGCGCGCCGCCGAGATCCTCGCGCTGTCGCCGCTGCTCGATCGCTATCCGCGCCAGCTCTCCGGCGGCCAGCGCCAACGCGTCGCGATGGGCCGCGCCATCGTGCGCGACCCGCAGGTCTTCCTGTTCGACGAACCCTTGTCCAACCTCGACGCCAAGCTGCGCGTCGCCATGCGCACCGAGATCAAGGAGCTGCATCAGCGGCTGAAGACGACGACCGTCTACGTCACCCACGACCAGATCGAAGCCATGACCATGGCCGACAAGATCGTCGTCATGCATGACGGCATCGTCGAGCAGATGGGCACGCCGCTCGAGCTCTATGACAAGCCCGATAACCAGTTCGTCGCCGGCTTCATCGGCTCGCCCGCGATGAACTTCCTGAAGGGGCATGTGCGCGTCAACGGCGTTGCGACCTTCGAGGGACCGAACGGCGTCAAGCTGCCGCTCAAGACCGCTCCCGCGGCGTCCGACGGCCGTCCCGCGGTCTATGGCGTGCGGCCCGAGCATTTCACCATTGCCGACGACGGCGCCGAAGCCGAGATCATCGTGGTCGAGCCGACCGGCTCGGAGACGCAGGTGTTCGCCAAGATCGGCGGCGAGCAGGTCGTCGCGGTCTTCCGCGAACGCCATCAGTTCAACCCGGGCGACAAGATCCGGCTGAAGCCCGATCCGTCGCTGGTGCATCTGTTCGACGAGGCGACGGGAAAGCGCCTGAACGCGTAGCGTAAGTTCAAGTTAAGACAATAAAAAAGCATCACAGGGAGGACGACATGCAAGACTTTACCCGCCGGACTCTGCTTCAAGGCGGAACGGCACTGGCTGCGACCGGCATGCTCACCGGGCCGGCACTGTTCGATTTCGCCAAGGCCTGGGCGCAGAGCGCGCCCTGGAAGGCGGAGCCCGGTGCCAAGCTGACCGTGATGCGATGGAAGCGCTTCGTGCCGGCTGAGGACGACGCGTTCAACGCAATGGTCGCGGCGTTCAAGGCTGCCACCGGCACCGAGATGAACGTGTTCAGCGAATCCTTCGAGGACGTGCAGCCGAAGGCCTCTGTTGCGGCCAATACCGGCTCCGGGCTCGATCTCGCCTGGGGCCTGCACACGTTGCCGCAGCTGTTCCCCACCAAAGTGCTGAAGATGAACGACGTCGCCGATTATCTCGGCAAGAAGTACGGCGGCTGGACCGATGCGGCCGCCAAGACCTGCAAGCAAGGCAA
This sequence comes from Bradyrhizobium ottawaense, assembly GCF_002278135.3. Taxonomy (NCBI): domain Bacteria; kingdom Pseudomonadati; phylum Pseudomonadota; class Alphaproteobacteria; order Hyphomicrobiales; family Nitrobacteraceae; genus Bradyrhizobium; species Bradyrhizobium ottawaense. Next base: position 4,971,028 of record NZ_CP029425.2, on the reverse strand, counting down.
CGACTGGCTCGGTATTCCCGTCGCGACCAACGGCGGTTACATGACGTACCGCAAGTCGGCGCTCGACAAGGCGGGGTTCAAGGAATTCCCGAAGGACTTCCCCGGCTTCCTCGAGATGTGCAAGGCGCTGAAGGCGAACAACACGCCGGCCGGCTTCGCGCTCGGGCACGCCTCGGGCGACGGCAATTCGTGGCTGCACTGGGTGCTGTGGGGCCACGGCGCCTACACGGTCGACCAGAGCGACAAGATCATCATCAATTCGCCGGAGACCGCGAAGGCGCTTGAATATTGCAAGTCGCTGTACGATGCCTTCATCCCGGGCACCGCGTCCTGGAACGATTCGTCCAACAACAAGGCGTTCCTCGCCGGCGAGCTCTATTGCACGGCGAACGGCATCTCGATCTACGTCGCCGCCAAGACCGATGCGAGCAAGAAGGAGCTCGCCGAGGACACCTATCACGCGCTCTGGCCGGTCGGACCGGTCGGCAAGCCGACCGAGCTGCAGCTTGCGCTGCCGATCCTCGCCTTCAACTTCACCAAATATCCGAACGCGGCGAAGGCTTTCGTCGCCTTCATGCTGGAGAAGGAGAACTACGAGAAGTGGCTGGACGGCGCGCAGGGCTATCTGACGCAGACCTTGAACGGCTATGAATCGGCGCCGATCTGGACGGCGGATCCCAAGAATGCCGTGTTCTCGCAGGCGTCCAAGCGCACTCTCCCGGCGGCCGGTATCGGCACCGTCGGCGAAAAGGCGGCAACCGCAATCGCCGACTTCATCGTCGTCGACATGTTCGCCAACTACTGCACCGGCACCAAGGATGCGAAGGGCGCGATGGCGGAAGCCGAGCGCCAGCTGAAGCGCATCTATCGCTGAGGGTCACGGGGCGGGCGGCCATTCGGCCGCCCGCTCGTCAACATTTCGATCAGGGATATCGGGCATGGCTGATGTCGCAATTCCCCGGGCCAAGCCTCAGATGAGAGAGGACGGCGCCTGGACCCAGCTCAAACACAATCGCAACTGGCTTGGCTTCTGGTTCATGGTGCCGGCCATGGCCTTCCTGATCTTCTTCCTGGCCTATCCGCTGGGGCTCGGCATCTGGCTGTCCTTCACCGACACCCGCATCGGCAGGGTCGGGCACTTTGTCGCTACCGAGAACTATGAGTGGTTGTGGGACGACTCCATCTTCTGGCTGTCGGTGTTCAACACGCTGCTCTACACCTTCGTCGCCAGCGCCCTCAAATTCGCGATCGGGCTTTATCTCGCGCTGCTGCTGAACGAGAACATGCCGTTCAAGGCGATGTTGCGCGCGATGGTCCTGATCCCCTTCATCGTGCCGACGGTGCTCTCGGCACTGGCGTTCTGGTGGATCTTCGATTCGCAATTCTCCATCATCTCCTGGTCGCTGAGGCATCTCGGCCTGATCGACCAAAACATCAACTTCCTCGGCGACACGACCTGGGCGCGCATTTGCGTGATCTTCGCCAATATCTGGCGCGGCGTGCCGTTCGTGGCCATCACGCTGCTGGCGGGCCTGCAGACGGTGTCGCCCTCGCTCTATGAAGCCGCAACGCTCGACGGCGCCACGCGCTGGCAGAATTTCCGCTTCATCACCTATCCGCTGCTGACGCCGATCATCGCCGTCGTGATGACCTTCTCGGTGCTGTTCACCTTCACCGACTTCCAGCTGATCTGGGCGATGACCCGCGGCGGCCCCGTCAACGCCACCCATTTGATGGCGACGCTGTCCTACCAGCGCGCGATCATCGCCGGGCAACTGGGCGAGGGTGCCGCGATCTCGAGCGCCATGATCCCGTTCCTGCTCGCCGCAATCATGGTGTCGTGGTTCGGCCTCCAGCGCAGGAAATGGCAGCAGGGAGAGAACAATGACTGATCTGCCCACCAGGTCCGTTGATCTCAAGGCCGTGCTATCGGGATCCTCTCCGACGGTGGCGAAGGACGATCACAGCGAGGGCATGAGCTATCTGCAGTCGGTGCCGCGCCGGATGGTGACGCTGTACCTGCCGCTCGCGATCATCGTCATCGTTCTGCTGTTCCCGTTCTACTGGATGGCGCTGACCTCGGTGAAGCCGGACGAGCAATTGCTCGATCTCGACAGGTACAACCCGTTCTGGACCTGGAATCCGACCTTCAAGCATTTCCACAAGCTGCTGTTCGAGAGCTACTACCCGTACTGGCTCTGGAACACGATGTACGTGGCCGTCTGCGCGACGGTGCTTTCGATCATCGCGTCGGTGTTAGCTGCCTACGCCATCGTGCGCTTGCGCTACAAGGGCGCCAATCTCGTCGGCGGGCTGATCTTCCTCGCTTATCTGGTGCCGCCATCGATCCTGTTCATCCCGCTCGCCACCGTCGTGTTCCAGTACGGGCTGTTCGACTCGCCGCTGGCGTTGATCTTGACCTATCCGACCATCCTGATCCCGTTCTCGACCTGGCTCTTGATGGGCTATTTCAAGACCATCCCGTTCGAGCTCGAGGAATGCGCGCTGATCGACGGGGCGAGCCGCTGGCAGATCCTGATCAAGATCGTTCTGCCGCTCGCAATCCCCGGGCTGATCTCGGCCTTCATCTTCTGCTTCACGCTGTGCTGGAACGAGTTCATCTACGCGTTGACCTTCCTGCAGTCGACCAGCAACAAGACGGTGCCGGTCGCGATCGTCAACGAGTTCGTGGACGGTGACATCTACCGCTGGGGTTCGCTGATGGCCGGAGCCCTGGCCGGCTCGCTGCCGCTCGTCATCCTTTACGCCTTCTTCGTGGAGCATTATGTGTCCGCGATGACCGGCGCCGTGAAGGAATAATCGCGGGGTCTGCCACGGGAGCGCGCCGGAGGCTGCGCGCTCCGGCCAATAAGAAGGAGTTAAGCTCTTGCACATTCTGGTTCTCGGCGCCGCCGGCATGGTCGGCCGCAAATTGTGCGAACGGCTGTTGCGTGACGGCCGGCTCGGCAAGAGCGACATCACCAAGCTGACCATGCATGACGTGGTCGAACCGAAGAGGCCGGAAAAGGCCGGTTTCCCGGTCGAGACCGTGTCGGGCGATTTCGCAGTCCCAGGCGCGGCCGAGAAGCTCATCGCCGGCCGCCCGGACGTGATCTTCCATCTCGCCGCGATCGTCTCCGGCGAAGCCGAGCTCGACTTCGACAAGGGTTACCGCATCAATCTCGACGGCACGCGGATGCTGCTCGATGCTGTCAGGCTGGTCGGCGGCGGCTACAAGCCTCGCGTGGTGTTCACGTCCTCGATCGCGGTGTTCGGCGCGCCGTTCCCCGATGCGATCGGCGACGAGTTCTTCCACACCCCGCTGCTCAGCTACGGCACCCAGAAGGCGATCGGCGAGCTGTTGCTGGCCGACTATTCGCGGCGTGGTTTCCTCGACGGCATCGGTATCCGTCTGCCGACCATCTGCATCCGGCCGGGCCTGCCCAACAAGGCGGCATCGGGCTTCTTCTCCAACATCCTGCGCGAGCCGCTGGCCGGCAAGGAAGCGGTGCTGCCGGTGTCCGAGGACGTTCGCCACTGGCACGCGACGCCGCGCTCCGCGGTCGGCTTCCTGCTCCATGCCGGCACCATGGATCTCGCCACCGTCGGCCCGCGCCGCAATCTGACCATGCCAGGCCTTTCGGCAACGGTCGGCGAGCAGATCGCCGCCTTGAAGCGGGTTGCCGGCGAAAAAGTCGCGGCGCGCATCAAGCACGAACCTGATCCCTTCATCGTCGGCATCGTCGGCGGCTGGCCGCGCAATTTCAATGCAAAGCGGTCGCTCGAGCTCGGCTTCACCACCGCCGAGAAGACCTTCGACGACATCATCCGCATTCACATCGAAGACGAGCTCGGCGGCAACTTCGTCGCATGATCTCTGACTGAGCGAGCCCTGGTGATGGCGAGCGTTGCTTGCATCGGCGAATGCATGGTCGAGCTCAGGCAGGCGCAAGGAGGCGCGTCTGCCGGGCAAGGGCAGGGCGGCGGGCTGTATTCGCGCGGCTTCGGCGGTGACACCCTCAACACCGCGGTCTATCTGGCGCGGCTCGAGGTCAAGGTCGATTATCTCACCGCGCTCGGCGATGACGGCCTCAGCGAAGAGATGATCGCGGCCTGGAATGCGGAGGGCGTCGGCACAAGGCGTGTCGTGCGGCTGGCCGGCAAGCTACCCGGCCTCTACATGATCCAGCTGGATGCGAAGGGCGAGCGCCAGTTCTTCCACTGGCGCGACAGCGCGGCGGCGCGCCAGCTGATGAACATGCCGGAGACCGATGAGCTGCTCAACTCGCTGATGAGCTACGACATCGTCTATCTCTCCGCGATCACGCTCTCGATCTACGATGCGCCCGGGCGCGAGCGGCTGTTCGCGGCGATCAAGCGCGCGCGCCTGCTCGGCACCCGCTTTGTGTTCGACACCAATTTTCGCGCGCGGGGTTGGCCGGACCGCGACGTCGCGCGCGAGGTGTTTGCGGCTGCTTTCGCCGCCGCCGATATCGTGCTGACCTCGACCGAGGACCTGCTCGCGCTCTATCCTGGCGAGAGCAACGATCAGCTGATGGCACGCATCCCGACGCCCGAGCTGGTGTTCCGGCTCGCCGAGCCCGTCAGCCTGCTGCGTTTCCCCGGGGCTACCCATGAGGTCCGGGCCGAACCGATGACCAAGCCCGTCGTCGACACCACGGCGGCCGGAGACAGCTTTGCCGCGGCCTATATCGCGGCCCGGCTCGCCGGTTCCGATCCGGTCGAGGCCGCCCAGGCCGGGCATCGCCTCGCCAGCCTCGTGATCTGCTATTCCGGCGCCATTATTCCGGCCTATGCCATGCCGCCGAAGAAACGGCACCGGCCGGCGACCTCCCGCCAGGCGACCAAGTAAAGATCGAGACCCTATGACCACGACTGCCCAACAGAACCACCTCGCCGCGCTGTTCAAGGCGGCGACCGTCATTCCCGTCCTCACCATCGAGCGGATCCAGGATGCCGTGCCGCTGGCGCGCGCGCTGGTTGCCGGCGGCGTCCGCACACTGGAGGTGACCATGCGCACCTCGGTTGCGATCGAGGCGGCGAGGGCGATGATGGCCGAAGTCCCGGAGGCGGTCGTCGGCATCGGCACGATCCTGAATCCGGCCGACTTCACCCGTGTCGAGAAGCTCGGCGTCGCCTTCGGCATCAGCCCGGGCCTGACCCCCGATCTCCTCAAGGCCGCCGCCCACAGCTCCCTGCCGTTCGCGCCGGGCATCGCCACGGCGTCCGAGCTGATGCTGGCGCTGTCGCACGGCCTCGACGTCGCAAAATTCTTCCCGGCGGAGCAGGCCGGCGGCATCAAGGGCCTGCGTTCGCTCGGCGGCCCGTTCCCGAACGTGCGGTTCTGCCCGACCGGTGGCATCGGTGAGGCCAATGCGGCGAGCTGGCTCGCCGAGCCCAATGTAGTCGCGGTCGGCGGTTCCTGGCTGTGCCCGACGGCCGAGATCAAGGCCGGGAACTGGGCCGGCATAACTGCCATCTGCCAGCGCACCCTCAAGGCCCTGAAACCCGCGTGAAGTCTTGCCATCCCTGCGCTAAGACTTAGCTCAGGAAGAGAGACCCCAGGGAGACATGACCATGACCGCCAGCATCGTCGGATGGGCGCATACGCCGTTCGGCAAGTTCGACACAGAGACCGTCGAAAGCCTCGTCACCCGCGTCGCCAATGAGGCGATGGCCGATGCCGGCATTTCGGCCGGCGATGTCGACGAGATCGTGCTCGGCCATTTCAACGCCGGCTTCTCGGCGCAGGATTTTACCGCCTCGCTGGTGCTCCAGGCCGACCCGAAGCTGCGCTTCAAGCCGGCCACCCGGGTCGAGAACGCCTGCGCCACCGGTTCTGCCGCCGTGCACCAGGGCCTGCGCGCGATCGCCGCAGGCGCGGCCAAGATCGTCCTGGTCGTCGGTGTCGAGCAGATGACCCGCACCCCGGGCGCCGAGATCGGCAAGAACCTGCTGAAGGCGTCCTACCTGCCCGAGGACGGCGACACCGTCGGCGGCTTCGCCGGCGTGTTCGGCAAGATCGCCAGCTCCTATTTCCAGAAATACGGCGACCAGTCCGACGCCCTGGCGCTGATCGCGGCCAAGAACCACAAGAACGGCGTCGCCAATCCCTTCGCCCAGATGCGCAAGGATTTCGGTTTCGACTTCTGCCGCGCCGAGAGCGAGAAGAACCCCTACGTCGCCGGCCCCCTGAAGCGCACCGATTGCTCGCTGGTCTCCGACGGCGCCGCCGCGCTGGTGCTGGCTGACGCCGAGACCGCCAAGGGCATGACCAAGTCGATCGGCTTCCGCGCCACCGCGCACGCCCAGGACTTCCTGCCGATGTCCAAACGCGACATCCTCCAGTTCGAGGGCTGCACCGTTGCCTGGCAGCGCGCGCTGGAGAAGGCCGGGGTGACGCTGTCCGATCTCTCCTTCGTCGAGACCCA